>NZ_CP060789.1:1288264-2576528 GCF_014489575.1 Tessaracoccus defluvii
GTGCATCACCTCGTGGTACCGGCCGTATTCCTCGTAGAGCCACCTGTCCCAGGCCTCCGGATCCACCCAGTCGTAGCCGTAGATCATCTGCGACGTGACGACCGTGGCCTGCAGCTTCCACGGAGCGGGCGTCCCGTAGGCCGTCGGGGAGGGCGCATCCGGACGCAGGAGCGCCCGGAGCGGGGCGTTGGGAAATCCCTCGCTGTCCTCGTCCCGGATGTCGATGCGCCGCTGCAACGCGTCCAGCACCCCATAGCTGTAGACGTGGAACTGCGCAGCCCCGAGGGCCGCGGAGACGCGGTGCATCGCCAGGTGGGGCGGCTTGCCGTAGCCGGCGGTGATGAGCAGGTCCGGGTGGGCGGACCGGAGCCTCCGCAGAGGCTCCTCGCCACCGTCACGCAGGTCGGGCAGGATCGAGAAGTCGACCTCGTTGTGGAGTTCGACGAGCGCGATGCGGTCCCTGTGGCCGAGCGTCGTGGCCCAGCCGATCAGCCGGTGCCACGCGTCGGCCAGCACCCCGTACCGGCGCTCCAGGGGGACCGCGTCGATCGCCGTGAACCAGTCGCTGGAGCGGGCGAAGCTGGGCGACTGCTGGTACTCCCAGCTCGCGAGGATGAGGTGGAGGCCGTGGCGCGCGGCGGCGTCGAAGAGTTCCGCCAAGCGGGAGCGGAGGTCGATCCGGTAGCCGCCAGGGGTGTCGTACCAGCGCGTGTTCTGTCCGTAGAACCCGCCGGTGGGAGCCGGACCGAGCCCCTCGATCTCCAGGCCGGTCGCCAGGTCGTCCAGCCCCAGCCCTCCGAACAGCAGCAGCGGGGCAGCACAGATGCGGATGGTGTTGTAGCCGAGAGACGCAGCGTCGGCGCAGACGGCGTCGAGATCGGCGTAGGGCTCCCCCGCACCGGCCCGGGTGTACCAGGAGAAGTCCCACAGGGTGATCGCCAGCCGACGCGGCAGATGTTCAGGGACGGCGCCGGTGAGGCCGTCAGCTGCGGCCTCGGGGAGGTGGCCGGTGCCCAGGTACCTGTCGCTCACGGCTGTCGCCTCGCTTCCTCCCCGGACTGTTCGGGGACCGTCTCATGCTAGGGGCCGACATTCTCGGACGACATGGCGGGACCCCGGGTCCACATGGATGAAACCCCGGTCATCTCGCTTCCGACGCGCTGTGTGGCAAGCTTGACGAGCTTGCCCACGGAGCCGAGGAGGTGCGGCATGGCGACGTCATCCGGCCGTCGTGGCCTCCCGCCGACCCCGGATGAACCGGTCGCTCCCACCGCCCCGGGGCGCCGTGCACTGATCGAAGAGCCGACCGTCTCGTCCCCTCGGCGCGCCGCCACGCCCGCCCCGGCCTCGGCTGGCCCCGCCCGCCGCGGCATCCCACTCGATTCCCCCGCCCGCCCGGCACCGTCACCGCGACTGCTCGCGGCTGCCGGTGTGGGGGTGCTGGCGGTGGCGGTCGGCGTCTCACTGGTGGTGTTCGGTCCGAGCGGAGACTCGGCCGAGCCGGCACCGTCCACACCGGCTGCGACGACCCCGTCGCCGTCGACCCCGAACGGCTCCGCCCCCCGGCGTCGACGCCCGCAGGGCCGGGGCTCCCCACGGCCACGGCACCGCCCGCCACAGCTTCCCCCGGGGACACCGACGCGCCCGTGACCCCGGCCACGCCCACCGTCATCGATTTGGGCGACACGACCTATCCGCTGCAGCCCGGCTGGGAGATCTACTACGACGGGACGGTGCAGGGCGACCGGCGGCTGGTGCGGCTGCGGCAGGCCGACACCGACACCCTGACCCAGATCGTGACGCTGCCGACCGTCGGCGACGATCTCCCCCAGGCTTGCACCGATCTGATGGCCGACCATCGCGCGGCCTACTCGGAGGTCGCCGAGACCCTGCCTGTCAACGAGTCGGCGCTACCGGGTGGCGAGGCCGCGTCCTGCAGCTTCACCGGCGTCCGGGTCGACAGTGGCGTCGCTGCGCAGGTCAGCTTCACGCTGCTGCGCCGCGGCCTCGACAGCCAGGTGTTCATCGTGCGCGATTCCGTGCCGACCAGCGTCCCTGCGGTGGCCGAGGTGCGCACTGAACTCGAGATGGCGCTGTGTGACTCCTCGACCCGGTTCGGCGTCGCATTGACGCGCTGCCAGGGAGTCGCTACTCCTGGCCAGGGCGACGGCTGAGCTGCGCGAACACCGGCCGTAGCCGCATCCACCACTCGTCGAGGGGCCGCTGAGCCTCCCAGTCCATGTCCTCCGTGACCACGCGCCACGGCCCGAACATGCCCTCGGCGCTGCTGGACGCCGCGACGATGTTGGAGGTGCCGGAGGCCAGCTGCCCGTCGAGGTTGGCGATGGCCAGGTAGGCGAGCCGCGTCGCGTTGATCCGGTCGAACGGTGAGGGCACGCCGCCCTGCTGCATGTGGCCGATGACGGCCTGCCGCACCGAGTACAGGCCCCTACCCTCGGCCTCGAACAGCCGGGCGATGACCTCGCCGGTGTAGTGCTCGCTGGCGTCCTCACCCATGACGGTCAGATAGAAGGAACGCCCCGACTCGAAGGAGTCGACCAGCGCCGCCACGTCGGCCGTCAGCTGTTCCAGGCTGATCCCCGTCTCCGGCAGGTACGCCTTCTCGGCGCCTCCTGCGATGGCCCCCATGAGCGGCAGGAAGCCGCAACCGCGCCCCATCGTCTCGACGACGAAGGCACGCTTGCTCGCCGAGGCAGACATGCGCACCATGTCGATGGCGTCGACGACGGTGTTCAGCGCCGTGTCGGAGCCGACCGACATGGGCCAGCCGGGCAGGTTGTTGTCGATGCTCGCGGGCAGCACAGCGATCGGGATGGAGAAGGCCGTGTAACGCTTACGTTCGCGCTCCATGAGGTCAACGGTGGCGTAGGCGTGGAATCCGCCCATCACCAGCAGCGCGTCGATCCGGTGGTCCTCCAGCGAGCGGGCCATCTGGTAGAGCTCGGCCTCGGTGGGGACGTAGCGGCGGGTACCGAAGTCGGCGCCGCCGGTATTGGCCATGCCCTCGACGTCGGACCAGCCGACCTCACGCAGCGCGCCCTCGACCAGGCCGGGCACGCCGCCCTGGACGGCGACCATCTCGAAGCCGCGGTCGAGCCCGGAGCGCACGGCGACGCGGGCCAACTGGTTCATGCCGGGGGCGAGGGCACCGGCGTGCATGATCGCGACCCGGCGGGCCGGGGCGACGGCGGTCACCGTCGGGGTGGCCTCGCTGAGGACCCGGTAGATGTCGACCATGGTCGTGAAGCCGACTCCACGCGCCTCGATGGCTGCGTCGAAATCGCCCTCCGCGATGTAGTCGGCGACCCGGTGTGTGTCCTCGACGGCCTGCAGCAGCGGGACGGACACCACGTGGTCGCGGCGCATCCCGACGAGCATCGGCTCGTCCGTTTCGCCTGCGTCCAGCACCTGATGGACGGCCTCGACGCCGCACGCCGTCGCCATCCACCTGTCGTAGGCCGACGGCGTGCCGCCGCGCTGGACGTGGCCGAGGATGGTGATGCGTGCCTCCTCGCCGGTGCGGTCCAGCAGCACCTGCTGCACCCGCTCGGCGGTGATCGGCTCGCCGTCACGGTCGGCCGCCCCCTCGGCGACCACGATGACCGAGTCGCGTCTGCCCGCGGCCCTTCCGCGGCCGAGGACGTCGACCATCCTGTCCTCCCAGCCGTCGCGCGGCGGGGACTCGGGCAGGAACGTGTAGTCGGCGCCGCCGGCGATGGCCGACATGAGCGCCAGGTAGCCGCAGCGGCGGCCCATGACCTCGACGATGAAGGTCCTGCGGTGTGACTCGGCCGTCGACGAGATCGCATCGATGGCGTCGGTGATCCTGTGCAGCGCCGAGTCGGTGCCGATCGTCATGTCGGTGCCGACCATGTCGTTGTCGATCGACCCGACCAGGCCCACGATGGCGACCCGGGGATGCGCCGCGGCCGCCTCAGGTGTCAGCCTGCCGGCCGCGACGAGTTCCTGCACCAGTCCGGGCCAGGCCAGGCAGAGCTCGCGGCTGCCGGACAGCGAGCCGTCGCCGCCGATCACGATGAGCCGGTCGATGCCCCGTTCGATCAGGTTCTCGACCGCGGTGAGCTGTCCCTCGCGCGTACGGAACTCCGGTGATCTGGCGGTGCCGATCATGGTTCCGCCCTTGGGGAGGATCCCCGAGACGTCGCTCCAGTTCAGCTGGACGATCTGCTCGCCGCCCTCGATGGCGCCCTGCCACCCCTCCTGGACCGCGAACACCTCGACACCCGCGTGGATGCCTGCCCGCACGATGGCACGGACCGCCGCATTCATTCCCTGGGCGTCTCCGCCCGAGGTCATGACCCCGATTCGGCGGGTCACTTACGAGCGCCCTTAGGGCGCACGACCTTGGTGGCCTGCCAGTCATGGGCCACGTTCGCGGTTGAGGTGAGTGACAAGCCGGCGACGGTGACACCCTCGGCCAGCGAGGCGGCGGAGATGAATCCGGGACGGCCGACCTTCGGCGTCAGCAGCCAGACGAAGCCGCCGCTGGCCAGGTCGGTGGTCGCATCGACGAGCCCGTCGGCGACATCACCGTCCTCGTCGCGCCACCAGAGGATGACCGCGTCGACGGCCTCCAGCGGTTCGTCGACCATCTCCGCGTCGATCAGGTCCATGATCTGGTCGCGGAGATCAGCGTCGACGTCCTCGTCCCAGCCCAACTCCTGCACGACCATGTCGAGCGTGAGTCCGAGGAGCTCCGCTCCGTCTGGCGTTTCCTTCGATGTCCCGGGAGCCTTCCCACCTGCGATGTCCACGCCCCAAGCCTGCCAGATCGCGCGGTACTTTTCATCGCACCCCCCTGGTAAAGAGACGGCGGGGGCACCCCGTCGGGGTGCCCCCGCCGATTCTCGACGGGTGATCGCGGTCAGGCGTCGCCTCCCGCGTTGCCGGAGGAGCCGGCCGTCACGTCGTCCAGCTTCCACTTGGCCGCGGCCTCGGTCGCCCATTCCTGTGGCACCTCGCCGGCCACAGCCAGGCGCTGCAGGACCGCGACGGCGATGGAGGGGCCGTCGATGTTGAAGTAGCGGCGTGCGGCGGCGCGGGTGTCCGAGAAGCCGAAGCCGTCGGCGCCCAGCGTGGTGTAGTCGCCGGGGACCCACTGCCGGATCTGGTCGGGAACGGCCCGCATGTAGTCGGACACGGCGACGACGGGGCCGGGTGCGCCCGCGAGCTTCTGCTCGACCCAGGTGGGTTCGTGCTGGCCGAACGGGTCGTGGAAGGCCCGCTCGTCGGCCTGGAGGCCCTCGCGGCGCAGCTCGCCCCAGGAGGTGACGCTCCAGACGTCGGCGACGATCCCGTAGTCCGCCTTCAGCAGTTCCTGCGCCTCGATGGCCCAGGCCATCCCGACGCCGGAGGCGAGGATCTGGGCGCGGCGTGCGTCCTCCCCGACCCCGTCGAAGCTGCCAGGCTTCACCAGGTACATGCCGCGGAGGATGCCCTCGACCTCGATGCCCTCCGGCTCGGCCGGCTGGACGATCGGCTCGTTGTACACCGTCAGGTAGTACATGACGTTCTCCGGCTGCTCCCCGTACATACGGCGCAGGCCGTCGCGCATGATGTGGGCGATCTCGTAGCCGTAGGCCGGGTCGTAGCTGACGACGGCCGTGTTGGTGGAGGCCAGGATCGGCGAGTGTCCGTCCATGTGCTGCGTCCCCTCACCGGTCAGCGTGGTGCGGCCGGCGGTGGCGCCTATCATGAAGCCGCGCGTCAGCTGGTCGGCCGCGGCCCACATCGCGTCGCCGGTGCGCTGGAACCCGAACATCGAGTAGAAGATGTAGATCGGGACCATGGGCTCGCCGTGCGTCGAGTAGGAGCTGCCCGCGGCGGTGAAGGACGCGACGGAGCCGGCCTCGTTGATGCCGGTGTGCAGGATCTGGCCCGACTTCGACTCGCGGTAGCTGAGGAACAACTCGTTGTCGACCGGCGTGTAGTTCTGGCCGTGCGGGTTGTAGATCTTGATCGTCGGGAAGAACGCGTCCATGCCGAACGTGCGTGCTTCGTCGGGGATGATCGGGACCACGCGGGGCGCGAACGCCTTGTCGCGCATCAGGTCCTTCAGGAGCCGGACGAAGGCCATGGTCGTGGCGACCTGCTGGTTGCCGGAGCCCTTGCGGGATGACTCGTAGGCCTTGTCGCCGGGCAGCGAGATGAACTTGCTGTCGCCGCGACGTTCCGGCAGGTATCCGCCGAGCTCGCGACGGCGCTGCTGCAGGTACTGGATGCGCGGGTCGTCCTGGCCGGGGCGCACGTACGGCGGCTGGTACGGGTTCTCCTCCAGCTGCGCGTCGGTGATCGGCACGTCCACGCGGTCGCGGAAGCCCTTGAGGTCGTCGAGGGCCAGCTTCTTCATCTGGTGCGTGGCGTTGCGGCCCGCGAAGTGCTTGCCCAGGAAATAGCCCTTGATGGTGTGGGCGAGGATGACCGTCGGCGCGCCGGTGAACTCGGTGGCCGCCTTGTAGGCGGAATACACCTTGGCGAAGTCGTGACCGCCGCGGGTCAGGCGCCAGATCTCGTCGTCGGTCCAGTCCTTGACCATCGCCGAGGTACGCGGGTCACGGTCGAAGAAGTTCTTCCGCACGTAGGCGCCGTCGTTAGCCTTGAAGGTCTGGAAGTCGCCGTCGGTGGTCGAGTTCATGAGGTTGACCAGCGCGCCGTCGGTGTCGTTGGCCAGCAGCGGATCCCAGCCGCGGCCCCAGACGAGCTTGATGACGTTCCAGCCCGCGCCGCGGAAGAAGGCCTCAAGTTCCTGGACGATCTTGCCGTTACCGCGGACGGGGCCGTCGAGGCGCTGCAGGTTGCAGTTGACGACGAACGTCAGGTTGTCGAGCTCCTCGTTGGCGGCCAGCTGCAGCGCGCCACGCGACTCGACCTCGTCCATCTCGCCGTCGCCGAGGAACGCCCATACGCGCTGCTGTGAGGTGTCCTTGATGCCGCGGTTGTGCAGGTAGCGGTTGAACTGGGCCTGCCAGATCGCGTTGATCGGCCCGAGGCCCATCGACACGGTCGGGAACTCCCAGAAGTTGTCCATCTGCCGCGGGTGCGGGTAGCTGGGCAGGGCGCGGAGTTCGCCGTCGACGTAGTGGGAGTGCTCCTGCCGGAAGCCGTCGAGGTCGTCCTCGTCCAGTCGTCCCTCGAGGAAGGCGCGGGCGTACATGCCGGGCGAGGCGTGGCCCTGGAAGTAGATCTGGTCACCGCCGCCCGGGTGGTCCTTGCCGCGGAAGAAGTGGTTGAAGCCGACCTCGTACAGGGTGGCCGACGACGCGTACGACGCGATGTGGCCGCCGACGCCGACGCCGGGGCGCTGCGCCCGGTGCACCATGATGGCCGCGTTCCAGCGGAGCAGACGGCGGATGCCGCGCTCGAGGGTCTCGTCGCCGGGGAAGGCGGGCTCCTGCGAAGCGGGGATGGTGTTGACGTAGTCGGTGCCGGTGAGCGACGGCACGCCGATCTGCCGCTCGCGCGCGCGCTCGAGGAGCTTGAGCATCACGTAACGGGCCCGGTTTCGCCCTCCCGCTTCGATGACGCCGTCGAGCGACTCAAGCCACTCGTCGGTCTCGGCGGGATCGGTATCAGGCAGATTGGTGGGCAGACCATTGAGGATCGGTCCGGCCTCGTTCTGGCTCACAAGAATTCCTCTCGACAACGACACACGGACGGCGCTGAGGCCGCGTCCAGTCAGCCTAGCGCGTGTGCGCGGGGCAGGCATTCTATGCCGGACTGCGACCCTCTCCCCATAGGCTCGCCCCATGAGCATCGTGGTAAGGAGCGCCCGCCCGGACGAGGTCGAGCAGTCCCGCCGGCTGCGGCTCGAGATGCTGGCCGACTCCCCCGACTCGTTCAACGAGCGCCTCGACGACCTGGAGCGCTGGCCGACAAGCCGCTGGGCCTCCCGGCTCACCAGCTCGCTGGCGCCCGACTCGACGCTGCTGGTCGCCGAGGTCGGCGGCGTGTGGATCGGCCAGGCGGCCGGTCGGCTGTACGCCCACTACGACCCTTCCGCGCATATGTGCTGGCGGTCTATGTGGCGCCTGCACACCGGGGCACAGGAATCGCAGCCGCCCTGGTGAGTGGGATCGCGGACTGGGCAACGCGGCAGGGAACCGACCGGCTGTGGCTCGACGTCCACGAGGATGCCGGACCGGCGCGGGCGCTCTACCGGAGGCTGGGGTTCATCGCGACGGGGGTGACGGTGCCGTACATGCACGACCGGAGCCGCAGCCAGGTGGAGCTGGCGCTGTCGCTGGCCGGTCATGATCGGTGACGGCGGGCATGATCCAGTAGCCGCGGCAGTGGCCACGTCGTGATGATCCGCTCCGGCTCGATGTCGGCCTCCACCGCCCGGGCCGCGCCGTAGCTCAGGAAGTCGAGCTGGCCCGGCGCGTGGGCGTCCGAGTCGATGCTGAACAGGCACCCCGCCTCCTTCGCCAGTTCGATCAGCTCCAGGGGAGGGTCCTGGCGTTCCGGGCGGGAGTTGATCTCGACGGCCACGCCGAACATGGCGCAGGCCGCGAACACGATCTCGGCATCGAAACGGGACTGGGCACGCCAGGTGCCGTCGTCGCGCAGCCGCCGCCCGGTGCAGTGGCCGAGCACCGTCGTGTGGGGGTTCGAGACTGCGCCGACCATGCGGGCGGTCATCGTGTCGGCGTCGGCATTCAGGTCGGAGTGGACGGACGCGACGACGATGTCGAGCCCTGCCAGGAGGTCGTCGGAGCGGTCCAGCGACCCGTCGCCGAGGATGTCGACCTCGGAGCCCGGAGCACCCGCACATGGCGCATCTCCTGCACCAGGGCGATCTCCTCCCATTGGGCGGTGAGCCGCTCCCGGGTCAGCCCGTTAGCCACGCGCAGCCGGGGCGAGTGGTCGGTGATCGCGAGGTACTCGTGGCCCAACGCCTCGGCCACCTCCGCCATCTCCCACAGCGGCGAGCCGCCGTCTGACCAGGTGGTGTGGGTGTGCAGATCGCCGCGGAGCAGGGCGCGTAGCCCGTCGCCTGCCGGGGCGAGCGAGGCGGCCCCCGCGGCTCGCCGATCGGCGAGCGCCTGTGGGACCTCACCGGCGACGGCGGCCGCGGCCAGCGCCGCGGTCTTCGGCCCGAATCTTGGCAGCGCCCGCCACTGCGCCTCCGTCGTGGGGACGGCGCCCGGCTCGAGCGCGGCGGCGACCTCGGCCGCCTGCCGGAAGGCGCGGACGCGGTAGGTGTCGGCGCGTTCGCGCTCCAGCCAGAACGCGTACTCGCGCAGGACCGTCTCAGGGGTCGGGAGGGCGGGCATGGGGTCACTGTAGGCCTGGGGCCCGGCCGTGGGCGGCGGGCGGACGGACGTGGTGCGACGCCGATAGGCTGACGCCATGGACCCACGCCCAGGAACCGGCCCTGCCCTGATCTCGTCCGCCCGCATGCGGGCGGGCGTCGTCAAGCGACTCGCGGCCGCTTCCAGTGAAATGAACACTGCCGCGTTGGCCGCGCTCGCCTCGCGGCATGCCTGGTTCGGTCAGCTCGACGCGGAGAGCCGGTCCTGGATCGGCGTGCTGGCGCGCTCCGGCATCGACGGATTCGTCACCTGGTTCGCCGGCGACGAGTTCGACCCCGAGTCGATCTTCGGTGCCGCCCCGCGGGTGATGGCACGACGGATCTCACTGCAGCAGACCGTCGACCTGGTCCGCACCACCACCGATGTCGTCGAGGAACAGATCGGGCTGCTGCTCCCCCGCAGCGACCGGCAGCCGCTGCAGCTCGGCATCGTCTTCTACTCCCGCGAGATCGCCTTCGCCGCCGCCGCGATCTACGCCCGCGCCGCCGAGTCGCGGGGCGCCTGGGACTCCCGCATCGAGGCGACCATCGTGGACGCCGTCGTCCGCGCGGAGGCCGACGACAACGTCCTGTCACGCGCCTCCACCCTGGGGTGGAGCGACTCCACCCACGTCGTCGTCGCCGTCGGTGGTGCGCCGGAACAGGCCCAGCTGGAGGGGCTCCGCAGGAGCGCGGTCAAGCTGCGTCTCGAGGTGCTCGCCGCGACGCAAGGCGACCGGCTCGTCTGCATCTTCGGCGGTCCCGGCGTCGGGGAACCCGTCACCACCTGCGAGCGGATCGCACAGCTCGCCGAGCATTTCGCGCCAGGGCCGGTCGTCGTCGGGCCGACGGTGGACGGGTTGACGGGGGCCCACAACTCCGCCCGGGCCGCCGCCTCCGGGTACCGCGCCGCGAAGGCATGGCCGGAGGGGCCGGCGACGATGCTGTCGCACGATCTGCTGCCGGAGCGGGCCCTGGCCGGCGACGGCCACGCCAGGCGCAGCCTCGCCACGGAGATCTTCCCTGCGCTGGCCGCCAACAAGGAACTCCTCGACACGTGCGTCGGGTTCCTCGACAACGGCAGTTCGATGGAGGCGACGGCGCGGGCCCTGTTCGTGCACCCCAACACGGTGCGGTACCGCCTCAAGCGGATTCAGGACGTGACCGGCTACAACCCGTCCGACCCGCGCGAGGCGTACGTGCTGCGCATGGCGATCACGCTGGGCCGGCTGCACGAGGCATGACACCTGTGTGATTCACGGCACCCGACAACCCCGGACGGCCTGAGCACCCTTGTGTCCCCGGTGTCGTTGTGGACCTCCCACAAACGGCCCCCTGCTTTTTTCGTTGCCTTCGCGCGCCCACGTGGCCGGACCGAGCGGGCACAGTTGGACCGTGCTAGCAATCGTCGCGCCCGGACAGGGCGCCCAGACCCCCGGCTACCTCGTGCCCTGGCTCGAGGACGCCGTCCTGCGTGACCAGCTGGCGGTCCTGTCGGAGGCCGCCGGGCTCGACCTTGCCCACTACGGAACCGCGGCCGACGCCGACGAGATCCGCGATACCGCCGTCGCGCAGCCGCTGTTGGTGGCCTCGGCGCTGCTGAGCGGCCGGGCGCTGCTGGGCGGGCACGTCGCCCCCGAACTCCTGCTGGCCGGCCATTCCGTCGGTGAGCTCGCGGCGCTGGCCCTCGCCGGTGTCTTCTCCGACGCCGCCGCCATGCGACTGGTCGCCGTCCGTGGCACCGCGATGGCCGAGGCATCCGCCGTCCGCCCCACCTCCATGACCGCCGTCGTCTCGGGAGACCGCGACGAGGTGCTCGCCGCCATCGAGGCGGCCGGGCTGACCGCCGCCAACAACAACGGCACGGGCCAGATCGTCGCGGCCGGCACCGTCGAGCAGTTGGAGGCGCTGGCCGCGAACCCGCCGCGGAGGGCCCGCCTGGTGCCGTTGAGCGTCGCCGGCGCCTTCCACACCGTCCACATGGAGCCAGCCGTCGCGCGGCTCGCCGCTGTCGCCTCCGAGCTGACGCTCGCCGACCCGGTGTGCGCTGTCCTTACCAACGCGGACGGCTCGGTCGTCGCGGACGGGACGGTCGCCGTCGAACGGCTCGTCAACCAGGTCGCCAACCCGGTCCGCTGGGATCTGTGCATGGAGACCCTCGCCGCCAGGGGTGTCACCGGCCTGCTCGAACTCGCCCCGGCAGGAACGCTGACGAAGATCGCCCAGCGCAACCTGAAGGGCGTGGAACTCTTCAACCTCAACTCCCCCGACCAGCTGGACGAGGCCCGTGCCTTCGTCGCCACGCACGTGGCCGCGCAGCCCGAACAGAAGTGAGCCCCTCCGTGCCCCTCCAGAGCTCGACCGGCGCCCAGTACGCCCGCCTCCTGTCCGTCGCCGGCGCCCGCGGCAGCCGCGTGGTGACCAACGAAGAGATGTGCACCATGATCGACTCGACGGACGAGTGGATCACGCAGCGCACCGGCATCAAGGAACGCCGCTGGGTCGCCGAGGGCGAGGACGCGGAGACGCTCGGTGTCGAGGCGGGGCGCAAGGCGATCGAGCGGGCGGGGCTGCAGCCCTCCGACGTCGACGCCATCCTGGTGTCGACCGTCTCCCACTTCCAGCAGACCCCGTCGCTGGCCTGCATCCTGGCCGAGAAGCTGGGGCTGACCGCGCCCGCCGCGTTCGACATCTCCGCCGCCTGCGCCGGATTCTGCTACGGCATCAGCCTGGCCGAGTCGATGGTCCGCTCCGGGGCTGCCACGAACGTTCTCGTGCTCGGTGTCGAGACGCTGTCGCGCTTCACCGACCTGACCGACCGCTCCACGGCGTTCCTCTTCTCCGACGGTGCCGGCGCCGTCGTCGTCGGCCCCTCGGACGTCCCGGCCATCGGCCCGACGGTGTGGGGCTCGAAGCCCGAGGCGTCGCGTGTCATCGAGATCGACGACTGGCGCACCGTCAACCCGTCGGAGAACCCGCCGCACATCCACATGGAGGGGCGCGAGGTCTTCAAGTGGGCCACCACCGCCATCGTGGAGAAGGCCGTCGAGACGCTGGAGAGGTCCGGGCTGACCGCCGAGGAGCTCGACTGCTTCATCCCCCACCAGGCCAACAACCGGATCACCGATTCGATGTTGCGCCACCTCAAGCTGCCCGAGGATGTCGTCGTGGGTCGCGACATCATCCAGATGGGCAACTCGTCCGCGGCGTCGATTCCGCTGGCGATGGAAGAACTGCTCGAGTCCGGGCAGGCACACAGCGGTGACAGTGCACTGATCATCGGGTTCGGCGCGGGCCTCGTGTTCGCCGGCCAGACCCTGATTCTGCCCTGATCGCATCACCTAGAAAGAAGGAGCCACCATGGCAAGCACCGAAGAGATCCGCACCGACCTCGCCGAGATCGTCAACGACATCGCCGGCGTAGCCGCCGAGGACGTCCAGCTGGACAAGTCCTTCGTCGACGACCTGGGCGTCGACTCCCTGTCGATGGTCGAGATCATCTACGCCTGCGAGGACAAGTTCTCCGTGTCGATCCCCGACGAGGACGCCAAGAACCTCAAGACCGTCGGCGACGCCGTCGCCTACATCGAGCGCGCCCAGAGCTGACTCGTCGGGCGGCCCCGGTCACCCGGGCCGCCCCCACCCCCTTTCCTCTCCTCCAGCCACCCCTCCAGGAGTCCGTATGACCCGCACCGTCGTCATCACCGGTTTCGGCGCCTTCACGCCGCTCGGCACCGACGCCCCCAGCACGTGGGAAGCGATGCTCGCCGGACGCTCCGGCGTCCGCACCCTGGAGCAGGAATGGGCCGCTGAGCTGCCCGTCACCTTCGCCGCCCAGGTGGCCGGCGATCCGCTCGACGTGCTCGACCGCGTCGCGGCCCGCCGCCTCGACCGGTCGTCGCAGCTGGCGATGGCCGCGGGCCTCGAGGCCTGGGCCGACGCGGGCCTCGGCCTCGGCGAGGACAACCCCGTCGACCCCGACCGCCTGCTCGTCTCCGTCGGCACCGGCATCGGCGGCCTCAACTCGCTGCTGAGCAACTGGGACGTGCAGAAGGAGAAGGGCCTGCGCCGCGTCTCCCCCCTGACGATCCCGATGCTGATGGCCAACGCACCGGCCGCGAACCTGGGGCTGGCCCTGGGTGCCGCCGCCGCCGTCCACGCCCCCGTCAGCGCCTGCGCCTCCTCCAACGAGGCCATCTCGCTGGCCTACGACCAGATCCAGCTGGGTCGCTGCGACATCGCCGTCGCCGGCGGCACGGAGGGTGTCATCCACCCGCTGCCGATCAACGCCTTCGCCCAGATGCAGGCGCTGAGCCGCCGCAACGACGACCCGCAGCACGCGTCGCGTCCGTGGGACACGGGCCGTGACGGCTTCGTCCTCGGCGAGGGCGCCGTCGTGATGGTGCTGGAGACGCTCGAGAACGCCCTGGCACGCGGCGCGAGGATCTACGGCACCCTGGCCGGCGCCGGCATCAGCAACGACAACCACGACATCGTCCAGCCGGAGCCGACGGGCCGTGGCCAGTCGCAGGCCATGATCAAAGCGCTGCGCGCCGCCGGCCTCGAGCCGCGTGACATCGTCCACGTCAACGCGCACGGCACGTCGACGCCGCAGGGCGACGTGACGGAGGCGAGCTCGATCGCGAAGGCGCTGGGGTCCGCGGTCGACGGCGTCGTCGTCACATCCACGAAGTCGATGACAGGTCACCTGCTCGGCGGCGCCGGGGCGCTGGAGACGTTCGCGACCGTCATGGCGCTGCGCGACCGCGTCGTGCCACCGACGATCAACATCGAGAACCTCGAGCCGGACCTGCCGATCGACATCGCCGTCAACGAGACCCGCCCGCTGGGTGACGGTGCGCTGGCCGCGGTGAACAACTCGTTCGGCTTCGGCGGCTCGAACGTCGCCGTCGCGGTGACGAACGAGAACGTCACCGCCTAAGGTCTCAGACCACCTGGTGCAGCCAACGGACCGGCGCGTCCTCCGTCGCGTGACGGAACACGTCGAGCTCCTCGTCCCACGGCACGCCCAGCAGCTTCTCCAGCGCCTTGTGGATCGGCTCCCCGCCGAGGGCATCGTTCGCGACGGCGTGACGGAGCCGGTCCTCCGGCACCAGGATGTCGCCGTAGGTGCCGACGACCGCGGTGAAGGAGCCCAGGTCGGGCGTGTAGGAGTAGCGCTGCCCGTCGGAGGCCGACGTCGGCTCCTCGGTGACCTCGAAGCGCAGCTGCATGAGTCGGGCCAGGGCGGACGACAGGGCGGCACCGGTGCCGACGGGGCCCGTCCACGACCATTCGCCACGCTTGGCTCCTGGTTCGGCGGGCTGCGTCGTCCAGGTCACCTGGACCCTGTTTCCGAGCACCGACCCGATCGCCCATTCGATGTGCGGGCACAGCGCCGCCGACGCGGAGTGGATGAGGATCATCCCACGCGCCGTGTGGTGGCTGTTCGTCGAAACGCGAGCAGTCATCTTGGGTACCTCCTGGTCGGCCTGATTGCCTTCCCCTGCGATCATCCGGCCGGAAGCTGCCCCCA
This sequence comes from Tessaracoccus defluvii, assembly GCF_014489575.1. Taxonomy (GTDB): domain Bacteria; phylum Actinomycetota; class Actinomycetes; order Propionibacteriales; family Propionibacteriaceae; genus Arachnia; species Arachnia defluvii. The sequence goes on from NZ_CP060789.1 coordinate 1,303,132, forward strand.
ATTGTGCACCCGGGCCCGATACGCGCAACGCCCCCTTTGCCTGACCCCCGCGGAGCCGGTAGACATGCCTCATGACGAACCCCCGCAGCCTCGAGACGGTCCTCCACTACCCCGACGCGATCAGCCAGGTATCCGCCGACGGGGGCGACGTCTACTGGCTCGCCGCGATCGCCGCCGAGGACGGCCGGATCACCGTCCGGAGGCTCCGCGACGGCGAGGTCACGGACCTGACGCCCGAGGCCTCGGTGCGTTCGCGGGCGATGGAGTACGGCGGCGGCGCCAACAGCGTCGACGCGGGCGTCCTCGCCTGGTGCGACGACCGGACCCGGCAGGTGTGGGTCGCCGACGACTCCGGTCGCCGTCCGCTCACCCCTGAACAGGCCCGTTTCATCTACGGCGGCCTCGTCCTGAGCGTCGCTGACGGCGTGCTGCTCGCGGTCCGTGAGGATCACGACGCCGCCCCGGAACCCCGCACCGAGATCGTGGCGCTGAGCCTCACCGGGGACAATGCCGACGGCGGCCGCGTCATCGCGACGGGGGCCGACTTCTACGCGGGCATCGCCGTGCAGGCCGGGCGGCTGGCGTGGTTCCAGTGGAACCATCCGCAGATGAGCTGGGATGAGGCCTCCGTCTGGACGGCGACGCTGGCGGACCCGACCGACGCGGCCCCCGTCGTAGCGAAGCCCGAGGTGGCGGCCAACGGCTCCGTCTGGCTGCCGGACGGCCGTCTCGCCTACGTCTCCGACGAGAGCGGATTCTGGAACTGGCGGCTTGCCGGCGGGCACAGCTGGGCCATCGACCACGACGCGGCCGGCCCTCTGTGGGTGCTCGACCGCGTGGTCGCCACCGCCGTGGGCGGCACGTCGCTGGCCTCTGTCGTCTACCGGGACGGACGCGGCGCCGTCGAGGTCTGGAACTGGGCCACCGGCGCGATCACGCGGCCACTGCCCGGCACCTCCGACATCGACTCGCTGGCCTGGGCCGACGGCGTGCTGTACGCCGTCGCGCAGTGGCCCGATCGCGCCGCCACCCTAGTGGCGATCGACACCAGCGGCGCCGTCACGACCCTCGCCGGCCCGGCCGAGGGCGATCCTGAGGCCGTGGCGCCCGAGGCGGTCTGGACGTCGACCGACGCAGGTCCGATCCACAGCTGGCTGTACCGTCCGGCCGCGGAGAACCCGCCCCTGCTCGTGATGACGCACGGCGGGCCCACATCGATGGCGACGTCGTCCTATGACGAGACCCGCCAGTTCTGGGTGTCGCGCGGCTTCGCCGTCCTCGACGTCAACTACGGCGGCTCCACCGGCTTCGGCCGCGCCTACCGCAACCGGCTCCGTGGCGTGTGGGGCATTCTCGACGTGACCGATGTGGCTGCGGCTGTCCGCGACGTCACCGGACGCGGGCTGGCGGACCCCGTGCGGGTTTCCATCACGGGAGGCAGCGCCGGAGGATTCACGACGCTGGGTTCCCTGGTCGGCACCGACCTGTACGCCGCCGGCATCAGCCGGTACGGGATCGGCGACCTGACGACGCTTGCCACCGACACGCACAAGGCCGAGTCCCGGTACTGCGACGGGCTGGTGGCGCCGTGGCCCGAGGGCCGCGACGTCTACGTGGAGCGCTCCCCCATCCAGCACCTCGACACGCTGACGACGCCGATGCTGATCTTGCAGGGCACCGAAGACAAGGTGGTGCCGCCGGCGCAGGCGGTGCAGATGGCCGACGCCGTCCGCGCGGCGGGCAGGCCTGTCGCGCTGGTGATGCTCGAGGGCGAGGGCCACGGCTTCCGGGCGTGGGCGACGCGGCGCACCGCGCTGGAGGCGCAGGTGTCGTTCCTGGAACAGGTCCTGGGCCTACCGCACAGCGACGACGTGCCACTGCTGGCGATCGAGAACCTGCCGACGCCGGTCGTCGAAGTCGAGCCGGTCGCCGAGCCGGACCCCGAGACCGGGCCGGTAGCCGACTGACCCGTCAGGGCTGAGCGGGTCGGGGCCCGAAGATCGCGGTACCGATCCGCACACACGTCGACCCGTGGGCAACGGCGAGGCGGAAGTCGCCCGACATGCCCATGCTGAGCTCGTCCCAGCCGCCGCCGAAGCGGTTCTGGAGCCGGTCCCTGGCAGCTGCGAGCGCCGCGAAACAGGCGCCGACGGCGTCGGCATCGGGACTGTTGACGGCGAGCGTCATGAGCCCGCGCGGCTCGAGCGCGTCGAAGGCGGCCAACTGCTCGGCGAAACCAACCACGTCGTCGGGGGTGATCCCCGATTTCGCCTCCTCGCCGGAGGTGTTGACCTGCACGAGCACCGGCAGCCTCCGCCCCAGCGCCTTGAGGCGTCGCTGCAGCGCGCCCGCGAGCCGCAGCGAGTCGAGCGACTGCAGTTCAGCGGCGTGCTGCGCGATCAGGCCCGCCTTGTTGGACTGGACCTGGCCGATCGCCACGAACTGGAACGGCTCGCCCAGCTCGCCCGCCTTCGCCGCGAGTTCCTGGGGGCGGTTCTCGCCGAAGCGGAGGTAGCCCAGCGTGGCGGCCTCGCGGATCGCGTCGATGGGGTGGAACTTGGAGACGGGCAGCAGCGACACCCCGGCCGGGTCGCGGCCGGCGTCACGGCAGGCGGTGTCGATCTGCTCCCGGACCCGCCGCAGGTTCTCGGCGACGCTCACGGCCAGCGTGCCCCGAGCGAGATCACGCCCAGCGCCGCCAGCACGGCGAAGATGAGGGCAAGGCCCGCGTACCGGTCGGTGACCTCGGCGGGCACCTTCTCGGTACCGACGGAGGCGCGGATGGCCTCGTAGACCTCGCTCAGCTGCGAGGCCGAGTCGGCCGAGTACTTCTTGCCGCCCGACAGCTTCGCGATCTCGCTCAACTCGTAGTGGTCGACGGCGACCCGCTGCCGTTGGCCGTCCTGCTCGACGAAGCCGTTGTCGGTGCCGAACGCGATCGTGTAGACGGGCACGCCCGCCTCCTTCGCCGAGGTGGCTGCGCCGGCCGAGGCGCGACCGACGTTGGTGGCGCCGTCGGAGAGGAGCACGATGGCGGCCGGCGGCGTCTCGTCGGGGTTGTCGGGGTCCGGTGGCACAAGCTTCAGCGCGTCGAGACTCTTGTAGATGCCCTCGCCGACAGCCGTCGACGGCGCCAGCACCAGTGCGTCGATGGCCCGGTCGAGCACGCCGCGGTCGGTGGTCGGCGCGACGTTGACGGCCGGCGTGCCGGCGAACGTGACGAGCGCCACGTTGAACCGCTCGGGCAGCGAGCCGATGAACGCCTTCGCGGCCGCCTGCGCCGCGCGGATCCGGTTCGGGTCGACGTCCTCGGCCTCCATGGACCAGGACACGTCCAGCGCGACGACGATGGTCGCCCGGTCGCGGGGCTTGTCGACGTAGTCACGTGGGATGGCCCACGCCACGATCAGCGAGGCGAGCGACAGCATCGCCAGCAGGACGGCGCCGTTGCGTTTCCAGGCCGCGTCCTTCGGCACCACCACGCGCAGCCGGTGGCTGACCTGCGTCTTCGAGCCCCGGTTGGACAGCAGCACGTACAGCACCCCGATGACGGGGATGATCAGCAACGCCCACAGGCGGCCGGGCATCAGGAACTCCATGCCGAGGAAGGTCATCGCGGCCACCTCGCTGCCATGAAGACGGCGCCGAGCGCGGCGACGACCGCGAAGGCGAGCGCCACCGCGGCGTACGTGGCGGTGATGGGCTTGGAGACGTCCTCGTAGCCGATCACGGAGCCGATCTCCTTGTAGGCGCCCTCCAGGGAGGCCCTGTCGTCGGCTCCGACGGCGCGGGCGCCGGTCGTCGAGGCGATGGTCTGCAGCGTCGTCTTGTCGGGGGCGACGTTTTCGCGCTTGCCGTCGATGTCGACGAAGCCGTTCTCGGTGCCGTAGGCGATGGTGAAGATCGGGATGCCCCGCTGCTTGGCCGACGTCGTCGGCCCGGCCGGCGCGGGGCCCTCGGTGTTGGTGCCGTCGGAGAGCATCACGATCATCGCGGGTGCCGCCTCGTCGCCGTCACCCTCGGGTGCCTGGTCGACGGCGCTCAACGCGGCGGTGATGGCGTCGCCGATGGCTGTGCCGTCCTCGAGCTGCAGGGAGTCGAGCACCCGGTCGACGGCGCCGCGGTCGGTCGACGGCGGCATCGCGATGGCCGGGGTGCCGGCCATGGTGACGACTGCGACGTTGTAGGAGACAGGCAGGGAGTCGACGAACTCGCGGGCGGCCTGCTTGGCGGCCGACAGCCGGTTCGGGGCGACGTCCTCGGCCGCCATCGACCTGGACGTGTCGACCACCATGACGACGGTGGCGCGTTCCCGCGGCTGCTTCTCCGTCCCCAGCGGGTTCGCGTAGGCGAGGCTGAGCGCGACCAGGGAGCACAGCGACATGGCCACGAACAGGTGCCTGGTCCAGCGTCGCTGCGGCCCGACCACCCTGCCGAGCATGCCCGTGTTGGTGAAGCGGAGCGCGACCCGGCCCTTGAGCCGGAGGATGATCAGGTACGCGATGATCAGCACGGGCAGCAGGAGCAGCGTCCAGAGGCGCTCCGGGTTGCCGAAGTCGGGGATCCAGCTCATCACTTGCTCACCCCCTGCGGCGGCTGATGCAGGATGGCCGCCGTCCGGCGGTAGTTCAGCACGAAGCGGGCGATGTCGGCGACCCAGTCCCGGTCGGTCCGCAGCTGGATGTGCCCGGCCCCGGCGCGTCGCAGGGCGACCTTCACGCGTTCCCGCTGGGCGGTGGTCGCAGCGTCCATGCGTCGCTTGGCCGCGTCGTCGGAGGTGTTGACGTAGCGGGAGAAAGCCGTCTCCGGGTCGCGGATCAGCATCTCGCCGACGTCGGGGAACTCGACCTCGGCACGGTCGATGACCTCGACGCACAGCACCTGGTTGCGCACCGCGAGACGGCGCAGCGACCGTTCCCAGTCGGGCTCGACGCTCGGATCCAGTTCCGCGTCGCCCGGGGTCAGGAAGTCGGAGACGACCACCCGCATGCCGCGGCGGCGCTGCGAGCGGTTGAGCAGCTCGATGCCGTCGGCCAGTTCGAGGGTGCCGGGCGCGTGGTCGGGGACGATCGGTTCGGTCAGCAGCTTGCGCAGCAGGCCGTACAGCGCGGTGCGGCCCGACCGTGCCGGGAGGCGTTTGACCTTGTCGGGAAGCATCACCATGCCGCCGAAGCGGTCACCCATCCGCTGGCTAAGGAAGCCGATGGTGGCGATGGCGGCGATGCCCAGGTCACGTTTGGTGATGCCCTCGGTGCCCCAGTTCATCGACGGCGTGGCATCCAGCAGCGCCCACACCTCGAGCTCACGGTCGGCCATGGTGTCGCGCACGTGCGGGATGGTGGTGCGGGCGGTGACGGCCCAGTCCATCTTGCGGACGTCGTCCTGGCCGGGCTGATAGATGCGGGCGTCGTTGGTGTCGGAGCCGGGGCCCGGAAGCAGTCCCAGGTGGTCGCCGTGGAGGAAGCCCTCCAGGCGGCGGACGATCGTCAGTTCGAGCCGACGCAGCGCGGCCTCAGGGGCGAGCTTGCTGAGCGGGACCGTCGGCCCCGTCGGGGGCCGCAGGACGGACCACTCCGCGCCCGTCTTGTCGGGTGCGGGCAGGGGCGGCCCCTGTGGAGGGGGGCCGTTGAAGCTGAAGCCCGGAGTCGACACGGCGTCCTAGGCCCGCCCGGGCTGGTGCGCGTGCTGCTGATGGCTCGCCTGGCGCTGCTCCTTGTTCCACACGGGGGTGGGCGCGGGGACCATCGCGAGGATGCGGTCCACGACGTCGGTCGGGTTGATGTTGTCGGCGACGGCGTCGAAGCCGAGGACGATGCGGTGCGCCATGACGTCCTTGGCGACGGCCTGGACGTCGGTGGGGAGCACGTAGTCGCGGCCGTTGATGAGCGCGAGGGCGCGGGCGGCTGCGACGAGGCCGAGGGTCGCACGCGGCGAGCAGCCGATCTGGATGACGCCGGCGAGGTCGGGCATGTCGAAGTCGGCCGGGTTACGGGAGGCGAGCACGAGCCGCACGATGTACTCGGCCACGAGGTTGTGCACGAACACATTGGACGCCATGTCCTGCAGGTGACGCACCACCTGCGGGTCCAGCACCCTGTCGGCCTCCGGCGGGGTGACGCTCATGCGTCGGAGGATCTCGAGCTCCTCGTTGCCGCGGGGGTAGGGCACGTCGACCTTCACGAGGAAGCGGTCGCGCTGCGCCTCGGGCAGGGGGTAGACGCCCTCGGACTCGACCGGGTTCTGGGTGGCGATGACGATGAAGGGCTTCGGCGCCGGGTACGTCTTGCCGCCGATGGAGACCTGCTTCTCGGCCATGATCTCGAGCATCGCGGACTGCACCTTGGCCGGCGCCCGGTTGATCTCGTCGGCGAGCACGAAGTTCACGAAGATGGGGCCGAGTTCGATCTCGAAGGTCTCTGCCTTGGCGGAGTAGATGCGTGTGCCGACGATGTCGGACGGCACCAGGTCGGGTGTGAACTGGACACGCGCGAAATCGCCACCGACGACGGTGGCGAAGGAGCGCACGGCCAGCGTCTTGGCGACACCCGGGACACCCTCGAGCAGGCAGTGGCCCTTGGCGAGCAGCGCGACCATCAGCTGCTGCACCATGTGCTCCTGACCGACGATGACGCGCTGGACCTGGCTGATCGCCTGGCCCAGCAACTTCGCGGCTTCCCCCACGCTCTGCGGCAGCGGCGTGTTGTCCGTCGGCGTAATGCTCACGCGGTGACTCCTCACGAGATGATTCCCGGCCAACGATAGCGCGGCCCGGGTAGCAGGCTCCCCGAAGCGGCCGACGGTCGGACCAGGGCCGACAGGCGGCGCCGAACTGCCTGCGGCGTGCTGCTTTGCAGATGTGGTTCCATTGACCCTGATGAGCAACGAGGAAGCAGACGCCACCGGCCCGGCTCCGGAGGCCGTGACGCCGGGTGTCGGGGGTCTCGACGACACCCCGACGGTCACGCACGCCTCCGGGGAGCCGGGCCCGACCCGGGTCGTCGCAGAACCGTACTTTCCACCGGTCGAACTCGCCCCGCAGTTCCCGCTGACCGACGACGATCCCGTCCGCGTCGGCGACTTCTGGCTCGATGCCAGGTTGACGGCCTCGCCGGCCGGCATGGCATTCGTCGGCCACGAGGACGGTGGCGACTCCGTCATGGTGCTGCTCCTGTCCGAGGGCGCGGCCGGTGACGCGGCCGCCCGTTCCCGCTTCTCCGGCGAGATCAATGCCATGCACATCGACACCGTCGTGGCACGTGGCGGGGAGAACCAGGAGGAGGGTCGCCTCGGCGTCCGTTACCGCGGCGAGGAGGACGATCCGCAGCTCGATCGGCATCAGCCGCTCGCACCGTGGGCTGCGCTGGCCTTCGACGGCTCCCTGCGCGCCGTCGGGGAGGCGGAACGCGTGTTGCACGCGATCGATCTGTCGCGCACTCCCCCGCTGAGTAAGCCGGCCGGCCCCGAGTACATGCTGCACTGGACCGGGAAGACGGGGCACGGCACCACCCGGCTGTGGCCGCTCCCCTGGCCCGGCCGGAAGGACCGCGGCGGCTGGATCACGATGTTGACGTCTTTCCTGCTGATGCTGCTGCTGACGGCTGTGGCTCTGCTGCTGGCGATCCTGGTGTTCCAGAATCAGCCGCTGGTCAACGCGCCGCAGCCGATCCCGTCGCCGGCCTCAGGATCGGGATCCGGTTCGGGTTCCCCCCAGTCGGGCAGCGGCTCAGGCTCGCCGAGCCCCCAGTCGGGCTCGCCCTCCGGCACACAGAGCAGCGGCGACGGCGGCGGCCCGTACTCGCACAGTCCGTCCATGGTGCAGCCGAGCGGCGACAGCTCCGGGCCTGGCGATCCGAAGCCGAACCCCAAGCTCTAGGCACGCTGCCCTCCCCCGCTATGCTGTCGCTCGCTACGGGGCGTTAGCTCAGCCGGTTAGAGCAGTGGACTCATAATCCGCCCGTCGCGGGTTCGAGCCCCGCACGCCCCACCACGGTGTCTTGCGGGAACGCGCAACTGCTCGCTCCACTGCTCGACCCATCGATCCCACGCAACCACCTACGGCCCCGTGATGCTGAAACGCGTCAGGACCGCCTTGTGATCCGTCGGCCACGGGGCCTGCGGTGTGAGGATCTCGTCGGCGCTGTCGTCGACCACGCGCTCGTTGCGGACGATGGAGGATCGCGGCCCGACGACCGTGGAGGAGTCGATGGTGAGGCGGTCATCCGGCAGGGCGAAGATGTAGTCGATTCGGTCGCGCTCGTCTGCCTCCGGCGCCCACGTCAGCTTGGTGGTCGCGAACCCCTCGTTGTCCGACGGCCAGGTGAAGCCGGGATTGGCCACCGGGTCCGGATGGATCTCCCGGTAGGTGTCCACGAGGCCCGCATCCAGCAGCTTCAGCGTCGTCTGCCACTGGATGACCACACCGTTGTGGTCGAAGAGGTCGGCCGCCTCGGCGGTCCAGTCCTGCGCCGACGGCTCGTTGAAGTCCCCGCCGAGGACGACGACCCGACCGGCGGCACGCTCGCCGTCGATGTCTGCGAGCACCTCGTCGACCGCCGTCGGGCGGCCGGAAGCCTCGTTGGCCGCGAGCACCTGCTCGACATCGGTCACGGGGCGCCCAGCCGGTCCCAGCTGCCCGATCCGTCGGGCCAGTCGCCCTTGACCTTGCCGCCGTAGCCGCGCGGCAGGTAGGTCGTGTACCAGCGGTACTCGAGGTGTCCGCCGTAGACCGCGACCTCAGTGCCGTTGACGTCGATGACCGCCTTCGACCACCACGTGCCCACCTCGGCTGTGGAGATGACCGGGTAGCGCGAGACGATGCCCGTGTCGGTGCCGAAGTAGTGGTCGTAGCCGAGCAGCCTGCCAACCTTCGCGGGCGCCCGCCCCACCTCAGGCATGAACGTCACATCGGCGTCGGTCTCGCGGATGATGTCGGCGATAGCCTGGGCGCCGTCGGGGATCTGCGAACCTCCGTGCCACACGTTGAAGGTGAGAACGTTGAGGCCGCTCACGCCGTCAACCGCCGGTTTCGGGTTGGCGGGTTCCGCGGCTGGCAGGCGCAGTTCGTCGTATACGAGCCACGACGCCAAGCCGACGAGGACCACGAGCACGGCGACGACGGCGACCAGCAGCCACCGGACTCCCCATGGCAGTGTGCGAGCCATGCTTCACCGGCCCTTTCGCTCAGGCGTCGGGCGGCTGTCCCCGGGCATTCGGTTATCCAGCTGGACCACGAGGCTGGCGCGGTCACGGCCGCGCTCAACCAGCGATGCGTTGGCCATGTCGACCCCGTCCACCCATGCCTCGGCCTCGGAGCGGCTCTCCCCGTGCTCCATGCGGCGTCCCACCAGCCGACGGCGCCGCTCCTCGGGTGCCACATCGATGAACCACACCTCGTCCAGCTCGCGCCGCACTGCATCCCATCCATCGTCGTCATGCAGGAGATAGTTGCCCTCCGTGAACACCAGCGGCACCCCGGGCGGCACCGGAATCGCGCTGCCGATGGCCAGTTCGAGGCCGCGGTCGAATCGCGGGGCGTGGACGACTGCATCCGCCCGGCGGAGACGCTGCAACAAGCAGACGTACCCGGCCACGTCGAAGGTGTCGGGCGCACCCTTGGCTGAGCGTCGACCCGCCTGCTCCAGCGTGGGATTGTCCAGGTGGAAGCCGTCCATGGGCACGAGCATCGCGAGTCCATCCAGGGCCTTGGTCAGCGCCGTCCCCAGGGTGGTCTTGCCTGCCCCTGGCGCACCGACGATGCCCAGCAGCTTCCGGGTCCCCGAGTGGGCGAGGCTGGCAGCGCGTGCCAGCAGTTCCGGCACCGTCGCCGCGACTTCCTGCATGGGCCGACAGTAGTGCTGACGCGGCAGAGCATCCCCTGGGTGTTCGAAAGATGAGTCGGGCGGGTCTCGTGACCGGGTTGGCGGGACTGCCCGGGCCACCGGCGTGCTGCGCGTTAGGAGCCGAGCTCCCGCTTCATGGCCCGTACCGTCATCGTCGCGGTCTGCAGGTCGGCGCCGGTCAGCTCGCGGTACCGCTTGATGGCGGCGATCTCACCCGTGCCGTGCAGCGCGCGGATGACCTCGTCGCGCTCGGAGTAGGTGAGGGGTCGCTGCGGCGCGGCCGGTAGCTGGGCCGTGCGGTTCTTGTTGAGGCTCGGCCAGATGACCCAGATCCAGATGGCTGTCAGCGGCACGATGAACCAGGCGCCGTCGAGAGCGCCCGTGAGGAAGATGGCGATGAGCAGGATCCACCACTGGGCGTACCACGGCCTGCTCGGCGACTGCGGTTGAAGTTCGGCCGGCTGACCACCCCACTGGGCCGGGGGCATCGCCGGCTGGCTCGGGCCCCACTGCGCGTACGGGTCGACGCTGTAGGGGTCCGCCGGCATCCCGGCGGGAGTGGCGCCACCACCCGGCAGATCACGGAAGAGTGCCCGGAGCTCGGCTGCGGTGCGGGCGGCGAACGCCCTGTCCAGCCGGTCGTTGAACTCGTCGGGAGTCAGTCGCCCGGAGGCGAGATGATCCTGGAGCTGCGCGACGGCAGCCTCCCGCTCCGCATCGCCGATCCGCATGCCGTCGTCACCAACCATCCCCCCAGGGTACCGATCGGGGGCCCGATGGCAGCGCCCTGACCAGGCAGTGTCGCTGCGACCAGCCCTGACCTTGCAGGGAAGGTGCCACGCGGATCACCTGACGGGCTGCCGCAGGATCGTGCGCAGCTTGTCGGACGTCACCCTGCGGAAGTCGCTGAGGTAGACCTCGTGGTGTCTGCCGGCCAGGCTGAGCCCATGCTCCGGGATGAACTCGTGGTGCATCCGCTCGAGCACCGGGCCCTCGTCGTCGAACGAGCCGACATGGAGCGTCTGGACACAGAGCCCCTCCGACAGCGTCCCGAGCCGGACGTCGTCCAGCCGCGTGGGCCGGTTCCGGGTCCCCGCCTGCTGCACAGCCGTCTGGAAGTCCGCCTCGTCGAGCCAGGCGGGAACCATGAGCATCAACGTCCAGCTCCACCGGGACTTGTCCCGGGCGACGGTGAACGTGTCCATGTCCTCGGCCCACCACAACCCCTCCAGCGGCGGCACGACGTAGTCGCGGTCACGCTCCCGCTTGCTGATGAACTTCAGCTTGTAGGCCACGGGATACAGGGCGGCGAGCGCGTCGGTGTAGGCCGGCGAGGTATTGGGATCGCCGTGCCCGTCGACCATCAGGTACTGCCGGTCGGGCACCTCGACGAGGCGGAAGCCGCCCCGCGGCGCGGAGAAGCTGTCGAGGGTCTTCTTGAGGTCGATCTTCTCAGGCATGTCTGCCACCTGTGCTTGGGTGCGGGCCGGACCTTCGCCGGCGAGGCCAGCGCCTCTTCACCCTAGTGACGCCGCAACAACCTCGCCCGAACCGCTCCGAACAACGCCGGGAAACGCTTCTGCGTTGCCCGGATCTGACCATAATTGGCCTACCGTTCGGAAAGGAGATCACATGGAAAATGGTTCGAGCAACGCCCTCTACGGCCCCGGTTCCCATCGGCCCGCCGAGCCCTCCGTCACACCTTCGGAGACAGCGACGACGTCCGAAGCAGAAGCCCGTCTCCAGGCGATCGATGCCGAATGGCGTCGCGCAGTCTTGGAATCCATTGACGACGGCATGCTGCTCTTCGACGCGGACGGCCTCGTGCTGGAGATGAACCAGGCATTCGTCGACCTGTTCGGCTACACCCTCGACGATGGCCCATTCCGCCCTCCCTATCCCTGGTGGCCCACGGAGGCCGAAGACGCCGACACCTTCGATACGATCCGGTGCTACTTCGACGAGGTCCTGGCGGGCCAGACGGAAGACAGAGAGTTCGCCTTCTTCGACCGCAACCGCACGCGGATCTGGGTCCGCACCAGCGGCACCGCCATCCAGCACGCGACGCTCGGCACCACCCATCTGCGGATCGTCCGCGACATCACCCGCGAGAGAGAAGCCCAGCGGCGCCGCTCCGCCGCCGCCGACGTGAGTCAGGCGTTCGCGTCTGTCGATGATCTGTCCGACCTCATCGGCATCGCCGAACACGGGTTCGGCCTGCTGTTCGACGGCGACTGCACCATCCAGCTGGGCGAGGACGACGGCCGGTACTGGTTCAACGCCCGCGAACTGTCCAGCCCGGACTCCCTCCCGGTCGAGGTCCAGATTGGTCTGGATGGCAGTCCCAGCCCCGACACCATCGCGCTGCGCCCCGGGATACTCCTGATCCCGCCCGCCCCGGGCGTCGGCTGCAGGGCATGGGTCCAGTTCCCGCGGGCACGGAGGCTCACCGTCGACGAGATGGTCGCGGCCGACCTTCTCGCGGCGGCCTTCGCCGCAGCCCTCAGCCGCCTCCTGGCCCAACAGGAGGCATCCGACCACCTCACCAACCTTCGACTCGCCGTGGAGAGCCACCGGTTGATCGGCCAGGCGACCGGGATCCTCGTGGAGCGTCACCGCATCCTGCCCGCCGAGGCCTTCGGTCGACTCCGGCGGGCAAGCCAGCATCGCAACGTCAAACTCCGCGACCTCGCCGAGCAGGTCGTCGAGTCGGGCAACGAGCCGGAGGATGCGTAGGTGAGCCCGGGTTCCCTCCCCTCAGGCGGCCTGATCAACGTCTCCGTCGAGGAGTCCTCGGAGGCGTTCCAAGGCCTGACGCAGGATGCGTGAGATCTGCATCTGGGAGACGCCGAGGCGCTCGCCGATCTCCGCCTGGGTGAGGTCCTCCGCGTAGCGCAGGCTGAGGACCCGCTGTTCTCGAAGCGACAGGAGGGCAAGCGCACGGCGCAGATCGATCTGTTCGTCGAGGCCGGAGAGATCTGTCGAACCGGCGATCACATCCCCCAGCCTCGAGACGGACCCCTCACCTACGGGTGCATCGAGGGCGGCGGGTCGATAGTTGGTCGAGGACATGATGCAGGCCCGCACCTGCTCAGCGTCTGTGTCGAGGTACTCGGCCACCTCGGACTCCCGTGGCTCGCGATGCAGAGACTGGACAAGGTCGGCTCGGGCTGACTCCACCCTGGGGCGGAGCTCCTGCGTCGACCGTGAAGGCCGCACCGCCCAGCAGTGGTCGCGGAAGTATCTCCGCAGCTCACCCACGATGGTGGGAACGGCGAATGTGACGAAGGGATTCCCCTCGTCCGTCCGGAACCGTCTGACGGCCAGCACGAGGCCGATGCTGGCCACCTGGACGAGATCGTCGTGTTCGGCGCCGCGGCGCGCATAGCGTCGCGCCAAGGCGTCGCACAACGGAAGGTTCGTCTCGACGATGAGCCCGGTCACTCGGCGGCGGTTCTCTCCTCCGGTCACAAGATCCAGCTGGCTGAACAGTTCATGGGTCCGCAACTCGCGCTCGGATTCGGTCAATGTGGTTTCTGGCCCACGTGCCATGGCAACTCTCCCAACGGGAATCGCCGAAGTCGGCACGTGGTTTGACCGCTTCGTCCTCTCCAGCTTGTCACGGCCGAGGGCCAACCACAACCCCCGAAGGGGTAAAGGAGAGCGGCCTTCTTGTCACAACATCTCCTCCAGGAGGGATCCCGGTCCCCCCTGGTTTGTCACGGCGCCCGGTGGGTACTGACGGGATGTCGTCAACCGAAGGAGAGCGACATGACCACCACGATGCAGTGCCCCATCTGTCAGATGGACGTGGACCCCCAGAACGCCCCGTCCGCCACCTACAACGGTGAGGAATACCATTTCTGCTCGGAAGGGTGCCGTGAGAAGTTCCTCCAGGATCCAGCAGGCCACGCCCGCCCCTGACCCCTCCGGAAGGCAGCGGGACTTCGGTCCCACTGCCTTCTTCCTTGCCCTGCCAAGGATGTGTAGTTCCGTGACCATGCGGGTATGAGCAGGACATGAATGGAACGGACACCTCGATGAACACCATCAACGACAGCGCAGAGGACCTCGCCACCCGGGGTGGAGGGTTCCCCGCACAGGAGCAGCAACCTCCCGGCCATACGACCGACATGACGCCCATCCCGGACCACGGGGAGAAGACATGGATCGGACGCGGACGACTCGAGGGTCTCCGGGCCCTGATCACGGGCGGGGACTCGGGAATCGGACGCGCGGTCGCGATCACTTTCGCCCGGGAGGGCGCCGATGTGGCCATCAGCTACCTTCCCGAGGAACAGTCGGATGCGGAGGACGTAGCGGCGTGGGTGGAGCGTGAGAGGCGGACATGCATCCTGCTGCCTGGCGATATCCGAGACGAGCAGACGTGCCGGAACACGGTCGATGTCGCGGCGCGTCAGCTGGGTGGCCTCGACGTGCTCGTCAACAACGCCGGTCACCAGTGGGCGCGCCGTGAGCGAGGCCTGGAGGACGTCACCACTGAGGACATGGATCAGGTCTTCAAGACTAACCTCTACGCACTGATCTGGATCACCCAGCAGGCGCTCAAGCACCTCGACAAGGGTGCCAGCATCATCAATGTCAGCTCGATCCAGGCCAGGGAACCCTCCGCCGCACTCATCGACTACGCGGCCACGAAGGCTGCGATCAACAACTTCACCGTCAATCTTGCTGAGGAGTTGGGCCCCCGCGGGATCCGCGTCAACGCCGTGGCCCCCGGCCCGATCTGGACCCCCTTGCAGCCCGCGACCAAGAACGGCGAGGACATGCCCAGCTTCGGTGAGAACACCCCGCTCGGCCGTGCCGGTCAACCGTCCGAGCTCGCAGGGGCCTTCGTCTTCCTGGCATCTCCCCTGGAGGCGTCGTACGTCTCAGGCGCGGTACTGGGGGTCACGGGCGGCCGTCCGGTCTTCTGACGGCCGCCACCTCCGCCAACCTACTTCTGCTTCTTGACCTTAGGCTCCCGCAGCTGCTTCAGTGCCTTCTCAACGCCCTTCGTCACCTTCTGCACGTCCTTGGCGCTCGCACGCGAACCTGCGACGACCACCTCGCCGACGGCGACCGCCTCGTCGAGCTGGACCAGGGTCTCGGCCGTGTACCGCGACCGGTCGACCGCAGCCGCCTTCCCGAGTACCGCCACCAGCGCTGCCTTGTCCACCTCGCCCCCGCCGAACGATGCGGCGCTGATCAGCCGCACCTCGTCGAGGACGCCCCAGGCACCCCCCGACAGGGCGAAGTCGGCGCGCACCTCGACGACACCGTCCGCCCCGACGGTGATGCCCTCGACGACCGCTGTGTCGAATGCGTTCCACACAGTCAGCGACAGCGGCGCGCTCCAGGAACCCGCCGACGTCGTCGCGGACAGGGTCCGCACATCGGTGGCGGGACTGTTGGTGCCCTGCGTCGTCGCGGTCAGGACGTAGGTCCCGGCCGGGACGCCCGTGATGGTCTGGGCGGCAGAGGTCTCATATGCCCAGCCCTCCCAGAACGTGACGGCGTGTCCGCCGGCGAACGCGTCGCCCGACTCGGTCCGTGCGGCCGGCCCCGTGAGGGTCCAGGCGCTCATGTCCGGATCCTCGAAACCGGGGTTGACCACGAAGTTCTCCGCGACGACATCGACCTTCGCGGTGACGGCCTGGCCCGAGGCGGTGAAGCCGGGGATCTCGTAGCTGCCGGGGCCGCGGATCCACTCGACGGCCTCGGACCAGGTGACGGGATCCGCGACCACGGAGCCGTCGTTGAAGGTGACGGCGAGGGTGCGCGGGAGCACGACGGGATCGCCGTCGTTCACCTCGAGCGACACCTGTTCGACGGCGACGACCTCGATCGGCGCGGAGGCTCCGGTGTAGACGTAGCTGAAGGTCCGCAGCGACTCCAGCGGCGTGCCGTCCCAGGCGAACAGCGACTGGTTGTCCCACGCCGAGCCGCCGAAGTACGGCCCCACGTGCACGGGGTCGTAGTCGCTGGCCGCGCTGGAGGCCCAGCCGGAGCCGAACTGCTCCCACAGCGCCAGGTTGGCGGCGTACTGGTCGGGCGGTCCCACGGGCAGCCAGGCCGGCTCCCAGTAGTAGACGCCGAGGCCGGCATCGCCGACGGCGGCGACCGCGGCGATGACGTCGCGCAGCTGCCACGCCTGGCCTTGCACGCTGACCGGGTACTGGCTGGTGGTGCCGCCCGATCCGATCACGTTGGCATAGCCGTCGCCGTCCTCGAGCGTGCGCGCCCAGGACGTCTCCGCGACGACGACCTGCTTGTCGTAGGTGGTCGCGATGTCGGTGAGGACGGCGGTGAGGTTGTCGGTCGTGCCGTGCCAGTAGGGGTAGTACGAGCTGGCGAACACGTCGTAGTCGACGCCGAACGCCTCCAGGCCCGCCGCGTAGGTCGCGTAGCGTCCGGCCGTCTCGGGGTTGGTGAAGTGCACAGCGACGAGGGCGTCGGCAGCACCTCTCGGGTGGCCTGCGAGCCGGCGGAGATCAATGCCGCGAACTGGGCGTCGATCTCGCGGCCGGGGCGGGTGTGCCCGGCGACGGCGTTGTTGGTCTCGTTGCCGATCTGCACCATGGTCACGTCGACTCCCGCATCCTCGAACTGCTGCAGGGCGGCGGCGGTGAAGTCGTGGAGCGCGACGACGGTCTCGGCGTCACTCAGCCCCGCCCACGCCTTGGGGACGAGCTGGCGGGCGGGATCCGCCCAGAAGTCGGAGTAGTGGAAGTCGACCAGCACCCCCATGCCCGCGGCCGTGGCGCGCTCCCCGATCTCGACGGCGCGGTCGACGTCGACGCTTCCGCCGCCGTAGCCGCGACCGGTCGCTTCGAACGGGTCGTTCCACACCCGGATCCGGACGGAGTTCACGCCATTGTCGGCGAGCACGGTGAACAGGTCGGCGGGCTGGCCGGCCGCATCCCGGAACACGACGCCGCTCTCCTCGAGCGACAGGACGGTCGACACGTCCACGCCCCGGAGGAAGTCGGGCGAGAGGCCGTCGACCTTGTCGACGAAGATGCCGGCGTCGACGGCGCCGTCGTCGGCGACGGCGGTCGGCACGGGCACTGTCAGTGCGGCGGCCAGTGCCACCGCGATGGCGGCGGTGCCCCGGCGCAGCGTGCGCTTCTGCATGGGTCGGTCCTTTCAGGTTGGCGGCGCGACGGCCCACCCCTGGTCGCGGTGCGGTTCGCGTCGTTGCGATGCTGTGTGCGCTCACAGCCTGACACGGCCGGCCCCCGGACGGAGCAGGTTCGCGAAATCGACACCGGCGCGAAGGCGCCCCGCTGCAGGGCTCGTACCGCTCCCAGTCCATCGGGAACCGCTGCCGTCAGCCCCGACCTTCCCTAGACTCTGCCCCGTGACCGACCACCGACCTCGCCGCCGTCCCACCATCGAGGACGTCGCACGGGCATCCGGCGTCTCGCGAGGGACCGTCTCGCGGGTCCTCAACGGGGGGCACTGGGTCAGCGACGGTGCACGCTCCGCCGTCGAGAAGGCCATCGACAGCACCGGCTACCGCATCAATGCCCACGCCCGCAGCCTCGCCACCGCCCGGGGCGACTCCGTGGCGTTCCTGCTGACCGAACAGCAGGAACGGTTCTTCGACGACCCCAACTTCTCCACCCTCATGCGCGGCGCGGCCGACGCGCTCGCCGAGCAGGACATGACGCTGGTGCTGCTGCTCGCCGGAACCGACGACGACCAGCGCCGGGCCTCCGACTTCATCCGGACCGGCCGCGTCGACGGCGCACTGCTCGTCTCGTCACACGCGGGGCGCCTCGCCTTCCTGCAGGACCTCGTCGACGCCCACGTGCCCGTCATCTCCTGCGGCGCCCCGCTGGGCCACGAGCGCAGCATCGGCTACGTCGCAGCCGACGACGTCGAGGGTGCCCGGCGCATGGCCGCCCACCTGCTGGCCTCCGGCAGGGAGCGGATCGGGCTGATCGCCGGACCCCAGGACACCTCCGGCGGGCGCGACCGCCTCGCCGGCTTCCGGGATGAGGTCGGCGACGTCGACCCGGCCCGGATCGCGTACGGCGACTACTCGCGCGCCTCCGGCGACGCGGCCATGGAGCAGCTGCTGCGGACCGCCCCCGACCTCGACGCCGTCTTCGCTGCGAACGACGTCATGGCCGCCGGCGCGATCGACGCCCTGCACAGGGCCGGTAGAAGGGTGCCCGACGACGTGGCCGTCGCCGGCTTCGACGACGCTCCCATCGCCTCGCGGAACTCCCCCACGCTGACGACGATGCGGCAGCCCTTCGACCGCATCGCTCACGAAATGGTCAGGATGCTGCTCGAGGTGATCGGCGGGCGGCCCGCAGGCCGGCTCACCCTGCCCACCGAGCTGGTGGTGCGGGAGTCGGCCTGACGGGCGCTCGGCTCAACCCAGCTGCTCGAGGATCCGGCCCAGCAACCCTGGCCCGACCCGCCACAGGCCTCTGCGCCCGCGGGCCTCGACCGGTTCCCGCAGCGCGATCGGATCGGTCAGCACCAGATGCTGTTGGCCGCGCAGCGCCCACGGCGAGCACATGCGCAGGGCGTTGCCGTACTCGTCGGCTCCGCACCAGCTCGCATCATGGGAGTCGACGAGGTTCGCCACGCCGATGACGGCGCCCACCTCGAACCGACGCTCCCTGCGGATGGAGGACGGGAGTTGTCGCAGCGCCGCGACATCCGGGTGCGCGGGGGCGAAGATCGCCACCGGACCCCGGTAGTTGCCGATGGGCAGCAGCCGGTTCTCGATGTCCTTGCCGTCGTGGAAGATCTGCCAGGCCCACGGTTGCTTCACGCTCAACACGCGGAGTTCGCTCAGCGGCGTCAGCTGCCTCACGGGACTCGGCGTGGTGGCCGTACTCATCACTGGACTTCCTTTCCGATGCGGGGCTCGCCGGAGGGCCCGGCGCAGCTCCTGGGGTGGTGCGCGGGCGAAGGGGGACAGCCCGCATGCGTCGCCGGGCTGCCCATCGGGGCAGCCGGCCCGCCGGACTTCTTCGTCCGGCGTGACGTCTCGTCGCCACGCATACGAACAGTCTAGGGAGGGGCCCTGTCTGGCAGCGTGGCGGGGGTGGCCAAGTGTCGCGGCTGACGCAAGAATGGAGCCGGCGCGTCCACGCATGCCCACGCCCCCGTCCGTCACCGCTGAAACGGAGCCCGCGAGATGTCGCTGCGCACCTCCTTCGAACCGTCCGAGCCGCAGCCTCCCGCCGACGGTGGCGTCACCGTCGGGCCGGGCCCGCGGACGGCGTATGCCAGCCCCGCGGGGCTCGGCTGCACCGGACGTTTCGCGGCCCGCTTCGCCTGGGACGCTCCCGGCGCCCACGAGGGAGTTCTCCTCGACGGCCCGTTCCCTGTGACCGGCGACAGCCGGCTCAGCTACTGCATCCTCCCCGAGGACGGCCCCGCGGGCGACCGTGACGCCACCACCTTCGTCAGCCTCGACCTCGTCCTCGACGACGGCAGCCGCCTGTCGACGCTGCACCCGCTGGATGTCCACGGCATCGCCCTCACCCCGACAGCCCAGGGCGAGGCACGCATCCTGCTGCCGCGGCAGTGGAACCTCGTCGAATGCGACCTCCCGGCCGCGCTGGCCGGGCGCGTCGTCACCTCCGTTGTCGTCCGTGCCGACGCGCGGACAGCCGGCACCGTGTGGATCGACGACGTCTCGCTGGCGCCGCGTCCCGTCGTGCCGACCGATCCGGTCGACCTCGTCGACACCCGCCGCGGCTCCAACTCCGGCTTCACCTTCTCCCGGGGCAACACGTTCCCCGCCACGGCCCTGCCCAACGCGGCGGTCTTCCTCTCCCCCGCCACCCGCCGTTCGCTGGACTGGTTCTACTGCTGGGCCGACCACAACACGCCGTCGGGGTACCCCGCGCTGGAGGGCCTGGTCCTCACCCACCAGCCGAGCCCGTGGATGGCCGACCGCAACCAGTTGCTCATCACCCCCACCTGGGGAGCCGCCGACAGCGGCCCCCACACCTTCCGACACGACAACGAGGACGCCGGCCCCCACCGCTACGCCGTCCGGCTCGACGGCGGCCTGCTCGTCGAGGCCGCCCCCAGCAGCCACGGCGCAGCGGTCCGCCTCACGCCGCCGGCGGGTGACGGCGTCCTGACCGTCACCCTCGACGTCGTCGACGGCGAGCTCGACCTGCGTCGCAGCGGCGACATCTGGGTCGGGTGGCTGGAGAACGGGTCGCGCCGCTCGATCGGCACCACGAGGCAGTACTTCGCCCTCTCGTTCGACCGGCCCGTCCGCCACGACGGCACCCGCTTCCTCGCCACCGACGGCGGGCCGATCACGCTGCGGATCGCCACCTCCCTCCTCGGGGTCGACCAGGCCGCGCACCATCTCGCCACCGGGCTCGGCGACACGCTCGACGACCTCGCCGTCACCGCCCGCGCCGCCTGGGCGGAACGGCTCGCCGTCCTGGAACTCGACGGCGCCACCCACGACGAGTGTGTCAGCGCCTACTCGAACCTCTACCGGCTGAACCTGTATCCGAACTTCACGAGCGAGACCGGCCCCGACGGCGTTGCCCGCTACGCCTCCCCCGTGCTGCCCCACGCCGGGCCCAGCGACGACGAGCACACCGGCGCCGTCGTCGTCGAGGGCGAGATGAGCGTCAACCACGGCTTCTGGGACACGTACCGGACGGCGTGGCCCGCCTACGCGTTGTGGTACCCGGACCTCGCGGCGCGCCTGGCCGACGGCTTCGTCGAGCAGTACCGCACCGGCGGCTGGATCGCGCGCTGGTCGTCGCCCGGCTACGCCGATGTGATGACCGGCACGAGCTCGGACGTCGCCTTCGCCGACCTCGACGCCAAGTCGATCCCCCTGGCCGACCGCCGCGGCACCTATCTCTCCGGTCTGCGCAACGCGACCGCCCGGCCCACGGAGGCCGGCGTCGGCCGCAAGGACCTGCGCTACGTCTACCTCGGCGGCCCGACGCCGGAGTGCCACGAGCCCGTCTCGTGGACGTTCGAGGGCGCGCTGAACGACCACGCGCTGGGCCTGATGGCCAGCCGCCTGCTGGCCGACGAGACCGATCCCGCAGCGGCGAGACGGCTCCGTGACGAGGCGCGCTACCTGCTCGTGCGCTCCGCGGGCTACAGCGCGCTCTACGACGCGTCGACGGGGTTCTTCCAGAGCCGCAACGAGGACGGCAGCTTCCGCTTCGGCGCCGCCGAGTACGACCCGCGGGTGTGGGGCTACGACTACACCGAAGCCAACGGCTGGACCTTCGGCTTTCCTGCCCCGCACGACCCGTCGGGTCTGGCGGGGCTCGTCGGTGGCCGTGCGGGGCTGTTGGCCAGGCTGGACGAGTTCTTCTCCACCGTCGAAGACGGCGACCTCAACGGCAGCTACCACGCCGACATGCACGAGATCATCGAGGCCGCACACACCCGCGCCGGCCAGTTCGACGTCAGCAACCAGCCCGCCCACCACATCCCGTTCCTGTACGGGTTCACCGACCAGCCCTGGAAGACCGGCGTCGTGACCCGTGACGCGCTGCGACGGCTGTTCCGCGGCTCCGCGCTCGGGCAGGGCTACCCCGGCGACGAGGACAACGGCGAGATGTCGGCCTGGTACCTGTTCGCGCTGAGCGGGCTGTACCCGCTGCAGGTAGGCACCTCCCGCTACGCGCTGAGCGCCCCGCACGTGCCGCTGACCCGCTGGCGGCTGCCGGGCGGCGACCTGGTGATCCGCGCCTACGGCGACGGCGACGTCATCCAGCGGGTCTCCGTCAACGGCGAGGACTGGCAGCGGAGCTGGATCGACCACGCCGACCTCGTCGGCGGCTGTGAGATCGCTGTCTGGCTAGGCACGACGCCGACCGGTTGGGCCTCTGAGGTCGGGGATTCGGCGCCGTCGCTGACCGGCTGGGGCGAGCGGCCGCGCCCCTGGCGCGACCTGAGCGGAACCGGGACCCTGTCCGGCACACCCTCGGCCCCTGCACTCGCGGCGCTCGTCGACGATGTCGGCGACACACCCGTGCCGCTGCACCCGGGTGACGAGGTGACCTGGACCATCGACGGACACGAGCGGGTCGAGGCCTACACCGTCACCCTCGCGGAGCCGACCGGCGACACCCCCCTCGCGTGGCGGGTGGAGACACGCGACCACGACGGTTCCTGGTGGGTCGCTGACCGGCGCTCTGACGAGTCGTTCGAGTGGCCGGGCCAGCTGAGGCCGTTCCTGCTGGATGAGCCGACGGCGACGACGGGGCTCCGGCTCATCGTCGAGGCAGGGTCGTTCAGCTGTCTGCAGCTGGAGGCACTGGGCCGCTGATCAGCGGGGCCCGACGACGCGATCTGCCAGGGCTGTGAGCCAGTCCGCCATCCCGTCAGGCCCGTCTGTCAGCACGTCGGCATGGGCGACGAGCACATCCTGTTCGTCGGAGCCGCTGACGACACGGCAGGTCACGCTCCCGTCCTCACGCAGCGCCGTCAGCTCGGCGAAGGCGGGGAGGTCGCCCAGGTCGTCGCCGCACATCGCGACCACCGTGGCGCTGGTCTCCTCGACCAGGGACCTGATCGCTTCCCCTTGGTGACGGCGGAGGCCCGGACCTCGAGCACGTTGCGGCCGGGCTCGAGCACCAGGCCGTGGCGTGCGGCTATCTCGCCGACCCCTGGCCGGAGCGCCTCGAATGCCGCTGTCGGGTCGGCTGCGCGCCGCGTGTGCACCCCGAGGGCAGCCCCCTTGTCCTCGAGACCGACCCCGGCCACACCGAACTCGGCGATCAGCGCCTCCAGCTCTGGCCGGGCCGCTGCGATGCCCTCCGGTGTCTCCCTGGCGGGGCCGTCCGCCTCGGCCGGGGAGTACCGCTCCGCCCCGTAGGCCCCCAGCACGATGAGCGATGCGAGCTCCGGCCGTTCGTCGAGGCGTGCCAGCCTGCGCACCGTGCCGACCGCGCGTCCGGTGATGATGGCGACGGCGCCCAGCACGCCGCAGAGGCGGCCCAGCGCGGCGGCGGAGGCCTCGTGCAGCCGTGAGTCCTCCGGGTCGGGCACGATCGCGGCCAGCGTGCCGTCGAAGTCGAGAGCCAGGAGTGCGCGTTCGGGGTGTGCGGCGGCCGCCTCGAAAAAGGCAGCGGAGTGGGGTGTCATGGCCTGCCAGGTCTGCATAGACTCCACTCTGCCAGCCTCCCTGGCTCCCCCGAGTCGGTAGTCTGACCGTGAACTGAGGAGAACGATATGTCTGAGAAGCCCCACTTCGTCGTGGTGGCCAACCGGCTCCCCGTCGACCGGATCGTCGCCGAGAACGGTGACGTGGCCTGGGGGACGTCCCCGGGTGGGCTCGTGACGGCGCTGGAGCCTGTCATGCGTAGTCAGGGAGGCGCCTGGGTCGGCTGGCACGGCGCGCCCGACGAGGAGGTCGCCCCCTTCGAGCACGACGGCTACGACGTCGTCCCCGTCCCGCTGAGCGCCCTGGAGGTCGAAGAGTACTACGAGGGTTTCTCGAACTCGACCCTGTGGCCGCTCTACCACGACACCGTCGCCTTCCCGGAGTTCCACCGCGAGTGGTGGGACGCGTACCGGACGGTGAACCGGCGCTTCGCCGAGACGACGGCGGAGCTCGCCGCCGAGGGCGCGACGGTGTGGGTGCAGGACTACCAACTGCAGCTGGTGCCGAAGATGCTGCGCGAGCTGAGGCCCGACCTGCGGATCGGCTTCTTCCTGCACATCCCCTTCCCTCCCACCGAGATCTTCTCCCAACTCCCGTGGCGCCGCGAGATCCTCGAGGGCCTGACAGGCGCCGACCTGGTCGGCCTACAGGTCTCCGGCGCGGCATCCAACTTCCTGCGCCTGGCCCGGACCTACCTGGGCCACCGGGTGGAGAAGGGCGCCGTCCACCTGCCCGACGGCCGCACGTGCCGGGCCCACGCCTATCCGATCGCGATCGACACCCAGGGCTTCGCCGACCTCGCCGCCTCCCCCGAGGTCATCGCGGAGGCGGAGGCGATGCTCGACGACCTCGGCCACCCGGATCTCCTGCTGCTAGGCGTCGACCGGCTGGACTACACGAAGGGTCTGCGGCAGCGGTTGCAGGCGCTGGGCGAGCTGTTCGCCGAGGGGCAGCTGGACCCGTCGAAGGTGGTGTTCCTGCAGGTGGCCACGCCGTCACGGGAGCGGGTCGAGGAGTATCGGAAGCTTCGCGACGACATCGACCTGCTCGTGGGCCGGATCAACTCCGAGTTCTCAGGCCTGCGCCGCTCCCCCATCGTCTACCGCCACGCCGGATTCCCCCGTCACACGATGGCGGCGATGTACCGCATCGCCGACGTGATGGTGGTCACCCCCCTGCGTGACGGGATGAATCTCGTGGCGAAGGAGTATGTGGCGTGCCGCCCGGACGACACGGGCGCGCTCGTCCTGAGCGAATTCGCCGGCGCGGCCAAGGAGCTCCGGCAGGCCTATCAGGTCAACCCGTATGACCTCAACGGCATGAAGGACGTCATCATGCAGGCGGCCACCGACTCGCCGAGCGCCAGCCGGCGCCGGATGCGGTCGCTGAAGCGGCAGGTGGCCGGCCACACCATCGACATGTGGGCCGATGCCTTCCTGGGCGACCTCGCAGGTCCCGACGCCTGACGACGGACCGCCGCGTCAGACAGCGCCCCGCAGCGAATCCAGGAGGCCGGAATCGCGCGCGACGCGCACCGCCTCCCGTCTGCTCCCGGCCTCCAGTTTCCGGTAGATGGACTTGAGGTGCTGTTTGACGGTGTTCTCCGACACGCTCATGGACTCGGCGATCTCGGCGTTGGAGCACATCGTCGGAAGGTAGAGGAGGACGGCGTGCTCGCGATCGGTCAACGCCCGGGGCCGCCAGTCCTCCGGCCGTTCGGCGGGCGACGAGGTCGCCAACGCCGTCACAATGAACTCGCTGTGCGTCCCCACGAGGTCCCTGTGCCGCCGCAGGCCCCGGACGAGCTGATGGTTCGGGAAGAGCAGGGGCAGCGCGGTGCGTTCCTCCGCGGCGAGATCGAGGGCCCGGGCGAGCGCCTCCACGGATGTCGCCTCGCGCCGTTGCTGGTCCTCCGCCAGCGACAGCAGCAGCCACGCCTCCGCGGCGCCCTCCTCCCTGGTCAGGGCATCTGCCAGCGTCTCCCGGACGCTGTCCGGCGAGCCGGACGCCAGCTGCAGGCGGGCCTTCGCCAACGTCACGGGGAGGGTGACCT
Source organism: Tessaracoccus defluvii (assembly GCF_014489575.1). GTDB lineage: Bacteria > Actinomycetota > Actinomycetes > Propionibacteriales > Propionibacteriaceae > Arachnia > Arachnia defluvii. Next base: position 1,328,162 of record NZ_CP060789.1, read on the forward strand.
GGGCCTCGGACGTCGCCTCGGCCAGGAGTGCGGCGGCGGTGTCGTGTTCCCGCCGTGCGATGGCGAGTCTGACCCGCAGCGCGGTCCACGAGTGGTGCAGGAATCCGTTGCCGCCCCGCCAGGCCAGGCTCTCACCCGTCCGTTCGAGGGCACGGCGGGTTCCTGGCAGGTCACCCACCGTCAGCAGCTGGCGGGCCGTCACGAGCCCAAGCAGGACCCTGGCAAGCGGGTTCAGAGCGGAGCCTGCCACAGCGACGCACCGTTGCCGGGCACCGAGCGCTCCGCTGAGGTCACCGCCGTCCAGCATGACGATGGCCCGGGCGAGCCAGGCCCACTGGGCCCACTGCGTCCGCTCCAATCCCTGTGCAGCCGCCCACGTCAGGGCGCTCGCCGCGCACTCCTCCGCCCTCAGGTTGGCTCCGTGCATGGCGTGGGCCACAGCCAGCAGGCCGCGGGCCTCGACCTCCAAGGTCCCCCCGCCATGCTGGGCCGCGGCGAACACCGAGGCCTCCGCCAGATGCCCGGTGGCCTTCTCCGGCTGCCCGGTCCACAGCTCGGCCACGCCGAGCAGGGCGACGGCGGGGCCGGGATCCCTGCCGCGCACGTCGTCTGACATGCGCAGCAGTTCTGCGGCCTGCCCCGAGAACCGGCGCAGTGCCGGACCGTCCCCGCGAAGGAATGCCTGGTCCGCCTCGATCAGGGCCATCAGCCCCGCCGCCGGCCGCCTCCGTGCCTCCGGAAGGTCCTCCAGCCCCCGTTGCCCCACCCGTAGGTACCCCTCGGTGTCGTCCAGGGCTCCTTCCCGATGCGCCAGCGCCGCGTGGGCCAGCGCCAGCTCGGGATGCGCGGCGATCCGCTCCAGCGGGATCCGCGCCAGGGCCTCCGCGACCGGCGAGGTTCCCGGTGCGCGCACCAGCGTCGTGGCGGGCCCCACGATCATGGCGCCGATGAGTTCCCAGTCCCCGGCGAGCATCGCCGGCCGGAGTGCCTCGTCCCAGTCGCCTCGCCGCGCATGCCACGTCGCTGCGCACCGCTGCAGGGCCTGCAGCTTCCGCGGCTCCTGGTCCTCCAACCTGCGCAGCAGCGGGAGGCGCACCAGGGGCTCGACCCGATACCAGGAGGAGTCGGGTGCCTCCCGGGACGCCAGCTGCGCGTCCTCGACCCGTTCGAGGAGGCAGGCGGCGTCGTCACGACCACTCATCGCCTCCGCCAGCCCCACCGTCAGGCGGTCAGCCACCGAGGTCGCGGTGAGGAAGTCGACGATCTCCGCGGCGAGTGGGGCGAGGACCTCGTCCTGCACGTAGCGGCGCGTGGAGTCGCCGGGTCGGCCGGACCAGGCCGGGTCGGTGTGGAGGTCGAGCGCAGCGAGTTCGACGGCAGCCGCCCACCCGCCGGTAGCGTCCAGCAGTCGCTCGATCTCGTCGGCCGGCTGCGGACGGCCGTGGTGGTGGAGCAGCGCGCCGGTCTCCGCGGCGCTGAAGCGGAGGTCCGGCAGGCCCACCTCCGCCAGTCGTCCCTCGACTCGGAGCCGGGAGTCGGAGATCTGCGGCACCGCCCGCGACACGAGGATGAACGCCACAGCCCGGGGCGGGCGGCGCAGCAGCTGGCCGAGCCAGGCCGATGTCGAGGCGCCGGTGAGACGGTCGGCGTCGTCGAGGACGATCGTGACCCCGCCTGCGGCGACGCAGACGTCCTGGAGGAAGCCGATGTCCGGCCCCCGGGGCGCCACCACGCTCCGCATCTGTGTCGGAAGCGCCACGCCCAACGCGGCCACGAGTGTGCGCCAGAACGGGCCGAGTTCGCGATCGGACTCGTCGGCCGACACCCAGACGACCGCTGTGTCCGGCTCAGCGGTGCGGGCCCAGTCCGCCACGGCCGTCGTCTTGCCCGTCCCGGCCGGGGCGTGGACCAGCGTGACCGGGGTGGCGACGTTGCGGGCCAGGATCTCGCTCAGACGGGGCCGGGGGCGGGCACCCGGAGTCGGGACCGGCGGGCGTAGCCGAGCCTCGTCATAGCGGGTGCCTCCAGGCACCTGTTCCCGATGCGTCATGGCCCTTCTCCCCTGCGGAACGTCCGGCGGGCCCCCAGCCCGCGCGTCCGTACCCCGGCGACTCCGCCGGTGCCTGAAGCCTAGGCACTTTCCGCATCCTCCGGCACTGCCCGGTGTAGGGATCTTCATCACCCTCCCCCCTCATTTCTGGGGGGGATCGCAAGTCGGGCCCGGATCGGGGCCCCACCACCCCCTTGTATTGTGCGGGTCAGGGCGGGTCTGTCCTCCCTTTCTCCGAAGGAGTTCCATGACCCCTGTCTCCGTCAGTCGCCGGACAGACCGGCAACTCGGGTGGCTCATCTCCCTCTGTGCCGTCGTCATGATCGGCGGCCGCATTCCCCTCATCCTCGAGCAGGTGCCCCTGTTCGCTCCGTGGTGGACGACGGCCGGCCTGTTCGCCGTCTCCCTCGTCGCCGTCTCGGCAGTGGGCGGATTGGTGCTCCCGCTGGCCGTGTTGCGCCCCTCTGGGGCGGGGCCTCCGCGCTGACGCTGGTCCTGTTGTGGTCGACTGCGCCCGCCTACACAGGCCCCGGCGACCCACCGGTCCCGTGGCTCTGGTCGCTCGAGCCTGTCACCGTCAGCCTCCCGATCCTCCTTGCACCCGTACCCATCGCTGTCGCGGGTGCGCTGGCCTCCGGCCTCTCCGTGGCCGCGTCGTCGATGCTGTTCCTGGGTCACGTACCCCACGACATCCTCGTGCTGACACCTCCGCACGTCAGCAACCTCGCCTTCCTCGTGATCTTCCTGGGCATGCGGATCCAGCTCACCCGGCTCCGCGAGGCGGAGGAGGCCGCGAGGCGGGCCGCCGAGGAGAGCACCCTGGCGCGGGCAACCGCTGACAGCCGGGAACGGTTGGGGGCACTCATCCACGACGAGGTGCTCGCCGTGCTGAATGCCGCGATGCTCTTCGACGGTCCCACGCCCGACGTTCTGCAAGCCGAGGCGGACACGGCCATCTCCGTCCTGCACCGGGAACCGGGCGCCGAACCGGCCGGGTACGGGCCCGCCGAGTCCGTCGCCCGACTGGCCGCGGCGGCGGCACGGACGTGGAGCGACTCCCGGGTGACCACGCTCGCCGACGGGGAAGGACCCATCCCCGCGGGGGTCGTCGCGGAGGTGGGGCACGCGATGGGCGAGGCGATCCGCAACGCACGGCGGCACTCGGGCGCTGACGACGTCGACGTCACCGTGTCGGCCATCGGCACCGGGCTGACGGTGCGCGTCGCCGACGCAGGCCGGGGCTTCGATCCCGCGACCGTCGCCGACTCCAGGCTCGGGCTGCGGCACAGCATCCAGCGGCGGATGGAGCTGATCGGCGGGACCGCCGATGTCGCGTCGGCCCCGGGGAATGGGACGGAGGTGGTGCTCCGATGGAGGACGTGACGTCGAGCGGCTCGGGGGCGGCCGGGCTGGCGACGAGGGCCGCGCGCTGGACCATCGCCCTGGCGTGGGCCATGGGACTGTGCAGCGGGCTGCTGTCGGGGTTCCTCTCCACGGGGACCCCCGTCGTCTGGCTCGGGTACGCGCTCGCCCTGCTCGGGACCTTCCTCCTGACGGATCCCAGGGACGCTCCCCTGACGCTGTGGCGGGCACTCGCCGTGGTCGCCTGCTCCGTGGCGATCGCCGTCATCGTCCTGGCTCAGCGACCGACCGGCGCCGTCTATCTGTTCGACTTCGCCTCCTTCCTGGTCGCCCTCCTGATCGCCCGCGGCAACGCGCGTCAGGGGGTGCTCGGCGGCGCGCTCATGGTGCTGGCGGCCGTGGCCTGGGGCTGGGCGACGGGCGCACAGCCCACCGCGGTGGCGGCGTTGGTCTCGCTGGCCGTGATGGCCCAGGTGCTGGGGCCGCTCTGGAGGCTCGTGCTGCGCTGGATCGTCGGCCGGGCCCGCGGCCATCGGTCAGCCTCCGCTGCCGCGGAGCGGATCACCCAGGCTGCCCTCCAGGCCGACCGCCTTCGCGTCATCGAACTGAACCAGGTGCGGGCCATGGCGGAGCCTGTCCTGCGGGAGATCGCCGCGGGGGTCCCGCTGACCGGCGAGTTGCGTCGTCGCATCGCCATCGTGGAGGGTGCGCTCCGTGACCGGCTGCGGGCACCCGCCTTCCAACAGCCCGTGCTCATCGACGCCGTCGCATCGCTGCGGGCCGACGACACCGACGTCACCGTCGTCTCGCCCACGACATGGACGTCATCGGCGTCGACCTCGCCGACGCCATCGCCGCGACGTTCACCGCGGGAGCGCGACGCGTCGTGCTGCGCGCCACCGTCCGCGGAGACAGGGTGCATGTGACACTGAGGCAGGACGACCGCTCGGACGACTTCTACACCGGTTCACCCATTCCGACAGATGTGAGGACGCCATGATCCGCATCGGCATCGTCGACGACCACCCGGCGATGGTCGTCGGCACGTCCACGATCATCAACCTGCAGAGCGACCTCCAGGTCGCGGCCACCGGACCCGATGTGCACTCGCTGCTGGAGCTGACCAGCCAGCTCGATCTTGTTCTGCTCGACCTTGTGCTGACCGACGGCTCAACACCCGCCCAGAATCTGCGGCGGCTGTCGGAACACGGTATCGCCGTCCTCGCCTACACCTCGGGGGAACGGGCCAGCCTGGTCCGCGCCGCCGTCCGGGCCGGCGCCATCGGGGTCCTCCGCAAGTCGGAGTCCCCGGAGACACTGCTGTCGGCGATCCGGGCCGCAGCCCGAGGGGAGACCGTCGCCACCGTCGAATGGGCGGCCGCCCTGGATGAGGATGTCTCGCTGCCGCGGGCCGCGCTCACGCCGCGCGAGGCCCAGGTGCTTGCCCTCTACGCGTCGGGAGCGACGGCGGAGACCGTCGCCGCCGAGCTGTTCATCTCGCGGAACACGGTGACCGACCATGTGCGCAACATCCGCGCGAAGTATGTCGGGCTCGGACGCGACGTCCGGTCGAAGACGGGCCTGTACAAGAGGGCCGTCGAGGACGGCTTCGTCGACTGACCGCCGGCCTCTCCGGGCAGGAGCAGGGCGCTCAGCTGCCGATCCGCGCGGCGATCAGGCCCGTCACGATGACGGAGGTGATCGTGACGGTGGCGAAGCCGGCGATGATCATCTTCGGCAGGATGGCTCCCTCGATGGCCGCCACCTCCTCGGGCGACTCGCCGGCCCCCTTGGCGGCCTCCTGCGACAGGATCATCGTGCCGGGGAAGCCGTACAGAGAGGTGAGCCCGATGGCGACCGACATCGGCACCGTGTAGCCCAGCAGCTTGCCGGTGAGAGCCGAGAACGACACGATCCCGAGCACACCCGCGGCGAAGGCGATCAGCAGCGGCACGGCGAGGGCCGCCACGTCGGCGGGTTCGACGGTGGCCAGGGGCCCGAACACGAGGATCATGATGGCCAGCATCATCAGGCCGTAGGAGTCGATGCCGGTCAGGATGCCCGGCTTGAAGATGCCGAGCGCGCGCAGGGCGATCCCGAAGATGAGGGCCACCACGAACGTGTTCAGAACCCCACCCGTGAGATTGTTGATGAGCAGCGAGAGCAGGACGACGATGCCGACCAGCAGCAGGGTGCCCGGTGTCGTGGTGAGGAACTCGGGCACCTTCGGCCCGGGCTTCGGCTCGCCGTCGGCCGGGGCCGCCGCCACGGGGCTTTCCAGCCGGCCGGCACGGTACTCGTCACGGAGCCTGGCCGCCTCCTTCCGGAGGATCAGTGACGTCAGCGGAAAGCCGATCAGGCCCCATGGCCTGCGACACGCCGTCATAGACGCCCTGCCTCCGGCCGCCTCCGAACACGAAGCCGGCCACGTAGAGCAGGATGCCGATGCCGACGACGGTCGCCACGCCGATGACGAGGACCTTCCACAGCCGCTTGAACTCGCTGATGCTGATCAGGGTTCCGAGGTGGACGATGATGAACCCGACGGCGACACCGCCGAGGGCGAGCAGCGACGAACTCGCCAGCAGGTCCTCGGGGAAGATGCCGCTGAGGAAGCCAATGAAGAAGATGATCGACGCGACGAAGAGCGACGACAGCAGCGACTTCGTCTTCTTCGCCACGAGGTCGCTGACCGTCCACACAGCCATGACGATGGCGAAGGCGAGCACTGAGTTCATGAGGTTCGGGTCCGGCTGGCGCCCACATCCTGCCGGTGAACGGTGGGGACGGCATCCCCGCAGAGGGTGGCACAGGAGGGCGCTCCGGCCGTCGCCGTCGCAGGCCGGACCCCCGCCGCCCCGGGATACCCCTCCGCGGGTGAGGCGCCCCAGCGGCAGGGGGTTCAGACTTCCGGCACGAGGGTCAGCGGTGCACCGCGGAGAGGATGGACATGACGGAGACTCGCAGCTGGATTCCACGGTCGCCACGGTTCTGGGTAGGGCTCGGCATCGCCGTCCTCGCCGTCGCCTTCATCCTCCAGAACCGTCACGACGCCGTCATCAACCTGCTCGCTGCGACGGTGAGTGCGCCGCTGTGGCTCGTGTTGTCGCTGGTGTTCGTGGCGGGCGGCGCCACCGGTTGGCTCGTCAAGCGTCGCAAGACGTGACCCGGAGCGCGGCGCCGCAGCGTCCCCCCGCTGCCCGCCGCACAGATCCGGCCGCGCGTTCGAGGGTGCGGGCCTGGGACACCCTGCGTCGCGAGAGCGTGTTCACCGCCTTCAACCTGAACATCATCGGCCTCAGCGCCATCCAGCTGCTGCTGCGGGACTGGTGGGGCGCCTTCATGACGATCCTGATGCTCGGCGTCTCGACAGGGATCCGGGTGACACAGGAACTCCTGGCCGCGCGCCGCATCCACACCTACCTCGCCGATGCCGAGCCCCGCTACACGGTGCAGCGCGATGGACAGAGCATGGCCGTCGCCCGGGACGAGGTGGTCCGGGGTGACGTCCTCATCGTCGGGCCGGGCGACCATCTGTTGGCGGATGGGATGTGGCTCGGCCCGAGGCCGGTGACGGTCGACGAGTCCCCCGTCACCGGCGCGGCGCCGATGCGGCAGGTCGCGCCCGGCGAGCGGCTCCTCGGCGGCAGTTACTGCGTGGCGGGACGCGGCGCGTACGTCGCGGAGGCCGTGGGCGACGACCGCCAGCTCGCCCGTCAGCACGCCGGCCTTCTTCGACGGCCACCGGTCGCCACGCCGCTGGAGCGGGTCGTGGCCCGGACCCTCCAGGTTCTGCTCGCCATCGTGGCGGTCTACGCCGCGGTGCTCCTGGCCGACTGGGCCAGGCTCGACATGGGGGCGACCGGCGACCTGCTCGTCGACGCCGCCCCGGTGATCTTCAGCATCGCGCCGACGGGCCTGTACCTGATGATCATCGTCACCTATATCACCGGGACCGCCGACCTGGCCAACCGCGGGGCGCTGGTGCGTAACGCCCGGTCTGTCGAGTCGCTCGCCGAGACCTCCGTGGTGTGTTTCACGGATCTCGGGATCCTCGCGGGGACCTCGCTCGAGCTCACTCCCGTGCCTCCCCCGGCCCACCTGGCGCCGCTGCCGGAGTCCACGGTGCGGCAGATGCTCGGCGACGCGGCCAGGAGCCTGAGCGCAGGCGGCCACCGTCTCGAGCGGGTCGCCTCGGCCTTCGAGGGAGAACGGCGCGGCCTCCGCGTGGAGGAGCCCCACCTGACGTCGCTCGGCTGGTCGGCCGTCGTCTTCGACGACCCCGACCTCGCAGGGATCTACGTCCTCGGCGAGGGGGACGTGCTCTCGCCGCACCTGGTCAACCCGCTCCCTGCGACGTTCGAGGCGGACGCCGACACCATCGTGCTGGCGTACCGGCCGGACGAGGTCGCGTTGCGTGACTCCGCCGGACGGCCCCTGCTTCCGTCCGGACTCATCGCCGTAGCGACCGTCCACCAGGCCAGGCGCCTGCGCCCTGAGGCGATGCAGGTGGTCCGTGGGCTCATCGCCGCCGGGATCCGCATCAAGGCGTTCTCCCCCGGCTCGCCGACGGAGACGCTGGAGATGCTGCACTCCGCAGGCCTGTCCGACGACGACGTCGCCTTCGTCGTCTCCAGGGGAGCCGTCTCCCGCGCCACCCTCGAGGCCAGGCCGCGCGAGGAGTGGGCCGGCCTCGCCCTCGACAACGCCCTCTTCGGCGGCCTGTCCCCCGAGCAGGTCGGCGAAGTCGTCCACCTGTTGCGGGCCTCTGGCGAGACGGTCGCCGTCATCGGTGACGGCGTCAGGGACCTGCCCGCGCTGAAGGCGGCGTCGCTGCCGATCGCGCAGCCGTCGAGCACACAGGCTGCCCTCGACGTGTCGAGCATCGTGCTGCTCAGCAGTGCGCCTGACGCGCTGCTGCAGGTGCTCGCCCGCGGCCAGTCGATCATCCGCAGCCTCGTGGACGTGCTGCGGCTCAACCTCACGATGGTGACCGCCTCGGCGTTTCTCATCGTCGCGGTGAGGTACCTCAGCCAGGGGTTCCCATACGTGTCGTCGCACGGCTCGGTCATCAACATAGCCACGGTCACGATCCCGTCGCTGGCGCTGTCGCTGGTTCCTCCGCCGCACTCCCGCCAGGTGTCGAGCGCCTCCTATTCGCGCATGCTGGCCCGGTTCGTGCTGCCGGCCGGATTGCTGCTGGGCCTGACCGCGTTGGCGGTGTACGTGATCGTGCTGGACGGCGCGGGGCGCTCGTCGGCGCAGCAGGCGGTCGCGTACACCCTGGTCTACGCGGGGCTGCTAGTCGGAGTGCTGACCAGGCGAACGCGGACGCAGGCGGGCGTCGCCGTCGCGATCGCCGCCGCCGTCACGCTGCTTCCCCTGCTGCCCTGGACGTCGGGCCGGTTCCGGATCACGTGGCTCCCGGAGTGGTGGCACTATCCGCTGGTCGTCGGTGCGGTGGTCGTCTGGCTGATCGTGCTGCAGGGGGTGTGGTGGCTGCTGCGACGCCTCGCCAGGAGACCAGCAGCGTCGGTCCCGTCTGGTCGCGCCACCTCACCCCCGCGCCACGAAGTTGAATCAGACGTATAATTCATGCATGAGTGATCTGATTCGAACGTCGCGAAAGCGCACCGGACTGACCGGGGCTCAGCTCGCTGATCGCCTCGGAATTTCCGTCGGTGCCGTCTCACGCATGGAGCGATCGGAACGCGCTGGCACCATCCAGGTCGACACGCTTCGCCGGGCGCTGGCCGCGATGGGGCATGACGTCCGGCTCGACGCTGCGCCCCATGATCCCTACGCGGCCTTCACACCGGCCAATGTCACTGATGCCATCAACCTGGCGCTTGACGAGGATCGCCCCGAGTACGCCCTCCGACTCCTGACCCAGGCAGCAGCAACGATCGCCGCCCATCCCGCGCGGTTCGATGACGATTCGCTGGCACGCCGGCCCTCCCAGATCGGGGACAACCGCTGGGAGCAACTCTTCAGGGCCACTATGAGCGACGCGATTCCCTCGGCACGACGGCCCGCCTGGGCAGAGCCCACACGACTCTCGAGGGCCTGGTACCCGTTCGGCCATTACCCCTCACTCAGGAACCGCGCCAAGGCGGCGACACCGGAACGGCTCAGGATTCTGAACATCATGATCGACCAGCGCTCTCTGAGCCGGGCATGATCGACGGGCTGAGACTGACGCCCGCACGGGCGCGGGCACTCATCGACGAACTCGAGGATCGACTCGCAGCGGCGGGAGTTCGCGCCACTATCCGTATCGCCGGCGGTGCCGCGATGGCTCTCCGTTTCCCGGATGATCCAGACCTCCGAGTCACGATGGACGTCGACGCGGTTTACGCCCCTCGGGCCGATGTGGACCGCGTGATCGCCGATATGGCCCGCGAACACGGGCTCCCAGGGGAATGGATGAACAGCGCGGGAGCCGCCTGGAACATCGTCAACGACACTGGCGCGACGATCAGCGTCGCGACACCCGAAGAACTCATCGCCATGAAGATGGCAGCAGGTCGCCCTCAGGATCTCGTGGATCTCAGAATCCTGGCCGACCACCTGGGCATCACCGACCCACGCAGGCTCGTCGAGCTGGCCTACGCAGGCTACGGCGACGACTCCGCTGCGCTCAGCGACCCACGAGAGTCCTACGAACTGTTCGCCCGTGACGTCCTGAGGCCTCGCAGGGGCAGATAGCCAGACCTGAGCGCGACCGCGGGCTGCGGACGGCGTCAGCACCTCTTCGAACCGCTGGGGCTGATTCCTTGTTGCCCGTATGTTGCACGGGTAAAGAAGTAAGCCGCCCCGACCAGGTGTTTGACCTAGTCAGAGCGGCTTTCGAGTGGCTCCCCGGACTGGACTCGAACCAGTAACCCTTCGATTAACAGTCGAATGCTCTGCCAATTGAGCTACCAGGGATCAGCGTTTCCGCCGAGTCAGGACTCTATCAGCGGTCCGCACGGGCCCGCAAATCGGAGATTCGGAACCTCCCGGGACCCCTCAGAGGTAGACCTGCTTCAGCCGTTCAGTCTCCGCGACGACCGCCTCGGCGGTCACGGGGTCGGTCAGATCGGCGTTGCCGGACGGCACCGCGTACCAGTGCAGCGTGTCATCGGCTCCCAGTCCCCTGCGCGCGATGATCTGCACCTGACCACGGGCGACGTCGATCACCGTGTACACCACGGTCGACGCCTCCACCCGTTCCTTGAACACGTCCGGGAAGCGGTTCGCCACCGCCACCTCCACCTCGTGGCGGGCGTCGTCGGTCGTGCGCCACCGAAACGATCCGCGCTCCGAGTTCCAGCCACCGCCGCCGACCTGTTCCCACGGCCAGACCGTCCAGACGCCGTCGCGACGCACGCACAGCTCGGTGCGGCAGGCCACCAGCAGTGCCTCGTCGGCGCCCTCCGCCTGGGCGAGTGCCTGCGGCTTCCGACCCAGCACCTCGGCGAGTTGGTCGAGGTCTGCAGGGGCGGGGCGTTTGATCCAGCGCATGGCCCCATTGTGCCCGTTGTGGAAAAGTGGTGTTGTCCGTCCTCCTGCTGTCCACAGGCCGCGTCCGGGGGCTGACTTCAGGCGCCGCCCGGCGGAGGGTGGCCCCATGGACACCGCACTCATCCGATTCCCGCCCCGCCGTCTCGGGGACGGCGACGACCTGGCAGCTGCCCGCGCAGTCGAGGCCGGCGTGTACGCCGCCCACCTCCTCGAACATTCCCGGGCTCCCGACCCGCGCCTGGAGCAGGTGGTCCGTGCCGGCGAGGAGGCTGCGCTCGCCCTCTGGGCCATCGGGCTGAGGATCGCCTGGAGCAGGGCGTGCGCGATCGCCACGCTCCGTCGCCTGCCTGCGGACGACCTGTTCCAGGACGCCTGCGTCGCGCTGGCGGAGGCGATCCGCCGGTTCGACCATGCCCGCGGCGTCCGCTTCACCACCTTCGCGTTCCAGGCCATCCAGCACTGCCTGCTCAGCGCCGGTCGGCACCGTCCCCTCTCGGCCACGCCCACACGGCGGGACCGTGAGGCCGCCGCTCAGCTCAGGGCCGAGCTGGAGCGCGACGCCGCTTCCTCCATCCGGAGCGCCGCGCGTCGGGCGGGGGTGAATACGGGGGCTGCGGCCCGCGGGTTGACCCGCATCGTCGACCTCACCGCCGTCGCCACGGCCGACCCGGCGGCCGCGCGCTCGTTCGAGCTGGCAGAGGAGGGCACCGACTTCCTGGAACTGCTGGCGCCGGAGCACCGGCAGGTGCTCGAACTTCGGCATGGGCTCCGGGGCGGCGGAACACGGACTCTCGTGCAGGTGGCGGTCGCCCTGCACATCTCGTCGTCGACGGCGGCGCGCTGGGAGGCGGCCGCCATCGCTGCGGCCCGGCAGATCCTCGACGCGGACAGGACGGCCGCGCCGCCCTGAGGTCAGTCGTGCAGGATCGCCAGCAGTTCCCGGCGCTGGCGCTCGAGCTCGGTGAGCTGGACGAACTGGGCGCGATGACTCGCGGCCTCCTCGATGGGATCGGTGCGCTGGATCCTGGACTTCAGGTCGCGCAGTTCCCTCCGGACCCTGTCGAGGCGCAGCTGTGAGGTGTGCTTCAACGCATAGCTCTCGTCGGCCTCCATCACCAGCGGCTCGACGAGCAGCGCCAGCAGCAACTGCTGCAACTGTTCACTCTGCGCGGCAGCCCGCAGCCGCTCGGTCCAGTCCTCTCCGAACGGGTTCGCGGCGATGAGTCCGAACACCGCCACGTAGCCCGGATGGGTGAAGTCGTCCGGGGTCGCCGAGTTCCAGGCCGCGTCGAACAGGAGCGGGTGCTGGAGCATCAGCTTCAGGGTGTCGCGTTCGGCCAGAAGCGCAGGGTCCGCAGGGTTGGGCATTCCCGCCGCGTCGCCTTCTGGCGGTTCAGGTCCGTCGAGCGGCTCGTGGTGTGGAGCGTTGGCTGCTTGGCGGCGGACAGAGGCACCCTCGCGGCGCACCTCTTCGATGTCCATGCCGAGCACGCCGGCGAGTTCCCGCATGTACTGGTCGACCAGCGACTTGTCGCGGATCGAACCGAGCAGCGCCACCGCCTCCCTGGCCGCGGCGAGGCGCCCTTCCGCCCGGTCGAGGTCGTAGCCCTTGGCGATGTTGGACATCACGAACCGGTACAGCGGAACGCGCCTGGCCACCAGTTCACGGAGGGCGGCCTCGCCGTGCTGCATCCGCAGGTCACACGGGTCGAGGCCCGTGGGCTCGATGGCCACGTAGGTCTGGCTGATGAAGTTCTGGTCGCCCTTGAACACCTTGAGGGCCGCCGCCTGGCCCGCCTTGTCGCCGTCGAAGGTGAAGATGACCTCGCCGTGGAGCCCGTCGGTGCGGCCCATGAGCCGCTGCAACAGCCGGGCATGGTCGTCACCGAAGGCGGTGCCGCAGGAGGCCACAGCGGTCTCGACACCGGCCAGATGCGCGGCCATGACGTCGGTGTAGCCCTCGACGATCACAGCCTGCGAACGGCGCCCGATCTCGCGACGGGCCAGATCCAGCCCGTAGAGCACCTGCGACTTCTTGTAGACGGGCGACTCCGGCGTGTTGAGGTACTTGGCGGGCATCCGGTCGTCGTCGTAGATGCGTCGCGCGCCGAACCCGAGGGTCGCCTGGGCCGAGTCACGGATCGGCCACAGGACCCGCCCGACGAAGAAGTCCCGGCCGCCGTCACGGCTCAGCCCGGCGGCCTTCAGCACCTCCTCGGAGAACCCCTTGCCCCGCAGCGTCTGCGTCAGGGCCCGGCCGTGACGCGGCGCGTAGCCGATGGAGAACCGCAGCGCGATGTCCCTGTCGAAGTCCCTTCCTGCGAGGAAGCGCCTGCCTTCGATGGCTTCAGGCGAATCCAGCTGGGCCGCGAAGAACTCCCGGGCCGCATCGTTGGCCTCGAGAATCTGTTTGCGGAGCCCCGGCTGCCGCGTCGTCCCGTCATCCTCGATCCGCAGCGTGATCGCGGCCCGGTCAGCGAGTACCTGCACCGCCTCGACGAACGACAGGTTCTGCTGGCGCTGGAGGAAGTCGATGACGTCGCCGCCCACCTGGCAGCCGAAGCAGTAGTAGAGGCCTCGCGCAGGGGTGACCTGAAAACTGGGGGTCTTCTCGTCGTGGAATGGGCACAGCCCTTTGAGCGCCCCACCACCCGCGTTGCGCAGCGCGACGTAGTCGCCGACGACGTCCTCGATCCGGCTGCGCTCACGGACGGAGGCGATGTCCTCTTCGTGGATCCGCCCTGCCATGACCCCGCAGTCTAGTAGCACTATCGTGAGGCCCGTGACGGTCGAACCCGGGTGGCAGTTGGCGGTGGCCCTCGCCGCCTTCGTGGTGCTCGGCGTTGCGGTGGCCCGCGCGGGCAGACTGCCGCTGGTCTCCGCCATCCCCTGGGCCGCCGTCCGCGCCGCCGTGCAGCTGGTGGCCGTGTCGCTCGTCGTCGGGTTGGCTCTGTCGCACCCGGCGTGGGCGTTCGGTTTCCTGACGGTGATGTTCACCATCGGGGTGGTGACGACGGCGCGGCGGACCGAGCTGAAAGGGCTCCGGCCGCGGCTCGCAGCCGCAGCGGCGATGGCCGCAGGTGCGGTGCCGGTGCTCCTCATCGTCTTCCTCAGCGGCGCGGCGCCGCTGAACGGTGCCGCCATCGTGCCGATCGGCAGCATCGTCGTCGGCAACATGATGACGGCGCACACGCTCGCGGCACGGCGCGCATTCGCCGAGTTGCGCGCACGGATCCCGGAATACGAGGCGTACCTGTCGCTGGGATTCACCAGGAACACCGCGGTGACGGCGATCGTCACGGAGACGCTGCACGAGGCGATCATCCCGGCTCTCGATCAGACGAGGACGGTCGGCCTGGTGACGTTGCCCGGCGCCTACATCGGGGTGCTGCTGGGCGGCGGGTCGCCGTGGGAGGCCGCCGCCGCACAGGTGCTCGTGCTGGTGGGGATCAACACCGGCCAGGCCTGCACCGCAGTCACAGCCAGGTGGCTGATGGCGCGGGGGCTCCTGCTGCCCCCGGATCTGCTGGAGCGGCTGCGTCCCTGAGCCGCGTCAGGCCCCGCGGCCGATGCCGGGCGGCAGGAGCCGCGGATCCCAGCCCAGCAGTTGCTGGGCCTGCTCGAAGGCGAACCGGTCGGTCATCCCGCCGACATACGTGACGGCGCCGCGCACCAGATCCTCGTGCCGGTACTCGGCCGGGAGCGCCTGCGACTGGCCGAGGTAGTAGGTGACCAGGTCCGTCAGGACCCGCACGACGGTCACGGACTGCGCCACCGACTCCTCGCGCGTGTAGATCCGCTCGTAGTTGAAGCGGCGCAGCTCGGCCAACGCCTCCGCGGTGCGCGCGTCCATACCGATGCGCCCCGTGTCGGCGGCGGTGGCGATCACGGCGTTGATGAAGGTGCGCAGTTGCTCCCGGCGGGTGGCCCCGGCCACCTCGCGGACCACCTCGGGCACGTCGTCGATCGCGACGATGCCGGCGGCGATGGCGTCCTCGAGGTCGTGGGCGCAGTAGGCGATCCGGTCGGCCCAGGAGACGATCTCTCCCTCGGGCGTCGACGGCGCGGGCCGCGACCAGGAGTGGTTGCGGATCCCGTCGAGCGTCTGCGCCGTCAGATTGAGGTCGGCCAGCACCACGTCGGCGCCCCACGGCCCGTGGTCGTATCCGTCGGCGATGAACTGGTCGAAGGCGTCCTCGGACGCGTGTCCGCCGGGCCCGTGCCCACAGTCGTGGCCGAGTGCGATCGCGTCGGTGAGGGTGACGTTGACGCCGATCCCCGGGCCATCGCGACGGCCGCCTGGGCGACCTCGAGCGCATGGGTCAGCCGGGTCCGTTGATGGTCGGTCGGGTAGACGACGACCTGCGTCTTGCCCGCCAGCCGACGGAACGCGGCCGAATGCACGATCCGGTCCCGGTCACGCTCGAAGCAGGTGCGGAAGAGGTCCGGTTCCTCGGGGCGGACCCGGTCCCCGGCGCCGTCGGCGAAGCTGGCCTCGGGTACATAGAGCCGGCGCTCGAGATCCTCGCGTTGCTCCCGGAGCCGGGGTTCGCGCGGCGACAGGGTCGCCGTCGAGTCGGAGTGGGCGGCGATCACGGCGGAGCCGTGGCCGCGCATGGTCGTCGCCCAGGCCCGGGCGCGTGGCAGCACAGAGTCGTTCATTCTGCCGCCAAGCTACCGCACCCGGGCGCGCGACCGGTCCAGGCCGGAGGTCAGCGCTCGTCGCGCGGCACCCACGGCGACAGCTCCGGCCCCGTGTACACCTGACGAGGCCGGTAGATCCTCTGCCTGGGGTTGTCGGTGACCTCCTTCCAGTGCGCGATCCAGCCGGGGGTCCGGCCGATCGCGAACATCACCGTGAACATGTCGACGGGAATGCCGATGGCGCGGAGGATGATGCCGGAGTAGAAGTCGACGTTGGGGTACAGCCGGCGCGACACGAAGTAGTCGTCGGCCAGCGCCACCTGCTCCAACTCCCGGGCGATGTCGAGCAGCGGGTCGGTGACGTGCATGGCGTCGAGGAGCCGGTCGGCGGCGTCCTTCAGGATCCTGGCGCGGGGATCGAAGTTGCGGTACACGCGGTGGCCGAAGCCCATCAGCTTGGCGCCGGACTTCCGGTCCTTCACCCGGGCCACGTAGTCGCGGGTCGTCATCGCGCCCTGCCGGATGCGCTCCAGCATCTCGATGACCTGCATGTTGGCGCCGCCGTGCAGGGGGCCCCACAGCGCGTTGACCCCGGCGGACACCGATGCGTACAGGTTTGCCCCCGACGAAGCGACCATCCGCACCGTCGACGTGGAGCAGTTCTGCTCGTGGTCGGCGTGGAGGACGAGGAACATGTTGAGCGCGTGCGCCTCCTCCGGCGTCGCCTCGTAGTCCCGGTAGGGCACGGAGAACATCATGTGGAGGAAGTTCTCCGCGTAGTTCAGGTCGTAGCGCGGGTAGATGATCGGCTGGCCGACGTGCGACTTGTAGGAGGCAGCCGCGATGGTGCGGGTCTTGGCGATCAGGCTGGCCGCGGCTTCCCGGAAGCCGTTCGCGTCCGTGAACTGGTGTTCCGGCAGGTCGTGGCTCTGCAGCGCGCTGATCATCGCCGACAAGATGCTCATGGGATGCGCGTTGGTCGGGAAGCCGTCGAAGTGCTTGCCCATGTCCTGGTGGAGTGCCGAGTTCTCGGTCAGCAGGCTGCGGAACTCGGCGCGCTCCTCCTCATCCGGCAGTTCGCCGAAGATGAGCAGTTCAGCCGTCTCGATGAAGCTCGAGTTCACTGCGAGGTCCTCGATCGGGACGCCCCGGTAGCGGAGGATGCCGTTTTCGCCGTCGATGAACGTGATGGCCGAGCTGCATGAACCCGTGTTGGCGTAGCCGTCGTCGAGCGTGATGAGCCCCGTACTGGAACGTAGCGCCGAGATGTCGACCGCCCGCTCCCCCTCAGTTCCGGTGACGATGGGCAGCTCATGGCTGACGCCGTCGATAATGATGGTTGCGGTCTCGGACATCTTCTCCCCGATCCGTCCCGCGCTCGCGGGACCATTCCGGAAATCCTGCCAGGCTGGCGGAGCGTGCCCGGATGCGGGGTCCGCTAGGAGCGGGATGGGACTGACGGCACGCTCCGGCCCACTAGGTTGGGGGCACGACGAGGAGGCCCCCATGCACGCACAGCATCCCGGCACGAACTGGGCCGGAAACATCGCCTACGGCGCCCGGACACTGTTCACACCGCGCAGCCTCGACGAGGTCGCCGACCTTGTTGCCCGCGAGCCCCGGCTGCGGGTGCTCGGCAGCCGGCATTCGTTCAACGGGCTCGCCGACACGGACGGGGTGCTCCTCTCGCTGGCAGCCCTGCCGCAGGAGCCGGTCGCGCTCATCGCCGACGACGTGGTCCGGGTGCCTGCGGCCGCCCGTCACGGCGACGTCGTGGCGGAGCTGGCCGACCTCGGGGTGGCGTTGCAGAATCTGGCGTCGCTGCCGCACATCTCCTTCGCCGGCGCCGTCGCGACAGGCACGCACGGTTCGGGCGACGGGATCGGCACGCTGAGCTCGCACGTCGAGGCGATCGACTTCCTGGGCGCCGACGGCGAACTGCACCGCATCGCCCGCGGCGACGCCGACTTCGAGGGCCACGTCGTACACCTGGGCGCGCTGGGGATCGTGGTGTCGCTGGACATCCGTGTCGTGCCCGCCTTCGATGTCGCGCAGACGGTCTACGAGGGCGTGACGTGGGATGCGGCCCTGGCCGAGTTCGACGCCCTGACCTCGTTGGGGGCCTCGGTCAGCTGCTTCACGACCTGGCGCGATGTCGAGCGCATCGACCAGGTGTGGGTGAAGTCGCGGGTTCCGGCCCCGGCCCCCGACCTGTCCGCGTTCGGCGGGCGCCCCGCGGACGGCCCGCGTCACCCGGTTCCTGGCATGGACCCGACACCCTGCACGCGGCAGGGAGGGGTCCCTGGCCCCTGGTACGACCGGCTTCCCCACTTCCGCCTCGGCTTCACCCCGTCGGCCAGCGCCGAGATCCAGTCCGAGTATCTGCTCGACCGGGCCGACCTGCCGGCCGCCATGGCTGCGCTGCGACGGATGGACCGCCGGATCGCGCGGCTGCTCCACGTCTCGGAGATCCGCACGATGGCCGCCGACGACCTGTGGCTGTCACCCGCCTACGGCCGCGACACCGTCGGTATCCATTTAACGTGGCGTGACGACGCGGCCGCCGTCGCCGCGCTGCTGCCGGACATCGAGGCGGCGCTGCCTGCGTCGGCGCGACCCCACTGGGGCAAGGTGTTCTCCATGGGCGCCGCCGAGGTCCACCGGCGGTACCCGCGGCTCGTCGAGTTCGCGGACCTGCGGCAGTCGCTCGATCCCGAACGGAAGTTCGTCAACGACTTCCTCGCGGGCCTGGGCCTCTGAGGCCAGGGCCGCGCTAGCCGCCCGAGACGTCCAGTTCGGCCTCGGCCAGGTCGAGCTCGCAGCCGGACGTGTCGTCGTACCAGCCATGCGGCAGCACGACCTTGCCGCGCGGAGAGCCCTGCCTGCCACGGGGCGTGCCGAGTTCGGCGACGGGGAACTCGGCGTCCGGGTCGAGCATCCCGACAAGCTCGTGCAGTTCCGCCAGCGACGACACCATGGCGAAGCGGCGGCGCAGCTCGCCCACCGGATAGCCCTTGAAGTACCAGGCCATGTGCTTGCGCAGGTCGGTCAGGCCGTGGCGCTCGCCCTGCAGGCCGGCCAGAAGCTCCGCGTGCCGGATGATCATCCGACCGACCTCGCCCAGCGTCGGCCGTAGCCGCTGGCCCTCGCCCCGGAACGCGGCCGCGAGGTCGCCGAACAGCCACGGACGGCCGAGGCACCCGCGGCCGATGACGACGCCGTCGCAGCCCGTCTCGTCCATCATGCGCAGTGCGTCCTCGGCTTCCCAGATGTCGCCGTTGCCGAGCACCGGGATGTCGACGGCGGCGACCAGCTCGGCGATCCGTTCCCAGTCGGCCTCGCCGGAGTACGCCTGTGCGACCGTCCTGCCGTGCAGGGCGATGGCGGCGGCCCCCTCCTCCTGCGCGATCCGGCCGGCGTCGAGGAACGTCTCGTGGTCCGCGTCGATGCCGATGCGGGTCTTGATGGTGACGGGGACCCCGAACTCGTCGGCCGCCCGCACTGTCTCGCGGACGATGGCGCGGAGCCGGTCCCGCTTGTAGGGCAGCACCCCGCCGCCGCCCTTGCGCGTGACCTTCGGGACGGGACACCCGAAGTTGAGGTCGATGTGGTCGACGGCGAAGTCGCGGGCCAGGATGCGGGCCGCGTCGGCCATGACGTCGGGGTCGACGCCGTAGAGCTGCACCGAGCGGGTCTTCTCCCCTGGGTCGAACGCGAGCATGTCGCGGGTCTTCTGGTCGCCGACGACGAGCCCGCGCGACGTGATCATCTCGCACACGTACAGCCCGGCGCCCTGCTCCCGACACAGCTGCCGGTAGGCGGCGTTCGTGACCCCTGCCATCGGCGCGAGGACGACCGGCAGGTCGACCACGACGGCGTCGGGGCGGCTGGGTGCGTGCAGGCGCAGCGGGGCGAGGGTGGGCATGAGTCTCCTGGTTCGAGGCCGGTCAAGTCTACGACCGCGTCGCCGGGGGGCAGAATCGCAGCCCTGCCCCCGGCGACGGCCGTGCCACCGCTGGGCGGCGGTCGCTACCCCTTGACGCGCTCCAGCTCGAAGATGACCGCCGTCTCCGGCAACAGGTGGGGCGCCCTGATCCCGGCCGTCATCAGCACCCGACCCGTCAGCTCGAACGCCTCGCGCTGCCACACCGGCCGCGCATCGGCCGGCGTCAGCTGGCGGTCGATCGCCGTCAGTCGGTAGACGGCGTCCGGGTCCAGGCCCGGGAACCGCAGCTGGCCCAGGCTGCCGACAGCGGTCGCCGTCAGCTGCGACAAGGAGTAGATGGCCTTGCGCGGGGTGACGATGCCCTTGAAGTAGGTCTCGGGTTCGCTCATGTCGACGCGCACCTGCCGCCCGGTCAGCAGCACCTCACGGTTCGCCTTGTACCAGTCGATCCACCAGGCGAGTTCGGTCAGCTCATCCTCCGTGGCCTGCGCCAGATCCCATTCGATGCCGAGATGCCCGAACACGGCGGTGGCGGCCCGGAATGACAGATCGTGCCAGCGTGCGGTGCTGTGCGACCGCCCGGAGGCGATGTGACTGCCCTGGAACTCGGCCGGGATGAGTTGCCCCGTCCACGGCAGCATGCGCTGCCGCTCGGCCGGATCGATGACATCGGAGACCCATACCCGCTCCGTCCGGGTCAGCACCTCAAGGTCGACGCGGGCGCCGCCGGAGCTGCACGACTCGAACTCCACCTCCGGGCGCCGCTCGCGGAGCGCGTCGAGCAACCGGTAGAACGCCAGCGTCTGTTCGTGGACCCCGGGGCGGCCGTCGGGCGCGATACCCGCGTCGACGAGGTCGCGGTTGTGATCCCACTTGACGTAGTCGATGCGGTAGTCGCCGAGGACCGCATCGATCTGCGAGAACACGTGCTGCCATGCCCCCTCGATCGCCAGATTCATCACCTGCTGGTTGCGCGCCCGCACGGGCAGGCGGCCAGCGGGCTGCATGATCCACTCGGGATGCGCGCGGGCGACATCGGAGTCCTCGTTGATCATCTCCGGCTCGAACCAGAGCCCGAACTGCATCCCCAGGTCGTGCACCCGGTCGACCAGCGGGGACAGGCCTACCGGCCACATGTCGGCGGACACGACCCAGTCACCCAGCCCCGAGCTGTCGTCGCGGCGCGACCCGAACCACCCGTCATCGAGCACGTAGCGCTCGACGCCCAGCGCAGCCGCCCGCTCGGCCAGGTCGATCAGCCTGGCCTGGTCGTGGTCGAAGTAGACGGCCTCCCACACATTGAGCGTCACAGGACGGTCGGCCGACGGCGCGTGCGGCAGTGAGCGGAGGAACCCGTGGAAGCGGTCGGCGACGGCATCGAGGCCGTCGGCACCGTAGGAGAAGTAGATCCAGGGCCCTGAGTAGGCGGCTCCGTGGTCCAGGCGGACCTCGCCCGCGAGCAGCAGCTCTCCGCCGGAGATCGTCGCGAAGCCCGTGGCGTCCCGCTCAGCCTGATGGATGTGGTTGCCGCTGAAGGCGGTGTGGACGGCATACACGTCACCGGTCCGGAAGCCGAAGCCGGGGCTGCCTGCGTGCAGGACGTAGGCGGCGTCGGCGCCGGTGCGTCCGCGGCGACCCTCACGTCGGTGCTGCCCGACCGGGAAAGCCGTGCGCTGCGGGAACCGTTCGACGCCCCAGCGGCCGGCGAAGTCCAGCAGTTCGGTCGCCGACGTCGGCACGGGCATGGACAGGGTGAGTTCGTCGAGCTGGTAGCCGTCGGCGCCACGGTTGGTGACCGTGGCGCGGGCACGGACCAGCCCGTGCGCGGTGAGCTCGACCTCGAGGCTCAGCTCGAGGGCGGCATCCGCGGCCTCCGCTTCGAACTGCACCGCGCCGGGCCCTGCACTGGTGAACCCCTCGACCACGGCTCCGTCGACCGAGACACGTGTGACGCGCCAGTCAGGTGTCCAGTCGCGGCCGGCGCGGGAGCCGATCAGGCCAGGTCGGACAGAGGCGCCGTAACGCGCCTCGCCCAGGAGTCCCAGTGGACCGGCTGGTCGGGCTGGCTGCCGCCGATGAGCGGCACGCCTGTGTCGGCAACGGCGTCGAAGGCAGCGGCGTCGAGGACACCCAGGTCACCACCCCAGTGGACGACGCGCGGTAGTCGGTCATCCTCCACGAGGAGAGCCAGGGAGACGCCGTCAGCAGACAGCAGGATGCGGGTGCGTGACACGGAGGGTCCTTTACGTTTCTGCAGCGGGGTGGATCAGAGCGAGCGGGGCAGGTTGTCGCCCAGCTCCTCAGGCGGGAGGTAGGCCCCCGCCTCGTCGATGGCGCGCGACAGCAGCGGCGTGAGCACCATTTTTGCCTCGTAGCCGTTGAACGAACGGCGGTACGCCCCGACCGACTCCCACCGGGACACGATGGCCCACAGGTCCGGCTCGTCGAGATTACGCACGAGGTCGATGCCCAGGCAGCCGGGTCGTTCACGCCACCAGGTGACCGCGGCGGCGGCCTCCTCGGCGAAGTCGACCCCTGCGGCCCGGAAACGGCTGATCGCGAGCATGGCCATCAGCCTAGCTGCACACCACCGACCCGGTTTCGCCATCTCCCCCACGTGACCCGGGGCACGTGTCAGGCTGATCGCTCGAGGGGTCGACGGTGACTCCTCCGAGAGGAGTTGTGTGATGAGCCATTCACAAGGACGAGTAGGGCTTCTTGCAGCTGTCACCGTCGCAATGAGCCTGACCCTCACCGGCTGCCTGCAGGATCCGAATCCCCGCGCCGGCGGCGCCGGAGGCGGCGAGGGGGTCGCCCAGGGGGGAAGCACCGACGGCGACAAGGTCGTCACCGTCCTCGGCGCCTTCGGCGGCGACGAGGCGGTCGGCTTCCGCGAGTCACTCAAGAAGTTCGAGGCCGAATCCGGCATCAAGGTCGAGTACAACAACTCCACCGACTTCACCACGATCATCAAGGCCCGCGTGCGTTCAGGCGACACCCCCGACATTGCGATGTTCCCGCAGCCTGGCGGCCTCATCGAGCTCGTCAAGGAGAACCAGATCCAGGCGATCGACACCTATCTGGACTACGACGAGATCAACTCGACGCTGATCCCCGGCTTCCTCGACGCAGCCCGGGTCAACGGACGCGTCTACGGCGCGCCGATGCGCATGGCCGTCAAGTCCATCGTCTGGTACCCGGCCGCCTACGAGGCGACCGGAAAGCCGACCGAGTTCACGTCGGTCCAGGAGATGCAGCAGATCGGGGCGGAGATCGCGACCGAGGGCACAGCCCCCTGGTGCGTCGGCTTCGAATCCGGACCCGGCACCGGCTGGCCGGGCACCGACTGGATCGAGGAACTGGTGCTGCGCATGTGGGGCCCTGACGTCTACGACCAGTGGACCAGCCACAAGATCCCCTTCAACGACGAGCGCATCGTCGCCGCCTTCGAGGAGATGGACAAGCTGCTCCTGACCGACGGCGCCTCCTGGGGCGGGTCCAGGGGCATCCTCGCCACGGCCTTCGGCGACGCGATGAACCCGGCCTTCGAGACTCCGGCCAAGTGCTACTGGATGCGGCAGGGCAACTTCATCTCCGGCTTCTTCCCCACGACCATCCAGTCGAACCTGGACGCAGAAGTCGGCACGACGGTCTTCCCCCCGTATGAGGGCGGATTCGCGGGCCAACCGATCCTGGGCGGCGGCGACATCGCGGCCCTGTTCAACGGCGACGATCCTGACGCGATCGAGGTCATGAAGTTCCTCACGAGCGACCAGTTCGGCGGAGAGTGGGCACAGATGGGCGGCTGGCTGTCGCCTCACAAGACCTTCGACGCGGCCAACTACCCGGACGAGACGACCCGCAGCATCGCCGAGATGGCCGCCAACGCCGACGTGTTCCGCTACGACGGCTCCGACCTGATGCCCAACGCCGTGGGCGGCGGCAGCTTCTGGAGCGGCATGGTCGACTTCACCTCCGGCGCGAAGACCGCGCAACAGGTGGCAGACGACATCGAGAAGTCGTGGCCCCAGTGATGAGCACCGCAACAGTCACGGCTTCCAGGCCCCCGACCACCACCAAGGCGGCGCAGTCGCCGGCCGACCCGAAGCGGATCCTGATCGGCGCCCTGGCCATGATCCTGGTCGGCTGGTTCATCGGCAACGGGTTCCTGGCCCTGGCCTACTACCCGCAGTGGTTCTCTGTGGGGCTCCCCGTCCTGGACAAGGTGATCCAGGCCCTGCTGGCCATGGTGCTCGGCATCGGCGGCGCGGTGCTGTTCTTCTTCTGCATGAACGTCTTCGTCGAAGGGCTTCCTGGACGACTCGGGCAGTTCCTGATGCCGTACGCCTGGATCCTCCCGGCTACTTCACCGTCGGACTGCTCCTGCTCTACCCGGCGGTCCAGACGGTCAACTACTCGTTCGCCAACGCCGACTCCACCGCCTACGTGACGCCGTTCTACAAGAACTTCCAGGAGGTACTCACCTCCGAGGAGTTCACGCGCACCATCGGCAACAACCTCCTGTGGTTGCTGCTCGTGCCCGCGTCCACGGTGATCATCGGCCTCCTGGTGGCGGTCCTGGCGGACCGGCTCTCCCCCAAGGGCGAGAGCATCTCGAAGGCCATGATGTTCATGCCGATGGCGATCTCGTTCGTCGGTGCCTCGACCATCTGGGGTTTCATCTACGACTACCAGTCGGGAGACACCCAGATCGGCCTGCTGAACGCGATCGTCGCGGCGGTGGGAGGCGAACCGCAGTCGTGGCTCACCATCGACAGGTTCGCGCTGAACTCCATGCTGCTGATGGTGATCGTCGTCTGGCTCCAGGTCGGCTACGCGATGGTCCTGCTCTCGACGGCGATCAAGAACGTCCCCGAGGACACCCTCGAGGCCGCGAGGATCGACGGCGCCTCCGAGCTGAAGATCTTCTTCCTCGTCGTCGTCCCCCAGATGAAGGGCACCATCATCACCGTGTTCGTCACCGTCTTCATCATGGTCATGAAGATCTTCGACATCGTCTACGTGATGACCAACGGCAACTTCAAGACCAACGTCATCGCGAACATGTTCTTCCAGGAGTTGTTCGTGCAGCGCAACGCGGGCAAGGCGTCGGCGATCGTCGTCATCCTGCTCGTCGCCGTCATCCCGGTGCTCATCTACCAGGTGCGCCACTTCAAGCGTGAGGAGGCCGAGCGATGAGCAAGGCAGTCGACACCGAGCAGAAGCGCAGTTGGGTCTCCATCGTCGTCATGACGCTGCTGTGCATCCTGTGGCTCATCCCGACCTTCGGGCTGCTGATCACGTCGTTCCGCAGCATCGACCTCATCAACTCCAGCGGCTGGTGGACGGGCCTCCTCGGGCCGTTCACTGCGGAGAACTATGCGGGCGTGTTCCAGAAGACCGACATGGGGACGTCGTTCATCAACTCGTTCGCCGTCGCCATCCCGGCGACGATCATCCCGATCACACTGGCGGCGTTCGCGGCGTACGCGTTCACATTCCTCGACTTCCGGGGACGCGATTTCCTGTTCGTGACGATCGTCGCGGTGATGGTGATCCCCATCCAGGTGGCACTCCAGCCGATGTTGGACATGCTCGGCCCGCGCGGGATCAACATCTCCGGCCAGTACGTGTCGGTGTGGCTGCTCCACGCCGGCTTCGGCATGCCGCTCGCGATCTACACCCTCCGCAACTACATGACGACGCTGCCGCGATCGATCATCGAGTCGGCGAAGGTGGACGGCGCGTCGCACTTCCAGACGTTCTGGAGGCTGGTGTTCCCGATGTCGATGCCCGCCATCGCGGGGTTCGCGATCCTGCAGTTCCTGTGGGTATGGAACGACCTGCTGATCGCGATGATGTTCCTGAAGCCGCAGAACTCGACGGTGATCGTGTCGCTCGCGGGCATCATGGGCACGCAGGGTCAGGGCTGGGAACTCCTGACGGCGGGCGCCTTCGTCTCGATGCTGGTGCCGATGGTGATCTTCTTCGGCATGCAGCGGTTCTTCGTCCGCGGCATGACGTCGGGAGCGGTGAAGGGGTAGCCCATCGAGACACCGCTCGTCAGGAAAAGGAGCCGGTCCGTTTGACCTCAGCCGGGCGCTAGTTGATAATGATTCTCATGACGAAGCGCCTGGCCCTGTCCCTGACCGCCGTGCTCGCCCTCTCCGCGTGCGCCGGCTCCCCAGCCGACTCACCGGGTGGCGATCACGGCGAGGCGGGCCCGCGGGTCGTCGCGGCGTTCTACCCGCTCGAGTGGGCCTCCTCGCAGGCGCTCGGCACCCTCGGCGCCGTCGACACCCTCACGGCCCCCGGCGCCGAGGCCCACGACCTCGAACTCACCCCCCGCCAGATCGCCTCCCTGGCCGAGGCCGACCTCGTCGTCTACCTGAAGGGATTCCAGCCCGCCGTCGACAACGCCATCGAGCAGTCCGGCGCCGACCGGGTGCTGGACGTGGGCGAGCTCGTCTCCCTCCTGCCCGCCGACGGCGCCCACCACGACCACGGCGACGAGGCAGGACACGACGAGGAGGAGCACAGTGTCGACGACGGCCACGACCACGGCGCGTTCGACCCCCACTTCTGGCAGGACCCGGAGCGGATGTCCCAGGTCGTCGAGGCCCTTGCCGACGAACTCGCCGCGATCGACCCGGCCAACGCCGACGCCTTCGCGGCGGCCGCCCTCGCCGCGGCCCGCGACCTCACCGCGCTCGACGAGGAGTTCGCCGTCGGACTGGAGCAGTGTGCGCGGCGCGAGTTCATCACCACGCACACCTCATTCGGCTACCTGGCGGACCGCTACGACCTGACCGAGATCGGCATCGCCGGCCTCAACCCCGACGACGAGCCGTCCCCGGCACGGATCGCCGCGATCCACGACGAGGCCACTGCCCACGGGATCACGACGATCTTCTTCGAGACCCTGACCTCCGACGCCGTCGCCAAGGCCATCGCCGGCGACCTCGGGCTGCACACTGCGGTGCTCGACCCGTTGGAGGGCATCACCGAGCAGTCGCCGGGGCAGGACTACCCTGCCATCATGCGAGCCAACCTCGAGGCCCTGAGGAGCGCCAATGACTGCGCCTGAACTGATCTCCGCCGACGGCGTCTACGTCTCCATCGGGGGGATGCCGGTGCTGCGGGACGTGTCGCTGCAGGTCTCGGAAGGTGAGGCCGTCGCCCTCATCGGGGGCAACGGCTCCGGCAAGTCGACCCTGGTGCGGACACTGCTCGGCATCCTCCCCCACCAGGAGGGAACCATCTCCCTCTTCGGCCAGGAGGTTCCCGGGTTCAAGGACTGGTCGAAGATCGGCTACGTCCCCAGCACAGCGCGCTGGCGGTCGCGAACGGCACCGTCCGCGAGATCGTGTCGACCGGACGACTCGCCCACCGCTCGCCCTTCCAGTGGCTGAAGCGCGCCGACCGGGAGATCGTCACCCGCAGCCTCGAACAGGTGGACCTCGTGGGCCGCGCCGACTGGCCCTTCCGGGCGCTGTCCGGCGGGCAGAAGCAGCGGGTGCTGATCGCCCGCGCGCTCGCGTCAGAGCCGCGGCTGCTGGTGATGGACGAACCGCTGGCCGGCGTCGACCTGCACAGCCAGGGCGGACTGGCCGCCCTGCTCGGCCGGCTGCGGGACAGTGGGCTCGGGCTGCTGGTGGTCCTCCATGAGCGGGGCCCCATGGCCGACATCCTGACCCGGTCGATCACCCTGTGCGACGGCCGCATCGTCGATCACGAGGCCCCAGCAGGCGCCGCCTGCGTCGACCCGCCCACCACACCCGACGTCCTCGGGCTGACCGATCCGATCGCCGGGAGCATCGCATGATCGACCTGTTCGCCCTTCCGTTCATGCAACGCGCGATCCTCGCCGCGGTCCTGAGCGGCCTGATGGCCCCTGCCATCGGCACCTTCATCGTCCAGCGCAAGATGTCGCTGCTCGGCGACGGCCTCGGCCACGTCGCGATCATGGGCGTCGGGCTCGCGATGCTGACCGGCTGGGCACCCATGCCCGTCGCCGTCGTCGTGTGCGTCGCCGGTGCCGTGATCGTCGAGCTCCTGCGACAGCACGGGAAGGCCTCCGGTGACCTCGGGCTGGCCATCCTGTTCTACGGCGGCCTGGCCTCCGGCGTGCTGATGGCGGGCATGGCCGGCCAGGGCGCGGGCGGGCTGTCGAGTTACCTGTTCGGCTCCCTCACCTCGGTGAGTCAGGCCGACATCTGGCTGATCGTCGTGCTCGCCGTCGTCGTGCTGCTCTGCACGATCGGGCTGGCCCCACGGTTGTTCTCGGTCGCCGTCGACGAGGACTACTCGCAGGTGCTGGGCATCCGCGTCAAGGTCCTCAACCTGCTCGTCGTCGTCCTCGCCGCGGTGACCATCACCGTGTCGATGCGCACGGTCGGCCTGCTGCTCGTCAGCGCTCTCATGGTGATCCCCGTCGCCACCGCCCAGCAGTCGTTCGTCGGGTTCTTCCCCGCCTTCTTCGGCTCCATGGCGATCGGCATGCTGGCCGCCCTCGGCGGAACGATGGGCTCGTTCTACCTCGACACCGCGACCGGCGCCACCATCGTCGTGACGGCGATCGGCCTGCTGGGCCTGTCCTGGCTGATCGGTGGACGGCTGAGACGGGAGGACCGGTTCATCCCGTTCGTCGAGGACCACGGGGACCACACGCATGAGCCGGCCGAGGGTGGCCCGGCCGGATCCCATGGCCATGAATCACACCTGGCCATCCAGCACGGCGACCATCTGGACTACGTCCACGACGGCCACCGGCACGCCTGGCACGGAGACCACTATGACGAACACTAGGAACACCCGGCAGACGTGGCAGCGGGCGGCGGTCCGCGACCTGCTGGAGGGCGGCGAGGAGTTCCGCACCGCTCAGCAGGTCCACGACCAGCTACGGGAGGTCGGCGCGAAGGTGGGCCTGGCCACCGTCTACCGGGCGCTGCAGGCGATGGCCGAGGCCGACGAGGTCGACGTGCTGCGCACCCCGGACGGCGAGGCGGCGTACCGGCGCTGTTCGTCGGGCCACCACCATCACCTGGTGTGCCGGTCCTGCGGGTTCTCCATCGAGATCGAGGCGCACGAGGTGGAGGCCTGGGCCGCGAAGGTCGCCGCCGCCCACGGGTTCACCGACACCGGCCACGAGCTGGAACTCTTCGGCCTGTGCCGCGACTGCGTGGCGGCTGGGGCAGAGGACTGAGCCCGGCTCAACGCTCGAAGTACGGCAGCGACCGCAGGGCCCTGTCGAGGTGCCAGGTCGCGTAGTTGACGACCATCCCGTCGACCCGCCTGGCCACGCCGAGGTCCGCAGCCGTGGCCGCGTCCCAGTCCCCCGCGAGCAACGCCCCCAGGTGTCCGCCGCAGTCGGCGTCGAGCTGCACGGAACCGGACGTCCGGCAGCCGGTGCACACCGCACCGCCGCCCTGCGGTGAGAACCAGCGGGGCTCGGCCGCGCCGCAGCCCGCGCACTCGGCGGTGGAGACGGCGTAGCCGGCGATCGCCAGCGCCCGCAGCAGATAGGAGTCGACCACGAGCGGGGCCGGCAGCACCGCCGTCTCCAGAGCCCGGATCGCCCCCAGCAGCAGCCGGTACTGCTGCAGCGCCGGCGTCGCCTCCTCGGCGACGAGTCGGTCGGCCGTCTCGACCAGCACCTGCGCCGCCGTGAACCGGCCGTAGTCCGAGGCCAGCGTGCTGACGTGGAGGGCCTCGGCCTGCGTGACGACCTCGAGCGAGCCGCGCCCCTCGGCGAACTGGACGTCGATGTGCTGGAAGGGCTCGAGGCGGCCGCCGAACTTGCTGGAGGTGCGCCGCACCCCCTTGGCGACGGCCCTGATCTTGCCTTTGCTGCGCGTCAGCAGCGTGATGATGCGGTCAGCCTCACCGAGTTGGTGGGTCCGCAACACCACGGCATGGTCGCGGTAGGTGGGCACCGCTCGAGTCTAGGCCGCTAGGCTGCGAGGGTGCCTCAGCCTCGCCGTCAGCCAACGCCGCACCCGAGCGGCGCCACCCCGCCCGCCCTGCCGGCCAAGGCGCTGCCACGGCATGTGGCCATCGTCATGGACGGCAACGGACGCTGGGCGAAGCAGCGGGGCCTGAAGCGCACCGAGGGCCACGCGATGGGTGAGGCGTCCCTGCTGGACGTCATCCACGGCGCGATCGAGCTCGGCATCCCCTACCTGTCGGCCTACGCGTTCTCCACCGAGAACTGGAAGCGCTCCCCGATGAGGTCCGCTGGCTGATGGGCTTCAACCGCGACGTCATCCACCGCCGCCGCGACGAGCTGAACGAGCTCGGGGTGCAGATCCGGTGGGCCGGGCGCCGACCGCGGCTGTGGGGCTCGGTGATCAGGGAACTCGAGGTGGCCGAGGAGATGAGCCGGGCCAACGACACCCTGACGCTGCAGTTCTGCGTCAACTACGGCGGCCGCGCCGAGATCGTCGACGCGGCCCGGGAGATCGCGCGCCTCGCGGCGGCCGGCAAGCTCGACCCCGACCGGCTGACCGAGGAACGGTTCGCGAAGTTCCTCGACGAACCCGAGATTCCCGACGTCGACCTGTTCCTGCGCTCGTCAGGCGAGCAGCGCACGTCGAACTTCCTGCTGTGGCAGTCCGCCTACGCGGAGTTCATCTTCCTCGACCGGCTGTGGCCCGACTTCGACCGCCGCGACCTGTGGGGCGCCGTCGAGCAGTACGTGACGCGGGAGCGTCGCTTCGGGTCCGCCTGACGCCCGAGCCGTCAGTCGAGGCGGGAGAAGGCCGTTGCCCGGACGACGGCGGCGCCTGCCGCGTCGCTGGCCGGCAGGTCGACGTCGGCGGTGATCCGCCAGTCGTGGTTGCCTGCCGGGTCGTCGATGATCTGCGTGACCCGCCAGTGCTCCTTGCCCCTGTCGATCTCGAACAGGTGCGGTCCCCGCGCGGCGCCACCGGTGCCGATGTCGTCGTGCTCGTCCCAGTACCCGGCCAGGGCGTCGTCCCAGGCTGCGGCGTCCATGACGACCTCGAGCGCAGGCTCCGCGAGCCCGGCGGCGGCCGCCTCCATGCGTCCCAGCTCCTCCCACCGGTCGAATGCGGCGAGCTCGACGCGCCGGAACATGGCGGTGCGGATCATCGCGAGGAAGGCGCGCTCGTTGCCGGTGACCGGGCGCGGCGGGGGCGGCGGGGCGCCCTGGGCGGCCAGCTCCGCGGCGGCGGCGACCTTGTCGGGGTCCGTGAGCGCCTCCCATTCGTCCAGCAGGGACGAGTCGGTCTGCCGGACAGTCTCCCCCAGCCACTCGACGAGGTCGTCGAAGGACTCGTCGCGGAACTCGTCGGGGACGGTGTGGCGCAGGGCCCGGTAGGCGTCGGACAGGTAGCGCAGCACGGTCCCCTCGCTGCGCTGCAGCTTGTAGAAGGACACGAACTGGGTGAAGTTCATGGCCCGCTCCCACATGTCACGGACCACCGTCTTGGGCGACAGGGCCGACGCGTCGACCCACGGGTGGGACTGCGAGTAGATGCCGATGGCATGCTCGAGGAGTTCCTCGAGGGGCTTGGGCCAGGTGACCTGTTCGAGGAGTTCCATCCGCTCCTCGTACTCGACGCCGTCGGCCTTCATCTGCGCCACGGCCTCGCCGCGGGCGGCGAACTGCTGGGCCAGCAGCACCTGGAACGGGTCCTCGAGGACGGCCTCCAGGACGGAGACGACGTCCAGGTGGTAGGTCGGCGACTCCCGGTCGAGCAGTTCGAGCGAGGCGACGGCGAACGGCGCGAGCGGCTGGTTGAGGGCGAAGTCCTCCCCCACCGACTCGGCCATGACGCACCAGCCGCCGTGGCGATCGGGCTCCTCCAGCTTCACCAGCACGCCGGAGCCGAGGAGGCCGCGGGTCAGGGCCAGCGCGCGTCGCTTCAGTGCGCGGCGCCTGTCCGGGGACTCGTGGGAGGTGTCGAGAAGGTCGCGCATCGCCTCGTAGCTGTTGCCGGGGCGCTGCGCGATGTTCAGGATCATGCCGTGGGTGACCTGCATGCGGCTGGTCAGGTTCTCCGGCTGCGCGACGATGATCTTCTCGTAGGTGTCCTCGTTCCAGCCCACGAATCCGTCCGGCGGCTGCCTCCGGACCACCTTGCGCCGCTTCTTGGGGTCGTCGCCGGCCTTGGCGAGCGCCCGCTCGTTCTCGATCACGTGCTCGGGTGCCTGGACGGCGACGAAGCCGACCGTGTCGAACCCGGCCCGCCCGGCCCGGCCTGCGATCTGGTGGAACTCGCGGGAGCGCAGCCGACGCACGCGGCTGCCGTCGAACTTCGTCAGCCCTGTGAACAGCACGGTGCGGATGGGCACGTTGATCCCGACGCCCAGGGTGTCGGTGCCGCAGATGACCTTGAGCAGGCCGGTCTGGGCCAGCTGTTCGACGAGCCGCCGGTACTTCGGGAGCATGCCGGCGTGGTGCACGCCGATGCCGCGGCGCACCAGTCCGGACAGGATCTTCCCGAATCCGGGGCCGAACCGGAAGGCGCCGATCTCCTCGGCGATCCGGTCCGCGTCGTGGCGGGTGATGAGATGCACGCTGAGCAGGCTCTGGGCCCGCTCCAGCGCGTCGGCCTGCGTGAAGTGGACGATGTAGACGGGCGCCTTCATCTCCTGGACCAGGTCGACGACCTTCTCCTGCATCGGGGTCATCGACCACTCGAACACGAGCGGGACGGGCCGTTCGGCGTCGTCGACGAGGCTGGTGGACCGGCCGGTGCGGAGGCTCAGCTGGTCGGCCATGGCGGACACGTCGCCGAGGGTGGCGCTCATCAGGAGGAACTGCGCCTGCGGCAGTTCGAGCAGCGGAACCTGCCAGGCCCAGCCGCGGTCGGGCTCGGAGTAGAAGTGGAACTCGTCGGCGATCACCATGCCGACGTCGGCGCCGCTCCCCTCGCGCAGTGCGATGTTGGCCAGCACCTCGGCCGTGCAGCAGATGATGGGGGCGTCGGCGTTCACGGAGGCGTCGCCGGTCACCATGCCGACGTTCTCGGCGCCGAACACCTGGCACAGGGCGAAGAACTTCTCGCTGACGAGCGCCTTGATGGGCGCGGTGTAGAAGCTGACACGGTCGGTGACGAGGGCAGCGAAGTGTGCGGCCAGCGCGACCAGGGACTTGCCCGACCCGGTCGGCGTCGCGAGGATCAGGTTGTTGCCGGAGAACAGCTCGATCGCGGCCTCGTCCTGGTGCGGGTACAGCGAGATGCCCTGCTCGACGGCCCAGGCAGAGAAGTGTTCGTAGAGGGTGTCCGCATCACCGGACACGCGATCGGTGAGCTTGACCATGCCGTCACCCTATCGTCTCGGGCGCGACCGCCCGCGTCGACGGCGGGTGCTCAGCCCTGTGGGCCGATGCGGTGCAGCGTCACCTGGGACTGATTGAACAGCCGGAACTCCGGCCCGGTGGTGCCCAGCCCGGAGTCGATGTAGAGGGTGGCGTCGCCGTCGGTGTAGGCGCCCTTGCTGATGCGCGGGAAGAGCTGCCCGCCGGGCTGGTAGATCGCCCCGACGAGCGGCAGCCGGATCTGGCCGCCGTGGGTGTGGCCGCACATCGCGTAGTCGACGCCGTGGGCGTCCAGCTCGGGCAGGATCTCCGGCGAGTGCGTCAGGACCAGCCGGAACCCGTCGTCGGGCAGGCCGTCGACAGCGGCGGCGAGGTCGCCGTTGCCGGTGAAGTAGTCGTCGACGCCGATCAACGAGACCGGGCCGAATCCTCCGGTGATGACGGTGTGCTCGTCGTCGAGGATGGTCACGCCATGCGCCTCGAGCAGTCGGTGGACCTCGGCGTGGTCGGCCGACCAGTGGTCGTGGTTGCCGTCGACGAAATAACGGGGCGCGTCGATGCCTGCGAGTCCCGCCAGCAGCCGTCTGGCAGGGTCGAGGGTCCGGTTGTGGGTGTTGACCAGGTCGCCGGTGATGGCGATCAGGTCCGGCTCGGCGGCCCGCACCAGCTCGACAATGTCGCGCACCTGCGTGGTGCGGGGGATGTTGTGGAAGTCCGTGACCTGGACGACGCGGAGTTCGGCGGTGAGCTCATCGGTGACGAAATGGGTCTCATTCAGGCGGGTGGTGCGCACCTCCCAGGTGCCCCGGGCCAGGACTGCGAGCCCCAACGCCAGGAGGATCCCGAGGGAGGCCGCCACCCGGATGCGCCGACGCCGCACCGCCCGGGCCTTCGCCTGGGCGGCCCGGGTGGTGCGGCGAGCGGGGTAGGGCTGGCGGGCGTGCGCGCCGACACACCCTTCGCCGTCGGCTTGGCGGAAACCCTCCCGGTGGTGGACTTCCGCGCCGCCGTCCCACTCACGCCGTGGCGGCGCGGTTCAGAGCACTCAGGATCGCCTTCATCGAGGCGCTCGTGATGCTCGGGTCGACCCCGACGCCCCACAGCACCTGCGAGTCGGGGCCCTCGCCGATCTCACACTCGACGTAGGCCGCGGCCGACGCGTCGTCGCCCGATTGCAGGGCGTGCTCGGCGTAGTCCAGCACCCGCACCTGGGCGCCCTCCTGGGCCAGCGCATCGACGAACGCGGACACGGGACCGTTGCCCTCGCCCTCGACGGCGATGCCCTTGCGGGTGGGGCCGTCGATGGTGGCGTTCACGTGGAACTGGCCGTTCTGGGACGTCGACCCGGCCCCGATCAGCTGCCAGTCGACACCCTCCAGGTACTCCTCGCGGAAGATCTCGAAGATCTGCGCCGAGGTGACCTCTCCGCCCTCGGTGTCGGTGTGCTGCTGAACGACGCGGCTGAACTCGATCTGCAGCCGTCGCGGCAGGTCCATCTTGAACTCGTTCTTCATCAGGTAGGCCATGCCACCCTTGCCCGACTGCGAGTTCACGCGGATGACCGCCTCGTAGCTGCGGCCGACGTCGTGCGGGTCGATGGGCAGGTACGGCGCCTCCCACGGCATCTCGTCGATGGTGCTGCCCGCCTCGGCGGCCACCTTCTCCAGGTGCTCCAGGCCCTTCTTGATGGCGTCCTGGTGGGAGCCGGAGAAGGCGGTGTAGACGAGGTCGCCGGCGTACGGGTGGCGCGGGTGCACGGGCAGGCCGGTGCAGTATTCGACGGTGCGGCGCACGTTGTCGATGTCCGACAGGTCGATCTGGGGGTCGATGCCCTGCGTGTAGAGGTTCAGGGCCAGGGTGACCAGGTCGACGTTGCCGGTGCGCTCGCCGTGACCGAACAGGCAGCCCTCGACGCGGTCGGCGCCTGCCATCTGGCCCAGCTCGGCGGCCGCGACGGCGGTGCCGCGGTCGTTGTGCGGGTGCAGGGAGATGGCGACGTGCGCGCGGTTCTTGACGTGGCGGGAGAAGTACTCGATCTGGTCGGCGTACGTGTTGGGCGTCGAACGCTCCACGGTGGCCGGCAGGTTGAAGATGATCTCGCGTCCCTCGCCCGGCTGCCAGACGTCGGAGACCGCGTTGCAGACCTCGACGGCGAACTCCGTCGGCGTCTGGGTGAAGATCTCGGGCGAGTACTCGTAGCCGAACTCGACGTCGGGCAGGTACTTGTCGGCGTACTTCATGACGGTTTCGGTGCCGCGGGTGGCCAGCTGGATGCACTCCTCCGGGCTGATCCGGAAGACCACCTTGCGGAACAGTTCGGCGGTGGCGTTGTACATGTGGATGGTGGCGCGGTGGGCGCCGACCAGCGACTCCGCCGTCCGGGCGATCAGGTCCTCGCGGGCCTGAGTCAGCACGGAGATGGTGACGTCGTCGGGGATCTTGTCGCCCTCGATCAGCTGCCGGACGAAGTCGAAGTCAGTGCCGGAGGCGGACGGGAAGCCGACCTCGATCTCCTTGTACCCCATGCCGACGAGCAGTTCGAACATCCGCATCTTGCGGCTGGGGGTCATCGGGTCGATCAGGGCCTGGTTGCCGTCACGCAGGTCGGTCGACAGCCAGCGGGGGGCCTTCTCGATGCGCTTGGTGGGCCAGGTGCGGTCGGGGACGTCGATCGGGATGAAGGGCGTGTAGCGGTGCACCGGCATCGGCGTGGGCTGCTGCGTGGGCACGGGCTGCGGGCGGGTGGTGAACTGAGTCATGAGAATCTCTTCCGGGGCTGTTGGTGGCGCCAGACACGCAAACACACCGCAGCGAGGGATTCTGGCTCAGTTTGACTGGGCCTCGCTGCGGCAACCAAGAAGCAGGAAGTGCCGTGCCACGAGCGTCACCCTAGCACCGGGAGGGTCGCGGACAGGGGAAGTCGCCCCGGAATGTGGACAGGTCGCTGTGGGAGGGCGTGCACGAATCTCCACTGAGCCGCCGCTACGTGCATATCGCCACAGCGGCGGCCAGAGCCAGCAGAATGCACGCTGGAGCCAGATTCGTGCTCGGGGCAACAGACCGATGGACGACGAGCATGACGGACGCCCGACGAGCCTGACAGACGCACAAGGCTCCCGAGGCACCGTCCCTGAGCACGAATCTCCGCTGAGCCGCCGCTACGTGCATATCGCCACAGCCGCGGCCTGAGCCAGCAGAATGCACGCTGGAGCCAGATTCGTGCTCGGCGCAGCAGACGGATGGACGACGAGCCAGACGGACGTCCGACGACCGTGACCGATGCCCGACGACCGTGGCCGATGGACGACGAGCCAGGCGACTGAACAGCCAGCCCCTACTTCACCGCACCCGCCGTCAGACCTCCGATCAGGCGCTTCTCGATCAGAGCGAACAGGATGATCACCGGCACGATCGCGATCAGCGCCACCGTGAACAGGTACTGCCAGTCCTGGATATAGAGGCCCAGGAAGCGCGGCATCGATACCGTCAGCGGCTGCAGGTCCGGCGCGTTGACGAGGATCAGCGCCGCCGCGTACTCGTTCCACGAGTTCACGAAGACGAAGACGATCGCCGTCACGATGCCCGGCCACACCAGCGGCAGCGAGATGCGGAACATCGTCTGCAGGCGGCCGAGGCCGTCGATGAGGGCGGCCTCGTCGATCTCCTTCGGCACCCCGGCGAAGAACGCCTGCATGATCCAGATGGCGAAGCTCAGGTTGAAGGCCGCGTTGATGAGGATCAGCGCCCTCCATACCGCGTAGCCCGACCAGCCGCGGAACTCCTGGAACAAGCCCACGGCGAGCACCGTCGGCTGCAGCATCTGCGTGCACAGCACCAGCAGAAGGAAGACGAGGCGCCCCGGAAACCGGAAGCGCGCGACGTAGTAGGCGGCGGGCGTCGCGACGACGAGCACCAGCAGCGTCGCGCCGAGGGAGATCACCGTCGTGGCCAGCAGCGACGCAGCCGGGTTCACCTCGCTGGACCAGACCGTCAGGTAGTTGCTGAACTGGGGCGACGCCGGGAAGTAGGCCGGCGGAATGTCGGTCACCTCCAGCCGCGTCTTCAGCGACGTGATGAGCATCAGCGCGTACGGGAACCCGAAGAAGGCGACGATGGCCAGCGACCCGCCAGGGCGACCTTGACGCCCTTGGCCTCGGCGTCCGTGACGATCGGCGAGTGCGCAACGAGCATGCCGAGCAGGCCGGCCTGGAAGAGGGTCGCGACGTCCTGCCGGTTGTCCTCGAGGTTCGGCTGCGTGTAGCCCGCCTCGAACATCTTCTTCATCTGGGTGAAGCCCTCGACGGCCTCGGGGGTGTCGGCCTTGAGTTCACCGTCGACGATCCAGGAGCCGCCGGCTCCCCAGAGCCACAGGGACGACTCGACCTGGGCCTCCTCGTTGCCGAGCGGCATGCCGTAGGCCTTGACGTCGCCGCCGAGAGCGGCCAGCTTCGCGGAGGCCTCCTCCAGCTCGGCCCACGACTTCGGAGCGGCGGCGATGCCGGCCTTGTCGAACAGGTCGACGTTGTAGGCCATCATGCGGGCGCTGGCGATGTCGGGCGCGGCCCACTGCTTGCCGTCGGCGCTCTGGCCGTTGGCCAGCAGGGACGGCTCGATGGCGGCCAGCGTCTCGGCGCTGACAACCTCGTCGATCGGATACAGGATGCCCGCCTCGGCGGACGCTGCGAAGGCGTTGTCGTTCAGGATGTCCGGGTAGTCATTGGCCTGGATGCGGGCGGCGACCTTGTCGGAGAAGCCCTCCCAGCCCTCGATCTGCAGCTTCACCTCGACCTTGGGGTAGGTCTTGTTGAACTCCGCGATGATCTTGTCCCAGTCACCCTTCGACGAGTCGGCGTACGACGGCGCGAGGATGCTGATCGTCGTCTCGAGCGCCGCGGGTCCTCGGACGTGGCGGGCGTTCCGCCGTCGCCGTTACCGCCACCGCCGCCGCAGGCCGACAGCACGAGCGCCGGATAGGGCGGCCATACCAAGCTTGAGGACACGTGCGTTCACGTGTGACTCCCTTCATCGGGTCACTACGCCACCTGAGTGGTTGACGTTGGTCGTGATCCTAGAAAGAGAGTTCGAACGCGCATAGGTTTGTGATCAAACAGCCTCAGACTAACAACTGATCACTTCGATCGTTCGTTTGTCAGAAGCCGAGCCTGTTGAGGTACTTGGCGTCACGCTGCCATTCCTTGAGCACCTTGACGTGGAGGTTCAGGTGCACGCGGGTGCCGAGCAGGTGGTTGATCTGTTCGCGCGCCGCGGTGCCGATCTCACGGAGCCGTGCTCCCTTGTGCCCGATGATGATGCCCTTCTGCGACTCCCGCTCCACGACGATCGACGCGAAGACGTCGGTCAGCGGCTTGTCCTCTGGGCGGTCGGGGCGCGGCAGGATCTCGTCGATGACGACGGCGATCGAGTGCGGCAGCTCGTCCCGGACCCCCTCCAGCGCCGCCTCACGGATCAGCTCCGCGATGAGGGTCTCCTCGGGCTCGTCGGTGATCTCCCCGTCGGGGTAGTAGACGGGACCCTCCGGGAGCAGGCGGATCAGCTGGTCGCGCACCAGGTCGACCTGGTCGTTGGCGACGGCCGAACACGGGATGACCTCTGCCCACTCGATGCTGAGTTCCTCGGCGACGGCGGCGACGTCGACGAGGTGCGACAGGACGCGTTCCTTCGACACCAGGTCCGTCTTCGTCGCCAGCGCCACCAGCACCGGTCGCCGCTTCAGCTTGGCGATCTCCCCGATGATGAACTTGTCGCCGGGGCCGATCCGCTGGTCACACGGCAGGCAGATGCCGACGATGTCGACCGAGGCCCATGTCTCGTAGACGAGGTCGTTGAGTCGCTGACCGAGCAGCGTCCGCGGCCGGTGCAGGCCGGGGGTGTCGATCAGGACGAGCTGCCCGTCCTCGCGGGTGACGATGCCGCGCACGGCGTGGCGTGTGGTCTGCGGCTTGCTGGACGCGATGGCGATCTTCTGCCCGACCAGCGCGTTCGTCAGCGTCGACTTGCCGGCGTTCGGGCGCCCGACGAAGCAGGCGAATCCTGAGCGGTGCACGGTTTCAGTCATCTTCGTCCTCATCGTCGTGGGTTGTTGTCCCGAGTTCCCCGGGAGCGAGCTGGCGCACCAGCACGGTGCCGATCTGGTGCCGCCGTCCGACGGCGCGGTCGGCGACGAGTTCGATGTCGCCCACCACCGTCCTGGAGCCGGGGATCGGCACCAGGTTCAGTTGCTTGGCCATGAGGCCGCCGACGGTCTCGACGTCGTCGTCGTCGAGGTTGACGCCGAACAGGGCGCCCAGCTCGTCGAGCGGCAGCCGGGACGAGACACGGTAGCGTCCCTCCCCCAGCTCGGCGATCGAGGGCGCGTCGTGGTCGTACTCGTCGACGATCTCGCCGACGATCTCCTCGAGGATGTCCTCGATGGTCGCGAGCCCCGCCGTGCCCCCGAACTCGTCGATGACGACGACGAGGTGCGTGTGGCTGAGCTGCATGTCGTGCAGCAGTTCGCTGACCTTCTTGGAGTCCGGCACGAAGGCAGCGGGGCGCATGATGTCGCCCACCGTCTCGATCCGCTCCGCATCCGGAAAGTCGTAGATCCGCTTCGACACGTCCTTGAGGTAGACGATCCCGACCACCTCGTCGAGGTCCTTGCCCACCACCGGGATGCGGGAGAAGCCGGAGCGCAGCGCGAGGCTGAGCAGCTGCCGCAGGGTCCGCTCACGGGTGACGAACACCACGTCGGTGCGCGGAACCATCACCTCCTTGACGATGGTGTCGCCCAGGTCGATGACCGAGTGGATCATCTTGGACTCGCCGGCCTCGATCAGCTCGTTGGCCTCGGCCGCGTCGACGAGGTCGCGCAGCTCGGCCTCACTGGCGAACGGGCCGTCGGCATAGCCGCGGCCGGGAGTGAGGACGTTGCCGAGGAGGATCATCAGCTGCGCGAGCGGGCCGAGCACCGTCGTCAGGACGGAGACCAGGCCACCGAACCGGCGCAGCGTCCGCTCCGGGTTCTGGCGTCCGAGCGTGCGCGGCGCGACGCCCCACAGGATGAAGGAGACGACGAGCATCAGCGCAACCGTGACGACGGCACGGGCCCAGTCCATCTGGAACTGGGTGAACATGACGATGGCGACGACGACGATGGAGGTGATCTCCAGCCCCATCCTTGTCACCATGACGGCGTTGATGGACGGTGCGGGATCCTGGGCCAGGAGCTGGACGCGTTCCGCGCCCCGCTCGCCCTGCTCGACCATGCGCTCGGCGCGGGCCTTGGTGATGACGCCCAACGCGGTCTCTGTCGCGGCGAGCAGCGACGCGCCGACGGCGCAGAGGAGGGCTATCCCAAGTTCAATCCATTCGGACTGGGACACGGTGGCTCATCAACTCGCTCAGCTAGGCAGTACGTGCCGGGGATTCTACCGGCTCAGGCGCGATCGGCGCGGGCGAGATCCCAGGCGGCGATGATCCGATCGTTGAGCCCGAACATGATCGCCTTCTCCTCCGGCTCGGCGTGATCGTGCCCCAGGAGGTGCAGGAGCCCGTGGATGAGGAGGTACTCGGCCTCCGCGTCGGGCTCGCGGCCATTCTCGGCGGCCTGTCGCGCGGTCACCGTCGGGCACAGCACGATGTCGCCGAGCAGCCCGAGCGGGGGCTCCTCGTCGTCGGCAGGCGCCCGCAGCTCGTCCATGGGGAAGCTCATGACGTCGGTCGGGCCGGTGAGGTCCATGAACCGCACGTGGTAGTCGGCCATCGTCTCCTCGTCGACGAGGAGGATCGACAGCTCCGCCTGCGGATGGATCCGCAGCTTGTCCAGGGCGAACCGGGCGAGCTCGACCAGGCCGAGCTCGTCGGCCTCGACGCCCGACTCGTTGTTGATGTCGATCATGCTCCACCTCGGTGCTGCCGGTTGGCGTTCAGGGACTCGAACTCGTCATAAGCGGCGACGATGCGGCCGACGAGCTTGTGACGGACGACGTCGCGCGACGTCAGGGTGCAGAAGGCGATGTCGTCGAGCCCGTCGAGCACCTGCTGCACCCCGCGGAGGCCGGAGCGCACGCCGCCGGGCAGGTCGATCTGCGTGACATCACCGGTGACGACGACCTTCGAACCGAACCCCAGGCGGGTCAGGAACATCTTCATCTGCTCCATCGACGTGTTCTGCGCCTCGTCGAGGATGATGAACGCGTCGTTGAGGGTCCGACCGCGCATGTACGCCAGTGGGGCCACCTCGACGGTGCCGGAGGTGAGCAGCTTCGGCACCGAATCCGCGTCGACCATGTCGTGGAGCGCGTCATACAGGGGCCGGACGTAGGGGTCGATCTTGTCGTTCAGGGTGCCGGGCAGGAACCCGAGCCGCTCCCCCGCCTCGATGGCCGGGCGGGTCAGGATGATGCGGCTGACCTCCTTCGCCTGCAGCGCCTGCACGGCCTTCGCCATGGCGAGATACGTCTTGCCGGTGCCTGCGGGGCCGATGCCGAAGACGACGGTGTGCTGGTCGATCGCGTCGACGTAGCGCTTCTGGTTCAGCGTCTTCGGACGCACCGTCCGCCCGCGGGAAGAGACGATGTTCTGCGTCAGGATCTCGGAGGCGGCGGCGTGCGGGTCGTCGGCCATGGCGACGATCCGCTCGACGGTCTCGCCGCTGAGCCCCTGACCGGTGCGCAGGATCGTGACCATCTCCGTGAGGATCTCGGTGGCCTTGGCGACGTCGCTGGCCTGACCGGTCACGGTGACCTTGCCCCACGCACGTGCAGGTCGGCGGAGAGTTGCTCTTCGAGGATCCGCAGGAAGTCGTCGCGCGGTCCGAGCAGGGAGACCATGTCGATCGACGGGGGTACCGAGACGGTGCGGGTGGCGACGCTCTCGGTGAGCGCGTTGCTGCTGTTCAGGGTCAGGCTCCTGGTCGGTGGTTTCGTTGCCGGTCTCCCAGCTTAGTCCCTCGTCCCGGACTCACTCCTCGAAGAACTCCGTCTCGTCGTCGCCGATGATGTGCATCGCCGCCTCCTCCGCGCTGGCCGCGCCCCCGCGATCCCGACGTCGACGCCCAACGTGTCCTCCTTGCCCGCACCCTGCACCGACATCAGCCGGCCGGCCCGCTCCTTGCCGACCTGACGTGGCTCCTTGTCGGGGTTCCACGGTTCGTCGGGGTCGTCGGCGGCGGGTTCTGGGACCTCCTGGCGCAGCCGCATCTCGATC
This sequence comes from Tessaracoccus defluvii, assembly GCF_014489575.1. Lineage (GTDB taxonomy): Bacteria > Actinomycetota > Actinomycetes > Propionibacteriales > Propionibacteriaceae > Arachnia > Arachnia defluvii. The sequence goes on from NZ_CP060789.1 coordinate 1,370,165, forward strand.
GTCTCGCCCTGCCGCTGTTCCGCGACGGTGGTGCCGTAGCTCATCGCGCCGGACCAGAAGTCGGGAGGCGTGTAGCCCTCGTCCAGCACGTCCTCGACTCCCCGATCAATCAGGGAGTCCCCCGGCTGTAGCTGGTCCAGCTGCTCGGAAGGTTCTGGGATGCTCGCGCTGTAGACGTCTTCCATGACCCGATCTTGCCACCCCCGGGCCCGCACTTCTCGGACTTCAGCCACCTCGCCCGATTCGCGTGGGGAGTCGTATGCTGCCCCGGTGCCCGCCGTAGACGAGACCATCGACCCGACCAGCCCCGGCCTGGCGCCGCGACCGCGCGGCGTATATGACCTTGTGCTGGCCCTGTTCTGCTCACTGCTGCTCATCTCGAACATCGCCGCAGTCAAGCTGATCCAGTTCGGTGGCGACGTGTCACTGGGCGGATTCCAGGTCCTGCCGCTTGTCCTCGACGGCGGCGCGCTGCTGTTTCCGCTGACCTACGTGCTCGGCGATGTGCTCGCCGAGGTGTACGGCCTGCGCGGCGCCCGCCGCGCCATTGTGCTGGGCGGCGTCGTGTCCGTGATCGCATCGGCCACCTTCGTGCTGGTCGGCGCGCTGCCGTCGGCCACCGACTGGGGCAACCAGGAGGCGTTCACCGCGGTGCTGGGCTTCGTCCCCCGGATCGTGCTCGCCTCGCTGCTCGCCTACGCCGTCGGACAGCTCCTCAACGCCTGGGTGCTGGTGCGCCTGAAGCGCCGCACCCGCGAGGGGAGCCTGTGGGCCCGGCTGCTCGGCTCGACCATCGTCGGCGAGCTCGCCGACACCGTCATCTTCTGCCTCGTCGCGTTCGCCGGCATCATCTCGGCCCCCGCGATGCTCAACTACATCGTCGTCGGCTACCTCTGGAAGGTCGCCGTCGAGGCGGCGCTCCTGCCGGTCACCTACCGGGTCATCGCCCTGGTGAAGCGGCACGAGCCCAGCTACCGGGCCGCGTAGAACCGCCCGAGGAACGCGTCGCGGAACTCGCGGAACCGGCCCTCGTGGATGGAGGCCCGGATGTCGTCGACCAGCCGCACCGTGAAGCGCTCGTTGTGGATCGTCGCCAACGTGGACGCCAGCATCTCCTTCGCCTTGAACAGGTGGTGCAGGTAGGCCCGCGTGTAGTGCGCACAGGTGTAGCAGTCGCAGCCCTCCTCCAACGGGAGGAAGGAGCGACGGTGGCGCGCCGTGTTGACGTTGTAGCGGCCGTCTGCCGTGTAGATGGCCGCGTTGCGGGCGACCCGTGACGGGTTGACGCAGTCGAACGTGTCGGCGCCCATCTCGACGGCGGCGAAGAAGTCGTCCGGCTCGGAGATCCCCAGCAGGTGCCGGGGCTTGTCGACGGGCAGTTCCTCGACCATCCAGCCGATGATGGTGCCGAGGTTCTCCTTCTCGAGCGCCCCGCCGAGGCCGAAGCCGTCGAAGGACACGCCGTCGACCTCCAGCTCCGCGAGCCCCCGGGCCGCCTGCCTGCGCAGGTCCTCGTACTGCGCGCCCTGGATGACGCCGAACAGCGCCTGGTAGGGCTTGTCTGCCCGCTGCCGCGTCAGCTCCCCGTGCGCCGCGAGGCAGCGCCCCGCCCAGCGGTGGGTGCGCTCGACCGAGGCCTCCTGGTAGGCGCGGGTGTTCATGAGGGTCGTCAGCTCGTCGAAGGCGAACATGATGTCGGCGCCCAGCTCGTGCTGGATGCGCATCGAGACCTCGGGCGTGAACCGGTGTCTCGTCCCGTCGAGGTGCGACTTGAACGTGACGCCGTCCTCGTCGACGTGCGCCATGCGGGTCTTCCCCTCAGCGATGACGTCGTCGTTCTGCAGGCCGGCGGTGTCCATGGCCAGCACCTTGCGGAATCCGGCGCCGAGGCTCATCACCTGGAAGCCGCCGGAGTCGGTGAACGTGGGGCCTGGCCAGTTCATGAAGCGGCCGAGGCCGCCCGCCTCGTCGATCAGGTCGGAGCCGGGCTGCAGGTACAGGTGATAGGCGTTGGCCAGCACGGCCTGCGCCCCGACCTGCGCGATGGACTCGGGCAGCACGGCCTTGACCGTGGCCTTGGTGCCGACGGCGATGAAGGCGGGCGTCTCGATGTCGCCGTGGGGGGTGTGGATGACGCCGGCGCGGCCCGGTGCGCCGTCGATGGTGGCGGTGACGTCGAAGGAGAAACTCACGCCCGCACCCTCGCGAGCGCGTCGAGTTGGCCGAGCGCGACGGCCGCGGCGGTCGAGGTGCGCAGCACGCCGTCGCTGACCAGCACGGCTCGGGCGCCCGCGGCGACGAAGGCGTCGAGTTCGGCCGGGGCGATGCCGCCCTCGGGGCCGACGATGATCAGCCCCGTTCCCGACGCGGGGAGGTCGACGGCGGCGATGTGGTCGACGGCGTCCTCGTGCAGCACGAGCGCCACATCGGCCGCGGCGATCAGTTCGCAGACGCGGGCCGTGCCGGCAGCCTCCACGTCGGGCAGCCAGAGACGGCGGGCCTGTTTGGTCGCCTCGCGGGCGGTGGCCCGCCACTTCTCGAGCGCCTTGGCGCCGCGGTCCCCCTGCCAGCGGACGATCGACCGGGACGCCTGCCAGGCGACGATGCTGCGGGCGCCGACCTCGGTGGCCATCTGCACGGCGAGTTCGCTGCGGTCGCCCTTGGCCAGCGCCTGCACCGTCGTCCAGGCGATGCCCTCCACGGGCGCGGGGAGCGCCTCGGCGACCGCGACGACGAAGCGGCGCTTGTCGACGGCGGTCACCGTGCCCCGCACCCCCAGCCCGCGGCCGTTGCCGAGCAACACACCCTCGCCGACGGCGAGCCGCTTCACGGCCACCGCGTGGTGCGCCTCGTCGCCCTCGACCGCGATCTCCGTCCCGGGGACGGGCGCCGCGTCGAAGTCGACGAGGTAGAGGGCATCGGTCACGAGAACCACTCGGAGAGCTTGCCGAACATGCCCTTGCCGCCCTTGGCCGCGGCGATGGCCTCGGGGCGCATCTCGTCACGGGCCTCGGCGAGCTGACGGATCAGCTCGCGCTGGTGGTCGTCGAGCTTGGTCGGGGTCTGTACGAGCAGGGTGACGCCCAGATCGCCGCGCCCGCCGCCGCGCAGGCGCGGGACTCCCCTGCCCTTCAGCGCGATGCGGGTGCCCGACTGGGTGCCCGACGGCACCTCGACGGCGACGCTGCGCTCGTCCGGGGCCGAGCCCTCCCAGTCGGCCTCGAGCGTGGCCACGTCGACGGTGGTGCCGAGCGCGGCCGCCGTCATCGGCAGCTTGACGACGACCTCGAGGTTGTCGCCCTCGCGGCGGAAGTGCTCGTGCTCGGCGACGGCCAGTTCGACGTAGAGGTCACCGGCGGGGCCTCCGCCGGGGCCGACCTCGCCCTGGCCCTCGAGGTGGATGCGGATGCCGGTGGAGACACCAGCGGGGATCTTGACCTGCAGGGTGCGGGTGCTGCGGACGCGACCCTCGCCGGAGCACTCACCACAGGGGCGCGGGATGATCGTCCCGTAGCCGCGGCAGGTGGGGCAGGCCTGGCTGGTGCGGATGTCACCCAGGAAGCTGCGCTGGATCTGGCTGATCTCACCGTTGCCGTCACAGGTGGAGCAGGTCACGGGCTGACTGCCCTCCTCGCCGCCACGGCCCGTGCACTTCGGGCACACGACCGCGGTCTGCACCTTGACGGGCTTCGTGACACCGAAGACGGCCTCGTGCAGCAGCAGGTTGACCCGCACGAGAGCGTCCTGGCCCTGCCGGACGCGGGAGCGGGGGCCGCGGCTGGACGCAGCGCCGAACATGGCATCGACGAGGTTGCTGAAGTCGAACCCTCCCGCGAAGCCGCCGCCGAAGCCGGAGAAGCCGGCCCCACCCTGGCCCATCGGGTCGCCGCCGCGGTCGAAGACGGCGCGCTTGTTCGGGTCGCTGAGGACCTCGTAGGCCTCGCTCAGTTCCTTGAACTTCTCGGCCGCCTCGGCGTCGTCCTGCGCGACGTCGGGATGCACCTTCATGGCGCGGCGACGGTAGGCCTTCTTGATGGCCTCGGGGCTGGCGTCGCGCTCGACGCCGAGGATCTCGTAGTAGTCCTTGTTCATATCTTCTGTCTGTCAGCCTTCGATGAGGAATCTGCTCACGTACCTGGCCACGGCGCGCACCGCGGCGATGGTGGACGGGTAGTCCATGCGGGTGGGCCCGACGACGCCGAGCGACGACCCGAGGTCGACGCCGTACCCGGCGGCGACCAGGCTCGTGGAGTGGAAGCCCTGCGTGGTGTTTTCCTGGCCGATGCGCACGGTGATGTCGTCACCGGCGGCCTCCCCCAGCAGTCGCATGAGGACGACCTGCTCCTCGAGGGCCTCCAGGAGGGGCCGCATGCCGGTCTCGAACACCGACGACGCCAGGTTCGGCACACCTGCCACGACGACCTGCAGCGCCGGCTCGTGGGCCAACGCCTCCAGCACGCCGGCCACGAGCGGGGCGGCCTCAGCTCGCGACTCGGGTGCCAGCGACTCGAGGACGCCCGGCAGCGCGGCCGCGGCCTCCGCCGGGGTCCGTCCAACGGCTGCGGCGACCAACCGGGCCCTGAGCGTCGCCAGGGCATCGGCCGCGATCGGGGCCTCGACCATCGTCTGGTCGACGGCGCCCGTCGAGGACACCGCGATCGCCAGCACCCGGTCGCCGCCCAGCGAGACGAGGTCGATGTGACGGATCGAGCTGCGCTGCGCCACGGGGTACTGCATGATTGCGACCTGCCGGGTCAACTGCGCGAGCAGCCTCACCGTTCGCATCACCAGATCGTTGATGTCCGCCGTCCCGCTCATGAACGTGGCGATGGCGCTGCGTTCCGCCTGGGACAGCGGCTTGATCTGGGCCAACTTGTCGACGAAGAGCCGGTAGCCCTTGTCCGTCGGGATCCGGCCGGCGCTGGTGTGGGGCTGCGTGATGTAGCCCTCCTCCTCCAGCGCCGCCATGTCGTTGCGGACGGTGGCGGCGGAGACGTCGAGCTTGTGCCGCTCCACCAGGGCCTTCGAGCCCACCGGCTCCCGGCTGGCGACATAGTCGGTCACGATCGCGTTCAGCACGCTGAGCTTCCGGTCGTCGAGCATTTCACCTCCCGTGGGTCGCTGGCACTCGCACTGGCCGAGTGCCAGTGTAGCGCCGTCTACGATGGCAGCATGACGCTCACCTGGACCCCAGTGACCGACCGCGTGTACGTGACGACGCTGGAACAGCACCGCGTCAACGTCGGCCTCATCGTCGGTGACGATGCCGCCGCGTTGATCGACTGCGGCAACACCCCGGAACAGGGGGCGGAGCTGCTCGCCTCTGCCCAGGCCCTCGCGGGGGTGCCGGTGACGCATGTGATCCTCACCCACGGCCACCACGACCACGTCGGCGGCCTGCCTGCCCTGGAGGCGCTCACGTCGGTCTCGCACAGCGCGGTCGCCGCCCCGACCACCATCAAGCTCGTGCTCGTGCGCTCGTTCGAGCTCGGCAACCAGCGCCTCGAGGTGATGAATTTCGGCGACGCCCACACCGACGGCGACCTGTTCGTCCTCGCCACCGACGCGAACGTCGTGTTCGTCGGCGACATGCTCGAGGAGGGCTCCGACCCGCAGGTCGACGAGACCACCTCGCTGGCGAACTGGCCCACCGCACTCGACGGCATCCTCGGCGCCGCCCGGCAGGAGACCATCTTCGTCCCCGGCCACGGCGCACCGGTCGACCGCGACTTCGCGTTCATCCAGCGGGCCGAGATCGCGATGATCTACAGCCAGACGGAGATGCTCATCCAGCAGGGCGTCAAGCTGGCCGACGCGGCCGCCGCGACCGAGTGGCCCTTCAGCGCCGAGACCCTCGCCGTCGCGTTGCCGAAGGCGTATGCGGAGCTGGCCGCAAAGGGCATCGAGCCCCGCACCCAGCTGCCGATCTTCGGCATCTGACGGGGCCCGACGCCGCTCAGGCCAGGTCGAGCTCGATGACGGCGTAGCTGGTCGCAGGCAGGGCCACACTGAGCACCCCGCCGGCGATGGAGGCGCCGTCGAAGCCGGTGACGGTGACCTCCTCGTCGCGCAGGTCGGAGGCCGTCAGCAGTTGCCCGCCCGCGACGGTGGCCGTGCCGCCCGCAGGTCGAACGTCGCCGTCGTCGCCTCGAGCGCCAGGTTCGTCACCGACAGCAGCATCCTGCCGTCGCGGCGGGTGGCCGACGCGTGCAGCAGCGGCAGCTGCGTGTCGGGCCGCGGCCCGTCGTGGGCGACGGCGCGGACCGCGCGGTCGCCGCGCCACGCCACCGGCAGGAGCTCGCCGTCGCCGTGGCCCTGGTTCAGCTTGAACACGTGCCACGTCGGCGTGCGGGTCAGCTTCTCGCCGTCGGTGACGAGGACGGCCTGCAGCACGTTGACCGTCTGCGCGAGGTTCGCCATGAAGACGCGGTCGGCGTGGTTGTGGAAGATGTCGAGCGTGACGCTCGCGACCAGCGCGTCGCGCAGCGTCTGGCGCTGGACGAGGAAGCCCGGGTTACTGCCCGGCTCCGGCTCCCACCAGGTGCCCCACTCGTCGACGACCAGCCCGATACGGCGGGTCGGGTCGTAGACATCCATGATGGCCGCGTGCCGCGAGATGAGCTCATCCATGCGGAAGGCGTTGGCCATGGCGTACCAGTACTCGTCGTCGCTGAACTCGGTGGCCGAGCCCTTCTGCTCCCAGCTCCGCCCGAAGGTGTAGTGGTGCAGGCTCAGCCCCTGGAAGTGGTCGGTGGGGCGGCAGCCGCAGCCGAGGTCGCCGACGGTGGCCATCAGCGTCTGGGTCCAGGCGTAGTCGTCGACGTTGGGGCCGCAGGCGATGCGGTACAGCGTGTTGTCGCCGTGGTCACGGCAGTAGGTGCCGTACTGGCGGGCCAGGTCGGCGTAGTGCTCGGGGCGCATGTTGCCGCCGCAGCCCCACGACTCGTTGCCGACGCCCCAGAACTTCACCGACCACGGCTCGTCGCGGCCGTTCTCGCGGCGCAGCCGGGCCATGGGCGAGTCGTCGCCGCGGGTGAGGTACTCGACCCACTGGCTCATCTCCTGCACCGTGCCGGAGCCGACGTTGCCGCAGATGTACGGCTCCGTCCCGAGCAGCTCGATGAGCCGCATGAACTCGTGCGTGCCGAAGCTGTTGTCCTCGACGACGTCGCCCCACAGGGAGTTGACGACGGTCGGGCGGTCCTCGCCGATGCCGTCCTTCCAGTGGTAGTCGTCGGCGAAGCAGCCGCCCGGCCAGCGGAGGTTCGGGATGCCGATCTCCTTGAGTGCCTCGACGACGTCCAGGCGGATGCCGTTGTCGTTGGGGATGGGCGAGTCCGGGCCGACGAAGATGCCGTCGTAGATGCAGCGGCCGAGGTGCTCGGCGAAGTGGCCGTGCTGGTGGCGCGATACGACGGGCCCGGGCAGGTCGAGGTTGATGACGGCGTCCGTCACGGGGGCTCCTTGGATCTCAGATGGGGTGCGGTGCGGTCAGGGAAGGCGGATCAGCCGGGTGCCGTGCGCGTCGAGGTCGAGGGTGAACCAGCCGCCCTCGGCGGTCAGCTCGGCGCCCGACCACAGGTCGGTGGCGGCCGCGGCTGCGACGCCGAGATCGTCGGCGTGCAGACGCAGCGTGGTCGGCTCGTCGCCGAGCCAGAACGCCGCTCGCACCTGGGCGCCGTCGACTGTGGCGGCCCAGACGACGATGTCGCCGTCGCGGATGATCTCGCGGTTGTCGGCAGAGCCGGCCAGCAGGCGGAGGACCTCCGGGTTGCGGAGCAGCGCGATCGTGGCCGGGTCCGATTCGGGCAGGTGCCCGCCGAAGAACATCGGCGAGCGGGCGATCGCCCAGAGGGTGATCATCGACCGCTGCTCGGCGAGCGTCAGGCGCGAGTCGCGGGCCTCCCCGACGTGGGCCCGGATGCCGAGGCGGCCCATGGGCAGCATGTCGAGGTCGGCGAAGGCGCCTGGCCGCTGGTGCGGCGCCCAGCGGGCGGCGCGCTGGAACTGCTCGGTGACGGCCGACCAGTCGTCCCACAGGTCGTCCGAGACGCGCCACATCGTCGAGTGCCCGCGCAGGAAGTCGAGGTGGGCCAGCGACAGCTGCCTGCCCGGGGACAGGCTGAGCCCGATGTCGCGGCCGGTCTTCGCGATGGCGGCCGCGATCAGCGCGATGTCGTCGCGCTCCACCGGCGGGTAGAGGACGTCGTCGAGCTTGATGAAGTCGACACCCCAGCCCGCCAGCATCGCGATGAACGAGTCGTACCAGTGCGCGGCACCGGGGTGGTCCGTCAGCACGCCGTCGTTGTCGGGGTTCCAGGGGCAGCGGTTGCCCGGGTCGGCGATGTCGGCGCACGTGTGCGGGCTGCCCGCGATGGGCAGCGCCGCCTCGACGGCGCGGCGGGGCACGCCGCGCATGATGTGCACCCCGAACTTCAGCCCGAGGTCGTGGACCTTGCGGGCCAGTTCGGTGAAGCCGGCGCCGTCGGCGGCGCTCGGGAAGCGGCCGACGGCGGGCTGGGGCCTGCCGTTGGCGTCGAGGACGGCGCGGGAGACGGGCGCGTAGTCGGTGAAGCCCGGCTCCGGCTCGTACCACTGGATGTCGACGACGATCGTGTCCCAGCCGAACTCCAGGAGGTGTTCGGCCATGAACTCGGCGTTGGCGAGGGTCTCAGCCTCCGTGACGGAACCGCCGAAGCAGTCCCAGGAGTTCCAGCCCAGCGGCGGGGTGGCGGTCGTCATCAGCATCCCTGGACGGGGAGCCAGACGCGCATGGCGACGCGGCCGTCGCGCCCCCAGTCGCGGTACGGGATCAGCGTGAGCGGCACCTCGCGTCGGCCGAGCAGCCGCTCCGCGTAGGGCCGGTAGAGCTGGTCGTCGTCGGTTTCGAGCACCGCGCCGGTCGCCGTGACCCCGCGCGGGCCGCCGACGAGCGGGGCCGCCGGGTCGATGGCCAACGCATCGACGGACTCGTTGTCGCCCGCCTCGGCGCACATCACGGTCGGCCCGGCCTGCACCGCGACGCAGCCGCGGACGGCGTCGACCCGCGGGTCGGCTACCAGGAGGCGCGGGGTGACGTCGAAGCTGACCTGCGTGGCGCGGTCGACGGGCAGGGTGAGCCAGCCGTCGACGCTCTCGGCCGCGGCGCCGTCGATCAGCACCGTCGTGCTCCACTCCGGAACGCGGATCCTGAGCCCGGACAGCGTGCCCTCCGGGGTGATCGTCAGGGCGCCGTCCTCGATGTCACCGGCGACGGTGACGGCTCCGTCCGCGCCTTCGAAGCGGCCCGCGGCAGGCAGCGCGAGCGCGAGGCCGGCGTCGTCGACGAAGGCCGCGTAGGCGGCGAGGCTGGCCCGCAGCCGCGCCATGTTGGGCGGGCAGCAGGCGCAGGAGAACCAGGGCAGGCGGCCCGCGGTGTGCTCCTGGATCCGGGAGACGGACCGCACCTGGTGCGGGTTGGCGTAGGTGAACTGCGTGCCGTCCGCGGAGACCGCGGCGGGCAGCAGGTTGTAGAGCGTGCGCTCCATGGCCGCGGCGTAGCGGGCCTGGCCGGTCTGCAGCAGGAGCCGCCAGCTGAGCTGGAAGTCGGCGATCGCGGCGCAGGTCTCGGCGTAGGAGCGTTCGCTGGAGAGCTCGTGGTCGTCACCGAAGGACTCGTCCTGGAAGCGGGAACCCATGCCGCCGGTCACGTACATGCGGCGGTGGTGGGCCGACTCCCAGCGCGCGACGACGGCGTCGAGGAGTTCCTCGTCGCCGGTCTCGACGGCGAGGTCGACGCAGCCCGCGTCGAGGTACAGCTGCCGGACGGCGTGGCCGATGGCGATCCTCGCGGTGCGCGGCGACTCGTGGTCCTGGAAGTACTCGGGCCCGAACTGTCCGTGGTGGATCGTCGGGGCGCCGCGGTGGCGGATGAAGGCCGCGGCGGCGTCGAGGTAGGAACGCTCCCCCGTCTCGCGGTACAGCTCGACGAGTGCGGTCTCGATCTCGGGGTGCCCGCCGGTGCCCTGGTCGCGGAACTTCTCCACGATCAGGTCGGCGAACGGGCGGGAGATCTCGAGCAGTTCGGGGCGTCCGGCGCGGTTGAGGGCGACGGCGGCCTGGAACAGGTGGCCGGCGCAGTAGAGCTCGTGGCCCCACATGAGGTCGACCCAGAGGCCGGGGGACGACGTCGACAGGCCCCACGAGTTGATGTAGCCGTCGGCCTGCTGGGCCTGCCGCAGCAGGGCGTAGCTGTCGGTCAGGAAGCCGTCGAACCGGTCGGTCCCGGTCCGGACGATCTCCCAGCCGATGGCCTCGAGCGTCTTGTAGAGGTCCGAGTCGGAGAACTGGAACCCGACGTGTTCACCCGTGCCGGGCTCCCGTCGCAGGTTCTCCAGCACCTTGCTCTCGTCGAGCTTGGCGATGATGTGCGGCAGGGTCGCCTCGACGTTGATGCGTTGCAGATCGCCGAGGTAGCTCCCCTCCTGCAGCGTGGCGCGGTCAATACCGACAGGGCGTCGGCCATGCACCGTCACGGGTGCCGTCATGATTCCAGTCTCCTTCTCAGCAGCTTCGCCGGATCAGCGAAGTCCCTCGGTGAACTTCCGCACCGCCGCGTTGTAGCGGAGCTCCTTGACGAAGCCGCGGGTGGTGGTGTCCTCGTCGATGACGACGAGTTCCATGTCGACGATGTCGGCGAAGTCCTCGAAGTGCTCGAGGCCCGCCGCCGTACTCATGGCGGTGTGGTGCGCGGCGCCGGCGTGGATCCAGCACTCGGCCGACGTCGACAGGTTCGGCCTGGGCTCCCAGACGGCGCGGGCCACGGGCAGGTTCGGCAGCGGCGCGTCGGGCTCGACGATGTCGACAACATTGGCCGTCAGCCGGAGCCGGTCGCGCATGTCGCTCATGGCGACGACGACGCCGACGCCCGGGTCGGTGTCGAAGACGAAGCGGACCGGGTCCTCGCGGTCGCCGATGCCGAGCTGGTGGATCTCGATCCGTGGCTTCGACGTGGTGAGCGAGGGGCAGATCTCGAGCATGTGGGCGCCGAGGATCTTCTGCTTGCCCGGGGTCAGCTCGTAGGTGTAATCCTCCATGAGCGAGGCGCCGCCGGGCAGGCCGTAGCCCATGACCTTGGCGAGGCGCACGAGGATGGCGGTCTTCCAGTCGCCCTCGCCGCCGAAGCCGTAGCCGTCGGCCATGAGGCGCTGCACGGCCAGGCCGGGGAGCTGACGCAGCCCGCCGAGGTCCTCGAACGTGTCGGTGAACGCCTTGGAGTCCCCGGTCTCCAGGAAGCCGCGCATCGCGATCTCCTGCCGCGCGGCGTACCGCAGCGACTCGTGCCGCTCCCCGCCCACCTTGAGCTCGTCGGCGACGTCGTACAGGTTCTCGTACTCGGCGACGAGCGCGTCGACGGCGGCGTCGTCGACGGCCTCCACGGCCGCCACGAGGTCGTTGACGCCCCAGGTGTTGATCGCGACGCCGAGCTTGTGCTCGACCTCGGTCTTGTCGCCCTCGGTGACGGCGACGTTGCGCATGTTGTCGCCGAAGCGGGTGAGCTTCAAGGTGCGCAGCTCGGCGGCGCCGGTGGCGGCCCGGGCCCAGACGGCGACCTTGTGCTGCACGTCGGCGTGGCTGGCGTGGCCGACGACGACCTTGCGCTGCTTACCGAGGCGGCTGACGATGTAGCCGAACTCACGGTCGCCGTGGGCGGCCTGGTTCAGGTTCATGAAGTCCATGTCGATGGTGTCCCACGGCAGCGCCTCGTTGGCCTGCGTGTGCAGGTGCAGCAGCGGCTTGGCCAGGGCGTCGAGCCCCAGGATCCACATCTTGGCTGGGGAGAAGGTGTGCATCCAGGCGATGACGCCGACGACGGACTCGTCGGTGTTCGCGTCGATCATCGCCTTCTGGATCGCGACGCGGTCCTTCAGGATGGGGCGCCATTCGATCTCGAACGGCATCTCGGCCGAGGCGTTGAGGGCGGCCACGACCTGGCGGCTCTGCTCCTCGACCTGGAGGAGGACCTCCGGGCCGTAGAGGTCCTGCGATCCGGTGAAGAACCAGACCTTGCGGTTGAGATAGGGGTTGTCCATGTCGTGTTCCTACTTCTTGGGCTGTCCGTAGACGTTCTGGTAGCGATCGAAGAGGGAGTCGATCTTCTCCTGCGGGATCGGGATCACGTCACCCAGCTGCCTGGCGATGTGCACGGTCCTGGCGACCTCCTCGACCATGACGGCGGCCTTGACGGCGTCGCGACCGTCGGAGCCGATGGTGAAGGGGCCGTGGTTCTGCATGAGGACGGCGCGGCTGCGGGAGTCCTTCAGGGTCTCGACGATCCCGCGGCCGATGGAGTCGTCACCGATGAGGGCGAACGGGCCGATCGGGATGGGGCCGCCGAACTCGTCGGCCATCATCGTCAGCACGCAGGGCACCTCTTCCCCGCGCGAGGCCCAGGCCGTGGCGTAGGTGGAGTGCGTGTGGACCACGCCGCCGATGGTGTCCATGTGCGTGTAGACGTACGCGTGGGCGGCCGTGTCGCTGGACGGCTGGAGGCTGTCGGGCGTGCCGTCGAGGATCTTCTTCCCGTCGAGGGTGCAGACCACCATCTTCTCGGGGCCGAGGTCGTCGTAGCTCACGCCGGACGGCTTGATGACGAACAGGTCCTCGCCGATGCGGTCCGCTACGCGGATCCGCTGCGACACGTTGCCTGCGGTCCAGACGACGAGCTCCCAGCGGGGCAGCTCCGCGTGGAGGTCGGAGACGACCCGACGGGTGGTGGCCACCTGCTCCTGTACGTCGGCAGGCAGGTCTGCGAGGTTCAAAGTCATGCGTTCCTCCGTTGTGGCGGGCGCGGGCGACTCCCACGACACGCCTATGTGACCGGTCACAGCAACGCTACCCCAGCAGGTCGGTCCCGTCAACGGGCGCGGGAGCAGCTTCGCCGCTAAGATTACTATCGATGTAAATCGGTTGGGCAAGGGAGGTCCGCTATGGCTGCGACGCTGCAGGACGTGGCACGGTTGGCCGGGGTGTCGGCGAAGACGGTCTCGAACGTCATCAACGACTTTCCGCATGTGCGCACCACCACCCGCGAGCGGGTGCAGGCGGCCATCGACGAGTTGCAGTACGAGCCGAACCTGACCGCCCGCAACCTGCGCACCGGCCGCACCGGGCTGATCGGGCTGGCCGTCCCCGAGCTCAAGCTCCCCTACTTCGCCGAGCTGGCCGACTCCGTCATCGTCGCCGCGGAGCGACGCGGCCTGCGCGTGCTGATCGAGCAGACGAACGGACGGCGGGAGCGCGAGCTCGACGTGCTCCACGGCTCGGTCCGCCACCTGCTCGACGGGCTGATCTTCTCCCCGCTCGCGCTCGGCGAGGAGGACGCCGCACAGCTGTCGGTCTCCTACCCGCTCGTCGTCCTCGGCGAACGCGTCTTCGACCACGGCCAGGACCACGTCACCATGAGCAACGTGGCGGCCGCCAGGGCCGCGACGGAACACCTGCTCGGGCTCGGCCGACGGCGCATCGCGCTCGTGGGTGCCCACCCGGGTGAGGTCATCGGCTCCGCCGGTCTGCGTGAGCGCGGCTTCCGCGAGGCCATGGAGGCCGCCGGGGTCCCCGTCGCCGAGGAACTCCTCCTGGAGGCGGGCGCCTGGCACCGCGCCAACGGCGCCGAGGCCACCCGCGCGCTGCTCGCCACCGGGGCCCCGTTCGACGCGATCTTCGCCCTGAACGACGCGCTCGGCATCGGCACGCTGCACGTCCTGCACGAGGCGGGGATCCGCGTCCCCGAGGACGTCGCCGTCATCGGCTTCGACGACAGCGAGGATGCGGCCTACACCTCGCCGACGCTCACGACCATCGAGGCCGGGCGCGAGGAGATCGCCGACCGGTCGGTCGAGCTGCTGCACCGCCGGATCGAGGCCCGCCTCGGTGGCGGTGAGACCCCGGCCTCCGCCACCCGCGTCGACGCCGCCTTCCAGCTCATCGAACGCGAGTCGACCCTCGGGAAGTGACCCGGGGCGCGGGCCTCAGCCCGCGGACTCCCGCCAGACGAAGCTCGACGGCAGGAGCCGGGACTCCTCCCCCTCGCCGCGCATCGCCCGGAACAACAGGTCGACGGCGGCCGAACCGACCTCCGCGAACGGCTGCCGCACCGAGGCCAGCGGCACCGTCAGGTAGGCGGCGACCTCGATGTCGTCGTAGCCGATGACGGCGATGTCCTGCGGCACCCGGCGCCCGAGCTCGACGAGGCGCTTCAGCGCCCCGGCCGCCACGTGGTCGTTGGCCGCGAAGATGGCGTCGATCTCGGGATCCAGGGCCAGCAGTTCGTCGACGCCCCGGAAGCCGTCCTCGGGCGCCCAGCCGGCGACCACCTGCGGGCCGCGGGCGTCGCCGGCGGCGTCACGCCAGCCGTCGACCCGGGCGGTGGCCTCCAGCCAGTCGATCGGCCCGGCCAGGTGCGCGATGCGGCTCCGACCCGTCGCGCGCAGATGCTCCACCGCGCGTCTGGCCCCGCCGACCTGGTCGCCGCGGGCCCGGGCGAGGCCGGCCGGCACGTCCCCCTCGCCGACGGCGCAGACGGGCAGGTCGCGGGCGAAGCGGGCCGCGAGATCGAGCACCGGCTGCGACCAGGCGATGACGACCACGCCGTCGACGCCGAGGCTGAGCAGGTGCTCCCGGGCGGCGCGCAGCGAGTCGGGGCTGTCGTCACGGACGGTGACGGTGGCCGTGGCGTAGCCGCGCTCCCGGGCGCCCTCGTCGATGGCCAGCGTCATCTGGCTCGGGCCGAAGAGCGCGGCGTGCACGGAGATGACCCCGATGGTCATGGAGTCGTTGGTGGCCAGCGACCTCGCGGCCTTGCTCGGCCGGTAGCGGAGCTCGGCGATGGCCTGCTGGACCCGCTCGAGGGTCTCGGCCCGCACCTTGTCAGGGTCGTTCAGGACCCGCGACACCGTCTGATGGGAGACCCCGGCCCGGGTGGCGACGTCACGGATCGAGGGCTTGTGGTGGGCGCGGGGCACGTCAGCCGACCGGCCAGCACTGCTGCGCGGTCATCCAGCTCAGCGTGTCGCCGGCGATCAGGAGTCCGCGCCCCCGCGACAGCACCGTGTAGGAGATGCCGTCGAAGGTGCGGCTGACACCGCCGGTCTCGGTGAGCATGAGGGAGCCGGCCAGGTGGTCCCACGGGTGGATGGACGTGTAGGTCATGAAGTCGATGTCGCCTTCGAGCACGGCCGGGTAGTCGAAGGCGCAGGCGAAGTTGCTGCGGACCACGGGGCTCAGCCTCCCCTCGGCCGTGTACCCGATGAGGTGCTTCTTCGACGTGGCGCCCAGCGGCAGCCTCCGGTCGACGTCGCGCACGATCGGCTCGCCGTTGACGCGGGCGCCCGCCCCCCGCTCGGCCACGTAGGCGCGGCCCGTCTCCGGCTGCCAGATCCACCCGCGGGTCGTGACGCCCCCCTTGAGCTCGGCCAGGATCATCCCGTACTTGCTGTCGCCCCGGACGAAGTTCCCGGTGCCGTCGATGGGGTCGATGACGAAGGCGTGCTCCAGGTTGGCGAGTCCCTTGAGAAGGCCCGGGTCGGTGAAGACCGCCTCCTCACCGATGACCGCCGCGCCGGGGAAGGCGTCCGAGAGGAGGCGGGTCAGCATCTCCTCGGACTCCTTGTCGGCGATCGTGACGTAGTCCCCGGGCGCCTTCTCGTCGACCTCGCCGTCAGAGAGACTCCGGAATCGGGGTCGGACGACCGCGTCCGCGGTGGTCTGCATGAGCGCGAGGATGCCGTCGGTGTCCATGGCCGCAGCTTAGTGCCGCGCGGCTCCGGGGTGCCGCACCGACACTGTGCCGGGCCCGCCCACGGAGCCGCCCGGCGTCGGCTAGGCTGACGGCGTCGACACGGGAGAACCGGCTTCGAGCCGGTGCCGAAGGAGCAACCGCCCCGGAATCTCTCAGGCCCACGGACCGTGCCGACATGGAACTCTGGAAAGAGGCCCGCGAGGGTCCGCCGACGGATACGAAGATCTCAGGCAACCGCGACAGAGGGGGCTTAGGGTGGTCACACCCGAAGGCGCCGCTCGCGGCAGAAGGGGTTCGCCGATGTCATTGAGGACGACGGCGCTTCACGCGCTACACACCGAACTGGGCGGCAGGCTCGTCGATTTCGCCGGCTGGGAGCTGCCCGTGCAGTTCGCCGGCGGCATCGCCGAACACCAGCACACCCGCACCGCAGCGTCGCTGTTCGACGTCTCCCACATGGGTCAGGTCCTGGTCCGCCCGCTCTCCGGGGATCTCGCCGACGCGGCCGCCGCGCTGGAGTCCGTGATCCCGGCCAGCGTCGCCGGGCTCGCCGAAGGCAGGCAGCGCTACGGCCTGCTGACCACGCAGGCGGGAGGCGTCGTCGACGACCTCATGTTCGCCCACCGCGGCGACGCGTTTCTCGTGGTCCTGAACGCCGCCCGCACCGAGGTCGACCTCGGGCTGCTCAACGCCCTCGACGGCGTCGCCGTGGAACTGCTCACCGACCGGGCCCTGCTCGCCCTGCAGGGCCCGGCCGCGGCCGCGGCGCTGGGCAGGCTGGTGCCGGGCGTCACCGAGTGCACGTTCATGGATGCCGTGTCGCTCGACTGGGACGGAACGGCCCTGTGGGTGTCCAGGTCCGGCTACACCGGGGAGGACGGCTTCGAGGTGTCGCTGCCGGCCGACCGCGCCGCGGAGTTCGCCCGGCTGCTGCTCGCGGAGCCGGAGGTGGCGCCGGCCGGGCTGGGCGCGCGCGACTCCCTGCGTCTCGAGGCGGGCATGCCGCTCTACGGCCACGAACTGTCCGAGGACGTCACGCCCGTCGAGGCGGGTCTCGGCTGGGCCATCCCGAAGGTCCGCCGACCGGGAGGCTCCCGGGCCGACGGCTACCCTGGCGCCGCCGTCATCTCCACCCAACTCGCCGACGGGGCGCCGCGCGAACGCATCGGCCTGCTGATCGACGGCCGGGCCCCGGTCCGCGAGGGCGCGGCACTGTTCGCCGACGCCACCGCGACCGATCCGATCGGGGTCGTCACCTCCGGCGGCTTCTCCCCCACCCTCGGCCACCCCATCGCCATGGCGCTGGTCGCCGCAGGCTCCGCCCCCGACGGCGCCACCACGTACGCCGAGCTGCGCGGGAAGCGGGTCCCCGCCACCGTCGCGCCCATGCCCTTCGTCCCCCACGCCTACCACCGCTGAAACCGCTGAAAGAAGGAAGTGACCGCATGAAGTTCACCCCCGACCACGAATGGCTCGACGACTCCGGTGAGGACGTCGCCGTCGGCATCACCGATCACGCAGCCAGCGAGCTGGGCGACATCGTCTTCGTCGAGCTGCCCACCGTCGGCGACTCCGTCAGCAAGGGCGACGAGGTCGTCGCGATCGACTCGACGAAGGCCGCCTCCGGCATCACCGCCCCCATCGACGGCGTCATCACCGCGATCAACGAGGAACTCGTCGACGCCCCCGAGTCGGTCAACGCCGACGCCATGGGCACATGGTTCTTCCGCATCGACCCGACCGACCCGGCCCAGCTCGACGACCTCCTCGACGAGGCGGCCTACCGCGCACTGATCGGCTGACCCCGTGCCGACCTGGGAGCCCACCGCATACGACCCCGACGACTTCGCCAACCGGCGCCACATCGGCCCGAGCCCGGCGGAGATCGCCACCATGCTCGACACCCTCGGCGTCGGCTCCGTCGACGAGCTGATCGACCAGGCCGTCCCCGGCGGCCTGCGACAGTCCGAGCCGCTCGCCTGGGCCCCCATGACCGAGGGCGCCGTCCTCGGTGAGTTGCGGCGCCTGGGTGCGCTCAACACGGTCGCCACGTCGATGATCGGCCAGGGCTACCACCAGACGGTCACGCCCCCGGCGATCCAGCGCAATGTCCTCGAGAACCCCGCCTGGTACACGGCCTACACGCCGTACCAGCCGGAGATCGCGCAGGGCAGGCTCGAGGCGCTGCTCAACTTCCAGACGATGATCATCGACCTGACCGGCCTCGAGGTCGCCGGCGCCTCCCTGCTGGACGAGGCGACGGCGGCGGCCGAGGCGATGGTGATGGCGTTCAACCACGCGAAGGGGAAGCGGTCGCGCTTCTTCGTCGCCGACGACCTGCACCCGCAGATCCGGGCCGTGCTCGGCACCCGCGCGGTCCCCTACGGCATCGACATCGTCGCGGGACCGGTCGACGGCGCAGTCCCGGACGCGTCGTGGTTCGGGGCGATCGTCGCGCAGCCCGGCACCCACGGACACCTGCGTGACCACACCGCGCTCTTCGAGGCCCTGCACGGGGTCGGGGCACTGGCCATCGCCGACGTCGACCTCCTGTCGCTGTGCCTCGTGAAGGAACCCGGCGCGATGGGGGCCGACATCGCCGTCGGCTCGACGCAGCGGTTCGGGGTCCAGCCAGGCTACGGCGGCCCCCACGCGGCGTTCCTCGCCTGCCGCGACGCCCTGAAGCGGATCATGCCCGGCCGTCTGGTCGGCGTGTCGAAGGACGCCAACGGCAACCGCGCCTACCGGCTGGCGCTGCAGGCGCGTGAGCAGCACATCCGCCGCGAGCGGGCCACGTCGAACGTGTGCACGGCGCAGGCGCTGCTGGCGGTGATGGCGTCGTTCTACGCCGTCTTCCACGGGCCCGCCGGGCTCCGGGCCATCGCGCAGCGGGTGCACCTGATGACGGCGACGCTGGCCGAGGCGCTGCGGGCAGGCGGCGCGGTCGTCGAGCCGGAACACTTCTTCGACACCCTCACGGTCACCGTCGGCGTCGGCCAGGCTGGCATCCTGGCCGCAGCCGAGCAGCGGGGCATCAACCTGCGCCGGGTCGGGCGCGACAGGGTCGGCATCGCCTGCGACGAGACCACCACGCTCGAGGTGCTGGGCCGGGTGCTCGACGCGTTCGGGATCGGGCCGGTCGACGCTCTGACGGCGACGCCGTCGATCCCCGACGACCTGCTCCGGGGTACCGACTACCTCACGCACCCGGTGTTCCACATGAACCGGGCCGAGTCTGAGATGATGCGCTACATGCGGCGGCTGAGCGACCGCGACCTGGCGCTCGACCGGGCCATGATCCCGCTCGGCTCCTGCACCATGAAGCTCAACGCGGCGGCCGAGATGGCTGCCATCACGTGGCCGGAGTTCGCGTCGCTGCATCCGTACGCCCCGCGCCGGCAGGCGGCGGGCTATCTCGAGATGATCGACGACCTCGAGGCGAAGCTGTGCGCGGTCACCGGGTACGACGCGTTCTCCATGCAGCCCAACTCGGGCGCGCAGGGCGAGTACGCGGGCCTCATGACGATCCGCGCCTACCACGCCGCCCGTGGCGAGAGCCGCGACGTGTGCCTCATCCCCACGTCGGCGCACGGCACGAACCCGGCGTCGGCGTCCATGGCGGGCCTCACCGTCGTGCCGGTGCGCTCCGCCGACAACGGCGACATCGACGTGGCCGACTTCGAGGCCAAGGCGGCGGAGGCGGGCGACCGGCTCGCCGCCGTCATGATCACCTACCCGTCCACGCACGGGGTGTTCGAGGACACCGTCCGCCGCGTCTGCGACATCACGCACGAGCACGGCGGGCAGGTCTACATCGACGGCGCCAACATGAACGCCATGGTCGGCCTGGTCCGCCCCGGCGACATCGGCGGCGACGTCAGCCACCTGAACCTGCACAAGACCTTCGCCATCCCACACGGCGGGGGCGGGCCCGGCATGGGCCCGATCGGCGTCAAGGCCCACCTCACCCCGCACCTGCCCTCCGATCCCGGCACCGGCGAGGAGGGGGCGGTCTCCGCCGCACCCTTCGGGTCGGCCTCCATCCTGCTGATCTCGTGGGCGTACCTCGCGCTGATGGGCGGTGAGGGCGTCACGCAGGCCACCCGGGCGGCGATCCTCAACGCGAACTACCTGGCCACCCGACTGGAGGACGCGTACCCGATCCTCTACCGGGGCGCCCACGGGCGCGTCGCCCACGAGTGCATCGTCGACCCGCGGGGCTTCGCGGAGCACGGCGTCACCGTCGACGACATCGCCAAGCGGCTGATCGACCACGGCTTCCACGCGCCCACCATGTCGTTCCCCGTGCCGGGCACGCTCATGATCGAGCCGACGGAGTCCGAGCCGCTCGCCGAGCTCGACCGGTTCGTGACGGCGATGCTCGACATCGCCCGCGAGGCCGGTGACGTCGCGGAGGGCCGCATCGCGGCCGAGGACTCCCCGCTGCGACGCGCCCCCCACACGACGGAGGATCTGGTGGCGGACTGGGACCGGCCGTACTCCCGCGAGGTCGGGTGCTTCCCGGCGGGCGCGTTCCGGGTGGACAAGTACTGGCCTCCGGTCGGCCGCGTCGACAACGCGTACGGCGACCGCAATCTCGTGTGCGCGTGCCCGCCGTGGGAGGGATCGCCGCAGCAGTAAACGGTGCCCGGCAGGGTGGCGCGCCGCTCCCCCGCCGGGACTTCTGGGTCCGCATGGCGCAGCATGCGGTGGGCGTCCCGGCTCCGGCCGGGACGCCCTTTACTCTGCCCGGCGGGGAGGCGGATACTCTCCGCATGCACGACGTCGTCTACGACCTGTCCACTTCCCTCGACGGGTACACCGTCGATGCCGACGGCGGCATCGACTGGTCGGTCCCCGACGACGAGGTCTTCCGCCTCGCCGTCGACGAGGTGCGTCGCGTCGGTGTCCACCTGCTCGGCCGGCGGCTCTACGAGACGATGGTCGTGTGGGAGACCGCCTCGGCGGAGGCCGGGTTCAGCCCCGAGGAGCTCGAGTTCGCGAGGATCTGGCAGGAGCTGCCCAAGGTGGTGTTCTCGTCGACCCTCACCGAGGTGGTCGGCAACACGCGCATCGCCACCGACGACCTCGCCACGGAGATCGCCCGGCTGAAGGCGAGCCGGGTGACGGCGACATCGCCATCGGCGGCTCGACGCTGGCGGCGGCCGCGGCCGACCTCGGGCTCATCGACGAGTACCGCATCCGGGCCTATCCCGTGCTCCTGGGCGCCGGCCTGCCCTACTTCCCCCACCACGGCGCACGGCAGAGCCTCGAGCTCGTCGAGTGCCGCCGGATCGGCCCCGTCGCCTACCTGCGCTACCGGGTCGCCCGCTAGCGTGGGGGCATGTCCTCCGATGAGATGCGGCGCCGCGCAGACGCGTTCCGCAGCACCGGTGTCACCTACCACCGGTACCGTCCAGGCTATCCCGACGACGCCGTCGGCTGGGCTCTCCCGGACGGGGCCCGCGACGTGCTGGAGCTCGGCGCAGGCACCGGCAGGCTGACCGATGCGCTGCTTGAGCGCGGGTTGACCGTCACGGCCGTCGACCCGTCGGCCTCGATGCTGGCCGTGCTCGCGGCGCGCCATCCCGACGTCTCCGTCGTCGAGGCCCGGGCGGAGGCGACCGGCCTGGCGGACGCCTCGTTCGACGCGATCGTCGTGGGACAGGCGTGGCACTGGATCGACCCTGCCGCCGGCTCGGCCGAGGCGGCCCGCCTGCTGCGCCCTCGCGGCACGATCGCGATGCTGTGGAACCAGCGGGTGCCGGAGGACGGCTGGCAGGCAGCGTTCGAGGCGGTCCAGCCGGACCCGCGGGGTGTCGACCTGATCTCCCGCCACGACGCCGACGCACGGTTTCCGTTCGGCGCTCGCGAAGAGTTCCGCACGGCCTGGGAGCGGACCATCCCGGCCGAGGACTACGTGCAGCTCTACACCACGCAGTCGCCGTTCCTGATCGCGTCGCCCGAGGAGCAGGCCCGGCGACTCGCCACGTGGCGGTCGCTGCTGCGGGCCCACGCCGTCGATCGTGTCACGCAGCGGTATGCGACGACGGTGTGGCGGTTCCAGCTACCCGGATGACTCAGGCGCGACGCAGCGTAACCGCCGCGAGCACGGCCGCGGCGAGCATGAGCGCGACGCCGATGGCAGAGGTCAGCACCACGCCGGAGTCGAACGCGGCCTGCGCCCGAGGTCGGAGCCGGCCCGTCCGCTGACCATGACGAGCCCGTAGCCGACGGCGTTGCACAGCAGCCCCGCGACGACCAGCTGGCCGGCGCGGAAGCGGCGCGCGAGCCGGACCACAGCCAGGCCCGCGACGACCGTGACGACGAGCCCCGGCAGCAGGACCAGCCCGGCCTCAATGGGCGTGCGACCCGACACCAGTTGGAGGTGCTGCGAGACGAAGAAGAGGAAGCCGACCAGCGAGAACACGCTCAGCAGGTTCGCGGCCACCGAGCCGCTGAAGACGGGGTTGCCGAAGAGCCGGACGTCCAGCATCGGGTTGTCGCGCCCGAGTTGGCGGCGCACGAACCAGGTGCCCGCGGCCAGCGCGACGACGAACGCGCTCGCCACCGGCAGGCTCGCCCCGTAGATGGCCACCGACTTGATGCTCCACACCAGCGCGGTCATGGCCACCAGCACCAGGACGATGCTGACGGGGTCGATCGGGCCGGGGTGGGGGTCGCGCGACTCGGGCAGCAGCCGCGGCCCCGCCAGCAGCAGCGGCAGCAGCAGCGGGACGGCGAGCAGGAACACCGAGCCCCACCAGAAGTGCTCGAGCAGGCGCCATGTCAGCCAGGGACCGCATCCTCGACACGTTCGAGGCCATCCTCAGCACAGAGGGTGAGCGGGGCGCGACGGCGGATGCCGTCGCGGCAGGCGCGGCCGTCTCGAAGGGCGGCCTGCTGTACCACTTCCGTAACCGGGAGGCCCTCGTCGACGGGCTCCTCGACCGGCTGCTCGCGCACGCCGAGGTGGATGTGGCGGCCATGACGGCGGCGCCGGAGGGTCCCTCCTGGTACTACCTCACCTCGTGCGCGGTCACCGGGACCCCGTTCGACCGCACCCTCATCGCCGTCTCCCGGCTCGGGCTCGACAACCACCCCCGCGCCGGCGCCACGCTCCGCGGCATCCAGGAGCGCTGGCTCGCCCTCGTCGTCTCGGAGGTCGGCGACGCCGCCATCGCCCGGGCGATCATCCTGATGGGCGACGGGCTCTACCACAACGCCGTGTTCGCGACGTCCCCGGCGCAGGAATCTGCCGACCTCGACGCCCTGGTGCGGGTGCTGGAACTGCTGAAGCGGGGAGCCTCCGCGGGGCTGTGACCCGGCACCCTCAGGCGCGGGTCAGCTCGCGCCAGAGTTCCCGGACCCGGCGCCTCGTCGCCTCCGGCGGACCCGCGTTGTCGACGACGTGCGTGGCCACGGCCAGCCGCTCGTCGCGGGAGGCCTGGGCGTCGAGCCGGGCCCGCGCCTCCTCCCGGGTGAGCGGGTTGCGGCGCATGAGCCGGTCCAGCTGGGTCTCCTCGGGCACGTCCACCACGATGACCGTCCCGAAGCCGCGGTACAGCCCCGTCTCGACGAGCAGCGGCACGACCTGGATCACCACCGCACCCTCGGGCGCCGCTTCCTCGAGCTCGGCGGCCCGCGCCCGCACCAGCGGGTGGACGATGGCGTTGAGGTCGGCGCGGGCGGCGTCGTCGGCGAACACGATGGTCCCCAGCGCGGCACGGTCCAGCTCGCCGTCTGCCCGCAGCACCGCGTCGCCGAAGCGCCCGACGACGGCGGCCAGGCCCGGGGTGCCGCGCGCGACGACGTCGCGGGCGAGCACGTCCGAGTCGATGATGACGGCGCCGAGCGCCTCGAGTTCTGCGGCCACGAAGGACTTGCCGGAGGCGATGCCGCCGGTGAGCGCGATGCGGGTCATGCGCGCCAGCCTAACGCCCGCCGCCCGCTTCCGACCGGCCGCGACGCGGCAGCAGCCGGCGCACGGACAGGCTGGCCAGGTCCCTCCCCCAGGGAGGATCGGGCCGGGTGAACGCCCACTCCGGGTCGGTCAGCATCCGGGCGCAGGCGAGGCCGGCCACCATGCCGATGAGCACGAGCATCGTCGAGACGCCGTTCTCCATGGCGGAGACGACGTCGCGCTGGTCGAAGTACAGCAGCGTCCGCAGCGCCGAGGAGCCGGGGATGGCCACCAGCACCGTCGGCACGGTCATGACGATCTTCTCCATGCCCAGCAGGCGGCCGGCGACGGCGCAGGCGAGCCCCATGACGACGCAGGCCGTGAAGGTCGCGACGTGCACCGGTACGCCGCCCTCGAGCATGAGCAGCCGCGGAACGTTGCCGAGCACGCCGATCAGGCCCGCCGTCAGCGCCATCGGCAGCGGGGTGTTGAACATGCTGGCCCAGCCGTAGACAGCGAAGAAGCTGGCCAGCACCCACGCCGTCCACAGCAGCGCGGGCGGCGCGACCAGGGAGGGAACGGGATCCGGTGAGATCCCGGCCGGGACGGCGACGACCCAGACGCCGACGGTGATGGCCAGGATCACGGCCGCCGCATACCCCAGCCGCGGGATGCCGACGCCCAGGTCGATGCGGGCGACGTCGAGGCCGCCGGTGACCAGCGGGAAGCCGGGGATGAGGAAGATGGCGGCACAGATGAAGCCTGCGGCGAGCCGCGAGCTGGGCTCTCCCGTCACCAGCGCGATGGCGTTGGCGGCCCCCACGTAGGTCAGGCAGGCCACGGCGGCCGACACCAGCACGGTCGCGAGGTGGTTGATCTCCCAGCGCCCGAGCCGGTTGCGCACCACGAAGCCGAGGGCGCCCGCGGGAAGGACGGCGAGGGCCTCGTGCCACCAGCCGCCGCTCAGTAGCGTCACGGACGCGCAGGCGACAGCGACGAGGACCGTCAGCAACCACGTCGGGTACTGGGCGGGCCGACTCGACGGCGTCGAGGCGGGCCTCGAGCTCGTCGGGCGTGATGGTCGTGTCCTTGAGGTCGCGGGTCAACTTCTGCAGGGCGGCGATGCGGTGGGAGTTGACCCCGGGGCTGCGGATCTCGGCGACCTGCGTCCGGTAGATGCCGCCGATGCCGACGGTGGCGACGATGTTGGTGAAGGTCACATGCGCGGCGAACGAGTCGAGCCCGAGCGCGAAAGCAGCCGCCCGCATCAGCTCCCGGACCCGCAGCCCGCTGGTTCCGGAGCTGAGCATCTCGATCCCGGCGCGCACCACGAGTTCGCTGAGCCGGATCAGTTCGAGGGGCTCGAGGTGCGCCTCGGCGATGTCGACTGTGCCTGACGGCTGACCCGCCATCTCGTGCCGGGGCGCCGCGGGTTCCATGGAGGCCAATCTACCGCGACAGTGCGGCCTGCCTCCGTGCGGGCAACGAGAAGCGGCGGCGCCGACCAGATGGTCGGCGCCGCCGCTTTTCGTGCAATCAGTTGCCGGCGAGCTTGTCGCGCAGCGCCTGCAGCGACTCGTCGGAGGCAAGCGAGCCCTCAACCGGGGACTCGGTGACGTAGCCGGTTCCGGCGTCGACGGCGGCATCGCGGTCCGCGGTCTCCGCGGACTCGATCTGACGCTTGTGGGCCTCCCACAGAGCGTGGGCCTCGGCGTACTGGGCTTCCCAGGCAGCGCGCTGCTCCTCGAAGCCTTCCTTCCACTCGTTGGTCTCCGGATCGAAGCCCTCGGGGTAGATGTAGTTGCCCTGGTCGTCGTAGGACGCCTGCATGCCGTACAGCAGCGGATCGAAGTCGTCCGACGCGACGTCGACGCCCTCGTTGGCCTGCTTCAGCGACAGCGAGACGCGACGGCGCTCGAGGTCGATGTCGATGACCTTGACCATGCGGTCGTCGCCGACGGAGACAACCTGCTCCGGGATCTCGACGTGACGCTCGGCCAGCTCGGACACGTGGACCAGGCCCTCGATGCCCTCGCCGACGCGGACGAACGCGCCGAACGGAACCAGCTTGGTGACCTTACCCGGCACGATCTGACCGATCTGGTGCAGGCGGGCGAAGGTCTGCCACGGATCCTCCTGCGTCGCCTTCAGCGACAGGGAGACGCGCTCGCGGTCCATGTCCACCTCGAGGACCTCGACAGTGACGGGCATCCCGACCTCGACAACCTCGTTCGGGTGGTCGATGTGCTTCCAGGAAAGCTCCGAGACGTGCACGAGGCCGTCGACGCCGCCAAGATCGACGAAGGCGCCGAAGTTGACGATCGAGGACACGACACCCTTGCGGATCTGGCCCTTCTGCAGCTGGGTGAGGAAGGTGTGACGAACCTCGGACTGGGTCTGCTCCAGCCAGGCGCGGCGCGACAGGACCACGTTGTTGCGGTTCTTGTCCAGCTCGATGATCTTGGCCTCGAGCTCCATGCCCACGTAGGGCTGGAGGTCGCGGACACGGCGCATCTCGACGAGCGACGCGGGCAGGAAGCCACGCAGGCCGATGTCGACGATGAGGCCACCCTTGACCACCTCGATGACGGAGCCGGTGACGACGCCGTCCTCTTCCTTGATCTTCTCGATCGTGCCCCAGGCGCGCTCGTACTGGGCGCGCTTCTTGGAGAGGATCAGGCGGCCTTCCTTGTCCTCCTTCTGCTGGACAAGGGCTTCGATCTCATCGCCGACCGAGACGACGTCGAACGGATCGACGTCGTGCTTGATGGAGAGTTCCTTCGAGGGGATGACGCCTTCGGTCTTGTAACCGATGTCGAGCAGGACTTCGTCCCGATCGACCTTGACGACGGTGCCGGAGACGATGTCCCCGTCGTTGAAGTACTTGATGGTGGCGTCGACCGCGGCCATGAAGGCCTCGGGTGAGCCGAAGTCGTCGACTGCGACAGTCGAGGCCTCAGTAGAGGAGGTCATGTAGTAGGGCTCCGAATGGGATGTGTGTGCATCAGGGCCCTTCGCGTGCCCCCTGCTCTGTCCGAAGGAGCACAGGCCACAATGCCTGGCCAGCCTATACGCGCGCGACCGGATGAGCAAGCGGGTGTGCTGGTTGGCCGACCCGTTAGGCTGGCCGCGTGAGCGACGCACCCGAACCCTACACCCCGGCCCGAGCCCTGCCCTCCCGGAGGCGCACGGTCAGCATCGTGCTGACGGCGGTCGCCGTCGTCGTGATCGCGACCCTGATCTTCTTCCTGACCAGGCCCGATGCACCCGCCGCGATCGACCCGACACCGTCGCCGTCGACCAGCCAGCCGGCGAGCCCGGCCGCGTCTCCTGAGCCGAGCCCGAGCAGCAGCCCGGCGATCGACGGGGAATGCGTCACCACCGCGACGGCCGGTTTCGTGCCGACCCGCTACGCGATCCCCGCCTTGAACGTCGACGAACCGGTTCTTGCCCTGAACCTGGACAGCGACGGCAACATCGCGGCACCGCCGAAGAACCAGGCCCGGACCGCCTCGTGGTGGAACGCGGGCCCGCAGCCGGGCAGCGACAAGGGCAAGGTCGTCCTGTCGATCCACACCTACCGCAGCGGCGGCGCCGTCGGCAACGAGCTCTACGAGGGCGGAGCGTCGACGCTGGAGGCCGGCGACGTCATCAAACTGTACGACGACCTGGGCAGCGTGGCGTGCTACGAGTACACCGAGACGCAGAAGATCCTCGCGGTCGACTACGACCCGGAGTCGACGATCATGGTCGACTTCGACGGTGCGCCGATGGTGACGATCATCGTCTGCTGGGACTTCGACAAGGCCACGGAGGACTGGGCCTCCCGGGTGTTCTTCTACGGCAAGGCTGTCTGAGGCCCGACCGCCCCGGGTGAGGTCAGTGGGCCGCCGACTGCCAGGTGTCCCCCACCCCGACCGAGACGTCCAGCGGCACCGCTAGGTCGAACGCTCCCGACATCTCGGCAGACACCAGTTCCGCGACCCGCTCCCGCTCACCGGGGGCGATCTCGAGGACCAGTTCGTCGTGGACCTGCAGCAGGATCCGGCTGCGCAGCCCCGCCTCGGCCAGCGCCCGCGCCAGACCGATCATGGCCACCTTGATCACGTCGGCGGCCGAGCCCTGGATCGGCGAGTTCAGCGCCGCCCGCTCCGCCATCTCGCGGCGCTGCCGGTTCGTGGTGGTGAGGTCAGGCAGGTAGCGGCGCCGTCCCAGCATGGTCTCGGTGTAGCCGCGCTTGCGGGCCTCGTCCACGACGTCGGCCAGGTACTGGCGCACGCCGCCGACCCGGGAGAAGTAGTCCTCCATCAGACCCTTCGCCTCGCCGACGGAGATCTTCAGCTGGTTCGACAGGCCGAACGCGCTCAGCCCGTACGCCAGGCCGTAGTTCATGGCCTTGATCCTGGCCCGCATCTCGCCCGTGACATCCCCCGGCTCCACCCGGAAGACCAGCGACGCCATCTCGTTGTGGAAGTCGCGGCCCGTCGAGAACGCCTCGATCAGCCCGGCGTCGCCGCTGGCGTGCGCCATGATCCGCATCTCGATCTGCGAGTAGTCCGCCGACATCAGCGACTCGAATCCCTCCCCCGGCACGAAGGCGGAACGGATCTGCCGCCCCACCGACGTCCTGATGGGGATGTTCTGCAGATTCGGATCCGTCGACGACAGCCGGCCCGTGGCCGCGATCGTCTGCACGTAGGTGGTGTGGATGCGGGAGCCCTCACGGACGGCGGCCAGCAGGCCGTCGACGGTCTGCCGCAGGCGGATGGCGTCCCGGTGGGCCAGCAGGTGTTCGAGGAACGGGTGCTGCGTCTTCACGTACAGCCCCTCCAACGCCTCCGCGTCGGTGGTCCAGCCCGACTTGGTGCGCCGCGTCTTCGGCATGTCGAGCTCGTCGAACAGGACGCCCTGCAGCTGCTTGGGCGAGCCCAGGTTCACCTCGTGTCCCAGCACGTCGTAGGCGGCCTGCTGGGCCCGGGCGACGTTGCCGTCGAACTCGGCCCGCAGCCCCTCCAAGCGCTCCACATCGACGGCGACCCCCACCCGCTCCATCTCGGCGAGGCAGCGCTGCAGCGGCAGCTCCACCTCCGTCATCAGGGTCGCTGCGGTGCGCTCTGTCAGCTCGGCGTCCAGCGCGGCGGCCAGGTCGAAGACGGCGCGGGCCCGCAGCAGCGCCGCGTCGACGCCGGTGTCGGCCTCCTCCTCGAAGTCGAAGGCCCCCTGGGCGTCGTCTGCGGTGGCCGTGGGGGCGGCGGACAGGTCGCGGTGCAGGTAGCGCACGGACAGGTCGCCCAGATCGTAGGTGCGCTGATCGGGACGCAGCAGGTAGGCGGCGAGCAGCGTGTCGCACACGACACCGTCGAGCTCCCAGCCGCGGGCCCAGCAGGCCAGCATCGGGCCCTTCGCCTCGTGCACGAGCTTCGGCGCGGCGGGATCGGCGAGCCAGGCTGCGAGCGCCGCGTCGTCGGCGGGGGTGAGCTCGGCGGTGTCGATGTAGGCGCCCTGCCCGTCCGCGGCCGCGAACGCGACGCCGGTCAGGTCGCCGGTGCCACTGCCCCACCGTCCGACGAAGTCGAGCGCGGTGCGGCCCGTCGCATGGGCCCCCAGCCAGGCCGCCAGCTCGCCGGGCGCCAGCCGGGCGCCCTCGACCTCGAAGCTCTCCGTGGCGACCGGCTCCGCCGGAGCGAGCTCCAGCAGTCGCTCACGCAGCACGCGGAACTCGAGGGCGTCGAACAGGGTGTGCACCCGCTCCCGGTCCCACTCGTGGCGGGCCGACTCATCGACCGTCAGGTCCAGGTCGAGGTCGCGGATGAGCGCGTTGAGCCTGCGGTTGCGCACCACGTCGTCGAGGTGGGCGCGGAACGATTCCCCCGCCTTGCCCGGCACCTGCTCGGCGCGCGCCAGCAGGTTCTCCAGGCCGTCGAACTGGCCGAGCCACTTGGCCGCCGTCTTCGGACCGACGCCGGGAACCCCCGGCAGGTTGTCGCTGGTCTCCCCGACCAGCGCCGCCAGTTCGGGGTAGCGGGCCGGCGCGACAAGGTACTTCTCCTCCACCGCCTCCGGTGTCATCCTGGCCAGGTCGGAGACCCCCTTGCGGGGATACAGGACGGTGACGCGGTCGGTGACCAGCTGCATCCCGTCGCGGTCGCCGGTCACGACGAAGACGTCGTACCCCTCCGCCGCCGCCGTCGTCGACAGCGTCGCGATGATGTCGTCGGCCTCGTAGCCCGGCTTCTCCACGTGGCGGATGTTCAGCGCGTCGAGGACCTCCTTGATGAGCTGCACCTGCCCCTTGAACTCGTCGGGCGACTTGGCCCGGTTCGCCTTGTACTCGGGGTACTCCTCGGTGCGGAACGACTCCCGGGACACGTCGAACGCCACGGCGAGGTGGGTGGGCTGCTCGTCGCGCAGCACGTTGATCAGCATGGAGGTGAACCCGAACACGGCGTTGGTGTGCTGCCCTGTGCTGGTCGCGAAGTTCTCGACCGGCAGCGCGAAGAACGCGCGGTAGGCGACAGAGTGGCCGTCGATCAGGAGCAGCTTGCCTGGGGTGTTCACCCGGCGAGCCTACCCAATCTGGCAGAGTGCCGCCCATGACACAGCTGCCCGACTGGACCGCCCGCATCACCTCGCCGCTCGACGACAAGCTCGGGCTCACGCTGACCGAGCTCACCCCCGAGCGCGTGTGCGGCTCGATGCCCGTGGCCGGCAACGAGCAGCCCATGGGGCTGCTGCACGGTGGTGCGACAGGCGTCATCATCGAGACGCTGGCATCGATGGGCGCCATGGCCCACGGCTACCCGGGTCGCGCCGGCGTCGGGGTCGACCTCAACGTCACCCACCTGCTCGCCGTCCGCTCCGGCCACGTCCACGGCACGGCCACCGCGCTGCATCTCGGCCGCAACGTCGTCACCTACGCCGTCGAGGTGCGCGACGACGCAGGCAGGCTGACGGCGACCGGCCGGCTCACCTGCCACATGATCGATCTCCCATCCACCGGCCGCTGACGGGCCGGGACAAGCAGAACGCCGCAGCTGGATCCGGCTGCGGCGTTCCTCACGCTGTGGTGGAACTCACTTCTTCTTGTGGTTCAGGACGCCCTCGGCGACCTCACGCATCGACTTGCGCATGTCCATGGCCGTCTTCTGGATCCAGCGGAACGCCTCAGGCTCGGTGAGGCCGAGGTCCTGCTGCAGGAATCCCTTGGCCTGATCGATGATCTTGCGGCTCTCGAAGCGCTCCTCGAGCGAGGTGAGCTCATCCTCGATGGCCGTGATCTCCGCGAACCGCCCCATGGCGATCTCGATGGCCGGGACCACGTCGGAGGCGCCGAACGGCTTCACGACATAGGCCATGGCACCGGCGTCGCGGGCCCGCTCGACGAGGTCACGCTGGCTGAACGCGGTGAGCATGACGATGGGGGCGATGCGCTCCTCGGCGATCTGCTCCGCGGCGGTGATGCCGTCCATCTTCGGCATCTTCACGTCCATGATGACCAGATCGGGCTCGAGTTCGCGGGCCAGACGGACCGCTTCCTCGCCGTCGCCCACCTCGGCGATAACGTCGTAACCCTCCTCGGTGAGGAGTTCCACCAGGTCGAGGCGGATCAGCGCCTCGTCCTCGGCCACAAGTACAGTCGGCTTCTTCTTCATATCTTCTTGGAACTCTTCCCTCGCCCGCACGGCGAGCATTAGTTGGTCATACCGAAGGAGATACTACCGAGACTGCGACGGGGATGCCCACTCAGCGGCCAACTCCGGCCTGTGGCTAGAATATGCCTGCCCACCAACGCCCGGGTGGCGGAATGGTATACGCGGACGGCTCAAACCCGTCTGGCCGCAAGGCCTTAGGGGTTCGACTCCCCTCCCGGGCACCGGCGCAGGTCGTCGGGCAGACGACAAAAGAGGCGGGTCCCCGATCGGGGGCCCGCCTCTTTCACGCCTGGACGGCTCAGCCTTCGCCGAGCTCCTTGACCTTGTGGACGCGCAGGTTGTTCGTCTTTCCGGGCACACCCATCGGGGAGCCGGAGACGATGACGATGCGCTCGCCCACCTCGATCTGGCCGCGGCTACGCAGATCGCGGTCGACCGCCTCGACCATCTCCTCCTGCGAGGAGAACTCCGGCGTGATGAGCGTGTTGACGCCCCACGACAGGGTCATGGTCTGCCGGGTCGACTTCTCCGGGGAGAAGACGAGCATCGGGATGGGGGAACGCAGACGCGCAAGACGGCGGCCGGTGTCGCCCGACTTGGTGAAGGCGACCAGGTAGCGGGCCCCTATGCGCTCGGCCACCTCGGCGGCGGCCTTCGCCAGGATGCCACCGGTGGTGTGCGGATCCCAGTCGATGATGTGGATCTCCTCGTGGCCCTCGTGCTCCGTCTTCTCGACGATGCGGGCCATGGTGGAGACGGTCTCGACCGGGAAGTCACCGACGGACGTCTCGCCCGAGAGCATGACCGCGTCGGCACCGTCGAGGATCGCGTTGGCGACGTCGGAGGCCTCGGCGCGCGTCGGGCGCGGGTTGGTGATCATCGACTCGAGCATCTGCGTGGCGACGATGACCGGCTTGGCCCACTTGCGGGCGGCGCGGATGATGCGCTTCTGGACCAGCGGAACATCCTCGAGGGGCAGCTCGACGCCGAGGTCGCCGCGGGCGACCATGAACGCGTCGAACGAGTCGATGATGTCCTGCAGGTTCGCGATCGCCTGCGGCTTCTCCAGCTTGGCGATGACGGGAAGGCGACGGCCTTCCTCGTCCATGATCTCGTGGACCCTCTTGATGTCGGCGCCCGAGCGGACGAACGACAGGGCGATCATGTCGATGTCGTTGTTCAGGGCCCAGCGCAGGTCACGCTCGTCCTTCTCGGACAGCGCCGGGACGGAGACGGCGACGCCGGGCAGGTTGATGCCCTTGTTGTTGGAGACGGGGCCGGGGACGGTGACCACGCAGACGACGTCGGTCTCGGTGACCTCGACGGCCTTCAGGCCGACCTTGCCGTCGTCGATGAGGATCTGGTCGCCGACCCTGACGTCGCCGGTGAGACCCTTGTAGGTCGTCGAGCAGCGCTCAGGCGTGCCCATGATGTCGTCGATGGTGATGGTGAACTGGTCACCGACCTCGAGGTGGACCTTCTGGTCATCCTCGAAGCGGCCCAGTCGGATCTTGGGGCCCTGAAGGTCAGCGAAGACGCCGACGACTTTGCCGGTCGCCTCGGCGGCGGCACGGACATTCTTCAGGCGACCACCGTGTTCGTCATAGTCGCCGTGGCTCATGTTGAGTCGGGCGACGTTCATGCCTGCATTCAGCAGTTCGACGAGGCGGTCAACGGTCTCGGCAGAGGGGCCGAGGGTACAAACGATCTTTGCTCTACGCACGGCGGAAAGACTACCCGACAGCCTGCCCCGGCACACCCCGGGGTCCAGCTGGGTCAGCCCTGACGCACCAGTTCCAGTGCTTGCGCGAGGTCGTCAGGGTAGGGCGAGGTGAACACGACACGCTCCCCCGACGCGGGGTGCAGGAAGCCCAGTTCGACGGCGTGGAGCCACTGTCGCACCAGCCCCAGCCGCTCCCCCAGCCGCGGGTCGCTGCCGTAGAGCGGGTCCCCGACGCAGGGGTGGCCGATGGCCGCCATGTGGACCCTGATCTGATGGGTGCGCCCCGTCTCCAGGTGGATCCGCAGGAGCGTGGCGGCGCGGTGCGCCTCGATGGTCTCGTAGTGCGTGACGCTGTGGCGGCCGCCGTCGACGATCGCCATCTTCCATTCGGAGCCGGGGTGCCGCCCGATGGGAGCCTCGATGGTCCCGACGAACGGATCCGGGTGCCCCTGCACGAGCGCGTGATAGGTCTTGTCGACGGCGCGGTCGCGGAACGCCTGCTTCAGCACCGAGTAGGCCACCTCCGACTTCGCCACGACCATCAGGCCGCTGGTGCCGACGTCGAGCCGCTGCACGATGCCCTGCCGCTCCGCAGCGCCCGAGGTGGCGACCGCCACCCCGGCGGCGGCCAGGTGCTCGACCACCGACGGCCCGTCCCAGCCGAGACTGGGATGCGCGGCGACACCCACGGGCTTGTCCACCACGACGATGTCACGGTCCTCGTGGACGATCCGCACGCCGTCGGCCAGGTGCGGCTCGACGACCGGGCTGGTGGACGCGGGCTCCTCGTGCAGTTCGAGGAGTTCCCCGCCGGTGACCCGCTGCGACCCCTTGCCGACGACCGTCCCGCCGAGCGAGACAGAGCCGGCGTCGATGAGCAGCTCGATCCGGGAACGGCTGTAGCCGCTGATCCGGGCGGCGACGGCGTCGACGCGTTCGCCGGCCAGGCCGTCCGGGACGATGAAGAGGCTCACGCGGCCTGCTCCTCCGCTGGAGCTTCGACCACGTCGTCGGTCCGCTCCGAGCGGAACGAGCCGATGATGATGAGGACGGCGGCGGCCGTGATGCAGACGTCGGCGATGTTGAAGATGGCGAAGCCCTGCAGCTGGAACATGTCGATCACATGCCCGTGGAGGGCCGCAGGCGGCTGCATGAGCCTGTCGACGAGGTTGCCGGTGATGCCGGCCAGCAGAAGCCCCAGCGCGATCGCGTGCCACGTCCGGGTGATCCTGGGCAGCGCGAACACGAGGCAGCCGACGGTGGCGAGCATCGCGAAGATCGTGAAGACGATCGTCACCTCGGACCCCATGCCGAACGCGGCCCCCGGGTTGCGGATCAGGTTGAGCCGCAGGAGGCTGCCGACGAGGTTGACCGGCACCCCGGGCTCGAGGAACTCGACCGAGGCCAGCTTGACGAGCTGATCGACAGCGAGACCCAGCAGCGCGATCCCGCCCGCTACGAGGCGGACCGCGCGCCGGGCGGTCAGCGTCGTTCCTCGCGCTGCTTGCAGGTCACGCAGAGGGTGGCGCGGGGGAACACCTGGAGGCGGGCCTTGCCGATCGGCTGGCCGCAGACCTCGCACAGGCCGTACTCGCCGGTGTCGAAGAGGTGGATCGCGACGCGCAGCTGCTCGGCCATCTCGCGCGCGTTCTGCGCGATGGACAGCTCCTGGTCACGCTCGAAGTTGCTGGAGCCCACATCCGCAGGATCGCGACCGGCCCCGTCCGAGCCACCCTTCAGGAGGGCCTCGAGATCCGCCTCGCGCTCGGCGATCCGGCGCTCGATCCGGTTGAGCTCATCCTGGAGCTCCTCGCGCTGTTCGGCGACCTCCTCAGGCGTCCAGGCTTCCTCTCCTTCGAGGACAGGCAGCTGGACGGACGGCGCGGCCGCCGACTTCTTCGACGTTGACATGGAAGTACTCCTGGTAGACGTGTTCGGGAAACATACACCACTTCACGGGTAACGCAAGTCGCGCCACGGTCCGGCGGAAACCATGAGGCGAGCCCGCACCGTGCGGTGCGGGCTCGCCTCTTCTGAAGGTGTCGGCTCAGCCCTGTTCGCCGGCGAGGGCGTCCAGGCGCGGAGTGTCCGAGGCGGGGCGGGCGAGCTCCGGCACGTCGGCCGGTTCTGCCTTCGCCTCGGTGACGGTGGCGAGCAGTTCGCTCAGCGTGCCGGTGAGGTTCTCGCGGAACGACGTCTCGAAGGTGCGCAGGGAGCTGACCTTGCCTGCCAGTTCGTGCTGCTCGCGCTCGAGGTCGGCGAACAGCTCGTTGCGGCGCTGGTTGGCCTGCTGGTCGACGGCCGCGGCGCGGGACTCCGCCTCGCGTGTCATCTGCTCGGCGTTGACGCGCGCCTCGGACTCGACGCGCTCCGCCTTGGTGCGGGCATCCGTCTTGATCTCGTTGGCGCGCAGCTCGGCCTCGTCGATCTTCCGCTGAGCCTCGGTCTGCGCCTCGTTGACGAGCGTCGTGGCCTGGTCGGTCGCCATCTGCAGCAGGCGGGTGACGGCCGGGGCAGCCTCCTCGCTGGAGGTGACGGTGAGCGTCTGGGGCCCACCGGCGACGGACGTGACACGCTCGGAGCGGGCACGGTCGTACTCGGCGCGGACCTGGTCGAGCTGGTTGCGCAGCTGATCGTTCTGGGCGGTCAGCTCGCGGACCCGCTGCTCCGCGGCCTGCTGGGCGGCGGAGGCGTTGCTGCCCTGCGTGAGGGCCTCGGTGAGGCGCTGGACCTCGCCGCGGAGGCCGGAGATCTCGTTGTCCTTCTCCTGGACCGCCTCGCGCAGCGCGGAGTCGTCGGTGACGACGGCAGGCGACACTGCGGTGTTCTGGGCCGAGTCGACCTCGCGGCGGAGACGCTCGCGCTCCTTCTCCATCTCATCGAAGGTCGCCTCGACCCGATCGATGAAGGTGTCGACGTCGACCACCTGATATCCCAGTTCGCCGCGACGGGTCATGCGGAAGCGGATCTGACGGACCTCGTCCAGGGTCAGGCTCATAGTTGCTCCAAGAATCGTCCAATAGAAGGGCCGACTCACGCCGGCTGGTTCAGGTTAGCCTAGCGCCCGCCGGATCTGCCAGAGCCTCATGTAGGGGTTGAGGGATGCCGCCCGCGTGATGTGCACGCGGCGGGCGGCACTCAGCTCTGGTTGTAGAACCCGCCGGTGGCAAGTCGTTCCTTGTCCTCCGGGCCCACGACCAGGTGCTCGGGGCACAGGAGGAAAACCTTGTTGTGGATCCGCTCGATGTTGCCACGGAGTCCGAAGATCAGGCCGGCGGCGAAGTCGACGAGGCGCTTGTCCTCGCCCTCCTCCATCTCGGCGAGGTTCATGATGACCGGGATCCCGTCCCGGAAGTTCTCGCCGATGATGCGGGCCTCGTTGTAGGAGCGCGGGCGGACGCTGACGATGCGGCTCAGGTCTGCCATCTCCTTCTGCACCGCGGCGGTCGGGGGCACAGGCTTGGGACGACGCGTCGGCAACGGCGACACGCGGCTGATCTCCTGGCTCGGCTCGTCCTCGACGTACACGTCGTCGGTCAGGTCGCCGTCGATCTCCAGTTCCTCATCGCTCTGGTAGCGCCCGTCCTCGACGAGACCCAGCCATGCGGCAAACTTCCGAGCGCCCACAATGCCTCCTTGGTTGGCTTATGGAGCGAGGCTAGCGTGAGCCACGCTCCTGCACGCCGCACGACGCACCGACGCGCCGAGATCACTTCATGAAGTCGGGAACATCCAGGTCGTCGTCGAAGTCGGGGCGGCTGGGTGCCTGCGGCGCCGGGGGGCGCTGCGCGGGCGCCTGCTGCGCCTGCTGCGCCTGCGGCGCCTGGGCCTGCGGCTCCACCGTGGTGGCCGGACGACTCTGCATCATCGGCCTGCTCTCCGCGGGACGGCCGACGACGCGCTTCTGCGGGTGTCCGCCGTCGAACCCGGCCGCGATGACCGTGACGCGCACCTCGTCGCCGAGGGCGTCGTCGATGACCGTACCGAAGATGATGTTGGCCTCGTCGTGCGCGGCGGCCTCGATGAGCTCCGCGGCCGCGGAGACCTCGAACAGGCCGAGGTCGGAGCCGCCCGCGATGGACAGCAGCACGCCGTGGGCGCCGTCGATGCTGGCCTCGAGCAGCGGCGACGAGATCGCCATCTCGGCGGCTGCGCGCGCACGGTCCTCGCCGCGGGCCGAGCCGATGCCCATGAGGGCCGAGCCGGCCTGGCTCATGATCGACTTCACGTCGGCGAAGTCGAGGTTGATGAGGCCCGGTGTGGTGATGAGGTCGGTGATGCCCGAGACGCCCTGCATGAGCACCTGGTCGGCCTGCTTGAAGGCGTCCAGGATCGCGACCTGGTGGTCGGTCATCTGCAGCAGCTTGTCGTTCGGGATGACGATCAGCGTGTCGACCTCTTCACGGAGCGACTCGATGCCGCTCTCGGCCTGGGTCGAACGGCGGCGCCCCTCGAAGGAGAACGGGCGGGTCACCACGCCGATGGTCAGGGCGCCCAGTGAGCGGGCGATCTTCGCGACGATCGGGGCCGCTCCGGTGCCGGTGCCGCCGCCCTCGCCTGCGGTGACGAAGACCATGTCGGCGCCCTTGAGCGCCTCCTCGATCTCGTCGGAGTGGTCCTCGGCGGCCTGCCGGCCCTTCGCGGGATCGGCTCCCGCGCCGAGGCCACGCGTCAGTTCCCGGCCGATGTCGAGCTTGACGTCGGCGTCGGACATCAGGAGCGCCTGCGCATCCGTGTTGACGGCGATGAACTCGACGCCGCGTAGTCCCGCCTCGATCATGCGGTTCACGGCGTTGACGCCACCGCCGCCGACACCGACGACCTTGATCACCGCGAGGTAGTTCTGAGATGCGCTAGCCATGGGGTGAAGGCTAGGCGAGGCCGCCGGGTAGCGTCCATCGGCGCGCGCGATTGAGCGCCGAATCACCTCAAGTGTTACTTCAGGGTTTGCCCGGGACGGTCGCGATCAGCGCGGAACCGTCGTGGGATGCAGCGGCGCGGACACGTCGTACGCGCGGGCGTCGGTCGACAGGAGTGCGCTCAGCACCTGCCCCTTCAACTCGGAGTCGTCCGCGCTGCCCCATTCGACGGTGCGCTTCCCGCTGAGTTTGACGGTGATGCTGTCGATCGCCTCAGCCGACATGGAGACCATATCGGCCCGCACGGCTTCCGGCAGGTGCGTCACGACGGTGGCGATGTCGGCCAGCAGCCGCTGGTCCTCGGCCTCGGTCGTGACGAGTGGGACACCTTCGGTGGGCTCCTCCGTGCGGTGGAAGGCCACGCCGTCGGCGTCGATCCACTCCACCTGGCCGCCCAGGCGCCGCTGGTAGACGGTCTCCCGCTCCACCACGTCGATCCGCACGGTCTCCGGCCACAGGGCCTCGACGTCGACGCTCCGCACCGGCTCCAGCGCGGCGACCCGCGCCTCGATGGCCGCCAGGTCCTGCCGCGGCAG
Organism: Tessaracoccus defluvii; assembly: GCF_014489575.1. Lineage (GTDB taxonomy): Bacteria > Actinomycetota > Actinomycetes > Propionibacteriales > Propionibacteriaceae > Arachnia > Arachnia defluvii. The sequence continues at coordinate 1,408,676 of NZ_CP060789.1, forward strand.
CGGCACGTCGAGCTCAACGGACGCCGCGGTCGTCACCTGGTCGGTGGTCAGCAGCCCCACCCCTGCGACCTCCACCTTCCTGGTGGCGAGCGCAGGAGAGAAGTAGGCCACGTAGACGGCGACGGCGACCAGGACCAGCAGTCCGCCGCCGATCCCCCACGCCAGGTACTTCCGCCGCTTCTGTGAGGACCGCTTCTCCTGCAACGCCTTGGCGTAGGCGCCCGGCGGCAGGGGCACGCTCACCGTCCGGACGCCTCGGGGCGCTCGGCGAGCAGGTCGGCCAGCAGCGGGCCGACGATGGTGACGTCGCCGCAGCCGAGAGTGATGATCAGGTCGCCGGGGCGGGCCAGGTCGTTGAGCGCGGCGGGAAGGTCGTACTTCTCCTTCACGTAGACGACCTCCTTGGCGCCGTGGCGGACCGCGGCGTCGACGACGAGTTCGCCGGTGACACCGGGGACCGGGTCCTCGCGGGCGCCGCAGATGTCGTTGATGACGGCGATGTCGGCGAGCGTCATCACCTCGCCGAACTCGTCGGCGAAGTCGATGGTGCGGGAGTAGAGGTGCGGCTGGAAGCAGGCCACCAGCCGGCCGTCGAGGCCGGTCGCCTCGTTGCCGGCCTCCGTGGCCCGACGGGCCGCGGTCAGCGCGGCACGGATCTCGGTCGGGTGGTGCGCGTAGTCGTCGTAGACGCGGATCCCGGCGGTGTCGGTGATCAGCTGGAAGCGGCGCAGGGTGCCCTCGAAACGGCCGAGGGCCTCGACGGCCGCGTCGTGCGTCAGCCCCAGCAGGCGGCCGACGGCGTAGGCGGCCGACGCGTTGGCCAGGTTGTGGTTGCCCGGCACCTGCAGCGTGATGGTGCCGGCGTCGTCGCCGTAGGTCAGCGTGGCGGACACGCCCTTCCCCGCGGCCACGACATCGCTGATGCGCACGTCGGCGTCGGGGGCCTCGCCGTACCGGATGACGTGGTGGCCGTCCGCGGCGAGTTCGTCGGCGAGTGCGCGGGAACCGTGGTCGTCGACGTTGATGACGACGTGCCGCACGGTCGGGCCGGTCGCGAACGTGCGGAACCCGGCCGCGTAGGCCTCGGGCGTGCCCCAGTTGACGAGGTGATCGGCCTCGACGTTGGTGATCACCGCGATCTCGGTCGGGTACTGCAGGAAGGAGGCGTCGGACTCGTCCGCCTCGACGACGAAGGCCTCGCCCGCGCCGTTGGCCGAGCTGGCGCCTGTGGTCGACAGCGGACCGCCGATGACGTAGCTGGGGTCCTGGCCCGCCTCGGCCAGCATGACGGCCGTCATCGCCGTCGTGGTGGTCTTGCCGTGCGTGCCCGCCACCGACACGCATCGCCTGCCCTGCATCAGGGCCGCGAGCGCCGCCGACCGGTGCCAGACGCGCAGGCCGCGGGCGCGGGCCTCGACGAGTTCGACGTTGTCGGGGCGGATGGCCGACGAGATGACGACCGTGCGGGCGTCGCCGACTTGTTCCGCCTTGTGGCCCACGTAGGTGGTGACCCCGGAGCGTGCGAGCGACCGCAGCGCCGTCGAGTCGGACTGGTCGGAGCCGGTCGTCTCGATGCCCAGGTCGGCGTAGAGCCGGGCGATGCCCGACATCCCGGAGCCGCCGGCTGCGATGAAGTGGACGGGGCCGACCTCGTCGACGGGAACGACCTCGATCGGGTTGAGCAGCATCAGTGTGTCTTCCTCCCGGCGGCCGCGAGGACCGCCTCTGCGAGTACGTCGGCCGCGTCGGCCGGATAGGTCCCCCGGCAGCGCCGCGACATCTCCGCGAGCCGCTCCGGATCGGCCAGTGCTTCGACGACCATCGTCGCCAGCTTAGACCCGCTCAGGTCGGCGTCCTCGACGAGCCAACCCGCATCCGCGGCGACGAGCTCGGCCGCGTTGCGCCCCTGCTCGCCGTTGCCCCACGGCAGCGGCACGAAGATGACGGGCAGGCCCGAGACGGACGTCTCCATGACGGTGCCGGCGCCTGCGCGGCCCAGCATGAGGTCGGCCGCGGTGTAGGCGACCGCCATGTCCTCGACGAACGCGACCGGCACGTAGCGGGCACCGCTCGTCGGGTGCACGATCTCGACGTCGTCGTCGGTCATGTTCTTCGGGCCGAGGACGTGCACGATCTGGAAGCCTGCGGCGAGGATGTCGTCGACGGCGGCCAGGAGCGCCTCGTTGATGCTGCGGGCCCCCTGCGAGCCGCCGCTGACCAGGAGCGTCGGGCGGTCCGGGTCGACGCCGAGCGCGGTCCTCGCCTCGGCCCGCGACAGCTCCGGGTGGGTGATGGACCGCTTCATGGGCATGCCCACGAGCTTCCCGCCGGGAAGCTGGGTCTCCTGGAAGGTCGTCGCGGTGAAGGCAGCGAAACGGGCCCCGACCCGGTTGGCGATGCCGGGCAGCTTGTTGGCCTCGTGCACCACGACGGGGATCCGCGAGATCCTGGCGGCGAGGTAGGCGGGGATGGAGACGTAGCCGCCGAACCCGACCAGGACGTCGGCGTGCGCCTCCTGGAGCACGCGGCGCGCCTGCCTGACCGAACGGGTGAGGGTGTAGGGCAGCTTGAGGAGGTCGAGGTTGACGGTGCGCGGCAGCGGAACGGGGTCGATGAGCTTCAGCGCGAGGCCCGCGGCCGGGATGACGGTGGTCTCGAGGCCCTTGTGGGTGCCGATGCAGACCAGCGAGACGCCCGGCTCCGCCTGCTGCAGCGCCTGGGCCGTCGCGATCAGCGGCGACGTGTGGCCCGCGGTTCCTCCGCCGGCGAGCGCCACGTTGGTCATCGTCAGTCCTCCTTGGTCGCCGCCATCACGCTGGTCATGCGCGGGCGCGCCGACTTCCTGCGGGAGGCGAGGTATGCGCGCGCCTGGGGGGTGTCGCGCGCGAGGGCCAACAGTACCCCGGTCGCCATGAGCGAGGCGAGCAGCGCCGTCCCGCCGTAGGACACGAACGGCAGCGGCACGCCGAGCACAGGCAGCAGGTGCATGACGACGGCCATGTTGATGAGGGCCTGGATCACGAACCAGGAGGTGATGCCGGCGGCGACGAGCCGGTTGAACAGGGAGTCGGAGCGCAGGGCGATCTCGAAGCCCGCCCAGCCGAGCAGCGCGAACAGGCCGATGACCAGCAGCACCCCGAACAGGCCGAGCTCCTCCCCCAGCACCGCGAGGATGAAGTCAGTGTGCGGGCCGTCCTTCAGGCCGCCCCACTTCTGCTTGCTGGCCCCGAGCCCCAGCCCCCACCAGCCGCCGGTCGCGAGCGCATAGACGGCGGCCATGGGCTGCGACGACAGGTCGGTGTTCGACTGCGGGTCGAGGAAGATCGAGATGCGGGCCATGCGGTTGCCGGACCCGAACACGAGCAGCAGCACGAGGGCTGCTGCCGCGCCTCCGAGCGGGGCGAGGATCCGCAGCGGGGTGCCGACGAACCAGAGGATCATCACGAGGATCAGGCCGATGATCAGGCCGGTGCCGAGGTCGCGGCCCGCGAGGACCAGCGCCAGCAGCAGGGCGCCGAAGGGGATCAGCGGCATGGCCAGCTGGGTGATCTCACCCAGCCTGCTCCGCTTCGCGTGCAGCACCGCCCCCGCCCAGACGATCAGGGCGAGCTTCGCGAGCTCGGACGGCTGGAACTGGACCCCGGGGGCGAGCTTCAGCCAGTTGCGGTTGCCGTAGACCTCGACGCCGAGCGGGGTGAACACCAGCAGCAGGAGGACCAGCGCGAGCACGTAGGCCGGCCAGCCGAGGCCCCGCAGCACCGTCGGCTTCATCCGGCTGAGCACCGCGCCGAGCACCAGCCCGGCCACGAGGAAGCCGATCTGTCGGAGCACGTAGTAGTACGGGTCGCCCTTGGTGGACTGGGCCAGCGCCGACGACGCGGACAGGACCATGAGGATGCCGAGCGCCGACAGCACGACGACGCTGGCGACGACGAAGTAGTACGGGGCCATGGGTGAGCCGGTGAGGGCCTTGACCTGAGACCGGATGGTGAGCCGCGCCGGGGAAGTCGCGTCGGACGCCATGGGGTCTCCTTCCTACGCGCGTGCCAGATACCGCTTGACAGCCTCCGTGAACCGGTCGCCCCGGTCCGCGTAGCCGTCGAACATGTCGAGGCTGGCCCCACCCGGGGAGAGCAGCACCACGTCGCCGGGCCGGGCCATCGTGCCCGCCACCGCGACCACCTCGTCCATCACCCCAGTGTCGGTGGTGTCGAGCACGCGGACGGGGACCTCGGGCGCGTGTCGGGCAAGCGTCTCCGCGATCTGCTGCCGGTCGACGCCGATCACGACGGCGCCGCGGATCTTCCCGCGGTGGGCCTCGACGAGGTCGTCGAACGTCGTCCCCTTGGCCTGGCCGCCGGCGACCCAGACGAACGAGTCGAAGGCCGACATGGCCGAGTTCGCTGCGTGCGGGTTCGTGGCCTTCGAGTCGTCGACCCAGCGGATCCCGCCCTTCTCCGCGATCTGCTGGATCCGGTGGCCGCCGAGTTGGAGGCGCTGCAGGCCGGCCGCGACGGAGGAGGCCGCCACGCCGTAGGAGCGTGTCAGCGCTGCGGCGGCCAGCGCGTTGGCGACGTTGTGCGGCGCCTGCGGGTGCACGTCGGCCACCTTGGCGAGCTCGAGGGCCGAGTCGCGGCGCTGCGGGACGAAGGCGCGGTCGACGATCAGCTCGTCGACGATGCCGATCATCGACGTCGCGGGGATCCCCATGGTGAAGCCGATGGCGCGGGCGCCCTCGGTGACGTCTGCATCCTCGACCATCTTCTCCGTGACCGGCTCTGCGACGTTGTAGACGCAGGAGTGCGTCACGCGCTCGTAGATTCTGGCCTTGTCCGCGGCGTACAGCGGCATGCCGTCGTCCACCTCGTACCACTCGAGGTGGTCCGGGTGCAGGTTCAGGACAGCGGCCGAATGCAGCGCGACGCTGTTCATCCAGTGCAGCTGGAAGCTCGACAGCTCGACGGCGAACACGTCGTAGTCGACGTCGTCGAGGATCGCCTCGATGATGGGACGGCCGATGTTGCCGACGGCCGCGGCCTTCCTGCCGTCGGCGATGAGGATCGACTCGACCATTTGCGTGGTGGTGGTCTTGCCGTTGGTGCCGGTGATGCCGAGCCACGGGATGACGCGGTCGGGCTGCATCATGCGCCACGCCAGCTCCGTCTCACCCCAGACGGGGATGCCCGCGGCGGCCGCCTGCCGCAGCAGCGGCGCGCTCGGCCGCCAGCCGGGCGAGGTGACGACGAGGTCGGTGCCGGGCGGCAGCGTCGCCGTCGCACCGGCGCCGAGGACCACGGTGACGTCGAGGGCCTCCAGGAGCGTCGCCTTGTCGGCGTACCTGGTCGACTCGTCGAGGACGGTGACGGTGGCTCCGAGCGACATCAGCCCGTCGGCGGCGGCGAAGCCGGACACCCCCAGCCCCGCGACCACGACATGGGCCGCCCCCCAGTCGGAGAGCCGGTTCGCCGTCGCCATCCAGTCGAGGGTCACTGCCCCACCACCCATTCCGCGTAGAAGATGCCGAGTCCGAGCGCCACGCACAGGCCGCAGATGATCCAGAAGCGGATCACGACCGTGACCTCCTGCCACCCCTTCAGCTCGAAGTGGTGGTGAATGGGCGACATCTTGAAGATGCGCTTGCCCTTCGTGGCCTTGAAGTAGCTCACCTGCAGGAACACGGAGCCGATCTCGATGACGAACAGGAGGCCCAGGATGATCAGCAGCAGCTCGGTGCGGGTCATGACGGACAGGCCGGCCAGTGCCGCGCCGATCGCCATCGAGCCGGTGTCGCCCATGAAGATCTTCGCCGGCTTGGCGTTCCACCAGAGGAAGCCGAAGCAGGCGCCGGCGAAGGCGATGGCCACCATGGCCAGGTCGTTCGGGTTGCGCGCCTCGTAGCAGAGCGGCCCGGCGGTCGAGGCCCTGCCGCACCACTGGTTGAACTGCCAGATGTTGATGATCGTGTAGGCCGCGAACACCAGCGTCGAGCTGCCGGCCGCGAGGCCGTCGAGGCCGTCGGTGAGGTTCACCGCGTTGGCCCAGCAGATGATGATGAAGGCGATGAAGCCGACGGCGAGGGCGGGCCAGAGCGACAGCCACGGGATGTCACGCAGGAACGAGATGGCCGGCGACGCGGGGGTCAGGCCCCGTTCGTCGGGGAAGTTCAGTGCCGCCAGGGCGAACAGGATGCCGATGATGGCCTGCCCGACCAGCTTGGCGCGGGGGGTGAGGCCGAGGCTGCGTTCCTTGGCGATCTTCGACCAGTCGTCCAGGAAGCCGAGGAAACCCATCGCGACGGCGAGACCGATGACGAGCATGCCCGACAGGGTGGGCGTCTGCCAGCGCAGGAGGTGCGTCAGGGCGTAGCCCAGCACGACGGATCCGATGATCACGAGGCCACCCATCGTCGGGGTGCCTCGTTTGGTGTAGTGGGCGGTCGGCCCGTCCTCCCTGATGAACTGACCGTATTGGCGCTTCGTCAGGAATCTGATCAGCAGCGGGGTGCCGAGCAGCGACAGCAGCAGCGAGATGCTGCCCGCCAGCAGGATGTTGATCACTTGTCTACTCCGTCCGTCGCGACCAGGGAAGCCGCCACCTTCTCGAGGCCGATGCCGCGGGAGCCCTTGATGAGGACCACGTCTCCTGGGCCAACACTAAGCCCAGCGGCGACGTCGTCGCGGGAAGCCACCCTGGCGGCCACCCCTTCAGCGACGGCGCCCGCCACCACCTGGGAAGCCAGTTCGCCGACGGCGACCACCTCGTCGGCACCGACCCCTGCGGCCCGTCTGCCGAGCTCCAGATGCAGATCTGCCGCCGCCTCGCCGAGCTCGAGCATGTCGCCGAGCACGGCCACCAGCCGCGCCGTCGGGTGCGTGGCCCGCGAGCCGCGGAGCAGCTCGGCGGCGGTCTCGAGGGCGACGGCCATCGAGTCGGGGTTCGCGTTGTAGGAGTCGTTGAGGATGAGGACGCCGTCGTCCCTCGTCACGAGGTCCATCCGCCAGGAGGACCGGGTGGTCGCGGCGGACAGGGCGGCGGCGATGGTCTCGAGGTCGACGCCGGCCGCCAGCGCCGCCGCGGCCGCGGCCAGCGAGTTGGGCACCTGGTGGCGGCCGATGACGCCCAGCCGCACGGGGACGCTGCGCTCACCGGAGCCGTCGAGGACGACCAGGCGGAAGGAGGCGCGGCTCAGCGCATCGAGCTCGACGTCGCGGGCGGTGACCCGCAGGTCGCCGTCGGGCAGGTCGCCCTCCCCGAACCAGGCGATGCGGGCACGGGTGGCGGTGCGCATCGCCGCGACCAGCGGATCGTCGGCGTTGAGGACGGCCCAGCCGTCGGCGGCGAGGTCGGCGACGATCTCGGACTTGGCCTTGGCGGTGGTCTCCAGGCTGCCGAACTCCCCGACGTGGGCACGGCCCACGTTGAGGCAGACGCCGACGTCGAGGCCGACGAGCGAGGTGAGCCAGGCGATGTGGCCGAGCCCGCGGGCCCCCATCTCGGAGACGAGGAAGGCGGTGTCGTCGTCGACCCGGCACGCCGTCAGCGGCACGCCGAGTTCGTTGTTCTGGGAGCCGACGGGGGCGACGGTGGCGCCGGCGCGTTCGAGGATCTGCGCGAGAAGGTCCTTGGTGCTGGTCTTGCCGGAGCTGCCGGTGACGCCGAGCGAGATGAGGCCGCGGACCCTCGCCTCCGCGACGACGCCCCGCGCGAGCCAGCTCAACGCGGTGACCGAGTCCTCGGCCAGCACGTGGGCGACAGGTGCGTCGGTGGTGTGGGTGCCGAGGACGGCGGCCGCGCCTGCGGCGACGGCGGCGGGGGCGTAGTCGTGTCCGTCGACCCGCTCCCCCGGGATCGCCACGAACAGAGCCCCGGGCGAGGCGGCCCGGTTGTCGGTCACGACGTCCGGGCCGACGACGACGTCGTCTCCGAACATCTCGACCGGGGCCGGCTGCATGAGCTCGACCACCTCCGACAGCAGACGTTCACGCATCCGCGTCTCCCTCTCTGTGCAGGCGGGCCCAGGCTGCCCGGGTCTCCGCCATGTCGTCGAAGTCGACCGTCCGGTCGGCCAGGATCTGTCCCCGTTCGTGGCCCTTGCCGAGGATCGCGACAACATTACTGCCGTCGGCGCGCCGCAGCGCCTCCTCGATGGCGCGGGCCCTGCCCGCGACCTCGATCACCTCGGCCCCACCCGCTGCGCTCGCTCCCGCGACCGCGGCGGCACGGATGGCGGCCGGGTCCTCGGAGCGGGGGTTGTCGTCGGTGATGATCACCAGCTCGCTCCCCCTCGCGGCGGCGGCCCCCATGTCGGGGCGCTTGGCGGGGTCCCTGTCCCCTCCGCAGCCGAGCACGGTGATGACGGGCCCTGCGGCGGAGAGCGATCCGACGGCGGCCTCCACGGCCTGCGGGGTGTGGGCGAAGTCGACCACGGTCAGGGGGCGCCGTCCGGCAGCGCGACGCGCTCCATCCGGCCGGGCACCTGCGCGACGGCGAGCCCTGCGAGCGCGGCCCCGGTGGGGACATCGGCGGCCTCGAGCATCGCGAGGGCGACGACGGCGTCGATCATGTTGTAGCGCCCGGGCAGAGCCAGCGGCAGGTCGACGCGCTCACCGCGCCGCACCACGACGCCGTGGCCGCCGAGCGGAGCCACCTCCCGGTACGAGTCGAGGCGGTAGTCGGCTGCCTCGTCGGTGCCGACGGTGACGAGCCGGCTGCGGCCATGGGCACGGATGCGTTCCGCCAGCACACGGCCGCGCGGATCGTCGGTCCAGATGACGCTGACCCTGGCCCGGCCCGGCTCGAACAGGCGGGCCTTGGCCTCGAAGTAGTCCTCGAGGTCGGCGTGGAAGTCGAGGTGGTCGCGGCCGAGGTTCAGGAAGGCGGCGACGTCGAAGGTGATGCCGTCGACCCGGCGCAGCGCCAGCGCGTGCGAGCTGACCTCGAGGGCCACCGCGTCGGCGCCGCGTTCCAGCATCACGCCGAGCAGGCCCTGCAGGTCGGGCGCCTCGGGCGTGGTGACCGTCGACCTCGCGGAACGGATCTCCTCGGAGCCGAGCCGGAACCCGATGGTGCCGATGGTGCCGGGAAGCCGGCCGGCCGCCAGCAGGCCCGCCTGCAGCAGCGCGACCGTGGTGGTCTTGCCGTTGGTGCCGGTGACGCCGAACATCGTCATGTGGGTGGCCGGGTCACCGAAGACGCGGGCCGCCAGGACGCCCGCCGCGGCGCGGGGATCGGCGGCCACCAGGACGGGAACGGCCAGTCCGGGGAGCCGGGCGGCGCCGTCGCCGTCGGTGAGGACCGCGACGGCTCCGGCCTCGACGGCGGATCCGGCGAACTGGGCCCCGTGGGCCCGCGAGCCGGGCAACGCGACGTAGATCCAGCCGGGCCGCACCGCGCGGGAGTCGAGCGTGATGCCGGTCACCGGCTCAGCACCGGCAGGGTCGCCGAGCAGGTCCAGCGCCTCCACGAGGGCAGCGAGCCGGACCGGCTGGGTTCCGGCCGGGCGGAGCAGGGATTCCATCAGTCGTACGTTAGCGGTTCGTCCGGCGCGGCCGTCGTCGACGGTGCCACGTTGTAGCGCGGCAGCATCATCGACAGGATGTCGTTGACGACGGGAAGGGCGAGCTGGCTACCGAGGTTGCCGTTGGTGGGCTGGTCGAGGACGACGTAGACGACGATCTGCGGGTCCTCGGCCGGGGCGGCGCCCACGAAGGAGGCGGTGAATCCGTTGTAGCACTTGCAGTCGGCGTCGTAGCGCTGGGCGGTGCCGGACTTGCCGATGGTGCGGTAGCCGGGGATCTCCCGGCCCTCCTTCAGCGTGATGACGGCCTCCATCATCTCGCGCACCTCGGCGGAGGCCTCCTCGGAGATGACCCGCCGCGACGTCGGGGTCGCCACGTCCACCGGCGTTCCGTCGGCGTAGGTGCCCGACGCGATGATGCTCGGCTGGTGGTAGATCCCACCGTTGACGGCGGCGACGACGGCCGCCGTCATCTGCACGGCGTTGACGCTCAGCCCCTGGCCGAACGAGATCTGGTCGCGCGTGTAGTCGGGCATGTCGCCGCCGGGCAGCTGGCCGGTGCTCTCGCCGGGCAGGCCGGAGCCGGGCTTGCTGCCGAGCCCGAACTTCGCGAGGTAGTCCGACAGCGTCGACTTCTCCATCTGGCGGGCCAGCATGATGGTGCCGATGTTGGACGACTGGGCGACGACCCCACGTGCGGTCAGCTTGAGGGTGCCATGGTCGAACGAGTCGCGGACGTACCGGTCCCCCGACGCGATGCGTGCAGGGACCTCCACCCGGGTGTCCGCGGTGACGAGGCCCTGGTCGGCGAGCGCCGCCATGGTCAGCACCTTCTGCACGGAACCGGGCTCGTAGGCCATCGTCACGGTCCGGTTGCCGAGGTCTGCGGTGTCAGCGGAGCCAGGGTTGCTCGCGTCGTAGCTGGGGTTGTTGACGAGCGCGAGGATCTCGCCGGTCTTGGCGTCCATCGCCACTGCCATGCCCGTCTTGGCGCCGGCCTTCTTCATGCCGTTGGCCAGGATCTGCTCGGCCATCCAGTTGACGTCGGAGTCGATGGTCAGCTCGTAGGCGGCGCCGTCGACGGCGGGCGTGATGGTGTTGTCGCCCATGGGGATGCGGCCGTAGGTGGACGACTCGAACATCTGCTTGCCGGGGGTGCCCCGCAGGGTCGAGTCGAGGGCGTATTCCAGCCCGGTCGCGCCCTTGCCGTCGGCGTTGACGAACCCGATGACGCTCGCCGCGACCGTCCGGTTGGGGTAGACGCGGATGGGGTCGGACTCCGAGTAGACGCCGTACCAGGGCCGCTTGCCGTCGCCGTCGATGCCGGCCTTCATGTCGGCCTGCAACGCGATGTAGGTGGCGGCAGGAACCCGCTTCGCCACGACCTTGTACCGGGTGTCCGGCGTGTCGATCGCCTTGAGGTAGTCCGACTTCTTGCCGCCGAGATGCTTGACGAGGAGATCGGCGACCGCGTTGGGAGCGGCATCCTTCTCCTGGATCTTCCTCTTCGTCATCGGGTAGCGCTCGTCGGCGCCATTGGTCCGCACGATCTTCGGGTCGATCGAGACGATCATAGCCGGCTCGGTGGTGGCCAGCACGACGCCGTTGCGGTCGGTGATGGTGCCACGGGCGGCGGCCAGGTCCTGGGTGTAGCGCATCTTCTCCGCAGCTGTGGCCGCGTAGGCGCTCGAGTCGATCCCCTGGAGGAAGACGGCCTTGCCGCCGACGATCACCATGGCGACGGCCGCCAGGATGCTGAAGACACGGATGCGGAGGCGGGTCTCCCCGATGGGCATCCGGACCGTCTTGCGGTAGCGCCGCGGAGCGCCACGGCCCGATGAGGGCCGCCGCGTCGCCGGGCGGGCGGCGGGCCGGGGCTCCCGGCGCGGTTGCGTGGCCTTCCGGGCGGGCGTCCGACCTGTCGGCGTCGCGGCCGTCTTCGCCGAGGACGCGGCATCGCGACCGGAGCCGCCCGAGGGACGGGCCCCTGCCGGCCTGCGCTTCTGCGGGGGGCGGGGTGCGGCAGAACCGCCTCGACGCTCGGCCATGCTCAGGCCCCCTCTGCGGGTGAGTCCGCTGTCTCTGCGGGTGTGTCGGCTGTCGTGGCGTCGGCAGCCGTATCGCCCGCTGCGGCCGTGACGGGCTCCTGCGGGTCGGGGTCGACCGGTGTGATCGGCTCGGGGGTCGGCTTCGGTTCCGGCGCCGTCGCCTGTCCGTGCAGGTAGGGCAGTTCGTTGCCCGTCACCGGAGTGGGGTCACCGGAGACGGTGCCGTCGGCGAGGTTGATGAAGGCCGGGTACGGGTTGGGCACCATGCCGAGCTGCGAGGCGGACAGCGCGATCGAGTTGGCGCTGGAACGTCGCTGCAGCTGCGACTCGAGGGCGGCCCGCTCGTAGCTGAGATGCGTCGCCTCCCTGCGCAGCCGCGTGAGGTCACGCGACTGGGCGCCGACGGAGGTGCTGACGACCATCACGCCGGCCAGGCCGATCGTGATGAGCCCCAGGACGATCCCGACGAAGCCGACGGTCGAGACGGTGGCCCGGGGTGCGAGGACGGGTCGTCCCGGCTCCCCGTGGTGCGCGCCGCTGCCCTCATGCTGCCTCCCTGATCCGTTCGGCCACCCGGAGCCGGGCGGAAGCCGCCCGCGGGTTGGCTGCGGTCTCCTCTTCATCGGGCCGTTCCGCGCCGCGGGTCAGCAGGCGCAGTTCGGCACGAAGGTTCTCGGGCACGACCGGAAGGTCGCGCGGGGCGCGGTCGGAGGCGCCGTCTGCGAAGACGCGCTTGACCGCGCGGTCCTCCAGGGAGTGGTAGCTGAGCACGGCCATGCGCCCACCGAGGGAGAGCGCGCCGACGGCGGCGGGAAGGACGCCCTGCAGGGCCTCGAGTTCCCGGTTGACCTCGATGCGCAGCGCCTGGAAGGTGCGCTTGGCCGGATGCCCGCCGGAGTGGCGGGCGGCGGCGGGGATGGCGCCGGAGATGACCTCGACGAGCCGTCCGGAGCGGTCGAACGGCGCATCGTCGCGGGCGGCCACCACGGCCCCGGCAATGCGGTCGGCGAAACGCTCCTCGCCGTACCACTTGAGGATGCGGGCCAGTTCCGACTTCGGGTAGGTGTTGAGGACCTCCGCGGCCGTGGGGCCGTCGGCGCGGTTCATGCGCATATCCAGCGGGGCGTCGACCCGGTAGGCGAATCCACGCTCGGTGCGGTCGATCTGAAGCGACGAGAGGCCGAGGTCGAGCAGGATCGCGTCCACCTTCTCGATCCCGAGGTCCGCGAGGACGGCCGGAAGCTCGTCATAGACGGCGTGCACGAGGGTTGCCCGCGACGCCAGGTCACCGAGTCGCTCGCGGGCGACCTCGTGGGCGTCGAGGTCGCGGTCGATGCCGATGAGGCGGGCCTCGGGGCAGGCCGTGAGGATCGCCCTGGCGTGGCCCGCCAGGCCGAGCGTGCCGTCGACGTAGACGGCGCCGGGGCGCGTCAGGGCAGGGCGCAGCAGTTCGACGATCCGATCACGCATGACCGGATCGTGAACGTCCGTGAAACCCTGCATCTGTCGACCCTTCAGATATATCGGTGTCCCAACGGGAGGTTCCCTCCCGGGCGGACCTGGCTTCGGGGAAGTGAAGTCAGGGCCGGTACCGGACGGGAGCCACCCGCGGGGAAGTCACAAACCCGTGAGGGCGGTGAATTCGTTGTCCATGTCCGAGAAGGACTCTTCGCCCGCCTCGGAGTACTTCTGCCATGCCTCGGCGTCCCAGATCTCGGCGCGGTCGCCCGCTCCGATCACCACGACGTCGCGATCCAGACCGGCGTAGGTGCGAAGGCTCGGGGGAATCGTGACCCTGCCCTGCCGATCGGGAACTTCGTCGCTGGCCCCGGCCATCAACATGCGCTGATAGTCGCGGACCTGCCGCACCGTGCTCGGGGCGCTGATGAGGGAGGTCATCTTCGCCTCGAACGTCGCCCTGGGGTAGACGGCGAGCGCCCGCTCCTGCGTGCGCGTGATCACCACCCGGCCTCGAGGGCATCGCGGAACTTCGCGGGCAGGATCAGGCGCCCCTTCTCATCGAGCCTCGGCTGGTACGTCCCCAGAAACATCGACAGGCACCTCCTTCCTCCCCTAAGCACCCACTTTGCCCCACTGGGCCCCACCGTACCCCACTTTCCACCACTTTGGCGTCCATCCGACCGTGTTCCTCCACGGCGTGTGGGCAGTACGCTGGGGACTTCTGCGACCGCTACCGGAGGAGCTCAGGTGTCCCAGCCCCCCACGTCCCAGCTGCACGAGGTGGCCCGCCTCGCCGCGCACATCATCGAGGAGATGTCCCTCGTCATCGAGGGCAAGCCGCAGCAGTTACGGACGGCGGTCACGGTGCTGCTGGCGGAGGGACACCTGCTCATCGAGGATGTTCCCGGCGTCGGCAAGACGGTGCTGGCCCGCTCCCTCGGCCGTGCCATCGACGGCGACTTCCGCCGCATCCAGTTCACGCCCGACCTGCTGCCGAGCGACGTGACCGGCGTCTCCGTCTTCAACCAGTCGACCCGGGAGTTCGAGTTCAAGCGCGGGGGCGTGTTCGCCCACATCGTGCTCGGAGACGAGATCAACCGCGCCTCCCCGAAGACGCAGTCGGCGCTGCTCGAGGCGATGGCCGAGTCGCAGGTCTCCGTCGACGGCCACAGCTACCAGCTGGCGCGTCCCTTCATGGTCATCGCCACCCAGAACCCCATCGAGATGGAGGGCACCTATCCCCTCCCAGAGGCGCAGCGCGACCGGTTCATGGCCCGCATCACCATGGGCTACCCGGCCCGCGCCTCCGAGGTCGCCATGCTCACGCACAACGCCGCCGGCGACCGGATCACCGAGGTCCGACCCGTCGCGTCCGCCGGTCAGGTGTCCGCGGCCGCCACCGTCATCCGCCAGGTCTACGTCGCGCCAGCGATCAACGACTACATCGTCTCCATCGTCGAGGGCACCAGGAACCATCCCGACCTGCGACTCGGGGCCAGCCCGCGGGCCTCACTCCACCTGATGCGCGTCGCCCGCGTCGTCGCCACGCTGGCCGGGCGCGACTACGTAATCCCGGAGGACGTGCAGGAACTCGCCCGTGAAGTGCTGGCACACCGGCTGCTGCCGACGGTCGAGGCCCAGGTGGCCCGGCGCGATGCCGGCGACATCGTCTCCGAGATCATCTCCGCGACGCGGCTGCCGGAGCGGGGGTAGCGCGTGCGCGATGGGACGCGGCTGACGGGCCGCGGGCTCGCCCTGCTGATCCTCGGCACGATCGCCTCGGTGGCCGCTGCGGTGATCGGCGAGCGCGATCTGCTGTGGGTGACCCTCTTCGTCGCCTTCCTTCCTGTGTTCGCGTTCGCCCATCTGCGCTGGACCACCCCCGGGGTGACGTTCACCCGCACCCTGACCCCCCCGACGGTGCCCCTCGGCTCGACCAGCCGGGTCGTCCTGCACGTGACCAACCGGTCCCCGGGGCAGGGCGGGGCGCTGCGCTTCACCGATGAGGCGCCCAGTGCCCTCGCGGACCCGGCGAGCTTCACCATCGCGCGCGGATTCGGGGCCTGGCGGCAGGCCGTCGGCTACACGCTGCACGCCGAGCACCGCGGCCGCTTCCCCATCGGCCCGCTCCGTGGCCGGGCCTGCGACCCGTTCGGGCTGGCCTACCGCACCTTCACGGCGCGCGGCCCCATCGCGACGCTGCGCGTGACGCCCCAGGTGTGGGACCTCACCCTGCACACCGGCGCCGACGGGCTCGGCGCCTCGGGGGACGCCACGCCACAGCGCATCGGCCAGGCGGGCGCAGACGACGTCCTCGTCCGGGAGCACCGCCACGGCGACGACATCCGGCGGGTGCACTGGAAACTGTCCGCCAAGAAAGACGAGTTGATGGTCCGCCTCGACGAACATCCCTGGGATCCGTCGAGCACGCTGATCGTCGACACCCGGCGGCTCGCGCACTCGGGCGGCGGCCCGCGGGGTTCGCTGGAGTGGACCATCTCCGCTGTCACCTCGGCGGCGGCGAGACTGATCGAGGGCCGCAACCGGGTCTCGATCGTCGGCCCCGCCGGCACGGTCTTCCAGTCAGGGCACTCCGGCCAGGGGGCCCATCAGCTGATGCTGGAGGCGATGACCGAGCTGACCCCCTCCGGCGAGTCGTGGCTCGGCAGCGCTGTGGCCGATCCGGAGTCCTGGACGGCGGCGGCTGCGCTCATCGCCGTCACCGGCCGGCTGGACGCCGCGGACGCCGCGGCCCTGGTCGCCGTCGGAGGGCGGGCCAGGAGCCTGCTGCTGGTGGCACCGCAGCTGGACCGATGGTCCAGACCGTCACCCGAACACGACGATGCCCTGCGCATGCTGCGCGGCCACGGTTGGCAGGTCGTCACCTACGCGCCCGGCGAGACCGTCACCGACGTGTGGCGGAGGGTGATGCCGTGAGATACGTCCACCACCCCTTCTCGGGTGCCGCGGCCGCTGCGGCCGTCTGGCTTGCGCTGATCCCGCTCTCGACGCTGGTCACCGGCGCCGACTGGCTGCTGCAGGTGCTGCCCGTGTTGCTCGTCCCTGCCACCGTCGGCCTGGCCCTCGGGCTGCTGCGGGCCCCCCGGCTCGCGACGCTGACCGCGCAACTGGTGGCCGTCGGCGCCGTCCTGGTGTGGCGCGGACTCGCCGTCGCCGACCCGGGAGGCGGCTGGCTCACCGCGCTGCGGCGGCTGACGGCCGACGGCGTGGCCGCCATCCGCGCAGGCGTCCCACCGATGGCCCTCACGCCTGGGCTCGGCTGGCTGGTCCTGCTCCTGGCCGGCGTGCTGCTCATCGTCGTCAGCCTGCTGGTCGACACCCTCGAGCAGCCCGGCTGGTCGGTCGTCCCCCTCGCTCTGCCCTACGGCATCGCCGCGATCACGCAGGTCGACGACCTCGGCGTGGCTCTGCTCCTTCCCGTCGTCGCCGGCTACCTCCTGGTCCTGTTCAGTTCGGCGGGCACCCCGCGGCGACGGGCGCGGTGTCCCGGCGGGCCGCCTTCGAGGGCTCCCGCCTCGCCACGGTCACTGCGCTGGGGGCCGGCGCCGTGGCACTGTCCCTGGTGCTGGCGCTCGTCATCCCCCTCGGCGAGAAGCACCCGTGGACCCAGGGCGGCCCGGATGGTCCCATCCAGTTGACCGACCCGACGGTGCATCTGGAGGAAGACCTGCGGCGCCCCAAGGACACGCGCGTGTTGACCTACGTGTCCGACGACGGCGAACCCCACTATCTGCGCACCGTCGCGCTGTCCGACTTCTCGGACGACGGCCTGCGCCTGGTGCCCATGCAGCTGAACCGGTTCGGCCTCGACCGGGCCTCCTCGCAGCCGGGACGGGAGGTGACCCTCGACGTCACGATGGGTCCCATCCGCTCCGAGTACCTGCCCGCCGCCTTCACTCCGCGCCGCATCGACGCGGCGGGTGAATGGTTGTTCGATCCCGCGACCCTGACCCTCGTCGCCTCCGGCGCCGACCGGACCGCACAGACCATCAACCTGGACTACTCGGTGACCTCCGTGGTCCCGACGGCGGACCGCGACGAGATCGCCACGGCCGCAGCCGGCGCCGTCGACGATCCCGTCTATCTGACGGTTCCGTCCCTGTCGCCGGAGGTCACCGCCCTGACCAACGAGGTGGTGGCCGGAGCCACCACTGCCGGAGGGAAGGCCCTGGCCATCCAGGACTTCCTCCGCTCAGACGAGTTCACCTACACGCTCACCGCCCCGACCGTCGCCGCCAACTCGGTGCTCGATGCGTTCCTGCTGGAGGACCGTTCCGGTTACTGCATCCACTTCGCGGCTGCCATGGTGGCCATGGCCCGGATGGAGGGCATCGGGGCGCGGATGGCGATCGGTTTCACCGGAGGCACCCAACTGGAGGACGGCTCGTTCGAGGTCAGCTCGCACGACGCCCATGCCTGGCCCGAGCTGTATTTCGATTCGCTCGGCTGGATCCCGTTCGAGCCGACCCCCGCTGTCGACGGCGCCGGCATGCCCGACCCGACCGCCACGCCCACCACCACCGGCGGACCCAGCGCATCGCCCACCGGGTCGGAGACGACCACGGCTCCCCCGACGACTGCGTCCCCGACGCCGACGCCCGGGACGGGCGGCCAGGGCGGGGGCTCGGCCCGCATCGCGCTGACCATCCTGGCTGTCCTGCTCGGGATCGCGGTCCTCGGCTGCGTCCCCGCGGTCGTCAGGGTGGCCGTGCGGTTGCGGCGGCTCCGCCCCGGGCAGTCCGCCGAGGCGGCCATCGACGGCGCCTGGACGGAGGCCGGAGCCCTGTTCGCCGACTATGCCCTGGCCTGGCCGTCCGTCTCCCCCGGCCGGGCAGCGGCCGCCGCGGTGACCCAGCTGCCACCCCAGGGAGCCGCCGCGTTCGCGGCCCTCGGGTCGACGTTGGAGCGGAGCCGATTCGCCCGGGACGGCGACGCCGGCACCCAGGTGACGGCGCAGGTGACAGCATTGCGGCACGCCATCGACCGGGCAGCGACACCCGCCCAGCGGCTCCGGGCGCGGTTCCTGCCGCGTTCCCTGTGGCCGGGTCGCAGGTAACCTTGGGCCGCGTTGACGTGCGACATAGAATGCACATACGAACGGTGAGCAAAGGGAGATCCGATGGCGCTTTCTGAACAGGAACGCAAGCTGCTGGAGCAGCTTGAGGCCTCCCTGATGGCCGAGGACCCGAAGCTCGCCGACACCCTGAGCGGTTCGGCGGCCACGCGGGTGCACCGCAGGAAGGCCGCACTCGCCGGCCTCGGCTTCATGGTCGGAGTGGTCACCCTGCTGATCGGGGTCCAGATCCATCCTGCTGTCAGCATCGTGGGCTTCCTGGTGATGCTCGGCGCCGCACTGCTCGGCATCTCCTCGTGGGCACGTGCAGACGGCTCCCCGCAGCCCAGCAAGCCGGCCGGTCCGAAGCCGACACCGTCGTCGGGTTCGGGTTCCGACTTCATGAGCCGGCTCGACGAGCGCTGGCGCCGCGAACACGGCGACAAGTAGCCCCGTCCGCCGTCAGCGACGCGCCAGCCTGGCGCGCTGCACCGCCTTCGGGCCGAAACGCAGCACCGCCCGGTCGATGGCGCTCTCCGCCTCCTCCCAGCCGCGCGCGGGCTCGTCCAGTGCCGGCTGCCGGTAGGTGCCGGACTTCAGGACCAGCTTCTCGGCCCGGACGCCGACCCGGCGCACCCGCGCCCGCTGCAGGTTCAGCCTGGTGAACAGCCGCACCGCCTCCGCGTACAGATCGTTGGTGCGATCCGTCCAGGCGGGCAGGGTCCCCGTCCTGGTGATGGTGGTGAAATCGGCGAACCGCACCGACAGCGTCACCGTCCGGGTGACCATCCCCTGTGCCCGCATCCTGGCCGCGGTCCGGTCTGCCATGCGCAGGATCTCGGTGCGCACCACCGCCTCGTCGTCCGTGTCCTGGCCGAACGTCTCCTGTGAGCCGACGCTGTGTTCCGCGGGTTCGCGGGCCAGCACCGAGCGGTCGTCACGCCCCCACGCCAGGTCGAACAGCAGCGCCCCCTGGTTGTCGCCCATGGCCCGCTGCAGCGTGGCGCGGGGGGTGGCGGCCAGGTCACGGACCGTGGTGAGCCCGAGCCGGTGCAGCCGCTCTGCGGTGACCTCCCCGACACCCCAGATCGCCTCGACGGGCAGCGGGTGCAGGAAGTCGATCACCTCGGCGTCGACCACCCGCACCAGCCCGTCTGGCTTGGCCTGCTTCGAGGCCAGCTTCGCGATGAACTTGCTCGGCCCGATGCCGACGGAGCAGGCCACACCCTGCTCGTCTGTCACCTGCACCCGCAGCCGCTCCCCGATCTCCACCGGGTCTCCGCCGAGGCGGCGCAGCGCGCTGGTCAGGTCGATGAACGCCTCGTCGATGGAGGCCATCTCCACCCGGTCGGTCAGCGCCTCGAAGATCTCCCGGATGCCGGCCGAGACGGCCGAGTAGTGGTCGAAGTCGGGGTGGACCACCGCGACCTGCGGGCACATCCGCCTGGCCCGGCTCGACGGCATGCCAGCCGTGATCCCGTACCTGCGGGCCGGATAGTTGGCGGACAGCACCACACCGCGGGTGGAGCCGCCGACGAACATCGGCACCTGCCGCAGCTCCGGGTTGCGTGCCATCTCCACCGACGCGTAGAAGGCGTCCATGTCCACGTGGGCGATCACCCGCATCGGTCACCTCCCTGAACTTCCCGGGCTGGAATGCCACAGCTTGCGTGGGGCCTCCGCCGCTCCCGTGCCGGCCGGCTTGATGTCGGAGTACGGCGACTGCTTGAAGCCGCTGGCGTGCACCAGCACCCGCCGTCTGCCCATCCCGCCGGCGCGGCTCTTCGGGTCCGGCGGCGGCTCGAAGCCCTCCGGCGGCGGCTCGGTGGCGGCGTCGTCGGCCTGCTCCGCCGCGGGATCGTGCGCGGGGGTGCCCCTCGGGACCCATTCGCCGACCAGCGAGTAGCCGACGGGGACCTCGTCGAGGATCGCGGTGACCGCCGCCAACGCCTCGGCCTCGGTGGCGCCCGCCGTCAGCGCCGACCGCCAGGCCTCGTCGAGGGCCCCGAGGTCCCAGGCTCCGGTGGCCCGGATCGACAGGCCTCGCGGCCCTGTGCGTCGGATCCTGCCTCGGACGAGCAGCATCCAGGAGTCGAACACCGTCGAGGCGTAGGGACCCTGGACGTCCTCGAAGAAGGTGGTGTCGACGGGGCCGGTCGAGTCGTCGAGGGTGAGGAAGATGACGCGCCGGCCGGAGCGCACCGGCGGGGTCTGCGTCGCGACCTTCACCCCGGCCACCAGCACCTCCGAGCCGTTGCGGTGCTGCAGCAGCGTCCGCGAACTGGCGGCGCCGATGGCCCGCAGCAGCGGCAGGTAGCGGCCCATGATGTGGCTGCTGGCGTCCAGGCCGAGGATCTCCAGTTCTGCCTTGAGCCGCTCGTCCTCGTCCATCTCCGGCAGCCCGGTGGCGACGACGTCGCCGGTCGGCTCGTCGGCCTCGGCGCCGAAGTCGAGGGCCGCCTGCACGGCCTGGGCGGCGACCACCCCGGTGCGGCGCTGCGCGCGGGCCAGCTCGGCCGGGTCGTCGCTCAGGACCTGGGGACGGCGCCCCTTGGCCCGCGCTGCGACCCGCTCGTCGGCCCGGCGGGCGCGGTGCAGGTCGGCCAGGGCGAGCAGCAGGTCGCGGCGGGTCACCTGCCCGCGCCGGCGGACCGGGGCGTGACGCCCGATCCGGTAGAGCCGGTCGAACGCGCCGGCCAGGATCAGCCGTTCGACGACGGGTTCGGCGACCCGGCCGCGGCCCCAGAAGTCGCTGAGGGAGTCGTACGGCTGCCCGGCGACGATGCGCTCGATCTCGGCCGCGGCGATGCCCTTGACGTCGGCCAGGGACAGCCGGATCCCCCAGCCCTCGACCTGGGGCAGGCCGTCGAGGACGGGCGCGCCACCGCCCATGGCGAGGTGTTCGGGCAGCGTGAGACCCTCGTCGCCATCGGTCAGCCGCTCGGCACGGTACGTGCCGGTACTGGCGTTGACGTCGAGGCCGAGCACGGCGATGTTCATCCGCCGCGCCTCCTCCAGCAGCAGCCGCTTCGGATACATGCCGGGATCGTGGGTGAGGACGCCGGCCAGGAAGTGGGCCGGGTGGTACCGCTTCAGCCAGGCCGACTGGTAGGTGGGCAGCGCGAACGCGGCCGCGTGCGCCTTGCAGAACCCGAACGACGCGAACGACTCGAGGATGAACCAGATCCGCTGCGTCGTCGTCTCGTCGTAGCCGGCGGCCTCGGCACGCTCGTGGAACCATCGCCGCACCCGCTCCTGTCTCTCCCGGTCGCCCAGCGCGCGGCGCACCTCGTCGCCCTGTGCCAGGCTGCAGCCGGTGACGGCGGAGATGATCATGATGATCTGCTCGTGGAAGACGACGACGCCGCGGGTCTGTTCGAGTGCGGGGATCAGGCTGTCGTGCAGATACTCGGGTTCGGTCCATCCCTGCCGCGCCTCCAGGAACGGGGTGACCATGTCGGACTTCACCGGCCCTGGCCGGAAGAGGGAGATGTCGACGATGATGTCCTCGAAGTTCTCCGGGCCGAACTTGCCGACCAGTTCCCGTTGCCCCGGCGACTCGATCTGGAAACAGCCGAGCGTGGCGCGGTGGGCGATCATGTCGTAGACGCCCGCGTCGTCGAACGGGGCGAGCGCGTCGATGTCCGGCGCAGGCTCCTCCGGCACGGTGCGGGCGATCTCGTCGAGGGCGTGGGCCATGGCCGACTGCATCCGGATGCCCAGCACGTCGAGCTTGAGCAGCCCGAGATCCTCGACGTCGTCCTTGTCGAACTGGCTCATCGGATAGCCGCCGAAGCTGGCCTCCAACGGGGTCCTCTCCTGGAGCGACAGGTCGCTGAGGATCACGCCGCAGGGGTGCAGCGCGATGTGTCGCGGCAGCCCGTCGAGGGATTCGACCAGGTTGAACAGCACGTCGAGGCGTTCCTCGCCGAGGCCGGCCGCGCGGAGCTCCGGCAGGTCCCGCAGCGCGGCCCTTGCGTCGCGGGCCCGGATGTGCGGGAACGCCTTCGCCATGGCGTCGACCTCGACGGGCGGCAGGCTGAGAGCGGCCCCCACGTCGCGGACGGCGTGCCGGACGCGGTAGGTCTCCACCATCGCGACGCACGCGACCCGCCGTCCGCCGAAGGTGGCGAGGATCTTGTCGTAGACCTCGGTGCGGCGGGCCGACTCGACGTCGAGGTCGATGTCGGGCAGCGCCTGCCGCAGCGGCGACAGGAACCGCTCCATGATCAGCCCGTAGCGGATGGGATCCACACCGGAGACGCCGAGCGCGTAGTTGACGAGGCTGCCCGCACCGGAGCCGCGGGCCGCGCAGCGGATGCCGAGGTCGCGGACCAGGCCGACGACGTCGGCCACCGTCAGGAAATAGGACTCGAATCCGAGCCGACCGATCACGTCGAGTTCGTCGTCGAGGCGGTCGAGCACGTCGCTGCCGGGGACCCCGTAGCGTTCGATCAGGCCGGCCTCGCAGCGCTGCCGCAGCACGCCGGGCGCCTCGGCCATCGTCGTGCCCAGCACCTCGAACTCGGGCAGCCGGATCTCGCCCAGCCCGATGTCGCCGATCGGGTCGAGGCGGCAGCGCCCGGCCAGGTCCGCGGTCGTGGCGAGCAGATCGTCGGCGTCGCGGCGGCCGGTGAGCAGGCAGGCCTCCTCGGCTGCGCGCCGCATGGCCTCGCCGTCCTTGAGGTGCCCCTCCGCGTTGCGACGGTCGATGTTGCGCAGGTCGAGCGGGACCAGTCGGCGGGCCGCATCGAGCACGTCGACGGTGGCGGCCTGCTCGCGGCGCGCCATCCGCACCGCGTTGGTGAGGACGACCGGCACCCCCGTCTCGTCGCCCAGCCGGATCAGGCCCGCGGCCTGGTGCGCGGAGGCGACCCCGCGGCCACCCGTGTGGTGGTTGGTGGCTGCCAGCACCACGCCCTCGCCCAGTTCGTCGCGCCAGGTGGCGAGCCGCTCCGCGGCCAGGTCGGGGCGGCCAGCAGCCAGCGCCTCGCCCACCTCGGAGTCGGCGCCGAGCAGCACGACCGTGTCCCGGCCGGCGCAGTGGCGCCCGACCAGTTCGCGGACCAGGACCGGCTCGGACCGCTCCCCCGTCAGCTGGGCGGCGGTGATCAGCCCGCAGAGCGCGCCCCAGCCCGCCCGCGAGGTGGCGAGTGTGACGATCCGTGGCAGCCGGTCGTCGCGGAGCTGCCCGCCGCGGGCCGCGGTGGGCCGGCTCTGGGGACGCCAGCCGTCCGGGGAGACCGCCAGGTCGGCGCCGACGATCGGGGCGATCCCCGCCTGCAGGCAGGCCTTGGCGAACCGGACGGCGCCGTAGAGGCCGCCGCGGTCGGTGATCGCCAGCGCCTCCATGTCGTGCCGGGCCGCCTCCGCCACCAGCGCGGCCGGATGCGAGGCCCCGTACTGGAAGGAGTAGCCGGACGCGACCCGCAGATGCGTGAAGGGCGTCATCAGCCGGCCTCCCCCGCCACGTCCCGCTCCCGCAGGCGCAGCCAGCGGGCGGACTCCAGCAGGAACTGTTGCGCGTCGCGCACCAGGTCGGCGGCCTCACGCTCCCCGACGACGCCGCGCACCCCGGCCTCCGCCGCGAGGGCCCGCGGGGCGATGGCGGCGAAGTAGCCGCCCCATTCGCCCAGCTCCGGGGCAGCGGCGACGAGCAGGGTCCACACGTCGGCACGACCGCGGCCGCGGCGGGGGGAGGCCGTCACCACGGCGAGCGCCACCTGTTCTGCGCACCGGTACGCGCCGGAGAAGCGTTCGATGGGGAGGTCGGCGATGTCCGCCTCGACGACGAGCCGTCGGGCGTGGCTGAGGTCGATCATCAGTCGAGCACCGCCTGCAGCACCCAGTCCTCGGAGTCGACGGTGCGGGCCAGTTCGTAGACGCCGCGCTGGCGTCCGTTGCCGGCCTCGACCCGCCAGATCTCCCGCTCTCCCAGCAGGTCACCCTCGGCGGCGGCGATCTCCTCGCCGCGGGCAGCGCGGACGCGGGGCCCCGTCCACCACGGGGCGGCCCGGTTCCAGCGGCCCTGGACCTCCTTGACCAGCAGCAGCCGGTCGCGCCAGATGAACTGCCGCGGCTGGTCCGTGAACAGCACGTGGATGGGTTCGTCGTAGGTACGCATGGCCGCCTCCCGGGGATCGCACAACATTTCGGTTAGGTTCGACCCGGGAGCCCCGCCCCGGCGTGGGGGTCGAATCCACGCCGGGCCGGGGCGGCCCATCATCCGTGCCTGTTCAACCAGAGCTTCCCCGAACTAATCGAACAGGCGTTCGGATGGATACCACTATAGGCGCTCCCTCCGACGAAACGTCAACCCCCGGGCGACCACTATCCTGTGCGCCATGGTGATCATCCGTGGGGCGGGTCTGGCCGGACTCGCGGCCGCCGCCCGCCTGGCGCGACTCGGCCATGAGGTGACCCTCGCGACGGGGGGAACGCCGCTGGGCGATGCCTACGCACCCGGCGTTCCGACCAATCCCGATCCACTCGGAACCATCACGCTCCCCGCGGCCTGGCGGGATCTGTTCAAGAAGTCCGGCGGGCACCTGACGACCGAGCTGAACCGCGCCCACCTCACCCTCGTCGAGGCCGATCCTGTCGCCGTCGACCTTGGAGAGGGGGACCTGCTGCGGCTGCCCGCCGAGCGCGGTGCCCAGTTCCGCGCCATCGGCGAGCGTCTCGGCGAGGCGGAGGCCGCCCGCTGGCGCGACCTGATCGATTCCCTGGACGACGCCTGGATCGTCTTCCGACGACACGCGCTCGAGGGGACGACCCCCGTCACGACGCCCGGGCAGCGGGCCGCGCTCCTGCTGGACGTGTCCGCCGGCGACCTGGCCGACCGCGTGCATCCCGCACTCGGACGCCTCGTCGTGGACGCCGCCGGCACCCCGGGGGCACCGGGCGTCGAGGCGCTTCCGCTGGCCGTCGAGCGCACGTTCGGGCGGTGGCGGCTGGTCGCCGCGGACGGCACAGCACGCCCCGGCACGTCGCTGGTGGGGCTGTTGACGACGCGGCTGGCCGAACGCGGGGTGCAGCTGGCCGACGAGCCGCCCGGGCCCGTGGACATCGACTGCGTGCCCGCCGGGCCGGTGGGGCGGGCGCACGACGCAGCGGCCTGGCTGGCACGGACGCCGATCGCGGGCGCCGACGGCAGGCTGCGGGCCTCGGCGGCCTCACCGGCGGGAACCCAGCCGTGGGCCGAACTCGGCAGCGCCGCGCTCGCCGTCTACGCACTGCATGAGCGGCTCACGGGCGAGGACTGTCGTCCGACCAACGTCGACTTCCGGCTGCCGAGACTCCCCCAGGGATAGGCCCGGCCGTCCGCGCTGCGGCGGACCTGGTCGATGGATTCTGCGCTGACAAGCACCGATACCTAGAGCCTGTTCGCTTGTAGCGAACGGATGTTCGAGACACCCCAGCAAGAGTTTCCCGACCATTCCCCAGAAAAAGTGTCAGACCCCCTCTGTTGAATAGACGGTATGGACGGCACCGCAGCAGCCAGGATCGAGGAGCTCATCGAGCACCTCGAAGTTTCCCTGGCCGCGCTGCGTTCAGAGAGCCGCAACGACACCCTCACCCTGATCGACCGGATCGAATCCGTCACCGGGAAACTGAACGGCACCCGCCTCGCTCTCATCCATCAGGCCACGCTCACCAGCGCCGCCGGAGACGAACTCGACCACCGCCTCCACAACAGCAACCGGGCCACGATCAGACAGGTCCGCGGCGACATCCGCCTCGCCAGAGAACTCGAATCCCGCTACCCACTCCTGTTGGAGGCGCTGCGTGACGGACAGTTGTCCGAGCAGCAGGCCCGCGCGATCATGACCGGACTCAACCCCCTCCAACTCACCGAGACCCAATCCGTCCACTGCCAAACCGAACTCATCGGCTACGCCACCCAATTCGACCCCAGCGAACTCCTCGCCCTGGCCACCCGAATGACCGAAGTCATCGACCCCGACCACGCCCCTCGGCCGAGTCATACGCCCACACCGGGGAGCGCCCAAGCGCGGCAGCGAAGAGAGCCGACGCCCTGGCCAGGCTCTGCACCGTCGCCGCGAACAGCGGCCAACTCCCCGCACACGGCGGAGACCGACCCCACGTGATCGTCACCCTCGACTACGACACCCTGCTCACCGGCCTCGGCACAGCCAGCTACCTCGACGATGGATCTCGGCTCTCCGCAAGAGAGGCGCGGCGCCTCGCCTGCGACGCCGACCTGATTCCCATGGTCCTCGGGGCGGCAGTCGGCCGCTCGATGTCGGCCGGTCGCGCCGGTACTTCACCAAGTCGATCAGCACCGCACTCGCCATCCGGGACCGCGGCTGCGCCTTCCCCGGCTGCGACGCACCGCCCTCGGCCTGCGACAGGCACCACACCCAGCCCTGGAAAGCAGGAGGCATCACCAGCCTCGCCCTCGGAGTCCTCCTGTGTTGCTACCACCACCGCCTCGCAGAACCCGACCCGCTGAAACCGGCAGAGATGCAGTGGCAGATCCACTTCGACAACAACGGGTTCCCGCGGTTCACCCCGCCGAAGTTCGTGGATCCGAGCCGACGGCCTCGTCAGCACCACCGGTACCGGCTCCACGGGAGAACTCTGCCCACAACCAGTCAGGACCACCCACCGGGCCACTTCCCGATCGACGACCTCCCCATGTCCCCCGCCTGGGCCTCCCCGGACGAGTAGGACTGCGACCAGCGGGACGCCCCTTCGAGACGGTTGCTCGTACCTCGCAACCTCCTCAGGGAACGAACTCCCGACGAGCGACCTCCGAGGACCGGCCCTTCGACACGGCCGCAAGCGGCCGGCTCAGGGAACGAGAATCCTGAGGAGCGAGCGCCTCGAAGGATGGTTCCTGAGGAGCGAGCGCCTGCGCGAGCGTCTCGAATGGATGGTTCCTGAGGAGCGAGCGCCTGCGCGAGCGTCTCGAATGGATGGTTCCTGAGGAGCGAGCGCCTGCGCGAGCGTCTCGAAGGACGACAAGCTCAGGGAACCCGCGTCTCGAAGGATGGTTCCTGAGGAGCGAGCGCCTGCGCGAGCGTCTCGAAGGACGCCCATGTCAGCTGCACTACCACAGACCCGGGGATGACGTTTCGGCTCAGAGATAGCACACTAGGAGCGTGCCCCCCGAACTTCTCGTTCTGTCCATCGTGATCATCGTGGCCCTGGCCTTCGATTTCACCAACGGCTTCCACGACACCGGCAACGCCATGGCTACCACCATCGCCACCGGTGCACTCTCGCCGAAAGCGGCTGTCACGCTCTCGGCAGTGTTGAACCTCGTGGGCGCTTTCCTGTCGGTCGAGGTCGCCCTCACCGTGACCAACGCCGTGGTCAACATCCAGGATTCCACCGGCGCCCCACGCCCAGAGCTGATCGCCGACGGCGGGGAACTGCTCCTCATGATCATCCTCGCGGGCCTCGTGGGAGCCATCCTGTGGAATCTGCTCACCTGGCTCTTCGGGCTCCCGTCGAGTTCCTCGCACGCCCTGTTCGGCGGACTCGTCGGCGCGACGATGGCAGGCCTCGGGGCCGGCGGCGTCAAGTGGGTGGGTGACGGAACGAAGCTCGACGGCGTCGTCGGCAAGGTCATCCTTCCGGCGCTCCTGTCACCGACGATCGCGATCCTGGTGGCTGCCGTGGGCACGTGGCTGGTCTTCCGGATCACCAGCAGAGTCGCCGACAAGTACCGCGAATCAGGCTTCCGCTGGGGCCAGATCGGCTCCGCTTCGCTCGTCTCGCTGGCCCACGGAACCAACGATGCCCAGAAGACGATGGGTGTGATCACCCTGGCGCTCATCGCCACCGGTCACTGGACCGATCTTCACGGCGTCCCGTTCTGGGTCAAGCTCGCGTGCGCCCTGGCGATCGCGCTGGGCACCTACATCGGCGGCTGGCGCATCATCCGCACCCTCGGCAAGGGACTGGTCGAGATCACCTCCCCGCAGGGCATGGCGGCAGAGGCTTCGTCCGCGGCCGTCATCCTGACCTCGAGCCAGATGGGCTTCGCCCTGTCAACCACCCACGTCGCCACCGGCTCGATCCTCGGCTCGGGCGTCGGCAAGCCTGGCGCGAAGGTCAACTGGGGCGTCGCCGGCCGGATGCTTCTGGCATGGGGAATCACTCTCCCCGCCGCCGGCCTCGCAGGCGCACTGATGTTCTGGCTCGGCAGCCTCATCGGAGGGCTGGCCGGCCCCTTGGTCGTATTCGCCATCCTGTTGGCCCTCTCCGGCTGGATGTACGCACACTCGCGGCGTACCCGCGTCGACTCCCGCAACGTCAACGACGAGTGGGTCGAGGACGTCACCCAGCGAACACTGCCCACCCCGACCGAGTCCAAGAAGGCAGGTAGCAGGCGATGAACATCATCTCGCTCGCCCTCGAAGGGGCACTCCAGGTCCTGATCTTCGGGCTCATCCTCGGCGCCGGCCTGCCCGCGGTCTTCGCGCTCGGCATCCGGGCGCTGTCCTTCGGCACCCACGACGAGGACGAGGCCGCCAACGACCACAAGCCGCACCCGGTGGCCAAGGTGATCGCCGGGTTCTGCTTCGCCGTGGTCATCCTCGGCATCGTCGCGGGCGTCGGCACGATCGTCGCCCACGGCCTCGGTGTGAGCATCGGCTTCGACGGTATCCTCCCCACCTTCACTGCGCGCTGACCCGACCCGCGCTCCCTCACCTCTCCCCAGATTCTGACCCCGCGCGACTTGGCGGTATGATGAATTCCTCAAACCAGGAGGAACGTGGACAGGTACTCGGAGGCACAACGCCCGCTCTACGAGGTCAAGGCGAACCTGTTCAAGGGGCTCTCACACCCTCTGCGGGTCAGAATCCTGGAGGTCCTCTCCGCCGCTGAGGAGGTACCGGTCGCCGACCTGCTCGCCGACACGGGCCTGGAGGCTTCGCACCTCTCACAGCATCTGGCGGTGCTGCGACGCCATCACCTCGTCTCCTCTACCCGACGCGGCAGCCTCGTCTACTACCGGCTCACCCATCCCGAGATAGCCGAACTGCTCCGCGTCTCCCGACGTCTCCTCGGCGAGGTGCTGCGGTCGACCCAGGAACAGCTGAGTTCCACCGTCGACCTGCCGGCCCTCCCCGGCGACGGCGCGGCGTCGTGAGCAGCCTGGCGCGCTTCACCGACCTGCTCCCCTCTCGCAGCGACTACCGCGGCCTGAAGCAGAGTTGGCGAGGTGATGTCCTCGCGGGTGTGACCGTCGGCATCGTCGCCCTCCCGCTGGCGCTGGCCTTCGGAGTCAGCTCGGGCGCCGGAGCCGAGGCAGGCCTCGTGACGGCGATCGTCGCCGGGGTGGTGGCCGCGATCTTCGGCGGCTCGAACGTCCAGGTGTCCGGACCCACGGGCGCCATGGTCGTGGTGTTGGGCCCCGTCATCGCCGTCCACGGAACCGCCGCTCTGGGCGTCGTGTGTCTGCTGGCTGGCGCCATGGTGCTGCTGGCGGGCCTGCTGCGCCTGGGAAGGGCCGTCACCTACATCCCCTGGCCCGTGATCGAGGGCTTCACCCTCGGCATCGCCGTCATCATCTTCCTGCAGCAGGTACCGGGGGCACTCGGCTCCGCCGGTCACAGCACCAATGCGCTCATCGCCGCTGGCGAGTCCATCGCCGGCGCGGACTGGAGCAGTGCCTGGGTGCCGCTGTTCCTCGCCGCACTGGTCGCCGCCATCATGGTGGCGATGCAGCGCTTCGCGCCGGCGATCCCTGGCTCCATCGTCGGGATCGTCGTCGCGACCGCCGTCGTCACGCTGGGCGGGCTGGACGTCGCGACGATCGGCACGCTGCCCGATGCACTGCCCTCCCCCACCCTCCCGTGGGCCGCGCCGGCCACATGGTTGGCTCTGCTCGGCCCGGCGTTCACGGTCGCGGCATTGGCTGCCATCGAGTCGCTGCTGTCGGCCCGGGTGGCTGAGTCGATGTCCGACACCGGGCCCTACCACGCGGACCGCGAACTAGTCGGTCAGGGCCTCGCCTCGATCGCCGCCGGCTTCTTCGGAGGCATGCCCGCGACCGGAGCCATCGCCCGCACCGCTGTGGGGATCAGGGCCGGGGCCCGCACCCGGGTCGCCGCGCTCGTGCACGCCCTGATGCTCGTGGTCGTCGTGTATGCGGCCAGCGGCCTGGTCGCGACGATCCCGCTCGCGGCCCTGTCCGGCGTTCTGATGGTGACGGCGGTCAAGATGGTGCCGCACCGCAGCCTTCCCGTGCTCCTGACGTCGTCGCGGTCGACGGCGGCGATCTTCTGCGTGACGGCGCTCGTGACGATCAGCGTCGACCTCATCTACGCCGTCGGCATCGGCATCCTCGCGGCCGCCTTCTTCGCCCTGCGCGCCCTCGCCAGGATGAGCGGCGTGCAACGGCAGCGGATCCCCGGCCCGGGGCTGGCAGGAGACGAGCGGATCGCGCTGTTCCGGCTCGACGGCGCACTCTTCTTCGGCGCCGCGGAGCGCGTGGTGGCGGGCGTCTCCGACATCGCGGACGTGCAGGTCGTCATCCTGCGCATGTCCCAGGTGCAGTTCCTCGACGCCACCGGCGCGCAGGTCCTCACGGACCTTGTCACCTCGCTGGAGCGGCGCGGGATCACGGTGCTGATCAAGGGGATCCGCCCCGAGCACCTGCGCATCGCCACGAGGGTGGGCGTCATCGCCTCGCTGCGCCACGACGGCCACCTCTTCGACCACCTGTACGAGGCGGTCGTGCACGCCAGGGCCCACATCACCAGCACCGCAGCCTGCGCCGTGACCGTCTGAGCCGGCGTCGGCGGGCACGCACCCCGCCGGCGCCTCCCCGAGGGGAAACGCAAGGAGACCCGGTCATGTCTGACCGGGTCTCTTTCGTAGCCCCGACGGGATTCGAACCCGCGCTACCGCCTTGAGAGGGCGGCGTGCTAGGCCGCTACACAACGGGGCCCTAGCGAGTGGAGAGCGTATCACTCTCCGCAGGGGTACCAGGACTCGAACCTGAACTAACGGAACCAGAAACCGTCGGGCTGCCAATTACCCCATACCCCTGTGCTACCGGTTTCCCGGGCACGAAGAAGAACAGTACACCATGTCCCCCGGGGGCCGCAAAACGGGCTCAGGGCGTTGTCGTGGGCAGGCGGAACAGTCTGGATCCGACGATCCAGGCGACGATTCCGAACAGCGCGTAGCCCGCGATGTTCCAGGCCGCCTCGCCCCAGCTGATCTCCGTGACGGCCTTCAGCTGGGAGATGGACATGGTGAACATGGCGTACCCGTAGGCCCCCAGATTGTTGACGATGTGCGCTGCGATCCCGGCCTCGAGCCCACCCGTGACGACCACCAGGGTGCCCGCGACGAGCCCGAACGCGAACCGGTGCGCGAAGAGTGCCGGGTTCTGCACGCCGTGCAGCAGCGCGAACAGAAGCGAGGAACCGACCACACCGATCCACTGCCTGCCGCTGGCGGCGCCGATGGCCTGCAGCACGAAGCCACGGAAGAAGACCTCCTCCGCCGCGGCCTGCAGGGGCGCGCTGACGGCGAGCAGGAACGCGAAGGTGATCCAGCCCTCCTGCCCCGCGCCGAAGGTGGGCATGCCGGTCACCAGGTAGCTCAGCCACAGGGCGCCGTTCAGGACGACGACGGCCACGACCAGGCACACCAGCAGGTAGCGCCACCGGATCCCGGGCTGAACGGAGGCGAGCCAGCGGGGCCGGACCCCGATCAGGTAGCGCACGATCAGGATCGAGACGGGGATGAGCATCGCCAGGCCCAGGTGGCTGGAGAACGGGCCGATGGGCAGCTCGTAGGCCGACGCCGCCGCCACATACTCGTCCCAGTCGCCGCCCGAGATGAGGTGCCCCACGCGGATCACGAGCTGCGCGACGACGGGCACCACGAGCGCGAAGCCGCTGAACCCCAGCAGGAGCGCGAACAGGGAGACCACGGGCGAGAGCCCTGGCCGGCGCAGCGCCAGCCCGTACCCGACCCCGGACGGCGCGTCCTGCGCCGGGCCGAACGCGTCGAGGACCGTGGGCTGACTCACGCGTCAGCCACGGGGTTGCTGAGCGTCCCCAGACCCTCGATCTCGACGTGGACGACGTCGCCCGGTTCCATCGCACCGACGCCGGCGGGCGTGCCCGTGAGGATGATGTCGCCGGGAAGCAGGGTGGTGAAGGCCGAGATGTAGCTGACGAGCTCGGCGATGCCGCGCACCATCTGTGACGTCGAGCCGGACTGGCGGACCTCGTCACCCAGGCGCGTCTCGAGGTGCAGCCGCTCGGCTTCCTCGATGCTCAGATGCGTGTTGATCCAGGGTCCGAGCGGGAGGAACGTGTCGGATCCCTTCGCCCGCGCCCACTGCCCGTCGGAGCTCTGCCAGTCGCGGGCGGTGACGTCGTTGGCGGCGGTGTAGCCGAAGATGACCTCGGGGACCCGATCGACCGGCACCAGCTTGCAGATGCGCTTGATGACGATCGCCAGCTCACCCTCGAAGTGCAGGTCCTCGCACCCCTCGGGCCGCAGGATCGTCTCCCCGGGGCCGATCACGGACGTGTTCGGCTTGAAGAACAGCAGCGGCTTCAGCGGGACGTCGCCGCCCATCTCGGCCGCATGGTCGGCGTAGTTCTTACCGACGGCGACGATCTTGGACCGCGGGATCACCGGGGCCAGCAGGCGGACGTCGTCCAGGTCGTGCCGCTCCCCCGTGAAGTTCACGGCGGCCCCGGTGAGGGGGTCGCCCGTGAGCGTCGAGATGGTGTCCGGGTGGTCCTGGCCGTCGACGGCCAGTTCGATGATGCCGTAGGCGGGATCCTGTCCGGCCACGGCGAAACGTGCGATGCGCATGGCCGCCAGCGTAGTCGCCCGCGCGCCGCGGGCAGGTACTCAGTCGTCCAGGTGCGTCATGATCCCGTACGCCAGCGCGTCGGACAGCGCCTCCCAGGAGGCCTCGATGACGTTGGTGCCCACGCCGACGGTCGTCCACGTCTCGCCGCCGAAGGAGGTGTCGATCAGGGTCCGGACCGTGGCATCGGTGCCGTGGCCGTCGTCGAGGATGCGGACCTTGTAGTCGGTCAGCTCGAACTCAGCCACCGCGGGGAACGCGGGGATCAGCGCGGCCCGCAGCGCCGCGTCGAGGGCGTTGACGGGGCCGTTGCCCTCACCGACCACCATCTGCCGTGCGTCCTTGGCGGTGAGCTTGACGGTCGCCTCGGAGATGTTGTCGCCGACCCTTTCCTCGGTGAACACCCGCCACGACTCCACCAGGAACGGCAGGTCGAGGATGCCGAGCTGATCGCGCAGGAGCATCTCGAAGCTCGCGTCGGCGGACTCGTACGAGTACCCCTCCGCCTCACGCCCTTGACGACCTCGGTGACGCGGGCGGCGAGCTCACGGTCGTTGAGGTCGAACCCGAGCTGCTCACCCTTGATCTGGATGTTGGCCCGACCGGCCATGTCGGAGATGAGCATCCGCATGTCGTTGCCGACCAGCGCAGGATCGATGTGCTGGTAGAGGTTCTCGTCGACCTTGATCGCCGAGGCGTGCAGGCCCGCCTTGTGGGCGAAGCTGGACTGACCGACGTAGGGCTGGCGCCCGAGCAGCGGCTGGTGGGCGACCAGCGCGATCGCGTGCGCCACCCGCGTGAGGTCGGCCAGCTGCCCGGGGGCAGGATGTCCCAGCCGTACTTCAGCTGCAGATTGGGGATCAGCGCGGACAGGTCGGCGTTGCCGGTGCGCTCGCCGTAGCCGTTGAAGGTGCCCTGCACGTGCATGACGCCAGCCTCGACGGCGGCGAGGGTGTTGGCGACGGCGCACGCCGTGTCGTTGTGGGCGTGCACGCCGAGCTGGGCGCCCGTCGCGGCCGCGGCGGCGACGATCCCGCCGATCCAGCTGGGCAGCATGCCGCCGTTCGTGTCGCACAGGACGACGACCTCGGCGCCGGCCTCGTGCGCGGTCCGGACCACCTGGATCGCGTAGTCGGGGTTGGCGCGGTAGCCGTCGAAGAAGTGCTCTGCGTCGACGAAGACGCGCCGCCCCTGCGACCGCAGGAAGGTCACCGTGTCGCTGATCATCGCGAGGTTCTCCTCGAGCGTGGTCCGCAGCGCCCGCTCGACGTGGTCCGCGTGCGACTTCGCGACGATGGCGATGTACTCGGTGTCCGCCTCCACGAGGGCGCGCGTGAGGGCATCCTCGGAGGCCTTCCCGCCTGCCTTGCGGGTGGCGCCGAACGCGACCAGCTTCGAGCGCTGGAGGCCGATGCCCTTCGCCAGCTGGAAGAACTCCGTGTCGGCGGGGTTTGCGCCGGGCCAGCCGCCCTCGATGAAGGTGACGCCCAGTTCGTCGAGGTAGCCGGCGATCCGGAGTTTGTCCGTGACCGACAGGTGCAGCCCCTCCTGCTGCGCGCCGTCGCGCAGCGAGGTGTCGAACACGTGGAACTCTGCGGGTTGCAGGGGCAGCGTCGGCATTGGCACTCCAGATCGATGGGCGAAACTCACCGCACAATACGCCGCCACGAGGGTCGGAAACGTCTCAGCCAATGGACGGACACCTGAGACGTTCGGTGGTGGCCGACGGCGTTCGCGTAGGGTTCCCGCCATGACTTCAGCCAGGATTGCCGTCATCGGCGGCGACGGAATCGGCCCGGAGGTGACCGCGGAGGCCCTCAAGGCGCTGACCGCCGTCGCCGGGCAGGACGTGTTCGACTTCGTGCACTACGACCTCGGCGCCGAGCGCTGGCAGCGCACGGGCGAGGTGCTCCCCGACTCCGTCCTCGAGGAGCTCAAGGGCGTCGACGCCATCGTGCTCGGCGCCGTCGGCGCAGCCCCCGGCTCCAAGGCAATCCCCAGCGGCCTGCTCGAGCGCGGCCTGCTGCTGAAGCTGCGCTTCGCGTTCGACCACGCCATCAACCTGCGCCCCTCGAAGCTGTACCCCGGCGTCCCCACCCCGCTCGACCAGCGGATCGTCGCCGGGCGCGACGTCGACTTCGTCGTCGTGCGCGAGGGCACCGAGGGCCTCTACTGCGGCAACGGTGGGGCGGTGCGCGTCGGCACCCCGCACGAGCTGGCCACCGAGGTCTCCGTCAACACCGCCTACGGTGTCGAGCGCGTCGTCCGTGACGCCTACCGGCGTGCGCAGGCCCGCCGCCGCCACATCACCCTGCTGCACAAGCACAACGTGCTCGTGAACGCGGGCTCGCTCTGGAACCGCATCTTCAATGAGGTGGGCGAGGAGTTCCCGGAGGTCGAGCGCCGCTACCTGCACATCGACGCCGCCATGATCGCGCTGGTCGTCGACCCGGCCCAGTTCGACGTGATCGTCACCGACAACCTGTTCGGCGACATCGTCACCGACCTTGCCGCCGCCGTCACCGGCGGCATCGGCCTGGCCGCCTCGGCCAACATCAACCCCACCGGCGAGTTCCCGTCGATGTTCGAGCCCGTGCACGGCTCGGCACCGGACATCGCGGGCAAGGGCATCGCCGATCCGACCGCGGCCATCTCGTCGATGGCGCTGCTGCTCGACCACCTCGGCCGGCCCGAGCTGGCTGCCCGGATCGACGGCGCCGTCAGCGAGGACATCGCAGCCCGCGGCGCTGAGAAGCTCGGCACCGTCGAGATCGGCGACAGGATCGCCGCCCGCCTGGCCTGAGCCCGAGGGTCAGGGCGTCAGGCTCTCCTGGCGCCCTGTCCCGTACTGGCGGTTGTACTGCTCCTGCACGTTGTCCGCCCCGTGGCCTTCCACGGGTTCCTTGTCACCCGGCAGGTCGATCGTGGAGCCGACGGCGTCGGGCATCAGGCCCGGAATGATCGGGTATCTCTCCTGGAGCCCGTCAGGATGTCGTCGTCGGTGCGGTAGGCACGGACGAGACCGCTGTCGAGGGCCTGCCGCACCTCCTGCGTCGTCATCCCGTTCGCCTGGGCGATGTACTCGATCTGGGCAGGGCTCACGCCCGCCGCGTTCGCCGTCACCGCGGGGTTTCCGCTGGTCATCGCTGCGACGGCGGCGAGCCGGCCCCCCAGCGAGTGGCCCGCGTAGATGACCTGATCCTGCAGATGGCTGCCGCTGATCGCCTGCGCGATCCGCATCGCCATCTCTGACTGTGGCCCCATGCCGGTGCCGCCGGGCAGATTCTCCTGCAGGAGGTCCCGCTGCTCCGGGTCCTCGAAGTCGGTGCCCTCGAACAGGACGACGTAGTTGCCGTCGGCGTCGCGGTAGACGTGCGCACGGAAGCCGTTGCCCTCGTCGGCGAGCATGTCGGGGGTCAGGCCCAGCTGGGCGAGGGTCTCCGCATCGGTGACCTCGGAGTAGCCGTCGGGCACGTCGCCCGCCATCAGATCGACGAGGCTGCCGTCACGCGGATCGGGTGCGGTCCCCAGCATCGAGTCAGCGATCGAACCGTCGTGGACGCCGTAGCCGGTGCCCGGGTCCATGCCGGTCTCGAGCGCGATGCCGGCCCGTTCCATGGTCTGGCCGAGCTGCCGGATCTGGCCGAGGTAGCCGGAGCCCTGCTGGGCGACATCGCGCATCAGCTGCGCGATGACCTGCATCTCGGTGGCGAGGAACTCCACGACCCAGGCGATGAACCGGGCGAGGATGGTGGCGATGATGGCCCCGCTGACGATGAATCCGAGGGGAGGAAGGCGAACCCGAGGGCCACCTTCAGCCAGAACAGGTTGGGGATCGCGGCGCGCACGATCTCCTCGATCACGTTGACGAGGATCGCCACCACCATCTTCCGGGCCTGGCCCGTGTTGGCTGCCACCCCCTCGACGCTGGGTCCGATGACGTCGACGAGCGCCTCCGCAGCCCGCATGCAGGCCTCCTGGATGGTGGCGTACTCGCCGTAGGCGTCGGCTGCGTCGCCGACCCAGCCCGGCGCCATGCGGGTGCTGTCATCGATGCGGTCCGCATGGGATCCGAGGTTGGTGGCGAGCGCCTCCATCGCCGACCGGAACGCACGGATCGCGTCCGGGTCACCGGTCAGCTTCTCGAGAGCGTCGTCGAAAGGAGGGAAGTAGCTGATCAGGGTAGCCGCGAGGAATCCCAGGCCGGTGGCGACCATCTCCTGGACGGCGACGGGCACGTTGAGCCAGTCGAGGGCCGTCGGCATGAGCACGGAGGCGACGTTTCCGCCGGCGAACGCGTCCCCGCCGCGGCCTGCGCCGTCACCGAGGATCGACTTGGCGGTCCGCCAGTGCCCGCGCGGTGTGATGTCGACCGGGGACGGCCCCGACTGCGACCCGCCCGCCCCGCCGCGGCCGGCGATCCGGTTGGCGAACTCGGTGGCCTGTTCCTCGGAGTTCTCGTAGGAGGCGGCGGAGTACGCCAGCCCGGCCCCCATCCGGCCGACGGCTTCGCCGGAACGGTCGAGGAAGCAGCGGACCCCGTCGGTGGTGAAGGGAAACGCGTTCGTCGCGGGGGGCGCGAGCAGTGCGCCGAAGGCGTGTGTCGACGGCGGGATGACCCGGCCGCTCAGCGAGGCCAGGACCCCGGCCTCCGAGCTGACCGCACGCCCCATGGCGTCGATCTGGCCGGGGTTCCAGCTGGTGGGATCCGCCATGTCAGCTGCCGTCCTGGTCGAGCAGCGCGTCGATCTGGCGCCGCAGGTCGTCGTGGGCGGCCGCGATCGCCGCCGCGAGGAGGTCGTTGACCACCTCGACCGGCGCGGAACCGAGGAAGCTGCTCACCCGCGCCTCGAGGAGCTGCCCAAGCGAGCCGACACGGATCATGACCGCGTCGTCGTCGCCCGCGCGCCCGACGCCGTCAAGCTCGGCCACCTTGGCCGAGACCGACTCCGCGGCGGCGAAACGCGACCGCAGCCGCGCATTGACCTGTGCGAGGACGACGGCGGGCGGAGCGTCCCCGTCGATACCGGAAGGGAACGAGAAGCGGCCCGGGCCGAGGCCGCGGGAGGCCGGCGGAACCGCCTCCACCGGAAGATCCACCACCGTCACGCCGTCGACGGCGCCACCAACGAGCACGGCGCGGGACAGTTCGACGAGATGACTCCCCCACTGGGCCGCGGGCAGCAGACGCGGGTCGAGCAGTCGGAGCGCGAGCAGTCTACCGTCAGCGTCGACATCAGCCTCGGCCGTCTGACTGCCCGCCCTGCGCGGCGGCGACAGTCGGCGCAGCGCCTGCGCCTCCAGTCGCAGCGAGCGGGCCGCCTCCATCAGCCGCGCGGCGGCGGGAAGGTCCGGGTGCGTGGTCATGCCTGGAGCCTAGGGCCCGGCGGTGTCACCCGACCGTCGTTCAGAGGCCGAGGATGACCTTCGCCAGGCTGAAGTAGATGACGAGCCCCGTCGCGTCGACGAGCGTGGTGACCAACGGTGCCGACACGACGGCCGGGTCGATACCGATCCTGCGCGCGATCAGCGGCATCGCGCCTCCTATCGTGGCGGCCCAGGTGCAGATCACCACCAGGCTGGCGGCGACCACCGAGGCGATGGGCCAGGAGACGAAGAAGCCACCGACCACCAGACCGAGCGCTGCCAGCATCAGGCCCAGCAGCAGACCCACCCGCAGTTCACGCCAAATGACGCGGCCGAGGTCGGAGAAACGGGCCTCACCGATCGCGAGGGCTCGGACCGACGCCGTGGCGGCCTGCGCGCCCGCGTTGCCCCTGCACCGATGAGCATGGGAATGAACAGGGCCAGCTGGGCGACCTGCGCGAGCGTGTCCTCGAAGGCCTGGGTGACAGTTACGGTTCCCGCGGCCGCCACCAGGAGAAGGCTCAGCCACAGCGCACGGTAGCGGGCGAGCCGGAACACGCCGACCGCGGCGAAGTGCCCCTCCCAGGGCTCGGCGCCCGACAGGCGCGCGGCGTCCTCGTTGCCTGCCTCCTCGAGGGCCTCCATGGCATCGTCACCGGTCAGGAGCCCCAGGAGGCGTCCCTCACTGTCGACGACGACGAGGTCCACATCGTTGGTCTCCTGGATGAGTCGGGCCGCCTCCTCCGCGGAGTCGGTCCCCGTGACGACGTGCAGGTCCCCGTCTGCCACGTCCTGGACGGGCTGCTCGGGCTCGGCGAGGACGAGGGCGGACAGCGTCGCGACGCCGACGACGACCCGTCCGTCGTCGACGAGGGGCAGCGTGTGGATGCTGTCGGCCCGCGAGCCGACGGCGCGCACGAGTTCCAGCGCCTCCCGGACGGTGACGGTCCGCGGGATGGGAACGGCCGCCGGGGTCATCATGCGGCCGACCGATCCGGCGGGGAAGCCCAGCTGGGCCGCCGTGATCCGCCGCTCTTCCTGGCCGAGGCCCGCCAGGGCCCGCGCCACCACCTTGGCCGGCGCCTCGCCGAGCATGCGGGCGCGATCGTCGTGGTGCATCGCTTCGACGACCTCACGGAAACCGTCGTCGCGCATCCCCGCGAGCAGCCGCTGCTGGTCGAACGGATCGAGTTCCTCGAAGACCTCGATCGCCGTCGACTTCGGCAGTCCCCGGAACTCGACTGCGGCGGCGACATCGCTCAGGCGTGCTATCGCATCCGCGATCTCGTGCGGCTCGAGCAGCACCTCACCAACGTTGTCTCCCATGGGCCCTCCCGTTTCCTGGCTGGCCCATCCTCCCACTCCGGCGAGTCGCGGGGCGGCCGCCCCGCGGGGCCGGGGTCAGGCGTCGAGATCGACGGCGATCAGTTCCGCGAGCTTGTCGACGGCCTCCGCATTGTCCGACTCGACGATCACCTCGGCCCCTGCCTCCGCCCCAGCGACATGATCATCAGGCTGGAGCCGGCGTCGACCGCCTCCTCCGGGTCCATGTCCGCCAGGCGGATGGTGATGTCGTCGTCGTACTCGGCGGCGGCCTGCGCCACGAGGGCGGCCGGGCGGGCATGGAGCCCGACGGAAGATCCAACGATCACGTTCCTGCTTGCCATGTCTCTCCTTCGAAACTGCTTGCTTGCACCGCCTCAGGCGACGGCGACAACCTGGGGGGCCCGCGCCGCCACGTCGTCCGGCGTCGGCAGGGTGGTGCCCGGCAGCGCCGCCGCAGCAGCACCATAACCGATGGCGGAGGCGAGGCAGGCCGATTCGTCTCCGCCTGCGAGGTGGGCGAGAACGTAGCCCGCGACCGAGGAGTCCCCCGCGCCGACGGTGCTGCGCACGGTGATGCGGGGAGCCCTGGCGAACCACGCGCCGCGTTGCGTGACCAGCGCGGCGCCGGCGGCGCCGAGGCTGACGAGCACGGCGCCGATGCCGCCACTCACCAGTCTCCTGGCCGCCGCGACGATGCCGTCGACCTCACCACGCAGGGCCGCCGCCTCGAAGGCGTCGCCGTCTCCTCCGGCAAGGTGGGCGAGTTCCTCCGCGTTCGGCTTCAGCAGGTCGATCCGCGCGGCGGGGACGGCGGACACGACGGCCGTGAGCGGTGCTCCCGAAGTGTCGACGGCGACGAGGGCGCCCGCGGCCGCGGCCGCCCGGGACAGGTTCGCATACCAGTGCGTCGGGGCCCCGGGGGCAGCGATCCGCTGAGCACGGCCCACCTCGCGCCCGCCACTGCGCCGGCGAGGCTCTCCTCGGCCCGTGCGGCCGCCGCGGTCGTCAGAGCCGGGCCGGACTCGTTGACCTTGGTCGTGGTCCCGTCGGGCTCCGTGATGGCCGTGTTGATGCGCACGCGCCTCCCGGTCGGCAGGTCATCCGCAACGAGTGGCACCGCGGGCGCCAGCGCCGCGAGCCGTCGGAAGCTCGCATCGACCTCCGGCGCGACGGCGACAGCGGCCCTGCCGGCTCCCATGAGAACCCGCGCGACGTTGAGGCCCTTGCCGCCGGCCTGTTCAGTGACGGCGGCTGCACGCTGCACCGCACCGATGCACAACGGGCCGCTCAGTTCGATCGTCCGATCGAGGCTCGGGTTCGCCGTGAAGGTGACCACTTCGGTGTCCATGGAGCCTCCCTGCCCATCGCGCCCTATGTCCGTTTATACGGCATTGCCCCGCTTACGCAAGACATTCGGGCATATTCCAACACGAACACAGGTTCAGGCCAGGTGGACGTCCATCTCCGCCGCACGCAGGGCCGCGACGGCGCCGGGGTCGAGGGCCTGATCGGTGACCAGTCCGTCCACCTCATCGACCCCGGCGAAGCTCACCAGGTAGTCGGCGCCGAACTTCGCGGCGTCGGCCAGCACGTACGCCTCCCGCGCGGAAGCGATCATGGCCCGCTTGACCGCCGCCTCCGCCGGATCGGGCGTCGAGAAGCCGTGCCCGACGGAGAATCCGTTCGCACCCAGGAAGGCCACATCCACCCGGATGTCGGCCAGCGTCGCGATCGCCATGGCTCCGACGGTGGCCTGCGTGAGACCCCGGACCTGCCCGCCCAGCAGCAGCACATTCAGTTCGTGCCGCTCGGCCAGCCGACCGGCGATCGGCACGGAGTTGGTGACCACCGCGCTCACCCACGGAGGGAGCAGCTCGCACGCATGCGCCGTGGTGGTGCCCGCATCGAGCAGCAGGGTCAGCCCCTCGCGACGCGGCAGCAGCGACACGGCCCGCTCGGCGATCGCGAGCTTCTGCTCCCCCGACTCGACCTCGCGGTCACGGAGCGAGGCCTCAGTGAGCCGCAGCTTCTCGGCCGGCACGGCACCGCCATGAACCCGGCTCAGCAGCCCTTTCGAGGCGAGGGCGTCGAGGTCGCGTCGGATCGTCTCCGAGGTCACCTCATAGCGCCCCGCGAGCTCTGAGACCGATACCCGGCCAAGGCCCCGGGCGAGCGCGACGATGTCGTGCTGGCGCTCCTCTGCGTACATTCCGCCACCTCCGGTCCGAACAGGATCATTTCGGACATGATCCCACAGGAAACCATGCCATATCTGTTGACTTGCCGAAGATATCTGGCGACGATGGGGGAAACCGTTCACGTGGAGGTCCCATGCAACCCGTCACCCTTCGCGGCACCGGCGTCGTCGCCGGCTTCGTGTACGCCCCGACCGCCTGGACCAGGCCCGCTCCGGTGCCACCGCCGGTGAGCGGCAGCCTCGCCGAGGAGGACCGACCCGCCGAGGTCGAGCGCTTCAAGGCGGCGGCCGAGACCGTCGCGGGTCGCTTCACCGACCGGGCGAGCGCGGCGACCGGCGTGGCCACGGAGGTGCTCGGCGCCACCGCAGCACTCGCGCGGGACCGCGGGTGGCTCAGGGCCGCCACCAAACTCATCAACGCCGGCGCAAGGGCCGAGACCGCCACCACGGAGGCGATCGAGCAGTTCGTCACCCAGTTCGAGAAGCTCGGAGGCCTGATGGCCGAGCGCACCACCGACCTGCGCGACATCCGCAACCGGGTGCTGGCCGAGCTCATGGGCCTGCCCGAGCCGGGGGTGCCGAGGCCCGACTCGCCGGTCATCCTGTGTGCCGACGACCTCGCCCCGGCCGACACCGCCGGGCTCGACCCCTCGCTCGTCCTCGCCCTCGTGACCCGCCTGGGCGGGCCGACGAGCCACACGGCGATCATCGCCCGGCAGCTCGGGATCCCCTGCGTCGTCGCGGCGGCGACCCTCGGCGACGTGGCCGAGGGTCAGATGCTGCTCGTCGACGGCACCAGCGGCATCCTGACCGTCTCCCCCGATCCGGTCGAGGCCCGCCGCCTCGTGGCCGAGAGCGCGGCCCTGGCCGCGGAGATCGCTGCCTGGCGCGGCCCGGCCCGCACCTCCGACGGCGTCGCCGTCCAGTTACTTGCCAACGTCCAGGACGGCGCCGCCGCCAGGAGGGCCAGCGCCGGCGAGGCCGAGGGCGTGGGGCTGTTCCGCACCGAGCTGTGCTTCCTCACGGCGAGGACCGAGCCCTCCGTGGACGACCAGGCACGCATCTACGGCGAGGTGTTCGCCGCATTCCCCGGCTCGAAGGTGGTCGTGCGGACGCTCGACGCGGGTTCGGACAAGCCCGTCCCGTTCGCCAACCACGAGCACGAGGAGAATCCCGCGCTCGGGGTCCGCGGCATCCGGCTGGGCTGGACCAACGCCGGCATCGTCGAGCGTCAGCTCGACGCCATCGCGCAGGCCGCGGAGGACACCGGCGCGACGGATCCCTGGGTGATGGCCCCGATGGTCGCCACCGTCGATGAGGCCTACGAGTTCGCCGAGCTGTGCCGGGCGAGGAACCTCAAGCCCGGGATCATGGTCGAGATCCCCGCGGCCGCGCTGCTGGCCGACCAGTTCCTCGCGGAGGTCGACTTCTTCTCGATCGGCACCAACGACCTGACCCAGTACGCGATGGCCGCCGACCGGATGTCCAGCAGGCTCGCCACCCTGACCGACCCCTGGCAGCCGGCCGTGCTCCGGCTGATCCAGCTCGCCGCCGACGCCGGCGGCCGGGCAGGCAAGCCGGTCGGCGTCTGCGGCGAGGCTGCGGCCGACCCGCTGCTGGCCTGCGTCCTGATCGGGCTCGGCATCAGCTCGCTGTCGATGGCGGTGACGGCGATCCCGACGGTCGGCGTCCAGCTGGGCAAGGTGACCCTCGAGCAGTGCCGCGAGGCCGCCGCCCAGGTGGCGTCCGCACGCAACGCCCGCGACGCCAGGGAACTGGCCCGCCGCCTGCTCGGCTGACCGGAAACGACGAGGGGCCCGGAGCGATTCGCTCCGGGCCCCCTCGCGTGTGCGGTCAGGGCTCGATGGTCACCTTGATGGCACGGCCCTCGGCGACGATGTCCAGCGCCTCGGCGGCCCGCTCCAGCGGAAGCCGCTCGGTGATCAGGTCGCCGACGGGGATGCTCCCGTCGGCGATGTAGCCGAGCGCCGCCCGGTGATGTGCCGGCGCGGACCCGTTGGCCCCGTGCAGGTGCAGCTGGCGGTAGTGCACCAGGTTGCTGTCGAGCGTGATCGTCGGGTTCGTCTTCGGCAGGCCACCGAAGAACGAGATGCGGCCGTTGCGGGCGGCCATGGCGACCGCCTGCTCCTGCACCACGTTCGCGGGCGTCGCCGTGATGATGACGTCGGCGCCGCGACCCTCGGTGAGCCGCAGCACCTCCGCCACGACGTCCACCTTCGACGCGTCGATGACGATGTCGGGCGCGACGGCGGCGGCGGACAGTGCGAGGCGCTCGGCGTTGATGTCGACCAGCACCACGGTGCCCACCTTGTGCAGGCCGCGGGCCACCCTGATGTGCATGCAGCCGATGGGGCCCGCACCGAACACCACGGTGAAGTCGCCCTCCTCGATGCCGAGCTGCTCCTGCGCATTGATCGCGCAGGCGAGCGGCTCGGCGGCGGAGGCCTCCGGGAACCCGACGCCGTCGGGGATCCTGTTGAGCCCGTCGACGCGGAGAACCTGCGGCGGCACGATCATGTACTCCGCGAACCCTCCGTCGTACTGGTACCCGACGGACGTCTGGTTCTGGCACACGGCCATCCAGCCGCGACGGCACTCGTGGCAGTCGCCGCAGGGGACGGCTGCGATCACCTGCACCCGGTCCCCCGGCCGGAACCCACCGACCGCCGCGGCCCCCACCTCGACGACCTCCCCGGCGACCTCATGGCCCATGGTGGTGGTGCGGGTGATGTTGACGTGCCCGTTGGCGCGGATCTTGACGTCGGTGCCGCAGGTCGAACAGTTGCGGACGCGGATCTTGACCTCGTCCGGCCCACACACCGGCTCCGGCACGTCCTCGATGCGCACGTCACCGGGCGCGTGGTAGCGAAGCGCCCTCACTGTGCGCTCACCTCCTCCTCCTGCGGAGTCA
Organism: Tessaracoccus defluvii; assembly: GCF_014489575.1. GTDB lineage: Bacteria > Actinomycetota > Actinomycetes > Propionibacteriales > Propionibacteriaceae > Arachnia > Arachnia defluvii. The sequence goes on from NZ_CP060789.1 coordinate 1,453,422, forward strand.
GCAGCGCCAGCACCTCGTCGACGTCGGTGGCGCCGCGCAGCCGCTCGGCGTTGCCCCGGTCGGCGAGGGTCGTGGCCAGAGCCGACAGGATCGAGACGTGCTCGTCACTGTTCGACGCGATGGGGATCAGGACGTGGACGGTCTCGCCGTCCCAGTCGACTCCGCCGGGGAACTGCAGGAACCCCAGCGCTGCCTTGGAGATGTACCTCCTGGACTCGTTGGTTCCGTGCGGGATCGCGACGCCCTCGCCCAGGTAGGTGGTGGTCTGCAGCTCGCGAGCGAGCATGCCGTCGATGTAGCCGGGAGCCGCTGCGCCCGAGTCGACGAGCACCTGGCCCGCCTGTCGGATCGCGTCGTCCTTGCTCGTCGCGGTGAGCCCCAGCCGGACGTTCTCGCGCGGCAGCACTCCGGCCTGCAACGTCTTGCGGCGCTTCCTCGGGGCGGCGGCCGGTGCCGGCGTCGCCTCGGCCGGGACGGGCGTGTCCTGGACCTGTCCGGACGGCTCGCCCAGCCCTGTAGCGGTCAAGTCGCGGCCCTCGCGGATCGCGGTCTCGACCCTGTCGAAGGCCGGGTCCCCCAGGTACGTCGCGAAGGGGACGATCAGGCTTCCTGGCACCCGCTTGGCGGCCCGACTCGCGAGTCCCTCCTGCGTCAGCACGACGGTGGCGTCGGCGGGAATCTCGTCGACGGGTGTGTGCACGACCTCGACGCCGTACGGGGCGAGCTTCTTCTTGAGCTGTCCGGCGACCATCACGGACGAGCCCATGCCCGCGTCACAGGCGACGACCACCTTGCGGATGGCGGCGCCCGCGATCGCCGTCAGGCCACCCACGTGGCCGACGGACGAGCCGGACGGCGTCGCGGCCTCGACGGCCGCGGTGTCGTCGGCGCCCTTGCCGAATTTCAGCAGGGCGGAGGCCACGACGAAGGAGACCACGGTCGCGGTGAGCACCGTCAGGATCATCGGGATGTGTCCGCCAGGGCCGGTCACCGCGAAGTACGCGAGGATCGATCCCGGCGAGGCCGGGGCGACGAGACCCGCACCGGTGAGCGTCGCCACGAACAGGCCCGACATGGAGCCCAGGATCATCGCGACGATCATGATCGGCTTCATCAGGACGTACGGGAAGTAGATCTCGTGGATGCCGCCGAGGAAGTGGATGACGGCCGCATGTCAATAGGTTCCCAACATTTATTCCTGTGTTTATGTTGGTTTTGGACGTGTCGCGGGAAACAGAAGGGCCGGCACCTCTGCAGGTGCCGGCCCTTCACGGTGCGGGGGTCGCTCAGCGAGCGGCGGAACCCTCGACGTAGTCGGTGTCGGAGGTCTCGACCCAGCTCATCAGCTTGCGCAGTTCGCGGCCCGTGGCCTCGATCGGGTGCGCCTCGCCCTTGGCCCGCAGGTCCTTGAACTCCGGGGCCCCGGCATCCTGGTCGTCGATGAAGCGCTTGGCGAAGTTGCCGTTCTGGATGTCCGTGAGGACGTCCTTCATGTTCTCCTTCACCCGGGCGTCGATGACGCGCGGGCCGGAGACGTAGTCGCCGAACTCGGCGGTGTCGGAGACGCTCCAGCGCTGCTTGGCGATGCCGCCCTCGTACATGAGGTCGACGATGAGCTTCAGCTCGTGCAGGCACTCGAAGTAGGCGACCTCGGGCTGGTAGCCGGCCTCGACGAGGGTCTCGAACCCGGCCTGGACCAGCGCGGACGCGCCGCCGCAGAGGACGGCCTGCTCACCGAACAGGTCGGTCTCGGTCTCCTCGGTGAAGGTGGTCTTGATGCCGCCGGCGCGCAGGGCGCCGATCGCCTTGGCGTAGGACAGGGCCAGCGGCCAGGCGTTGCCGGTGGCGTCGACCTCGACGGCGATGATCGCGGGAACGCCGCGGCCGTTGGCGTACTCACGACGCACCAGGTGGCCGGGCCCCTTCGGGGCGACCATGCACACATCGACGCCCTCGGGAGGGGTGATGTAGCCGAAGCGGATGTTGAAGCCGTGCGCGAAGAACAGAGCGTCACCCTTGGTCAGGTGGGGCTCGATCTCCTCCTTGTAGACGGTGCGCTGCACCTGGTCGGGCGCGAGGATCATGATCAGGTCAGCCTCTTCGACCGCCTCCGCGACGGGCAGCACGCGCAGCCCCTCCGCCTCGGCCTTGGCCGCCGACTTCGAGCCGGGACGCAGGCCGACGCGGACGTCGACGCCGGAGTCACGCAGGCTGAGCGCGTGCGCATGGCCCTGCGAGCCGTAGCCGATGACCGCGACGTGACGACCCTGGATGATCGACAGGTCGGCGTCCTTGTCGTAGAACATTTCTGCCATGGGGTTTCTCCTTGATTACTTTCTACTTTGACTTCTCGGTGAGGGTCTTGGCGCCGCGCCCGAGCGCGACCTGACCCGACTGGACCAGCTCGACGATGCCGTGCGGGGACAGCATCTCCAGCAGCGCCTGCAGCTTCTCGTCGCTGCCGGTGGCCTCGATGGTGATAGTCTCCGCGGACACGTCGACCGCCTTGCCACGGAACAGGCCGACGACGTCGATGACCTGGCTGCGGGTCGCGGCGTCCGCGCGGACCTTGACGAGCACCATCTCACGCCGGACGGCGCTGTCGCCGAGCTCGAGGACCTTGCGGACCTCGATCAGCTTGTTCAGCTGCTTGACGATCTGCTCGAGCGCCGCCTCGTCGGCCACCTGCGCGACGACCGTCATGCGCGAGACCTCCTCGCGCTCGGTCGGGCCGACGGCCAGCGACTGGATGTTGAACCCGCGCCGCGAGAACAGCGCGGAGATACGGGTGAGAACGCCCGGCCGGTTGGAGACCAGGATGGACAGGGTGTGGGTCTTCACAGGATCTCCTCGTCCCAATCGGGCGCCATGTCGCGGGCGACCCGGATCTCGTCGTTACTGACGCCGGCGGCCACCATCGGCCACACCATCGCGTCCTTGTGCACCACGAACTCGATCACGACCGGTCGGTCGTTGACCTCGAGCGCCCTGGTGATGGCGGCGTCCATCTCCTCCTCGTTGGTGGCACGCAGCCCCAGGCAGCCCATGGCCTCTGCCAGCATCGGGAAGTTGGGCAGCGTCTCGGTGGAGAGGTCCGTGTTGGAGTAGCGGCCGTCGTAGAACAGCGACTGCCACTGCCGGACCATGCCGAGGGCGTTGTTGTTGATCACCGCGATCTTGATCGGGATGTTGTTGAGGGCGCAGGTGACGAGCTCCTGGTTCGTCATCTGGAAGCAGCCGTCGCCGTCGATGCCCCACACCGTGGCGTCCGGGTTCGCGACCTTGGCGCCCATGGCGGCAGGGACACAGAAGCCCATCGTGCCGGCACCGCCCGAGTTGACCCACCGGTGCGGCTTCTCGTGCGGGAGGAAGTGGGCCGCCCACATCTGGTGCTGGCCGACTCCGGCCGCGTAGATGCTGTCGGGCGGGCTGAGCTGGCCGATGCGCTGGATGACCTCCTGCGGCGACAGCCTGCCGTCCGGATCCTCCTCCCAGCGGGGCTGGTAGCGGGCGCGCATGGTGCCGAGCTGACGGCGCCACGCGTCGGCCTCGGGCGCGGGATACGCGTCCATGGCCTCGGTCAGCTGCTGCAGCGTCAGCTTCACGTCGCCGACGATGGGCACGTCGACCGCCTTGTTCTTCCCGATCTCCGCCGGGTCGATGTCGGCGTGGATGATCTTCGCGCCGACGGCGAAGCTGTCCAGCTTGCCGGTGACCCTGTCGTCGAAACGGGTCCCCAGCGCGATGAGGAGGTCGGCCTTCTGGAGGGCACCGACGGCGGCGACGGTGCCGTGCATACCGGGCATGCCCATGTTCAGCTCGTTGCTGTCGGGGAGGACCCCTCGGGCCATCAGCGTGGTGACAACGGGGATGCGGGTCTTGGCGACGAACTCGGCGAGCTCATCCTGGGCGCGGGCGAGGCTGACCCCGCCGCCGACGTACAGGACCGGGCGGGTCGACTCCGAGATGAGCCGTGCGGCTGCACGGATCTGGCGGGAGTGGGGCCGGATGGTCGGCTTGTAGCCGGGCAGATCCAGTTCCTCCGGCCACACGAACGGGGCGCTGTTGACCAGCGCATCCTTGGCGATGTCGACCAGCACAGGCCCGGGACGGCCGGTGGAGGCGATGTGGAAGGCCTCCTTGACGGCCAGCGGGATGTCGGCGACGTTCTTGATGAGGAAGCTGTGCTTGGTGATCGGCATCGTGATGCCGCGGATGTCCGCCTCCTGGAAGGCGTCCGTGCCGATGGCGTGGCTGTTGACCTGCCCGGTGATGGCGACGATCGGCGTCGAGTCCATGTAGGCGTTGGCGATCGCCGTCACCAGGTTCGTCGCCCCGGGGCCGGAGGTGGCGATGCAGACCCCGACCCTGCCCGACACCATGGCGTAGCCCTCGGCCGCATGGCCGGCGCCCTGCTCGTGGCGGACGAGGATGTGGCGGATCTTCGAGTCGTACAGCGGATCGTAGGCCGGAAGGATGGCGCCGCCCGGGATACCGAACGCTACGTCGACGCCCATTCGTTCCAGTGACTCGACGAGCGCCTGCGCCCCCGTCATGAGCTGACCGTCAGTCTGCGTCATTGCCTCTCCCTTCTCGTGACAGTCACGGCTTGTAGGTCCCCTTCAAGAAAAAACCCCCGCCGCCCGGTTGGGCATACGAGGGAGCGCTTCGCTGGATTCGTCGCGAAGCGCTAGTGGATGACTACGAGCCGGCTGATGGGCATGGGTCAACCTTCGTCGCTGGCCCCACGCGTGTCAAGCCTCGGCCTGACCGGTTCCGACATGTAAGACGCCGGGCAGAGACGCCGACGGGCCGGGACTCGCGTCCCGACCCGTCGGCATGTGGCAACTGGTGGCTATCAGGCCGTGGTGTCCCCGACGACGGCGTCGGCGGCAGCGGCGGGCTTGATGGTGGTGAACGCCCAGCCCATGAGGCCGATGATCAGGCCGAGGCCCATCACGAGGGCCGACACGCCGTAGGCGATGACGGAGCTGAACAGGGAGGCGCGGAGGAACGAGCCGTTCATGACGGTGTTGCGCTGGGCCTGGTACTTCTCGGCAACCTCGGGGTTGTCCTTGTTCTCGGTGACGAGCGCGCCGAGTTCGGCGTAGGTCTTGCCCTCGGACGCCTTCATGGCGTGCATGTTGATGGCTTCAGCCTGCGCGAAGGCCGTCAGCGGGCCGCCGACCTCCTTGTTCTTGAACGCGCCGCCCATGAACTGCGAGTCACCGGGGACGGTGATCCGCTCGGCCTGGAGCTGCGACGTGACGGTGCCCCAGGTGAGGGCGCCAGCGACGATCATGATGATTCCGGCGACGATCGACAGGACGCCGACGATCTTGGTGGCCTTCATTGAGGTCCCTTCCCTGTTATCTGTTGCGGGAGCGCGTCCACGCACCCCGGTTATGAGGACCACTCTAGGAGTGGCCGATTCCTCTTAACCATGGGGCCCCTACAACGTGTAGCAGAGGGATGCTACTCTGCGCCCCCCAGTTTCCGCCAAACGTCGTCCATCGGCGCGGCGACAGGCACCTTCAGGTTGGCGATGCCCGGCGTGTCGGCATAGCGGGGAAGCACGTGCACGTGGGTGTGGAACACCTCCTGGCCGGCGACGGCGCCGGCGTTGGACACCACGTTGCAGGCCTCAGCGCCGAGCCTCTCCTTCAGCAGCCGGCCGACGCGGGCGACGGCGGGAGCGATCTCGGCCAGGACGGTGTCGTCGTCGAGGATGTCGGTGCTGTGCCGCCTCGGCACGACGAGGGTGTGGCCCTCCTGCCAGGGCGAGATGTCGAGGAACGCGTAGGCGACGTCGTCCTCGTAGACCTTCTTCGACGGGATGTCACCCGCGATGATCGAGCAGAACAGGCAGTCCATGGTGACCTTTCCGGTGATGCGTTGACGGGACGTCCGCCGATTCAGCGGACCTCGTAGCCGGCGCCGCGCAGCCCGGCCTTGACGTCGGCGATGGTGAGGGTGCCGTAGTGGAAGACGCTGGCGGCGAGCAGGGCGTCGGCGCCGACGGCGGCCGCGTCGATGAAGTGCTGCACGGTCCCCGCGCCGCCGGAGGCGATCAGCGGCACGTCGACCGCGTCACGGACGGCGCGCAGCATGTCGAGGTCGAAGCCGTCGGTGGTGCCGTCGGCGTCCATCGAGTTGAGGAGCACCTCCCCGATGCCACGGTCCGCGGCCTCCCGCGCCCAGGCGATGGCGTCGATGCCCGCCGATCGGCGGCCGCCGTGCGTGGTGACCCCGTAGCCGGACGGCATCCCCGCCTCGCGCCTGGCGTCGAGCGAGAGGACGAGGACCTGGTTGCCGAACACGCGGGCGATCTCGTCGATCACGTCGGGGCGTGCGAGCGCGCCGGTGTTGATGCCCACCTTGTCGGCGCCGGAGCGCAGGAGGACATCGACGTCCTCGACGCTGCGCACTCCCCGCCGACCGTCAACGGGATGAAGACGCTCTCCGCGCACCGGGTCACCATCTCCCGCGTGGTCGCCCGGCCGTCGGAGGAGGCGGAGATGTCGAGGAACGTCAGCTCGTCGGCGCCGTCCGCCGAGTAGCGGGCCGCCAGCTCGACGGGGTCGCCGGCGTCACGGAGATTGGTGAAGTTGACCCCCTTGACGACGCGGCCGTCGTGGACGTCGAGGCAGGGGATCACGCGGAGGGCAACAGACATGGGCGTCAGGCTACCGGGCCGGCACCGGAGCGTCAGTCCTCGCTCAGATCCGTGCTGACGACGCCACGGCGCATAGCGTCGGCCGCCGTGTGGCAGGTGCGGCGCAGGTCACCGGGGCCGGCCGCGTTGGCGAGCTGCCCGAGCAGGTCGACGACCTGACGCACCCAGCGGACGAAGTCGCCGGCGGAGAGACCGGTGAGCGCGAGCACCTTGGCCAGTTCCTGTCCGCTGGCCCAGCGCCAGGCCGCCTCGGCGAAGCCGATGTCCGGTTCCCGGCCCCGGTCCCGCTTGTGGTGGCGCTCCAGCTGGCCGACGTCGCGCCAGACGGACCGCAGGTCCGACTGGGCGCGCTCCGACAGCGCATCGGGCATGCGGGGGTGGGCCGCGTCGCGGCTCGGGCGCGACTCGTAGACCAGCGACGACACGACGGCGGCAAGCTGCGCCGGGTCGAGGCCGGCGAAGACGTCGCGGCGGATGCACTCGGCGGCCACGAGGTCGAGCTCGTTGTAGATGCGCCGCAGCATCCTGCCCGCGTCGGTCAGCTCGCCGCCGTCGAGGTAGCCGAGCTCCCCGAGGACGGCGGTGACCCGGTCGAACTGGACAGCCAGCGAGTTGGCGCGGCCGGTGACCTGGGCCTCGATCCGGGCGGCCTCCCGCTCGAGGCGCAGGATCGCGGCGGCGTGCACCGCGTGGGCCTCGCGGTCCGGGCAGGCGTGACAGGGGTGGGCCTTCAGCTGGCGGCGCAGCCCCGCGATCTGCTCCACGACCGCCTCGTCGCTCGGGAACGCGGTGTCCGGGACGTCCGGCGACACAGCCTCGAGCTTGTCCGACATGGCCGTCAGGAGGGCGCGGCGGGAGCGGCGGTCCTTCAGCGAGAAGTCGCGCGGCACCCGGACGCGCCCGACGGGGTGCAACGGTCCCGGCACGTCGTAGGGCTGCAGCTTCAGCACCGTGTGGTCGGCGGAGATCGTCTGCACCCAGGGCTGGGCGTCACGGCTCGACTTCTGACCGACGCGGAGCACCACGGACCAGCCCTGCCGCGGCAGGTGCACGAGGTCTCCGGCCATCAGCCGGGTGAAGGAGTCGCCGACGTCCTCGGTCCGCTCCCGCTTCCTCGCCTTTGCCGACGTGCTCTCGAGCCGTGTCACCTCGTCGCGGAGCCGGGCGTACTCCATGAAGTCGCCGAGGTGACACTCGGCGGCCTCCCGCGCGGAGGCGATGTCGAGCTGCAGGCCGCGCTCGGCCCGGGTCGCCTGCACGACGGAGCGGTCGGTCTGGAACTGTGCGAACGACTCGTCGAGCAGGTCGCGGGCCCTCTCCCTGCCCAGGGTCGCCATCAGGTTGACGGCCATGTTGTAGGTGGGCGCGAAGCTGGAGCGCAACGGGTAGGTGCGCCGCGAAGCGAGGCCCGCCACGGCCCGCGGGTCCATCCCCGGCTGCCACAGGACGACGGCGTGTCCCTCGACGTCGATGCCGCGGCGGCCCGCCCGTCCGGTGAGCTGCGTGTACTCGCCGGGGGTGATGTCGACGTGCGCCTCGCCGTTGTACTTGACGAGCTTGTCGAGGACGACGGTGCGGGCCGGCATGTTGATGCCGAGCGCGAGGGTCTCGGTGGCGAAGACCAGCTTCAGCGCGCCGGTGGAGAACCCCTCCTCCACGATGGCCTTGAAGGTGGGAAGCTGGCCAGCATGGTGCGCCGCCACCCCCATGGTCAGGGCATGGCGGAAGTCCTCGTAGCCGAGCACCCGCAGGTCGGCGGCCCCGAGGCCGGCGACGTGCCGGTCCGCGATGTCACCCAGCAGCTCGGCCTCGGCGCGATTGGTCAGCCGGATGCCGCCGTCGACGACCTGACGCACCGCGGCGTCGCAGCCGACGCGGGAGAAGATGAAGTAAATGGCCGGGAGCAGGTTGGCGCGCTCCAGCACGATCGCCACCTCGCCGCGGCCGGCCGGGCGGCCGGCGAACCGGGGGTGCGCCGCTCCCCCGTACTGCCCCGAGCCGCGCCCGTGGCCGGTGCGGCCCGGCCCGAACGTCCCCGCGGGTTGCGGGCGTCGTCGCGGACACGGGTGGCCTCGCCCTTCGAGATCTGCAGGAGCTCCCGGTTGACCCGCGCGGCCCGGTCGGCCGGCCGCTCCTGCGCGGTGGGGGCCACGCCCTCGAACAGGTCGACCAGGCGTCTCTCGGCAAGCACGTGCTGGTAGAGCGGCACGGGACGGCGCTCCGACACGACGACGGCGAACTCGCCGCGGACCGTGCGCAGCCAGTCGCCGAAGTCCTCCACGTTGCTGACGGTCGCCGACAGCGCCACCAGGGAGACCGAGTCGGCGAGCGACAGGATGACCTCCTCCCACACTGCGCCGCGGAACCGGTCGGACAGGTAGTGGACCTCGTCCATCACCACGTAGCCGAGGTTGCCAAGCGTCGGGGAACCGGCGTAGATCATGTTCCGCAGCACCTCGGTGGTCATCACGACCACCTGCGCCTCGGAGTTGACGGTCATGTCGCCGGTCAGCAGCCCGACCCGGTCGGAGCCGTAGCGTTCGACGAGGTCGTGGTACTTCTGGTTCGACAGCGCCTTGATGGGGGTCGTGTAGAAGCACTTGCGGCCGCTGGTGACGGCCAGGTGCACCGCGAACTCCCCCACGACCGTCTTGCCCGCACCGGTCGGTGCCGCGACCAGAACGCCGCGGCCGGCGGCGAGTTCGACGCACGACTCGACCTGGTAGTCGTCGAGCCGGTACGGATAGAGGGAGGCGAACTCGGCAACCTCGGCGGGAATCTCGGTGCTCACCGTGTCCACGCTAGCAGCGCTAGGCGACGATGACCCTGAGCGCTCCCGGCGCGATCTCGACGGTGGCGGGCACCTGGCCCAGTTCCTCGCCGTCTCCCATGATGAACAGCCCGTCTCCGTCGACGGTCACGTGGCGTGCCCGCAGGAGTTCGACGGCCGGGTCCTTGACGAAGTTGCCGGAATACAGCGAGGGCAGCAGCCGCAGCAGCTTGCCGCGGGAGGCCTCCTTGATGACGGTGATGTCGAGCAGCCCGTCGGCGGGGTCGGCGTCGGGCGCGATGCGCATGCCTCCGCCGAAGAGTCCGGTGTTGGCGACCGCTACCAGCATCGCCCGCAGCTCCCGCTCCTGACCGTCGACGGTGAGCCGGTAGGTCAGCGGAGAGAAGTTCGCGAGTTCCCGGAGCGCGATGTAGCCGTAGCTGAGCGCGCCGAGCCGGATCCGGATGTCGTTGGTGGCCCGGTTGACACGGGCGTCGTAGCCGCTGGAGACGACGGCCCCGACGTAGTACTGCCCGTCCGGGTTCATGACGTGGGAGAGGTCCACCTGCCGGGTGCGGCCGTGGACGATGGCCTCGACGGCCTCGTGGATGCCGCCGGGGATGCCGACGCCGCGCGCAAAATCATTGCCGGTTCCTGCGGGCACGAGCCCCAGGGTCGCCTCGGTGCCTGCGCAGGCGTTGAGGCCGAGGTGCGCCATGCCGTCGCCGCCCATCACGACGACGAGATCGCCGCCGCGTGCGCTCAGCGCGGCCGTCCGGGTGAGGTCGCGGGCCTCCTCGAAGGAGTTCGAGACGACGACGTGCAGCTGGGCGTCGGGGAGGCCGGCCATGAGCCGGGCGCGGACCTTCGGCAGCACCCGTCCAGCCCTGCCCCCGCCGGAGCGGGCATTGCAGACGACGGTGACGAGCCGCCGTTTCGCGAGTTCGTTGGTCACTTGCCGTCTTCCAGGTCGATGGCGAACTCCTCCGCCGTCTCCTCGCTGATCCCGCGCTTCTTGTCCCAGGCGCGGCAGATCACCTCGGCGATGAGGAACATGCCGACGATCGGCACGCCGAGCGCCATCATCGAGAACGGGTCGGTCGTCGGGGTGGCCACGGCGGACAGCACGACGGCGCCGAACACGACTCCCTTGCGGGCCTTCTTGAGCTGGTAGCCGCGCACCACACCCGCCATGTTGAGGCCGACGACCACGACCGGCAGCAGGAAGCTCAGCCCGAAGACGAGCATCACCTTGATCTCCATGCTGAGGAAGTTGGCCACGTCCAGGATGTTGGTGATGTCCTGGTCCTTCGGCGTGAAGCTCAACAGCACCTCGATGCCCTTGGGCCACACGAAGTAGCCGAGCGCGGTCCCGGTGAGGAACAGCGGCAGCGAGACGGCGACGAAGGCCAGCGCGTAGCGCTTCTCCTTGGCGACGAGGCCGGGCGCGACGAAGGCCCACACCTGCCACAGCCAGAGCGGCGAGGAGAGGATGACCCCGGCCACGACGCACAGGATGACGGCGACGGTGAAGGCCTGCGTGACGCCGTTGTTGGCGATCATCGTGCTCGCGCCGAGGTTCTCCTCGAGCGCGGTGCGCGCCCGTTCCCAGGGCGCCAGCACGAAGGAGACCAGCTGCTGGTAGAAGAACGCGCTGATGATCGACCCGATGAGGACGCCGATGGCGACCACCGTGATGCGGTAGCGCAGCTCCCGCAGGTGATCGAACAGCGACATGGTCCCGTCCGGGCCACCCTCCGGGGGCCGCAGCCACCCGAACCGACCCTTGCGGTCCGGTTCGGCGGTTGCGGAGGTCATCGCGTCAGCGATCGGTGTTCTGCTCGTCCGAGCGCGGATCGATCTCCGGCTGGACGATCTCGGCGTCGACGACCTCCGGCTTGGCCTGCGAGTCGGAGCTCTTGACCTCTTCCTTGAACTCCCGGATCGAGCGACCGACACCCTTGCCGATCCCCGCGAGCCGCGAGCCGCCGAACAGCAACAGCGCCACGACGAGGACGATGGCCAGTTCCCATCCACCTAGAGGCATGGTGCTTCCCTTCCTAGTGACGGCTGAGCCGTCTGTAACAGATTCAGTCTAGTGACGCCGCAACGTGGCCCACTGGACGCGTCCCAGCATGTGCCGCAGCTCCCGGAACCTGGCGGCGACGACATCGACCTCCGCCAGGACGTCACCGACGCGCTGCGCCAGCCACACGGCGTAGCCGACGACGGCCACCGCCCCGGCCAGCGCGAGGACGCCGAACACCACGATCCAGGTCACGCCGGGAAGCCTACCGCAGGTTCCTCGGGGTACAGGGCCAGCGCCGCGGCGGCGCGCTCCCGGGCGAGCGCCGACACGGCGTCATCGGAGACGTCGAGGACGGCGTCCCCCAGCCGGAGCACCAGGGCGGCCGCCCAGTCGGGCGAGGCGACGGGGAACGTGACGCGCAGCGCGTCGCCGTCGGGCTCCACCGAGGTGGTCGGGTAGTACTCGGCGATCCAGGCCGCGCGTCGGGTCACCGTGAGGGTCAGCTGGCGGGCCACGTCGTCGAACCAGCCCTCCGGCGGGTCTCCCCGCGGGCTGAATTCCTCGGCCAGCGTCTCGACGGCCTCGACCCGGTCGAGCCTGAAGGAGCGCCAGGCACCCCGGGAGCGGCTCCACGCGTCGAGGTAGGCGAAGCCGTCGACGAGCCGCACACGGGCGGGTTCGACGTCGGCGACGGTGGTGCCGGCCCTGCCGCCTGCCCGATACGTCAGCCGCACGACGCGGTGGCCCGCAGCGGCCGCCGTCAGCGCGGACCGGTGCTCCGGGTCGGTCGGCGCGACCGCGACTGACAGCCCGTCGGCGCCGTCCTCCACCGCAGCCTCGAGCTTGTGCAGCGCGCTCAGCGCGGCCTCCGACCCGCCCGCCACCTCGACGATGAGCCGCAGCGCCGCCAGGAGACTCGCCGCCTCGTCGGGCCTGAGCCGGAGGGGGCGGGCCAGCACGTCGGCGTTGCGGAAGTCGATGTGGCCCTCCTCTCGGACGGCGTCGATGTCGACGTCGAAGAGGTCGTCGAAGTACCCGCCGGGCAGGCCGCAGAACTGCAGGACCTCCAGGTCGCGCACGATCTGCTTCGGCGTGGTGGTGAAGGCTGCCGCGGCTTCGTCGACGCTGACCCCCTGGTTCGCGGCGAGATAGGGCACGAGCCGCAGGAGCCGGGTCAGCTGGGCGTCGGATCTCATGCTGCGGCCTTCCTCAGCGCCTCGAGGACCCGGGCCCGCAGGTGCGGCGGGTCGAGCAGGACGGCGTCGGCGCCTGCCGCCAACACCTCGGCGATCAGCACCCCCTCGTCTCCGGCGGCGATCCTCCAGGCGGAGAACCCTGCGGGGATTCCGGTCATCCCGGCAACGGGCTCGGCGTGCAGGAATCCGCTGACGGCGCCGTCGCGCAGCGCGACCGTCGCGATGGCCTCGGGGGTCGGCTCCAGCCGCTGGGCGCGCTCCTTGGCGTCGGCCGGTGGCACGAAGGCGCCTGGCCTGCCCTGGGCGACAGCGGGCTCGGAGAAGCGGGAGAGCTTGTAGAAGCGGTCCTCGGCCTTGTCGAGGTCGTAGCCGTGGACGTACCAGCGGCCGCGACGCTGCAGGAGCCGCCAGGGCTGGAGCCGCCGGGACTGGTTGGCGTAGCCGAAGCCGATCACGCGGCGCTTCAGGACGCCGTCGAACACCACGTCGAAGTCGGGTTCGCGCACGGAGAGCTGGGGCGCGACGGTCGGCACGAGCGTCGGGTCGGGGGCGGCGCCGCCCGCCAGCAGAGCCTCGAAGGCCTGGGCGGTGTGGTCGGCCGCGACGGTGTCCTGCCAGACCTGGCCGGCCAGCGCCAGCGCGGACAGTTCCTCCGGGGTGAAGGTGATCTCGGGCAGTTCGAAGTCGGCCCGGTTGATGCGGTACCCCTCTTCGTCGTCGAAGTAGCGGTCGTTCGACCCGGTCTCGATGGTGATGCCGAGCGCGCGGAGGTCCTCCTTGTCGCGCTCGAACTGGCGCTCGAACGCGGTGTCGCTGCTGCCGTGGTACCCCTCGATGGCCGTGCGCAACTCGTCGCGCGTCAGGTACCGCCGTGTACTGAGCAGCGCGATGAGGAGGTTGACCAGCCGTTCGGACTTCCTCGAGGACATGTCCGAAGGCTAGCGGATCACCCCTGGCGGATCGGGGGCGGCCCGCCGTGTCGCAGCCCCCGTGGCAGACTGCCCCCCATGGAGCAGCACGTGAGCCTCATCACCCTTGCCGTGGCCGATCTGGCCGCCGACCCGGCAGGCTTCCACTGGGAGGTGGCCCACAACCCGGGGCCGGAGTTCGACTTCGTCGTCGCCGGCCGATGACGTTCACCGACCGGTACGCGCCGAGCCCCACCTCCGACCTGCATCTCGGCAACCTCCGCACCGCGCTGGCGGGCTGGCTGCTGACCCGCGCTGCGGGCGGCACGTGGCGCATGCGGATCGAGGATCTCGACCGCGACCGGGTCCGCGCTGCGGAGGGCGTCGAGGGCCGGCAGCTGCGCGACCTCGAATCCCTCGGACTCACCTGGGACGGCCCCTTGGTGCGGCAGTCGGAGCGGCTCGACCTCTACCGCGACGCCGTCGCCTCGCTGCCGACCTACGAGTGCTTCTGCACGCGCCGCGAGATCGCGGAGGCGGCCTCGGCGCCGCACGACGACGGGTACCGGCCCTACGCGGGCACCTGCCGCGGGCTGACCGGTGCCGAGCGCGACGCCAGGCGGGCGGAACGACCGGCCGCCATCCGCCTCGATGCCCGCGCCGCGACGCAGACCATCCAGGACGAGTTCGCCGGACAGGTCACGTCGGTGGTCGACGACGTCGTGCTCGTCCGCGGCGACGGGCAGTTCGCCTACAACCTGGCCGTCGTCGTCGACGACATCGCGATGGGCGTGGACCACATCACCCGCGGCGACGACCTGCTGAGTTCCGCGCCCCGGCAGGCCCGGCTGACGACGCTGCTGGGCGGCACCCCGGCCCGCTACGCGCACATCGGTCTGGTCACCAACGCCACGGGGCGAGGCTCGCCAAGCGGGACGGTGCCGTCACCCTCGCCGATCTGGGCCTGCCTCCTGCCGAGGCGCTCGCCCTGCTGTGCGCCTCCCTGGGGCTGGGGCCGTGCCACACAACGGAAGAAGCGCTGGCCGCCATGCCTGGCGACCAGCGCTTCCACGCCGGGGCGGTGTACGCCGACGGCGGTCTTACTCAGCCCTGAACATCGAGGATGTCGATGACGTAGACGAGCGTCTGTCCGGCCTCGAGCGGCGGGTTCGACTTCGGCTGGCCATCCGGGTACGCCATCGCGGGCGGAACCACCAGCATGACGCGGGAGCCGGCGGTCTGGCCGACCAGCCCCTCCTGCCAGCCGTCGATCAGACCCGCGAGGGAACCGGCCTGCGCGGCCCAGGCGTCCTCGAACAGCTGCCCGTCGCCGAAGACCCACGAGCGGTACTTGACCTCGATGGTGGAAGCCGCGGTGATCGCGGTGCCCGCACCCTTGATGAGGGGCGCGACGACGAGGTCGGCGGGGGCCGTCGCACCGGCGGGAATCGCCAGCTCCGGCTTGCCGTCGGTCATCGTGACGGTGGGCAGGCCCGCGACGGGTTCGACCGCCTCCCCGCTGGCCTCAGTGAAGTTGGCGGCGATGATGTCGACCACGAAGAGCAGCGAGTCGCCCGGCTTGATCTTGCCGTCGGCGCTGCCCTGCGGGTAGCCGTCCTCGCTCGGCATGCCGATCAGGACGCGGGAGCCGACCTTCTGCCCGGTCAGGCCCTTGCCGAAGCCCGTGACGACGCTCTTCAGGGAGAAGACGGAAGGCTCGCCCCGCTCGAAGGAGCTGTCGAAGACGGAGCCGTCGGTGCCGTTGTAGCCGACGTAGTTGACCGTCACCGTGGAGTCCTCGGCGAGCACCTGGCTGCCGGTGGACTCCCGCAGCACCTCCGTCTGGGTCGTGGCGATGCCCCACGGCGCGGGGACCTTCACCACGGGCACGTCCGCGTCGGACACCGACACGTCGCTGAGGTCCGCGGAGGGGGTGATCGTCGTGGTCGGCGTCGGCGAGGCCGAGGGACTCGCGCTCGCCGAGGTGCTCGGCTCCGCGCTGGGGGATCCGCTCGGGTCGGCGGAACCGGAGCCGCAGGCCGTGAGCGCGACGAGCGCGGTGGCCGTGGCACCCAGGAGGAGGCGACGGAGGTTTCTGGCGGTGTGCATCACGCGGAAATGGTAGCCGAGGGCGGCAAACCACTCACATCCGGATCATGTCGAGCAGCGCGCCGAGCTCGTCCCGGGACAGTTCCCGGGTCTCCCCCACCGGCAGGTTCCCGAGCCTGACAGGGCCGATCGCGGTGCGTGCCAGACGGTCGACGGGATGGCCGACGGCGTCCATCATGCGCCGCACGATGCGGTTGCGCCCCTCGTGGAGTGAGACCTGCAGCAGGGTGCGGTCCTGGCCGCGGGAGATGAGTTTGACCTTGTCAGGCTTCACCGGCCCGTCGTCGAGGGTCACGCCCTTCTCCAGCCGCTTCAGGGTGCGGTTGTCCATGACGCCCGCGACCTGCACGTGGTACGACTTGCGGACCTCGTAGCTGGGGTGGGCCAGGCGGTGGGCGAACTCGCCGTCGTTGGTGAGGATGATGAGGCCCTCGGTCTCGGTGTCGAGGCGTCCGACGTGGAAGAGACGTTCCTTGGTCCGCGGCAGATAGTCGGCGAGAGTGGTGCGACCCTCGGGATCGTCCATCGTGGAGATCACGCCGCGGGGCTTGTTCAGCACGAGATACATGTGTCGGCGCGGGGGCGGGATGCGCGAGCCGTCGACCCGGATCTGGTCGCGGTCGGGGTTGACCCGTCGGCCCTGCTCCGTGACGATCTTGCCGTTCACCTCGACCCTGCCCTCGTCGATCATGATCTCGCTGGCGCGGCGTGAGGCCACCCCGGCTGCCGCGAGCACCTTCTGCAGGCGCACGCCTTCTGTTTCGTCACTCATGTCCGTCTCCTTCGTGGGCGCTGGTGGTCGCCTCGGCGGCGAGCTGGCCCAACTCAGCCTCCAAGGCTACGGCGTCGGGCAACAGTGGCGCCAGATCGGGCAGTTCACGCAGCGAGTCGAGCCCGAGTTTCTGCAGGAACAGCGGGGTCGTCGCGAAGGTCATGGCCCCGGTCACCGGGTCGGTCCCCTCCTCGCGGATGAGCCCACGGACGAGCAGGGTCCTGACGACGCCGTCGACGTTGACGCCCCGGACCCCGGCGATGCGTCCCCTGGAGACGGGCTGCAGGTAGGCGATCACCGCGAGCGTCTCGAGGGCGGCCTGGGACAGGCGGGAACGCTGGTCGGAGACCAGCCAGGCCTCGAGAACCTCCGCCACGGCGGGGTCCGTCGCGAAGCGCCACCCCCCGGCGACGCGTCGCAGCCGGATGCCCCGCTCGTGGTCCTCGTAGAACGCCGCGATGGACGCCAGCTCCTCCTCGGCTGCGCCAGTCGGCATCCCCACCGCCGCGGCGAGTTCGTCGGTGCCGACCGGTTCCGTGGCCATCAGCAGCATCGCCTCGAGGGCGGCCGTCGTGCTCATGCATCCTCCTGCTGGTCGTGGTGGGGTCCGTAGTCGTCGGTGACCTCGGCGGTCGCCTCGTCGCCGCCGCTCCAGCGCACCGTGAGCTCCGCCAACGGCGCCACCTGTTCGAGGGCCACCTGCCCGACACGGAACAGTTCCAGGATGGCCAGGAACCTGACGACGGTGGTGAGCCGGTCACAGCCGGCGATCAGGGAGCGGAAGGAGGCGGCCCCGTCGCGGCGGAGGCGGTCGGCCACCAGGCCCACCTGCTCGCCGAGGCTGACTGTGTTGGTGTGCAGGTGGGACAGCTCCACGACCGGTTCCGGGCGCGGCGTCATGGCGGCGGCGGCGAGCCGGGCGAGGTCGTCGGGGGTCAGCCCCAGCTCGACCTCGGGCAGGAGATCGCGGAACGTGTCCTCGAGGCCACCCGGGCGCCAGTGGAGCGTCTCGGCCGCCGTCATGGTGCCGCCGATCCACTCGGCGAGGCTGCGGAACGCCCGGTACTGCAGGAGCCGGGCGAAGAGCAGGTCCCGCGCCTCCAGCGCGGCCACGTCGTCAGGATCGTTCACCTCTCCGCCAGGGAGCAGCCGCGCGGCCTTGAGGTCGAGCAGCGTGGCGGCCACCACGAGGAAGGAGCTGGTGCGTTCCAGGTCCCAGACCTCGCCGCCGAGGCGGACGTAGGCCAGGAACTCGTCGGTCACCTGGCTCAGCGCCACCTCCGTGACGTCGAGTTCGCGCCGGCCGATGAGGGTCAGCAGCAGGTCGAAGGGCCCCTCGAAGTTGGTGAGACGCACGTCGAACCCGGCGACCGTCTCGCGCGGCTCCGCGGCCCTCGGCCGGTTCACTGCCTCCGAAGCTCCTGCACGAGGAATCCGTCGGCGCCGTTGGCGGCCAGGTCGGTCAGCGCCTGGGCGACTGCGAGCCGCACGATGCGCCCCCGGTCGACGCGGATGCCGTGGGAGCGCCGCAGGTCGAGGTTCGCATCCTCCAGCGCGAGCAGCTCCTCCTCGCTGAAGTACACGGTGATCTTGTGGTCGTGGCGGACGCGCCCTGTCGCGGCGGGCGCGGCCTCCTGGGGCGGCGCGGGGGGCGCGGCAGACGCAGGGGCCGACGGCTGCGGCTCGGGGACGACCGGATCGGGAGCCGCCACCTCCCGGGTCGGTCGGAACAGCTCCGCGGCACCGGGAAGGGACGCCCGCTTCACTCCGCGTGGCACCGCTGCAGCACCTCACGTGCGAGGGCCCGGTACGCCTCGGCGCCCGGCGACGAGGAGGCATACGTGGTGATGGGCTCGCCCGCCACGGTGGTCTCGGGGAACTTCACGGTCCGCCGGATGACGGTGTGGAAGACGTCGTCGCCGAACGCCTGCACGACCCGCTCGAGCACCTCGCGGCTGTGCAGGGTGCGGCCGTCGTACATGGTGCCGAGGATGCCGAGGACGGCCAGATCCGGGTTGAGCCGGTCCTGCACCTTGGCGATCGTGTCCGTCAGCAGGGCGATGCCCCGCAGGGCGAAGAACTCCGTCTCCAGCGGCATGATCACGTAGTCGCTGGCGGTGAGCGCGTTGATGGTGAGCAGGCCGAGGCTCGGCGCGCAGTCGATCAGGATGAAGTCGTACTCGCGGCGGAGCCTGCTCAGCACCCGGGTCAGGGTCTGTTCGCGCGCCACCTCGCTGACGAGCTGCACCTCGGCCGCCGACAGGTCGATGTTGCTCGGCAGGATGTCGAGGCCGTCGACGGTGGTGGGCCGGATCACCTCCTGCGGGGTGACGTCGCGGGCCAGGAGCAGGTTGTAGATCGAGGTCTCGAGCTTGTGCGGGTTGACCCCGAGACCGACCGAGAGCGATCCCTGCGGGTCGAAGTCGACGAGCAGCACCTTGCGACCGAGTTCGGCGAGAGCGGCCCCCAGGTTGATCGTGGTCGTCGTCTTCCCGACGCCACCCTTCTGGTTGCACAGGGAGACGATGAGCGCGTGCTTCGGTCCGGGTGCCACGGGTGCGGGCTCGGGGAGGTCGGGCAGCGGCCGACCGGTCGGGCCGAGTTCGCCGCCCACAAGGGCCGCCTCCGGAGCGCCGGGTACGGTGAACACCGGCTCCTCGAACAGCCCTTCTCGTGCCACGACACACCCTCCTCAGATCTGGATCAGCCCAGCCTAGTATGCCGTGCCTTTCCGGCGCTGGGGGGCATCGTGACTAGGCTGACGAGCATGGACGCACGCTACCGACACGAGATCCTTCCCCTGGATACCCCTGACGACGACCCGCGCTGGCGTGCCTACGTCGATATCTTCTCCGCCGTCTTCCTCGATTCGCGCGCCTCGGACGAGGGGCTACCCGTCTTCCGAGAGCACCGCAGGGCCGACGAGGCCCGGCTGGCGATGGTGACCACGGAGGGCCCCGGCCTCGACGGTCGGGCCCCGGTGGCCGGTTTCAACTGGACCAGGAGCACGATCAACTGCGGCACGCAGGTGCCCGTGATGATCATCAACACCATCGGGGTTCTCCCGAGCCACCGCCGGCGCGGCCTGCTGAAGTCCATGATGGGCACGGAGCTGGGCGCGGCAGCGGCCGACGGTGTCCCGCTGGCTGTGCTCACGGCCAGCGAGGCCACGATCTACGGCCGCTTCGGCTTCGCGCCGGCGACGCAGTCGCTGGACGTGGAGATCGCCACCGGCCGCTTCGCCCTCCGCGACGACGCGCCAACGGCCGGCGGGACGGTTGAGTTCCTGACCCCGTCTGCCTTCGCGCCGCACTGGCGGAGGGTGGCCGACGCCTTCCAGGACCGCCGTCGCGGCGCCGTCACGCAGCAGCACATGAACTACCTCGTCGAGTCGGGCGAGTGGTCCAGCGCCGACCAGGGGCCGTCGCGGTCGCTGCGGGTGGCCGCGCACTTCGACGACGCGGGCACTCTGGACGGTTTCGCGCTGTTCCGGCACAAGGGCTGGTCCGAGCCGGTGACCTCGGAGGTGGTCCAGCTCACCGCCCCGTCCCCCGCCGTCGAGCTGTCCCTGTGGCGGGCCCTGGCCGACCTGGATCTGGTCGAACGGCTGACCGCGCAGCTGCAGCCGGGCAACGTCCTCCCCCACGCGCTGCGTGACCCACGGGCGGTCAAGTTCACCGGGCTGGGCGACAACGTGTGGCTCCGGGTGCTCGACCTGCCGGCCGCTGCCGCCGGGCGCGCCTTCGATGCCGACGGTGCGGTGCGGATCGGGATCGACGACCCGCTCGGCTTCTGCGCCGGCACCTGGGAGCTGCGCGCCGTCGACGGCGTCGGTACGGCGACGGCCGGCACCGACCCGGCCGAGGTGTCGCTCGGAGCGGACGCCCTGGCACAGCTCTGGCTGGGTGGCACCACCGCCTGGGAGTTGGCGGCGGCGGGCCGGATCACCGGCGCACCGGAGGCCGTGGCCCGTCTCGGACGGCTGCTGCGCTGGGACACCGCGCCGGCGAACCGGGCCGAGTTCTAGGGGTCGCCCGCCCCGGGTCACCGTGCCCGGGGGTGGGCAGCGGCATGCACCTCACGCAGGTGCTCGATGGTGACCAGCGTGTAGATCTGGGTCGTGGCAACCGACGAGTGCCCGAGCAGCTCCTGCACCACGCGCAGGTCGGCGCCGCCGTCCAGCAGGTGGGTCGCGAACGAGTGCCGCAGCGAGTGGGGCGACACCTCCTCCGTGATGCCCGCCGCCGCCGCTGCCCGCTTGATGGCGGCCCACGCCGACTGTCGGCTGAGCCTGCCCCCGCGCTGGTTCAGCAGCAACGCGGGTGACCCGGAGCCAGCCCGGGCCAGGCCGGTGCGCGCCCGCACCAGGTAGGCGTCGACCGCGGAACGGGCATAGGAGCCCAGCGGGACCATCCGTTCCTTGTTCCCCTTGCCGAGCAGGCGGAGCCCGGCGTCGGGGTCGGTCAGGGCGACCGTGACGTCGTCGACGTCGAGCCCGCACACCTCGGAGACCCGGGCGCCGGTGCCGTACAGCAGTTCCAGCAGCGCGGCATCGCGGAGCCCGTCGGGGGTGTCCCTGTCTGGCGCCTCCAGCATGCGCGTCACCTGGTCGATCGTCAGCGCCTTCGGCAGCCGCTGCCCCAGCCGTGGCGGGGACACGTCGGCCGCCGGATTGGTCGTCGTGAGTGCCTCGTCGAGGGCGAACTGGTGGAAGGTCCGCACGCTGGCGACGTGGCGTGCCACCGACGACGTGGCCCTACCGGCGGTGAACTGTCGCACGAACTCGCTCACCTCCACCGCCGTGACGTCGGCGGCGTCGTCGATGCCCCGCGCCGCGAGGAAATCGACGTAGCTGGCCAGGTCGCGGCGGTAGGCGGCGACGGTGTTGGCGGAGAGGCCACGCTCGGCGCGGACGTGGTTGAGGTAGTCGCCGACCGCCGCCTCCAGCGGGGAGGTCATGCCCGCCGGATCGGCCAGTCCGCGTCGCCGGGGCGCAGGTCAGCGATGGTCCCCGACAGGCGCGCCGTTTCCAGAGCGAGGACGCCAGCCACCAGGGAGGGCGACTGGCAGGCGCCGGCGAAGACGGCGGCGACGACGTCGGCACGCGGCACCCAGTCCCAGGTCATGTGGGCCTCCTCCCCCTCCAGCACGAAGCCCTCGGGCCGGTCGGTGTCGCTCAGGCCGCGGGCCAGGAAGATCCGCAGCGACTCCTGGCAGGCCCCCGGTGTGGTGACGATGTCGACCAGCACGTCCCAGCGTTCCGCGGCCAGCGCGACCTCCTCGGCCAGCTCCCGCTTCGCTGCGACGACGGCATCCTCGCCGCCATGGTCGAGCAGTCCCGCAGGGATCTCCACGAGTTCCATCCCGACCGGGTGCCGGTACTGGCGCAGGACGGCCAGCTCATCGCTGTCCTCCCGCCACGCGACGACGGCGACCGCGCCGGGGTGCGTGAGGAACTGACGCTGGATCACGGCGCCGTCGGGAGTCTCGACGGCCTCGTTCACGAACGAAGAAACGCCGCCGGCGCCGAGCACAGTGCGTTCCCGCACCTTCCAGCGGAGGGGGGTGTCGCGCAGCATTCAGTGGTCCTCTCGACGGCGGAGCGCGGCCGTGATGAGCCCGACGAACAGCGGGTGCGGGTGCGTCGGGCGCGACTTCAGCTCCGGGTGTGCCTGTGTGGCCACATAGTACGGGTGAACCTCGGCAGGCAGTTCGACGAACTCGACCAGCGCGCCGTCGGGCGAGGTGCCGGAGACGCGGAGCCCGGCCGCCTCGAGTCGGTCACGGTAGGCGTTGTTGACCTCGTAGCGGTGCCGGTGGCGCTCGGTCACCTCGGTGGCGCCGTAGGCCAGGGCGACCTGGGAGCCGGGGACGAGGGTGGCCGGGTACGAGCCGAGCCGCATGGAGCCGCCGAGGTCGCCGCCGCCGTCGACGATGTCGACCTGCTCGGCCATCGTCGCGATGACCGGCTCCGATGTCTGCGGGTCGAACTCGGTCGACGCGGCCGCGGGGAGGCCCGCCAGGTTCCTGGCCGCCTCGATGACCATGCACTGCAGGCCGAGGCACAGGCCGAGCGTGGGGATGCCGTGCTCGCGGGCGTGCCGCAGCGCCCCCAGCTTGCCTTCGACGCCGCGGATGCCGAACCCTCCTGGAACGCAGACGGCGTCGACACCGGCGAGCGCCCTGGCGGCGCCGTCGGCAGTGTCGCAGTCGTCGGAGCGGACCCAGCGGATGTCGACGCGGGCATGGTGCGCGAAGCCACCGGCCCGGAGGGCCTCGGAGACGGACAGGTACGCGTCGGGCAGGTCGATGTACTTGCCGACGAGCCCGACCGTCACGGACTGGCGGGGATACTCGACGCGTTCCAGCAAGTCGTCCCAGGCGCTCCAGTTGACGTCGCGGAACGGGACGGAGAGGCGGCGCACGACGTAGGCGTCGAGGCCCTCGGCGTGCAGCACCTTCGGGATCGCGTAGATGCTGGAGGCGTCGGCGCAGGAGACGACCGCCTCGGTGTCGACGTCGCACATGAGTGCGATCTTGCGCTTGAGGGAGGCGCCGACCTCGACGCTCGCCCGGCAGACGATGGCGTCGGGCTGGATGCCCACCTGACGCAGCGCGGCGACCGAGTGCTGGGTCGGCTTCGTCTTCATCTCGCCGGACGGCTTGATGAACGGCACGAGCGAGACGTGCAGGAAGAAGACGTTGTCGCGGCCGATCTCGTGGCGCACCTGGCGGGCGGCCTCCAGGAAGGGCAGGGACTCGATGTCGCCGACGGTGCCGCCGATCTCGTGGATCACGATGTCGACGTCGTCGCCACCCATCGCGAGCATCCGGTCGCGGATCTCGCCGGTGATGTGCGGGATCACCTGGACCGTGTCGCCGAGGTAGTCGCCGCGTCGTTCCTTGGCGATCACCGTCGAATACACCTGGCCGGTGGTGACGTTGGCGTCACGGGAGAGGTTCACGTCGAGGAACCGCTCGTAGTGGCCGATGTCGAGGTCGGTCTCTCCGCCGTCCTCCGTCACGAACACCTCGCCGTGCTGGAAGGGGTTCATGGTGCCCGGGTCCACGTTGAGGTAGGGATCGAGCTTCTGCATCGTGACCCGCAGGCCGCGTGCGATGAGAAGGGTGCCGAGGCTCGAGGCGGTGAGCCCCTTGCCCAGCGAGGAGACGACGCCTCCCGTGACGAACAGATGCTTGGTGATCTTCGTTTTGTCCACGGAACTCCAGCCTAGGTTGCCGGTCCGGTCCGTGCCACGACGCGCGGGCGCCGAAACGTGATCTTAACGTTCGGATCGGCGCGCACGCTCGAGCAGCTCGGCCGCGTGCCGAAGCCCGGTCTCCGATTCGGCGTGGCCGCCCATCATCCTGGCCAGCTCGGCCGTCCGCTCGTCGTCGGCCAGGGCCCGCACACCGGAGGTGGTGACCTGCCCGTCGTCGGCCTTGGCGACGACGAAGTGCGCGTCGGCGAAGGCCGCCACCTGTGCGAGGTGGGTGACGACGATCACCTGGTTCGCCTGGGCGAGCCGCTGGAGGCGACGGCCGATCTCGAGCCCGACGGCGCCCCCGACGCCCGCATCCACCTCGTCGAACACGAAGGTGTGGCCCGCGTCATCGCCGGCGAGCACCACCTCGAGGGCGAGCCGGACCCTGGACAGCTCACCTCCGGAGGCCACCTTCCCCAGCGGCGCGGGCTCCGAGCCGGGGTTGGCGGCGAACAGCAGCTCGATCCGGTCGGCGCCATGGGGGCCGGCGGGGACGGGGGTGACGGCGAAGCGGAGTTGCGCGTGCGGCATGGCCAGTGCGGCGAGCTCGCCGCGGACGGCCTCTGCCAGGGCGTCGGCCGCCTTCCGCCTGGCGGCGCTGATCGCCGCGGCGTCGGCGGCGAGGCTGACGTCGAGGTCGGCGATCCGGGCGCGCAGGACGGCGATCTGTTCGTCGGAGCCGTCGAGCTCAAGCAGGCGGGCGGAGGACGACTCGGCCCAGGCCAGCACCTCCTCGACGGTGGCGCCGTACTTGCGTGTCAGCCCGGCGAGCTCCGCGCGACGGCCGGTGACGGACTCGAGTCGGAGCGGGTCGGCGACGAGGTCGTCGAGGTAGCCGGCGACGTCGGCCGCGAGGTCGGCCGCGAGCATCGACAGCTCGGTCGCCCGGGCGGAGAGTGCGTCCGCGGCGCCGTCGCGATCCGCGAGCGTCACCAGCGACTTGCGGGCCTGGCCGGCGAGCCCGACGGCCCCGGCCTGGTCGAAGTCGGTCTCGCTGCCGCTCAGCAGTTCGTGGGCGGTCTCCGCAAGGGTGCGGAGCTCGTCGAGGTCCAGGAGTCGGGTCTGCTCGGCGGCGAGCTCCGTGTCCTCCCCGGGCCGGGGATCCACGGCGGCGATCTCGTCGAGTCCGAAACGGAGCATGTCCGCCTCGCGGGCCCGCGCCATCGCCTCCGCCTCCAGGTCGTGCAGCCGGGCGGCTGCCTCCCGCCGCTCGGCGAAGTCGGCGCGGTACCGCGGCAGCTCGGCCGGCTGGGCGTGGGCGTCGAGCAGTTCCCGCTGCCGCTCCTGCGTGGACAGCCGGATCTGGCCCGACTGGCCGTGGATCGTGGCGACCTCCCCGGTCACCTGAGCCAGGGTCGCGACGGGGACTCCGGCCCCGCCCACGACTGCGCGGGAGCGTCCCTGCGCGCTCACCTGACGCAGGGTGATCAGTTCGGCGTCGTCCAGCTGACCGCCCAGTTCGGCGACGCGGTCGGCCACCCCGGCTGGCACCTCCCAGCGGCCCTCGACGACGGCACGGTCGGCGCCGCGACGCACGATCCCGGCGTCACCGCGGGCGCCCAGCAGGTGCCCGAGCCCGCTGACGATCATGGTCTTGCCTGCGCCCGTCTCTCCGGTCAGCGCGGTGAGGCCGGCCCCCAGTTCGAGGGCGGCCTCGTCGACGACGCCGAAGTTGGTCAGTCGTAGCGAGGTCAGCATCTACTGGCCCGTCCTGCGGCGCCAGCCCTCGACGGGCAGCGCGAACTTCTTCACGAGGCGCGTGGTGAACGGCTGGACGCCGAGGCGGGCGAGCCGGACCTTGTCGCTGTGGGAGGTGACCACGACACGCTCGCCGTCGGCCAGTTCATGGCTGCGGCGTCCGTCGCACCAGAGGATGCCTCGCGTGGCCACGTCGTCGGGGATCTCGAGCCGCACCGTCGACAGGGGGCTGAGCACCATGGGGCGGTTGAAGAGGGCGTGGGCGGCGAGCGGCACCACCAGGATCGCCTGCACGTCGGGCCAGATGACGGGGCCGCCGGCCGAGAAGCCGTAGGCGGTGGAGCCGGTCGGGGTGGACACGAGGACACCGTCACAGCCCCAGCGCGACAGTGGCCGGTCGTCGACGGAGACCATGACCGTCAGCATGCGTTCGCGGGCCAGCTTCTCCAGGGAGACCTCGTTGATGGCCGGCGACTCCCAGGCCAGGGTGCCGTCGGGGTTCAGCACCTCCACGCGCAGCACGAGCCGTTCCTCGACGAGGTAGCGACGCTCAGCGACGACGGAGGGCAGTTCGTGCAGGTCGGAGGGGTCGGTCTCGGCGAGGAATCCGACGTGGCCGAGGTTGACGCCCAGCAGCGGCACCCCCAGCGGCATGGCCCACTCGGCGGCGCGGAGGATCGTGCCGTCGCCGCCGAAGACGACGGCCAGTTCCGCGCGTTCGCTGTCGAGGGGACGCACCACGGCGCCGGGGACCTGGGCAGCGAGCCGGTCGACGTCGGCGTCGAACGTGACGAACTCGAAGTCGCGGTCACGCATCGACTCGACGAACTGGGCGGCCTTCTCCAGTGCTTCGTCGCGCTCGGGGTGGACGAGGACGCCCAGGGTTCGCTTGTGCACGCCGTCAGCCTACCTAGTCAGTCGGACGAAGAACTCGACGTTTCCACAGGTGCCGGGCAGCCGGCTGGGGCCGCGCCAGGCGGCAGCCCAGCCGAGGGCGGCCGCGGCGGCGACGACGCCGTCCACCGCTGCGTCGCGCAGGGCGGGGTCACGCACCACTCCCCCGGCGCCGAGCCGGTCGCGGCCCACCTCGAACTGGGGCTTGACGAGCAGGAGCGCCTCGCCGTCGTCGGAGAGGACACCGAGCAGGGCCGGCAGGACCAGCGTGAGTGAGATGAAGGACAGGTCGCCGACGACAAGGCCGACGGGTTCGCCGCCGACGTCGTCGAGGGTCAGGTCGCGGACATTGCGTCCTTCCGCCACCTGAGTTGGACCTCTTTAGTGCCCCAGCTCCCGGAGCATCTCTGCGGTGGCTTCGGGGATCGCGGGCTCTGCTTGGAGTTGTTGGTCGCCGATGCTGATGGTGACGTGCTGCAGGGGTCGTAGGGTCTGGATGATTCTGCGGATGCTCCAGCCTGTGCGGTCTTGGAGGTCGCGTGCGATGGCCAGGGCGGTGAACACGATCGTGAGGTGGGCCTCGATCGCGTCTCTGGTGCGGTGGAAGATCGGACGCGCAGCGAGGTCTGTCTTGGACATCCGGAACGACTGTTCGACGTGCCAGAGGTCGTGGTAACTCCCGATCACTTCACCGGCGCTCATCGTGGTGGCCGGGATGTTGGTGACGTAGCCCTTCAGCCCGACCAGCGCGGTCGCGCGATCCAGCGATGGTTGATCGAGACTGGAGTGCTGGCCGCTGGTTTTGACGAAGCGGGCCTTCTTCGCCGTTCGGCGTCCTTCGATGATGTCAAGGGCGCGGTCCTGCTGCAGTGTGAGGGTATGACGGTCCCGAACGGCGCGTTTCCGGGAGAACTGCCAAACAGCCCGCCAGGCCTGAGGGTGTTCGGTGGGATCCCAGACGGGCTCGGCCCGGCGCCGTAGCCGGTCGGGATCGGGTGTGCGGGCTGGGGTGGTGATGGTGTCGATGATCTGTCCATCGGTGAACGCGGTCCCGTGCCAGTGGAAATGTCCGGCCAGGTCCAACGGTGCCTTGGCCATCCGGGACCCGACGATGAACCGTAGACCGGCCTCATTGAGGGCCTGCAGGTTGGTCGCTGACAGCATCCCAGCGTCAGCAACGACGACCATGTCAGCGACCTGGTTGCGTTCCTGGAACGCTTTGATCACGGGAATGATGGTGCGGGTCTCGGGTTTGTCGCCTTCGAAGCAGGCGATCTCGAGCGGGAAACCGCTGCGGTCGACCAGGAGCCCGACCACGATCTGAGGGTCGACCCGGCGTTCCTTGCTGAACCCGACTTTGCGGAGCGTGTCCTCCTTCTCCGCTTCGAAGTAGAGCGTGGTCACGTCGTAGAGGAGCAGTGACACGTCACCACCACGCTCAGACCACACGTGCTCGAAGCAGGCCTGCTGCACCAGGGTGCGATAGTCCTTCGTAGCGCAGCGTTTCAGTGACCGTTTGACCGTGGAGAGATGGACAGGTTCGAGCCCGAGCTCACTGATGACGCGGAGACTGTCGAGTTTGGAGGTCGGCTCCACCAACCGGGCAAGGACCAGCTGGAAGAACGCCTCGTCAGCCACCACATCGAACCCAAGCCAGCGCCAGGAGTCCCGCAGGACGTCGACCAGCAGCCGAGAGACCTTGCCCTCCACTATCGCTGCGCCAGCACGAGGCCGTCCACCAGCGCCGGTGTCGAAGTCCAACTCCGGCTGGTTCGCTGCGAGTTTGTCACGGCCAGCCTGCATCAAGGCTGCCAACTCGGCTTCGGAATGAGCCGACCCGAGATGCTCGACGATCCTGCGGACCCCGCGTTGCTTCTCCACGATCTGGACCGCCGTAGCCCCGGAAGCTGTCTTCACCTTCCGCAGGAACGGGCTCATGACCAGATTCTACCGGGGTTTTTAGTGCCCCGAACCACGCCACAGAATCGTCCTGACAAGCAGCGATACACCTCGAGGCATCAAAAATCAGGCCGAGAGGTCCAACTCAGGTCGGAGAGGACACCGAGCAGGGCCGGCAGGACCAGCGTGAGTGAGATGAAGGACAGGTCGCCGACGACAAGGCCGACGGGTTCGCCGCCGACGTCGTCGAGGGTCAGGTCGCGGACATTGCGTCCTTCCGCCACGACGACGCGCGGGTCGTTGCGCAGCTCGTCGACGAGCTGTCCGTGGCCGACGTCGACGGCGAAGACCGTCGACGCGCCGCGATCGAGGCAGACCTGGGTGAAGCCGCCGGTGGAGGCGCCGGCGTCGAGGACCCGGGCGGGGACGTGCACGCCGGAGTCGTCGAGGGCCCCGAGCAGCTTGTGCGCTGCGCGGGAGACCCAGCGCTCCACGTCGGCCTCGAGGCGGTCATCAGCCGAGACGGCCTGAGAGGCCCGGGTGACCGTGGCGTCGTTGAGGCGGACGTGGCCGTCGGCGATGAGGCGGGCGGCGTGGGTCCGGGAGCGGGCGAGTCCGCGCTCGACGAGGGCGAGGTCCAGTCTCACCGGCCGACCCCGGGCAGGCCCGCCTGGGCGGCCGGGGCCTCATTGTTGAGGACGGCGGCCAGCAGGAGTTGCGTCTCGCTGAGCCGGCTGGCCTGCTCGGCCAGCGGCAGGGCTTCGATACCCTCGAGGCCCGCCATGGCTTCGGTCACCAGTTCCTGGCGCCGCACCGTCGACGGTGCGGCGGCCCGGGGTGTGGGGGCTGTCACCGGAGCAGATCCAGGGAGTTCAGCACCGCGGAGATGTCGACCTCGAAGCGCCAGCGGGCCTGCAGTCCGGCCCAGAGCGCGTCGAGCTGCTCGTCGCGGGTGACGGGCGCCGTCGACAGGAACGCGGCGTCGTCGGCGATGTCGACCTCCTGGTAGCCGCAGGCGAAGCCCCGCCCGCGGTAGACCGCCTCGCGTGGCGGTTCGAGGAGCGCGGTGGTGTCGTAGCCGATGTACGTCGGGCGGGCGTCGGGCGCCGCATCGGCGAGGTCGGCCTTGCCGTGGGCTCCCGTGAACACGAACAGGGAGTCCATGCCGACGACGTTGGCGCCGAGGATGTCAGTGTCGGTGCGGTCGCCGACGAAGATCGGCTTCTTCGCGTCCAGGCGCCGGACGGTCTCGTCGAGCAGCGGCCGGAACGGCTTGCCGGCGATGCGGGGCTCGACGTCGACGCAGGCGCGCACGACGGCCAGCTGCGACCCGAGGCCGGGCACGATGCCGCGGTCGGAGGGCCTCGTCATGTCGGGGTTGGTGCCGTACCAGACGGAGCCGCGCTGGACGGCCAGTGCCGCCTCCTCGAGCTTCTCCCAGGCGATCGTGGGGCTGTAGCCCTGCACGACGGCTTCTGGCAGCGGACCGATGCCGTCGACCAGCGTGTAGCCCGCTTCGCGCAGCTGCTCGCGCAGCGCATCGGTGCCGACGGCAAGGACCGTGGCGCCCTCCGGGAGCTCCTTGGCCAGCATGCGCAGGGTGGCCTGCGTCGAGTTCACGACGTCGGCCGCGGTGGCGCGGATGCCGAGCTCGGTCAGGTGCCCGGCCACGGTCTCCGGCGTGCGGGCCGCGTTGTTCGTCACGAAGCCCAGGTGGACGCCGCGGGAGCGCAGCTCATCGAGGGCCTCCGCAACGCCGTCGATCGCGTAGGGGCCGAGGTAGATGACCCCGTCGAGGTCGAAGAGCGCCGAGTCATAGCCGTCGGCAAGGGCGTTCATCGGTCCTCATCCTCCATCAGGGGCGTCTCGCCTCCGTTCTCGTCGACGTTGTCGTCGTCCTCGTCGGACGGGGGTTCGCTGGTCTCGTCGTCGGCCGTGTCAGAGTCAGCAGACTCATCGTCGTCAGAATCCTCGTCATCCGCCGCGTCCTCAGATCCTGCATCGGAGTCGGCGCCGTCGTCCTCAGATTCGTCGTCTTCCGACCCGGCATCGGAGTCATCGAGATCCGAGTCGTCATCCTCGGACTCGTCGTCGTCAGAATCCTGGTCATCCTCCGACTCGTCGTCGTCAGAATCCTCGTCGGAGTCGGAGTCAGTGGACTCGTCGTCGTCAGAATCCTCGTCGTCCTCATCGTCGTAGTCGGCGAGCGAGTCCGGGAGGACGACGCCGTCGAGGAGCGCGAGGCGATCCGAGATGTCGAGTTCGGCGCCGCGGTCGAGTTCGGCGGCCTGCGAGAAGAGGTCGTGGGCGCCGATGGTGTCGCCCTCCTGCTCGAGGAGGTCGGCGAGTGCGTACCTGAGACGGGCCTGTGCGAGGGGTGCGCCGATCCGGCGGTCGATCGCCGAGCTCAGGAGCCGCTTGGCCTCGGCCCGCTGGCCGAGATCGTCGCGGATGCCGGCCTCGACGAGGAGGCATTCGATGCGCAGGTTGATGTCGCGGGTCTGCGTATCCAGTTCGGCGAGAACTGCCAGCGCCTCACGGTGACGCCCGAGCGCCCGCTCGCAGTCTGCGATGACGGGCAGTAGTTCGTCGCCTCCCGACATCCGGCGGATGGCCCGGAACTCACGCAGCGCGACCGCATACTCGCCAGCGGCGTAGGCGGTCTCGGCAGCAGCCTCCCTGACCACGGGAAGGCGCCCGGCGCGGCGTCGCGCGGCCTCGGCATGCCGGTAGGCAAGCTCGGGGTCGGTGTCGATCAGCTGTCCGGCAGCCCAGATGTGGGCCCCGACCTTGTCGGCCAGGTCCTTGGGCAGCCCCTTCAGTTCGGCGCGCACGCCAATCGGCAGCGACTTGTCGTCGAAGGTCTCCGGGGGCGCCGGCTCATCGGCGCGGGGAGCGGTGCCGGGACGGTACACCTTCTCCTCGTCGGAGCGGCGCTCATCCCTGAAGTCTCGTCGGTCGTCCCCGCGGTAGCCGCCCTCGCGACGATCCCCCTGGTAGCCACCCTCGCGACGATCTCCACCTCGGGAATCTCCACCGCGGTAGCCGCCCTCGCGGCGGTCTCCGCCGCCCTGGTAACCACCCTCACGGCGCTGGCCCTGGTAGCCACCCTCGCGACGATCTCCGCCTCGGGAGTCTCCACCGCGGTAGCCGCCTTCGCGGCGGTCTCCGCCGCCCTGGTAACCACCTTCGCGGCGATCTCCGCCTCGGGAGTCTCCACCGCGGTAACCACCTTCGCGGCGGTCTCCGCCGCCCTGATAGCCACCCTCGCGGCGCTGACCCTGGTAACCACCTTCACGACGATCTCCGCCTCGGGAGTCACCACCGCGGTAGCCACCTTCGCGACGCTCTCCGCCACCCTGGTAACCACCCTCACGGCGCTGACCCTGGTAACCACCTTCGCGGCGCTGGCCCTGGTAACCACCCTCGCGACGATCTCCGCCACGCGAGTCTCCACCGCGGTAACCACCTTCGCGGCGGTCTCCGCCGCCCTGGTAACCACCCTCACGACGCTGACCCTGGTAACCACCCTCGCGACGGTCCCCACCTCGGGAGTCTCCACCGCGGTAACCACCTTCGCGGCGGTCTCCGCCGCCCTGGTAACCACCCTCACTGCGCTGACCCTGGTAACCACCCTCACGACGATCCCCGCCGCCCTGGTAACCACCCTCACGGCGCTGACCCTGGTAACCACCTTCGCGACGGTCACCGCCACGGGAGTCTCCACCGCGGTAACCACCTTCGCGACGGTCACCGCCACGGGAGTCTCCACCGCGGTAACCACCTTCGCGACGATCTCCGCCACGGGAGTCTCCACCGCGGTAACCACCTTCGCGACGATCTCCGCCGCCCTGGTAACCACCCTCACGGCGCTGACCCTGGTAGCCACCCTCGCGGCGATCTCCGCCGCCCTGGTAACCACCCTCGCGACGCTGACCCTGGTAACCACCCTCACGGCGATCCCCGCCACGGGAGTCTCCACCGCGGTAACCACCTTCGCGACGGTCCCCGCCGCCCTGGTAACCACCCTCACGACGCTGACCCTGGTAACCACCCTCACGACGATCCCCACCACGAGAGTCACCACCGCGGTAACCACCTTCGCGACGGTCCCCGCCGCCCTGGTAACCACCCTCACGACGCTGACCCTGGTAACCACCCTCACGACGATCCCCGCCACGAGAGTCACCACCGCGGTAACCGCCCTCACGACGATCGCCCTGGAAACCACCGTCACGACGGTTGGAGCCGGAGCGGGAGTTATCGCCGCCCTTGTCACCGCCTTCGGAGCGGTCGCTTCGCGAGGGGTTCTCGCCGGGGGTCTGGTTATCAGAAGACATAGCGTCTATCTTCCCAGGCTCGGCCCTCGACACCGAATCGAAGGGGAAAGCGAACAAGGGCCCGCGGCGCTGAGTCTCGCTCGCACACGGCTCGGTGCAGCCTTGCGTTGGACCTGGCCCAGCGCTACGTCCTGAGTTACCGGATTCATGCCCCCACGCCACGTCGGAAAGACCCGGTTCGGGACACCTCGCCCCAGTACCGCCGAGGAGCGGCTCCTTGCGGCGCTTGACGCAGGCCTTCGTGCCCTGGCCTGACTTCCACAAGTACTCCTGATCGGCCGGACTGAGGGGCTTGTCGGGCCTGTTTGGGTGCCGGTTTTGGGGCACTAATCGGGGGTAGAGTGCGGGTGTGAGTCCGTTCGTGCGGAAGGTGAAGACCGCGTCGGGGGCGACGGCGGTCCAGATCGTCGAGAAGCGCAACGGTCGCCGCAGGATCCTCGAGCATGTGGGCTCGGCTCACGACGAGACCGAGCTCGCGGTGCTACTCAGCGCCGCCCAGCAGCGGGTCCATGGCGTCCAGGACGAGATGCTGCTCGTGGAGCAGCCCAGACGGGAACCGGTCGGGCCGATCGTGGAACACGCGTCGAGCGAGGTGCTGTGGCGGGTGCTGACTGACGCCTATGCGCGGCTCGGGTTCGACCAGATCAACGACGAAGTGTTCAAAGCGCTGGTCACGGCGCGGATCATCGAGCCGACCTCGAAGCAGGACACTCTGCGCGTGTTGGGTGACTTGGGTCTGCCGGTGCCGCACTTGAATACCCTCTACAACTGTCTGCGGCGGTGCGTGGAGCGTGACTACCGCAGCACGATCGCCGCCTCCTGCTGGGCCCACGCGACCGCCCGCGGGCCCGTGGCGCTGGTGATGTACGACCTGACCACACTGCATTTCGAGGTCACCAACGAAGACCGGCTTCGCAAGGTCGGGATGAGCAAGGAACGCCGCGTCGACCCCCAGGTCACCGTCGGGTTGCTGGTCACCGCCGACGGGTTCCCGCTCGAGGTCGCCCTCTTCGAGGGCAACAAGGCAGAGACCAAGACCCTGATCCCGGTGATTGAGCAGTTCAAGACCCGCCACGGCATCAAGGAGCTGGTCGTCGTCGCCGACGCCGGCATGCTGTCGGCGGACAACCTCAACGGCCTCGAAGACGCCGGATGCCGGTTCATCGTCGCCTCCCGCCAGTCGCACGTGCCCTACGACCTGGGCGACCACTTCGAACGCCACGGCAACTACACCCCGACGATTCGACCATCGAGACCACCCGCGACATGGGCACCGGCCGGCAGCGACGCACCCGCCGGGTGGTGTATCACTACTCGTTCAAGCGTCACAAGCGCGACGACAAGACCATCAACGCCCAGGTCGTCAAGGCCGAGAAGGTCGCCGACGGGCTACGACCCGTCGCCCGGGACCGGTTCGTGACGGTGACCACCGACGCCGACGGGAAGAAGGCCGAGGTCAACTGGGACGTCATCGAACGGGCCAGGTTCTGCGCCGGGTTCAAGGGCTACGTCACCAACATCAGCACCGACGTCATGGACGGCGCAGCGGTGGTGGCCGCCTACCGGGACCTGTGGCACGTCGAAGAGTCCTTCCGGATGGCCAAGGGAGACCTCCAAGCCAGACCGATCTTCCACCGCAAACGCGAACCGATCGAGGCCCACCTGACCGTCGTGTTCGCCGCGCTCGCGGTCGCCCGGCACCTCCAGGACCAGACCGGTGTCAGCATCAAGCGCCTCGTGCAGACCCTGCGACCCCTCCAGAGCGTCATGATCACCGTCGCCGGCCAGCCCATCCAGGCCCAACCACGGCTCACCGCGGAAGCCGAAGCCATCCTCACCAAGATCCCTGGTCGAGCGGGGCACTAAATCAGGCCCGAATTGTTGAACTCAGGCCTGAGGCAGCCACCCCCGGCCGGGCCCGCAGGAGCCACGTACTCGTCGGGGTCGACCTCGTGAACCTCGACGGCCGTCACCGGCCGCCGATCACGGGCACCCGGGTACCTGCCGTGCATAAATCTGGCTCTGGCGTGCATTCGTATGGCTCTGGCGGCCGCTACGGCATAGACGCCACAGCCGCCGCTAGGTGGAGCTTCGTGCACGGCGACAGGGCTGTGGACGCAGCAACAGAGATTCCTTGTAGAAGGGGCACACCTCGACGGCGGTCACCCCACCGTCGACAATTACGGCCACGCCCACGCCTCGCGGGCCGTGCATAAATCCGGCTCTGGCGTGCATTCAGCTGGCTCTGGCCGCCGCTACGGCATATACGCCACGTCCGCCGCCAGGCGGAGATTCGTGCACGGGGACAGGGACGCGGGCGCATCAGTAGAGGTTGCTTGTTGAAGGGGCGCACGTCGACGGCGACCACCTCGCCGTCGACACTTACGGCGCACACGACGCAGCCCGGGGCGTGCATAAATCTGGCTGCGGCGTGCATTCAGCTGGCCCTAGCGGCCGTTACGGCATATACGCTCACGTCCGCCGCCAGGCGGAGATTCGTGCACACGGAGGGACGCATCGGCAGAGGTTCGTCGCCCACCCAGACATGAAACCCCCGGGAAATGCAAAATACCCCCGAACCAAAGGTTCGGGGGTATTTTAATAAGTCCGGCGGCGTCCTAGTCTCCCACAGCGTCCCCGCTGCAGTACAATCGGCGCTGAAAGGCTTAACTTCCGGGTTCGGGATGGGACCGGGTGTTTCCCTTTCGCTATGACCACCGAAACACTATTGAGATAGCGTCGGGCACAACAAACCAATCTTGATTTATAATGCTCCCGACCGTATCTCGGGAACCTCACAGTGGACGCGTAGCATCTTTGTAGAAACAAGCCCTCGGCCTATTAGTATCGGTCAGCTCCATGCATTACTGCACTTCCACATCCGACCTATCACCCCGTGGTCTACAGGGGGCCTTACCAGATTAATCTGTGGGAGCCCTCATCTTGAAGTATGCTTCCCGCTTAGATGCTTTCAGCGGTTATCACTTCCCAACGTAGCCAACCAGCCGTGCTCTTGGTAGAACAACTGGCACACCAGAGGTTAGTCCGTCCCGGTCCTCTCGTACTAAGGACAGCTCTTCTCAAGACTCCTACGCGCGCAGCGGATAGGGACCGAACTGTCTCACGACGTTCTAAACCCAGCTCGCGTGCCGCTTTAATGGGCGAACAGCCCAACCCTTGGGACCGACTCCAGCCCCAGGATGCGACGAGCCGACATCGAGGTGCCAAACCATGCCGTCGCTATGGACGCTCGGGCAAGATCAGCCTGTTATCCCCGGGGTACCTTTTATCCGTTGAGTCCTGGCGCTTCCATGTGCCACCAGAAGATCACTAGTCCCGACTTTCGTCCCTGCTCGAGATGTCTCTCTCGCAGTCAAGCTCCCTTGTGCACTTACACTCAAAACCTGATTGCCAACCAGGCTGAGGGAACCTTTGGGCGCCTCCGTTACCTTTTGGGAGGCGACCGCCCCAGTCAAACTACCCATCAGGCACTGTCCCTGATCCAGATAATGGACCTAGGTTAGATAACCAGAGTGACCAGAGTGGTATTTCAACGATGACTCCACCTGAACTGGCGTCCAAGCTTCAAAGTCTCCCACCTATCCTACACAAGTCACACCGATCACCAATACCAAACTATAGTAAAGGTCCCGGGGTCTCTCCGTCCTGCTGCGCGTAACGAGCATCTTTACTCGTAATGCAATTTCGCCGAGTTCATGGTGGAGACAGCGCCCAAATCGTTACTCCATTCGTGCAGGTCGGAACTTACCCGACAAGGAATTTCGCTACCTTAGGATGGTTATAGTTACCACCGCCGTTTACTGGGGCTTAAGTTCAAGGCTTCGCCGAAGCTAACCCTTCCCCTTAACCTTCCAGCACCGGGCAGGAGTCAGTCCGTATACATCGTCTTTCGACTTAGCACGGACCTGTGTTTTTAGTAAACAGTCGCTTGGGCCTGGTCTCTGCGACCCTCAACGCTTTCGAAGCAAGTTCTACTACGCATCGGGTCCCCCTTATCCCGAAGTTACGGGGGTATTTTGCCGAGTTCCTTCACCATGATTCTCTCGATCGCCTTGGTATTCTCTACCTATCCACCTGTGTCGGTTTGGGGTACTGGCGGCTAATATCTCGCTCACGAAGCTTTTCTAGGCAGCATAGGATCACTCTTATAACGTTGTTACACGCACTCTTCATGTCTCAGGCTTAACGAGATGCGGATTTGCCTGCACCTCACCCTACACACTTAACCCGGCAAACCAATACCGAGAAGAGCTACCTTCCTGCGTCCCTCCGCAGCTTGCCTAATACGAGTTCGGGTCACAGAGTCAGTCAGCATCCGTCCGAAGACATCCACTGACCTTCCATGCTTAGCATCACTCAGTTCGGCAGGGGCGATATTTCGCCGGTACGGGAATATCAACCCGTTGTCCATCGACTACGCCTGTCGGCCTCGCCTTAGGTCCAGACTTACCCAGGGCAGATTAGCTTGACCCTGGAACCCTTGGATATTCGGCGGACGGGTTTCTCACCCGTCTTTCGCTACTCATGCCTGCATTCTCACTCGTGTGCTCTCCACGGCTGGGTCACCCCGCCGCTTCAACGCGCACACGACGCTCCCCTACCCATCCATACGACCTTACGGTCACACATATGAATGCCATAGCTTCGGCGGATAACTTGAGCCCCGCTAAATTGTCGGCGCAGAATCACTTGACCAGTGAGCTATTACGCACTCTTTCAAGGGTGGCTGCTTCCAAGCCAACCTCCTGGTTGTCTCCGCAACTCCACATCCTTTTCCACTTAGTTATCGCTTAGGGGCCTTAGCTGATGATCTGGGCTGTTTCCCTCTCGACTATGAAGCTTATCCCCCACAGTCTCACTGCCGCGCTCTCACTTACCGGCATTCGGAGTTTGGCTGATTTCGGTAAGCTTGTGGGCCCCCTAGACCATCCAGTGCTCTACCTCCGGTAAGAAACACGCGACGCTGCACCTAAATGCATTTCGGGGAGAACCAGCTATCACGGAGTTTGATTGGCCTTTCACCCCTATCCACAGCTCATCTCCTCGGTTTTCAACCCAAGTGAGTTCGGTCCTCCACGACGTCTTACCGTCGCTTCAACCTGGCCATGGATAGATCACTCCGCTTCGGGTCCAGAGCATGCGACTCAAACGCCCTATTAGGACTCGCTTTCGCTACGGCTACCCCACACGGGTTAACCTTGCCACATACCACTGACTCGCAGGCTCATTCTTCAAAAGGCACGCCGTCACCCACAAAAATGCAGGCTCCGACGGATTGTATGCGATCGGTTTCAGGTACTATTTCACTCCCCTCCCGGGGTACTTTTCACCTTTCCCTCACGGTACTTGTTCACTATCGGTCACCAAGGAGTATTTAGGCTTAGCGGATGGTCCCGCCAGATTCACACGGAATTTCAGGGGTTCCGTGCTACTTGGGGTAACGCTCGAGAGTGATCAACTTACGTCTACAGGAGTTCTACCTTCTATGCTGCGGCTTTCAAACCGCTTCCACTTCATTGATCATTTCTTACTCTCTGACTGCTCGACAGCACAGTCCAAGCGGCCCCACAACACCCCAGCTGCAACGCCTGTCAGCTATCACACAACTGAGGTTTGGCCTCTTCCGCGTTCGCTCGCCACTACTAACGGAATCACTATTGTTTTCTCTTCCTGTGGGTACTGAGATGTTTCACTTCCCCACGTTCCCTCCAACTGCCCTATATATTCAGGCAGAGGTTGCCGGACATGACTCCGGTATTTCAAGGTTTCCCTATTCGGAAATCCACGGATCAAAGCTTGTTTACCAACTCCCCGTGGCTTATCGCAGGTTACAACGTCCTTCTTCGGCTCTTGGTGCCAAGGCATCCACCGATCGCACTTAGTAGCTTGTTAAATCTACAAAGATGCTCGCGTCCACTGTGAAGTTCTCAAGATACGGGCGAGCCCAGACCCACCAACCACCCACAAAAAGGCAGAAGGCAGACACTGGTCCGCAAGAAGGCGCCGCAAACGCGACCGACCCTTCAGGACCCAACAGCGTGCTCCAGGCAACCACCAACCATCCATGCTTTCCACTCCCCCAAAAAAGAGAAGTACTCACACGAACAACCAGCAGAAACCGCAGGTCAATGTTCCACATTCCGGTGCTTCGCCCAGCCGGGAACAAACGTCCCGGAACCAGACAATGAACAACCAGACAAAAATGCCTGGCTGCCAAAAGCTCCTTAGAAAGGAGGTGATCCAGCCGCACCTTCCGGTACGGCTACCTTGTTACGACTTAGTCCTAATTACCGGTCCCACCTTCGACGGCTCCCTCCACAAGGGTTAGGCCACCGGCTTCGGGTGTTACCGACTTTCATGACTTGACGGGCGGTGTGTACAAGCCCCGGGAACGTATTCACCGCAGCGTTGCTGATCTGCGATTACTAGCGACTCCGACTTCATGGGGTCGAGTTGCAGACCCCAATCCGAACTGAGACCGGCTTTTTGAGATTCGCTCACCCTTACAGGTTCGCAGCTCATTGTACCGGCCATTGTAGCATGCGTGAAGCCCTGGACATAAGGGGCATGATGACTTGACGTCATCCCCACCTTCCTCCGAGTTGACCCCGGCGGTCTCCTATGAGTCCCCGGCATTACCCGCTGGCAACATAGGACGAGGGTTGCGCTCGTTGCGGGACTTAACCCAACATCTCACGACACGAGCTGACGACAGCCATGCACCACCTGTATACCGACCAAAAAGGGGCACCTATCTCTAGATGTTTCCGGCATATGTCAAACCCAGGTAAGGTTCTTCGCGTTGCATCGAATTAATCCGCATGCTCCGCCGCTTGTGCGGGGCCCCGTCAATTCCTTTGAGTTTTAGCCTTGCGGCCGTACTCCCCAGGCGGGGTACTTAATGCGTTAGCTGCGGCACGGAGAACGTGGAATGTCCCCCACACCTAGTACCCACCGTTTACGGCGTGGACTACCAGGGTATCTAAGCCTGTTTGCTCCCCACGCTTTCGCTTCTCAGCGTCAGGAAAGGTCCAGAGAACCGCCTTCGCCACTGGTGTTCCTTCTGATATCTACGCATTCCACCGCTTCACCAGAAATTCCATTCTCCCCTACCTTCCTCAAGTCTGCCCGTATCGAAAGCAGGCTCAGGGTTAAGCCCTGAGTTTTCACTCCCGACGCGACAAACCGCCTACAAGCTCTTTACGCCCAATAAATCCGGACAACGCTCGCACCCTACGTATCACCGCGGCTGCTGGCACGTAGTTAGCCGGTGCTTCTTCTCCCACTACCGTCACTCTCGCTTCGTCATGGATGAAAGCGGTTTACAACCCGAAGGCCGTCATCCCGCACGCGGCGTTGCTGCATCAGGCTTCCGCCCATTGTGCAATATTCCCCACTGCTGCCTCCCGTAGGAGTTTGGGCCGTATCTCAGTCCCAATGTGGCCGGTCACCCTCTCAGGCCGGCTACCCGTCGAAGCCTTGGTGAGCCATTACCTCACCAACAAGCTGATAGGCCGCGAGTCCATCCCTAACCGCCGGAGCTTTCCAACCAGGACCATGCAGTCCCAGCTAAATATCCGGTATTAGCACCTGTTTCCAGGAGTTATCCCAGAGTTAGGGGCAGGTTACTCACGTGTTACTCACCCGTTCGCCACTCGTGTACCCCCGAAAGGGCCTTACCGTTCGACTTGCATGTGTTAAGCACGCCGCCAGCGTTCGTCCTGAGCCAGGATCAAACTCTCCGTTGAAAAATATCAGGCACCAACCCCAAAAAGGAGCCAGCTTCAACCTTCAACATAAAATAGTTTGACACTGACAGGATCCATCACTGGATCTATCAATTAATCAAAGGAATCTCTAACACAACACAAAGTGCTGTGTGACGAGATAACGCAACGACAAGACCAAAAGGCCCTGCCATGTGCATGTATTTGGCATTGACTTTAAAGCACGCTGTTGAGTTCTCAAGTTTCGGGTGCGTCCCGCACATCCACCAGACCCATAACCAGGCCCAATCTCCGCTTGGGGCAACTCGATCAACCTTACTTTGCCTTGTCGAACGGAGTCAAATCCGCTCGTTCTCAGCTGGCTTGGTTGAGTTGTTTTGTCGCTTCAGCGACTCATCCAACATTACTTGCCGGCGTTCGGTCCGTCAAACTCGAGGTTTTCTGGAAACGCGATCGTGACAGGTGCTTCAAACGCTAGTTAACTAGGCGTTTTGCAGTTGGACTCCCGCTGTTGCGGAGCACTACCCTACTCTGTCGCGATCCCACTGTCAAACCGTCTGGTTCGGGACCGACCGCTGTTGAGTTGTTGGAGCCGCCGAAGCGGCTCGGCCTACACTACCCACCGCGTCCCCGGCGATCAAATCGCCCTGGCCCGGTGCGCGCTCGTCGTCACGGCCTTGAGTGGGTCCCAATTGAACGCACACTCGCCATGTCTCATGAGGTGGGTGATGGCTCCCGGTCCGGCCTGAATCGTCCGGTGCACCTGAGGAGCGAATAGAACCATACCCGCGGGTTCCGTTCCGTGCAAATCGGGCCGCCTCAGCCTCTGGAGCGCGCTCTGTAGGCTGCTCGTGTGCATATCCCCTGGATGATTCCTGCCGCCCTGGCGCTGACCATCTCCCTGGCAGGCTGTGCCCCCGCCTCGGCACCTCAGTCATCCGTCACCCCCACCGGGACATCGGAGACCGGTGGCCAGGCCACAGGTCCCGAATGGGTGAGCCCCTCGCCCACCCCCTCCCCCACGCCGACGTTCGTCCCCGCGAGGTGACCATCAACGTCAGCGGCGACCTGCTCTGGCACAACACGCTGTGGAAGAGCGCCGAGCTCGATGCACGACAGGCCGGCGGCAGTGGAATGGACTTCTACCCACAGCTGTCCGGCCTGACCCGGTACGTCAGCGGTGCCGACATGGCGATCTGTCACTCCGAGGTACCGTTCGCCCCCGAGGGTGGGCCGTACCAGAACTACCCCTTGTTCGCCGCCCCGCCCCAGATCGCCCCCGCGCTGCAGCAGGTCGGCTGGGATCTCTGCACGACCGCCTCCAACCACACGATGGACGCAGGTTGGGACGGCCTCGTCCGCACCATCGCAGTGCACAACGACAACGGGATCCTCACTGCCGGCAGCTACGCGACGGAGGAGGCCGCGGCCACGCCGGTCATCTACACGACGGCCGACGGCGTCAAGGTCGCCGTCATCAGCCAGACCTACGGGCTCAACGGGCTGCCGAAGGCAAAGGACAAGCCGTGGTCCGTCCAGCTGATCGACGCCGACGTCGCGATCGCCGACGCGAGAAAGGCACGCGAGGCGGGAGCGGACATCGTCACGGTTCACATCCATGCCGGTGACGAGTACTCGAGTTCGCTCAACAAGCAGCAGAAGGAGTTCGCGGAGGCTGTCACCGCCTCAGGCGAGGTCGACTTCGTCTTCGGACAGCATGCCCACGTGGTGCAGCCGATCGACAACGTCAACGGCGTCTGGGTGTTCTACGGCTCGGGGAACCTCATCGCGTCGAGCGGTCCGGCCAAGCCGCGCAGCTACGACGGCTACGTCGGGCAGGTCACGTTCGAGGAGCGGCCGGACGGTGGCTTCGTCGCGACCGCGGCCGAGTTCGCCCCGACCATGATCACGAAGTACGGCGGTGGGAAGGCGGCCCGGGTGCTGCTGATCGCAGACGCGCTCCGCGAGGGCGTCGGGTCGGCATCCGACCTCGAGGCCTCCGCGGAGCGCACCAGGACCACGGTGCGGGCTCTCGGGGTCGAGGGCCTCACCGAACGGGAGTGAGTCAGGCCCTGACGACCGCGCCCACGGTCTTGCGACCGCGACGCACGACGGCGACCCGGCCCCGCAGGTAGTCGGCATCGCCCAGGACCTGGTCGACATCGGTGACCTTGACGTTGTTCAGGTAGGCGCCACCGTCGGCGATCGTCCGCCGCGCGGCACCGTTCGAGTCGACGACGCCCGCGGCGACGAGCGCCTCGACGATGCCGATCTCGCCGGAGACCTCGGCCGCGCCGACCTCCTTCGCCGCGCCGAGCAGTGTGGGGAGCGGCAGCTCGTGCAGTTCGCCCCTGCCGAACAGCGCAGCAGCGGCGGCCGCGGCTGCCTCGCGCTCGGAGCGGCCGTGCACGAGGTCGGTCACGTCATCGGCGAGAGCACGCTGCGCCTCCCGCTTGAACGGGGCCTCGACCGTGGCCCGCTCGAGCTCCTCGATCTCCTCCCGGCTGCGGAACGAGAAGACCTTGAGGTAGTCGATGACCTTCGCGTCCTCGGCGTTCAGGAAGAACTGGTACATCGCGTACGGCGACGTCAGCGCCGGGTCGAGCCAGACGGTGCCGGACTCGGTCTTGCCGAACTTGGTGCCATCGGCCTTCGTCAGCAGCGGGGTGGCCATGGCGTGCACCTTGACCTGGTCGCTGCGGCGCAGCAGTTCGACGCCGGCGGCGATGTTGCCCCACTGGTCGGAGCCACCCGTCTGCATCGTGACGCCGTAGCGACGGTTGAGTTCGCGGTAGTCCATCGATTGGAGGAGCACGTAGGAGAACTCGGTGTACGAGATCCCGGCCTCCAGGCGCCGCGCGACCACGTCGCGGGCGAGCATCCGGTTGACGGGGAAATGCTTGCCGACGTCGCGCAGGAAGTCGAGCACCGACATGGACGAGGTCCAGTCGTAGTTGTTGACCATGGTGGCGGCGTTGTCGCCGTCGAACGACACGAAGCCGCCGACCTGTTCACGGATCCGTTCGACCCAGCCGTGCACGAGTTCCTTCGAGTTCATCACCCGCTCGCCGGACTCCTTGGGATCGCCGATCAACCCGGTGGCACCTCCCACCAGCAGGAACGGGTGGTGCCCCGCGTCCTGCAGGCG
This sequence comes from Tessaracoccus defluvii, assembly GCF_014489575.1. Lineage (GTDB taxonomy): Bacteria > Actinomycetota > Actinomycetes > Propionibacteriales > Propionibacteriaceae > Arachnia > Arachnia defluvii. Next base: position 1,496,874 of record NZ_CP060789.1, read on the forward strand.
CTTGGCCAGCAGGATCTGCACGAGGTTGCCGGTGTGGACGCTGGGGGCGGTCGGATCGAAGCCCACATAGAACTTGATGGGGCCCTCGTCCATGTGCGCGCTCAGCGCGTCCAGGTCGGTCGAGTGGGCGATGAGCCCACGCCAGCGGAGGTCCTCAAGAAGCGTGTTCACCCGGCTCAGCATAGTGTCTGACCGCCGGAGGGCCACTCAGCGCCAGGCGCGCAGACCAGCCACCGTGGAACGCAGCTCCACGATCTGCTCGGCCACCCTCGCCGGGGCCGTACCGCCCCGCCCATCCCGCGCGGCCACCGATCCGTCGACGGTGAGCACCTCCAGGACCGTGGGATCCAGGTGGGCCGAGATGGAAGGGAGATCGTCCGCCGTCAGGTCCTGCAACGTGATCCCCCGCGTCTCGCAGTAGCGCACGGTCTCCCCCGCCACTTCGTGGGCGACGGCGAACGGGACGGCGTTGCGAACCAGGTGATCGGCCACGTCGGTGGCCAGCGAGAACCCCTTCGGGGCGACCTCGCGCATCCGCTCGGTGTCGAAGGTCAGCGTGCCGACCATCCCCGCCACCGCGGGCAGCAGGATGTGGAGCTGGTCGAGCCCGTCGAAGATGGGCTCCTTGTCCTCCTGCAGGTCCCGGTTGTAGGCCAGCGGCAGGCCCTTCAGGGTCGCGAGCAGCCCCGTCAGGTTGCCGATGAGTCGTCCGGCCTTGCCACGGGCCAGTTCTGCGACGTCGGGGTTCTTCTTCTGCGGCATGATCGAGCTGCCAGTCGACCAGGCGTCGTCAAGCTTGGCGAAGCCGAACTCGGCGGTGCACCACAAGATGACGTCCTCGCTGAGGCGGGACAGGTCGACGCCGATCTGCGCCAGCACGAACGCGGCCTCGGCGATCAGGTCGCGGGCGGCGGTGCCGTCGATGGAGTTGGGGACGGAGTCGGCGAAGCCGAGTTCGCGGGCCACGAGCTGCGGATCGAGCCCCAGCGACGTGCCTGCCAGCGCCGCAGAACCGTAGGGGCTGACCGCCAGACGCGCATCGAGGTCACGGAGCCTGCCGATGTCGCGGACCAGGGGCCAGGCGTGCGCCAGCAGGTGATGGCTGAGCAGTATCGGCTGAGCGGACTGCAGATGGGTCCGGCCCGGCATGACGTCGCCGAGGTTGGCCTCGGCCTGCGTCGCGAGCGCGTCGATGACGCCCTCGACGTCCTCGGAGATGAGCCTGATCTCGTGGCGCAGGTAGCTGCGGATCAGCGTCGCGATCTGATCATTGCGGGAGCGGCCCGCACGGAGCCGGCCGCCGAGATCGGCGCCGACGACGTCCTTGAGGCCCCGCTCGAGGGCACCGTGGACGTCCTCGTCACTCTCGGCCGCCACGAACTCCCCGGCGGAGACGCGGCGGGCCAGCTCGACGAGGCCCTCGTCCATGGCCACCGCCTGGGCGTCATCGAGCAGCCCGGCGTCGTGCAGCGCCCTGGCGTGGGCACGCGACCCTGCGATGTCATGCAGAGCCAGGCGCCAGTCGAACTGCGTCGACTTCGACAGAGCGAACATCGCGTCGCTCGGGCCGCCGGCGAAGCGGCCGCCCCAGAGTCGTCCTGCGTCTGTGCTCACGATTCGTCCTCCCGGTCCGGTTGCCCGGTTCTGGTCATCTCTGAAATGCGGCCGACGACCTGCTCGGCAGCGTCGGCGTCGGTGGCGATCACCAGGACGGTGTCGTCGCCCGCGATGGTACCCAACACGCCGGGGACACCGGCAAGGTCGAGGTACGACGCGAAGTACTGTGCCGCCCCGGCGGCGTCTTCAGCAGGATCTGCGTGCCTGCGAACCGGATCGACTGGAGCAGTTCGGCGCACAGGCGTGCCAGCTTCTCCAGCGCCGCCGCCTCCCCGTCCTCCCCGGCCGCTGCGTAGACCAGCGCGCCGTCGGCGCCACGTCGACGCACCGCCCCCAGCTCGACGAGATCCTTCGACAGCGTGGGTTGGCTGACGACGATGCCGTGCGCGGCCAACGCATCCACCAGCTCGCCCTGCGACGCGTACGTCTCCTCGCCGAGCAGCTGCCGTAGCGTCGCGAGCCGCCCGGCCCGCGACGTCCTAGCCATGGCGCTGGAGCAGACCCGGCAGGGCGCCCACGAAACCGCGCAGGTCGTCGGGGGTCGCGATGAGCGGCGGCGCGAGCCGCAGCACGTCGGGGCGGGGTGCGTTGATGATCCAGCCCTCGTCGAGGGCCGCGTCGGCGACCGCCGCCGCGTTCGGAGCCGCCAGGACGACGCCGAGGAGCATGCCCCGGCCCCTGACCTCGACGATGCCCGGGTGCCCGAGTTCCGCGATGGCGTCGCGCAGCCAGGCACCGGTGGCCCGCGCGTTGTCGAGGACGCCGCCGTCCAGCGCGTCGAGGACGGCGTTGCCGGCGGCCGCAGCCACCGGGTTTCCGCCGAAGGTCGTGCCGTGCTGACCGGGCTGGAGCAGACCCGCCGCCGGGCCGGACGCGAGGCAGGCCCCGATCGGGAAGCCGTTGCCGAGCCCCTTCGCGAGGGTGACCAGGTCGGGGGTGACACCGTCGACCCGGTGGGCGAGGTACTCGCCGCAGCGGCCCATCCCGGTCTGCACCTCGTCGATCCACAGCAGAGCACCGGCCGCCGTCGTGATCTCGCGGGCCGCGGCGACGAACCCCGCGGGCGCCGGGACGACCCCGTTCTCACCCTGGACGACCTCGATCACCACAGCCGCGACCGTGTCGTCGACGCAGGCACGGAGCGCGTCGACGTCGCCGTAGGGGACGAAGGTGATGTCGCCGGGAAGCGGAGCGAAGGGCTCCCTGTACTTCGGATTGTGGGTGATGGCGAGGGCGCCGAGGGTACGCCCGTGGAAGGCGCCCTCCATCGCGACGATCTGCGTCCTGCCGGTCAGCCGCGTCAGCTTGAAGGCCGCCTCGTTGGCCTCGGTGCCCGAGTTGGTGAAGAAGACCCGGGTGTCAGGGTCGCCGGTGAGGGCGGCCAGCCGCTCGGCCAGCCGGATCTGCGGCTCGCTGGCGAAGAAGTTCGAGACGTGACCGAGCCGGTCGAGCTGGGCGGTGATCGCCGCGGTCACTCCAGCGTGGGCGTGCCCGAGCGCCGTCACGGCGAGGCCGGAGAGGAGGTCGGTGTAGCGGTTGCCGTCGGCGTCCCAGACATGGATGCCGGCGCCCCGCTCGAAGACCCGCTTGGGGGCGCCGAAGGCGTTCATCATGACGGCGCCGTAGCGCTCCTGGAGTTCGGTGCTCACGACGGCTCCTCGTTGGTGACCATGGTGCCGACGCCCTCGTTGGTGAAGATCTCGAGGAGCAGGCAGTGGGGGACGCGGCCGTCGATGACAGTGGCCGAGGTGACTCCCCCGGTGACGGCGTGGAGGCAGGCCTCCATCTTGGGGATCATGCCGGAGTCGAGGCTCGGCAGCAGGTCGCGCACCTCGTCGGTGCTGATCTGCGTGATGATCGACTCTTCGTCCGGGTAGTTGGCGTAGACGCCGGCGACATTGGTCAGCATGACCAGCCGCTTCGCCCCCAGCGCCACGGCGAGCGCCGCGGCGGCGGTGTCGCCGTTGATGTTGTGCACCTGGCCGGCTGCGTCGGGCGCGACGGTGGCGACCACCGGGATGCGACCGGCGTCGATCAGGTCGTTGAGCGCCCGCGGATCCACCTGGGCGACGTCGCCGACGAGGCCGAGGTCGATCTCCTGGTCGTCGACCAGCAGCCCGCGCCGCTGCGCGGTGAACAGGCCACCGTCCTCGCCGGACATGCCGACGGCGAAGGGGCCGTGCTGGTTGATGAGGTTGACCAGCTCGCGGCCCACCTGCCCGACGAGCACCATCCGCACGACGTCCATGGCCTCGGGGGTGGTGACCCGCAGGCCGCCCCGGAACTCGGAGGCGATGTGCAGCTTGTCGAGCATCGAGGAGATCTGCGGTCCGCCGCCGTGCACGACGACCGGGCGGACCCCGACGCGGCGCAGGAAGACGATGTCCTCGGCGAAGGCGCGCTTCAGGGCGTCGTCGGTCATCGCGTTGCCGCCGTACTTGATGACGACGGTCTCGCCCGCGTACTCCGCCAGCCAGGGCAGCGCCTCGATGAGGGTGCTCGCCTTGGCCAGCAGTTCGGGCTGCCGCTGGGTGATGAGTTTGGGGCTCATGAGGAGTACTCCGCGTTCTCCTTGACGTAGTCATACGTGAGGTCGTTGGTGAGGATCGTGGCCGTCTCGCTGCCCGCGTGCAGGTCCACCGTCACCTGGACGTGGCGTCCGCTCAGGTCGACCAGGGCGCGGTCGTCGCCGATCTGGCCGCCGCGGCAGACCATGACGCCGTTGAAGGACACATCGAGTTCGTCCGGGTCGAAGGCCGCCCGGGTGACCCCGATGGCGGACAGGACGCGTCCCCAGTTCGGGTCGCCGCCGAAGATGGCGCACTTGAACAGGTTGGAGCGGGCGATCTCGCGGCCCACCTCCTCGGCGTCCGCCTCGGTGGCGGCGCCGGTGACCTCGATGGCGATCTCGTGCGATGCCCCCTCGGCGTCGGCGATGAGCTGGCGGGCCAGGTCCTGGCAGAGGCCGGTGAGCGCAGTCGTAAAGTCGGCGATCTCGGGCGTGACCGACGAGGCGCCGGAGGCCATGAGGATGACGGTGTCGTTGGTGGACATGCAGCCGTCGGAGTCTGCCCGGTCGAAGCTGAGCCGGGTCGCCTCGCGCAGCGCGGCCTCGAGGGCGGCCGCGTCGAGGGCGGCGTCGGTCGTCAGCACGACGAGCATCGTGGCCAGCCCGGGCGCGAGCATGCCCGCCCCCTTGGCGATGCCGCCGATGGACCATCCCTCACCCTGGACAACGGCCTGCTTCGGCACTGTGTCGGTGGTCATGATCGCGGCGGCGGCCGCGTCCCCGCCGTCGGCGTGGGCGGTCGCGCAGGCCTCGTCGACCCCGGCGAGCAGGAGGTCCATGGGCAGTCGCACGCCGATCAGGCCGGTGGAGCAGACGGCCACATTGTCGGTGATGAGGCCGAGCCGGTCGGCCACGCGGGCCGCGGTGGTGGCGGAGTCGGTGAACCCGCCCGGCCCGGTGCACGCGTTGGCCCCGCCCGAGTTGAGGATCACGGCCTGCAGTTGACCGTCGGCGACGGCCTGCCGCGACCACTTCACGGGGGCGGCGTGGACGCGGTTGCTGGTGAACACCGCGGCAGCGGCCATCGACGGCCCCTGGTTGACGATCAGCGCGACATCGGACCGGCCGCTGGCCTTGAGCCCTGCGGTCACGCCTGCCGCGACGAAGCCCTGGGGGGAGGTGACGGTCACGGTGCGACTCCTACACTGCTGAGCCCGAGCGTCTCGGGGAGACCCAGGGCGATGTTCATGGACTGGATGGCACCGCCGGCGGTGCCCTTGGTGAGGTTGTCGATCGCCGAGATGGCGATGAGCCGTCCGAGGGACTCGTCGACGGTCACCTGGATCGAGGCCCGGTTCGAGCCGAGCACCGCCGCGGTCTGCGGCCACACGAGCTCCGGCAGCACCTCGACGAACGGCTCGTCGGCGTAGAAGTCGACGTAGGCCTGCCGCGCCTCGGCATCACTGATCGGCGCGGTCAACGCGGCCGAGCAGGTGGCGAGGATACCGCGCGGCATGGGCGCAAGCAGGGGTGTGAAGGACACGGCCACCTCACCCGCCGCCACACTCGACAGGTTCTGCACGATCTCGGGGTGTGCCGGTGCACGCCACCGACGCCGTAAGGGCTCATGTTGCCCATCACCTCGGAGCCGATGAGGTGCGCCTTGGCGGACTTCCCCGCACCCGAGGTGCCACTGGCGGCGACGATCGTGATCAGCGACGGGTCCACGAGCCCCGCGGCGACCGCGGGCAGCATGGCCAGCGTCGACGCCGTCGGGTAGCAGCCCGGCACGGCGATCCGCCGCGTGCCGACGAGCGCCTGACGGGCGCCGGGAAGCTCGGGCAGGCCGTAGGGCCAGGTGCCGGCGTGGGGCGAGCCGTAGAACTTCTCCCACTGGGCGGCGTCGACGAGACGGAAGTCGGCTCCGGCGTCGACGATGAGCGTGGACTCCCCCAGCTCCGCGGCGATGGGCGCGGACGTGCCGTGCGGGAGCGCCAGGAAGACGACGTCGTGGCCCGCCAGCGTCTCCGCGGTCGTCGCCTCGACGATCCTGTCGGCCAGCGGCGCCAGGTGCGGCTGATGCAGCCCCAGCCGGTCCCCGACGCTGGAGTTGCCCGTGAGGGCACCGATCCGCACCTCGGGATGCTGCAGGAGCAGGCGCAACAGCTCGCCTCCCGCGTACCCCGTGCATCCCGCAACAGCCACCGCAATCGTCATGAGAGTGAGTATTCCATCAGTGCTATAGATATTCAATTCGAGGCGTCGGTACGCTTGTCGCACCCGATCAATGGAGACTTCGATGAGCGTCGTGCGATCCCTGCTCGCTCTGTGCCTGCTGCTTCTCGCCGCCGCTGCCGGCTTCCTCGGGCTCGGCGCCCACTGGGTGCACACGGCGGCGACCACGAGCGGGCCGCTCGTCGCGATCATGGCACCGGTCCCGAGCGACGAGGACGTCGTCGCGGCGATCAAGGAGACGCTCGTCAGCGAGGTGACCTCGCGGATCCCGCCGGCCGCCGCCGCGGTTCCCGGGGCCTCCGAGGCCCTGCTCCGCGCCATCACCGTCGGCGTCGACGCCACCGTCACGGACGAGCGGTTCACGACGGCGTGGACGGACACGGTCGACCTGTCCCGCGAGCGCTTCGTCGCCGACCTCGGCTCCTTCGCCGACGACGGGGTCGAGGTGCCCACCCTGTGGCTCGACCTGACCCCGTTCGCCGACCTCGGTCGCACCGTCATCTACGAGCAGACCGCGCCGGCCCTCCACCGGCTGCTGGACCAGATCCCGTGGCCGGAGGAGGTTACCGTCGCGCTCGGGCGCCCCGAGGACAGGACGGCGCGGCTGGCCGCCGAGGGCCTGTCCGTCGCCTCCTCGTGGCCGCTCTTCTACGGGGCCGCGGCCCTCCTGACGGCGCTGGGTCTGGCGGTGGGATCCCGCCGCGGACGCTGGGTGGCGCTCATCGGCGCTGCCGTCGTCTCCCTGGTGGTCCTCCTCGCGGGCTGGACGGTGGTGGGCCGGATCCGACCGGCGGACGCCGGCACCCTCGCGGGTGCCGTCAAGCAGGCCCTCCTGTCCGGGACCGCGGAGTCCTTGGCGGAGTTCGCGGCCCCGGCCTGGTTCGTCGTCATCGGCGCGCTCATCGTCGGCGTGCTGGGGCTGACCGTCGCGGGGCTCAGGAGCGAGCGCCGCGCGTCATAGCTTCAGGTTCACCCCTGACGCCTGCTGCCGGACCATCTCGGCGATCAGGTCGGCGATGTGGGCCCCGGCCTCGGTCGGGTTGGTGCCGTCGCGGTGGATGTTCGACACGCAGGTGCGGTCGGCCTCCGACATTCCCACCGTCGCGCGGTACCCGATGTAGGCGGACAACGACTCCGGGGTGGCCAGCCCGGGCCGCTCACCCAGCAGCACACAGGTCACCTTCGCGCCGAGCGCCTCGGAGATCGGCTCCATCGACCGGACCCGCCCGAACCGGACGAAGAAGGGGGTGCCGACGCTGAGCCCGTGGAGCTTCAGCCCCTGCACGAGCGCCGGGAAGAGGTCCGGGACATTCGCCTCGACCGCCGTCGACGACAATCCGTCGGCAACGTAGACCTGCACGTCGGGGCCGGCGGCACACCGCTGGCGGATCTCCGCCATGGTCTCGTCGGAGAACCGGGTCCCCAGGTCGGGCCGGGTGAGGAACTCGTCCTTCGAGGAGCAGAGCGTCTGCACGCTGAACATGCCCATCTCGTCGAGCAGCGCCGTGTCGACGTCGGTGAAGACGGCGTCCATGGCCGATGCGTTGTCCGCCCAGAACCGCAGCAGCGCGGCCGTCCGGTAGCGGGGGCCGCTGCGCCCCTGCCCGAGCCGGGCCCACGTCCGCGCCTTGATCCGCGCGAACTCCTCCCCGTTGACGGGGTCCGTCACCTCGTAGACCTGTCGGTAGTCGATTCCCCGGATGTCCGGGATCTCCCCGCCATCCACGACGTCGCGGTCGACGACCGCCCGTACCGCGCCCGCGTCGGCCGCGGAACCCTTCAGTTCGGCCAGCACCCGCCGGACGATCTCGTCTACTGCCGTTTCGCTCATTTCAGCCTCACTTCAGGAACATCGAGCCGTCGCCGGCCCGCTCGGTCAACACGCCGTTCTCGTCGCACAGCCCGCGCGACACCATCCACCGGTGGAACTCCGGGGCGGCGGTCCGGCCGAGCAGCTCGCGCAGGGTGGCGTCGTCGTGGAAGCTGGTGTCCTGGTAAGCCAGCATCACGTCGTCGGCCACCGGTACGCCCATGTAATAGGTGGCGCCGGCCAGAGCCAGCAGCATGGTGGCCTGCTGCTGGTCGTCCATGGTGATGGACGTGTGGTTGGTCCAGCAGGGGGCCATGCCCATCGGGAGCCCGAGGAACTTGCCCATGAAGTGGTCCTCGAGGTTCGCGCGGATCATCTCCTTGCCGTCGTAGATGGTCTCCGGCCCGATGAAACCGGACACGTTGTTGACCATGAAGGGACGGAAGAACCGGCCGTAGCCGTAGGTGCGGGCCTCGAGCGTCATCTCGTCGACGCCGTGGTCGCGGCCGATCGACACCTCCGACCCCTGCCCCGTCTCGAAGTAGAGGAGGTTGGAGCCCTGGCACTGGCCGTGCTGCCGGATCAGCTCGTACGCCTCGTCGATCAGTTCCCGGTTGACCCCGAAGTCCTCGTTGGCGGCCTGCGTACCGGCGATCGACTGGAAGATCATCGACAGCGGAGCCCCGCGGCGCACGGCCTCCATCTGCGTGGTGATGTGGGAGAGGACGACGACCTGCGTGGGGATCTCGTTGCGCACCATGAAGTCGAAGACGGCCTCGGCGATGAGCTTGGTGTTGGCCGCATCGTCGCCGACGGGGTTGATGCCGAGGCAGGCGTCGCCGCAGCCGAAGCTGACGGCCTCCGCGAGCCCCAGCACGATCGTCTCGGGGTCGTCGGTGGTGGAGTTCGTCTGCGCCCGGAAGGAGATCGAGCCCTTCTGTCCGATCTCGGTGTTGCAGTGGGTCGTGTAGTGGATCTTCGAGGCGCCGTAGACGAGGTCCATCGACGTCATGATCTTGGCCACCGCGGCAGCCACTTCACCGGTGAAGTTGCGTCCGGACCGCCGGAGGATGTCCGGCGTCGTGCGGTGATCCAGCACCCACTCGCGGAGCTCGCCGATCGTCATGTTCTTCATGGACCGGTAGCCGGGCTGGTTCAGCCCCTCCCAGTTGATTCGCGTCACCTCGTCGTCCTCGAAGGGGACGGTCGGGTTCTCGGTGAGGTCACCGACGGTGAGTTCCGAGAGCACCACCTTCGCCGCGAGACGCTCCGTCGCCGTCTCCGCGGCGATGCCGGTCAGCCGGTCTCCGGCCTTCGGTTCGTTGGCCTTGGCCAGCACGTCCGTCACGCCCCTGAACCGGTAGGTGACCCCGTTCAGGCTGGTCGTCAGCTTCATTGCCTACTCCCTCCCGGCCTCGCGGCCAGCTATTGGTTGAAGACGAGCGTCTTCACCACGACCGGCACGGCGCGTCCCGCGCCCACCGGTGTTCCGATGTCGATGTAGTCACCGTCGGCCGTCGCCACCGAGTCGATGCAGATGATGTCGTCGCGACGGCCGCGATGGACGGCGAGCGATTGGCCGAGCACCTTGGCCCGGTCGGATTCGAGGACGATGACGAGCGGGTGGGGCCCTCCCAGGACGGCGGCCGCGCCGTCCGTGATCGCCGCCGCCGTCCGCTGGACCGCGGCGAAGGAGGTCAGCGCGCTGCCCGTCAGCGCCAGCGCGACCGTGCCGTCGGGCTCGTCCGGGTTGAGCATCGCGATGCGGCGCGCGATCTCGTCGGTCAGTCTGGCGGCGTCCGCCTCCGCCTCCTCAGGGATCGGCACGATCGGAATGTTGCGGATGGGGAGCAGGCCGGCGGCATAGTCGATGGTCGAGCCGCTGATCTCGGTGGTGTGGACGCCGGCGCCGACGACGGTGGCCCCGATCGTCTCGGCTGCACGGTGGCGGCCCACGAGCGAGAAGGCGGAGTCCTCCGCGATGGCCTGCCCGAGCAGCGGTCCGATGTCGCCGTAGCGGAACGGGTCGCCGGCGAAGGGAGGGTCGACGAGGTCGGCGACTCCTCCGGAGAAGCTGACCTCCGTCGGTCGGATGCCGGCCGCGAGCGGATGCCCGTCGTTGGTGTAGATCGCCGCGTGCGCCTCGTCCTTGTCGACGAGCCCGATGCCATCGCCAGTTGGCGGGCCATGACGCGCGCCAGGGGCAGCAGCCGGGCCACGTCGGCCCTGTCCCCCACGGCCACGGCGACACCCGCCGCCGCGGCGAGCCTGGCCAGCTGCTGGGAGACGTAGGTGATGCGCCCGTCGGCCACCCGCACGAGGCGCCCGCCGATGTCCAGGCAACTGGTGCCCTGGAGCCGGCCGCGATGGTAGGCGGCGATGTTGGTGGTGCCCCCGCCGATGTCGAGGTTCGCCACCACCGCGCCGGTGTGTTCGGAGTAGGTGTCGACGCCCGCGCCGCGGGCCGCGAGCACGGACTCGAGGTGTGGGCCGGCGGTGGCCACCACGAAGTCTCCCGCCAGTTCGCTGAGGGCGGCCAGTACCTGCTCGGCGTTCTCGGCTCTGGCCGTCTCGCCGGTGATGATGGTCGCGCCCGTCCCGACGTCCGACGGGTCGACGCCGGCCGCCCGGTACTCCCCAGCACGATCGCCTTGAGCGCCTCCGCGTCGATGACCGTGGGAGTGAGCAGCGGCGTGATGTGCACCCGGCCCCGGTAGACGACGACCTTCTCGACGATGGTGAACCGGGGCACGGAGAAGGCGCTGGCGATGTTCTCGACGGTGAGCTCGCTGAAGACGACCTGTGTGGTCGACGTGCCGGCATCGATGCCGACACTGAGGATGGTCTCCGTCATGACACCCGTTCTCAGCGCTGGTCGGGCCCGTGGTCCCTCCCTGGCTCCGTCGCCTCCAGGAGGGTTCTCAGCAACCTAGCATGCGGCCGTGGGGCGGGGTCGTCCGGGGTGCAGGAGCGTGGTCGGGTGCTCAGCGCCCGCCGTCAACACGCTGGAACAGGCCGGACGCGGCGATCGGCCGGAAGCCGAGCCGTCTGTTGATGGCGAGCATCCACTGGTTCTCGGAGGCGTTGCCCGTGATGACGCGGGCGGTGGCAGGCGAGTGGCGGCGCAGCGCCGCGTGGCTCGCCGTCTTCATGAGCATCCCGAGCCCATGCCCGCGGTGTTCCCTGACCACGAGTGTGTCCCACTGGTCCCCCAGCTCCGGGCGCGCAGGGTCGTGGATCATGCAGGTGAACGCCACCAGCCGGCCGTCATGGAGCACCGCGGTGACGAGTTGCTCGTGGCCCGCCATGCGCTGTGACTGCTCATCGGCGCGGATGCGTGCGGCGTCGAACGCCTCGGGCTGATAGTCCGCCTCCCCGCTGGGCGCGTCGGTGCTCATGGCGATGCGGAGGGCGGCGTAGTCGTCGATCAGCTCCGCGGGGGTCGGCCCGTGCCACTGGACGAGTTCGTAGGTCGACGGCGTGGCCGCACGGGCGTCGTCCGCTGCGGCCTCCAACTCCGCCTCGGCTGCCAGCGTGAGCCCTGAGATGGTGTGCACCTGCGCCAGGTTGAAGCCGTGGCGCACCATGAAGGTCACGGACTCGGAGCCGGCCGAGACCCGGCCGTCACCCTCGGCGGCGCGGAGGGTGCGGGCCCCGGCAGGCGGAAGCTCCTCCCAGGTCCACGCGTGGACGGTGCCCCGGCCCGCTTCCCGGGCCGCCGCGAAGCTCGCGTCGAGCAGCGCGGTGCCGACGCCCCGGCGCCGATGGGCAGGGTCGATGACGATCGAGAGCTGGGCCCAGTGGGTGTTGTCCACCTGCGGAAGATCGAGGACGGCGGAGCCGATCAGTCGCCCGTTCTCGGATGCGGAGAACCGCCGCTGCACGCTGTAGTCGGGATGGGCCCCGGCGACCCACCGTGACAGCGCGGACTCCACGAAGTCGTCGTGGTGGAACAGCGACCGGGTGACCGCCCCCCACTGGGCGGCGTCGAACTCAAGCAGTGAGAAGTACCCGGCTTCCATCGTCGGGGGACGCTCGTGACGGGTGATGATCACGGGACAACACTAACTGCGGCGTAGGATCGACGTGTGAGCAATTTCCACAAGCCCGTTCGGCGACCGTCCGACGTCATTGAGCTCATGGGTGGCTCCGGCGACCCGGCCGAGCTCAGCGCCCTGGCCCATGACACCGCCACCGCACTCCTCCATCGCGTCCGGGAGGCCTCGGATCCCGCGATCGTCGACAGGGTGATCGCCTACGCCGACGTCCACGGCATCGACGATGTCGCGGAGCTGTGGGCCGATGCGTCCGCCGACTCCCTGCCCGGAGCGCTGTGGCGGATCTATCTGCTCCGCCATTCCGTGGCGGGGAATCCTGAGTCGGCCGGGCTGCGGTTCCGCCGCGGGCTCGACGTCGATGTCGTCGGACACGCCATGGTGGGCGCCGGCGCCGCTCCGACGCCCGCCGACGTGACGGAACTGGCCACCGTCATCCTGAAGGGCGCCTTCGTAGGCGACTTCGCCGCGGCCCTTGAACGCTCGGCCGCCTTCGCCCGGGTGATGGCCGTCGGCGCCAACGATCTCGCCACCGGCGAGCCCGATGATGTGCGCCGCGAGCAGGAAGCCGCGCTCGCCGCCAGCTTCGGGCATCTCGCCGACGAGCTCACACACGCCGCGCCGCTGTGGCGTGGTGGCCATCTGCGTTGAGTGTGTAGACTCCATGGTGTCGGGCCGCGGTAACCCCGGGCTCCACTTCTAGCCGCTTCGAGCGGCCACGCGCCGAGAGGCGTTCTGCGGCCCGACCCTACTTCTCGTGCAGGAGCTGCTCGACGTCGAGCAGCCGCACCTGCGGCGGGTACAGACCCATCACGGCAAGCGCAGATGCGTGATTCTCGGGGGTCGACCCCGCACAGCCGTCCGTGACGACGGTGATCGTCGCCCCGGCGTCCGCGGCGGGCAGCACCGTCGAGACCACACAGCAGTCGGTGGAGACCCCGACGACGACCAGGTCGGCACCCTCCCCGACGATGGGGGCCAGCACGTCCCATTTCCCGAACGTGGGCGCGTCGACGCGACGCGCAGGGATGTCGGCCAGCTCCGCGACGACGTCGAAGTACGGATCCGTGGCCGGCCGGTCGGCGAACGGCCAGGCATCCATGTAGGCGACCCAGGAACCGACGCGGTGCCCCGGCTCGGGCGGCACCCAGCGGGTCACGATCGTCCGTCCGGCGAAACGCGGCGCCAGCCGCCCGATGACGGCGGCCGCACCGGCCCACATGGGGGACCCCCAGTCGCTGGCAGGGTCAGCGAAGATCCGCTGCGGGTCGATGATCACGAGCCAGGAGTTGTCCATGGGGGTCAGTCTGTCAGTCAGGATCCGGCCGCCGCGAGGAACGCGTCGATCTCCGCTGCGGTCGGGGACGTCGCGGCCCCGCGTCGGGTCACGGTGATCGCCCCAGCCACGTTGGCGCGTCGGCAGGCCTCCACCCAGCCGGTCCCCGCCGCCCGCTCGGCGACCAGCACCCCGGTGTGCGCGTCGCCTGCGCCGTTGGTGTCGATGGGCCGCTGCGGGAATCCGGGCACCTCCGTCACTGCTCCCCCTGCGGCGACGGCGCAGCCGGCGGGGCCGTCACGGACGATCGCGACGGCGCCTGGCCGCAGCCGTGCCGCCACGAGGGCCGCGCCTTCCGCCATGGTGGTCGCTCCCACCAGGGCGAAGGCCTCCTCCTGGTTGGAGGTCCAGACGGTGGTAGCCGCGAGCATCGCGTCACGGGCGGCGGGCGTCAGGTCTGCGAAGACCGCACCCGGGTCGAGCACCACCTCGACGCCCTTGGGAAGCGTTCCGAGCCAGGCCGTCAGCGGCGCCCGGGTCGACTCGACGGCCAGCGAGTAGCCGGTGACGCAGACGAGGTCCCCCGCACGGGGTGCGGAGGTCGCGAGCCCCTCGACGCTCAGCATCCGCTCCGCCCCCTGCATGGTGACGAAGGTCCGCTCGCCGTCACGTTCCACGAGCACGACGCACAGTGCGGTGTCGCACCCGGGCAGCGCCGGTGCGGACCAGGCGATGGAGTCGGCCGCCAGCGCATCGCGGATCAGGTCACCGTTCGGCCCTGTGCCGATGGCACCGGCATGGACGCAGTCGGCACCTGACCGGGCGGCCGCCACCAGCGTGTTGACGGCCCCACCTGCCTGCTGCCCCCAGCCGTCGGCCATGACGTTCTGCCCCCGTTCCGGGAGCCCCGGCACCCTCGCGGTGGCGTCGACAAGAGCCTGACCGGTGTGGATGACGCGTGGCATGCCCGCAGCCTAGCCACCTGGCATCGCGGTGTTGGGTTTGTCTGGCACCCTTGGGGTGTGAGCCGTTTCTTCCATGACACCGACGACAGCTGGTTCCGGCTGGGTCGTCTCCCGGTGACCTCGACCGTTGCAGTCGTCCTCGCGGGGGCCATCGGGATCCTCGTCACCATCTTCGTGGGCGGCGGGCTGGTCATGAGCCTGGCCTACTCGCCGCATCAACTGCTCCAGGGCCAGGTCTGGCGCCCATTCACCTGGCCGTTCGTGGACGGCTTCTCGATCTGGACGGTGCTGAACCTCGTGTTCCTGTGGCTCTTCGGCCGCGATCTCGAGGCGCAGCTCGGTCGCAAGAAGATGGCTTGGCTCTTCGTCGGCATCTGGGGTTCGATGACGCTGGCGTTCACCCTCGTGGGGTTCATCGCCCCCGGCATGCTCTTCGGCCTGGGGATGGTGGAACTGGCGGTCCTGCTGCTGTGGATCGCTGAGGGCCCGAACCGGCAGTTCTTCTTCGGCATCCCGGCCTGGGCGTTCGGCATCTTCATCGTAGCGATGCAGGTCCTCAGCTACCTGGCGGCACGCGCCTGGGGTGGGCTGCTGGCGATGCTGCTGTCCATGGTGCTGGTGGCGATCGCGGCCCGCTCGGTCGGGCTGCTCAGCCTGTACCCGTGGATCCCCGGCGGTCCGCTGGCGAGCAGGCCCACCCGCCAGCGTCCGGCTGCCCCGCGGCCGTCGCATCCGACGAAGGGCCACTCCCGTCACCCCGAGCGACGGGTCTCCGACGAGGCCCGCATCGATCAACTCCTCGACAAGATCAACGAAGGCGGCTTCCAGTCGCTGACCAAGGCCGAACGCAACGAATTGGAGAAGCTGCGGCTGCGGCGCCGCTGAGCCGGCCAGGATGCGAGCGGCCCCCGGGAGGATCCTCCCGGGGGCCGCTTTGCTTGGCCGCTTGACCTCAGGCGCGCTGGACGGCGCCGAAGCGATCGACGGCGACAGCCACCGCCCGCTGCCGGATCTCGGCGGCCTCGGCGTCCGTCAGAGTCCGGTCCGCCCGGAACCGGAGCCCGAAGGCGAGAGACTTGCGACCCTCGCCAGCCTGCTCGCCCGTGTACACGTCGAACAGGGTGATGCTCTCCAGGAGTTCCCCGGCGCCTTCACGCAGCGCCGCCTCCACCTCCGCGGCCGGCACGGTGGCGTCGACGATGAGGGCGACGTCCTCCTTCGCCAGCGGGAACGGCGACAGGATCCCGATGCTGCCCTGCCCTGTGGCGTGGGCCAGCAGAAGATCCAGGTCGAACTCGACGGCGCAGGTCCGCTCCGGCAGCTTGTAGGCCGCGATCACGTCAGGATGCAATTCGCCGGCGTGGCCGATGGCCAGTCCGTTGATGCTGAGCTCCGCGCACCGTCCCGGGTGCCACGGGGCGTGCCGGACGTTGCGGCGGGCCAGGCGAAGGCCGACGGCTCCGGCCGCCGCCTCAGCGAACGCGACCACGTGGGTCCAGTCGGCCGGCACCGCCGGGCCCTGCCATCCGGCGGGACGCCAGTTCCCGGCCACGACGGCCGCGATGGTGCGGGGCTGCGCCGGGAGTGCCTCGTCGATGGCGGCAAGCTCGTCGTGCCCGGGACGGTGGGTCACGGCGGGGCGGGGAGCCGCAGGCTCTCCCCGTCGAGGAAGACCCGACCCTGTTCGAAGAGCGCCAGATCGGTGAGGCTCCTGGACGTGTTGCGGGCGATCGCGGCGAACAGCCCCGGCAGCAGGGTGGTGCGCAGATAGCCGTGGGTCCGCGACAGGGGATTGGCCAGCGCCACCTGCCGGCGCCGGGCGTCACCCTCGGGCACACCGAGGTGGTCGATCTCCTCGACAGAGGCGAACGGCAGGGTCAGCACCTCGCTGAACCCGAGCGCGGCGACGGCACGCAGAACGGCACGGCGGTTGCGAATTGACTGGTCGAGCTCCGGCCGGGCAGGCGCCGTCGGCAGGCGCAGGCCGATGCGGTCGTAGCCGACGTGCCGGGCGACCTCCTCGACGACGTCGTACGGATCGACCAGATCTCCGCGCCAGCTCGGGGCGGTCACGGTGAATGAGTCGCCTAGCGCAGTGACGGGGATCGCGGCTGCGGTCAGCAGCCGGATCGTCTCGTCCTGCTCGACGTGCGTGCCCAGCAGTGCCGGGATGAGCCCGGCCCGCAGCGTGATGTGGTGGGGCGCCGGGGCCCCGCCGACGATCGTCTCAGCGGTGATCTCGCCGCCGCCGTGTGCGACGAGGAGCTTCGCCGCCCGCTGCGCCGCGGCATAGGCGAGCTGCGTGTCGACACCCCGCTCGAAACGTTTGGACGCCTCCGAGGGGAGTCCGTGTCGACGGAAGGTGCGCGACACGGAGGCCGGCTGGAAGTTGGCAGCCTCGAGCACGATCGAGGTGGTGGTCGCGGAGACCTCGGTGGTCTCGCCACCCATCACACCCGCCAGGCCGATCGGGCCCGAGTCGTCCGTGATGAGCAGGTCGTCGGCGTCGAGGTCGCGGTCCTGACCGTCCAGCGTGCGGAGCTTCTCCCCGCGGCCGCGAGACGGACACGGATCGGGCCGGCCAGCGTGGCGGCGTCGTAGGCGTGCAGCGGCTGCCCTGCCTCGAGCATCACGTAGTTGGTGACGTCGACGGCGAGCGAGATCGACCGCACGTCCGCGGCGCGCAGGCGCCTGGCCATCCAGTCGGGGGTCGGTGCCGAGGGGTCGATGCCGTCGATCGTCAGCGCGACGAACGAGCCACAGCGGTCCGACTCGAGCACGACCGGGTAGCCCCCGTCCGTGGCCGCGGGCAGGGGTGTGCGGTACGGGTCCTCGAAGCTGACGGCGTTGGCGATCGCCGCCTCCCGCGCCAGTCCCCGGATCGACAGGCAGTAGCTGAGATCCGGCGTCACGTCGATGTCGAGGACCTGGTCGGCGGTCCACAGCACCTCGGTCGCATCCGCACCGGGGGCGGCCGCGTCGGCGGGCAGGACAATGATCCCATCGTGGTCCTCCCCCAGCTCGAGCTCGAGCATGGAGCAGATCATGCCGTCGGAGATGTGCCCGTAGGTCTTCCGCGCCGCGATGGCGAAGTCGCCGGGCAGCACGGCCCCGGGAAGCGCAACGACGACCAGGTCGCCCTCGTCGAAGTTGTGGGCGCCACACACGATGCCTCGGCTGGCCGGGTGGTCATCCGAGGCCGGATCGTTGTGGTCGCCGACGTCCACGCGGCAGTACCGGATGGTCTTGCCGTTCTTCTGTGGTTCGTCGACGTAGGTCAGGACGCGGCCGACGACCAGCGGGCCGGTGACCGGCGAGCCGGTCTCTTCGACGCGCTCGACTGTCAGGCCGACGCTGGTGAACTGGTCGACCAGCGTGGCCGTCGTGGCATCGGTGGGCAGCGTGACGAGGTCACGGAGCCAGGAGATCGGGGCCTTCATCGGGCTCCTCCCAGGATCGAACGGCTGAAGCGGATGTCGCCCTCGACGAAGTTGCGAAGGTCGGAGGCCCCGGTGCGGAACATCACGGTGCGGTCGACGCCCATGCCGAACGCGAAGCCGGTGTACTCGTTCGGGTCGATGCCGCAGGCGGCGAGCACCCGCGGGTTGACGATGCCGCAGCCGCCCCACTCGATCCAGCCCTCGGAGCGGCAGGTGCGGCAGGGCCGGTCGGGATTGCCGACCGAGTCGCCGTGGCAGACGAAGCACTCGAGGTCGACCTCGGCCGACGGCTCGGTGAAGGGGAAGAAGTGCGGGCGCATCCTGGTCTTCACGTCGCCGAACATGGCACGGGCCAGGTGGTCGAGCGTGCCGCGCAGGTCCGCCATGGAAATGCCCTTGTCGATGACGAGGCCCTCGAGCTGGTGGAAGACGGGCAGGTGGGTCGCGTCGTACTCGTCGGAGCGGAACACCTTGCCGGGGCTGATGATGTACAGCGGGACGCCGCGCGTGAGCATGGCGCGCGCCTGGACCGGGGAGGTCTGCGTACGCAGCAGCTTCCCTGCCTCCGGCGGATCGACCCACAGGGTGTCCTGCAGGGCCCTCGCCGGATGGTCGGGGGCCAGGTTGAGGGCGTCGAAGTTGTACCACTCGGCCTCGAGCTCGGGGCCGTCCGCGACCTCCCACCCCATCGCGACGAAGACGTCGATCATCTCGTCAATGAGGTTGGTGACGGGGTGCAGCGCGCCCTGCGGGGCGATGTCGACGGGAAGCGTCATGTCGATGTGCTCGGCCGCCAGCGCGGCCTGCAGCTCAGCGGCAGCGACAGCCTCCTGCCGCTGGGCGAGCGCCTGGTTGATCTGGCCGCGGGCCTTGCCGACGCGCTGGCCGGCCTCCTTGCGCGCCTGCGGGGGCAGCGCCCCGATCTCACGGTTGGCCAGCGCCAGCGGGGACGTGTCGCCGGCATGGTCGGCGCGGGCGCGCTTCAGTTCTGCCGACGTGTCGGCGGCGGCGATGGCGGCGAGCGCCTCGCTCACGTAGCCGTCCACGGCAGCCGGGTCGAGCGCGGCGACCTGCTTGGGATCGAAGTTGTCGTTAGGCCCTGACATGGGACCCTCCATCTTCTGGCTCTCGTCGTTGCGCGGATGCCGTGGCGTAGAGGCAGACGGCGGCCGCGCTGGAAAGGTTGAGGCTCTCGGCCTGTCCCCACATGGGGACGGCGACGACCTCGTCCGCTAAGCGGGCGTCCTCCTCGGGCAGCCCCCACGCCTCGTTGCCCATCATCCAGGCGACGGGGCCGCTGAGTTCGCCGGCCGCGGCCTTGAGGTCGAGGGGTGCGCCGTCGCCGTCGGCTGCGAGCACCGTCATGCCCTGCGCCTTGACCCGGGCGACGGCCTCGGCGAGCGGGATGCCCGTCAGGATCGGCATGTGGAACAGGCTGCCGACGGTCGAGCGGACCGTCTTGGGGTTGTAGATCTCGACGCTGCCTGCGGTCAGGATGACCGCATCCGCCCCGAACGCGTCGGCGCACCGGATGACGGTGCCGGCGTTGCCGGGGTCGCGGACCTGCGCGCAGATGACGACGAGCCGGGCACCCTGCAACGAGTCCCAGCCGAAGTCGAGTTGGCGGCAGACCGCCACGATCCCCTGCGGGGTGACGGTGTCGCTGAGCTCACGCATCTGGCCCTCGTGGGCGCGCCACACAGGAACGTCGAGGCCGTCGAGGAGATCGGCGTGCCTGGCGGGGTCGTCGACGATCACCTCGTCGACGAGCCCGGAGGCGAGCGCCTCACGCACCGCCTGGCGCCCCTCGGCGAGGAACTTGCCTGCGACGTCCCGGCCCCGGCGCTGCGTCAAACGACGAACCGAACGCAGCACCGAGGCGGGAAGTCCAGGTGCGGCGTTCGGTTCTGAGGTCACTGCACCGCCCGATCAGGCAGCAGCGGCAGGCTGGTTGTCCTTGGCGACGGCAACCAGCGCGTTGAAGGTCGCGACATCGTTGACGGCAAGGTCAGCGAGGATCTTGCGGTCCACCTCGACGCCGGCGTTCTTCAGGCCGCTGATGAGACGGTTGTAGGTCATTCCCTCGGCACGGGCCGCGGCGTTGATGCGCTGGATCCAGAGCGCGCGGAAGTCGCCCTTCTTGGCGCGACGGTCGCGGTAGGCGTAGGTGGCCGAGTGCAGGATCTGCTCCTTGGCCTTGCGGTAGAGACGCGAGCGCTGACCGCGGTAGCCGGAGGCCTGCTCGAGGATTTCGCGACGCTTCTTCATCGCATGCACAGAACGCTTCACGCGTGCCATGGGTTACTCCTTGGGGTATGTCGGCGGGCGCCGACGGTTGTCGTCTGGAAGAAGGTGGACTCAGCGGCCCTTGTGCTTGCCGAGAAGCTTGCGCATCTTCTTGGCATCGGCGGGGGAAACAGCCTCGCTGGTCGACAGGCGACGCAGACGGGTCGAGGCCTTGTGCTCGTTGAGGTGGCCCAGGTTCGCCTGACGGCGACGGAGCTTGCCCGTCCCGGTCGTCTTGAACCGCTTCTTCGCGCCGGAATGCGACTTCATCTTCGGCATATTTGGCTCGCTTTCTTAGGTAATCGACACGATCTCGTCAGAGATCGATGTCAGGGTCCATGTTGTCGGCAGGACCGCGCTTCTTCTTCGCCGCTGCCGCGGCAGCCTCGGCTGCCGCCGCTGCGCGCAGTTCGGCCTCAGCCGCCCGCTCCAGCTCGGCGTTCGACCTGCGCTCCGCCATGCGGCGCTCTCGGTCGGCCGCCTGGTCGACCCGCGCCTCGGTCTTCTTCTTCGTGGGGCCGACCACCATCAGCATGTTGCGGCCGTCCTGCTTGGGGGCGGACTCGACGTAGCCGTACTCGGCGATGTCGGCTGCCAGGCGCTTCAGCAGCTCCATACCCAGCTCGGGACGGGACTGCTCCCGGCCGCGGAACATGATGGTGATCTTCACCTTGTCGCCGCCCTTGAGGAAGCGGACCACGTGGCCCTTCTTCGTCTCGTAATCGTGGCTGTCGATCTTGAGACGGAGCTTCATCTCCTTGGTGCTGACGTTCGACTGGTTCCGTCGGGCGTCGCGTTCCTTCTGCGCCGCCTCGAACTTGAACTTGCCGTAGTCCATCAGCTTGGCGACCGGGGGACGTGCCATCGGCGCAACTTCGACAAGATCCAGATCGTTCTCCGCCGCTAGACGCAGGGCGTCCTCGACGCGGACGATTCCAACCTGCTCGCCGTTGGGGCCGACGAGCCGGACTTCGGGTACTCGGATGCGATCATTGATCCGCGGTTCAGTGCTGATGGGTCCTCCAGTGTTCACGAATGTGGCGTGTCCCGACATGCAAAAGGCCCCCGCGCATGCGAGGGCCCCGACACCATGAACCGTGGACAGTAAACTGCCGGTTCGGCGACCCGGCCGCCCTGGGGCAGACGCGGGTGGGAGTGAGGCTCCGCTTGTGCGGGCAGCCGAAGCTGCCGGTGAACTCGGGCAACTTTACGTGGTTCGGGCTCCAAACACCAATCAGGCGTTGGTGGGGCCTTCCTCCCCGGGTCGACCTCCGCGGCCCGCTCCCCCGCACCCTCCTCGGCGTACTTCACCCAGGCGAACTCCTCGTTCTCGAACTCGACTAGGGCGTTGCCGTCAGCGAGCAGGTCCAGCGCCTCCCCGGCGATGACGAAGGGAACGGGTCCGGCGACGTCGAGCAGCAGGCGGGTGGCTCCCGCGGCGGCGACCGTGGTGCACAGTTCGTCGAGGAGGCACGGCACCGGCCTGGCCTGCGGGTTCCAGGCCCGCATCGAGTCGATGCCCGTGAAGGCCAGCAGGTGGATGTCGCCGTCCTCCTCGAGGGTGACCGCGGCCATCTCGGCGTGACGGTCGGGATCGGGCCCGTCTCCGCCCTCGTCGCCGCTGGCCACGATCGGCATGAGCAGGCGCGAGGTGCACAGCGCCACCAGAGCCCGGATGTACCCCTTCTGGTCGCGGGCGCCTGCGATGGCGGCGCGGGTCACCGGATCGGGGGCCCCGTCGTCGCCGGAGAAGCGGGAGTTGGGCTGGGCGAGCGTGCGCAGATCGGGCATGACGCAGACACTAGCGCCCCGTCGGGTCCGGCCCCCCGTGTGGAACACTGGACCCCATGCCAATCTCGCTGATCATCACCGTGGGCCTGACCCTCGTCATCCTCGCCGTCGCGGCGGGGCTGACGGCGCGCTCACACAGCGCCCGACCGCTGGTCCGGGGCATCGGCCTCGCTGCGATCCCGGTGGGGTACTACCTGGTCGGCTTCACCGATCTCACGATCAACGGCGTGGTCAGCCTCATCGATTGGCTCCAGCGCACGGTGTTCACCAACGTGACGGCGTGGGGCATCGGTCTGCTGGTCGGCGGCATCGCCATCTTCGCGCTCGGCGCCCTCCTCCCCCGGCGCAGCCGTCCGGCGGTCGAGGAGGGAAAGGCGCCAGCCAAGCCGGCCGCCCCGCCGCGCCCCGCCGCGCGGCCCGTCGAGGCCGGGCCGGCGGCACGCCCCGGAACTCCGGCCACCCCGCCGCCCGCAGCGAAGCCGACGGGCAAGCCCGCACAACAGAAGGGCCTCGACGCCGAGGATGCGGAGATCGAGGCCCTGCTGCGCAAGCGCGGCATCATGTGATTCAGGGCTGCTGAGGCCCCTGCTCATCGGCGCCCGCGTCGGGCTCCTGCATGGGACCGGACGCCGAGGCGCCATGGGCCACCAGCCATCGTCGAAGCTCGACGACCTTGCGCTGCCCTGCCTCGCCCTCCAGGAACTGGATGGCGAGCACCGGCTTGCGCACCAGTTCCGGCTCGGCCTTGAGGAGCAGCGAGCTCCAGGCATCGCCGGGCCGCAGCCGCACGCCGGCGATCTGGTCGATGCGGTAGCGCCGGACGATGGGGCCGTTGCGGACGACGACGCCCTCATCGGAGGCCCACAGCCTGGAGTAGCCGATCGACAGCATCATCCCGATCATGAAGACGATGAAGAACAGCAGCGTCGCCATCTGGGGCCACGTGATCTGCTCGCGGATCTCCGCTCCGAGCGCCCACCATCCGAACATCGCACACGACAGCAGCACGATGGACAGCACCACCGACGTCATCAGCGCGGGCGGGCTGGTGTAGGACAGCCGCTCCGGGAGGTCCCCGGTGTCCTCGCTCACAGCCGACACGCGGCGAGCTCGGTGAGCAGAATGCCCCGCGCCCCCGCCTCGTAGAGCCTGTCCATCAGCAGGTGCACGCCCTTGCGGGGCACCAGCACCCGGACGGCGCACCAGCCGTCCTTGGCGAGCGTCGAGACGGTGGGCCCCTCGACGCCGGGGGCGAGGTCCGTGGTCGCGGCCAGGTTCCCGGCCTCCACGTTGTAGTCCATCATCAGGTAGTTCTGGGCGACGAGCACGGACGTCAGCCGGGTGCGCAGAGCGTCGGCCTGCGGCGGCAGATCGCTGCCGTTCCGCTGGATCAACACCGCCTCCGAGGTGCAGATCGGGTCGCCGAACAGCTCGAGGCCTGCCCGCTTCAGGGTGGTTCCCGTGTCGACCACGTCGGCGACGACGTCGGCCACGCCGAGCCGGATCGCGGACTCGACGGCGCCGTCGAGCTTGACCAGCTCGGCGCTGATGCCCTGCTCCCGCAGGTAGCCATCGAGGAGCCCCGGGTAGCTGGTGGCGATGCGGAGGCCCTCGAGATCGGGCAGGGTCAGGGTCGTGCCCACGGGCGCCGCGAACCGGAACCGGGAGCCGGCGAAGCCCAGCTGCATGATCTCGGTGGCGTCGGCCGCGGAGTCCAGGAGCATGTCGCGGCCGGTGATGCCGAGGTCGAGGTCGCCACGGCCGATGTAGACGGCGATGTCGCGGGGGCGGAGGTAGTAGAACTCGACCTCGTGGTCGCTGTCGATCAGCGTCAGGTCCTTGAGGTCCCAGCGCTGGCGGTAGCCGGCGGCGCGCAGCATGGCCGCGGCGGGCTCGGCGAGGGCGCCCTTGTTGGGGACGGCGATGCGGAGGAGTCGGGGTGTGCTCACGGGAGTCCCTGTCAGAGGTAGCGGTAGATGTCTTCGAGGTCGAGATCGAGCGCGATCATCATGACCTGCACGTGGTAGAGCAACTGGCTCATCTCCTCGGCCGCCTGCTCCTTGGTTTCGTACTCGGACGCCATCCAGACCTCGGCGGCCTCCTCGACGATCTTCTTGCCGATGGCATGCACGCCGGCGTCGAGGCGGGCCACGGTGTGGGATCCCTCGGGGCGGGTGCGGGCGGTTTCGGTGAGCTGCTCGAAGAGCTGTTCAAACGACTTCACGCTGGCAGCCTACCGCGTCGGGCCCGGCGTCCTGCCGCCGTGACGTCGCCGGACGGCTGGTCAGATCCGGATGCCGAGCAGTGCGTCGAGGGCGACCGCGAGCTCTACGGGCGCGTCCGTGTCGTCGCTGTCGACGGCGAGGGACCCGGCCACCCACGTGTCGACCGCACGGAGCGCGGCCGGCGCGTCGAGGTCTGTGCGCAGGGCGCGGCGGAGCTCGGCGATGGTCCCGGCGGCCGGCAACCCCGTCGGGTTGTTGAGGGCGCCTCGCCAGGCTGCGAGGCGGTGGGTGGCCCGCTCGAGCAGGTCGGGGGTCCACTCCCAGTCGTCGCGGTAGTGGTTGTCGAGCAGCGCCAGCCGGATGGCCATGGGATCGGCCCCGGCGTGGCGGAGCCGGCTGACAAGCTCCAGATTGCCCTTGGACTTGCTCATCTTCTCGCCGTGCAGCCCCACCATGCCCGAGTGCACGTACGCCTCGGCCAGCGGCTGCCCCGACGCGACGATCGCCTCGGCGGCGCACATCTCGTGGTGGGGGAAGATCAGGTCGGAGCCGCCGCCCTGGATGTCGAAGGCCGAGCCGAGGTAGCGCAGCGCGATGGCCGTGCACTCGATGTGCCAGCCCGGGCGGCCCGCACCCAGCGACGACGTCCAGCTCGGTTCCTCCGGGCGCGCGAACCGCCACACCAGGCAGTCGAGCGGGTGCCGCTTGCCGGCCCGGTCGGGGTCGCCGCCCTTGTCCCGGAACTGGGCGATCATCTCCGCCTCGTCGAGGTGGGAGAGGGTGCCGTAGCCGGGGGCCGCGACGGTGTTGAAGTACCAGTCGGGGTGCTCGGGATCGTCGACCTGGTAGACGAGCCCGCTCGGCAGGAGCTCCTCGATCAGCTCGATGACCAGCGCGATGGACTCGACGGCGCCCACGAAGTGGTCGGGCGGGATGACACGGAGGTCGCGCATGTCGCTGCGGAAGAGTTCGGTCTGGTCCTCGGCCAGTTCCTCCCACTCCTGCCCTGTCTGCGCCGCGCGCTCCAGCAGCGGGTCGTCGACGTCGGTGACGTTCTGGGTGTAGTTGACCGATCGGCCGAGGTCACGCCAGACCCGGTTGACGAGGTCGAAGGTCAGGTAGGTGTTCGCGTGGCCCAGGTGGGTCGCGTCGTAGGGCGTGATGCCGCAGACGTACATGCGGGCGTCGTTCCCCGGCGCCACCTCGACGAGCTCCCGGCGTGCCGTGTCGAACACGGACAACGTCTCCGGCACGTCAGCGGAGGGAGCAACCGTGGGCACATCAACCGGGGGCCAGGCATACATGGCTGCCAGGGTAGCGCCTAGATCGGGGGCCAAGGGATCCGGTGCCACCGCTCAGACGGCAGCGGAAAGACCCCGTTCGCCAACAGCGAATCCGCACGGTCGCGCAGCGCCTCCCACTCCTCGTCCGCCAGACCCGGCGCCGGGGCGACATCCAGCGCGGCCGCAGCCGTCGCCACCTCGATCTCGTCGGGACGGAGCGGGTCCCCGCCCATCCCCACAGGACGGTGCGGAGCTTGTCCTCGACGTGGAGGCTGACGCCGTGATCGATGCCGGCCAGGCGGTCCCCGTCGACGAGCAGGTGCCCCGCCTTCCGGTCGGAGTTGTTGAGCAGAGCATCGAACAGCGCGACCCTGCGTAGCTGGGCGTCGTCGCGGTGGGCCAGCACGATGGGGCTGCCGTCGCTCAGCTGCGCGGCAAGGACGGGCAGCCACTCCGCCGTGACCACCTCGGGGCGCAGCAGGTCGACGAGGTCGGAGGTGTCGCCGTCGACCCACGCCTGGGCCGATCCCTCCCCCAGCGGGCCGTCGACCCACACCGTCTCGGGCACCAGAGAGAACCCCAGCGTCTCCGAGAGGGCGTAGGCCGCAACCTCGCGGCGGGACAAAGTGGCGGAGGGAAAGTCCCACAGCGGCGCTTCGCCGATGACCGGCTTGTACACCCAGCGACGTTCGTCCTCGTCGAGGGTCAGCAGCGTCGCGTTGGAGGCATCCACGAGCCGGCCGACGACCCGCAGCCGACCGGCCGGGCCGGTCATGTGAACAGGGCGGCGCGGTAGCCGTTGGCGCGGGGGCAGATGTGGCCGCCGGGGTCGACGGGCTGGCCGCAGGCGGGGCAGGCGGGGCGTCCCGACGCGACGACGACGTTGGCCCGCGACGAGAACTCGCGGGCCATGGCCGGCGTGAGCCGGATCTGCAGCAGAGAGTTCTCGCTGGAGTCGTCGTCGTTGTCGATGGCGAAGAACTCGAGGACGAGGCGGCGGGTGGCGTGGTCCCAGGCCAGGCCGATGGCGGCGGCGCGGAACTCGACGGAGATGGGGGCATCCAGGGGGCCGAGGTCGGCGGGCTGTCCGACCGGCGGCACGTCGTGCCCCAGTTCGGCGAGCTGGTCCAGCACCTCTCCGATACGGAAGGCGAGGAGTTGCGCCTGCTGCTTCTCGAGGGCGACGGAGGCCAGTCTGCCCCCTGCGCCACCTGGACGAGGAACAGCCGGTTGCCCGGCTGACCGACGGTGCCGAGGATGCACCGCTCCGGGCGGTCGAACTCCAGCATCATGTGCGTCAGCCTACTTCGGGATGTCGCCGCCGCCGACGGTCGGCGCGCCATGAGACGCGTTGACCAGGCCCGCCACCCCGCTGCCGGAGTTGACGCACAGGACCATGGGACGGGGGCCGCTGTAGTCGATCACGGAGACCCCGGCCGGGCCGACGTGCAGCCGCTGGAAGTCGTCGAGCGACAGTCCGAGCGCGTCGGCGAGGACCGCCTTGAGGGGATCACCGTGAGAGAAGACGGCGATGACGTCGCCGTCTCCATGGCGCGCGGCGAGCCCCGCCACGGCGGCGACCACGCGTTCGGCCATCGCCGTCATCGATTCCCCGTCCGGGAACGCCACCGTCGAGGGGGTCCGCTGGATCTCCTCCCAGACAGGGAGCCCGCGCAGTTCGTCGAGGGGGCGGCCGCTCCAGGAGCCGTAGTCACACTCCGTGAGCTCCTCGATCACCTCGGCGTCGGCCCAGCCTGCGAGTTCGGCGGTCTCGCGGCAGCGCTGCAGCGGGGAGGTGTAGACGGCGGACGGCGTGATGCCCCGCAGGAGCTGCATCAGGGCCGCGGCCTGGTCGCGCCCGACGTCGTCGAGCCCCACCCCGGGGAGGCGTCCGGCGAGGATCGCGGAGGCGTTGGCGCTCGACCTGGCATGCCGGATCAGTACGACCTTGGTCATGGCGCCACCCTAACGCGCCGGCCCAGCGGCCGACGGCGTCGCGGGCTCCTCGCGGTAGAGTCGTGCTCGTTTTGCGGCGGAGGGAAGAAACGTGGACTGGATCCAGGCGATCGTGCTGGGGCTCGTGCAGGGACTCACGGAGTTCCTGCCGATCTCGTCGAGCGCGCATGTCTCCATCGTCGGTCAGCTGCTGTTCGACGGGCGCGACCCCGGGCCGCCTTCACCGCCGTCACCCAGCTGGGCACCGAGACAGCCGTCCTCGTCTACTTTCGCAAGGACATCTGGCGCATCATCGTCGCCTGGATCGGCAGCCTCACCGGAAAGGTGGAGCGCTCCGATCCGGATGCCCGCATGGGCTGGCTGGTGATCGTCGGCTCCATCCCGATCGTGGTGCTGGGCCTGCTGTTCCAGGACGCCATCGACACGTCCCTGCGTAACCTGTGGATCACGGTGGCCATGCTGGCGGGCGTCGGCATCGTGCTGCTGGTCGCCGACCGGATCGGGGCCCGCAACACGAAGGAGCTGCGCGAGCTCACCTGGCGCGACGGCATCGTGCTCGGCCTCGCGCAGGCCGCGGCCCTGATTCCTGGCGTCTCCCGTTCGGGCGCGACCATCTCCGCCGGCCTGTTCCTCGGCTACAACCGGGAGGCCGCGACCCGCTACGCGTTCCTGCTGGCGATCCCCGCCGTCTTCGGCTCCGGCCTCTACAAGCTCAAGGACATCGGCGGCGACGCCAGCGCCGCCTGGGGGCCGACGATCCTGGCGACGGTGCTGGCGTTCGTCGTGGGCTACGCCGTCATCGCGTGGCTGCTGCGTTACATCTCGACCCACAACTTCACGGTCTTCGTCTGGTACCGCCTCGGCCTTGCCGCCGTCGTCGCCGTCCTGATCATGACCGGCGTGCTGGCTGCGTAGGCTTCGGACATGCAGCTTCGTCCTCTCGGCGCCAGTGGGCTGGCCGTCTCCCCCATCGGCCTCGGCACGATGGCGTGGGGCCGCGATGTCGACTGGCCGACGGCGCGGGACCTGCTGCGCCTCTTCGTCGCCGAGGGCGGCAACCTGATCGACACCGCCCCGCGTACGGGGCGGGCGTGGCCGAGAAGATGATCGGCAAGGCGCTGGCCGGCGGCATCCCCCGGGAGGACCTCGTCATCGCCACGAAGGCGGGCTTCGTCGTGCGCGGCGGGCGACGGGTCATCGACACGTCACGGGGCGCGCTGCTGGACGATCTCGAGCAGTCACTGCGCCGGCTCCGCACCGACCATGTCGACCTGTGGCAGGTGCACGCCTGGGGGGACGCGCCCATCGAGGAGACCCTGTCGGCGCTGGACACGGCTGTGTCGCGCGGCATGGCCCGCTACGTGGGCGTCTCCAACTTCGTCGGCTGGCAGTCGGCGACGGCGGCGACCTGGCAGGCCGCTGACCGCACCCGCACCCCGCTGGCCAGCGTCCAGGTCGAGTACTCGCTGCTGGCCCGCCGGGCAGAGGTGGAGATCGTGGGGGCGGCAACCCACCACGGGCTCGGGATCCTCGCCTGGTCCGGGCTGGGGCGCGGGGTTCTCAGCGGGAAGTACCGCGGCGGACGGGTCCCGAAGTCGTCGAGAGCGGCCGCCGAGCACTTCTCGTGGTTCGTGGAGCCGTACCTGCAGCCGCGCTCGGGCGCCATCGTCGATGCGCTGGCGCACGCCGCGCAGGGGCTGGGGATGTCGCCGGTGCAGGTGGCGTTGCTCTGGGTCAGGGACGCGCCGCAGGTTGCGTCCGCCCTCGTGGGTCCGCGGACGACGGAGCAGCTGGCCGAGCTGCTCGAGACCCAGCGCCGACAGCTGGTAGCGCCGATCGTGGCGGCGCTCGACGACATCTCGGGCGGCCCCAACGCGGCCCGCGGGTAGCTGACGGCGTCTCAGCGCAGCGAGAACGTCACGTGGTGCACACCGTCGTCGTCGATGGCGAGCGCCAGCGTCCCGCCGACGTCGGCGAGTTCGCCCGTCCCTGAGCCGGGGACGATCTCGTACCGGAGCTCCTGCGCACCGGACTCCATCCGGCCGAACTGCTGGAAGGCCAGGGTCCCTGAGCGTCCATCGAGGACGCCGTCGAATGTCTCGAGGGCCACGTAGCCCGCGGTTCCGCTGGCTGGGTCACCGGCGCTCAACATGACGCCGGAACTGGTACCGGCCGCCGCCCCGGACCACTCCTTCGTGAAGTCGAAGCGTCCCGTGCCGGGGAGCACGGCGTCTGCCGGGGTGATCTCGATCTCAAAGCTGGCTTCGATGCCCACGCTCAGCCTCCTCGCTCGCTGTCCCCATGCTAGGGGCAGCCGGGAGGCCAGTGTGCGGTGCCGGCGAGACCGGCGTCACTCGCCGGCGGCCGCCAGCTGTGTCTCCAGGTGGAAGACCTCGTCCAGGTGGACCCACGCCTCGTCCGGGGCGCCCTCGGTCGCGAAGAGCCGCGCCATCTCGGCCTGCCAACGGCGGTTGACGTCGGTGGCAGCGACCTTCGCCTGCGCCGCATCGAGGTCATCCGACTCGGCGTACCCGACCAGGAGACCGTCGTCGCCGAGATGCAGTGAGTAGTTGTTCCAGCCGGCCGCCTTCAGTTCGCGGAGCAACTCGGGCCAGACGCGGGCATGGGCCTCGCGGTAGGCGACCAGGTTGGCCGGATCGACCCGGCCGATGAAGCAGTAGCGACGCACGTCGGTTCCTCCCGTGGAAGTGTCGTTCGACCCTACGCACCGCCTTTGAAACGTGTCAACTGGGCGGGTGACCACGATGCGGACGGCGCACGCGCCCGGAGCCTCCGATTTGCGCTCCCCCGGGACCCACCTGCTAGAGTTACTTCTCGCATCCCGCAAGGGAATGTCACTCGTCCGGGTGGCGGAATTGGTAGACGCGCTAGCTTGAGGTGCTAGTGCCCGTTAAGGGCGTGGAGGTTCAAGTCCTCTTTCGGACACGCGATTCAGAGGAGCCGTGACAGGTATAACACCTAGTCACGGCTCTTTTGTCGTTCTCAGCGTTGGGCGAACCCGGGTGACCGTCGGCCTACGCTTGACGGCCAGTCTCCTGTGATTGCGAGTCACTTTGCAGTGGGGGTGCTGAAAGTCGGGCAGAGTGTCGACGATGTCACAACGCTTCACGATAGCCTGGGTTGCCATGAGGTCCCTCACTCGTGTCGGCTGGGTTGCCCAAGCCGCAACGCTGCTAGCTGCCGGTATTTCGCTGTTCCCCACCTGGCGCATGGTTTTGGGAGAGTCCACTCTCCTCGATGTCCGGTGGATGAGCGGCTTCACCTTCACCTACGCAGCCTGGGGCGCGTTGCTGCTGAGTCTGGGCTTGCTGGTGGTTTCCTGCTCAGTCCTGCTTCGAGTCTTGCTTCGGAAGCCGGTTGTCGGGGCCTGGCCATGGGTTCTCTTGCTGGCGCTGGGGCTCACTCTCGTTCTGCCCTGGGTTGGAATCACAGACATCTCATATCCAACCCCTTGGGGCTGGGTCGGTCTTGCTATCTCAGCGTGCGCAGTGGTCTTCTGGTTCTCACACTGGCGGCAGGTAAGACTGACCCTCCCACTACGTAACTACCCTCACACTTAAAGCTCTCGGCACAAGCCACAATCGCCAAGGGCGAGTGTCCATTCGCTGCGTATGCGCTCTGCGGGACCTCGAAGGCTTCCGCCCGCCACCACCAGGGCGGGCCGACTGGGGTGGGAACCGGCCCGCGGGGTGGTGTCTTGCGACACACCCGAGTTTGCGACAGTGCGTCGCCGCGAAGAGACGACGAAGCTGTTTTTATCCCCCGCGCGTACCCCCTAGGGCCCACTGCAGGGTGGGGAGATGCGCGCTGCGCTCGCACGCGGTGGTCCTCCCGTCCGCCGACCCCGGGGGTCCCGCCACGCCCGCCCACCCGGCCCGGTACGGTAGAGGTCATTCGTCGATGAGGGGGTCAGGAATGGGTTTTCTGGGCAGGTTGTTCAGCCGGGATGAGGCCGATATCGCGCTGCGGGATTTCGACTCATCGGCCGCCCGGGCCGACATCGACGCCCTGATCGATGCCCTCAACCAGCTCGCGGACGCCATGGACCACGACGACGCCCCCTCGAGAACCCCGGCTGGCGTGGCCGTATGCGGGATCTGCGCAACGCGAGCGGCTCCCTGCGGCTGCTGATCCGCCGTCCCCAGTTCGACAAGGACGAGCTCTACGAAATCCTGACCACCGTGCGTCCGCTGTACCGTGGCGAACCCCCCAGGGACTTCGCCCACCTCGCGGAATTCAATACCGAGGTCGTAGCCCGCATCGAGGCTGTACACCGTTCGGCCAACTGACCCGAGACCTAGGGCCGAGCTTCGGCACGGCGATCGCAACACCGGACGCGGAGGCACTACAGTCGGGCCACCGGCACGGTGCAGTGCCCGCCGGCTCCGATGAAAGGTGGACGGCCTGTGACAACGACGCCCCCGGCCTCCACCGCTCCTTCCACTGCCGTTCAGCCTGCCGCGTCGGTACCCCCTGCTGAGGGGCCGCTGGTAGAGACCCGCGGCCTGAGCAAGCTCTTCCGCGTGGGTTCCTCCAGAATCGCGGCCCTCAACAACGTCGACCTCACGGTGCCGCGCGGATCGTTCACGGCGATCGTCGGCACGTCGGGATCCGGCAAGTCCACGCTCCTGAACATGCTGGCGGGCCTGGAGAAGCCGACCGCCGGCGAGGTCTACGTCGCCGGCCAGCCTCTGCATCGCTTTTCCGAGGCCCAGCTCGTCGCCTACCGGCGCCAGCAGGTCGGGTTCATCTTCCAGTCGTTCAATCTGCTCCCCACCCTGACCGCCCTCGACAACGTCGCCCTGCCGCTGTCGTTCCAGGGCATGCCGAAGGCCCGTCGTCGTGCCAGGGCACGGGCCGTGCTGACACAACTCGGCCTGGGGCAGCACCTGCACCACAAGCCCACGCAGCTCTCGGGCGGGCAGCAGCAGCGGGTCGGCATCGCGCGGGCCCTGGCCGTCAACCCGACCATCGTGTTCGCCGACGAACCCACCGGCAACCTGGACTCGCGCACCGCGGAGCGGATCCTCACCCTGTTCCGCAACGTCATCGCCCGCTACAACCAGACGTGGATCATGGTCACCCACGACCAGCACATCGCCTCGTTCGCCGACACCGTCGTCTCCATCGGCGACGGCCGGATCACCGGCATCCACACCAACACCACCCCCGAACCGGGAGCCCGCTCATGAAAAACCTGGCACGCATCCTCTCGTTGCTGGTCCTGACACTGGCGATGTGTCTGGTCCCCCTGACCAGCGCCGCCGGTGACGGCGAGGGCACTGGCGGCAACGGGTCCGGCGGCAACGGCTCCGGAGGGGGTGGCGGCGAGGTTCCCCCTGTCGGGGGCGTGTCCGTTCCCCGGGTGATGGTCGAGGACTTCTCGGTGAACCCCCAGCAGGTGTTCGCCGGGCAGGGCTTCACCGTCCACTTCTCACTGCGCAACACATCGACGACGACGCGGGTGCAGAACCTCAAGGTGACGCTGGCCTCCCCCGACACCGCGTTCCTGCCGACGGGGGCTCGTCGTCGATCTTCATCTCGCGCATCTCGGCGGGCAAGTCGTCGAGTCAGTCGATGTCGTTTCGGGCACTTCCCGCGCTGGAGGCCAAGCCGTACCCGCTGACGATCACGGTCGAGTACGAGGACGGCAACGCCAACCCGTTCACCGCGACGGAGACTCTCGCGATCGAGGTCAACCAGGAGCTCCGCGTCGACTCCTCCATGCCCTCCGTCGTCCCCCAGGGGTTGATGGTCGGCCAGCAGGGCTCGCTGACGTTCTCGATCCAGAACCAGGGCAAGGCCAAGCTCTTCAACGCCCGGGTGACCGTCGCCGAGGGCCAGGCCATCGCTGCTGTCGACCACTTCGTCGGGACGATCGAGCCGGGCGCGAGTGGCGCCGTCGACGTCACAGTGACGGCGAACGAGGTCTCCATGGCACCGGTCGAGCTGGTGATCTCCTACGAGGACGTCAACGGCGAACCGTTCAGCCTCACCAGACAGATCGAGGTGCCGGTCATGGAGGAGGTGGGGCCCGTCGATCCCGGCTTCCCGGAGGAGCCGATGCCCGAGGAGATGGGGTTCCCGTGGCTCCCCGTCATCGTCGGCGTCGTGCTGCTCGGCGGGGTGGCTGCGGTGATCACCATGGTGGTCGTCTCACGCAGGCGTCGCGCCGCGCGCGAGGACGAGGCGTCTCTCGCCGCCCTGTCCGGCGACCCGCTCATCACCGACGACTGGCAGTAGCCCGATGCGTTTCTCGGATCTGCTGGGGACCGGGCTGGCCAGCCTGCGCCAGCGGCCGTTCCGCACCCTGCTCACGGTGCTCGGGGTCGTCATCGGGACGGCGGCCGTCGTCGTCATGGTGTCGCTCGGCATCGGCATGACGCAGGGCTACACGCAGTCCGTCGAGGAGAACCCCGGCCTGCGTCAGGTCCGCATCTACTCCGTTCCGCAGGACGCGGTCCAGATGGGGTTGCCGACCGCCGTCAATCAGGAGCTCGTCACGTACCTGGCCAGCTACCCCGGCGTCGAGGCAGCCTGGCCCACCTACAACGTCG
This sequence comes from Tessaracoccus defluvii, assembly GCF_014489575.1. Classification (GTDB taxonomy): domain Bacteria; phylum Actinomycetota; class Actinomycetes; order Propionibacteriales; family Propionibacteriaceae; genus Arachnia; species Arachnia defluvii. The sequence continues at coordinate 1,530,900 of NZ_CP060789.1, forward strand.
AGGCGATGGCCACCGTCGACGGCCACACCACGTACCTTTCTGTCACCGGCGTCCCCCACGAGGCGATCGTCTCCCGCAACATCGACTTCGAGTGGGGTGACTTCCCGCAGCAGGGCTCGCTCGGGCTCGTCCTCGGCGACCAGATCGGGCTCAGTCTCTTCTACGACGAGATCACCGGCATGCCGATCGAGGTCGACTTCCAGACCTCGACGCTGTTCCTCCAGTTCGGCGCCATGCCGGAGGGACCAGGATTCCCCGGCGAGGCGCCTCCTGAGGAGACCCCGAAGCCGAAGAAGCTGATCATGCCCATCGCGGGCGTGCGGGCACACGACGAGGCCAATCCCTACGGCATGGACTCCTTCGCGATCTTCGCCGAGCTCGACCCACTGGTCGACACGCTCAAGAAGGCGATGCCCGGCAAGCCGCTGCCGAACCAGCCGTCCACAGCAGACGGCAAGCCGATGCCGGGATTCGTGTACTCCGAGATCGTGCTGGAGACGACCGACCCCGGCGCCGCCGAGGCGCTCATGACGTCGCTGCGCTCCGAGGGGTGGGACGCGCAGAGCGAGATCGAGTGGATCAAGCAGGCCCAACAGCAGGCACTGCTGATCCAGGCAGTGTTCGGCGGCATCGGGTTCATCTCGCTGCTCGTGGCCGCGATCGGCATCGCCAACACGATGATGATGAGCGTGTACGAGCGGACCAAGGAGATCGGCGTCATGAAGGTGATGGGTGCCGCACTGGGCGACATCCGCAAGATCTTCCTGTTCGAGTCGGCGACCCTCGGCTTCTTCGGCGGCCTGGTGGGTGTGCTGCTGAGTGTGGGCGGCTCGGCCCTGATCAACGCCATCTTCGGCTCCGCGCTGGGCGGCGAGGGCGGTCCGCAGTCCATCTCCCTCATCCCGCCATGGCTGATGTTGGGCGCGCTGGCCTTCTCGACGCTGATCGGCACACTGGCAGGGCTGCTCCCCGCCGTCCGCGCTTCACGGCTGTCGCCGCTGGCCGCGATCCGCAGCCAGTAACTCCGGCGCGGGCCGCCTTGTCGGCCCTGGAGTCTAGCGGTCCACTGCTCAGCCCCTAACCGGACCCCTTTCGAGAAACCACGCCGGGCTAGGGGCATAGTGACAGCATGGCTACTTTTGTGGACGCTGCGGCGATCAACCTCCGGCTCGGGTTGCTCGGGTTCCCTCTGCCCGACGGCGGTGGCATGACCGCTGCCGCCGAGCTGGTGAGACCGATCATCGACCGACAACGGGAGCTCAACAGACGGCTGCAGCATCGACTGCCCGCCGTCGACGGCCGCATCCAGTCTTTCCTCGATGCCTACCTCGAGGGGACCGACAGCGCGCCGCAGCTGCCGCGTGAGACCTTCGTCCTCGACAAGCCCGGCCTGGCCCGGGAGATGTCGCTCCCCTACGACGGCGACACCTTCGTCTCCGAGCAGCTGACCAGCTACCGGCTCGTCAACGGCGTGCTGCACAACCCCGCCAACGACCGTCGCACCACCAAGGGTGTCTTCCACATCGCCGAGGGCGGCCTGCCCATTCAGGACGACAAGATCGCCGTGCCCCGCGCCACGTTCGGGCGGCTGCTCGAGCACGCGTTCAACCCGCCTGCCGAGGCCAAGGTCCTCCCCTACACCTCGAACCGTGCCGAGCGCCCCGGCTGCTGGGCCTCCCTCCTGCTGCGCCCCATCGTGGTGCCGGCCGTGCCGGGCTTCACGGCAGAACGCCGGATGGAGACCCGCTTCTTCGCTCCCGCGACACTGATGGCGAACCTCGACTTCGTGGAGGGCATCTTCGGCAACGGTGGCGACCCCTACCTGCCCGAGAACGACTCGTCGCTCGACCCCGAGCGGTGGACCGGGCACACCGGCCTGGTCGTCCTTGCCCCGCACCTCACCCTGCTGACCAAGAAGGAACTGGGCCTGCCCCACTGGGATGACGCCACGCAGCGGCAGCGCCGCGACGGCATGTGCTGGCGGGACGAGTCCGAGCGCTACAACAACGGCTCGGCCTTCAAGGCCTGCGCCCGGGACGAGCGGGGCGTCATCGTCACCGTCATCGCCGACAACTACTTCGGCTACTGCAAGAAGGAGGTCAAGGCGCAGATCAGCTACTCGGCCAACCTTCTCGGGCTGGTCGAGGAGGAGCACTCCGGCGGCGCCATCGCCTACCCGCGCTACAACCTCGGCCAGACCTGCACCATGAAGACGCCGGAGGGCTTCCACTTCGACGACGTCATCGCCCGCGACCCCGACCGGTTCCGGGTCCGGGCGGAGGGCTACGCCGTCGACCTCGAACTGCCGCACGTCGTGCTGGTGCCCGAGCACACGCGGATCTCGCTGCGTGACCGCACCGTCAGCTGGGAACGTGACGGCGAGCCCCGGTCCATCGAGCTGCGGGCCGACACGCAGTACGTCGCCCCTGACGGCTACATCGTCGAGCTGACCCACATCGAGGCCGACGGCGACATGTGGACCCTCATCGGCACGTCGCCGGTCGCGACGTCCTGCCACAAGCCGGCCACCGTGTCGGGCGGCGGCAAGTCCGAGATCTCGAAGTCGATCACCGACGCCTTCGTCAACGGCAACGCCTATGTCGAGAACTTCGTCGAGGACATGACCGCCGTGGCGGAGATCGTCGACCGTGACTTCTCCGACCGGTTCAAGGATCCCGAGCACACGGATCACCGCGCGCTGCTCTCGGATGCCCGCAGCGTCGGCTCCGTCATCAAGCTGCTCACCCCGAGCAAGGACTACACCGACGAGTACAACGCCTGGCTCGACACGATCCCGCACCACATCAAGGAACTCGTGTTCGTGGTGCGCCGGTTCTACCAGCCCGAGTGGGGCGACGACTGGCCCAGCCACTTCACCGTGGGCCGCATCAACGGCCGCGCCGGTCACGCGCTGCGTCTCGACGGCGACAAGATCGTCGTCAACATGCTGCGCGTCGGGTTCGCCCCCGACGGCTCGTGGCGTCTGTTCGGGCTGCGCCACGACTTCTTCCCCGCCACCAAGGTGCAGACGGAGGACGACATCACCGCGAGCATCGTCGTCCCCGGAGAGGACGGGTTCTCCCGCAAGTTCGTCACCAACTGTGAGCAGTTGCTGTTCCAGCGCCCCGACGACGCCATCCACCGCGGCTACGACAAGCAGGCCGAGGCCGACATCGCGGGCGGAGCGTTCCTGTCGAACTTCGAGCCGCTGACCCGCGACGATGCGCGGGCCCTGGTCAACGACGCGATCGAACTGTCCCGGTTCTCGGGCCCAATGGAGGCTCTCATCCGGAAGGCCGCCGCGGCCGACGACTCGGCGCCCCGGTACTTCGTCTCCTCGGCGCACCCGCGGATCATCAACGGTGCCCGTTCCAAGAACCCGCGCTACCTGCAGATCCGGCCGGATCTGTCCCGTCCGGCGGAGACGGCGACCGCTGAGCTGGCCTCACACCTGTACCACCAGCTGGCGCTCACGGAGCCGCTGCGTCTCCCCGTCGATCTGGTGGCGGCCGGCCGCCGCAACAACGCCGCTGAGGAAGGGGTGCCTCCGCTGTGTGCCTACGCGCCGCTGCACTACATGGAACTGCCTGAGCTGCTGATGGAGTTCATCTCGTCGATGACGGGCAAGTCGCCGTCGACGACCGGTGCAGGCTCCGAGGGCGCCATGACGAAGGGGCCGTTCAACGCTCTCCCCTCCGTCATCGACCTCAACGCGGCCTTCCTGTCCTTCGCCCTCACGGGCTACAACGGCTGGCTCTCGTCGGCAGGAGTGATCGGGCCGCGTGTCCGCGTCGACCACGACATCTCGCTGTTGGTGCCCGAGGTGTTCTCCCGGATGTCCCCCGCCGAACGTGAGGCGGACAGCCTCATCGCCGAGGGTGCGCTGGAGCGGGTCGAGGACATCGAGGTGGACGGCGAGCTGATCGAGGCCAGCAGGCTCGGCTACCGCATGACCGCGAGGTTCCAGTCGAAGTACTTCGGCCGGATCTTCATGCACCCCCACGTGGTGTTCTCCGCCGGGATGCTCCGTCCCGAGGAGCAGGACATCGACGCGTACGCCAAGTCGGTGCGCACGATCGTGACCACGCACCGTCGGGTCGCGCAGACCTACATCGACGACGGCACCATCGCGCTCGCCGTCCCCCGATCCGGGCGCTGCTCGAGGTGATGGCCACCGGCTCGAGCGATGGGCTGACGCTGCACGAACCGCAGTTCCGCCGCCTGTTCGACCGGGAGGAGGTGCTGGCATCCGACTGGTATGCGGAGCGCCTCGCCGCGCAGGCAGCCTCCGACGCGGCGCACTGCGAACGGTCCGTGGGTGCCATGCGCCGGTTCGTTCAGGAGCCGTCGAATGTCACCACCGCGGAACGGGTGGGCATTGAGCGCCGCATCGAGGCGATGGAGTCCCGGCTGCGGGCCTCGTCGCAGCTCGATGCCGCCGAGTCGCTGAAGGGCACCCTCGGCCGCCAGGTCAGCTGGAGGTTCTGACCCCGATGGCCTCGATGAGCTCCGGCGTGAGCTCGTCGAGGCCCTCCAGCACCGTGGTGCGGGCGAGCAGGTCGGCCGACGGCGGGTGGAAGTGCGGCGGGATCGCGACCACGGTCATGCCGGCGTTGAGCGCCGAACGGATGCCGTTGGGCGCGTCCTCGACGGCGACGGCCTTGCCAGGGTCGACCCCCAGCAGCTCGCAGGCGCGCAGGTAGCCGTCGGGCGCAGGTTTGCCCCGGTCCACCTCCTCGGTGGAGACGGTGACCCGGAGCAGGTCGCCCAGGCCCATGGCCTCGACGAACGTGTCGATCAGGATCCGCGGGGACGAGCTGGCGATCGCGATGGGATAGGCGGCACCCATCCGGCGGACCGCTTCCAGTGCGCCGGGCAGCAGGGTCAGGTCGCCCGAGCGGTAGTGGGCCACCATGCCCTCGATGGTGAGCCGCGCCGCCTCGGCCTGCGTCACGGGGAGCCCCACGGCTTCGACCATGTGGGTGCTCCACTCGCCGGTGCTCATGCCCATCATCGCCTGCGTGGCACCCTCGGGCCATGCGAGGCCCGCGTCACGGGCGAGGCCCCTGCGTACGTCGTCCCACACGACCTCGGTGTCGATCAGGGTTCCATCGAGATCGAAGACGACTGCTTCGGCCTGCATGTGCTCTCCTCCGGTTCGGCTGACGGCCAGCCTATCGGGGTCGCGGAGAAGGTCGCGCCTCGCCACCGGGTCTGCCCGGAACCGCACGTGGCCCGGCTTCACCTCCTTTCGGCCCGTACGGGCGTCGGCCTCGACGGCAGGGCGAATACGCCGCCCTCGCCGTCGAGCCAACCCAGCTCCACCAACTCCGCAGCCAGGGCGAGGGCCGTGACGGTGTTCTGCCCCGTGCGGCGCCCCAGCTCCGCAGCGGTGACCCTCTCCCCCGCCGCGACCGCCTCGCGCACCTCCCTGAGTTCCTGTGCCAGTTCGTCGATCGGACGCCTGTCGCCCCGGGTCGGCCCGTCGGCGGCCGCTCCCAGGGGCGCGAGCTCACGTTCGACGTCCTCGGCGCCGCCCACCAGGGTGGCCTCCCCGTCACGGATCAGCCGGTGGGGGGTGGACGACAGGGACGAGGTGATCGGCCCCGGCACGGCGAGGACCCGCCTGCCCACGGCGTTGCCCCAGCTCGCGGTGTTCTTCGCCCCGGACCGCAGCGCGGCCTCCACCACAATCACGGCCTCGGCGAGGGCCGCGATGATCCGGTTCCGGGCCAGGAAGGCACCGCGTGCTGGCAGGGCGCCCGGGGGCAGTTCGGAGATGATGGTGCCGCCGCGGGACACGGCCGCCGCAAGCGTCGCGTTTCCCGCCGGGTACGGCCTGTCGACGCCGCTGGCGACGACAGCGGCCGTGTAGCCGCCCACCCCGAGCGCTCCGCGGTGTGCCGCGGCATCAATGCCGTATGCGAGCCCGGAGATGATCGGGCGGCCCCCGACTGCCAGATCGGCGGACAGCTCCGCGGCCGCACGTTCGCCGTAGCCGGTACAGGCCCTGGCCCCCACCACCGCGACGCCCCCTGCACTGGCCAACGGCTGCCCCTTCAGCCACAGGCCGAACGGGACACCCGCCTGGCCGGCCACCTCCACGTCCTCGAGGCCCGCCAGCGCCGCCGGCCACTCGTCGTCACCAGGGACCACGAACCGTGCACCGCAGGCTGCCGTGGCGGAGGTGACGGCGGTGATGTCGACGGAGGCGGCGAGCCGACTGAACCGCGTCGTGTCCCCCGCCCGGAGCAGACCCTCCCACACGTCGACGGCACCGAACTCGACCACGGCCCGCGCGAGCGCCGGCGCCCCCTGCGACCCCAGCGCGCACAGGCCCATCCTGGCTTCCCGCTCGCCGGTCACGACGCCAACTCCCGGGCCGCTCCCTGCCGCAGCAGAAGCGCCGAACGGATGTCGCGTTCGGAGATCCTGTCGTGGCCGCCGAGATCCGCGAGCGTCCAGGCCACCCGCAACACCTTGTCCACGCCACGGGCGCTAATGGAGCCACGCAGCAACGCCTCGTTGAGGAGACGCAGGTCCGTGGCCGGGGTCAGCTCCTTGCGCAGGTACGAGCCCGCGATCTCGCCGTTGGTAGTCCAGGGCGTTCCCCGGAGGCGGGCCCGCTGCCGATCCCTGGCCTCCAGCACCCGCTCCCGGACGACGGCGCTCGACTCCGGCGCGGGAAGGCCGATGTCCAGCAACACCCGGTTCACGCTGGTCAGCTGATGCCTGATGTCGATCCGGTCCAGGATCGGGCCGCTGACCCGGTCCTGGTACCGGCGCACCCGCAGGGGGTCGCAGCGACACTGCGCCCCGGCGACCGCGTGGTAACCGCACGGGCAGGGGTTCGCGGCCAGGATCAGCTGGAAACCCGCAGGGATGCGGGCGCTGTACCGGGCCCGGTTGATGGTGATCCACCCGCACTCCAGCGGGGTCCGCAGCGCGTCGAGCTTCGGACCGAACTCCGGGCACTCGTCCAGGAAGAGCACCCCGTTGTGGGCCAGCGAGATCGCACCGGGCTTGAACTGCGCCGATCCCCCGCCGACGAGCGCCGCCGGTGTGACCGAGTGATGGGGATCCGCGAACGGGGGCTGGCGGATCAGCCCGTCCAACGGGATGCCAGCGAGCGAATGGATGGCGGACACCTCGACGGCCTCGGCGTCGTCCAGCTCAGGGAGGATCGACGGCAGCCGCGAGGCGAGCATGCTCTTGCCGGCCCCGGGCGCCCCGTAGAGGTACAGGTGGTGCCGCCCCGCTGCAGCCACCTCCAACACGAACCGCCCCTCCTCATGGCCCACCACCTCCGCCAGATCGGGCCGGTAGGCGGAGGCGTCCGGGGCCTCATCCGCCGCCGACCGTGGTGCCCGTTGCGGCAGGGGCTTGCCCTTCAGGAAGGCGACGACCTCGTCCAGGCGGTCGACGCCGGTGGCCTGGATGCCAGGCACCAGCGCTGCCTCGGCCTCCTGCTCGTACGGGACGACGACACGGGTGAAGCCGGCCTTTGCGGCCGCGAGGACAGCAGGCAGGACGCCCGGAACACGACGCACCCGGCCGTCGAGGCTGAGCTCACCGATCAGGACCACGTCGCGCAGCCGGCTCGCCGGGAACGCCCTCTCGGCGGCCATCCCCGCCGCGGCGATCGCGACGTCGAAGTGGGAGCCTGTCTTCGGCAGGCTCGCGGGTGACAGGTTGAAGGTGACCAGCTGCGGCGGCCACGGCAGGTCGCACGCCTTGACCGCGGCGCGCACGCGCTCCTTCGCCTCGTTGAGCGCCTTGTCTGGAAGGCCCACCAGCATGGTGCGCGGGATGCCGCCACCCTTCGCGGCCTCCACCTCAACGGGCACCCCGTCGATGCCGGTGAGCGCCACCGACCACGCCGAGGCCCTCACCGCTCCTCGATCCCACGGGCGTGGATCATCTCCGCCGGCCGTCCGGGCCGCAGCACGAACCCGATCGCGTCGACCCGCAGCCTGACACTCCTGCCGGCGCGCTGACGCGCATAGATGACGGCCAGGTGACGCAGCCGCCGCGCCTTCGCATACGTGATGGCGTCGAGCGGCATGCCGTACCCGGTGCCGGAGCGCGTCTTCACCTCCACCACCACGAGCGCATCGGCTGTCGGGTCGTAGGCGATAATGTCCGCCTCGCCCTCCCGGCAGCGCCAGTTCCGCTCCAGGATCGGCCAGCCGCTGGCCGACAGATACTCGGCCGCCATGTCCTCGCCGCGTCGTCCGAGACGCGTCCGTTCCTCAGTCATGGGATCACCTCCATGACCGTGATGGGTCATGGGAAGCGCTCTGGCCCGCTGTCCACAGCGGGAGGGGTGCGCCGAGGCTCAGGCCAGGCGCATCCGATCAGCTACGGGTGCGGTCGGGGACCTCAAGATCGGAGTGCACGATCTCCTCGATCGACACGTCGCGGAACGTCAGCACCTTCGCCGACTTCACGAACCGTGCGGGACGGTACATGTCCCACACCCAGGCGTCCCCCATGGACACCTCGTAGTAGACGTCGCCACCCTCCGTGCGGACCTTCAGGTCGACGGCGTTGCACAGGTAGAAGCGGCGCTCGGTCTCCACCGCGTAGGTGAAGATCCCGACGACGTCCTTGTACTCGCGGTACAGGTCGAGCTCTAGCTTGCTCTCGTACTCATCAAGGTCTTCGGCGCTCATGGTTGGCCCACTCTAGCGGTTCGGGCGACGTTGTCGAAGCACCAGCGGTGGATGGCCGACGGGCCGTGTCGGTCGAGCGCCGCCTGGTGTGCGGAAGTGCAGTACCCCTTGTGGATCGCGAACCCGTACTCGGGATACGTGGCGTCCTGTTCCACCATGATCCGGTCGCGGGTGACCTTGGCGATGATGGACGCCGCGCTGACGCAGGCAGCCACCTTGTCGCCCTTCCACATGGCCACGCCCGGGGAGGAGAGCCCGTCGACGGGGAAGCCGTCGGTGATGACGTAGTTGGCCTGCACGTCGAGGCGCCCGACAGCGCGGCGGAGCCCGTGCAGATCGGCCTGATGCATGCCCAGCCTGTCGCACTCGTCGGCCTCGACCCGCGCCCAGGCGACGGCGACGGCACGCGCCAGGATCTCGTCGTAGAGGCGGTCGCGGGCCTTCGCGGTGAGGACCTTCGAGTCGTCCAGGCCTGCGATGGGCCGCTTCGGGTCGAGGATCACGGCGGCGGCCACGAGTGGGCCGGCGCACGCGCCCCTGCCTGCCTCATCCGCCCCGGCGACAGGCCCCAGCCCCGCCCGGGTCAGCGCCCGTTCGTAGCTGTACGCCCCTCGGCCCAGTCGGATCATCAGCAGCCGGACTCCACGTGGATGAGCTCTGGCCTCTCCGGCGCAGGCTCGACAGGGTCGGGGACGGTGGTGAAGGTGGCGGGGAGGTTGAACGTCGAGAGCCGGTCGAGCGGCGCGACGATGGCCACGGCGGACCCGACCACCTTGTCCATGGGCACGAAGGCGCTCTGCCCTGGGTTCTGCGAGACGTCGGCCAGCCGGCAGCGCGAGTCGTTGGAGGCGTTGCGGTGGTCGCCCATCACGAAGATGTGGTCGGCGGGAACGATGATGTCGAAGGGGACGGTGGCAGGCGCGACCTGGACCCCGTCGAGCGTGAAGAGGTACGCGGACTCGTCAAGCGGCTGACCGTTGACCTCGATCTGCCCCTCGTCGTTCAGCAGCACGTGATCGCCGGGCATGCCAATGACCCGCTTGATGAGGTGCTCCGTGCTGGAGCTTGGGAGGACCCCGATGAACTCGAGCCCGATCTGCACCGGGTTGGTGGGCTTCTGGCTGGGGGCGAGCCACTCGCCGGGATCTTCGAAGACGACGACGTCTCCGCGTTGGAAGCCGCCGAACTTCGCCACCAGGACCCGGTCCTGCTCGTGGATCGTGTTCTCCATCGACCCGGAGGGGATGAGGAACATCTGCCCGACGAAGGTCCGGAGCAATGCCGCGATGATGATGGCGCCAACCACCACGAGGAGTACCTCGGTGAGCCATCCGAGGACCCGCTTCCCGAAGCTCGGGGCCTCCGGCGCCGGGGCCTCGTCCTGCGCGGGTGCGTTGTCTCGAACCACAGACCAGTCCTTCATGTCGCGGGGGCGGCTTTCGCCTCCGCCGAGCATACCCCCGTGCGCTCGCCACCCCGCCGCGCCACCCTGCCACGTGCCGGATCCCGCAGCCCGGGGTCCGCTTCCCCGTCACGGAAAACGAAACCGCCGGAACGGGTGACCCGTTCCGGCGGCTTTCAGAGTGTTGCGGCTCAGCGCTTTTCCCTGATCTTGGCGGCCTTGCCGCGAAGACCACGAAGGTAATAGAGCTTGGCGCGACGCACGTCACCACGACGCTCGACCTCGATCTTCTCGATGATCGGAGAGTGCAGCGGGAAGGTGCGCTCGACGCCGACGCCGAAGCTGACCTTGCGGACGGTGAAGGCCTCCTGGATGCCACCGGCGTTGCGCGCGATGACGACACCGGCGAACACCTGGACACGGGAGCGGCTGCCCTCGATGACGCGGACGTGCACCTTGACGGAGTCGCCGGCGCGGAAATCCGGAAGGTCGTCGCGCAGCGACGCCTTGTCGATCTCAAGGATCTGCTTATTGGTCATGTTGAAACCCTTCCGTCAGTGCCACAGGCCACCGCGGTGTTGTACGACCCAACCCGGCGCAGACGTTCCCCCCGTGGCAGGAGCTGTCCGTGTTGGAGTTGCCCGGACGCGGACAACGACTACCCATTATGTCAGAGCGGACGGTGGGCGCGAAACCGGGGAGGGGCGGCGCCGAAGCGCCGCCCCTCCCCGTTGTCTATCGACTCAGGCCTTGCCGTCGCCCTTGAACAGCGACGCGATCAGGTCGCGGTTCAGCTGGGCGATGGACTCCAGCGGGATGCCCTTGGGGCAGACCGCGGCGCACTCACCGATGTTGGTGCAGTTGCCGAAGCCTTCCTCGTCGTGCTGGGCAACCATCGACTTCACGCGGCGGTACCGCTCGGGCTGACCCTGCGGCAGCATCGCCAGGTGCGTGATCTTCGCGGCAGTGAACAGCATGGCGGAGCTGTTCGGGCAGGCCGCGACGCACGCACCGCAGCCGATGCAGGTGGCGTTGTCGAAGGCGATGTCCGCCTCGCGCTTCGGCGCGGGGGTCGCGTGAGCGTCCGGAGCCGAGCCCGTGTTGGACGAGATGAAGCCGCCGGAGGCGATGATCCGGTCGAAGGCGGAACGGTCGACGGCGAGGTCCTTGAGGACCGGGAACGCCCCGGCCCGCCAGGGCTCGATGTCGATCGTGGCGCCGTCGGCGAACGAACGCATGTGCAGCTGGCAGGTGGTGGTCGCGGAACCGCCGTGGGCGATGCCGTTGATCACCACGCCACACATGCCGCAGATGCCCTCGCGGCAGTCGTGGTCGAACGCCACCGGCTCCTGGTTGGCCTCGGTGAGGTTCTCGTTGAGAAGGTCAAGCATCTCCAGGAACGACATGTCCTCGGACACGCCATCCAGGTCGTACTCGACCATCCGGCCGGCTGCGTTGGGGCCGGCCTGACGCCAGATACGTAGCTTGAGCTTCACTTGTAACTCCGTTGCTTCAGTTCGATTGCCTTGTAGACCAGCGGCTCCTTGTGCAGGATCGGGGCAGCCCCGTCGCCACCGAACTCCCACGCCGCGACGTAGAGGAACTCGTCGTCGTGACGCAGTGCCTCGCCCTCCTCGGTCTGGGACTCGGCGCGGAAGTGGCCGCCGCAGGACTCGCGCCGGTGCAGGGCGTCGATACACATGAGCTCGCCGAGCTCCATGAAGTCGGCGACGCGGCCGGCACGCTCGAGGGCCTGGTTGAAGTCCTCGTTGATGCCGGTGACGCGGACGTTGCTCCAGAACTCGTCACGGAGCTCGCGGATGAGACCGATGGCCTTCGTGAGGCCGGCCTCCGTGCGCTCCATGCCGCAGTACTCCCACATGATGTGGCCGAGTTCCTTGTGGAAGGAGTCGACCGAGCGGGTGCCCTGGATGGAAAGCAGCTTGTCGATGCGGCCCTTGGCCGAGTCGAGCGCCTCGACGACGGCCGGGTGGTCGTCGCCGACCTTGTCGAACGGGGCATCAGCGAGGTAGTCGTTGATGGTGTTCGGCAGCACGAAGTAGCCGTCGGCCAGGCCCTGCATCAGGGCGGAGGCGCCGAGACGGTTCGCACCGTGGTCGGAGAAGTTTGCCTCGCCGGTCACGTACAGGCCGGGGATGGAGGACTGGAGGTCGTAGTCGACCCACAGGCCACCCATCGTGTAGTGCACCGCAGGGTAGATGCGCATCGGCACCTCGTACGGGTTCTCGCCCGTGATCTGCTGGTACATGTCGAAGAGGTTGCCGTACTTGTTCTCGACAGCCTTCTGGCCGAGCCGGCCGATGGCATCGGAGAAGTCGAGGTAGACGCCGCGGCGCACCTGGCTCTCGTTGCCGTCCCGGTCGCGCTCGGTGATGGCGGGGCCGACACCGCGGCCCTCGTCGCACATGTTCTTCGCCTGCCGCGACGCGATGTCGCGGGGAACCAGGTTGCCGAACGCCGGGTAGATCCGCTCCAGGTAGTAGTCGCGGTCCTCCTCGGGGATCTGGCGAGGATCCTTGCCGCAGTCCTCGGCCTTCTTGGGCACCCAGATGCGACCGTCGTTACGCAGCGACTCCGACATCAGGGTCAGCTTCGACTGCGTCTCGCCGTGCACGGGGATGCAGGTCGGGTGGATCTGCGTGTAGCAGGGGTTGCCGAAGTAGGCGCCCTTGCGGTGCGCACGCCACGTCGCGGTGACGTTGCAGCCCATGGCGTTCGTCGACAGGAAGAAGACGTTGCCGTAGCCACCGGTCGCAAGGACGACCGCGTCAGCGGTCCAGGTCTCCACCTTGCCGTTGACCATGTTCCGCGTGACGATGCCGCGGGCGCGGCCGTCGATGACGATGACCTCGACCATCTCGTGGCGGGTGTACATCTTCACGGTGCCGGCGGCGACCTGACGCTCCAGCTGCTGGTAGGCGCCGATCAGCAGCTGCTGACCCGTCTGACCACGGGCGTAGAAGGTGCGCTGCACCTGCACGCCGCCGAACGAACGCGTGTCGAGCAGGCCGCCGTACTCACGGGCGAAGGGGACGCCCTGCGCGACGCACTGGTCGATGATGTTGGCCGACACCTCGGCGAGGCGGTACACGTTCGTCTCACGGGCGCGGTAGTCGCCACCCTTGACGGTGTCGTAGAACAGCCGGTGCGTGGAGTCGTTGTCGTTGCGGTAGTTCTTGGCGGCGTTGATGCCACCCTGGGCCGCGATGGAGTGGGCGCGACGCGGGCTGTCCTGGTAACAGAAGTTGAGGACGTTGTAGCCCGCCTCGCCGAGCGTGGCGGCGGCGGCGCCACCGGCGAGGCCGGTGCCGACGATGATGACGCTCAGCTTGCGACGGTTGGCCGGGTTCACCAGGCGCGCCTGGAACTGGCGCGTCTGCCACACCTTGTCGATGTCGACGCCCTGGGGGGCCTTGGTGTCGGCGATGTCGTCGCCGAGTGCCCAGAATTCGTTACTCACGGGGACCTCCGTGTTGGGGACGGTGGTGGTCATGCCGGGATCACCCGGAACAGGACCGCCAGCGGCATGATCATGAAGCCGACGTAGAGGATGGCCGCCACGGCGTAGGCGAGGATGTTGAGCCACTTGCGCGCGTTGGCGGAGGTGTTGGCGCCGAGCGTCGTGAAGGCGCTCCAGAAGCCGTGCCGCACATGCATGCAGACGAGCACCATGCAGATCGCGTACAGGGCCACCATCCACCACTGCTGGAAGCCGGCCACGACCATGGTGTGCGGCTCATCGCCGCTGCCGCCCATGGACCCGGGCACGATGGTGAACTGGATCAGGTGGAAGATCAGGAACGCGAGCACGATCACGCCGCCCCACCGCATGGTGCGGGCAGAGTAGGTCTGCGCCTGCTTCTTGATGTTGACGTACTTGTCGCCACGGTTGGCGCGCGTCTCCATCGTGAGGACGTAGGCCGACCAGATGTGCGCCGCGACAGCGATCACCATCACGAACCGGAACACCCAGATGAAGGTGCCCGCCGGCATGATCGGGTACAGAATGCCACCGTCTTCGGTGGCCCCCTTCAGCCAGTGCGCGTAGTGATCGAACGCCTCGGTGCCGACAAACATCTTGAGGTTGCCGTACATGTGGAAGAGCAGGAAGGCGATCATGATGAGGCCGGAGACGGCCATCACGGCCTTCTTCACGACGGTCGATCGCACCGCTCGTTGATGGATGGTGAGAGTTGTTGCCACGAACGTCACTCTAGCTACCAAGGGCGCGTAGGGGGACCTTGGGGCCAACTAAACGCAAGGGTTCTCGAGGATCTATTTACGCGCAAAGCACGTTGTTGAATTGATTTCGATCCGTGAGGCACGGCCACGGGAGGCAACCGGCGTCGTCACTCCCCCAGGAGATCAGGCCGGCGGGCGCGGGTCCGCGCCGTGGCCTGCTCCTGACGCCAGCGCGCGATCACGGCGTGGTTGCCGCTGAGCAGCACCTCCGGCACCTCACGACCACGCCAGATGGGCGGCTTGGTGTAGTTCGGGTACTCCAGCAGTTGCTCGTTGCCCTCGGAGTGCGACTCCTCCAGCAGCGAGTCGGGGTTGCCGATGACCCCGGGCAGGAGGCGCACGACCGCCTCGGTGATGGCCAGGACGGCGACCTCGCCGCCGTTGAGGACGTAGTCACCCAGACTGACCTCGATCACTTCGTAGGTGTCGGTCGCGTAGTCGATGACCCGCTGGTCGATGCCCTCGTAGCGGCCGCAGGCGAACACGAGCCGGGGCCGGGTGGCCAGCTCGTAGGCGAGCGCCTGCGTGAACGGTTGCCCCGCCGGGGTGGGCACCACGATCGTCATGGGCAGGTCGGAGGCCTGCTCGAGGGCGTCGAGCGCCTCCCCCCACGGTTCGGGCTTCATCACCATGCCTGCGCCGCCGCCGTACGGCGTGTCGTCAGTGGTGTGATGGCGGTCGTGGGTCCAGCTCCGCAGGTCGTGGACCGCCAGGTCCACGCGGCCCGACGCGATCGCCTTGCCGACCAGGCTCAGGTGTAGCGGCGCGAAGTAGTCGGGGAAGATCGAGACGACGTCGAGCCTCATGCCTCGTCCTCCAGCAGCCCGACGACGTCGGCGAGTCGGACATGGCCGGCCTCGAGGTCGACGACGGGCACCAGCGCACTGACGAACGGCACGAGCCGTTCCTCCCCGTCGACATCGATCTGCAGGACATCCTGGGCCGGCAGGTGGAGCACCTCGGTGACAGCGCCGACGCGATCACCCCGGTGGTCGAGGACGGCCAGGCCGACGAGCTGTCGGTCGAAGTATTCGTCGGGCTCACTAGGTCGTTCGGCAGCGGGCACACGCACATGCAGCAGCGTGCCCGTCAGGGCCTCGACGGCCGTGCGGTCCGGGTAGCCGACGAAGCTGACGACCAGCCGGCCCTTGTTCCAGCGGACAGAGGCCAGCTCGATCTCCCTGCCGGTGGCGCCGAGCAACAGACGTCCGCCCCGGACGAAGCGGCGGCCGGGCTCGTCGGTCCGGACATCGATCCACACGTCGCCGTTGATGCCGTGCGCGCGGCCGATCTTGCCGACGGTCACCTCAATCTTGTCGTCCACTGGACTCCTTCAGGAAAAGAAAGCGCCGGTTGAGGCGCCCACTCGGGGGCGGTCCTCAACCGGCGCTCTCGTGTTGCTCAGTTGCGACGCGGGCGGTCGACGTCGACGAAATCGACGCGGACGCTCTCGTTGCCGGCGAGCGCACCGACGACGGTGCGCAGCGCCTGGGCGGTGCGGCCCTGACGGCCGATCACCTTGCCGACGTCATCGGGGTGCACGCGCACCTCGAGGAGCCGGCCACGGCGCAGGTCCTTGTCCCTCACGGTCACGTCGTCGGGGTTCGAAACGATCCCGGCGACTAGGTGCTCGAGGGCCTCGGCCAGCATGCTCACTCGCTCTCGGCGGGAGCCTCGGCCTCGTCGGCAGCGGCCTCAGCGGCGGGGGCGGCGTCGGCCGGCTTGGCCTCCTCAGCCTTCTTCTTGGCCTTCGAGATCGCGGGGGCGACGGCGGTCGCGTCCTCGGCGAGAGCCTTGGCGAACTCGGCGTCACGGTCGCGACGCTCGGGCTGCGGGTCGATGCCCGACGGCGTCTTGTCGCCGGTGAACTGCTGCCAGTCGCCGGAGCGCTTGAAGATCGCGACGACAGCCTCGGTGGGCTGGGCGCCGACGGACAGCCAGTACTGGGCCCGCTCGGAGTTGACGCGGATCACGCTGGGATCGTTCTTCGGGTGGTACAGGCCGATCTCCTCGATGGCCTGACCGTCGCGCTTGGAGCGCGAGTCGATGACGATGATGCGGTAGTGGGGCGAGCGAATCTTGCCGAGACGCTTCAGGCGGATCTTGGTTGCCACGTGGGTGGATTCTCCTGTGTCAAGGTGTCTGCGAGGCAGACGGGTTCGGCGGACGCACCTCGCGTGTGGGGCACGGTCGGCGCAAACCAGGGGCTCCCTCGCCCGCGTGAGAGGGCACGGACGAAGAAGATGCATCGGTCATTGTGCCAGATTCTGGCCCGTCCCCCAAACGTCCACCGCCGAGGCGGTCCCCGGTAGCCTTGTGGCCGATGGACATCACGGACGACGCCTTCGAGGCCCTGGTCGAGGAGGCCCTCGGAGAGCTGCCGGAACAGCTGATCGAGGGCCTCGACAACGTCATCTTCGTCGTCGAGGACGAGCCGGAGGACGGATCCGACACGCTGGGCTACTACGACGGGACTGCACTCACCGAGCGAGACTCGTACGGCTACGGCCAGTTACCGGACCGGATCGTCCTGTTCTCGGGTCCGCTCAGCCGGATGTGCGGGTCGGAGGACGAGCTGTACAACGAGATCTGGATCACGCTGGTACACGAACTGGGTCACTACCACGGGATCGAAGAGGACGAACTGCACGCACTTGGCTGGGGATAGAGCCTCCGCTGCCGAGCACGGCTCTGGCCGGAGCCGTCAGCCGCAGACCGACGACAGGTCGCCCGCGAACGCGAGCGGCTGCGAGCCGGAGCAGATCGCGCTGCTGAGCACCGGTGTCATCCCGGGCCCTGATCGACCGGCGGCGCGTAGCCCGGCACCCGGTCGGCGCTGATCCCCAGCAGCGACTCCCATCCTGTCGGGACGGAGAGCATCTCGACCCGCGTGTCGGCCGGATCAAGCCCGGCCGCCTCGGCGGCGTGCCGGAAGAACTCGTCCCGGCCCAGCACCTCGTCGATGAGCCCGTTCGCCTTCGCTGTGTCTGGGTCGAACATGAAGGCGCCGAACTCGTCGATGATCGTCTGGCTCGGGATGTCCCTGTGCGTCGAGACGTGGTCGACGAACTTCGCGTACTCCACGTCGATGCCGGCCTGGTAGTGGGCCCGCTCCGCTTCTGTGATCGCCCGGAATGGGTTGCCGAAGTCCTTACCTGTGCCCGCCGTCAGGTACTCCGAGGTGACGCCACCGGTGGTGGTCACACCCGACTCGAGGAGGTTGCCGGTGAGGCCCGTGGCGTCCTTGTAGTGGTAGAAGGGGCCCATGATGACGCCGATCGAGCCGATGAGGGTGCCGTGGTCGGAGACGATCTCATCCGCCGGCGCGGTGGCGTACACGCCGCCGGAGGCCGACATGGAACTCACGTGGACGAGGACCTTCTGCTCCGTGCGCTCCTGGTAGCGCTCGATCGCGTCGGCGATCGCCTTGGAGCCGCTGATGCTGCCGCCAGGCGTGTTGACGAGCAGCACCACGCCGGAGGAATCGTCGACGGTGAGCGCGTCCAGCTGGTCGGCGATCTCGTAGCCGTAGGTGCCGCCGCTGAGGAGGCCGCCGTCGCTGCCGTCAGCCATGATGGCGCCCTGGATGGGGATGGCCCGTAGCGTCTTCGCGCCCGCACCCCAGACGGTCGTCAGGTTGGCGGCGGTGCCGGTGGACCCGCCCGCGGCGGCGGCGACGCCGAGCCCGACGACCACCAGTGTGGCCACCAGCCCGCCGACGATCGCGGTCGCCCCGAGCCCCAGTCCGAAACCCGAGCCGAGCCCCAGGCCGCGGAGGAACGAGCCCTTCCGCGGCTTCTCCGGCTGTGAGGGGACGATCGGCGCCACGCGCGGGGCGGGGGGCAGTGCCACCGCTCCAGGGTCGACGGCACGCTCGTCGGCCCGCGGCGGCGGGAAAGCCCTCGGGTCGTCCTGAGGCGTCGGCACGTTCGGGTCTGGTCGCTCACTGCTGCTCCTTGGTTACTGCGTGGCAGTCAGCCTAGTGACGAGCAGGCTCTCAGGCGGGCGGTCCGTGGTCCTTGATCGCCAGCCGAGGGTCTGAGACGAGCCTGGTCAGCGTACAACCGGGGTGCCGCGCAGCAGCATGGTGCTGGGGCGAACAGCGCCGACAGATCCTCGCGCGGGTCACCGTCGAGGACGAGCAGATCGGCGCTCTCCCCCACCTCGAGGTTCGCGGCGCCCAGCCAGGGCCGCGCGCGCCAACTGGCGGCGCCCAGCGCGTAGGTGGCGCCGGCCAGGTCGGCGATCTCCTCGATCTCCTCGCCGATGCCACCGTGCGGAACGACGGTGCCGGCGTCGGTGCCCGTATAGACGCCCACGCCCGCCTCGATGGCCTTCCCGATGGTCTGCTTGCGGCGGGCGTACAGGTCGGTCATGTGGGCGAAGTAGACGGGGTACTTCTCCCGGGCAGGGGCCGCGTACATGGGGAACCTGGCCAGGTTGATCATGGTGGGTACCAGCGCGGTGCCGCGGGCGGCCATGTCGGCGATGACGTCGTCGGTCAGACCGGTGCCGTGCTCGATGCAGTCGATGCCCGCGGCGACGAGCTCCGCGGCGGCCTGCTCGCCGAAGCAGTGGGCGGTGACGCGGGCCCCCTCCTCATGCGCGGCGGCGATCGCCTGCGCCGCAACATCGGCGGGCCACAGCGGCGCGAGGTCGCCGACATCGCGGTTGATCCAGTCGCCGACGAGCTTGACCCAGCCGTCGCCGGCGCGGGCCTCGTGCCTGACCTGCTCGACCAGATGCTCGGGTTCGACCTCGGCCCCGAGGTTGCGCAGATACCGCTTAGGGCGGGCGATGTGACGGCCGGCGCGGATGACCCGCGGCAGGCTCGGGTCATCGTCGATCCAGCGGGTGTCGGACGGCGAGCCGGCGTCACGGATCAGCATGACCCCGGCGGCCAGGTCGGCGGTGGCCTGTGCACGCGCCGTCTCCGGGCTGACGGCGCCGTCGGGCCCGAGCCCGACGTGGCAGTGGGCATCGACGAGGCCGGGCAGCACCCAGCACCTGTCCGACAGCGTCGTCGCCCCGGCGACCGGGCCGTCGACGATGACGCCGTCGGCGATCCAGAGGTCGCGCGGACCGTCGTCGTCGGGGAGCACGGTCGCACGACGCAGGTGCCAGGCTCCAGCCATGTCTCGCTCCTAGAACTTCGGCTTGTTCTCGTTGAACATCTTGGCCAGCTCGGGCGGCAGCTGGAAGTCGTCCATGCTCTGCGGCACCTGCGGTGCCTGCGGCAGCTGCTGCGGCGCCTGTGGCCGAGCGGCAGGGCGGGCCGCCTTCCTGCCCTTCTTCGCCTTGCGCTTGGCGGCGCCACGGCCGGCGATCGAGGCGCCCTGCCTGCTGCCCATGCCCGGCATCCCCGGCATGCCGGGCATCCCCGGGAATCCGCCGCCGGCCATCGACTCCATCATCTTGCGGGCCTCGACGAACCTGTTGACCAGCTTGTTCACCTCGGAGACCTGCACGCCTGCGCCCCTGGCGATGCGCGCGCGGCGCGAGCCGTTGAGGATGGCGACGTCGTCGCGCTCGGCCGGCGTCATGGAGTAGATGATCGCCTCGATGCGGTCGATCTCCTTCTCGTCGATCTCGTTGATGGCCTGCTTGAATTGGCCGGCGCCCGGGAGCATGCCCAGGATCTTCGACATCGGCCCCATCTTGCGCAGCTGCTGCATCTGCGCGAGGAAGTCCTGGAGCCCGAACTGTCCCTTGCCCATCAGCTTCTCGGCTGCGGCGCGTGACTGTTCGGCGTCGAACGTCTTCTCCGCCTGCTCGATGAGCGTGAGCATGTCGCCCATGCCGAGGATCCGCGAGGCCATCCGGTCGGGATGGAACATGTCGAAGTCGGCCAGCCCCTCGCCGTTGGAGGCGAACATGATCGGCTTGCCGAGCACGCGGGCGATGGAGAGGGCGGCGCCGCCGCGGGCGTCGCCGTCGAGCTTGGTGAGGACGACGCCGTCGACGCCGACGCCCTCGTCGAATGCCTTGGCCGTGTTGACGGCGTCCTGGCCGATCATGGCGTCGACGACGAACAGCGTCTCGTCGGGGCTGACGGCGGCCTTGATGTCCGCGGCCTGCTGCATCAGTTCCTGATCGACGCCCAACCGGCCGGCCGTGTCGACGATGACGACGTCGTACAGCTTGGCGCGGGCGTGCTCGATGGCGCGGCGCGCGACGTCGACGGGGTCGCCGACGCCGTTCCCCGGCTCGGGCGCAAAGACGTGGACGCCGGCGCGGTCACCGACGATCTGCAGCTGGTTGACGGCATTAGGGCGCTGGAGGTCGGCGGCCACGAGCAGCGGCGAGTGTCGCTCCGCCTTCAGCCATCCGGCCAGCTTGCCGGCGAGCGTCGTCTTGCCCGCGCCCTGGAGACCGGCGAGCATGATGACGGTGGGCGGCTGCTTCGCGAAGCGGATCGTGCGGGCCTCGCCGCCGAGGATCGAGACGAGTTCCTCGTTGACGATCTTGATGATCTGCTGCGACGGGTTCAGCGCCTTGGACAGTTCCGCGCCGAGGGAACGCTCCTTGACGGCGGCGACGAACTCCTTGACCACGGCGAGGTTGACGTCGGCCTCGAGCAGGGCGATGCGGATCTCCCGCATGGTGGCGTCGAGGTCGGCCTCGGTGAGGCGGCCCTTGGACCGCAGCCCCTTGAACACCGACGCGAGCCGGTCCTGCAACGTGTCGAACACTGTGTCAACCCTTCGATGATTACAAGCGGTCCCCAGGATACCGGGCCGTTCCCTTCCGCCACGAGTCCGCCGCCGCGGGTTGCGCCCCTGTCGGTGGGGCGTGCAAGGCTGGGGGCCATGACGCACCCCTGGGATTTCGAGCCGCCGCCGGATGTCGACGAGCTGCCCCCGGACCCGTGGGACGAGCCGCCGGCCGACCTGGCCCAGGCGGCCACGGCGCCGCCGGTCCCCCGCCCCACGCGGCAGGTGCCCCAGCGGGGCGCGGTCGACCGCGGCACCGACGGCCTGCGGGACGAGGCGCTCGAGGTGCTGCGGGCGCTGACCGGCAGGCCGGAGGCCGACTTCCACGACGGCCAGTTCGAGGCCATCGAGGCCCTGGTGGCGCACCACCGCCGCGCGCTAGTCGTGCAGCGCACCGGCTGGGGCAAGTCTGCCGTCTACTTCATCTCGGCCCTGCTGCAGCGCCGGGCCGGGGCCGGGCCCGCTCTCATCGTCTCGCCGCTTCTCGCGCTGATGCGCGACCAGGTGGCTGCCGCCGAGCGGGCCGGGGTCCGGGCCGCGGCGATCAACTCCGCGAATGTCACCGAGTGGGCAGACATCGAACGGCTCCTCGACGACGACGCGCTCGACGTGCTGCTCGTCTCCCCGAACGCCTCGTCAACCCACGCTTCCGGGCCGAGCAGCTGCCCCGCCTCGTGGCGACGGCGGGGTTGGTCGTCATCGACGAGGCGCACTGCATCTCCGACTGGGGCCACGACTTCCGGCCCGACTACCGCCGCATCCGCACCCTGATCGCCGAGCTGCCCGCGGACGTGCCCGTGCTGGCCACCACCGCGACGGCGAACGAGCGGGTCGTCACGGACGTCGCCGAGCAGATGGCTGCCGGCGGGCACGAGGTGTTCACGCTGCGCGGCGCGCTGGCGCGTGAGTCGCTGCGGCTCGGGGTGTTGGAGCTGGGCACCTCGTGGCGGCGGCTGGCGTGGCTGTCGCAGCATCTGGCCGACCTGCCCGGCAGCGGCATCGTCTACTGCCTGACGGTGTCGTCGGCCGAGGACACCGCCGAGCTGCTCCGCAAGGCCGGACACACGGTGCTCGCCTACACGGGCCGCACCGACACCGCGGAGCGGCTGGCCGCCGAGGAGGCGCTGAAGAACAACGAGGTGAAGGCGCTGATCGCCACGTCCGCCCTCGGCATGGGCTTCGACAAGCCCGACCTCGGGTTCGTCATCCATCTCGGCTCCCCCAGCTCGCCCGTCGCGTACTACCAGCAGGTCGGCCGCGCGGGCCGCGCCACGGCCAGCGCCGACGTGCTGCTCCTGCCCGGCAGCGAGGATCGGGAGATCTGGCACTACTTCGCCACCAACGCCATGCCGACGCAGGCCCGTGCCGAGGCGGTCATCTCGGCGCTGACGGCGGCGGGTTCCCCGCTCTCGGTCGGGGCGCTCGAGGCCCGCGTCGACCTGCGGCGCGGCCAGCTCGAGCTGCTGCTGAAGGTGCTGGCCGTCGACGGCGTCGTCGAGTACGTCCAGGGCGGCTGGACGGCGACAGGCCAGGCCTGGGCCTACGACAAGGAGCGCTACGACCGGATCGCCGAGGCGCGGATCGCCGAGCAGCGCGCGATGCTGGAGTACCAGGCCGGGGCCTCGTGCCGGATGGCCTTCCTGACGCAGGCGCTGGACGACCCGGCGAGCCGGCCGTGTGGACGCTGCGACGTGTGCGCCGAGGCCTGGTATCCGACGGACGTGTCGCTCGGCGCGGAGACCGGTGCCAGGGCCACGCTCGATCAGGTCGGCGTCGCGGTCGCGCCGCGGGCCCTGTGGCCGCAGGGTCTCGACCGTGTCGGGGTGACGATCGACGGGAAGCCGGTCAAGGGCAAGATTCCGGCGGAGGAGACCGTGTCCGAGGGCCGTGTCATCGCCCGCCTCACCGATCTCGGTTTCGGCACCACCCTGCGTGGCCTCTTCGCGCCGGGGCCCGACGGCCGGGGCGTGGACGGCGAGCTGCCACCGGAGCTGGCCGGGGCGACGCTGCGGGTGTTGAAGGAGTGGGGCTGGGCCACCCGTCCGGTCGCCGTCGCCTGGATCCCCAGCCTCACGCGGCCGTCGCTGGTGCAGGGCTTCGCCGAGGGCGTGGCGCGGGCGGGCCGGCTCGAGTCACTCGGGCCGCTCGACCTGCATGCGTCGGAGCCCGTCGGCTCCGCCAACAGCGCCTTCCGGGTCCGCGACCTGTGGACGAGGTTCGCGGTGCCCGACGTCATGGCCAGCCGGCTGGCGGCCCTCGACGGCCCGGTGCTGCTCATCGACGACCTCATCGACTCGCGGTGGACCATGACGGTCGCCGGCAGGCTGCTGCTGCGGGCCGGTGCCCGTGAGGTGCTGCCGCTCGCCCTGGCCTCTGTCGCCTGACCGCGGCGGGCGACCGTCAGCCCCAGACGGCGGTCGCCCCGGCCTCGCCTGTGAGGGCGACAAGCACGAGGCCAGCGACGGCCGCGAGCACCGTCGCGCCACCC
This sequence comes from Tessaracoccus defluvii, assembly GCF_014489575.1. Classification (GTDB taxonomy): domain Bacteria; phylum Actinomycetota; class Actinomycetes; order Propionibacteriales; family Propionibacteriaceae; genus Arachnia; species Arachnia defluvii. Next base: position 1,554,441 of record NZ_CP060789.1, read on the forward strand.
GTGACGACGACGAGAGGCCCGTGCCGCTCCTTGTCGGCGTGCCCTCTGGCCAGCAGGTGCAGCGGCAGCAGCACCGCGAGCAGCAGTGTGACCCACGGCGTCCACGTGCCCAGCGCCTGGTGGCGGGCGATGACCGCGGTGCCCGTCAGCCCCAGGTCGGCGGCGAGCAGCGGCCCGGTCAGCAGCGCGGCGAACCCGGACGCCGCCGCCACGACGCCGACCAGGACGGCGAGTCCCCGTAGCGCTCCCGGAGCCTGCGGGAGAGCACCACGAGGAGGGCGCCGAGGGCGGCGAGCGGGATGAACACCACCACCGCGTGCACGATCAGCGGGTGGAGCGGGAGCCCGAGCATCACTACCCCGAGACCGGATTGCCGGCCGCGTCGAGCACGAACCAGACGTCCGGGACGTTCTGGCCCGTCACGTCGCCGGGCGCGGCGTCGTTCTTCCAGTAGTACAGCGGCCACCCGTTGTAGGTGGCCTGCGTGGTGCCGTCGCTGCGCTGGAAGGACCCGAGCAGCGAGGCGTCCACACCGTCTCCTGCTGCGGGTTCACCCACCAGCGGCGGCCAGTTGATCAGGCACTGACCCTCGCAGGCGCTGCTGCCGGGGGCGTCCTTGGTGAAGAGGTAGAGGGTCATGCCGGCCCCGTCGACGAGGATGCTGCCGAGTGAGGAGTCGGCCATCGCGAGCGTCAGCGCGGCGTCGGCGGTGGGGCTGGCGGCGGGCGCGACGTTCGTGCACAGGTTCGAGCGTCGGGTCTTCGGGCTGGCCGTTTCGATCACCCGTGACCGGGGCTGGCGGAGGAGGTGGCGCAGGAGGCGTTCCTGCGGGCCTGGCGGGCCGCAGGCAGCTACGATCCCGCCCGCGGCTCGGTGGTGACGTGGCTGCTGACCATCACCCGCAACCTCGCCATCGACGCCGTCCGCGCCCGCAGGTCCTTCGCCACGGACGCCGCGATCCTCGAGCACCTGATCTCCGCCGTGCTGCGCGACCCCACCGAGGCCATCGACGACCAGTTGGAGGCGGCGGAGGCGGCCGGCAGGCTCCGGGCCCTGCCCCCGAGCAGGCGCGCGCCGTCCTGCTCGCGGTGATGGCGGGCCGCACCGCCCAAGAGGTGGCCGACCATGAGGGGATCCCTCTTGGCACCGCGAAGACACGCATCCGGACCGGGCTGGCGCGCCTCCGACGCGCCGTGGAGGGAGAGTCATGACCGCCCATCTCGACGACGACACTCTGACGGCACTGGCACTCGGTCACCGCGACGCCGGCGCGGAGGGCGTCGCCGACCACCTCCGCGTCTGTCCCGCCTGTGCGGCGGCGCTCGCCGACCTGGCCGCCGCCGTCCGGGGGACGCTCGCGGCCGCACCGTCGATCGCGCCCCCGGACGGGTTCGCCGGCCGGGTGCTCGCCGCGGGCCGCGCGGAGCGGGAAATGCCCGCCGGCGTGACGGCGAGACGATCGGCACCGCGGGAGTGGTGCGGCTGGGCGCCGGGCCGGTGCTGGTCCTGAGCGTCACGGGGGGCCGGCCGGGCGCGACGTACGAGTGCGTGCTGCTGGGCGCGGACGAAAGCCGCACGAGCGGGGGCAGCTGGACCCTCGCCGACCCCGGCTACGGCCGGACGCCGTCAGGCGCCTGGCTCGTACCGGTCGACCGGACGGGCGTGGTCGGCGTGGAACTGGTCACCCCGGAGGGGAAGGTCTGGGCCAGCGCGCCCCTGTGAGGACGCGCCCGACTCACCGGCTACTCGCCGAGGATGCCCTGGACGAAGCCCTCGGGGTCGAACGGTGCCAGGTCGTCGACACCCTCGCCGAGGCCGACGAGCTTGACGGGGACGCCCAGTTCGCGCTGGACCTGGACCACGATGCCGCCCTTGGCGGAGCCGTCGAGCTTCGTCAGGACGATGCCGGTGACGTCGACGACCTCGGAGAAGATGCGGGCCTGGGTCATGCCGTTCTGGCCGGTGGTGGCGTCGAGGACGAGCAGGACCTCGGTGACGGGCGCCTTCTTCTCGATGACGCGCTTGACCTTGCCGAGCTCGTCCATGAGGCCGGTCTTGGTGTGAAGCCTTCCGGCGGTGTCGACGAGGACCACGTCGGTGCCGTCAGCGACGCCCTTGGCGACGGCGTCAAAAGCGACCGAGGCGGGGTCGGCGCCATCGACGTCGCTGCGGACGGTCTCGACGCCCACCCGCTCACCCCAGGTGGCGAGCTGCTCCGCCGCTGCCGCACGGAAGGTGTCGGCGGCGCCGAGCACCACCGTCTTCCTCTCGGCGACGAGCACCCGTGCGAGCTTGCCGACGGTCGTGGTCTTGCCGGTGCCGTTGACGCCGACGACGAGCACGACGGCCGGGTCGCCCTCGGTGGCGGGCGTCAGGTTCAGGGAGCGGTCGAGGCTGGGGTCGACCAGCTTCAGGAGTTCGGCGCGGAGGACCTCCCGCGCCTTGGCCGGGTCGGCGACACCGTCGACGGCAAGCTGACGGCGCAGCGCCTCGGTCAGCTCCGTGGCGGGGCCGACGCCGAGGTCGGAGGTGATCAGCGTGGTCTCGAAGTCGTCCCAGACGTCGGCGTCGATCTTGTCGACCGACAGCAGGTCGGCCAACGCACGCGCCAGGGCGTTGTTGCTGCCGGAGAGCCGCCGACGCAGCCGCGACCAGCGGGTCAGCGGCGCCTCGGGGGCCTCGAGGGTCGCGGCGGGCTCAGGCTCGACGGCGACGGGCTCCGGTTCGGAGACGGCAGGCTCCGCGGGGACAGCTTCCGGCTCCGGCGCGAGGGGCTCCGTCCCGGGTTCGGCGGGCGCGACGACGACGTCCTCCCCGGCCACCGTCGCCTCGAGCTCAGCCTGTCTGCCGGCCTCCAGCTCCCGATGCCTGCGGTTGCTGACCGCGACGATGATGCCTGCGGCGATGAGTGCGACGCCGATGACGCCGATGACGACCCAGAAGAACCAATCCACGGGGACATCCTAGCGGCGCGCGGGGAACCGGCCCCTGAGCCTGTCGCGCGCCGACCCCGCCGGGCCGGTCAGCGTTCGTCGAGGCGTTCGAGGAACGCGGGCACCTCACCCTTGCCGTTGAGGTGTCGGCTGACCTTGCTCACCGCCCGGGACACGCGTCCCTCGGGCAGCCGCAGGTGCCCCGACGACGCGGCCACGAACACGAAGACGACGGCCGCAGCCGCGAGCACGATGACGATCGCGACGGCGAACACGGCGGTGGTCAGGACATCCATCGGGTTGCTCCCTCCGATGCAGCGGCGACGATGTCCTCCAGTGTGCCATCGGGGCCCAGCGGTTCCCCGATGGACACGCGTCGCACGGGCGTCGTCAGCGCTCCGCCAGTCGCTGCGACACCACCGTCGAGATGCCGTCCCCGCGCATCGTCACGCCGTAGAGGGAGTCGGCGATCTCCATCGTGCGCTTCTGGTGCGTGATGATCAGCAGCTGCGAGTTCTCCCGCAGTTCCTCATAGATCCCCAGCAGCCGGCCGAGGTTGGCGTCGTCCAGTGCCGCCTCCACCTCGTCGAGGATGTAGAAGGGGCTCGGGCGGGCGATGAAGAGGCTGACCAGGAACGCGACCGCCACCAGCGAGCGTTCACCGCCGGACAGGAGGGACAGCCGCTTGACCTGCTTGCCCGCCGGCCGGGCCTCCACATCGACGCCGGTGGTGAGCCAGTCGCCGGGGTCCGTCAGCACCAGCCGACCCTCGCCGCCCGGGAACAGCCGGGCGAACACGTCGGCGAAGCTGGCCTCCACGTCGCGGTAGGCGGCCTCGAAGACCTCCTCGACGCGGCGGTCGACCTGCGCCACGATGTCGAGCAGGTCGGCGCGGGTGCGGCGGAGGTCGTCAAGCTGCTCGGCGAGGAACTGGTGTCGCGCCGTCATGGCGTCGAACTCCTCGAGCGCGAGCGGGTTGACGCGGCCGAGGATGGCCAGGTTCCGCTCCGCAGCCCGGAGCCGGGCCGCCTGCCTGTCCCGGTCGTAGGGCACGGGATCGGGCTGCTCGTCGTCGGCCTGCAGCGCGGTGCCGTCGGGGCGGGTGAGCACGGGCACCGGAACATCGGGGCCGTACTCGGCCAGCAGCTGCTCTGGTTCGAGGCCCAGCTCGGCGAGGGCCCGGTCGGTCAGCTGCTCCAGGCGCATCCTGTGCTCGATGCGGACCATCTCGTCGCGGTGGGCGCCCCGGACGATCTCGTCGAGCCTGGTCGCGGACGCCTTCGCGGCGTGTCGGGCGGCGGTGGTGCCGGCCTCGGCCTCACGCCGGGCCTTGTCCGCGGTGTCCCGCTGGGCCGCGGCGCGCTGCCGGGCGAGTTCCACCTTCTCGGCGAGTCGGGTGGCAGCCTCGTTGACGACGCGGGCGACCTCGGCCTCGCGTCGCAACTCTTCTGCCCGCTGCCGTGCGCGGGCACGGGACTGGCGTTCCTGCTGCGCGGCCCGCTGCAGCGACTCGGCCCGTCCCCCGATCGCCTTGGTCTGCTCCTCCAGGCTGCGCAGCGCCAGCCGCGCGTCCATCTCCGCCTGCCGGGCCCGCCGGGCCTCAGCGGCCTTCGCGTCGCGGTCCTCCGGGTCCGGTTCCGCGACATCCTCCTCGGCGGAGGCGGCCTCGAGCCGGGCCTCCAGCTCGGTGAGGGCCTCCTCGTCGCGGCGTCGGGCCTGCAGCGCCGTCCCGACGGCCTCGGCGAGCCGTTCGGCCTCCCGGGTCGCGGCGGCCTGAGCCTGCCGGAAGGATCCCAGCTTGTCCGCGACAGCGGCGAGCGAGGCGTCCGACTCGTGCAGGGCCGCCAGCGCTGCCTCCTCGCCGGCCCGGGCCTCTGCCAGCACCACCGCGGCCTGTTCGGCCTCGAAGCGGAGCCGGTCGGCGTCGTGCCCGGCGACGGCGAGGGCGCGCTCGGCTTCGGCCAGTTCGGCGTGGACCTCGAGGAGTGACGGGGCGGCCGCGGACCCTCCCTCGACGAGCCAGGCGGAGAAGATGTCACCGTCGGGGGTGACGGCGACGGTGGTCGCATCGGCATCGACGAGCGCGGCCGCGTGGTCCGCCCCGTCGGCGACGACGACCCCGGCGAGCAGGTGGTCGAGGGCCCCGGCCAGGTCGTCGGGCGCGGACACCAGGTCGCGGATCCGCCGCCCGGTCCCCGCGGGGTTCCGTCGCGGCGCCTGCGCGACCACGAGCGGCGCCCGGCCCAGGTCTGCGTCGGCCATATAGCCGGTCGCGGCGAGCGCTCCGGGGAGCCCCTGCACGACGATGGCCTCGGTCATTCCCCGCAGCGCGGCGGCGACGGCGGCCTCCCAGCCGGGTTCGACGGTCAGCATCTCCCCCAGCCGTCCGACGACCTCGTCACGGCCGGAGCCGAGCAGGTCGGCGGAACCGTCCTTCGACTGCGTCAGCAGCCGCAGCGCCTCTACTCGGGCCTCGAGGGCGGCCCGGGTGCGCGACACCTCGGCCTCCCGGCTCCGCAGCGCGGCCGCGGCTTCCTCGGCGGAAGCGACGGCGGCCTCGGCCTGCTCGAAGACATCGTCGAGGTCCGACTCGTGGGTTCCGAGGCCGGCCAGCGACGACTCGGTCTCGACGTAACCGCGGGCGGCGGACTCCGCCCGCTCCAGCGCCTCCGCCCGGCGGGTCGTCAGCCGCGCGACCTCCTCGTCGGAGGCCTGCAGCCTGGACCTGATCGAGTTGACCTTGCCGTGCAGGCGTGCCAGCCCCTCACGGCGGTCGGCGATGGCGCGCAGTGCCGCGCTGTAGGCGTGTTCGGCGGCGGCGTGTTCCTGCTCGGCGCCGTTGCGTCGCAGGGTGGCGTCTCCGAGGGCCGCCAGCGCCGCCTCGGCGTCGGAGCACAACTCCTGTTCGCGGGCGCGGATCCCGGCGGCCTCGGCCTCGAGCGCCTCCGGATCGCGTCCCCCGACGTCGAGCGCCGGCTGGTTGTCGCCGGCCCGCATCCGCTCGGCCGAGATGGAAATCGTGGTCGTGACCCGCTCGCGCAGCGCGGCCAGCGCATACCACTGCTCCTGGGCGGCGTCATAGTCGGAGGCGGCGGCCCGGAGGCGCCGTTCGGCGGCCTCCTCCGCCTGCTGGGCGTCGGCGACGGCGCGCTCGGCCCTGGCCTGTGCCTCGGCTGCAGCGGCCTCGTCGGCCAGCTCCGCCGCCAGCTGCGCGGAGGCCGAGGCGAGGTCGTCGGCCAGGAGCCGCGCCTTCGAGTCGCGCAGCTCCGCCTGGATGACGGCCGCCTTCCGCGCGGCCTGCGCCTGCCTGCCGAGCGGCTTGAGCTGCCGCTGCAGTTCGGCCACCAGATCCTGTAGCCGCTCCAGGTTCTGCCCGGTCGATTCCAGCTTCCGCAGCGCCTTCTCCTTGCGCTTGCGGTGCTTGAGGACGCCGGCCGCCTCCTCGATGAAGCCGCGCCTGGTCTCGGGGGTCGCCTGCAGCACCTGGTCGAGCTGCCCCTGGCCGACGATGACGTGCATCTCCCGGCCGATGCCCGAGTCGCTGAGCAGCTCCTGCACGTCGAGCAGCCGCGCCTGGGTGCCGTTGATCGAGTACTCGGAGCCACCGCTGCGGAACATGGTGCGGGTGATGGTCACCTCGGCGTACTCGATCGGCAGGGCGCCGTCGGAGTTGTCGATGGTGAGCTCGACCTCAGCGCGGCCGAGCGGCGCGCGCTTCGTGGTGCCGGCGAAGATGACGTCGTCCATCTTGCCGCCGCGCAGCGACTTGGCCCCCTGCTCCCCCATCACCCAGCTCAGCGCGTCGACCACGTTGGACTTGCCGGAGCCGTTGGGGCCGACGACGCAGGTGATCCCGGGCTCGAACAGCAGCGTCGTCGCCGACGCGAAGGACTTGAAACCGCGCAGGGTGAGCTTCTTGAGGTACATGGCTTACTCGGCGGCCTGGACCTCAGGAGAGTCGGCGGGGTGGGCCGCCCCACGCACGGCCCGGAAGGTCCACAGCTTGTTGACCACGAAGTTGATCGGCATGGTGATGAGGATCGCGATGAGCTGGCTCCAGTACTCACGCGAGTTGAGGCCGCGCTCCTCGTGGAACCACGGCTCGGGCAGATACACGGGGCTGGTCGGGTTCGTCAGGGCGATCTTGATCGCGAGGCCGACGGCGGCCGCGACGGAACCGACCGCCAGGAACGGCCAGAACTCGCGGAACCACGGCGCGTGACGGTGCGAACGGAACGTCCACCAGCGGTTCAGCTGGAAGTTGTAGACGTTGGCGACCAGGAACGCAACGATCCACACGATCGCGGTGAACCGGACGTTGAACTCGGTGCCGGGGATGCTCCAGACCACGTTCTGGGCGTTCACCGAGCCACCGTTGGCCTTGTTCATCAGCACCATGACGATGAGGTTGACGATCACACCGGACCCGCCGACCATCCCGAACTTCACCAGCTGGCGCAGCGAGTTGCCGTACCGGCGGACGAGTTCCTTGATCATGCGGTGCCTCTCTGGCTGATTGAGCTGAAGGCCCAACGAGCCAAGCATTGTCAAGTATGGCCGCACCGGTGGGCAGGACCAACCGCCACGCCGTCGCAGGAGGGCCACCGGGGCCGGTCGGGCCCTCGTCGGGAGGGCGTCAGGCGGCCGCTGCCGTAGGATCAGCCCAGTGACCGACTCCATCGACATCGCTTCTGCCGCTGCGCCCTCGCCGTCCTTCGACAGGGCCGACCTGGAGGTGGCACTGCGGGTGCTCGGTGCGGCCCATGAGCTGCCGGAGGATCACCCGGACCGGATCGCGCTGCGGGACGCCACGTCCGGCATGTACAAGTCCGCGCGGAAGAAACGGCGGCGCGACTTCCGTGACGCCGTCAGCTCGGCCGACCGCGAGGTCGTCGCCAGGACCGCGACCGGCGCCCCCGACCGCATCGACGACGAGACCCGCGGGATCGAGCTCACCACCTCCGTGGAGTCGGCCAGCGCCGGCAGCCTGCTGCGGCCACGCAACTGCTACGTCTGCAAGGAGCCCTACACCCGGGTCGACGCGTTCTACCACCAGCTGTGCCCCACCTGCGCCCACTTCAGCCACGGCAAGCGCAACGCCCGCACCGATCTGACGGGCAGGCGCGCCCTGCTGACCGGCGGCCGGGCCAAGATCGGCATGCACATCGCCCTGCGGCTGCTGCGCGACGGCGCCCACACCACCATCACCACCCGGTTCCCGAACGACGCCGCCCGCCGCTTCGCCTCGCTCCCGGACTCGTCCGACTGGCTCCACCGGCTGAAGGTCGTGGGCATCGACCTGCGCGACCCGGCCCAGGTCATCGCGCTCGCCGACTCCGTCGCGGCCGCGGGACCGCTCGACATCCTCATCAACAACGCGGCCCAGACGGTGCGGCGCTCCCCCGGCTCGTATTCCCTGCTGGTCGATGCCGAGACACAGTCGCTCCCCGGTGGGCCGCTGCCGGAGATCGAGAAGCTGGGCGGTCCTGCGCAGCTGCACCCGGTCTCGATCGGCACCTCCGTCTCCGGCGGCTCGGCGTCCGTTCCCGCCCCCATGCTGTCGACGGCGTCGCTGGCCGGCACCGTCGCCGAGGGGGTCGCCCAGCACCTGACCGCGGGCGACCTGACGGCGTTGGCGATGACGGCCGGGTCGTCGTCCCTCGCGAAGCACGCAGACGGCAGCGCCATCGACGCGGGGGGCCTGGTGCCCGACGTCGCGCACGTCAACAGCTGGGTGCAGCACGTCCACGAGGTCGATCCCGTGGAGATGCTCGAGGTGCAGCTGTGCAACACGACCGCGCCGTTCCTGCTGATCGCGCGGCTCCGCGCGTCCCTGGCCGCCTCCCCCGCCCGGCGCACCTACGTCGTCAACGTGTCGGCGATGGAGGGACAGTTCTCCCGCCGCTACAAGGGCCCCGGCCACCCGCACACGAACATGGCGAAGGCCGCTCTCAACATGCTGACCCGCACGAGCGCCAGCGAGATGCTCACCACGGACGGCATCCTCATGACCGCCGTCGACACCGGCTGGATCACCGACGAGCGCCCGCACTACACCAAGGTGCGACTGGCGCAGGAGGGGTTCAAGGCGCCCCTCGACCTGGTCGACGGCGCCGCCCGCGTCTACGACCCGATCGTGCGCGGCGAGGCCGGCGAGGACGTCCACGGGGTGTTCCTGAAGGACTACGTCGCGAGCCCCTGGTGACCCGCCGCCGTGCTTGACCCCCTCCTCACCGCCACGCACGCCGGGTTCATCGCGGCCCGGCCCGACGGCGCCGACGAGGACGTCCACATGCTCCCCGGCATCGTCGACCACGTCATCGAGCGGCTGACGCCGTCCGGGGCCCTGGTGTTCGACCCGTTCGCCGGCTTCGGCACGACCCTGGCCCGCGCGGTGGCCCTGGGGCGCAGGGCGCTCGGCGTCGAGCTGCTGCCGGAGCGCGTCGACCAGCTGCGCCGGTGGGTGCCGCAGGCGCACGTCATCGAGGGCGACGCGCGGGAGTTGCTGCGCCTCGTCGCAGGACTCGTCGCCCCCGGGTCGGTGGACCTGATCCTGACGTCGCCGCCGTACATGACGGTCAACGACCACGATGCCGATCCGTTGACCGCCTACGAGCTGGAGGGCGGCGACTACGAGCGTTACCTGGCGGAGCTCGGACTCGTCGCGGCCCAGTGTGCGAGGCTCGTGGCGCCGGGCGGCTTCGTGGTGTGGAACGTGGCCGACATCGACCACCTGGGTATCCGGACGACGCTGATCGCCGACTGCGCGCGGGTGCTCGCCGCCCACCTCGACCCGGCCGGGGTCACGACCATCGAATGGGACCGCCTCCCGCATGATCTGGTGGCCGACGCGCTGCTGGTCTTCCGTCGTCCCGCCTGACCTCAGTCGCCCTGGGGGTGCTTTCTAGGACTTCCAACACGGCCCACCTGGCGACCCTCAGCACTGCGGCTGACGCGCAGCCTGCTCCCGGCGTGCCATCGCGGCGCGAAGGGTCCGAACCTTCAGCAGGGCGGCGTCGATGAGCTCAGCGGCGTCCTCAGGTGTGGCCGGTAGTCGACGGCTGGTGTCGCGGACGCGGTCGAGCAGGGTGTCGACGGCGAACTCTGGGAATTCCTTGGCGACCCGCGCCCGGGCAGCCTCAAGAGCCGCCACGACTTCGCGCGCACCCTGCTCGAGCTGCGCGGGAGCAGCATCTTCCTGGCGGAACTGATCGTCCGACAGGTCGCTGGGCACCTCGATCGCGAGCACCCCCTTGGCCCGCTGGAGCCTGATCCTGGCTTTCTCCGGCCTCGCGGTTCCCTGCCACAACGTGATGCGGATCAGCTTGAGCCCCGGCCCGTAGTCGTGCTCACCCTCCAGCAACACGTCGCCGAGATCACAGACGGGATAGACATCGCCGTAACCCCAGTCTCCACGGCAGGTCACGTGGATCAGCACCATGTGCTCGGGCGCGAGGTCGGTCGAGGGCTGTAGTGGCACCTCATCCTCAGGTGGTCGGCCATTCGCCCGCATCCGGGCCGGCCGGCGGCCAGCCAGCTCGAAGAGACTACGGGCGTCCGCGGCCGGGGTTCCCCCTGGGGTCCCACCAGGAGAACCCGACCATGCGTGCGTGGTCGCGCAGCAGCTCGGCGTCGCCGGGGGCGATCGGGAAGGTGGACGCCAGCTGGACCTCACGGAGGTTCGGCGCGGCCAGGAACGGCGAGAGGCCGGTCGTGAGACCCTTCATCGAGCCGAGGTCGAGCCGCCACAGGCCTGTCAGCCGCCAGAGCGGAGGGAACGACTGGACCTGAGGCAGGGCGTAGAGGTCGAGTTCCTCGAGCGTGGTCAATTCCTCGACGCCCACCAGCTCTGTCAGCCCGCGCACGTGGCTGACCATCAGCTGGCGAAGGCTCGTGCAGCCGCGCAGGTCGATACGTTCCGCGGATCCCCCGTTGATCGCCAGGCTCTCCAGCCCCTCGACCTTCGCCAGTTCCCCGTCCGGCACCGTGACCGACGTCAGGCCGAGCGCACGCACCCCTGGAGCGACCTTCGAGGCGTCGAAGACACCCCCCTCGAAGTCGACACGGAAGCTGTTCCATTTCTCGCGGACATCGGTGATCCACAGCACGCCGTCATCGGTCATGTCGAGGACATCCGCTGGGCGCTGGAGGCTGCTCCCCGGACCGCCGGGTCATGCTTGCTCCTTCGATTCCATTCTGTACATCGTACAGACTTACGGAATCCACGACACCAAACCACCTTTTCGAACATCGGTCTGTCAGACGGGGTCAGGCCACCGAACGACCTGAACACGGGCGCTGACACCTGGGGCAGAAGTGCGATGACCGGCCGTCGAACGGTTCACGACGGATCGGGGTTCCGCAGCGGTGACACCCCTCCCCCTCGCCGCCGTAGGCATCCAGTCCGCGGTCGAAGTAGCCCGACTCGCCACGCTAGACGCATCCACGAATAGCGATTCGAATGGCCGGCGAGTGGCCATTCAACTGGCAGGCGAATGGCGATTCGACTCACCCCCAGATCCGCCGAAGCGGGACGCCCCCACGTGCGGGTCCTCTGAGAAGGCGGATGGCGGTTGCCCAGGCATCCGACGGGATCGTCTTTTGATCTACCCACTCCGTTGCATCGTGCGACCTAGCGCTTCCTTCCCGTGCCTCGCGTTCGCGCAAGTACTCGAGGAGGACCTTGCGAATCACGGCCTTCTGCTCGCCACTCAGTGGTGGCGCTCATTCTCGGTTGCGCAGGACATGTTCGGCGTGAGCAGTCCAGCCGAGAACATCATCCAGATCAGAGACCCTGACCAGGGTCCTGACGACGGGGCGCCCGTCGCAACCGCTCACCTTCTCCTTGCGCGCCGGAAGTGTCCCCTCTGTCGACGCCGCGTGAATTCTGACCCCTGGTGCCGAGCGAAAGTTGACCCCCTCGGTCAGAGTGAGGGAGTGATCAGCGTGGAGGATTGGGCCGAGATCAGACGGCTTCACAAGTCAGAGAAGATGCCGACCAAGGCGATCGCGCGTGAGTTGGGGGTGGCGTGGAACACGGTTCGTTCGGCGTTGGCCTCGGATGCGCCGCCGAGGTATCAGCGGGTGTCGGCTGGGTCAGCCATCGATGTGTTCGAGCCGAAGATCCGGGAATTGCTGGCCAAGACACCGACGATGCCGGCGACGGTGATCGGGGAACGGATCGGGTGGGTCGGGTCGGCGTCGATGTTGCGGGCCAGGGTTGCCTTGTTGCGGCCGCTGTACGCACCGTCGGATCCGGCGGCCCGGACGCAGTACGTGGCTGGGGAGACCGTCCTGACCAGAACTGGGAACAGCCAGAGACCATCTACGAGAGCACAGCAGGATCGACGCTAACTGCCTGGCACATGTTCACGAAATGCTCTTCGTCGACAGCTCGCAGAAACTCCATGCAGCGCCGGATATGGCCGTGCACCGCTCTGGCGTCCAGTACCTCCACCGTTTCGCTGCCTTCGCCGTGAGAGAAGCGGTTGCAGAAGTCGTATACGTCGCGGTATGGCTCGTCAGGATCCACCTGCACAAGCGCTTCCATCTGCTGAAGGAAATTCGGCCGGTGCGGCGCCTTGTAGCTCGCGAATGTCTCCAGCACCCGCCGAGCCGCGTTGGGCAGGAGGAATAGCCGTTCGTGGTCCTCCGTGTCCTGCACACCCATCATCACCATGGAGAAGAGATACGCGTACTCCGAGGTACTGTTCCGCAGCAGCGTCGGAAGCTGACCAACCTTCGTTGTGCGCCTACCCTCGCTCGTCGCAGCGAATATCTCGCGAAACGCTACTCGCGGAAATCGGATCTCGTTCGCTTCACCTTCGGCGATCGCCCTGGCGGACGCGCGCCACTTGCTGTTGTGAGACGAGATGAATAGGCGAAGCAGGTTGAAGTCGTGAGTCAGGACGATGTACTGCCCGAAGTCTTTGAGCGTACTGACCAACCACTGATGGGTAGCGAAGAGGGCTTCCCGGTCAAGGGAACTCGAGGGGTCGTCGATGACGACGATGCGTTTGCCGGGATCAATGCCACGACCCTGCTGATCTTCGAGATTCCGCAGAAAGTACAGCAAAGACAGCGTGGTGCGCTCCCCCTCGCTGAGATTCGTGCCAGCCACGTCGTCACGCCGACAACTGTAGGATCTGCCGTCGTCAGTCACGGCGATGCTGAGGTGGTTCTTCCCGTAGACTCGCGCCAAGTCGCGGGTGAGGGTGTCAGCCATCTCCTTCGTGGTGAACTGCTCCTGGCGCACGCGTTGAATCGCGCGCTCGGCCGACTCGGCAGCCTTCACAGCGCCTACGTTCGATTCTTTGGCCTCAGCTGCTTGTGTTTCCAGGTCGCGAAAGGCCCGGCTCTGCGAACCGATGATGTGATTGAGCACCGCCGTCTTCCGAAGCTCCGTCAGCTCTTCGTGCCGACGAGCCTGATGGTTATGGTCCTTCACCGCCTCTGACAGGACGGTCGCGGAGACCGCGGTGTCAAGCACCGAGCATTCGGGCTCCTCAGGGGTGGCACTGGGATCGGCGATCTTCGTGTTAAGGGCATTTTCGACTAGTTCGATGCAGGCCACTCGCGTCTCAACTTCACGTCGAGCCTCGTCTGCGGCCATCTTGAAGGCGGCTTGAAGGTCGCCGGAAAGGGCCGACTGGGCGGGCAACGAATCGAGCCAGGCGAGCAGAGCCTTCTTATGCTCCCCGACCATTGCCAGGAACTGCTGTGCATCGCGCCGGATCTGCAGCCAGCTTTCGTCGAAATGCCGGGCAAGTCGTTCCCACCGCTCAAGGGATATCGTGTTGTCGCAGAAGATGCAGCTTCCCTCTGCCTCGTGGAGCAAGAGCCCTTGCTCCACCCATTCCTGGGCGCGGGGCTGGAGCCGAGAGCTTCGATCGCGACGCGCGTCGGAGTGCGCGACAGAATAGGTCCGAACTCGTGCAGTCGTTCCACCACAGTCGGCGGGTTCGCAACATCCGGGAGGATCGAAGGTGCACTCTCGCCGAGCCGGACGAGTGCGTCTGCGTGAGCACCGTCGTCAGGGAAGTCGCCGCGCACTGATCGGAGCATCTCGCCGACCTTGACGACCGAGTAGCGGCTCTTGCTGTAGTTTTTGTAGTCAAGAGGCTGGAGCTCGTCGACGATGCGCTTCTGCACGTCGCGGGCGAGTTGGTCGACCTTTTGCTGGGCCTTCCGACGCAGCTCCTCACTCTTGCTCGCATGATCCTGTAATCGTTCGATCTCGGCCTCGAGCTCCTTCTCCTTCTCCTTCGAGTCGATGGCGGCTTGCCCGAGAGTGACGATCGCGTCAGCGCTCTCCCCCGCCAAGAACTCTGACAAATTCGCTTCGACCCACGCACGAGTGAATACGGCGATCGATGATGGGCCGCTGCCACCCGGAAGGACGTTCACCGTGCGTTGGTCATCCTCCTCCCACACCACACCGGTTGCTGCCTGCCCCTCGCCGAGGCTGAGAAGTAGTTCAGCCAGCGTGGACTTGCCACTGCCGTTGTGACCATAGACGATGGTCGCGCGCCCCAAGGGCAGGCTGTCGGGCCAGAACCCCTTGCCGAGGGACCGCCATCGGTTCTTCAGATCAAGTCGACGAAGCATGCGCTGAGTGTAGTTGTCGCCTCCGACATTCCCAGGCAATCGAGCCGGCCAATAGCGCACCCCGAGGCCTCACTGGCTCGCGGATTAGTGGGACCTCACTCGTTGATCGCCGGGTCATCCTCGATCTAGTCAACGAGGAGACCTTCGGGGATGACGTCGCCGTGGTTTCGGCGCAGGTAGTCCCGTGCGTCGTCGAGGGACGGGTCGTGCTGCAGGCTCTTCTGGAAGTAGTCGAGCCGGCGTTTCGCGTCGTCGATAATCTGGCCCCAGTCACGCACCCAGACCCTGACCTTCGCTCCCGACGCATCGGGGAGGTCAGGCTCGAACACGACCCCACGTTTCCGGTTCTTCTGGTTCGCCTCCTGACGGACGACGTCGTCGATCTCGCCCGTCACGAGCCAGAAGTCCCACTCCGTGGTGCTACTCGCAAACCGCGGGTCCTTGGCCACTGCCATCGCATACGCCTTGATCTGCGCCAGTTCCTTCTGCCCTGCTTGGATCTTCGGGGCCTTGAGCTCGACGACGAGGTGCCGGTTCCGGTCGTGCTCGGTGGCAGCGACCGAGAGCAGGAGATCGAGCCGGCCCGACTTGCCGTCGAGCAGCTTCACGGGCGTCTTGTCGTTGCGCGGCTCGTCGAGCAGTTCACGGTGTCGATCGAGCGCGGCGGTCAGGCCCCGCTCGCTCACCATGAGGTTGTACTGCTCTCCAAAGACCCATAGTTCGCTCTCGAGGATCTTGTGGAGGTGGTCCCGCTCACCCACCATCTTGCTCGTCTCGGGGTCGAAGACCATGAGCTCGAGGGCGCGGAGGAACTCGAGCCGGTTGGTGACGTTGCTCGACGCCTGGATCACCCGCGACAGACTCGTGCGGCTGAGTAGACGCTCGAGCTGCTCCTTCTCGTCGGCGGGCAGCCCCACGTACTCGTCGAGCAGGGCCGAAACATCGCTCGGCCGCTGCTGGAGCGACTCACGCAGGAGCCCGAGGGTGAGCCTCTTCTGCTTCTTGCCGCTTGGGATGTGCCTGCGGATCGACGTAGCGACCACATCGAAGGTCGCTCGCTCGACCTTCTCCTCCTCCGTCCCCGGCTCGCCCTGGTAGGGGTAGACGTTCCCTTCCTTCCACTCCTCGACGAGCTCACGGCGACGCTGGGCGCGCCGGCCATCGAAGTGCTCGTCGAGCGTCCGGTCGACCTCCGCAAGCAGCATTCCGAGGACCGAGGGTGTGCTCTCGAGCTTCGCGAGGATCCACTCGTTGTGTTGTCCGGGCATCTCGTCCCAAATGACGTAGGCCGAGTAGCGGAAGTCGACGGCCGGCGCGGTGTCGAGCGCGTCCACCGGCACACCTTCGCCGTCGCAGAGGTGGACAGCGCGCTCATGGCCCGCTTTCCACTCGATGATCCGGAGCTTTGCTTGACGGGCGACGGCCTCGTGCTCCCACTCGAGGTCGTAGGTGGTGTCGAAGTCGATGACGTCATCGGGCTTGATGCGCGAGCCGTCGAAAAGGACCTCGACATCGTCACGGGCGAGCAGATACGGCGCGAACGTCGCCGTGATCCGGTCGCGCGCCTTGTCGGCGTCGAGGCGATCCAGAGCATCACGGCCCGAAGCAACGAATCGCGTCCCAGTGCCGTCGTCGGTACCCACCGGGTCCGAAGCGTCGAAGTCGTTCCGGGCGTTGACCGAGGAACGGACGACTGAACGAAAACGCTTCCCGTCGACGCTGTCGGCGACGGTCGCCCATTGGATATCTGTGCCCAGGGCGAACGCCCGCAGCCGGCCTTGGCCGAAGCGGCCGTGCAGCGGGCGCTGCTCGCCTTTGCTGCGACCTGCCATCCACTTCCACGAGTTGCCGACCCACCGGAAGGCGGAGGACAGTTCCTCGGGTGCCATGCCATGCCCGTCGTCGGTGACCTCGACGCCGATCACGCCGTCGGCCTCGTTGCGGTGCAAAGCGACCGCGACGGAGTGGGCATCGGCGTCGAGGCTGTTCCACACGAGCTCTACGACCGCCTTGACCGGATCATTCTCGTGGGCGAGCCTCTCGACGAGGTCGTTGCCGGCCTCCAGGGAAATACGAGCCATGGCGCTGCCTACCGGTTGCCCTTGGTGCGGTTGTGCGTCTGGCAGAGCATCGTCAGGTTGGCCAGGCTCGTCGATCCGCCCTTCGACCAGGCGGTCACATGATCGGCGTCCATCTCGTTCTGCTTGTAGATCCGGGCCTTGTTACTGTCCCCGGCGATCGCGCACAGCGGGCAGTTCGACTCGCCCGCAGCCTTGGCCTTCGTCGTCTGCCGCTCGTAGGCGACACGCTTGTCCTTAGCCTCGAACAGACGGACGTCGAGCAACTGGGGCCTCATCTCGCCGTCGAGCAGGTACTCGTAGATTCCCTTCGGGCTGTGCACCGCAGGGTCGGAGCGAAGCTCGTTGACCCTGACCTCAAGCTTCGCCGGGCTGTAGGACGTCGTGTGGTGCGCGTTGTAGAGTCGGCCCCAATCAAGGCCGCGCATCTCCTTGTCCGGGGGTCGGATGAAGACGCCGGCGACCCAGTCGATGACCGAGGTGAAGTAGTTCTTCAGCTCGGCGATGTCGGCATCTTGGCGATGCTGGGCGAGGTAGGCGTCGATGGTCAGGCCCTTCGCGGCGGCGACCCACTCGAGCGCTTCCTCGAGGATCTGCTGGCGCTTGGGGTCGCCGCCCACGTACGCCTGCCACTTCTGCATGTTCGCGTTGTTGGAGTTGGAGTACTCGGCTTTGGCCTTGGTGACGAACGGGCCGGAGTAAATCGCGTTGAGCAACTCCTGCCTGTTCAGCGGGACGCCGGCGATATTGATCGTCTGGAACCAGGCCTTGATCTCGTCCTCGGTGCCGTCGCACTCGTAGATGTCGAGCTTGGCGTCGAGGATCCTGCGCTGGAGGTTGACAGGCAGCGACGAGAACGTCTGCTCCTTACCGCCGACCTTGATGGCGAACTTTCCGGTGACGAACCGGCCGACGCTGGTGATGCGCTGCTGGCCGTCGAGTACTTCGAGTGTGGAGCCCTCGACGTTGAAGTAGATGAGCCCGAGTGGGTACTCCTTGAGCAGCGAGTCGATCACCGCGACGTCGCGCTTGCCGTCGTTGTAGATGTAGTTGCGCTGGTACTCAGGCTGGATGACGAGCCTGCCATCGAGTCCGAACAGGCCCTTGCCCTCCAGCTCGTTGTAGACGAAGCCCTTGAGTACTTGCTCGACGGTGTAGTGCCTGAGCTCGGTATCCATCAGGCGTCCTTCCGGCGGATGAGGATGCGTTTGAAGACCGCCTGCTTCGTGCTCTCAATGCCGAGCTTGGTCCGCCCCTGACTGCCGGCGAACTCGGGCCCGAGCGGAGTGATGCCTAGGGCAGCACCAAGACGTCCCTCGCTGTTGCCTATGATCTCAAACTGGTCGGGGTTGTACCTGTCGAGGAACGTGATGGGCACGCCCATGACGCCGGCGTAGTCAGAGGGGATCGCGTCGGTGTACGGGACCTCGATCGCGTCGAAGTTCGCGTACCGCTGGTAGCCCTCATCGCCGCCGAGCTTCTTGATCAGTCGCTTGTTGAACCTGAGATTGTCATCCATTGTCATCAACTGCAGTGGCTCGTGCCGACGGCCGTGGTCGATGTTCGTGAACCAGCAGGAGTTGCCCAGCCGCGTGTAGTCACGCTCGTCGTCCGATGGGTAGCCGAGCTTCTTGGCCTTCAATCGGTCTGCCTCCGACACCATCGAGCCCTTGGGGACGCCGAACACCATGTCGCTGCTGTTGGCTGTCGCACCCTTCCACAGCCTGTTGGCCCTGATGTGAGGGAAGACCTCGGCGTACGTGATCGCGTTACTGCTGCCGACGACCGCGAAGCACTTGCCGCCGTCGACCAACCACGTGATGAACTCGCGGAACAGGCTGAACGGCGGGTTGGTGATCACGATGTCGGCCTCATCACGCAGCGCGGTCACCTCGGCACTGCGGAAGTCCCCGTCGCCATTGAGGTACTCCCACTGCAGGTCGTCGATGTTGACGACGCCGTCGCCGTTGATGTCCTCCGGTTCGAGAACGAACTTCTTGCCATTGGCACGGGTCTTGGCGGCGTCGAACTTCGGGTCGTCAATCTCAAAGAGAGTCGGCTCGTACGAGAACAGCGCCGGGTTGCTATCGGGGGCGTAAGAGGTCGAGATGAGCTTCTTGAGCCCGAGGTCGACGAAATGGAGGGCGAAGAACTTGGCGAAGTTCGACCACTCGGGGTCGTCACACGGCAGCAGAAGGACCTTGCCGCGGAACACGTCCGAGTCGTACTCAAGATAGGCGTTGACCTCTCGCTCGATGTCAGCCCACTGAGTGTAGAACTCATCGTTCTTCGCCGCCTTGGCCGCGTTGAGGCTCGAAGTCCGATTCGCGACCGTCGACATGCACTCCCCTTGAGACTCGCTGCACCACCGGATTGAGGCGCTGCTTCCTTGGCGTCATCGTATCGGGGAGGTCCGACAGAGTCCCGGAGACGAGGCCGACAGACGAAGCCACAGGGCCCTCAGACCACGCAGAGCGCGTGGATGAAGCCGATGGCCGACTCGACCCGGATGCGCAGCGCGCTCAGCTGGGTGATCGTGAAACGACCGGCGTGCCCGTGGGTGCCGTTGTCGAACTCGCGGAAGAGTCCTAGGACATTGTCCATGTCCTCCTCTACGAGGTCCTCGATCGACTCCTCGTCGATGCCCTTACGCCGCAGGAGGAATCCGACCTTGGCCCGTCGAGTTGGCACTCCCCTTTCGGTTCGGTCGCACGACGGATCCGCCTCGGCAACGCTTGAATCCGGTGCTGCGCCGTCTATCATCGCGATCAGCACTTCGCGCGCGCTCGTGCAGAAGTGACGGGCCGCGTCGGGGTTGCGCGGACTGAGGGAGAACAACGCCCCGGTCCACCGGTCGACGAGGTCATGTCCAAAGGCTGCGAGCTCGGTCTGCATGCTCGGGCCGCGCAGCTCGTCCTCAGTCGGGTCGTCCTCGACAGCGCCATCGCCGTCCATCGCATTGAGGAGGTAGGCGCTGTTCGCGGCCTCCTCGCTGCCGCGGTCGACGAGCTCACGGCCCGCCTGCGCGATCGTCCTGCCGGCCAGCCTCTCCTCGGTCGCTGCGTACGTGCGCGCGAGGGTCTCGACCGACAACCGGTACGTGACGAAGGTCGTCCCCACTGGGCGGGAGTTGAGCCTCCGGACCTCTTGGTTGAGCCGGCGACGCTGATTCTCCACCTGGGCGTTGTGCGCACGCGCCTTGGCGTTGTATGTGCGCACCTCGCGGTTGTAGTCGTTCACAGCCTTCTTGATCGCCGCGTTGTGCCGACGCGCCTCGCGGTTGTAGTTCTCGATCGCCTGCTTCTGCTGGCGCTGCGCCTTGTTCACCGCGGCCTTGAACTGCGCTGGAGTCATCTTCCGGATCATGATCTTGAGTATGACCGTGACCACCGACACTTCTGATCCAGAAGTACCTCTCGTTAAGAGCGTTCGACTTGAACCGAACACCTGCTCCTTCGATGCGGAGGTGGCTCAGCATGATCGCGTCTTCCCCACCTCGAGTTGCGCGGCCTCCCAGGCAGGCCTGATGCGCTTGCCCGCGAACGCATTTTCCCGGGTCGACAATGTTCTCGCGAATACGTGCGCGCCGAACGCACCGACGACCCGTGCCTGTTGAGCGCCGATCTGACGTCCTGGATGAGATGGCAAGGCGGCCGAAGGTCTCGGCAGCGCCCGCGTCGAATGGCGAGGTGACTTGTGGAGAGTCTGTAGCCCCGGTCGAGCGTCTCGGGGACGTCCGTCCTCTCTCCCATCTATCCTTGATGACGCGGGCGCAACCGTCCGCGGGCTGTCTTTCTAGTGGCCGCCCGGACTCCACGAAAGATGGACGTGAACGCGTGACGCCTACGCCTGCTAAACGTCGACCAGGGTTGCACCCCGCCCTCTCCAGGCGCCAAGGATTCGCCCTCCTCGAAGAGGCCGAGTCAGTGCGCAACCTGATGCGCGACGCCATCCGCGCGATCCGGGACATGCGCTACGTGAGCACCGCCGGCGACGCCGTCTTCTCCCTCGGGAGCATCGGCACGGAGAAGACGATGAAGATCCTGCTTGGGTGCAGGGCAGTTGAGGACGCAGGCGCTTGGCCCACGAAGTCGGAGCTCGTTGGCTGGGGCCACGACATCGAGAAGCTGAACGCACGACTGCTGACCGCGATCGACGAGGGAGTCGAGCGCACCACGGCTACCGGGTACTCCGCGCGGCTCGCAGAGCGCGTCCGGGAGAGCACAATCATCCCCCTGCTATTCGCGACCTTCGCCCGCTACGGGATGTCTGGGCGCTTCCACCACCTGGACATCCTCGCGACTGACGAGCCCGGCGAGCGCGACCAACCGTCCGAATACTGGGAGCGAGTGGAACTTCACGTCAGGGCGATCCGGCCTGAATTCCAAGAGATCCCGTACGGCGACAACCGCGCGCTGGACTCCTACGAGGAGCGTCTCCGCGGCTTCATCGCGAACGAACTGGACGCCTGGTGGTTCAACGTCCACCGGCTCGGCGTCCAGGGCTGCTTTGGCGAGCTAGGGAAGACAATCGGCTGGGAGATCTGGGAGCCTGGTCGGCCTGAACCGAGCGCCGCACATGACTAGGCCGAAGGCTGCGAACCGTCCACAGCGAGCAAGGACGAGCAGGCGAATCGTACCGGTGCGGCGTGTCGACGAGACTGCCGAACCGCCTAGCGCGTGGTCATCCTCAGGAACGCGCGCTACGGGCGAACCGCTGCATCAGCGGCGAATATCTGTTTCTCCTGATACTTGTCCGTCGAAACGGGCGGAAGCGTGCTCGACTCGCTGACGACCGTCACCGACTTCGAGCCCCGCGTCAGCGCGACGTACAGCTCCTGCGCTTCATGGGCGGTCGGATCGAGGATGACTACCTCGTGGGCGGTCTTCAGATCGTCGTTCTTCGTTGCAGATGGCTTGCCTTCGAGGCACCGCTTCCGCTTGTCTGACGATACCAACACTGCATTTGACGACGACCTCGACCATGCTTGGGCGACGGCAGCGCCGCCTCCAGCTTCGACCTTTGCGGCGCTGGGCCGGTCACCTTCTCGTCGAGTGTAGGCACAGCGCGCACCTCGCGGCGTCCGCCACTCACCTCGATGGTGCCAGTGTCCAGGTGGGCCCAGTGCCGACAGCCACGGCCAATCTGGCGGGGTGTCAAGTACTGCGTGTCAAGCGCTCTGCGTTGACAACCATCGCGTCGAGGGAAGTGGCACGGCCGAAGATCGGCGTCGGAGTGCCAGACATCGATCAAGAACGATTCCGCTGACACCTGGGGCAGAAGTGCGATGACCGGCCGTCGAACGGTTCACGACGGATCGGGGTTCCGCAGCGGTGACACCCCTCCCCTCGCGGCCGTAGGCGTCCAGTCCGCGGTCGAAGTAGCCCGACTCGCCGTTGACGTTGACGTACAGGGAGTCGAACGACGTGCCGCCCTGTTCGAGCGCCTCGGACATGACGTCGCGGGCGCAGCGCAGCAGCTCGACGGCCTTCCTGGGCCCGAGTTCGGTGGCGGGCAGCGCGTAGTGGACGCGGGCCCGCCACAGCGCCTCGTCCGCGTAGATGTTGCCGATGCCGCTGACCAGCGACTGGTCCAGGATCGCCCGCTTCACGGACGTGCGACGCAGCCGCAACCGCTGGGCCACCGCACGCTCGTCGAAGTCCTGGTCGAACGGGTCGAGCGCGATGTGCGGCACGGGATCCGCCGCGGCGTGGGGCCGCAGGTCGAGCCCGCCGAACATCCGCTGGTCGATGAAGCGGAGCTGGACACCGTCATCGAGATCGAACAGGACCCGGGTGTTGCGCAGCAGCGCGTCCGCGGGTCCGTTGACGCGGAAATGGCCGCTCATGCCGAGGTGGACGACGAGCGCGTCGTCGTCGAGGACCAGCCACATGAACTTGCCCCGGCGACGCACTGCGTCGATGCGGCGCCCGGTCAGGTCGGCGGCGAATCCATCCGCTCCGACGGGATGCGTGCGCACCGGGCGGGGGTGCAGGACGTCGACGCGGGTGACGGTGCGCCCGAGGGCGTGGGCCCCGAGCCCCCGCCGGACGACCTCGACCTCGGGAAGCTCAGGCACCGGTCAGGCTCTGCACGGCGAGCCGCGCGGCGATCTGCTCGGCCCGCTTCTTGCTCGGGGCAGTGCCCTCGCCCGCCGGGTGGCCATCGACGACCACAACGGCGGTGAACTCACGCAGATGGTCAGGGCCGGTGCCGGTCACGTCGTAGCGGGGCAGGCCCCAGCCGCGCTCAGCGCAGCGTTCCTGCAGCACGGTCTTGAAGTCCGCGTAGTTGCCGTCGGCCTCCGAGGCGGCGATTCGCTCGTCGAGGAGGCTGTGGACGAAGCGGGAGGAGGCATCGGGGCCGGCGGACAGGTGCACGGCTCCGATGACGGCCTCCATGGTGTCGGCCAGGATCGAACGCTTGTCACGTCCGTTGGTGGCCAGCTCGCCCTTGCCGAGCAGCAGGTGCTCGCCGAGATGGAGCTCGCGGGCGACCTCGGCCAGCGCCACGGTGCTCACGACACTCGAACGCAGCTTCGCCAGCTGCCCCTCCGCCAGGGCGGGGTAGGTGCGATAGATGTGTTCGGTGACGATGATCTGCAGCACGGCGTCGCCGAGGAACTCGAGCCGCTCGTTCGACTCGCCCTGCCCGTGCTCGTACGCGTAGCTGCGGTGCGTGAAGGACAACTCAAAGAGCTGGGCGTCAACCTCGACGCCCAGCTCCTTCAGCTGGTCCTGCAGTCTGCTCAACCCGCTACCCGCGGGATGTGCGGTTGTGCTCAGGCCTCGAGGACCTGGCGACGCGCGCCGCGGGGGCCGTACTGGCCGCACGACGGGCACGCGGTGTGCTGCAGGTGGGCCTCACGGCAAGCCGGGTTCGCACAGGTCACGGTGGGAACGACGGAAGCCTTCCACTGCGCACGGCGCGAACGGGTGTTGCTGCGCGACATCTTCCGCTTCGGAACGGCCACGATCTTCTCCTTGGGTCTTACGACTGAAAGTCAGTTGGGGGTGTCCCCGCCGATGTCGGCGAGCTTCGACCACCGGGGGTCGATCGTCTCACCGTGGCTGTGGTCGGGATCGCGGTTCAGATTGACACCGCAGTCGAGGCACAGGCCCAGACAATCATCCCTGCACAGAGGCGTGAACGGCAACTCGAGCACCACGGCGTCCCGCAGGGCCTCTTCCAGGTCGATCGTCTCGTCGATGACGAGGCTCTCGTCCTCCTCCACCTCGTTGCCCGGGTAGAAGAAGAGTTCCTGCACATCGAAGCTGTCCTCGGCTTCGATGTCGTCGAGACAACGGGAACACTGGCCGCGCAGTTGCACGGTGACGGTACCCGATGCCAGGACGCCTTCGGAGACGCACTGGAACTGGAGATCCAGTTCCATGTCCGAATCCTTCGGCACTTCGATCATGGCGATGCCCAGTTCGGCTGGCGCCGGGACCGTCGTCTCGATCCGCTTCATCACACCAGCCCGGCGACCCAGCTCGTGGACCTCGAAAACGAGGGGCGAGCGGTGATCGGGGTGGCGATGCACGGGTGACACGTCACGATCCCTTCATCCAGCCGACCATGAACACGTCATGACCGACCGCCAACTCTACCGGCCCGCCTGGACGGGGCCAAATCCGAGCCACTCAGAAACCGCCCCAGGGACCACTGGTTCCTGAGGAGCGAGCGCCTGCGCGAGCGTCTCGAAGGACGACAAGCTCAGGGACCACTGGTTCCTGAGGAGCGAGCGCTTGCGCGAGCGTCTCGAAGGACGACAAGCTCAGGGACCACTGGTTCCTGAGGAGCGAGCGCCTGCGCGAGCGTCTCGAAGGACGACAAGCTCAGGGACCACCTTCCGAGACACCCCGCGTCCTGCTACTGTATTAGTGCCTTAATACACTGATACATCTGGAGGTCCCATGAGTGTCGCGACGGCGATCGCCACCGACCGGATCACCCGGCACTTCGGCGACAGGGTCGCGGTCGACGGTGTCTCTCTCGAGGTGTCCCGTGGCGCAGCCTTCGGGTTGCTCGGCCCCAACGGCGCGGGGAAGACGACGACAGTCCGGCTGCTGGCCGGCGTGCTGCGCCCGACCGCGGGCGCCATCCGGCTCTTCGGCGAGCCGCTGGCGGCGGCCAGCTCCGACCAGCTCCGCTCCCGCATCGGGGTCCAGACCGACACGAGCCTCTACGAGACACTGACCCTGCGCGACAACCTCACCACCTGGGCCGAGCTCTACGACGTGCCCCGCGCGGAAGTCTCCGGGCGGATCGACGACGTGGTCCAGCTGCTGGGGCTGGCCGACCGGCTCGGCTCGAAGGTGGGCACCCTCAGCAAGGGGATGCGGCAGAAGGCCGCCCTCGCGCGCGCCGTCCTGCACCGGCCAGAGCTCCTGTTCCTCGACGAGCCGACCGCCGGGCTCGACCCGGAGTCGACCCAGGAGCTGCTCGCCTACCTGCGCGGACTGATCACCAGCGGCGCAAGCACCGTGTTCATCTGCACGCACCAACTGCACGGCCTCGAGTCCCTGTGTGACGCGATCGGCATCCTGCAGTCGGGGCGACTGACGACCAGTGGCGCCGTCGACGACCTGCTGGCGGCCCGCTGGCCGAGCCCCCGGTACCGGCTCCTGGTGGCCGGATCGCCGGCCGCAGCACTCCCCCACCTCCCCGCCAACGCCCGCGTGGCTGGCGACGGGATCGAGTTCGACCTCGCCCCGGCGAGCAGGTCGAGCCCCTGATCACCACCATCGCGACCGCCGGGATCGGCGTCTCGGAGCTCACCCGGCTCCGGCCCACGATCTCCGATCTCTACTTCGACACCATCGAGGAGCACGCATGAACCGCCGCCGTCTCACTGCGCTGGTCCGCAAGGACTGGCGCGAGCTGCTCGCGAACAAGCAGGCCGCCGCGCCGCTGATCGTGGTGCCGATCCTCTTCGCCGTCGTCATGCCCGCGATGCTGCTGTTCTTTGGCGACCACCCAGCGCTGACGGCCAACGTCAACGGACTCGACAGGTTCCTGGAGACCTTTCCCACGGAGCTGCTCCCGGCGGGCCTCACCCCCGAACAGGGCCTGATCTACGCCGTCGTCGCCTACTTCTTCGCCCCCTTATTCCTGTTGATCCCCGTGATGGTGGCCTCGGTGATCGCGAGCTCGGGATTCGTCGGCGAGAAGGAGCGACACACGTTCGAGGGGCTCGTCTACACCCCGCTGACGGACAGGGAACTCGTCCTCGGCAAGGTGCTCGCCTCGGTGCTGCCCGCGATCGCGCTGAGCTGGGTGTCGTTCGCCGCCTACTGCCTCCTCGTCACCACGCTGGGCCGCCCCTACCTGGGCGACACGGTGTTCCCGACGCCGATGTGGTTGGTGCTCGTGTTCGTTCTCTCGCCGCTCATCGCGTTCCTGTCGACGGCGCTGACGGTGGCGATCTCGGCCAGGTCGTCGACCATGCAGGGTGCCCAGAACGTGTCGTTGTTCCTGGTGCTCCCGGTGATCCTGGTGGTGGCCTCACAGGCCACCGGCGCCTTCTTCCTCGGGCTACCGCTGGTGCTGGCGGGATCGGTGGCGCTCGCCGTCATCGACGTCGCCGTCTACCTGCTGGTGGTCTCCCGCCTCGACCGCGAGCGGATCCTCACCAGCCTCTGACGGGGCGTCAGACGTCGCCGCGGGGAACTTCTCCGCGAGGGCCACGGCCACGTTCGCAGGCACGTAGGGCGACACGTCGCCGCCGAGGCGGACCACCTGCCGGATGATGGTCGACGACAGCGTGACGTGGTCCCTTGCCGCGGGGAGCAGCACGGTCTCGATGCCGCCCATCTCCTCGTTCATGTGGGCCATCTGCAGCTCGAAGTCGAAGTCGGCGCCGAACCGCAGGCCCTTCACGACGGCAGGGATGCCGCGGTCGTTGCAGAAGTCGACGAGCAGCCCGTCCATCGCCTCCACCGTGATCCCGCCCAGGCCCGCCGTCGCTCCTTCGACGAGGGCGACGCGCTCCTCGAAGCTGAAGAGGTAGCTCTTGGTGGAGTTGTTGCCGATGGCGACGACGACCTCGCCGAACAGCGCGTGCGCACGGCGCACGATGTCGAGGTGTCCGACGGTGATGGGGTCGAACGACCCCGGGACGAGGACCTTCACGTCTGCTCCTTCGGGAACGGTTGCTCAGAGGGTAGCGGGAGCCGAGGACCCGCCTCAGTCCCGCGCGCCGAAGTAGAGGGTGGTCTCCCCGTAGGACCGCTGCCAGGTGTCCGTGAAGGCCTCGGGGAAGTCGGGAGCCCGGTTGCGGCCGGAACGCTCCACGACGACGAGCCCCCGCGGGGCGAGACAGGTGTCGACCACCCCCGCCAAGAGCGACTCGACCTCCTCGGTGGGCACGTCATAGGGCGGGTCGAGGAAGACCAGATCGAACGCCCGCCCCGCACCGGAGACATAGGTCGCGGCGCGCGCCGCGCGGACGTCGACACGGAGGCCGGCGGTCGCCGCGTTGGTCTCGATCAGGCGGGCGGTCGGCCGGTCGGCCTCGACCAGCACGACGGCGTCGGCGCCGCGGCTCGCCGCCTCCAGGCCGACGGCGCCGGAGCCCGCGTAGAGGTCGAGCACGCTCATGCCGGTCAGCTGCCGTTCGGCGTCCGCGTCGGCGGTGTCGAACCAGCTGGCGAGCGCCGAGAACAGCGCCTCCCGCGTCCGGTCGGTGGTGGGCCGCGTGTTGGCCCCCTTCGGCGTGCTCAGCCGGCGCCCCTTGGCGCTGCCTGCGATGATGCGGCTCACGACTTCTCCATCCATTCGCCGGCGGCAAGCAGCTCCGCCTTGGTCATCAGGTCGGCCAGCAGCGGGTCGGTGGCGGAACGCTCGTCGTCGAGGACCCGCTCCGCCAGCACCTTCGCCTCCCGGATGACGTCAGCGTCGGCCAGTGCCCGCAGCAGCTTCAGCGAGCCGCCGCCGGACTGGGCGGCGCCGAGCACGTCTCCCTCGCGGCGCAGCGTCAGGTCGAGTTCGGCCAGCTCGAAGCCGTCGTCGGTGGAGGCCAGCGCCTGCAGCCGGGTGGCGGCGTCGAGGTTGTCGGTGACCGGCGCCAGGAGGAGACAGAGTCCGGCGTGCTCGCCCCGGCCGATGCGGCCGCGCAGCTGGTGCAGCTGGCTCAGGCCGAACCGGTCGGCATCCATCACCACCATCACCGAGGCGTTGGGGACGTCGACACCCACCTCGATCACCGTCGTCGCCACCAGAACGTCGAGCTTCCCCTCGACGAACGCCGCCATGGTGTCGTCGCGGTCGGCGACCGCCTGCTTGCCGTGCACCGTCCCGACCCGCAGCCCCTGCAGGGGGCCGGTCTCCAGCAGCGGCGCCAGATCCTCGACGGCGGCCAGCGTCCGGTCGCCCTCTGCTGCGGAGACCCCCGCCTCGAGCTGTGTCGGCGAGATCGCGGGGCAGACGATGAACGCCTGCCGCCCGTCGGCCACCTCCTCGCGGATCCGCTCCCACGCGCGCGGCACCCAGCCGGGGTGCTGGACGGTGTTGACGAACACCGTCTGCACCGGCTGCCGCCCGGCGGGGCGTTCCCGGAGCTCGCTGACCTCCAGGTCGCCGAAGACCGTCATGGCGATGGAGCGCGGGATCGGGGTGGCCGTCATGACCAGCGTGTGTGGCTTGGCGGCGGCCTTCTCGGCCAGCGCGGCCCGCTGCTCGACGCCGAACCGGTGCTGCTCGTCGACGACCACCAGGCCGAGGTCGAAGAAGGTGACCGGGTCGCTCAGCAGGGCGTGGGTCCCGATGACGATGCCCGCCTCGCCGGTGACGATGTCGTTGAGCGCCTCGCGCTTGGCGGCCGTGCTGCGCGACCCCGTCAGCAGGACGATGCCGGTGGCGTCGGGGTGGGCCCCGAGCCTGCGGCCCTCCCCCAGGTCGCCCAGGAGCCGGCTGATGGAGTGGAAGTGCTGTTTGGCGAGGACCTCGGTCGGGGCGAGGAGCACGGCCTGCCCGCCGGCGTCGACGGTCGCGAGCATGGCGCGCAACGCCACCAGCGTCTTGCCGGATCCCACCTCGCCCTGCAGCAGCCGGTTCATCGGCGCCGACGCGGCAAGCTCCGAGAAGATGGTCTCGCCGATGTCCACCTGCCCCTGCGTGAGGGTGAACGGGAGCCGCGCGTCGAAGGCGTCCAGCAGCCCGCCCGCCTTCCGGGGACGCGGCGTCGCCTGCTGCGACGCGAGCTCACGGCGCCGCTGGGCCATGGCCAACTGGATGCCGAACGCCTCGTCGAACCGGAGCCGGGCCCGCCCGATCTCCGCCTGCTCCGTCGAGGTCGGCTCATGGACGGCGGTGAGCGCCTGCTCGAACGGCAGGACCCCGGCCTCCTCGACGATCCAGTCGGGCAGGGTGTCGCCCGTCAGCGCGGGCAGTGCCATCTCCACGCAGTCGGCGATCACCCAGGTGGGCAGTTTGCCGCTGGCCGGGTAGAGGCCCACCATCGAGGCGCGCTGGACCTGGCGCTGCATCGCCGCCCGCTTCTCGGCGTTCTTGCCGCCGGTGACGCGGGCGCCGTCGAGGATCACGAAGTCGGGATGCGTGAGCTGGAACTGGTTGTTGAAGGAGCCGACCCGGCCGATGAAGATCCCGCGCGCGCCGGCGGCCAGCTGCTTGGCCCAGAACTCCAGGTGGTACTGCTTGCTGGAGAACAGCGAGACGGAGATGTAGTCGCGTCCGTCGGTGATGGTCGCCTGGACCCGGCCGCTGCCCCGGCTGAACTTGATCTCGGAGCGGGCCACCTTGGCGATGAGGGCCACGTCCTCACCGACCTGGAGGTTGCCGAAGTCGGTCATCTCGGTGCCGGCGATGTAGCGGCGCGGCACGTGCCGCACGAGATCGTCGACGGTGGTGATGCCGAGCTTGGCGAACTCGGCCGCGGTCTTGCCGCCGACGACGTCGGTCAGTCGGCGGTCGAGCTCGCGGTAGATCGGGGTACGCCAGGTCGCCATGAGCATGAGGTTACCGAGGAGGGGCGACAGCGCGCGAGGCGTCGTCGCCGGCTGGGGACAAAAAGAACCGGCGGCCCCCCTCAGGGGACCGCCGGATCAGGTGTCTTCGCGTCAGCGGGAGACCTTGCCCGCCTTCAGGCAGGAGGTGCACACATGCACACGCTGAGGGGTGCCGTTGACGGTCGCCCGGACGCGCTGGATGTTGGGGTTCCACCGACGGTTGGTCTTCTTCTTCGACCACGGCTTGTTGTGACCGAAGCCGGGTCCCTTGGCGCAGACATCGCACTTGGCAGCCACAGGAATCTCCTCGTAGTTGGTAACCAGACGATAACCACGCCTGGAAGTTCGGGGTACCTCGCGAGGAGGCAACCGCACAATGTTAACCCGTCGAAGCGGGATCGGACAAACTCAGCCTACTTGCGGCGGCGACGGGCCCCCCGCCGCTCGCCTCCGTCGGCCGGAGCCTGCGAGTCGACGGGCTCGTCGAAGCGCAGGTAACCGGCACCGTGGCAGTGGTCGCACGTCTCGGTGAAGGCCTCCGCGAGGCCCGTGCCGATCCGCTTGCGCGTCAGCTGCACCAGGCCGAGGCTGGTGACCTCCGCCACCTGGTGACGGGTCCTGTCGCGCCCCAGGCACTCGACCAGTCGACGCAGCAGCAGCTCACGGTTACTCGGAAGCACCATGTCGATGAAGTCGATGACGATGATGCCGCCGATGTCGCGCAGCCGCAGCTGCCGGACGATCTCCTCGGCCGCCTCCAGGTTGTTACTGGTGACGGTGGCCTCGAGGTTGCCGCCCGAGCCGGTGAACCGACCCGTGTTGACGTCGATGACCGTCATCGCCTCGGTGCGGTCGATGACCAGCGAGCCGCCCGACGGCAGGTAGACCTTGCGGTCGAGCGCCTTGGCGATCTGCTCGTCGATGCGGTAGCGGGCGAAGACGTCCTTGCCGTCCTCGGCCACCTCGTACCGCTGCAGCCGGTCGGCGAGCTGCGGTGCGACGTGTCCGACATAGGCGGAGATGGCGTCGAAGGCGTCGTCCTGCTCCCTGTTGCCCTGGATGACCAGCGCGCCGAAGTCCTCCGTGAAGAGGTCGCGGACGATGCGCAGCGTCAGGTCGGGCTCGGCGTACAGCGCCTGCGGGGCGCCGCCGGTCTTCGACTTCTTCTCAATGACCTCCCACTGCGCCTTGAGCCGGTTGACGTCACGCACCAGCTCGTCCTCGCTGGCCCCCTCGGCGGCCGTCCGCACGATGACGGACTCGTCCTCCGAGATGAGGTGCCCGAGCACGTTCCGCAGGCGGTTCCGTTCGACGTCGGGCAGCTTGCGGGAGATCCCGGAGAGGTGGCCGCCGGGCGAGTACACGACGTAGCGGCCGGGAAGGGAGATGTGCGACGTGAGACGCGCACCCTTCGCGCCGACCGGGTCCTTGGTGACCTGCACCAGCACGCTCTGGCCGGACTTCAGCACGTTCTCGACCTTGCGGTGCTCGCCGGTCACGCCGAACGCGGCCCAGTCGACCTCACCGGCGTACAGCACGGCGTTGCGGCCGCGGCCGATGTCGATGAAGGCGGCCTCCATGCTCGGGAGGACGTTCTGCACCTTGCCGACGTAGATGTTGCCGATGAGCGACGTGGCCGACGCCTTGTCGACGTAGTGCTCGACGAGAATGTCGTCCTCGATGACGGCGAGCTGGGTGTAGTCCTCCGACTGGCGGATGATCAGCTTGCGGTCGACGGCCTCGCGGCGGGCGAGGAACTCCGCCTCGCTGAGGATCGGGGCGCGACGGCGACCGGCCGCGCGGGACTCCTTGCGGCGCTGCCGCTTGGCCTCCATGCGGGTCGAGCCCTCGATGCCGGTGACCTCGTCGTCGCTGCTGCTGTCCCCGGTGCCGCCTTCGGAGCGACGACGGCGACGGCGACGACGGCGGTTGACACCGTCGCCATCGGAGGAGGAGTCGTCGGTGCCGTGGGAGTCACCGTTGTCGTCGGCCGACTCGTCATCGGAGGCGTGCTCGTCGCCGTTGTCACCGTTGTCGCTGTCGTCGTCGGAATCGCCGTCACCGGAGTCGGACGAGTCGTCGTCGCGGCCACTGCGGCGACGACGGCGGCCACCGCGACGGCGGCGGCGGCGGACGGGGCGGTCCTCGTCGGAGTCCTCGTCGTCGGTGGACTCGTCATCGGAGTCGTCGTCGGAATCGGAGTCGTCGGTGTCGCCGTTCTCGTCGGCCTCGTCACCGGTGGACTCGTCGGAGTCGGCCTCGGCCGTCTCGTCCTCGTCCTCGTCGTCTTCGTCGTCAGCAGCCGTGTCGCCGGCGATGGCTCCCGCGAGGGCCGCGAGCTGCGCGTCGCGGGCTTCGGCGGTCATGAACGGGTCGGTCAGCACGGCCTTGCGGGCCTCAGCCAGGTCCTCGGCCGCCCGGAGTGCGGCGGCGATGGGATCGTCGTCCGCGGCGGGCGTCGGCTCGGCGGCGGCGACCGGACGGGTGGCGCGACGGCGGCGGGTGGTGGCGCGAGGAGCCACGGCGGGCTCCTCGGCGGCGGGGGTCTCCTCGACCGGCGCGGTCGGCTGTTCCTCGGCAACGGCTGCCTCGACGACGGCGGCGGGCGCCTCGGTCACGGCGGCGGCGGGCTCCTCCGTCACGGCAGCGGCGGCGGCCGGGCGCGTGGCGCGACGACGGCGGGTGGCCCGCGGGGCTTCCGCCTCGACGGCGGGCTGCTCCTGGGCTGCTGCGGTGGGCTCCCCGGCGGGGGCCACCGGCGTCTCGGGCTGGGCGTCCTCCACGACGGCAGGCGCCGTCTGCTCGGCGGCCGGGGCCGCAGCGGCACGAGTGCTGCGACGGCGGGCGGGCTTCTTCTCCGCGGGGCCTGCTCGGGCTCCTGCGCGGCGGGCGCCGGCTCGGGTGTCTCGACGGCAAGGGGCTCCTGCGCCGACTCTTCGCCCTTCACGGGGACGCGGCGACGGCGGGTGGCTTCGCCGGCTGGCTTGGTCGCCGCCCGGCGGCGACGCGGGGTGATCTCAGCGGCCTCGGCGGCGGGCTTCTCCTCGGCCACCGGGGCCTGGTCGGCGACCGGCGCCGCAGCAACGGTCTTCTCCCGGGCTGCGGGCTTCTCCCGGGCTGCCGGCTTCTCGGTGGCTGCGGGCTTCTCAGCGGCCGGGGCCTCTGCCGCGGCCGGCATCTCGGAGGCGGGCTTCGACTCTGCGACCTGGGCTGCGACGGGGGCTCCGGCGGGACGGCTGGCAGCACGGCGGCGGCGCGGTGGCGCGGCTGCAGGCTGCGTTTCGGGGGTCACGTTGTCGTTCGTGGATTCGTTGTCGAGCATGCGGCTCCTTACGCGCGGATGCGCGGACGGGCACAGCCGTAGCTGTGCGCTAAGTACAACGGCCGACCCGGGGTCCAAGACAGTCGCGGCAGGCCTGCCGCGGTGCAGTCTCGCTGCTCCAGGATGGCACCGGGAGGTGCCGTGGCCTCATGCCATTCTCGCACAGGACACAACAGATGCGGGCATTCGGCCCGTGAATCAGCGCAGCGGGTCGCCGATCGCACCGTCGCGCAGGGGTCCCTGGGCGAGCCTGGTGAGCAGGGGCCGCCCGGGCACGGCCTCGTCGATCCGCCGCAGCGCGCTCACGATGTCGTCGGGGCGCACCAGCGGGGTCTGGTGCACGGTGCGCACACGGATCGTCACGTCGTCGGTCACCTCGGCGGTCAGGATCGCGGAGCGCACATCGAAGGTGCGCAGGCCGGTCTTTGTCATCCGTTCCACGGTGAACTCATCGCGGCCCATGAGGTCGGCCAGAGCGGCGGCGAGGACGCCGTCCGCGGCGCCGTCGAGCCTGATCAGCCAGTCGGAGGCCTCGAGCAGCTCGCCGAGAGACTCCGACACCGCCTCAGCCGCGTCCAGCACCTCGAAGCCCGCGGGGAGGACCTCGTTCAACGCGGCCACCACCTTCGCGGGATCACAGACGGACTTCAGGCCGAGCTCCACGTACTCGGCCTCCGACGCGGCCGACGTGGGCGCGGCGTTGGCGTACGAGATGCGGGGATGCGGCGTGAAGCCCGAGGAGTAGGCCATGGGGATCTCCGCCCGGCGCAGCGCCCGCTCGAGCGCCCTCCCGAAGTCGCGGTGCGAGGTGAATCTCGCGGGCCCGCGCTTCACGTAGCGGAGGCGGAGCTTCTGCGCAGGGGGTGCCTGCTGAACCGGCGGCTGTCGATTTCCCACGGGGAGGGAGTCTACCGGCGCGGCACCGGAAGCCGGGTATCGTGGCCGACCGGATCGAAGGAGGGCTGCCCATGGAGACGCTCCGCCGATGGATGCCACTGGTGGCCCTGCTGTGTCTGGCCTTCAACCTGCGCCCGGTCGCCGTCTCGGTGGGCCCGGTGCTCACCGAGATCACCGCGGAACTGGGGCTCACCGGGACGACAGCCGGTCTGCTGACGTCGCTGCCCACCCTGTGCTTCGCCGCCTTCGGCGCCGCTGCCCCGTGGGTGGCCCGGAAGCTGGGTGACCACGGGACCATCGCCGTCGCTCTCCTCGCGCTCATCGCCGGCCAGGTTCTGCGGCTACTGGCCGACGACGCCGTCGGTTTCCTCCTCGCCTCGGCGCTGGCGCTGGCCGGCATGGCGATGGCCAATGTGCTCCTTCCCTCCCTGGTGCGGCAGCACTATCCGGACCGCATCGGGCTGGTCACTGCGCTCTACTCGCTGACCCTCACCATCGGGGTGACGGTCGCCAGCATGGCGACGGTGCCGCTGGCCGTCGCGCTCGGCGGCTGGCGGGCGGGGCTCGGGACGATCGTGATCGCGGCCGTCGTCGCCCTCCTGTTCTGGCTGCCGATGCTGCGGGGCGGGCACGCCACCCGTGGCGCCCGGGGCGACGCGGTGACGCTGCGACACATCGCGCGGACCCGGCTGGGCTGGGCGCTCGCCGTGTTTTTCGGGATCCAGTCCGCCCAGGCGTACTCGATCTTCGGCTGGCTCGCCTCCGTGTACCGGTCGGCCGGCCTCGACGAGGTGCAGGCGGGGCTGATGCTGGGCATCGCCACCGGGGTCGGCATCGTTCCTGCCTTCCTCATCCCCGCCTACGTGGCGCGGACGCCCAACCCAACCGGCCTGTTCCTGGCGATCATGGGGTTCCTGTTCGCCGGCTACCTGGGGCTGATCTTCGCCCCGACGGCGGCGCCGTGGCTGTGGGCCGTGTTCCTCGCCCTGGGGACGGCGTCCTTCCCCCTCCTGCTGGCGCTGTTCGGAACCCGCGCGAGGACCCCGGCCGCGACGGCCGCGTTGAGCGGGTTCGCCCAGTCGGTGGGCTACGTCATCGCGACAATGGGGCCGCTGTCGTTCGGGATCCTGCACTCGCTCACGGGACGGTGGGAGCCGTCGATGTGGGTCCAGCTCGTCCTTGCCGTCCCCATGATCGTGGCCGGGCTCTACGCCTGCAGGCCCCGGCTCATCGAGGATCAGCTCAGGGCCTGAGCCGGGCCACAATCCTCAGCGCTTCCGGTAGAGGTTCTTTGTCTGGTAGACGGGCTCCGACGTGACGTTGACGCCGAGGCTGCGCAGTATCCCCGCATCCACGCTGCCGAGGATCACTGTCGAGTGCATGTCGCAGCCGCGCAGCTGCTTGAGCTGGGCCAGCGCGTCACGTGCCAGCGCGTCGTCCCGGGCACTGACCGACAGGGCGATGAGCACCTCGTCGGTGTGCAGCCGCGGATTCCGGCTTCCCAGGTGTTGCGTCTTGAGCGTCTGGATCGGCTCGATCGTCTCGGGCGCGAGCAGTCGGACCCCTGCATCGATCCCGGCCAGGTCCTTCAGCGCATCGAGCAGCATCGCCGAACACGCACCGAGCAGCGGCGACGTCTTCCCTGTGACGATGCGGCCGTCGGGGAGCTCGATCGCGGCCGCCGGCGCCTTCGTCCGACGCTCCACCTCCAGCGCGGGGACGACCACGGGACGGTCCTCCCGCACGACCCCCAGCTGGCTCATGGTCAGCGCGATCCGGTCCGAGGCAGTGGGCTCCAGGTCGTCGCGGTGCTCGGTGACGAGGGCGTGGAAGTAGCGGCGGATGATCTCCTGCTTGGAGGCCTCGCGCACGACGGCGTCGTCCGAGATGCACACGCCGGCCATGTTCACCCCATGTCGGTGGGCGACTGGTAGGGCGAGGATCCCGTGAGCCGCTCGAAAAGCAGCTTGAGCACCGGGAAGATCTCGACGTCACGGTTGTAGTTGACGACCTGTTCGCCGTAGGCGGCAAGGTGGTACGGGTCGATCATGTTCACGTCATCGAGGTCCGCCGTCGCCGCCTCGTAGGCCAGGTTGACGGGGTGGTCGAGCGGGAGGTTCCAGATCGGGAAGGTCTCGTATTTGGCGTAGCCGGACGTGATGCCACGCTGATGGTCGTGGTACAGCTGCGACAGGCAGGTCGCCATCTTGCCGCTGCCGGGGCCGGGCGCCGTGACGACGACGAGGTCACGCTCGGTCTCGATGTACTCGTTGCGGCCGTAGCCCGCGTCGCTGACGATGTGCGCGACATCGCTCGGATACCCCTTGATCGGGTAGTGCCGGTAGACCTTCACCCCGGCCCGTTCCAGCTTCCGCTTGAATGCGCGGGCCTGCCGGTGCTCATCGGTCACCTGCGTGATGACGACGCTTCCCACGAACAGTCCGTAGGAGCGGAACTCGTCGATCAGCCGCAGCACGTCCGACTCATAGGTGATGCCGAGGTCGGCTCGCACCTTGCTTCCGCCGATGTCATGGGAGCTGACCGCCACGACGATCTCCACCTCGTCGCGGAGTTCGTGGAGCATCGCGATCTTGTTGTCGGGGGTGAAGCCCGGCAGCACGCGCGACGCGTGGTGGTCGTCGAAGAGCTTTCCGCCGAACTCGAGATACAGCTTGCCGCCGAAGCGCCGCCGCCTCTCGGCTATGTGCTCCGACTGGAGCGCCAGGTACCGTTCTCGGTCAAATCCCACCATGCGTGCCACGGATGTCGATCGTATCGTGCCTGTGGCTTCGTTCGCTTGGTGGCGGGGTTTTTGCAGCGCTCCGTGGCGGTCTTGTTGCCGCGATCACGCAGGACTGGCTGCAGGTAGGTGTCGCGGTCTGAACCGAGAGGGGTGCGCCCGGTCGGGGCCGTTTGGATCGCTGCCGCTACGTCAGAGTCCGAAGGCTCCGCCGCTGACGAGGATCACGATGCCGAGGCCGATGAGAACGATGGGGAAGAGGATGTGCTCCCAGCGTTCGAGCACTTCGGCGATCGGGGGGCGGGTGGCGACGAACTTTGCCAGGGCCACCAGGACCGCGACGAGCGCGAGGAAGACGATGCAGTAGGCGACTACTGCGAGAGGTTCCACGCTGAGGAAGACAGGGGTGTAGACGCCGATATTGTCGCCGCCGTTGGCAAGGGTGACGCCTGCGACTGTCCACACGCCGACCTTCTTGCCGGCAACCTTGGCCTCGTCGTCATCGTCGTCATCGTCTCCGCGCCAGGCCTGCCATCCGGCCCAGAGGCCGAGGCCCAGAGGGATGAGACCGAAGTACGGGATGGCTGCCGAGGGCAGGAATGCTCCGGCACCGATGGTCACCAGGACCGCGGCACCGAGGATGCCGGCGAATCCGAGGTACTGGCCGGCCAGAATGCGGGCGGTAGTGCCGCGCTGGCCTGCCCCTCGCGCGAAGAAGAGGGAGAGCACGATGATGTCGTCGATGTTGGTCGCTGCGAACAGGCCCATCGCCTGCAAGACCGAGGTGAGGATCATGCGCCCTCCCCAGCTGCGTCGCATCCGGGAAGCGAGCAGGCGGGATCGATGCACGGGGCGTCTTCGTCCACTGCCAGGGTGGCATCGACCAGTGCCGTCAGCGCCTGCGCCAGGTGCGAATCGGCGATCTCATATCGTGTCCGACGACCCTCGGGCTCGGAGACGACGATCCCGCAATCGCGCAGGCATGCCAGGTGGTTGGACACGTTCGGGCGTGTCAGGTCCAGATCTCGGGCCAGTTCCGCCGGGTAAGCGGGATGGTCGAGCAGGGTCAAGATGATCCGGGATCGAGTGGGGTCGGCCAGTGCACGACCCAGGCGGTTCATCACGTCGAGACGCGAAGCAATAGTCAGCATGAACTGAACTATACAGCGCGAACTGAACACTCGGTCACAGGCGTCAGCCCAGATCGCATGCCCGCAAGGGGATCCTTCACCGGGACAGCGGCCGACGGCAGGCCGGAGGAATAGGCGTCGCGATAGGGTGCACCCCGCGCAACAGAACCGTTGCGAAAGGTCTAACACCCCAACGCAACAGAGTGGGCCGCCATGCGCTGCCACGGGCCCGTGAACTTCGGTGTCACAGGTAGCGGCAGACATCCTCGGGGGAGCACGTGGCCGGGTCGCCGGCGGCGGCGTCCTCGCGCAGGTCGGCGATCGTGGTGCGTAGCTGCGCGAGCTCGGCGAGTTGCCGGTCGATCACATCAAGGCGGGTGTCGAGCAGGTCGGTGACGTGCCGGCAGGGGGCCTGCCCCGGTCGCGGATGTCCAGCACCTGACCGATCTGGGCCAGGGTCAGCCCGGCCGCTTGCCCCCGGCGGATGAAGTCCAGCCGGTCGAGCACCTCGGCGCCGTAGTCCCGGTAGCCCGCCGGGGTGCGGTCCGCGGCGGGTAGCAGCCCGACCTCCTCGTAGTACCGCAGGGTCTTGCTCGTCGTGCCCGACGCCCGAGCCACCTCACCGATCCGCATGCCACTCATTCTCCCCCTTGACCTTCCAGTGCACTGGAAGGTCGATCCTGAGGGCGATGAAGGAGGAGTTCATGACGGCAACGGCTAACAGCAGGTCGTATGACCTGGCAATGATCGGGTCCGGTGGGGCGGCGTTCGCGGCCGCGATCCGCGCCACCAACCTCGGCAGACGGGTGGTGATGATCGAGCGTGGCACCGTCGGCGGTACCTGCGTGAACACCGGGTGCGTGCCCTCCAAGGCCTTGCTCGCGACCGCCGAGGCCCGCCACGTCACACTCGACGCCTCCCGGTTCCCCGGCCTGCCGCTCCCCGAAGTCCGGCCGGTCGACATGCCCGCCTTGATCGCCGGCAAGGATCGGCTCGTCGGGTCACTGCGTGGCGAGAAGTACCTGGACCTGGCCACCGAGTACGGATGGGATCTCCACCCCGGGGACGCCACGTTCGTCGGCACACCCAGCGAGCCGGCACTGCGCGTCACCGGCCCTGACGGCACGGTGGAGACGGTCCGGGCCGCGCACTACCTCATCGCCACCGGCTCCAGGCCCTGGGCGCCGCCGGTCCCCGGCCTGCAGGAGGCCGGTTACCTGACCTCGACCACCGCGATGGAACTGGACCACGTCCCGGAGTCGCTGCTGGTCATCGGCGGCGGCTACGTCGCGATGGAGCAGGCCCAGCTCTTCGCTCGGCTCGGCGTCCGGGTCACCATGCTGGTCCGCTCACGGCTGGCGTCCCAGGAAGAACCCGAGGCGTCCACCGCCCTGGATGAGATCTTCACGGACGAAGGCATCCAGATCATCCGCGGCGCGGTGCCCAGCGCGGTCCGCCGCGACCCGGCCACCGGCGAGGTCACGGTCACTGCCACCACCACTGACGGCTCACAGGAACTCCGGGCGGCCGAGGTACTCGTCGCCACCGGGCGCCGCCCGGTCACCGCCACGCTCGGTCTCGACACCGTCGACGTGCGCACCGGCGACCACGGCGAGGTGGTCGTCGACAGCCATCTGCGCAGCACCAACCCGCGCGTCTGGGCTGCCGGTGACGTCACCGCCCACCGTCAGTTCGTGTACGTCGCCGCGGCCCACGGCGCCCTCGTCGCCGACAACGCCCTCACCGGCGCCGGCCTCGAGGTCGACTACCGCCACCTGCCCCGGGTCGTGTTCACCAGCCCCGCCCTGGCCGCCGTCGGGATGACCGAACGGCAGGCCTCCGCTGCCGGGATCCGCTACGACAGCCGTGTCCTGTCACTCGCGCACGTCCCACGCGCGATCGTCAACCGCGACACCCGCGGGTTCATCAAGATGGTCACCGACGCCGACACCGGCCGCATCATCGGCATTACCGCCCTGGCCCAGGACGCCGGCGACCTCGCCGCCGCCGGGGTCTACATGCTCGAGGCCGGCATGACCACCAGCCAGGTCGCCAACCTCTGGAGCCCCTACCTGACCATGGCCGAAGGCCTCAAGCTCACCGCGCAGGCCTTCACCACCGACATCGCCAAGCTCTCCTGCTGCGCGGCGTGAACCTGCCCCGCACACAGGGACACCGATAGGGGACCGCCTCGCCCCGGGGCGCGAGACAAGAAAATGGGCGCCGATCAGCCCTACTTACTGGCACCCCTGCGTATCGGACCTGCAACCACCGGGAGTTCAGTCGATGCAAGAACTCCCGTCCCAGGCCTATATCTGGACGTCTTCACGACCTCTACGTGCTCGACCCGACGAGGACAGCACTGGACGACGCGATGACCGCCTTGCGGCGCCGCCATGAGGCCGCGGTCCGTTTGGGCCGCGTCACCGCACCACCATGACCACGATCGTCACCACGTAAGCCGCGGCGACCAGACCGATCCCCAGCAGGGTGAGCACCACCCCGCGCCGGGCCGGCCGCTGGCCCTCGTCCGGCCCGGGGCCCTTGCCGTGCTTCGCGGTCATCGCGCGCTCCTAAGACGTTGCTCAAGCATGTGCGGCTCTCGCGAGCGGGCTTCCGTGCCGAGTGCTACCAGCTCAGGTCGTGACAGCCGTCGCTGCCGGCGCCCTCCACCTGCAAGGTGGCATGGGCGATACCGTAACGGTCGCGCAGCACCCGGCGCGCGCCGGCAAGCACGGCGCCGTGGTCCGCGCCCTGGTCAGCGACCAGGTGGGCCGTGGCCACGTTCATCCCCGACGTCAGGGTCCACAGGTGCAGGTCGTGGACCTCCTCCACCCCCTCGACCGCGTCCAGGTCACCGGCGACGTCCTCCGGGTCCACCCCTTCCGGGGCGTGCTGGCCCAGCACCGCGATCACCTGCCTGCCCAGAACCACTGCCCGGATGATGACGAAGACCGCGATGAGCGCCGCGACCACGACGTCCCAGATCGGCTGGCCGGTGAGGATGATCAGCACGCCGGCGACCATGACACCCACCGACCCGGCGGCGTCGGCGATCACCTCGTAGTAGGCGCCCTTGACGTTCAGGCTGTCCTTGGCCCCGCTGCGCAGCAGCAGCATGGAGATGATGTTGATCACCAGGCCGGCGAAGCCGACCGCGAGCATGGCGCCGGAGGCCACCTCCGGCGCGTCGCCCAGCCGGCTGATGGCCTCGACCACCACGTACACCCCGACCGCGAGCATCGCCAGCACCGCCAACGCCGAGGCGAACACCTCGGCCCGGTAGGAGCCATAGGTGCGTCGCCCTGTGGAGTCCGGCCGGCTCGCGATGCGCGTCGCCAGCAGCGCCGCACCCAGCACCACCACATCGGCAGCCATGTGCCCGGCATCCGACAGCAGCGCCAACGACCCCGACACCAGCCCCGCGACCAGCTCGATCAGGAAGAAGCCCGCCGTCAGGGCGAACGCCCCCGCCAGCCGCCGACGGTAGCGGCCACCGGCATGCCCGGTCGCCGGGGCATGGCTGTGTCCCGCCCCCATCAGCCCTGCCCCTCGTGGCGGGCGTGCTCACGGGAGACGTCCAGCAGCATCCGCACATGCCCGTCAGCGAGGCGGTAGTACACCATCCGCCCCTCCCGGCGGTTCTCGACCACCCCAGCGGTACGCAGCACCCGCAGCACATGGGACACCGACGCCTCCGCGACATCGACCGACGCCGCCAGGTCACACACGCACAGCTCGCCGGCCTCCAGCAACGCATACAGCACCCGGGCACGGCGCGGGTCCCCCAGGAGCTTGAACAGCCCGGCCAACCTGCCGGCCTCGCGCTCGTCGGGGATCCTCTCCCGGGTCAGCGCCACCTTCTCCGGATGGACGGCGGTGACCTGACACGAATCCAACGGCGTCACACTCATGCCACGACCATACACCAATGCAGATGTGCAGATATCAGCAGCGGGAGCCACACACGAGAGGTCAGCAGGTTCTGTATGGTCAGCGCATGCTGACTATTGCTTCGCGGCTGGACGTGATGAACCGGCTGGGCCGGGCGATGGCCGACCCGACCCGCTCCCGCATCCTCATGACACTCCTCGAGGGCCCGAGCTACCCGGCGGTACTCGCCCGCGACCTAGGCCTGACCCGGTCGAACGTGTCGAACCACCTCACCTGCCTGCGGGACTGCGGCATCGTCGTGGCCGAGCCCGAGGGGCGCCAGACGCGGTACGAGATCGCCGACCCCCACCTGGGGGCGGCGATGACCGCGCTGGTCGAGGTGACGCTGGCCGTCGATGAGAACGCCCCGTGCGTGGATGCCACCTGCACGGTGCCCGGCTGCTGCCCGAGCGGGACCGTGGCATGAGGGCGACCACCCACACCCCCGTCGAGGAGCTCGAGACCGACGACGAGCACGAGACCCCGTGGTGGGCTGACCGCGCCGTCCTGATCCCCATCGCCTCGGGGGTCGCGTTCGTCGCCGGGCTGGCCTGTGAGTGGTCCGGCGCCCAGAGCGCGGCGCTGGTGCTGTTCTGGGTCGGTCTGCTGCTCGGGGCCTCCACGTTCGTCCCCGGTGCGCTGCGCAAGCTCGCCACGGGCAAGCTCGGCATCGCGCTCCTCATGACGATGAGCGCCACCGGCGCGGTCATCCTCGGCCACGTGGAGGAGGCCGCGGCCCTGGCCTTCCTCTACTCCATCGCCGAGGCCTTGGAGGACCGGGCGATGGACCGGGCGCGTGCCGGGCTGCGCGCGCTGCTCAAGCTCGTGCCCCAGAGCGCCACCGTCCTCACCGACGGCCATAGCGCGAGCGTCCCGGCCCGTGACCTGGCCGCGGGGCAGGTCATGCTGATCAGGCCCGGTGAGCGCATCGCCACCGACGGCATCGTCCGCAGCGGGCACAGCAGCGTGGACACCTCGGCGATCACCGGTGAGTCCATCCCCGTCGAGGTCGGCCCCGGTGATGAGGTGTCTGCCGGGGCGATCAACGCCGCCGGAGCCCTGCAGGTCGAGGCGACCGCGCCCGGCACCGACAACTCCCTGACCACGATCGTGAGCCTGGTCGAACGCGCCCAGGCCGAGAAGGGGCAACGCGCCCGGCTGGCCGACCGCATCGCCCGTCCGCTCGTGCCCGGCGTCCTGGTCCTGGCCGTGCTGGTCGCGCTCATCGGCTCACTCGCCGGTGACCCGCAGACCTGGATCACCCGCGCCCTGGTGGTGCTCGTGGCCGCCTCCCCGTGTGCGCTGGCGATCGCGGTGCCGATCACCGTGGTCTCCGCGGTCGGCTCGGCCAGCAAGTTCGGCGTCATCATCAAGAGCGGTGCCATCTTCGAACGATTCGGGGACATCGGGCACGTCGCCTTCGACAAGACCGGGACCCTGACCCGCAACCAGCCCACCGTCACCGCCGTCGTCCCCGCCGCCGACGTCACCGAGCAACAGGTCCTGGCCTGGGCCGCCGCGCTCGAGCAGCACAGCACCCACCCCCTCGCCACCGCCATCACCCACGCCGCCCCCACAATCCCCGCCGCCCAGGGCACCACCGAGGAAGCCGGCCACGGAATCCACGGCACCGTCGACGGCGCCGTAGTGCTGGTCGGCAGCCCCCGCTGGGTCGACCCCGGCGACCTCACCTACCGGGTCCGTGACCTGGAGGCCCAGGGGATGACGGTCGTCGTCGTCCACCGCGACGGCGCGGTCGCCGGGGCGATCGGGGTGCGTGACGAGCTCCGTCCCGAGGTCCCCGAGGTCATCACGACCCTGGCGGGCCAGGGCATCGACGTCACGATGCTGACCGGAGACAACGAGCGCACCGCCCGCGCCCTCGCGGCCCAGGCCGGCATCAGCGACGTGCGCGCCGAGCTGCGCCCCGAAGGCAAGTCCGCCGCCGTGGGCGAGCTCAGCGTGCGCCGGCCCACCGCGATGATCGGTGACGGCATCAACGACGCCCCCGCCCTGGCCGCGGCCGACGTCGGGATCGCGATGGGAGCCACCGGCTCCGACGCCGCGATCGAGTCCGCCGACATCGCCTTCACCGGCCAGGACCTGCGCCTGCTGCCCCAGGCCATCGCCCACGCCCGA
Organism: Tessaracoccus defluvii; assembly: GCF_014489575.1. GTDB lineage: Bacteria > Actinomycetota > Actinomycetes > Propionibacteriales > Propionibacteriaceae > Arachnia > Arachnia defluvii. The sequence continues at coordinate 1,598,188 of NZ_CP060789.1, forward strand.
CGCGGACGGCGCATCGTCAACCAGAACATCGTCCTGTCACTGCTCATCATCGCCGCGCTGCCACCCCTGGCCATCACCGGCGTCCTGGGCCTGGCCGCCGTCGTACTCATCCACGAAGTCGCCGAGGTCCTGGTCATCCTCAACGGCCTGCGCGCCGCACGCACCCACCAGCCCACGCGCGGACACTGACCCCCGCGGACCAACGCGGCCCCACTGACCCACCGCCGGCGGTCCGGCGCGCCCTGAAAGGCACCGATGGAACTGCTCACCCCGATCCTGCAGGCGATCGGCCTGTTCGTGGCCACGAACATCGACGACATCATCGTCCTGTCCCTCTTCTACGCCCGCGGCGCCGGCCAGCGGGGCACCACCCGCAAGATCCTGCTCGGCCAGTACCTCGGCTTCGGGGGCATCCTGCTCGCCGCCGTGGTGATCTCCCTCGGGGCCCGCAGCTTCCTGCCCGAGGACGCCCTGCCCTACTTCGGGCTCATCCCCCTCGCCCTGGGCCTCTACGCGGCATGGCGAGCGTGGCGCAACCGCGGTGACGACGACGATGACGAGGCCAAGGTCGCCGACAAGCAGGTCGGAGTCCTGACCGTGGCCGCCGTGACGTTCGCCAACGGCGGAGACAACATCGGGGTCTACGTCCCCGTCTTCGCCACCGCGTCCACCACCGCGATCATCGCCTACTGCCTCGTCTTCCTCGCCCTGGTCGGCCTCCTCGTCCTCGCAGCCAAGTACGTCGCCACCCGCCGGCCCATCGCCGAGATCCTCGAACGCTGGGAACACATCCTCTTCCCGCTGGTCCTCATCGGCCTCGGCATCGTCATCCTCCTCGAGGGCGGCGCCTTCGGCTTGTAGCTCACGCCCGCGGCGCCCGACATCACTGGAAATTCAACGACGACTGACAGAACGTCGCGGTCCTCGGGAGCAAACGCTGTTACCTCTTCTGCGGCGGGAGGGGGAGGTCTGCGGCATGAGCATTGACCGTCCCGTAAGTGGAACCCTCACCGGACACCACCGCTACTTATCGAGAGGAACGACGGCACGCCTGGCGGGCTGTCCCGTAAGACCCGTCCGGTGAACTGTCCGGTGAAGGGAGGCTATATGACACACTGGGGAGCATGTCCCCTTGAAGGTCGGCTATGCCCGAGTCTCCACCGACGAGCAGGACCTGACCGCGCAGCGTGACGGACTCGCGGCGTTCGGCGTCGATCCCAAGCGCATCTACGTCGATCACGGGCTCACGGGCCGCAACGCCGACCGTGAGGGCCTGCGGCAGGCGCTGGCTGCCTGTCGGGACGGCGATACGTTCGTGGTCACCAAGCTCGATCGGCTGGCGCGTTCAGTCCGTGATGCCCACCAGATCGCCGACGACCTCGCGGCGCGGGAAGTGAAGCTGAGCATCGCCGGATCGGTGTACGACCCGACCGACCCGATGGGGAAACTGTTGTTCAACGTGCTGGCGATGGTCGCCGAGTTCGAAGCCGACCTCATCCGTGCCCGCACCCGCGAGGGGATGAAGGTCGCCAAGGCCAAGGGCCGGCTGCGCGGGAAGTCACCGAAACTCACCCCCCGGCAAGAAGCTCACCTCGTCCAGCTACATGCCGCCGACGAGCACACCGTGGGCGAGCTGGCCGAGCTGTTCAGCGTGGGCCGCTCCACGGTCTACCGCGCCCTTCAGCGCGCCGAGCGCGGGCGCGAGAACGCCTTGCAGTAGGTGCGTCGTGGACGCTCGAGCGCGGTGGCGAATCCTCAGGCTCCACGTCGAGGACCAGGTGCCCCTCGCGCGCTTAGCTCGCGAGACCGATGTTGGGCTGCGGACCCTGGAGCGCTGGCACGCCCGCTACCGCGCCGACGGCTACGCCGGACTGGAGACAGCCTCGCGAGCGGACACCGGCTCCCGCCGCCTTCCGCCCGACCTCGTCCACCTGATCGAGGGCCTGGCACTGAGCAAGCCGCGGCCGGCCATCGCCACCATCCACCGCAAAGTCACCGGCATCTGCGCCGCCCGGAGATGGCCGGTCCCCTCCTACTCGGTGGTGTGGGACATCGTGCGGACCCTGGATCCCGGCATGGTCACCCTCGCCCTGGAGGGCGCAGCGTCCTACCGCGACAAGCACGAGCTGGTGCTACGCCGGCAAGCAGAGCTGCCCTACGCGATGTGGCAATCCGATCACACCATGCTCGACATCCTGGTGGTGGGCACCGACGGCAAGCCCGCACGGCCATGGCTGACAACGATCCTCGACGACTGCTCCCGGGCGGTCTGCGGCTACACAGTCTTCCTGGGCGCACCGTCGGCGATGAACACCGCCCTGGCGCTGCGCCAAGCGATCTGGCACAAGACCGACCCGGCCTGGCCGATGTGCGGCCTGCCCGACGTGCTCTACGTCGACCACGGCAGCGACTTCACCAGTGACCAGCTCGCCCACACCGCCGTCGACCTCCACATCCGACTGATCCACTCCACCGTCGCCCGACCCCAGGGACGGGCAAGATCGAGCGGTTCTTCGGCACCATCAACACCGAGCTACTCGCCACCCTGCCCGGACACATCACCGAAGGGCACCCCTGGCCGACACCGAAACTGTCCCTGGCCGCCCTCGATAGCGCCCTGGAGGCGTTCGTGGCCACCTACAACGACCGCACGCACAGCGAGCTCGGAACCTCCCCGCGCAGCGCGTGGATCGCCGATGGCTGGCTGCCCCGAATGCCCGAGAGCCTGGAAGACCTCGACAGACTGCTGTTGACCGTCGCCAAGACCCGCGTCGTGCGCCGCGATGGCATCCGCTTCCAGGGCCTGCGCTACGTCGCGCCAACTCTGGCCGGCTACGTCGGACGCTCGGTCGTGATCCGCTACGACCCCCGCGACATCACCGAGATCCGCGTCTTCGATCACGACGAATTCGTCTGCAAGGCCGTCAACCAAGAGCACCACGACCAGAAGGTCAGCCTCAAGGAGATCCAGGCCGCGCGCAGCGCCCGCCGCCGGGCGCTGCGAGCCGGCATCAACGAACGCATCGCCCTCGTGGCCGCACCTACCGAGACGCCACGGATCACCGAAGCACCGGCTCCGGCGCCGAGGTCGGCGTTGAAGATCTACAAGGAGGACCTCAGGTGAGCCAGCGCTTCATCGTCACCAAGGAGCACCGCCGCTTCACCGAGTTCGCCGACGCCGTGCGCCGCGGGCACACCATCGGTTTGTGCTTCGGATCAGCCGGCGTAGGAAAGACACTCTCCGCGCGCCGCTACGCACACTACGAGAAGGCTCATGACCTGCTGACCTACTGGGGGCCGCGCTCCGACAACGACGCCAAGATCTACGCCGCCTTGAACCGGAGCCGCACCGTGCTCTACACCCCCAGCGTGCTGACCACCCCGCGGACCCTGAAGGACGAGCTGACCCAAGCCATCACCCGTACCAACATGTGCATCGAGCAGCACCTCGTACCTCCCGGCACGGCCACTCCCGAGGCCTGGGGATGGCGACACGGCAGGAACTACGTGGAGCTGATCATCGTCGACGAGGCCGAACGACTGCGTCCCGCCGCTCTGGAACTGCTGCGCGATCGCTACGACCGCGACGACATCGCCCTGATCCTGATCGGCATGCCCGGCCTGGAGAAGCAGTTCAGCCACTACCCCCAGTTCTACAGCCGCGTCGGCTTCGCCCACCAGTACCGGCCCCTGGGACAAGACGAACTGCTGTTCGTCCTCGAGCGACACTGGCGATCCCTCGGCAAGACCCTCGACCCCGACGACTTCACCGACGCCCAAGCCATCGCAGCCATCGCACGGATCACCCGCGGCAACTTCCGGCTCCTCGAACGCCTCTTCCCCCAGATCCAGCGGGTCCTGAAGATCAACGAACTCGACACCATCACCAACGACGTCATCGAAGCCGCACAGAGCACCCTGGTCATCGGTGTCACCTGACCCCGCCACGAAGCGACCGAAGAACCCCGCCATTCAGCAGACGAAGTCACATCGTGCCCTCCGCCGACGCAGGTGATCGGTGCGGTTCCACAACGTCGTGCGCCTGCCGTAGCGGTCGCCTCGGAAGCCGTTTTCGGGCGGCGTGGGGGTAATGTGCCTCAACAGTCGCACTACCGAACGAGGGAGACTGTGTGAGTTACGCCGATCCGCAACGACCGGTCAAGGTGGGTTTCGGCCCCGGGCACGACGCCTGCTCAAGCAGGTGGAAGAAACCTACCCCCATGGGATCCACCCCGCGCTCGTTCCGGGGATCGGCGTAGAAGAGCAGCGTAACCGCTACGGCACTGACAAGGTCGTCTTCGGCGTCACGGGCGCCCTGATCCTCGCTTTCATCGCCTGGGGTGTCATCTCGACCGACAGCCTGTCCGCCGCGTCGACGGCGGCTCTGAACTGGACGCTGATGAACGTCGGCTGGCTGTTCACCGGCCTGGTGGCCGTGATCCTGGTGTTCATGCTCTCCATGGCGGCGAGCCGCTACGGCAACATCCCGCTGGGCAAGGACGACGAGAAGCCCGAATACCGCAAGTTCTCGTGGATCGCCATGATGTTCTCCGCCGGGATCGGGATCGGCATCATCTTCTTCGGCCCGCTGGAGCCTCTGACCTACTACCAGTCACCCGCACCCGGCGGTCCAGCCGCCGAGACGCCGGAGGCCGCCGTCAAGGCGTTGGCGCAGACTTTCTTCCACTGGGGCGTGGGTCCGTGGGCCATCTACGGCCTGGTCGGGGCCGCCGTGGCCTATGGCGCGTTCCGGCGCGGCCGGGTGCCGCTGATGAGCTCGATCCTGGTGGCGTTGGTCGGGCAGAAGCGGGCCGACGGGACCGTCGGCAGGCTGGTCGACATGTTCGCCATCGTCGCCACTCTGTTCGGCACCTCCGCCTCGCTGGGCATCGGCGCCATGCAGATCGGCCGCGGCGTCGAGATCGTCGCGGGCATCGGCGAGCTGCCCAACGCGGCGCTGATCGCCATCATCGCAATCCTCACCGCATGCTTCATCGCGTCCGCCGTCTCGGGCATCGGGCGCGGCATCCGTTGGCTCTCCAACATCAACATGGTGTTGGCGCTGTCGCTGACGGTGTTCATCTTCGTTGCCGGCCCGACGCTGTTCATCCTGAACCTCTGGCCTGCCGCCATCATGGACTACGCCCAGAACTTCTTCGGCATGCTGGGCCTCGGGCCGGCGCACGGCAGCGAGGCCGCCGCGTTCGTCGGGTCGTGGACGGTGTTCTACTGGGCGTGGTGGATCTCCTGGTCCCCCTTCGTCGGCATCTTCCTCGCCAGGATCTCCCGCGGCCGGACGCTCCGCGAGTTCGTCATCTACGTGATCACCATGCCGACGTTGGTGTGCATCCTCACGTTCGGGGTGCTGGGTGGAACCAGCATCTGGCTCCGGCAGCAGGGCGACGGGATCTCGGCCGATGGACCGGCGGAGGAGATGTTCTTCCACGTGCTCGGCACACTGCCCCTGAGCCAGATCACCCCCGTGCTCGGCATGGTGATCATCGCCATCTTCTTCATCACGTCCGCCGACTCGGCCTCCGTCGTGATGGGCACCCTGTCGCAGCGGGGCAAGTCGGATCCGTCGAAGCCGGTCACCATCTTCTGGGGCCTCGCGATGATGGGCATCGCCGTGGTGATGCTGCTCGTCGGCGGCGGCGACGCCCTCAACGGCCTGCAGAACATGATCATCGTCACCGCCATCCCGTTCACGCTGATCCTCGTCGCGATGATGCTGTCGTTCGCCAAGGACCTGAACTCCGATCCTGCGGTGATCCGCCGTCGCTTCGCCATGTCGGCGCTCAAGGAGGCCGTCATGAAGGGCGTGGACCAGTACGGCGACAACTTCAGCCTCTCCATCCAGGAGGCGCCGGAGGGTGAGGGTGCAGGAGCCGACTTCGACTCGCACGACGCCGAGGTCACCGACTGGTACCAGCGGACCGATGAGGAGGGCGACCCCGTCGACTACGACTATGCGACCGGCACCTACGCGGACGGGTGGACCCCCGAGGGTGAGACGGCAGAGGACGCCGACACCATGTCGGACGCCCCCGCAGAGGACGAGGTCGACGACCGGGGCTGAGCCCTCCGGTTGCTAGCCTGCGGCCTTCCCCCTGAGGAGGTCCCGATGCACCACCGCACAGCCGCCACGCTCGTCGCCGCAGCCCTGCTCCTGTCCGGCTGCGGCGCCCAGGACTCCCCCGGCGGCTGGACGGTCGCCTCGGCCCTGGCCCAGCTGCCCGCCGGCACGACGGCGGACGACTACGTCATCACCATGGCCGACCTGGCTGCGGCGCTCGAGCAGGCTGGCGCGGAGCAGGGCGACAGCGCCGAGGCAGTCGCCGGCTGGCTGCCCGCCCTCACCAGAGGTGAGGCCGCCTCCCCCGAGGGCGCCGCCGTCCTGATCCCCGTACCCGACGACGTCGCCCGCCTCCATCCCGCAGACTTCGCCACCATCACCGGGTTCCACCTGGGACAGGCGACGAGCTTCGCCCACATCGGCGCCCCGCCCTCCTCGTTCACCGTCTTCGACGGGCTCGGCGACGGCGCCCTCGCCGGCAGCCTGATTCCCCTGGACGGGGGCATCTACACCGACATCGACGGCGAGGACGGGGTGCCGGACTTCACTGCCGAGGACGCGCTGAGCCAGGTGCGGCGGCCGACACGCTTCGCCGAGGACGGCGGTGCCGTGGCCATGTCGTCGCAGACGCCGACGCTGCGGGAGTGGCTCGACGGGGCGGGCACCCTCGCCGACGACGAGGCCCTCGCCGATGTCGCGGGTGCCCTGGACCGGGTCGGCGTCGTCTCGGCGTTGCTGACCGCGCCGCGCACCGCAGCCGCGTCACCGGGCATGCCGGAGACCGCCTTCGACACGATCGGGCTCGGCTGGTCCGCCGGGAAGGTGTACGTCGTCTACCGGTTCGCGGCCGCCCCCGATGCCGGACAGCTCGAGGCACTGTGGCGGGACACGACGCTGCTGACCGGCGCGACAGTCTCGGAGTTCGTCCTGGTCGACGGCGTCGCCGTCGACGGGAACGTCGCCACCGTCACCCTCAGCCCGGCGGAGGGACGCTCCGTCGGAGCGCCACTGAACTTCCTGATGAGCGGCGAGCCGCTGCTGACCAGCCCCTGACCTCAGGCGAGGTCGGGCCCCACGACCGTCAATGGCAGCAGCACCCGGCCCGTGGGGCCGATCTGGATCTCGGTGTCCATCTGCGGGCACACGCCGCAGTCGTAGCACGGGGTCCAGCGGCAGTCCTCCACCTCACGCTCGTCGAGGGCATCCTGCCAGTCCTCCCACAGCCAGTCGCGGTCGAGGCCCGCGTCGAGGTGGTCCCAGGGCAGGACCTCCTCGTAGCCGCGCTCGCGGGTGGTGAACCAGTCGAGGTCGACGCCGAACGCGGCCAGTTCCTCGGCGGCGGCCGCCGTCCACCGCTCGTAGGAGAAGTGCTCGCTCCAGCCGTCGAACTTCCCACCCTCACGCCAGACGCGCTCGATGACGCGGCCGACACGGCGGTCGCCGCGTGACAGGAGGCCTTCGATGATGCCGGGCTTGCCGTCGTGGTAGCGCAGGCCGATCGCCTTGCCGTAGTTGCGGTCCTCGCGGATGGCGTCCTTCAGCAGCATCAGTCGACGGTCGATCGTCTCGGCATCGGCCTGGGCGGCCCACTGGAACGGCGTGTGCGGCTTGGGCACGAAGCCGCCGATGGAGACGGTGCAGCGGATGTCGCGCGTGCCCGCCGCCTTGCGGCCGGTCTCGATCACCCGCGTGGCGAGCGTCGCGATGGCGAGCACGTCCTCGTCGGTCTCCGTCGGCAGGCCGCACATGAAGTACAGCTTCACCTGCCGCCAGCCGGAGGAGAACGCGGCCGCGACGGTGTTGATGAGGTCGTCCTCGGTCACCATCTTGTTGATGACCTGACGCATCCGCTCAGAGCCGCCCTCGGGGGCGAACGTCAGGCCGGAGCGACGACCGTTGCGGCTGAGCTCGTTGGCCAGATCGATGTTGAACGCGTCGACGCGGGTCGACGGCAGCGACAGCGACACGTTGGTGCCCTCGTAGCGGTCGGCGAGCTGGCGGGTGACCTCGGCGATCTCGGAGTGGTCGGCCGACGACAGCGACAGCAGGCCGATCTCCTCCAGCCCGGTGGCCTTCAGGCCGCTCTGGACCATCGCGCCGATGGTCTCGATGTTGCGCTCCCGGACGGGGCGCGTGATCATTCCGGCCTGGCAGAAGCGGCAGCCACGGGTGCAGCCACGGAAGATCTCCACCGAGTACCGCTCGTGGACCGTCTCGGCCATCGGCACGATCGGATGCTTCGGGTACGGCCACTCGTCCAGGTCCATCAGCGTGTGCTTGCGCACCTGGTGCGGGACCCCCGGCCGGTTCGGCGCGATGCGCTGGATGCGGCCGTCGTCGAGGTAGTCGACGTCGTAGAACTTCGGCACGTAGAAGGCGCCGGTGAGCGACAGGCGCAGCAGAAGGCCGTCGCGGCCTCCCTCGCGCCCGTCCTCCTTCCACTCGCGCACGATGTCGGAGATCAGGAGGCTCGCCTCCTCGCCGTCGCCGAGGACCGCCACGTCGATGAAGTCGGCGATCGGCTCCGGGTTGAAGGCGGCATGTCCGCCGGCGACCACGATGGGTTCGTCCTCGCCGCGGTCGACGGCGTGGAGCGTCAGGCCGGACAGGTCGATGAGGTTCAGGAGGTTCGTGTAGCCGAGCTCGGTGGAGAACGACACGCCCAGCACGTCGAACAGGCCGACCGGCCGGTGGCCGTCGAGAGTGAACTGCGGGATGCCGTTGGCCCGCAGCAGGTTCTCCAGATCGGGCCAGATGGAGTAGGTGCGCTCGGCGAGGATCCAGTCGCGCTCATTGAGGATCTCGTAGAGGATCGCGACACCCTGGTTGGGCTGGCCCACCTCGTAGGCGTCCGGATACGACAGGCACCAACGGACGGCGACGTCGTCCCAGTCCTTGACGACCGAGTTGTGTTCACCGCCCACGTACTGGATGGGCTTGCTCACCTGGGCGAGCAGCGGCTCGAGTCGCTGAAAGACCGAGTGCTGGACGGGCGCTGGCGTGGTAGTCATAGCGCCGACAAGGATAACCGGGGTGCGCGGGATTCCCTAGGGCTGAACGGCAGCCCGCGTGGCGGTCGGCCCCAGCGCGGCGACGCGCCCCCGTGCCGCCCACAGGCTGCCCGCGGCCACGACGGCGCCGACGGCGAGCAGCTGCAGCAGGACGGTCGGGTCGCCGACGCCAGCCTCACGGTCGAAGACGTCGGGGGTCGGCATGAACGGCAGGAACGAGGCGGCGATGAGGTTGTTGACCACGTGGACCGCCACGGCGACCTCCAGCCCGCCTGTACGCCACGTCGCGTAGCAGCACAGCAGCGCCATGCCGAAGTAGAAGGCGTTCAACCACGGATCCGACGCGCCGTGCAGCACGGCGAACAGCAGCGACGACACCAGCGCCCCGACGGCGAGCCCGGCCCGCGGGTCCGGCAGCCAGGAGCCGACGGCGCGGAACACGAGCCCGCGGAGCATGTACTCCTCCGCTGCGGCCTGGAACGGGATGGCGACGAGCAGGACGACAAGCATCGGCCACGAGTCGCTCAGCACCTCCAGCGGCGGCTGCGGTGAGATCGCGAGGTTGACGGCGGTGAGGATGCCGAACGCGACGACCGCGACGGCCATCATTCGCCAGAAGAACCCCCACCGGAAGCGGCCCGTCACCGAGCTGAGGTAGCCGAACGGCTGCCCGACGATGCGCGCCAGAACCGCGCACAACGGCAGCATCAGCGCGATCGACACGAACGCGAACGCCGTCATCCAGCGCGGCAGGACGCCGTCGACGATGTCGTCCAGGTATCCGCCCAGCGAGCCACCACCCACCTGGACGTCGACCAGGAGCCCCAGCATGGGCACGACGGTGGTCACCACGAGGAACAGGGCGGCCCCTGCCCCAGCGCGACGATCGGCCGCCAGGGGGCGATGCCGGGAGCCCGGAAGAAGTGGTGATACGCCGTCGGTGTCGTCGGCAGAGGCGACGCCGGGGCGGGCGTCCACTGCGGCTGCGGCGGGGCCCACTGCGGCGGCACAGGCACCGCTCCCGGACCCGGCGGGGGGCTCCCGTCGGGCCGCGGGGGTGGAACCTGGCTGGTCATGGCATCAGGCGTTCGGGAACCAGAGGGAGACCTCGCTGGCCGCCGTCTCCGGCGAGTCGGAGGCGTGCACCGCGTTACGTCGCAGCGTCGACGCGAACTCCGCACGGATCGTGCCGCTCTCCGCCTTGGCAGGGTCGGTCGCCCCGTTGAGCTTCCGGACCCGGGCGACGGCATCGTCGCCGCTCAGCACGAGCGCGACCAACGGCCCCTCGGTCATGAACTCCCTGAGATCCGGGTAGTAGTCCTTCCCGACGTGGCTCGCGTAGTGGCGGTCCGCGAAATCTCCGGTGATCTCGCGCAGTTCCATGGCCTCGATGGTGAGCTGGGCCGCCTCGTAGCGTTCCAGAATGGCTCCGACATGGCCGTCCGCGACGGCGTCCGGCTTGACGATGACGAAGGTGCGCTCCATTACGCAACTCCTCCTTGTTGATGTTTCTCGATGCGTCGTCCGAGCACCACGCAGGTGACCCAGATGAGCGCGAAGATGATGCCCATCGCATACATCCACGGGGTCAGCAGACCCAGGGCGATGATAGCCACCTGCGCCACCCACCCGACCAGGTACCCCCAGCCTCTCCGCAGACCTGCCGTGGCTGCGAGGCAGAGGACGGTGACGACCCCGCACGCGGCAGCAGCGATCCCCAGGTGGATGCTCTCGACCTGGAGCATGCCGATGAACGCGAGCCAGATCACCAGGATCTCGAAGATGAGCACCGACATCGCGGCCGGACGCATCGGGTTGGTCGGCGACAGCGTCACAGGTCCTCCCGGGTGGCGAGCAGGTCGCGGGCCTCGCCCGCCGCGATGACGGAGCCGGCCACGAGCACCCCCGTCTGCCCGTCGGAGGTGTCGGCCAGCATCACGGCCAGTTCGAGGGCCTCGGCCATGGTCGGCGCGCGGTGGACCTGGTGGGTCGCCCACACCGTCTCGGCGAGGTCGGCAAGGTCGTCGACCGCACGGGCCCGCGGGCTGGAGGACACCTTCGTGATGACGACCTGGTCCATCTTCTCCGCGAAGATCTCGAGCACCGCTTCGGCGTCCTTGTCCTGCATCATCGCCACCACGCCGACGAGGTTCGTGAAGTCGAAGCTCTCCGCCATCGCATCGATGGTGACGCGCGCGGCCTGCGGGTTGTGCGCCGTGTCGACGACGATCGCCGGCGCCGGGCGCACGAGTTCGAGTCGCGCGGGGGCCTCGACCGCACCGATCCCCTCGACGACGATCTCCGGGTTCAGCGGCTTCGACCCCAGGAAGGCCTCGACGGCGGCGACGGCGAGAGCGACGTTGCGCGCCATGTGTTCGCCGAAGAGGGGCAGGAACACGTCGCCGACGGGCCCTCCTGCGGTCTCGATGCGCAGCAGCTGGCCGCCGATGGCGAGGCTGCGATCCAGCAGGCCGAAGTCGGGGCCCTCGGCCCTGATGGGGGCACCCACCTCGACCGCCCGCTCCAGCAGCACCTTGGCCGCGGCCGGGTCCTGGCCCGCGAGCACCGCGGTGCCGCCCTCCTTAATGATGCCGGCCTTCTCGCCCGCGATCTGGGCGATGGTGTCGCCGAGGATGTGGGTGTGGTCGAGCCCGATGGGGGTCACGACGGCGACGGAGGCGTCGGCGACGCTCGTGGCGTCCCAGCGGCCCCCGAGCCCGACCTCCATGACGGCGACGTCGACGGGGGCGTCGGCGAAGGCGGCGTACGCCATGCCGGTGATGACCTCGAAGAAGGTCATGGCGACGCCGTCGATCTGCTGCTCATCGACCATCGCCACGTACGGCTCGAGGTCGGCCCACACCTCGGCGAACCGTTCCTCGCTGATGGGCTCGCCGTCGATGACGATGCGCTCGCGGACATCGCTCAGATGCGGGCTGGCGAAACGACCGACGCGCAGCCCGGCCGCCCGCAGCAGCGCGTCGATCATGATCGCGGTGCTGCCCTTGCCGTTGGTGCCCGCCACCTGGATGACGGGCATGGCCCGCTGCGGATCGCCGACGAGGTCCATCAGGGCCGCGATGCGGCCCAGGCTGGGGGCGACGCGGTGCTCGGGCCAGCGGGACGTCAGGGCCGCGGTCAACTCTGCGTGAGATGCATGTGTCATGGTGGTGCCCAGCGTAGTGGGCGTCGCCGAGACCCTGCGTGTTCCTCGTGGACACAGGCCGTTCCGGCATGGGGCGTTTCGTGTCGGCGGGTAGCATGTCCGCGAATACGACTGGCGGTCAGGACCGGCCACCACGACACTGCGGGAGTAGACCTCGATGGCAAACAACTCGAACATGAGCAAGCGGGCCGCACTGCACCGCCAGCAGGAGATGGATGAGCGCAACAAGAAGGCCAGGCGCATCACCATCGGCAGCATCGTCGTGCTCGCCATCGTCGCGGTCGTGGTCATCGCGGTCGTCGCGGTCCAGGCGCTCACCAACCCGAAGGGCGTGACGGCCGACCAGCAGACGCCGGCCGCTGGGACCGACGGCTACGGCGTCCTGATCCAGGGCAAGCAGCCGTCCGACGACCTGCCGCACCTGGTCATCTGGGAGGACTACCTCTGCCCGTACTGCGGCCTGGCTGAGCAGACCTACGGTCAGACCGTGAAGCAGCTCGTGGCCGACGGCAAGATGACCGCCGAGATCCGCACCACCTTCTTCCTGGACGGCCAGCGCACCAACGGCCCCTCGCGCAAGGCGGCCATGGCCGCGGCTGCGGCAGCGGGCGTCGGCAAGTTCGACGAGTACCACGCCGCCCTCTACGCCGACCAGGCAGCCGAGGCCGTCGGCTTCCCCGAGTCAGAGCTCCGTGACAGGTTCGCGCGCGCCGCCGGCATCGAGGGCGATGACCTGAAGAAGTTCCAGGAGCTCTACGACACCGGCGCCTTCACGGACTGGATCGAAGCCGCCAACGACAGGTTCTTCGCCGACCAGATCAGCGGCACCCCGACGTATCTCGTCGGCGACGAGAAGCTGCCGATCACCAGCGGCACCATCCCGACCGACGCAGACGGCTTCCTGGCCGCGGTCGAGGAGCTCGCCGCCCAGCAGTAGCCGGCGCCCCCGTCGATTCCTGGGCCCTCGGCATTGCCAACTATGATCGGGCCCATGACCGACGCCACCGCGCCCAAGCGCAGCCTGCCCGAAAAGCCCGTCCTCGAAGGCCTGGAGGCCAAGTGGGGGTCGGTATGGGCTGAGGAGGGCGTCTACGCCTTCCGCCGGCCGGCCACCCGCGCAGAGGTGTTCAGCATCGACACCCCTCCGCCGACGGTGTCCGGCTCGCTGCATGTCGGGCACGTGTTCAGCTACACGCACACTGACACCGTCGCCCGCTACCAGCGGATGCGCGGCAAGCAGGTGTTCTACCCGATGGGCTGGGACGACAACGGCCTGCCCACCGAGCGCCGCGTGCAGAACTTCTACGGCGTCCGGTGCGATCCGTCGCTGCCCTACGATCCCGACTTCCAGCCCCCGGCCAAGCCCGACCCGAAGCGGCAGGTGCCGATCAGCCGCCGCAACTTTGTCGAGCTGTGTCTCGAGCTGACGGCCGTCGACGAGCAGGCGTTCGAGGACCTGTGGCGTCAGCTCGGCCTCTCGGTCGACTGGGACACGCTCTACAGCACGATCTCGGGTGAGTCGCAGACCGTGGCGCAGCGCGCCTTCCTCCACAACCACGCCCGGGGCGAGGCGTACCTCAGCTACGCCCCCACGCTGTGGGACGTGACCTTCCAGACCGCCGTCGCGCAGGCCGAACTCGAGGCCCGCGAATACCCCGGTGCCTACCACCGCGTAGCGTTCCACCGTCCCGACGGCGAGAAGGTCTACATCGAGACCACGCGCCCCGAACTGCTCGTGAGCGTGTGCGCGCTGATCGCGCATCCCGACGACGAGCGCTACCAGCCCCTGTTCGGCACCACCGTGACCTCCCCCATCTTCGGCGTCGAGGTGCCCGTGCTGGCGCACCCGGCAGCCGAGATGGACAAGGGTGCGGGCATCGCGATGTGCTGCACGTTCGGCGACCTGACCGACGTGCAGTGGTGGCGCGAGCTGAACCTCCCGACCCGCACGGTGATCGGCCGCGACGGCCGCCTGCAGGCCGAGACGCCCGAGTGGATCGTCAACGCCGAGGCCTACGCGCCGCTGGCAGGCAAGACCACCTTCTCCGCCCGCGAGGCCACCGTCGCGGCGCTGCGCGAGAGCGGCGACCTGGACGGCGACCCCAAGGCGACCACCCGCATGGCGAACTTCTTCGAGAAGGGCGACAAGCCGCTCGAGATCGTCGCCACCCGCCAGTGGTACATCCACAACGGCGGCCGCGACGACGACCTCAAGGCCAGGCTGCTCGCCCGCGGCAACGAGCTGGCCTGGACACCCGAGCACATGCGTTACCGCTACGAGAACTGGGTGGGTGGTCTGAACGGCGACTGGCTCATCTCGCGCCAGCGGTTCTTCGGTGTGCCGTTCCCGGTGTGGTACCCGCTCGACGCCGATGGCGAGCCCGACTACGACCACCCGATCATGGCCGACGAGGCCTCCCTGCCGGTCGATCCCATGACGGAGACGCCCGCTGGCTACCGCGACGATCAGCGCGACGTTCCCGGCGGCTTCATGGCCGATCCTGACGTCATGGACACGTGGGCGACGTCGTCTCTCACCCCCCACATCGCGTGCGGCTGGGGTCGTGACGACGAGCTGTTCGGGCTCACGTTCCCCATGGACATGGCTCCGCAGGCGCACGACATCATCCGCACCTGGCTGTTCAGCCGCATCGTCCGCGCCAACTTCGAGAACGACTCGCTGCCCTGGGCACGCGCGACGGTCTCCGGCTTCGTGATGGATCCCGACCGGAAGAAGATGTCCAAGTCGAAGGGCAACGTGGTGGTGCCCACGGACATCCTCGACCGCTTCGGCTCCGACGCCGTCCGCTGGCGCGCGGCCATGGCCCGCCCCGGCATGGACTCGCCGTTCGACGAGACCCAGATGAAGGTGGGCCGCCGTCTCGCGATGAAGATCCTCAACGCGGGCAAGTTCGTGCTGTCGCTGGCTGAGGCCCCCGGCACGCTCGACCAGGTGACCGACCCGGTGGACCGCGCGATGCTGACGGCGCTCGCCGACGTGGTCCGCTCCGCGACCGCGGCATTCGACGAGTTCGAGTACACCGGCGCGCTGGAAGCGGCGGAGGGCTTCTTCTGGGCGTTCTGCGACGACTACCTCGAGCTGGTCAAGGAGCGTGCCTACGGCGGCGAGCCCGCGGCTCAGGCCTCCGCGCAGGCAGCGCTGGCCATCGGGCTCGGCGTGCAGCTGCGCCTGTTCGCGCCGTTCCTGCCGTTCGTGACGGAGGAGGTCTGGCGCTGGACCAACGACTCGTCCGTGCACCTGGCCTCGTGGCCGACCGCCGATGAGCTGGGAGCCGGCGGCGACGCCGAGCTGCTGGCCGACGTGGCCCAGGCCCTGATCGCGATCCGCGGCGCCAAGTCCAACGCCAAGGTCTCGATGAAGGCCGAGGTGGCCCGCGCCGTCTTCACCGGCCCCGCCGCCGTCGTGGAGCGTCTCCGCGGCATCGAGGCAGACCTGCGAGCCGTCGGCCGCATCGTGGGCGAGGTCGTCTGGACGACGGCCGAGGAGCCGCTGTCCGTCGAGGTCGTGCTGGCCGAGACGGTCTGACCTGACGAGCGTGAGAGGCCCCCGGCAGCTGCCGGGGGCCTCACGCGTTGCAGCGGCCGGACGCTGAGCCGAAGTCAGCGGGTCCCGAAGCGGGGCGCCGCGAACGACGGCGCCACGGATGCCGGGCTCTCCGCCAGGGCAGCCAGAGCGAGCTCGATCGCCTTGTCCAGCTGGACGTCGCGGGCGGACTCCCACTCAGCCGGGCCCACCTCGACGACGACGTCCGGGTCGACGCCGTGGTTCTCGATCCCAAACCCCTGCTTCTCGAACGAGATCCAGTACCGCGGCTGCGTCACCTCGGTGCCGTCGACCAGCGTGAAACGTCCGTCGATGCCGACGACACCGCCCCAGCTGCGCTCCCCCACCACGGGACCGAGCCCCATGTTCTGGGCCGCGGCGGTCACGATGTCACCGTCGGAGCCTGCGTAGGGATTGGTGACGAAGACGACCGGGCCGCGGCGGGCCTGCTGCGGGTAGGTGCCCGGCTGATCCAGGTGCCTCGCGCCTGCCCAGCCGATGGCTCTGCGCGCGATGCGCTCCAGGATGAGTTCGGAGGTGTGACCGCCGCCGTTGAAGCGGACGTCGACGACGACCCCCTCGTGCCGCATGGCGGCGTCGATCAGCCGCTGGAACTCGGCCCAGCCGCTGGCGACCATGTCGGGCACGTGCACATAGCCGAGACGGCCTCCCCCGTGCTCGGCCACGTACGCGACCCGACCGGCGACCCACTCGTGGTAGCGCATCGGCGCCTCGTTCGCCGTCGGGACGACCGCGACGCGACGCTTCTGCCGGCCGCGCGCCACCGTCAGCTCCACGACCTTGTCGGCCGCGCCGAGCAGGAGCGCGCCGAGGTCGGGGCCTCGTTCGTCGGACGACCGTCGACGGCGACGATGACGTCACCGGCCTCGACGGCGACGCCTGCGGCCCGCAGCGGCGACCTGGCGTTCGGATCGGAGCTCTCGCCGGGGAGGACGCGGCGCACGACCACCTCCCCCTTGGCGTTGCGCGCGTACTCGGCGCCCAGGAAGCCCACGCGCGGCGCGTCGTCGAGCAGCGGAGGCGCCGACACGTACGCGTGCGATGTGTTCAGCTCGCCGACGGTCTCCCAGAGCACGTCGACGAGGTCGGAGTGCGTCGTGATCTCGCCCAGCAGGGGCCGGTAGCGGGCGACGGCGGCGTCCCAGTCCGTGCCGTCGAAGTCGTCGCGCCAGTAGTGGTCGCGCATGAGCCGCGCGTTCTCCTCGAACATCTGCCGCCACTCGGCGACCGGATCGACCTCGCGACGCAGCCGCGACAGGTCGACGTGCACCTTGGCGTCATCGTCGTCGGCAGGCTGGTCGGCCGACTGCACCCACACCTCGTCACCGTTGCGCACGACCATGCGTTCGCCGTCTCCCGAGACGGCGGCGCCGTCGGCGGCGTCGACCAGCACGGTGAGCTTGCGGGTCCGGAACGAGAAGTGCTCGATGGAGTCCTTCACCTCGCCGTCGACACCGGCGCGGCCGGCGCCCAGCTCGCCGATCGACTTGTACGAGCGCCAGATGAGCCCTTCCTTGGTCGCGGCCAGGGAGCCGTAGCGCCCAGACGGGACCGGGAAGGCGACCATGCGGTCCTCGAAGCCCTCGACGTCGAACTCGATGCCGGGCTCGACCTCCTTGGCCTCTCCCCCTGCGGCCTCGCCCTCCGCGGGCTTGTCGTCCGTGGCCTTGTCGTCGTCCTTGTCCGCGGGTTCGCTGATGGGCCAGCCGTCCGCGGCCGGACCGAACGGCGCTGGCTCGGCGGCGCTGAGCGGCACGAGCCAGGGCCGCACCGAGTTGGTGAACGAGAGGTCGAACGCGAGCTCGTCGTAGGTGGGGTCGATGGTGCGGCTCGAGAGGAAGCACAGGTGCTTGCCGTCGGGGGTGAACGTCGGGGAGAAGTCGTTGAACTGGCCCTTGGTCAAAGTGAACGCCTGCTCCCCTGTGACGTCGTAGCCGACGAGCTGGCCGAGGGCACCCTCGTGGGCGAGGGCGCTGCGCCACACGATGTAGCGACCGTCCGGCGACCAGGCGAAGCCGGAGGGCTCGCCGCCCGGGGACCGGCCGATCTTCTTCACGGAGCCGCGGGCCACGTCGACGAGCGAGAGGGTGCCGTCGTGGCTGCCGACGGCGATCTTGGCGCCGGTCGGGCTGGGCTGCAGCGCGAGGACGCGGCCGAGCCGTCCGGTCGCGATGCGGCGGGGAGTCTTGTCGCCGCCGTCGACCTGCCGGATCTCGAGGCAGTCCTCGCCGGCCACGTCGCTGACCCAGACGACGCGCCCCTTGTCATCCAGGAACCGCGGCTCGCGGACCCGCACCCCGGCGGTGTCAGCGAGGGCGCGGGCGGGGCCGCCCCGGTGGGTGAGGAAGTAGGCAGCGCCGCGCCACTCCAGCAGCGACCCGTCGCCGCCCTGGTCGGGCACGATCTGCTCGAGGTGCTCGTTCGGGGCGACCGGCACCGGCCGCGGCCTACCGACGGGAACGTAGATGTCCAGCTTCTGCGGCTCCGCCTTCAGGCTGGCGAGCTGGTACAGGTCGCCGCGGGCGTGGTAGACGACGACCTTGCCGTCGCTGGTGGCGTCACGGACGTAGCCGTCGGCCGGGCCGTGGGCCGTGTGCCTGCGGAGGTCCCGGCCCGATGCGTTGACCGACCACACCTGCGCCTGGGCCTGCGGGTCGTCGCCCAGGTCGGAGGTGAAGACGATCCGCTCCCCCACCCACGTCGGCGAGAACAGGCCTGCGGTCTCGTCGGGGAGGATCCGCTTCCAGTCGGAGGTTCCGTCCGGCGACGTGTACAGGCGGGCCGCCATGCCGCCGCGGTAGCGCTTCCAGCCGGACGGGTCACGGAAGTTGGAGGTGGCGACGACGACCCGGCCCGACCGGTGCACGGCCGCCGATGTCGCGGCGCCCCACGGCAGCCGGGTGAGTTTCCCGTCGAGGGACAGGGAGTACATGGAGGCGTCGACGCCGTGGATCGCGGCGTGCGCGGAGCTCAGCAGGATCGTCTCGTCGTCGAGCCAGCCGCTGACGAGCATGCGGCGTGCGCTGAGCCAGGTGAGGCGACGCGACCCTCCGTCGAGGTCCGCCACGTAGGCGTCCCAGCCGCCGTTGGTGGTGGCGGTGTAGGCGATGCGACCGCCTCCCGGTGAGAAGCGCGGGTTCATGGGGGTGACCTCACCCGCCGTCACGCGGGACGCCCGCCCCCCGAGCACCGAACCGAGCCACACATCGTCGTCGGCCACGAAAACCACGTCGTCACGGAAGATGTGCGGGTACCGGCAGTAGGTCATGGGGACGAGGATAGCTGCGTGTGACTGGGCCCTGCACGTCGCTGCGGGGTCTCACGGAGCGGGCCCCGAACGGGGCTGCGCCCGTCAGGCCGACAGTTCGCGGCGGGCCAGCTGGGCCCGGGGAACGCGCACGGCCTCGGCCTCGCCGAGCACCGCCTCGCGGGTCACGACGACCTGCGCCACGTCGTCGTCCGACGGCACATCGAACATGACGTCGAGCAGCAGCTCCTCCAGGATGGCCCGCAGGCCGCGGGCTCCCGTGCCCCGTTCGAGGGCGAGGTCGGCGATCGCCTCGACGGCGGCCTCCTCGAACTCGAGCTGGACGCCGTCGAGCTCGAAGAGCTTCTGGAACTGGCGGGTCAACGCGTTGCGCGGCTCGACGAGGATCCGCGTGAGGGCGTCGTGATCCAGCGGCGAGACCGTGGCCAGCATCGGCAGACGACCGATGAACTCGGGATCAGGCCGAACTTGTGCAGGTCCTCGGGCCGGACCATCGAGTACGGATCGGCGGAGGGCTGCCTCGTCTCCGAGCTGCTGCTGAAGCCGAGGGGACGCTTCCCGACGCGCTGGTTGATGATGTCCTCGAGTCCGGCGAACGCGCCGCCGACGATGAACAGCACCTTGGTGGTGTCGATCTGCAGGAAGTCCTGGTGGGGATGCTTGCGGCCGCCCTGCGGCGGGACGGAGGCGACGGTGCCCTCGAGGATCTTCAGCAGCGCCTGCTGAACGCCCTCGCCGGACACGTCGCGGGTGATCGACGGATTCTCCGACTTGCGGGCCACCTTGTCGATCTCGTCGATGTAGATGATGCCGGTCTCGGCCTTGGCGATGTCGAAGTCGGCGGCCTGGATGAGCTTGAGCAGGATGTTCTCGACGTCCTCGCCGACGTAGCCCGCTTCGGTCAGGGCGGTCGCATCGGCCATCGCGAACGGAACGTTGAGCATCTTCGCCAGCGTCTGCGCGAGGTACGTCTTGCCGCACCCGGTGGGGCCGATCATCAGGATGTTGGACTTGCCCACCTCGACGTCGTCGTTCTCGGCGCGCCTGCCCTGGGGCTCCTGCCCCTGGATCCGCTTGTAGTGGTTGTAGACGGCGACCGCCAGCGTCTTCTTCGCGGCGGACTGGCCGATGACGTACGAGTCGAGGAAGTCACGGATCTCGCGGGGCTTGGGCAGTTCCTCGACGAGGCCGGTATCGGACCGCTCGGGGAACTCTTCCTCGATGATCTCGTTACAGAGGCCGATGCACTCGTCGCAGATGTAGACGCCGGGCCCGGCAATGAGCTTCTTGACCTGCTTCTGACTTTTTCCGCAGAAGTTGCACTTGAACAGGTCGCCGCTCTCGCTGATGTGCGCCACGCCGTCCACCCCCTCACTGGTTTGTCGATTTCGCCCAACATTACCCGTCCCCCGGTGCGGACCGGCGGAGGCCCGCGGAACGGTTATGTGCCTGTGGAAAAGGAGGCGCCGCCGCCACCGTGTCCGGTGGGCGACGGCGCCGTCACTCCTGGATCAGGAGGGATCCTTCAGCGAAGGAAGGATGTCGTCGACGATGCCGTACTCGACCGCCTCCTGGGCCGTCAGGTACTTGTCACGCTCGATGTCGCGGCTGACCTTCTCGATGTCCTGGCCGGTGTCTGCCGCCAGCATGGTCTCCATCAGAGACCGGATCCGCAGGATCTCCCGCGCCTGGATCTCCAGGTCGGAGGACTGACCGTAGCCACCCTCGGTGGCCGGCTGGTGGATCAGGATCCGCGAGTTGGGAAGAGCGAGACGCTTCCCCTTCGTGCCCGCAGCCAGGATGACGGCTGCCGCCGACGCCGCCTGCCCCAGGCACACCGTCTGGATGTCCGGCTTGATGTAGCGCATCGTGTCGTAGATCGCCGTCAGCGCCGTGAAGGAGCCGCCGGGCGAGTTGATGTAGATGGAGATCTGCCGCTCGGCGTCCATCGACTGGAGGCACAGCAGCTGCGCCATGACGGCGTTGGCGACGTCGTCGTTGATGGGGGTGCCGAGGAAGATGATCCGGTCCTCGAACAGCTTCGTGTACGGATCGACGCGGCGCACACCGTAGCTGGTGCGCTCTTCCCACTGCGGGATGTAGTAGCTCATGTCCGCTCCCTGCGGCGCGATCCCCTGGGGGATGAAGTTCGTCGTCATCACTGGTTCGGAGCCTCCGACTTGATCTGGGACGCACGCTCGTAGACGTGGTCGATGAAGCCGTACTCGAGGGCCTGCTCGGCGGTGAACCAGCGGTCACGGTCCGAGTCGGCCTCGATCTGCTCGACCGTCTGGCCCGTGTGCTCAGCGATCAGGCCGGCCATTGTGCGCTTGATGTGGAGCGACTGCTCGGCCTGGATGCGAATGTCGGAGGCCGTGCCACCGAGGCCGCCCGAGGGCTGGTGCATCATGATGCGGCTGTGGGGCAGCGCGAAGCGCTTGCCGGGGGTGCCCGCCGACAGCAGGAACTGGCCCATCGAGGCGGCCAGGCCCATGGCGACGGTGGCGACGTCGTTGCTGATCCACTGCATGGTGTCGAAGATCGCCATGCCGGAGTCGACGGAGCCACCGGGCGAGTTGATGTAGAGGTAGATGTCCTTGTGCGGATCCTCGGCGTTGAGCAGCAGCATCTGCGCACAGATGGCGTTCGCGTTCTCGTCCTTGACCTCGGAGCCCAGGAAGATGATCCGGTTGGCGAGGAGGGACGAGTAGACGTTGTCAGTCAAGCCGAAGCCGGGGCCACCGGGCCCCGCCATGCGGATGTCGGATGAGGTCTGAGTCACGTCACCTAACCTACCGGGAAACCACAAACGCCCAAGGGCAGGCGCGCGAAGTTCGCCTCAGGCGTGATCAGGTCGGACCTCCGCCGTCTCCGGATCGTTGCTGATGAACGCGTTGAGCCAGCGCATCCTCGGGTCGGGATCGATCAACAGCGCCTTGACGGTGAGCGTCGCGGGCAGGGCGATCAGTGCGCCGAGGGCGCCGAACACCCACGCCCACACCAGCAGCGAGATGAAGGAGACCGTCGGCGTGATACCGACCGCGTCCCCCGTGAACTTGGGCTGGATGAGCGACTGGAGAATGAAGTTCACCACGCTGAACAGGATGACCACCAGCAGCGCCGTCGTGGGGCCCTTCTCGACCAGGGCGAGCAGCGCCGGCGGCACCAGGCCGATGACGAAGCCGATGTTGGGGATGTAGTTCGTGATGAACGTCAGCACGACCCAGACGATGGGCAGCGAGATACCGAGCGCCACGATGACACCGCCGTTGATGAGGGCGACGATGAGGCCGAAGATCGTGGTGACGACCCAGTAGCGGCGGATGCCGTTCGCGACGGCCGAGATCGAGTCGGTCAGCCCGGGGTGCAGGCGATGGGTGATGCCGAGGCGGGCGTCAACCGACGGGATGTCCATGCTCAGGAACACGATGCCGACGACGACGACGGCGATGATCGCGGTCGCCGCAGAGGTGCCCGAGAGGATGGAGCCGGCGACGTCGATGACGTTGGACGGCGAGATCGACTTAAGACCGTTGAGAAGGGCCTCCTCGTCGAGTCCGAACCCGGCCAGCCACTCGGCCGCGGCCGTGTACATGTCGGTGAACTGCTGGCTGTAGCCGGTCAGCACAGTGACCACCTGGGTGACCGACCAGATGATCGCGCCGATGCCGAGCACGAACACCACGAACACCGCGAGCATCGTGACGACCGCCGCGATGGGCTTGGGGATGCCGATGCGGCGCAGGCCGGGGAAGATCGGGTAGGCCGCGATCAGGAGGTTGAGCGCCAGGAACATCGGGGCGATGGTCCCCGACAGGTTCTGCAGGAGGACCAGCGAGAGACCGATGGCGGCCACGATGATGGCGACGAGACCGAGGCGGGGCATGCCCGCGCGGCTTGTCCCCTCGGCGCCGACGTCCTGCGGCGGGGTCTCCTCGTGTGCGTGGGGCGGCACCGGCTCGTCCAGCAGGGCCTCGGACTCCTCGGCGTCATCCTGAGCGAACTCGGATTCGGCCGGGGCCTCGGTGTCGGTCAGCTCGACCGGCTCGCTGTCGATGGTGGGCTCGTGCTCATCGTTGGTCATCGGTCCTCCTCGGGGGCGCGCCGAGTCTAGCGGCCGGAGGGACGACAAGGGCCGTCGTCTTCCGAACTTCGGAAGACGACGGCCTGTGTCGCGATTCAGGCGAGAATCACTCAGCGTCGGCCTCGGCGGCCGGCTCCTCGTCATCCTCAGTGTTCTCGACGGGCAGTGCGGTGTCGACCGCGTTGCCCTCGGCGTCGGTGACGGTGGCGGCAGCGCAGATGGCAGCGAGCGACTTGCCGCGGCGGATCTCCTGCATCCACTCGGGCATGTGGTTGTGCTCCATCATGTGGTTGATCTCGTCCTGGGGCGAGGTCCCATTCTGCTGGGCCTTGCGGAAGATGAGTTCGGTCAGCTCCTGCTGCGACACGTCGATCGTGTTGGCGTCGGCGAACAGGTCGAGGATGACCTGGGCCTTGAGGGCCTGCTCGGAGCGCTCGTCGATGCCGGCCCAGAACTGGTCGGCGTCCTCGGCGTCCTCATCCTCGGCGTTCTCGAGGTAGTCCTCGACGGTCATGCCGCCGTTCTGGAGCTGGCGGGTGATCTCGGCGCGGCGGGCCTCCTGCTCGCGGGCGAGCACGCCCTCGGGCAGGTCGAAGGAGACCTTCTCGAGGACGGCCTCGAGGACCTTGTCGCGGGCCTCGGCCAGCTGGTCGGCCTTGGCCTGAGCCTCGGCGGCCTTGCGCAGGTCGTCCTTCATCTCCTCGACGGTGTCGAACTCGGAGATCATCTGGGCGAACTCGTCGTCGATGGCGGGGAGCTCCTGCTCCGAGACCGTCTTGACGGTGACCTCGATGTCGGCGTCCTGGCCGCGGTACTGGCCGCCGACCAGCGTCGAGGTGAACGACTTCGACTCGCCAGCCTTGAGGCCGGTGACAGCCTCGTCGAGGCCGTCGAGCATGTTGCGGTCCTGGCCGACCTTGTACGCGACGCCTTCAGCGGTCGCATCCTCGAGGTCGTTACCGTCCTGGGTGGCGACGAGATCGATGGTCAGCACGTCACCCTCGGCGGCGGCGCGGTCGACCTCGCTCGTGGTTGCGAAGCGCTCGCGGAGCAGCTCGAGGCGCTCGTCGACCATCTCGTCGACGTCAGCGACGTTCTCGACGGTGGCCTCGACGGTGGAGAAGTCGGGCAGCTCGACCTCGGGACGGACGTCGACCTCAGCGGTGAACTCGATGAGCTCCTTGTCCTCCAGCTTGGTCACGTCAATCTCGGGCTGGTCCATCGGGTAGACCTTCGCCTCGTTGATGGCCGCGTTGTACGCCGGCGGGATGGCCTCATTGATGGCCTCCTGCAGGACCGCGCCGCGTCCGACGCGCTGATCGATGACGGCCGCCGGCACCTTGCCCTTGCGGAAGCCGGGGATGCTGATCTGCTCAGCGATCGCCTTGTAGGCCTTGTCAAGGTAGGGCTGGAGATCGGTGAAGGGGATCTCGACGGTGAGCTTGACCCTGGTGGGGCTCAGCTTCTCAACGGTGCTCGGCACGGGTGGACTCCTGATGGAAGTAAATGGTCGCGCCCGAGTCTATCCGCCAGCGGCAGCCGGACCAACATGCGCTCCCGCCGACGCTCCGGGCCTCTTCGACGACGCCGTCGACCTCGTTCTAGCATGGTGCCCGTGCCCACTCCCCTGCTCAACAACGTGACCGACACGGCCCTCATCTTCGAGGGTGGAGGGATGCGCGGCTCCTTCTCCGCAGGCGTAGTGACTGCGCTGCTGGACGGCGAGGTGCACTGCGACTGGGTCGGCGGCATCTCCGCCGGCTCGAGCTGCCTCGTCAACTACGTGGCGCGCGACACCGAGCGCGCCCGCCGGTCTTTCGTCGAGATCGCCGAGGATCCACGGCTCGGCAACTTCGGCACCTGGGTCCGGGGCCGCGGGATGTTCCAGTCGGAGTGGATCTACGAACAGACCTCCGAGCCCGGGCAGGCGCTGCCGCTCGACTACGAGGCATTCCGCGCGAACCCGGCGACGATCCGCGTCGGCGGGTTCCGGGCCGCCGACGGCGAGATGCTCTACTGGGGCCGCGACGAGCTGCACCCGAAGCGGCAGCTGATGCTAAAGGTCCGGGCGAGCTCGACCATGCCGCTGCTCATGCCCATCACCACCATCGACGGCGTGGACTACGTCGACGGCGCCCTCGGCCCCAGTGGCGGCATCGCCCTCGACGCGGCCCAGGCAGACGGGTACGAGAAGTTCCTCGTCGTCTTCACCCGCCCCCGCGGCTACCGGAAGTCCGTCGTCAAGACTCCCCTCACCCTGCGGACCCTGTTCAGGCGTTACCCGGCGATCGCGACGGCGCTCATCGAGCGGCCGGCCAACTACAACCGGACCCTCGACGAGTTGCTCGAACTGGAGCGGGAGGGCAGGGCCTACCTGCTGTTCCCAGACGAGATGCCCATCGAGAACGGGGAGCGCAACGTGGCGCGGCTACGGTCGGTCTTCGACGCGGGTCGCGCCCAGGCGGAGCGGGAGCTGCCGGCGATCAGGGAGTTCCTCGGGCTGGCCTGAGGCGCTCGCCCGCGCGGCCCGCCAAGACGCGCTGAGCGCAACACTTCATCCGCAGCGTCAAGCCCTCACCGCTCGCAGCCGATTCCGTCGTTGTCCCGGTCCAGATGCTTGCCATACCCGGGGTCTCCCCTGCGTACTGGTGCGGCGCCTGCCTTACGCGCAGCCGTGCAGTTCGCGTAGTAGACGCTGCTGACATTGCTCGGCTTCTCTGTGACCGTCTGCTTGACCTTCGCCTTGGCGATCCGCTCAGCCTCAGCCTTCTCCGCTGCGATCCGCTCAGCCTCAGCCTTCTCCGCTGCGATCCGCTCAGCCTCAGCCTTCTCCGCCGCGATCCGCTCAGCCTCAGCCTTCTCCGCCGCGATCCGCTCAGCCTCAGCCTTCTCCGCCGCCATACGCTCCGCCTCGCGAATCTCCGCCGCGGCCAGTTGGTGATCCGCTTGCTGCGCTCGTCCGGCAGCGATCCCTGCATCCAGTTCGGCCAACCAATCCCGGCGTTGGTCGTCGGAGTAGAAGGCATTCACCGAGGCCTCACCTGCGGATTCCTCACTCGCCAGTTCGGCCCGCAGAAGTGAAGCCCGGTGAATGTCATCATTGATAGCTCCAACGGCAAGCAGATGTTGGTTCTCCGACCAGCCATCATCGCCCACGTCGGAGGCGACCAGCGCTGCAGCGGCCGCCCGGATCTGGGACGGCAAGGTGCAGTCGACCTCCGGCGCGTAGGCGCCGACGCGTTTGGCCTCAGCCTGCTCGGCCGCCGCCAGCACCTCCGAATAGAACCGGTCATTCGGTTCAAATAGCAGAGGTGCTCCGAGACCTGCCGCCGCGATCTCGGCATTTACCAGACTGCCCGACTCAAACACCCCTGCCAGGGTACGGCCGTACTTGTCGTAGCGCTCTTTGTCATACTGCAGGTCGACCCGAGTCCCGACAGGGAGACGATTTTCAAGGAACTCGGAGGCCTCAGGGCCAAGACATTCCGTCGGCTGGCCCGAGTCCCTGGTTTCCGGTGCATCGATGTTCAGCAGCCGCACACGGACTGTCTTGTCGAGAATCCGCACCTCGATGGTGTCCCCGTCGACAACCCGTTCAACGATAACCGGGCTGGCTTGGACACCGACTGCGACACCCGTGAAACCAACCGCGGCTGCAGCCGAGGCCGCAATGATTTTTGCTAGCCGTGTCACGCTTCTTGACTCCTGATCAACACACTCGGGCCGCACCCGAGAGAGGACTTTCCGACAGCGAGGTCGCTTCCGTCATGGCCGGGAGAGCAGACCGCCACACCCGATCCGAAGGTAACTTCCGGCAGCAGGCTATCCGCTGGGCTGGCCGTTCTCGAAATGGGACGTACGAAACCATCTGGGCTACAGGACACGGATATCCAGCTTGGCCTGCTCGACTTCCTCCGCCGCGGCAGCGAGCCTCTGAGCCATATCGAACCACTGGTCATCTGGGATCTTGCTCCTGCGCTGCAGCTCGTCGCGTCCATCCTGGAGCGACGCCAATACCGCCAGCCGTCGCGCCTCAAACACGGCGATACCGTCGGCACGCGCCTTGGCGGTCGTCGGCTCCAGCGGATCGAATCGGAAGTTCTTCACGTGCACTTCGCGCCAGGCGAGGACCAACTTGGTCAGGACCGCGCCGAACCCGGGTAGGTTCTGAATACTCTCAGGACGCACGTCTGCCGCCGACCTGACCCCAGACTCCTCAAGGGTCACCTTCCGGGCTGGCCCCAGTCCGGGGATCCTGGCGTCCCTGATATATGACGTCGCAAGGTGACGCTCCAACTGCCGAGCTTCGGCCTGCGCGTCGAATTTCGCGATCCATTCCCGCTGCTGGTCAGCAATCTCGACCTCGAACTCATGCTTGGACCGTTGAAGCCGCCCCTTGAG
This sequence comes from Tessaracoccus defluvii, assembly GCF_014489575.1. Lineage (GTDB taxonomy): Bacteria > Actinomycetota > Actinomycetes > Propionibacteriales > Propionibacteriaceae > Arachnia > Arachnia defluvii. The sequence continues at coordinate 1,625,780 of NZ_CP060789.1, forward strand.
CTCGGCGAATCCCACAGGTCCGAGCTGGTCTGCCTCGGACGTGACGGCTGCATAACGCCGACTGGCCTCGGCCAGGAGTGCCTCGCGATGTCGACGCTCAACACGCCGGGCGCGGCCGCGAATACGGTGCCACGCGGCCACAGCGGCTGCGGGGAGGAGCGCATACCACCACAGGTGGGGAGCCAGAGCAAGCAGGGCAACCAGGATGCCGAACACAAGTCCTGTGCCAATCCACCATCCAATAGGGCTGCCTTGTCCGGCAGACCCGATGGTGAGGGGATGGAAGGAGCGGAATTCTCTCTGTCTCCACGAACGAGATCCGCTCAGGCGGCTCGATCGACTCGATCTCATACCACAAGCCGGTGATACTCGTCTCTGCCACGCCCGAATTCTCTCATGCCCGAACAGCTGGCCCCACCCAGGATGAACTAGTCGACCGCTGCATCCACCTGGCGTCAACTAGCAGCATCCGATTGCGCGTGTAGGCCACAGGGGAGCCTCCCGCGATCAGAGAGTCCTCGGACCGGCCTGAGCTCCACCGAGACGCCGATCCGAGCAACGCATCTCTGCCGTTCGGGACACCCCGCTGACAACGGCTGTTACCCTGAGCCATGGAAGAATATCTGTGGGTCTTGAAGGCGTCTGAACTTGATCTGATCCGCGAAATCGAACCGGATCGCATGGCTGCTCTCAACGAAGAGGAACTGCTGTCGCTGCACAAGCGGATCCGGCGAGCCCGCAACAAGCATGTCGGGAACTACCGCCGCAAGGGGGCAGCGCGGGTGGCAGAGCAGGGAGGCCGTGGCGCCGCCCGTCCAGGCAACAAGAAGTCGCTGTGGCGCGCCGAGGCATTCGAGGAGGCGCTGTCGCGGGTGTCCAGTCGACTGGCGGTCGTGGCCCACGCGGAGGCGGAGACTCTGAAGCAGGAGCGGCTGGCAGCGGTGGAAGTCGACGAGTAGGGCTGGCTTGCTGAGCCCTAGCCTCCCTCTTTCATGAGGCGGCTTGAGAGCTGCCAGCTGGGCTGTCGGCGCCCGATCTGAACACTGGGCCGGGTGAGGGCGTGACTGTTGGCCGGCTGACGCTGCCGGTGGGCGGTTCTCCAGGTTTCCTCGGCTTGGTGCGGACGGGGTGGGGTCAGTGCGGTGGTGGGATCGCGGCGATCCGGGCGAACGCGGCCACCAGGTGCTCGACCCAGGGCCAGGTCTTGGGTAGACGCAGTCGTCGCCGTCGGGCGCCGTGAACGAGTCTTGCCGGGACGTGCAGCAGCCGATACCTGAGTGCCTTTGGTTCGGCTTTGGCGAGGTCGCCGTCGAGGGCGAGCATCTTGAGCCAGGCCACCAGATCGGCGGCGATCATCGTCAGTGCAAGCCAGGTCTGGTTGATGGCGAACTCGCGAGACGGGAAACGTCCCAGCCCAGAATCCTTGGCGTGACGGATCCGGTCCTCGACCCGGGCATGCGCCCGATGCCGGGCCTCGAGGAACTGCAGAGTGCCGCTCGTGGTGTTGGTGGCAAACGCTTGATACCGCCACCCGTCGTGGACTTCGAACAGCGACAGTTGAGCCCCGGGATGGGGGCGTTCGCGGCGCAGGATCACCCTCATCCCGGCCGGCCAACTGGTCAGGTCCAGCAGTCCGGTCAGTTCGGCGACGTCCCCGCCTTCTCGGACCTCACCCTCAGCGGTGAGCGCGGGGGACCACAAGCCTGCGGGAAGTTCGGTGATCGCGGCACGCACCTTCTCGCCGATCGTGAACCCCACGCTGTAGTGCAGCGTCCTGCCTCTGACTTGGCCTTGCGCATGGAGCCAGTCCAGCAACTGGTGAGAGGCGCCGGCACCGTCGCAGCGGATCAACAGGTTGCGTCGATACGGCATCGGGATCTGGGTGATCGCCTCGCCCAGGACCTGAATGTGATCGACGGCCGTGTTCGACCCCGCCCGCCCGGTCCGCAGCGCGGCGGCGAGGAACTCGCCCGTGTTGTCGCACCACACACCGATCGGGTGATACCCGAACGTCCTCTTAAACGTCGGCGACGCCAACTCCTTCTCCGAATGCGTCACCACGATCGTGGCATCGACATCCAACACCACCGTGCTGCCGAGATCGGTCCCGGCGACCTTCGAGGCCGGGACACCGCCAGCGGCTGTCAGTTGGGCCCAGACGTGGCGACGGACGCGGGCCCGGGCCGCCTGGATCTTCCTGCGCCTGGCGTCGGTGACCTCGTCCAACGCCCGCCACACCGTCGGAGCAGACGCGACCGGCCCCAGCACCTGCCCCTGGTGGCGCAGCACGTCGATGTCGGAGATCGCCTCCCCGCCGTCGGCGAGCATCACCGCGACATCGGTCAGTACCTGGCCGCGGTCATGCACCGAGGGGATGAACGAACGCCGGGCCATCGCCGTCAATAGGGCTCCGGTCAGGCCGGTGTTCTCGGCCAGCATCCTGAGTCCAATGCTGCCGGCGTGGGCGATCACCGCGCCGCCATCGCCGGTCACGGACATACCGGTGGACCACGAAGTACGCTTCACCTACGGAGCGCCTTCCGCTTCAGGGGTTTTGAACAGTCGCATGTCCAAGTATCCCGTAGTCAGAAGGCACTCCGGCCTATCTGCAGCACGCGTCGCTCACTCCGCCATGAACGATCGAGGCTAATGTGCCCTCCAAACCGAATGAGATGTGTCACTATTGCCTAACCCTGATACTTTAACCGCCCACAAGCGATATTTTCGAAAGAAGTCGTATGAGAACACTGAAGAGCATCGTTGTTCTAGCACTCGCAGCCGGCCTTGCTGTGGGTGGCGCTGACGTGGCAAAGGCAGATCCGTCTGACGACCCGGTAGATCAGGCTCTACAGGCAATCGAGGCTGTGAGTCCTGAGCTTCTTGACGATGCGATCAACCTCACGCCAGAGGAAGGGGGGATGCGGCTATTGAGGCTGATATCGAGGATGTTCAGATCACTGTACCGACGGACCCTTCGGATCCTCTTACGTTCGAATCTGACGACGGAGACATCGCAATCGTGCTGCCCGCGTCTGCGGAAGCCTCGGACGCTGTTGCCGCACGCGATGGAGTCGTCGTGTTTGATAACAACGATGGGTCAACGACTACGCCGATCGTGCGTGAAGACGCAACCCTCCAGATCAACACGGTGATCCAGTCGCCGGAGGCTCCGGTCTCCTACTCCTATCAGATCGATCTTCCGGTCGGAACTACCATCGAGCGGGATGGTGAGAGCTTGTACTTCCTGAACGGTGACACGCTCGTCGGCGGACTCGCGCCGGCATGGGCGCAGGACGCCGATGGCCAAACGGTCACCACGCGATACGAAGTCGATGGAAGCACTGTCACTCAGATCGTGGAACACGACGCCACATTCACCTACCCCGTGGTGGCAGACCCGTGGCTCGGCAAGAACTTGTTCGCCTACGTCCGTAACAACGTTCGGGCCCCGTACAAAAACAAACCGGTCTACACCATGGAACTCTCAGCGTGGGGACAGCTGATCTATCGAGGAAGTGCAGCCCTTGGCCTCGTCGCACCGCTAGGGACTGGCCTCCCGGTGACTGCTCTCGGCTATAAGATCATGACAAACAACGGCTGGTCAGAAGTTATCTCCCGTCAGCCACGAGCCAACACGACCTCGGTAAAACAACAATACGTTTGCCACGTCAGGTACGGATACCCCGTCCTCGGCTCGGGCTGGCGCTGGGATCTCGAGGCAGCACGCCCGTCATATCCGGGTTGGACACGGGGCAACTTGTGGAACCACCGCTGCAACTGGAAAACAGCATCAGGCTAATCATGACAACTGAAGGAGCCGCGCATGCATGAAATTCGCCGCCCGATGCGACCGTGCTTTACCGTCAGGATAGCAGTGGCCTCACTAGCGATTGTCACCATGGTGACTGTCTCTGGCTGCGCACTTGTTTCGATGTCGGATGCATGGTCACGCGCAAAGATTGACCTGCTCACGTTCACTCCCGACAGCCCCGATCCTAGCTGGAGCTCCGACCCTGAATGGCCTTACCTTGATGCAACCGATCTGACCGCCGAGGTCTGTGGCTCCGAGGTCGACTGTGTCCAGGCGGTCGGCAATGAGTACCTCACCTTGTTGAAATTCGGTTCCGTGGGCGCGGCTACCGACTACGCAGAAATCTTGGGTACCGATGCGGTCCAGATCGACCCGCTGGTGGTGCACTTCGACGGTACTGAGCTTTCTACGGAGACCCGGGAGGGATCATTTACACCCTCAGTAGTGACAACGCCAGCAGCCCTGACTGATTCGAGATTCGCAGCCCGGGGTCGCTGGTTTGCCATGCCCGTCGCACTTTTCCCGGCAAGTCTGCCTGGTGCCGGGAATGGTCCTTCTCGGCGCAAAATGTGTCTCGTAACCAACCTGTCTCGAAAGTGGCTCATCACAATCCGGGGTGTAGTTGGGGTCTGAATCCGCCGGTCTCGAGCAGTGATCTGGCGATGTAGTTGGTGAGGTTGCGGAAGCCGAGGGCTGATCCGCGGAGGTGTTCGAGGCGGCCGTTGAGGGCCTCGGTGGGACTGTTCGAGGTGCCGGGCCGGTCAAAGTAGGCCAGCACGTCGTCGGCTCGCTTCTTCAGTGTTCGGCCGAGTGTGATCACCTCGCTCAACGCGGCGGGGACGCCCTGGCTCACGGAGGCGATCAGGCTGGTCATCATGACCCGGCCTTTGGTCCGGTCGGGTTCACGGTAGGCGCCGATCATGCGTTGGTAGATGCCCCAGGTGGCTTCGACCTCGACATGATCATCGCCGGCGAATAGGGCGGTGAGCCTGTCCTTCTGCCTGTCGGTGAGGAGGTCGGCGCCGGTGTGCAGGGTGCGGCGCGCCGAGTAGAGCGGGTCACTGGTGCGGCCTCGGTGTCCGTGGATGCCTGTTGGACGCGTCTCCGGCATCGGTCGAGGGCGTCGCCGGCGAGGCGGACCACGTGGAAGGGATCCATGACGGCGGTCGCGTTGGGCAGTTCCTCGGTGGTGGCGGTCTTGAACCCGGTGAACCCATCCATCGCGACGACCTCGACTCTGTCGCGCCATGCCTGGTCGCGTTCGGTCAGCCATTGCTTGAATGCCTGCTTGGAGCGCCCTTCGACCATGTCGAGCAGCCTGGCAGGCCCTGTCCGGTCGCGGATGCCGGTCAGGTTGAATCGCCCTGGGTTTCGTTCCTATCGGTTTCCCTGGCCAGCGAGTGCTGGCTGGGCTGATTCGGTCTCAGCGTAGTACGCCGCGTCGACCTCGATTGGGGTGCGGTAGTCGAGCTCCCCGTGGAGTCGGGCGTTGTTCCACCACCACACGTACTCCAGCGTCGCGAGCTCGACTTGCTCGACCGTCCGCCACGGACCCCGTCGACGGATCAGCTCCGTCTTGTAGAGCCCGTTGACGGCCTCGGCGAGGGCGTTGTCGTAGCTGTCGCCGACGGTCCCCGTCGAAGGTTTCGCGCCGAGCTCGGTGATCCGGTCGGTGTAGACGACCGACAGGTAGTTCGAGCCGTGATCGGCGTGATGGACGAGCTCGTCCAGCGACTCGGTCGCGTTGAAGGCGGCCATGTTCAGCGCCTGCAGGGGCAGGATCTCGGCGCGCAGCGTCGCCGCGACGTTCCACCCGACGATCATGCGGGAGAACACGTCGATCACGAACGCGACATACGCGAACCCCGCCCACGTCGCGACATACGTGATGTCCGCCACCCACAAGCGGTTCGGCGCGGAGGCCGTGAAGTCGCGCCCCACGAGGTCCTTCGGCTTCTCCTGCGCGGGATCTGGTTTCGTGGTGAACACCTTCTTCGACCGCTTCACACCCTCGACACCGGCGAGCTTCATCAGCCGGGCGGTCTGGTCACGACCGATGTCCCACCCCTCCCGGCGGAGGAGGGCATGCATCTTCCGGACCCCGTAGACGCCATAGTTCTCAGCATGGAGGCGCACGATCTCCGGGACGAGCAGCTCGTCCTTCAACTGCCTCGCCGAGGGCACGCGCGTCTTCGCGGCGCGATACCCGCGGGAGGTGAGGAACCCTGGCACCACGTCCTGAAGGACACGGCAGAGGAACTCGACCCCGTAACGATCCCGATGCTCATCGATGAAGCGGATCATCTCGGTCAGGGGCGGTCGAGTTCCTTCGCGAAAAACACGCTCGCAGCCTTGAGGACTTCGTTCGCCTTCTTGAGCTCGGCGTTCTCGCGGCGGAGGCGCTTGTTCTCCTCGGCGACGTCGGTGGGCACGCCGGGACGCTGGCCGGTGTCAACCTCGCGACGGCGATGCCACACGCGCAGCGTCTCGGCGCTCATGCCGAGGAGGCCGGCCACATGCCGTACCGCGGACATCAGGTTCGGGTGATCGCCGCTCGCGCGCGCTTCGTCGAGCATCCGTAGGGCGCGCTCGCGCATCTCGGGAGAGTACTTCTGGTTCATCGGTTCCATCCTTGCTTGAAGCACGGAACGAAACCCAGGGCGGTTCAGGTCGATGATGACGGTGACGTACTTGTCGCCGCGGCGGGTGTGGCGCCACACGTGCTCATCCACGCCGATGACCTTCACGCCGTCGAACCTGGTCGGGTCGTCGATCAGGACCCGCTTGCCTTCGGCCAGGACCGCGGTGTTGGCGGTGTTCCACGACACCCCGAGCCCTTCGGCGACGCGGGCGACGGTGAGGTGCTGCACGACCAGGTCCTCCAACGCCCACCGCAGCCCGCGGCGTGACAGCTTCGCCCGCGGTTCCGCGGCGAGGCTGGTGTCTTGCCGCCACACATGCCCGCAGCCGGTGCAACGGTAGCGGCGGATCGTGACCAGCAACGTGGTCGGCCGCCAGCCGAACGGCTCATGCGCCAACGCCCGCGTCACGGTGTCACGCGCGAGGCCCTCGCAGCCGCAACGTCGGCACCACTGATCCGGGTCCACGACCCGGCAGGCGAGGACCGCGCGGCCAGGCTCCAGCAGTTGGCCGGTGACCTCCAGGCCGAGCTCGTCGAGCCGACAGAACGAGGACAGGTCAGGGCAGGCGAACCCCGCCACAGGGGTAGCATCAGACACGTCGAGGTCTTCCAGATGGGCAGTGTGAGAACTTCCATCATCGGGAGACCTCGACCCCTACCCGGCCCGACGCGCCGAACAGCCCCCTACACCCTCATCTGTGATGAGCCACTAACCTCCGTCTTTCATGAGGCGGCTTGAGAGCTGCCAGCCGGGCTGTCGGGGCCCGATCTGAACACGGGGCCAAGTGAGGGCGTGATTGTTGGCCGGCTGACGCTGCCGGGCTGCGGTTCTCCAGGTTTCCTCGGGTAGTGATGGGCTGGTGGGGTCAGGCAGGTGGTGGGATCGCGGCGATCCGGGCGAACGCAGCCACGAGTTGCTCGACCCAGGGCCAGGTCTTGGGTAGCCTCCCTCTTTCATGAGGCGGCTTGAGAGCTGCCAGCTGGGCTGTCGGCGCCCGATCTGAACACTGGGCCGGGTGAGGGCGTGACTGTTGGCCGGCTGACGCTGCCGGTGGGCGGTTCTCCAGGTTTCCTCGGCTTGGTGCGGACGGGGTGGGGTCAGTGCGGTGGTGGGATCGCGGCGATCCGGGCGAACGCGGCCACCAGGTGCTCGACCCAGGGCCAGGTCTTGGGTAGACGCAGTCGTCGCCGTCGGGCGCCGTGAACGAGTCTTGCCGGGACGTGCAGCAGCCGATACCTGAGTGCCTTTGGTTCGGCTTTGGCGAGGTCGCCGTCGAGGGCGAGCATCTTGAGCCAGGCCACCAGATCGGCGGCGATCATCGTCAGTGCAAGCCAGGTCTGGTTGATGGCGAACTCGCGAGACGGGAAACGTCCCAGCCCAGAATCCTTGGCGTGACGGATCCGGTCCTCGACCCGGGCGTGCGCCCGATGCCGGGCCTCGAGGAACTGCAGGGTGCCGCTGGTGGTGTTGGTGGCAAACGCTTGATACCGCCACCCGTCGTGGGCTTCGAACAGCGACAGTTGAGCCCCGGGATGGGGGCGTTCGCGGCGCAGGATCACCCTCATCCCGGCCGGCCAACTGGTCAGGTCCAGCAGTCCGGTCAGTTCGGCGACGTCCCCGCCTTCTCGGACCTCACCCTCAGCGGTGAGCGCGGGGGACCACAAGCCTGCGGGAAGTTCGGTGATCGCGGCACGCACCTTCTCGCCGATCGTGAACCCCACGCTGTAGTGCAGCGTCCTGCCTCTGACTTGGCCTTGCGCATGGAGCCAGTCCAGCAACTGGTGAGAGGCGCCGGCACCGTCGCAGCGGATCAACAGGTTGCGTCGATACGGCATCGGGATCTGGGTGATCGCCTCGCCCAGGACCTGAATGTGATCGACGGCCGTGTTCGACCCCGCCCGCCCGGTCCGCAGCGCGGCGGCGAGGAACTCGCCCGTGTTGTCGCACCACACACCGATCGGGTGATACCCGAACGTCCTCTTAAACGTCGGCGACGCCAACTCCTTCTCCGAATGCGTCACCACGATCGTGGCATCGACATCCAACACCACCGTGCTGCCGAGATCGGTCCCGGCGACCTTCGAGGCCGGGACACCGCCAGCGGCTGTCAGTTGGGCCCAGACGTGGCGACGGACGCGGGCCCGGGCCGCCTGGATCTTCCTGCGCCTGGCGTCGGTGACCTCGTCCAACGCCCGCCACACCGTCGGAGCAGACGCGACCGGCCCCAGCACCTGCCCCTGGTGGCGCAGCACGTCGATGTCGGAGATCGCCTCCCCGCCGTCGGCGAGCATCACCGCGACATCGGTCAGTACCTGGCCGCGGTCATGCACCGAGGGGATGAACGAACGCCGGGCCATCGCCGTCAATAGGGCTCCGGTCAGGCCGGTGTTCTCGGCCAGCATCCTGAGTCCAATGCTGCCGGCGTGGGCGATCACCGCGCCGCCATCGCCGGTCACGGACATACCGGTGGACCACGAAGTACGCTTCACCTACGGAGCGCCTTCCGCTTCAGGGGTTTTGAACAGTCGCATGTCCAAGTATCCCGTAGTCAGAAGGCACTCCGGCCTATCTGCAGCACGCGTCGCTCACTCCGCCATGAACGATCGAGGCTAGGCGCGCCAGTGTTCTAGCGGGTCAAGGGTGGCGTCGGGGGAGAGTTGCCGGGCGACTCTCCCCGACGGCGGGCTCCCCTCGGATCAGCCATCTTGGGCCTCACGGCCGGCCACCCAGTTTCTCACTCTGACCGCCGACGCCTTGGGAAGCTGAGCAACGAGCCGTGCCAGGCGCTCCGGATCGACCCGGGGTTCGAGGGCGATCGCCGCGGCTCGAGCCTCCGAGGGCATGCCGCCCAAATCCGGCCTCAGGACGAGATCGATGAGCGTCTGTTCGATGCGAGTGACACCCATTGTCCCCAGTGCGGCTGCAACCGGAAGCGCATCGAGGGCGTCAGACTCACGGCATGTGAAGACGATCCGCCCTCCGGTAGCGAGGGAGACTGGCCGGTGCTGCTCAGGGACTGCGATGACGGTGACGCCGATCGCGCGGGGAATCGCGTGCCAGTGACGTGCCGCGCCGAGGCCGGCGAGCACAGGAACGCGGTCACCGTAGGCGGCCGTGGCGTAGGCCATGGCGGCTTCCTCGAACGGCGGCTCACTACCTTGAAGGGAGTGTTGTGCATACCATCATCCGCCCCAGCCTCGGCGCGTTGTTGCACGAGGAGCGCACGGCGGCCGACCCGAGAGTGCGCAAGCGGACCTGGCCAGGCATGCGGCTGGTCGGGGCGACAGGACTCGAACCTGCGGTCTCCTGCTCCCAAAGCAGGCGCGCTAGCCACTACGCTACGCCCCGGTGATTCGGGCCCCGCAGTGCTGCGGGGCCCGAACTCGAGCGGATGACGGGAATCGAACCCGCGTAGCTAGTTTGGAAGACTAGGGCTCTACCATTGAGCTACATCCGCAGAACCGCCGCCTACTGTAGCAGTGCGCGGCCAAGGCCCTCACCACGACGGGACGCGCGGGCACATCGGATCGAGCTACCGGGGGCAGCGAGCACACGCATGAACGGCGACGACCTCCTCGACCACTGCCTCGCCAAGCCCGGGGCCTACCTGGACTTCCCGTTCGGTCCTGGCGTCGCGATCGTCAAGGTGAAGGCCCCGTCGCAGGAGACGGGCCGCATCTTCTGCCAGGTCTTCATCCTGCACGGCGAGCCGACCGCGACCCTCAGTTGCGACCCTGCCACCGCCGACGAGTACCGGGCCTTGTACCCCGACGTCGTCGTCCGTGGCTACCACTGCCCGCCCGTCCAACAGCCGTATTTCAACACTCTCCCCCTCACGGGGGCGGTGCCCGACGGCGAGATCCTCGAGCTGGCCGACAGGGCCTACGCGGTCACGGTCGCCAAGCTGCCGCAGTACCGGCAGCGCGAACTCGCCGCTGTAGCCGCACACGCGCCCCACTGACCAGATCGACCGGCTTCCTGCCTCAGCCCACCACCCCAGCAGCACTCGGGATCTCGTGCCACGCCCACTCCCCGCCCTGCCAGACGAGCACCCGCTGCCAGTGGGCCGACCACACCCACAGCCCATCGAGGCCCCGATAGCCGTCCGGCAGGTAGCCGGGAGCCTCGAACCGGTCGGTGAAGAACCGGATCGGCAACACCCCGTCCAGCGGGACGAGGAACAGGTGCCTGCTCGGGGCTGGGGCTCCGGTCGTCTTGCGGACGTGACGGCGGATGTGTTCGAGCGCCAGCCAGCCCGCCAGCTGCAGACCGAAGTCGCTGTCCACGGCATCGGACCACTCCGCCCTTCCGGGTGGAAAGACCTCGATCCCCTTCGGCCCCCTGGGGATCCTGGAGAGCTGACCGACCTCCTCCACCAGCGCCACGGCCGGCTCCGCCCTGGCATCGTCGGGCAGGGCACCCGGCTCGTCGACGCCGTAGCGCAGGCAGAGGTCGACGACGCGCCGGCGCCTGCCAGACGCCGCGTCGAGGTCCCGTGGCCTCAGCCGAGGGCCTGCAGGCGGGGGAAGAGATCGCTCAGGCGCCCGTAGATCTCGCCCTGCAACTCACCGATCTCCGCGTACCGGGCCACCAGCGCCGGGTCGGGGGTGGTGACCTCACCCCGCCGCGTCATGGCCGCGGCTGTCGAGGCGACGTCGTTCCCGGTCACGGCGCTGACGGCGAGCACCGCAGCCCCCAGGGCTGAGACCTCCTCGGCTGCGCACGCCTCCAGCGGCACACCGACACAGGCCGCGAGGATGGAGCGCCACAGGTCGGAGCGCTGACCGCCACCCATGATCCGCACGACGCGCAGCGGGGTGCCGGTGTCGGCCTCGAGGGCACGCAGGTTCCGGGCCGCCTCGAGGGAGATCCCCTCCAACACGGACCGGTACATCGCCGCCCGGCTGTGGGTGCCGGTGAACCCGATCATCGCGCCGCGTGCGAGCGGGTCCCAGTGGGGCGACTGGACGGCGTTCCAGTACGGCATGGTCAGGAGCCCGTCGCTGCCGGGCGGCACAGCGGCCGCAGCCCGTTCCAGTTCGGGATCGGGCGCCCCGAGCAGGGCGGGGTCGCCGAGCTCGGTGCGGAACCAGCCGGCCAGATAGGCGCCGGAGTTCTGGACGACCTCCAGCACGAAACTCCCCGGGATACCTGCCGCGTCGGTGCGGTACGAGGCGCCCCAGCGGTAGTCGGGCGCGTGGACGCCGGCGACGACGGCGGTGCCGAGGTTGAGGTACGCCTCGTCGGGGGCGGTCGCCCCTGCACCGAGGCCGGCGGCCTGACCGTCGCCGCAGCCCCCCACCACAGGGATCGGGCCGGGCAGCCCCCAGCCGCGGGCCACGTCGGGCCGCACGTGGGCGAGCACGCTGCCCGCGTCACCGAGGACGGGGAGCTGACGCCGCTCGACGCCCGCCAACCGGAGGAGTTCGTCCGACCAGTCGAGCGCGGCCATGTCGAACAGGCCCAGGCTGTCCGCCGTCGCCCGCGAATCGATCCACTCCCCGTGAACGCATGCACCAGGTAGGCGTGGACGCCGGCGATCCGGTCCGCCGACCGCAGCGATTCCGGCTCGTTGCGGGCGAGCCAGGCCAGCTTGTAGAACGACGGCGTCACGTCGGGCACCATCCCCGACAGTTCGTGCACACGTCGGCTGCCGAGGTCACGCACCTCGTCCCCGGCCCGCCCGTCGAGCCACAGAATCGCGTTGCGACGCGGGGTGCCGTCCTCGTCGCACAGCACGAACGACTGCCGCTGCGGGGTGATGCAGAGCGCGGCGATCCGGCCTCGTTCCTCCGGCGCGAGGGCCGCGACGGCCTGCGCGATCGCCGTCGTCGTCGCTTCCACCCAGGCTGTGGCGTCCTGCTCGTAGCGGTCGCGGCCGGGGTTGATGGTGTCGTAGCCGGCCCGCCCCTGCGCCAGCGTGACGCCGGTCGAGTCGACGACGAGCGCCTTGGTCGCGGTCGTCGAGGAGTCGACGGCGAGAACGAGCGGATCGATGGGTGCGGTCGGCATGGCGCCCACACTAGTCAGGGGTCGACGACTCGTCCCCGAGGGCCCGCACGAGCCGCGCCATGAGCCGGGCGCACGCGACCGGATCCACGTCGGCCCCGAGCAGCCACTGCGCCTCGACGCCCTCCGTCGCGCCCAGGATGATCGCCGCCAGCGACGCGACGTCCGTGTCGTCGGGCAGTTCGCCAGCGGCGATGGACCGTTCGATCGCCTCCCGCCCCTGCTCCCGCAGCCGCTCGTGCCGGGCGACCTCCCAGTCGCGGGCCGGATGGTCCGGCTGCGAGGCCTCGGCGGTGAGTTGGTGCGCCAGTTGGATGAGGGGACGGTCGTCCAGGATCCGGGCGGTTGTCTCCGGCGTCCGGTCCAGGGTCTCGAAGACGCCGGCGTCGCGGCCCCAGTCGAAGACCGCGAGTTCGTCGTCGCGCTCATCCAGGAGGGCCAGCAGCATGGCCTCCTTGCTCGGGAAATGATGGAGGAGGCCGGCGCGGGTCAGCCCCGAACGCTTCGCCACCTCGTTGAGCGAGCCACCGCGGTAGCCGAACTCGCCGAAGACCTGGCGTGCGGCCGCCAGGATGCGCCGCTTGGGGTCGGAGTTCTGCTCGCTCATCGCCCCAGCTTCCCACACGGGCGGCAACTCCGACACCACCAACCAACATGTAGGTCGGTGGTCTATGGTTGCCTCCAACGTCGCGGCTCACGGGTGAGCCCGACCCCATCTCACCGAGGAGACCGAACCGCCATGTCCGGACTGGACCGCCACCTGCCCCACCTCAAGAACCCCCCGATCGAGTACCGCCCGGAGCTGCGCTGGTGGCTCGCCGAGGGCCTCCACACCGACGAGACCCTGCGCCGCGAGATCGACACCGCGCACCGGCTCGGCTTCGGCGGCATGGAGTTCCTCGCGATGGACGAGCAGAACATCGACCACGCCCGCTACGCCTGGGGCTCCGAGGAGTGGGTGCACGACTCCCACATCGTCGTCGAGGAACTCACCGCCCGCGACATGGCGCTGAGCTTCACGTCGGGCACGAACTGGTCGAATGCGAACCTGCCCACCATCACCCCCGACCACCCGGCCGCCGCCCAGGAACTCAACTACGTCACCGAGAAGGTCGCCGCCGAGGGGCGCCGCGGCCCGCTGCCGCGGATCGACCTGCAGGAGGACCGGTCCGACTCCCCCCTGCCGGGACACCGGGTCGCGCCCGAACTGCAGCACCTCCAGGCCGTGATCGCCGCCCCCGTCACCGAGGGCACCGGGGCACCGGTCGTCGACGTCGCGGCCGTCATCGACCTGACGGCGTCGGTGACGGACGGGGCGCTGGACTGGACCCCGCCGGACGCCCGCTCCTGGAAGCTGTTCGTGTTCTGGCGCCACGGCACCGGCCAGACCGCCGAACCGTCGGCCAGCGTCAACTACACCGTCAACTACCTCGACCGCGACGGCGTCGACGCCGTCATCGAGTACTGGCGCGACGAGGTCCTCACCGACGAACTCAAGCGCCACATCGCCGCCAACGACCGCGCCCAGATGTACATGGACTCCCTCGAGCTCAGCCTCTGGGGCGCCGGCGGCATGTTCTGGGGCAAGAGCGTCGCCGACGAGTTCCGCGCCCGCCGCGGCTACGACATCACCCCCTGGCTGCCGCTGCTCGTCCGGACCACCGTGATGATGTCGGTCAACACCGAGTACCACTACGAGGCCGACGAGGCTCACCGTCTCGACGCTGAGAAGGTGCGTCACGACTACGTCGAGACGCTCACCGACCTCTACATCGAGAACATGCTGCGCCCCTTCGCCGCGTTCCTCCACGACAACGGCATCCTGCTGCGCTCCGAGATCAGCTACGGCCTCCCCTTCGAACTGACCCGCCCCGGCCCGGAGGTCGACGGCATCGAAACCGAATCGCTCGAATTCGCCTCGCAGATCGACGCCTACCGCCTCTTGGCAGGCCCCGCCCACCTCTTCGGCAAGCAGTACTCCTCCGAGACGGGCGCCACCACCCGTAACCACATGCTCCCCCACGCCTTCTACGACCAGATCATCGCCACCCAACTCGCAGCGGGTATCACCAAGACCGTCCTCCACGGCTGGGCCAGCACCGCAGGAGCCCCCGGCACCACCTGGCCAGGCCACGAAGGCATGTGGAACATGTTCTCCGAGCGCTTCGACACCCGCCAGCCCGCCGCCGAGTTCTACCCCCTGTGGAACGACGCCATCGGCCGCTACCAGTACCTGCTGCGCCAGGGCCGCCCCCGCATCGACATCGGCATCCTCCGCACGGACCACTTCGTCGACAACATGTTCATCTTCGCCATGTTTGACGACGACGGGAACCGCATCGTCGACGAGGACTTCTACGCGACGAAGGGGATGCGTAACCGCGAGAACCAGTGGTGGCAGGACCCGGGCATGCAGGACGCCGGCTGGAGCTACGAGTTCCTCGACGGCCAACTCCTCCTGCACGAGGACGTCTCCTTCGCCGACGGCCTCGTCCAGCCCGACGGCCCCGGCTACCAGGCCCTCATCGTCTACCAGGAGGCCCTCGACGCCGACGTCGCGGCCAAGCTCCTCGCGGAGGCACGCGCCGGCCTCAGGATCCTGCTCGTCAACAACGTCCGCGAGCTCCGGTCGCACATGAACCGGCTGCAGACGGTGCACCCGGGCGCCGCACTCCGCACACCCGGCCTGGACGGACGGGACGAGGAACTGGCCGCGACCATGGCCACCCTCCGCGCACTCCCGACCGTCGCGGAGATCGACGACCCCGCCCAGACCGTCGCCGCGCTGCGCGGCCTCGGCGTCGCCGGCCGCGCCGAGTTCACCACGGACAACCCCAACGTCCTGACCTACCTCCGCGACGACGGGGACCTCACCCACCTCTACGCCTACAACTTCCTCTACGAGACCGGCGAGACCACCGAAGTCAGCTTTTCGCTGGACGGCGTCGGCGCGGCACACCGCATCGACCCGTGGACGGGCACCGTCCTCGACCACCCGGCCGAGGAGCGCGACGGACGCACTGTCGTCACGCTCACCCTGGCACCCGGCGAGACGGCGCTGCTGACGCTCGACCGGTCGCAGACACCGGCGCCGGGAGCCGCGCCCGCCGTCGAGGTGCTGGCCGAGCCGGCGTCGTGGGGCATCGTCGTCGAGGGCTGGGACGAAGGCCCCTACGAGACGATCACCGAGGACCGGGGCCTCGGCTACATCACCACCGA
Source organism: Tessaracoccus defluvii (assembly GCF_014489575.1). Taxonomy (GTDB): domain Bacteria; phylum Actinomycetota; class Actinomycetes; order Propionibacteriales; family Propionibacteriaceae; genus Arachnia; species Arachnia defluvii. Next base: position 1,641,461 of record NZ_CP060789.1, read on the forward strand.
GGTGCGGCCGACGACGGCGATCACCAGGCACGTCGCCGGGAGCGACAGGCTGGCCCCGTGGTCCGAACTCGACGGCGTCGGCTCCGGGATCTCGGGCGTCGGCGAGTACGTGACCGAGTTCACGCTCGGGGAGATCACCACGGGGCGGTACCTGCTCAGCCTCGGCTCCACCTGCGGCGGGCTCGGCTCCGTGAGCCTCAACGACTCGGCGCCGGTCGGGTTCGACACGTCCGTCCCTGTCGTCGACGTGACCGGGCTGGTCGTCGCCGGCACGAACCGGCTGGTCGTCCGGGTCTCCAGTTCGCTGAACAACGTGCTGCTGGCGCGGGGCTACTACGACGACCTGCCCGACGTCGCGAGCCAGCTGTCGGGTATGGAGGAACTGCAGAGGACGCACGTGCGCGACTACGGCCTCGTCGGCCCGGTCCGCGTCGTGCGCGAGCTCAGCTGACCTCCCGGGGCACGCTTCCGGTCGACACCGGGAGCGTGCCCCGCGCCACGGCTGCGGACCGTTATTGAGACGTTACGAAGAACCTCTTGCGCGCCCGATGTGGATCGGTCTACAGTCTTGTGTAGATTGATCTACACCTCAGAGAGGAGGTTCAGGTGATCGGCAGAACGAACGTCACGATCGAGGACGTCGCACGCGAGGCGGGCGTCTCCAGGGCGGCGGTCTCCAAGGTGATCCGCAACGCGTACGGCGTCAGCGACGCGATGCGCGAACGGGTCCAGGCTGCGATCGACACCCTCGGCTATCGGCCGAGCGTCGCGGCCCGCGCCATGCGAGGCTCCAGCCACACGATCGGCATCGAGCTGCCCACCACTGACAACCCGTTCTTCCACAAGCTGCTCAACGCGATGAACAGCGCGCTCGCGGACACGGACTACCAGACCATCATCTCGCCGATCGTGCGCGATGAACTCGGTCTGCTCGCACTGCAGCGCCTCGTCGACCGACATGTCGACGGCATCGTCGCCGTTGCCCCACAGGTACCACTGGCCGCGCTGGAGCGGCTAGGAGCCGAGGTTCCACTGGTGCTCGTCGGGCGACACGTCGACGCGGTTCACTTCGACACGGTCGTCGACGACGATCTGGCCGGTGGGTGTCTCGTCGTCGAGCACCTCGCGGGCCTCGGGCACCGCGACATCGTCCACCTGACCATCAACTATCAGGCTCAGGCGGCCCACCCCACCTCACCCCACTCGGTGCGCGCGGAGGGGTACCTGGCCGGCATGATCGCGGCCGGGTTGGCCGACCACTCCAGGATCGTCCACACGGATGAGACGGTCGAGGGGGTCAGGCGTGCAACGCTCGCCCTCCTCGACGAACCTGCCCCTCCCACGGCGATCTTCGCCGGCCACGATCAGGTGGCTCTGGGAGTGCTCTGGGCCCGCGCTGAGCGCGGTCTCGGCCCCGACGACCTTTCGGTCGTCGGCTACGACGATACGGACATCGCGTCACATCCCTTGATGTCCCTGACGAGCGTCGACCAGTCTGCCGAAGTCATGGGAGACCGTATCGCCGCCCTACTCCTCGAACGGATCGCGGGCAGGACCACTCCCGCCCGCGCCGTCGTCGACCCCGAGCTGAGATGTCGCGCCTCCAGCGCGGCACCCAAGCCCCGGTAGTCCACCACCCCGTTTCACACGCAGTCGGCGCCACACAGTCGTGGCGCCCCCACCGCAAAGGACCTGACAAATGTTCCACGTGAAGACCCTGCGCACCCTTGCGCTGACGGCGACCGCCGTCTCCGTGCTGGCCCTCGCGGCCTGCACACCGGGAAGTCTCGGTAGCACCGACCCAACCACGAGCGGCAGCGGAAAGCCCGGGGCTGCCGCCGTCGAAATCACCGTCCTCGTCGACAACGCCGAGCAGAGCGTCAAGACTGCCCAGGCCATCATCGACGGCTTCAATGCCTCCCAGAGCGACGTCAAGGCCGTCATGGAGACCCGTCCCCAGGGCACGGACGGCGACAACATCGTCAAGACCAGGCTGGCGACCGGCGAGATGACCGACGTGTTCGTCTACAACTCGGGATCGCTGATGGCAGCCCTCGACCCGCAGAAGAACCTCGTACCCATCACAGACGAGCCGTACATGGACGTGCTTGACGAGTCGTTCAAGACCGCCGTCTCGAGCGGCGATGACATCTTCGGCGCCCCTGTCGGCCAGGCCATGGCGGGAGGAGTGCTCTACAACAAGAAGGTCTACGCCGATCTCGGCCTCGAGGTGCCCAAGACCTGGGATGCCTTCATGGCCAACAACGCGAAGATCAAGGAGGCGGGCATCGACCCCGTCATCCAGACCTACGGCGAAACCTGGACCTCGCAGCTGCTCGTGTTGGCTGACTTCCACAACGTGACCGCGGTGGACGGCGAGTGGGCGGCGAAGTTCACCGCCAACAAGGCCAAGTTCGCCGATGAGCCCGCCATCAAGGGCTTCCAGCGGCTACAGGATGTCCACGATGCCGGCTACCTCAACAAGGACTTCGCTTCCGCCAAGCTCACGCAGGGCATGCAGGCCCTCGTGGACGGCAAGGGCGCGCACTACCCGATGCTGACGTTCGCGATCTCTGCCTATGTCGAACTGGCCGACGACGCTGCAGAGAACATCGGCTTCTTCGCCCAGCCTGGTGACACCGAGGACATCTACGGTCTCACTGCCTGGACCCCTGGTGGCGCCTACATCCCCACGACGACGACCGGGGAGAAGCTCGACGCCGCCAAGAAGTTCCTCGCCTACATAGCCACGACCGAGGCATGCGACGCGCAGAGCGCTGCGATGGCGCCGACCGGCCCGTACATGGTCAAGGGATGCACCCTTCCCGACGGCCTGCCGACGGCGGTCAACGACCTCCAGGGCTACTTCGACGAAGGCAACGTGAGCCCCGCGCTCGAGTTCGTGTCCCCTGTCAAGGGCCCGAACCTGGAGAAGATCACGGTTGAGGTCGGCTCGGGCATCGCCACCGCTGCCGACGGTGCCGCCCGCTACGACGAGGACGTGAAGAAGCAGGCCCAGCAGCTCGGGCTCGAGGGCTGGTGAGTCACGGTGGGGTCGGCTTCCACGGCCGGCCCCACCTCTTCTTCCCTGCCCCTCGACCCCAAGGACCAGGCCGATGACCCACACCACCGCCAGCCGCCCCCGCAAAGCCACCCACTCCACCGCACGTCACGTCGAGCGGTCGTACCCGCTCGCCTTCTACCTGCCGGGCGGCCTCATCTACATCGTCTTGTTCGTCGTACCGACCGTCTTCTCGTTCTACTTCGCGTTCACCCGCTGGACGCTGTTCGAGTCGACGTTCGTCGGATTCGAGAACTTCGTGCAGTTCTTCTCCGAGCCCGGACTGATCGGCTCACTGCGCAACACCATCGTCTACGGCGTCATCACGTCCGGCTCCAAGGTCGTCCTCGGCATGTTCCTGGCGGTCATCCTCTCGACGCCGCTCATCGCGCGCGGATACCTGCGCTCCGTGACGTTCTTCCCCGTCCTGATCAGCTCCGTGGGCGTCGGCCTCACCTTCCAGGTGCTGCTGGATCCCTTCAACGGCGTCGTGAACAAGGCCTGGACAGCCGTGACCGGCGCCGATGGGCCGGGCTGGCTCACCAACCCCGATATCGCCCTGCTGAGCGTCGCTGGGATCGACATCTGGAAGGGTGTCGGCCTGGCGACCCTCATCTACATCGCCGGCATCGCTGCGATCCCGAGCGAGTACTTCGAGGCGGCCCGCGTCGATGGCGCGGGTGCGTGGCAGCAGTTCCGCAACATCATCCTGCCGCTGTCGTTCCCCGCCACATCGACCGTCATCCTGCTCTCGCTGATCGGCGGACTGAGGTCATTCGACCTGATCTGGACGACGACGGGCGGAGGTCCCGGCTTCGCCTCCGACGTCGTCGCCTCCGTGATCTACAAGCAGTACCAGGCCGGCTTCTACGGCCTGTCCACCGCAGGCAACGTGATCCTCTTTCTCGTGGTGACGGCGATCGTGTACCCACTGTCGCGCTGGCTCAACTCGAGGGAGACCGCACTGTGAACGCCATGCGTCCTTCCACCAGGTGGATCATCGGCATCGTCGGCATCCTGCTCACGACCGTGTTCTTCCTCGTCCCCTTCGCCTTCGTGTTCATGATGGCGGGCAAGACAGCCCCCGAGGCGGCGCGCCTCGAGTTCAGCTGGCCCACCGAGTTCGTGATGCTCGACAACATCGTCGCCGTCTTCCAGGCGCGCAACTACATGTTGATCATCGCGTTCATCAACTCGACGATCCTCACCGTGGCCAGCGTCACCCTCATGGTGATCTTCGGCTCGATGATCGCGTTCGTCCTCGACCGGCGTCGCAGCAAGCTCAACCCGTGGATCAACGGGGCTGTACTCGCTGGCCTCATCATCCCTCCCGCCGTCGTCCCCACGATCTGGGTGATGCAGTCGATGGGACTGTTCAAGACGCTGATCGGCCTCATCCTGATCGAGGTCGCCTTCGGCCTGTCGTTCACCGTCCTGACCATGCGGGCGTTCATGGCGACCATCCCCCGGGAGATCGATGAGGCCGCCATCGTCGACGGCGCTGGCCCGCTGCGGTTGTTCTTCCGGGTGATCCTCCCCTGCTGAAGCCCGTGATCGTGACGATCGTCGTGGTCCAGTCGATCATGGTTTTCAACGACTTCCAGAACCCGCTCTACTTCCTGCCGGGCGACCAGAACGCCACCGTTCAGCTGACGCTCTTCAACTTCCAGAGCCAGTTCCTCACGCAGTACAACCTGCTGTTCACCAACATCCTCGTGATCACCATCCCGATGCTGGTCATGTACCTCATCTTCCAGCGCCAGATCGTGGCCGGCATGACGTCCGGCGCCGTCAAGGGCTGACCTCCTCCCTTCCCGGTTCCCCTCACCAGAAAGGCTCTCTCACCATGAGCACCCCCACCGTCGGTTCGCCGCGCCTCGAGTACGGCACCGACACCTCACCAGTGCCCGCCCCACGGGTCTCCTGGATCACCACCGCAGCCCCGGACGGCTGGCTGCAGTCCGGCGCAGAGCTCCGCCTGGCCACCACCGACGGCGAGCAGACCGCCACCGTCGACGGCGGCGCGAGCGTGCTGGTGGAGTGGCCGTTCACGCCGCTGACCGCACGTCAGCGTGGCGACCTCAGCGTGCGGGTCCGCGGCGAGGGTGGCGACTGGTCCGAGTGGAGCGAGCCGGTCTCGTTCTCGGCGACGTTCCTGGATGACGGCGAGTGGACCGCCCAGTTCGTCGGCCTGGCGGACCCGGCGGAGCGCGCCACGCCCTACCTGCTGCGCCACGAGTTCGAGGTGCGGCCCGGCCTGGAACGGGCTACCTGGTACGCCACGGCGCTGGGCGTCTACGAGGCCGGCATCAACGGCACAACGGTCGACGACCAGTTCCTGAAGCCGGGCTGGACGCCGTACCAGTACCGGCTGGTCCACGAGACCACCGACGTGACGGGCCTCGTCAACGAGGGTTCCAACGCCATCGGCGTCTCCGTGACGGGCGGTTGGTACACGGAGAACTTCGGCTTCCGCGACGGCGCCCGCCCCGTCTACGGACCGCAGCCGTCCTTCGCCGGTCAGCTGCTGCTCGAGTACGCCGACGGCAGCAGCGAGTGGATCGTCACCGGTTCCGACTGGCGCATCAGCGACCGGTCGCCCGTCATCCGCGCAGGCATCTACCTGGGCGAGGACTATGACGCCCGCCGGATCCAGGATGGCTGGGACCGCCCCGGCTTCGACGCGTCAGGCTGGGCCGACGCCGCCGTCATGGATGCTGGCCCGGTTCCCGGCCCGCGCACCGGCCCCGTCGTCCGCGTGACAGAGACGCTCTCCCCCGTCGAGGTGATCACCACACCGTCAGGAAAGACGATCCTGGACTTCGGACAGAACCTCGTCGGCCGGCTGCGGATCCGCGTCTCCGGCCCCGCCGGTCACGAGGTCACGCTCCGTCACGCGGAGGTGCTGGAGGACGGCGAGCTGGGCATCCGGCCGCTCCGTGCCGCCAGGGCCATGGACGTGTTCACGCTGGCCGGCGCCGGCGTCGAGGAGTACGCCCCCACGTTCACCTTCCATGGCTTCCGCTACGCCCAGATCGACGGCTGGCCGGGCGCACTCGACCCGGCCGCCATCGTCGCCGAGGTCATCGGCTCCGACCTGCGCCGCACCGGCTGGTTCGAGAGCTCCGATCCGATGGTCAACCGACTGCACGAGAACGTCGTGTGGGGCATGCGCGGGAACTTCCTGTACCTGCCGACCGACTGCCCGCAGCGTGACGAGCGCCTCGGCTGGACCGGCGACATCCAGGTCTTCGCCCCGACGGCGTCGTTCCTGTTCGACACCAACGGGTTCCTCGCGTCCTGGCTGCAGGACCTCGCCCTCGAGCAGGAGGCCGCCGGCGGGGTGCCGTTCATCGTGCCCGACGTCCTCGACTCCGCCCACACCCCCGCCGCCGCCTGGGGCGACGCCGCCACCCTCGTGCCGGAGACGCTCTATCAGCGCTTCGCCGACCGTGGCCTCGTGGCGACGCAGTACCCGTCCATGAAGGCCTGGGTCGATCAGCTCCTCGAGCTGGCTGGCGAGCGTCACCTGTGGGAGGGCATGTTCCAGTTCGGCGACTGGGTCGACCCGGACGCCCCGCCGGAGGATCCGGCCAAGGCGAAGACGGACAAGGATCTAGTCGCTTCGGCCTACCTGTTCCGTTCGTCCGTGGCCCTGGCCGATGCGGCCCGCCTGCTCGGATACGAGGAGGATGCCGAGTTCTACACGGACAGGGCCGAGGAGGTCCGCGCCGCCTGGCTGCGCGAGTACGCGACCCCTGCGGGCCGCCTGGTCTCCGACGCCCAGACGGCGTACGCCCTGGCCATCTGCTTCGGCATCGTCTCGGGCGACATGGCGCAGACGATGGGCGACCGGCTCGCCTGGCTGACGCGACGCGACGGCTACCGGATCGGCACCGGCTTCGTCGGTACCCCGCTGGTCAACGACGCCCTGAGCTCCACCGGACACGTGCTCGCAGCGACGCGCATGCTGCTGCAGACCGAGTGCCCCTCGTGGCTGTACTCCGTCTCGATGGGGGCCACCACCATCTGGGAACGCTGGGACTCGCTGTTGCCCGACGGCTCCATCAACCCTGGCGAGATGACGTCGTTCAACCACTACGCGCTCGGCGCGGTGGCCGACTGGCTGCACCGTGTCGTGGCGGGCATGGCCCCGGATGAGCCCGGCTACCGTCGGATCAGGATCGCGCCGACCCCGCTGCCCGGCCTGACCCACGCCTCGGCCGCCTTCGACAGCGCCTACGGCAGGATCACCTCCGGCTGGGAGCGCACCGACGAGGGCATCGTCGTCACGGCAACCGTGCCGCCGAACGCGACCGCGGTCGTCGTCCTCCCCGACGGAGCCCGTCACGAGGTCGGCTCGGGTCAGCACCGTTGGGTGGTCGCCTCACAGCCCGAGGCCCCCACGACCGACCTGACACCTGACACGAGCCTGGCTGCGATCCAGGACGATCCGGGGGCGTACGCGTCGCTGATGTCGGCCATGCGGGACCTCGACCCAGAGATGGCAGCCGAGTTCTCGCTGCGGACTGCCTGGCTGCCGACGCAGACGCTCGGCAACTCCATGGGCTTCTTGTCTCCGGTCTTCCGCGACGGCGTGTTCAAGGCCCTCGAGGCGGCCAAGAGCCAGCGGTGATAGCCAGTTCCAGGGCATGACATGAGGCCGGCGGGGGCAGATCGTTCTGTCCCCGCCGGCCTCCCCGCTTCTCCACGAGGATCGCCTCGTTCAGGTTCCGCCTGAGGGCACACCCACTTCCACCTACCATCACTCCATGACGCCCCGGCTGCTCGTCACCCTTGCCCTGATCCCCCTCTTCGCGCTGGCCTCCTGCGCTGTGCCGTCTCCGCCGCCCACACCGTCGCCCGAGGCGACCGTCGGCGTCACGACGGCTGACCCCACTCCAGTGGACACGGCCCAGGATCCGGAGCAGTGGACGCTGTCCCTCGACGGCATCGGGCCCATCCGACTGGCCGAGACCGTGCCCGTCGACCTCCAGGCCATGTTCACCGACGGCTGGGAGTGCTTCGGACCTCTCCTCCATCACCCCGACCACGGTGACATCGAGATCTGGACCGATGAGGGAACCAGCGACGCCACCGTCACCGCGATCGTCCTCTCCGACGACAGCACCGCGACATCCGAGGGGATCCGTGTCGGCATGGCGCTCGCCGAGGTCGAGGGTGCCTACCCGGAGCTCACCCGGTCGGCCGAGGCGGACCAGAGCGACACCTTCCGGATCTACACGGTGGACGGCGGCCCCATCAGCCTCTACTTCGAGGTCGTGAACGGGGTGGTGGCGGCGATCAGCCTCCAGCCCTCAGCTGCGTTCTGGCCCGCCAGCGACCGGAGCTGCGGCGGCCCCTAGCCCAGCGGGGTGCGGCGGGCCCGGTCGCAGGCGCGCCTAGTTGACCGACAGCCAGGCGAGATCCGTCAGGTCCGGCCGCACCGACAGATGACACAGCAGCCTGGCCTCCGCCGCCTGCGCATAGGCCGCGGCCCGCAGCCCCCGCTCCGACTCACCGAGCCCCGCCGCCCACAGCCTGGCGACGGCGACGTCACGCCCCGTCTCCCGCGGCGAGTCGGTGTGAATCCGGCCGTACCGCAGCGCGGCGACGGCGTCGAGACCGACACGGTCGAAGTCACCGACCGGCCAGCGTCCCATCGCCTCCTCGGCTGAGATCAGGCCGTGCAGCGCCAGCAGCAGGACATCGTCCGCCGTCGGGCGCTCCAGCACGCGGGTGGCCATCGTCATCGCGACGTCCCACAGCGGCAGATCCAGGTTGACGGCCAGCGCGGCGGCGCACGCCGTCCACGCCGACGGCGACTCCTCCGCCTCGGCCAGCAGCCAGTCGATCCGGTCGACGATGTCGTCGCGGATCTCCCCCTCAAGGAGGTGCCGGACGGCGACGTAGCACCAGGTGTCGCTGCTGCCCCGCAGCGCGGTGGCCCGCCCGCGCAGGGTGGACAGGTCCTCGTAGGCCCCGACCTCCACCAGCGTGGCACCGCCGATCCCCCAGAGCTGGAGCTGCGTCAGGCCCGGCTCGGGGTCGAGGACGAACTCGCCGTCGGACTCAGCGAGACGCGTCGCGTCCGGGAAGGTGACCATGCCGTCGGGCGCCGAGAACTCGACGGTCTCCCCCACCGGCACATAGCGGGCCAGCGGCAGGTCCGTGTGCTCGGCGGGAACGTCGAGCAGGTCGCCGGAGAAGGTCTCGTATGTCCAGGCGGCGGTGACCAGTTGCCGGGGGGCGACGGTGACGACCTCGCCCAGGGGGTACACCTCGCCGGGCGCGGATCCGGGAACGCACAGCCCGCGGCGCTGCGCCAGCAGTCCCGGCCCATCCGGCCCGGGCAGCACGAGTTCGCCGGAAGCCCCCGCGATCCAGCCGATGACCGGGCGTTCCCCGGCCGCCGACAGGACGGGGCCGTCGACCTCGATGACGTCGCCCACCTCGTTCTCCAGCGCCACGTCCAGCCGCATGCGGACACCGGAGGTGACCCGGACCGTCCCCACCACACCGGCGACGTTCTCCACCGTGATGCCGACACCGTCAGCCAGGGCGTGCGGAGTCAGCCAGCCTTCACCGAAGGTCACAGCCAGCGCACGCAGCCGGCCCGTGCCGGTCAGGACGCAGCCGTCGGAGGTGACGGCGAACTCGAACGTCTCGCTCTGGGCGGACGTGATCTCGACGCTCACCAGCCCTCGTCCACAATCTCCTGGCGGTGTGCCTCGGGCACGACAGCCTGGACGACGGACCCGTCGGTGCGGCGGACGCCGACGACGGGGTGGCTGCCCTCGAGGGACGGCAGCTGGTCGCCCTGGTGCGCCAACGGCACCCGGAGCGGTTCGCCCGGGTTCACCGTCACAGACGTGCCGCGCACGCTGAGCTCGACCGGGCCTCCCTCGTCGACCTCGAACGAGATCGAGTCGGCCACGAGGTGGACCCGCAGCCGGGAGCCCCTGATCCGGAGCGGGAACCGCATGCCCGGCCAGTCGGCGGGCAGCCGCGGATCGAACGTGACGCGGCCGTGGTGGTCGCGCAGGCCGGCGAACCCGTAGATGAGGGCGTTCCAGACGCCCCCCGTCGACGCGATGTGGACACCGTCGCGGGCGTTGGAATGCAGGTCGGCCAGGTCGACGTACAGCCCGTTCAGGAAGTAGTCCATGGCCATGTCCTGGTAGCCGACCTCTGCGGCCATCACCGACTGGACCACGCCCGAGAGCGTCGAGTCCCCCGTGGTGATCGGGTCGTAGTACTCGAAGTCGGCCTTCTTCTCCTCGGCGGTGAACTGGTCACCCTGCAGGAACAGCGCCAGCACGACGTCGGCCTGCTTCAACACCTGGAACCGGTAGATGACCAGCGGATGGTAGTTGAGCAGCAGCGGCCGCTTGTCGTCGGGCGTGTTCGCCAGATCCCACAGCTCCGAGCTGAGGAACTTCTCGTCCTGCGGATGGATCCCGAACGTCTCGTCGAAGAGGATCACCATGTGGTCGGCGCACCGTTGCCACTCGAAGACCTCCTCGGGCGTGACGCCGAGCGCCGAGACGAGCCGCTGATGGGCGGCCGGGTCGGCCTCCTCCATCTCCTCGAGCAGGGCGACGGCGGACGCCAGGTTCGCCTTGGCCATCACATTGGTGAACAGGTTGTTGTTCACCACCGCCGTGTACTCGTCGGGCCCCGTGACGCCATGGATGTGGAACCTGGCGGTGCCGTCACCCTCCGCGCGCCAGAAGCCGAGATCCGCCCAGAGCCGCGCCGTCTCCACCAGGACGGCGGCGCCGTCGCGGTACATGAACTCGGTGTCGCCGGTCAGGTCCCGGTACTTCTTGAAGGCGAACGCCACGTCGGCGTCGATGTGGAACTGCGCGGTGCCTGCCGCGTAGTACGCGGAGGCCTCCTCACCGTTGATGGTCCGCCACGGGAACAGTGCCCCGCGCTGCGACAGGACGGTGGCCCGTTCGCGGGCGTACGGGAGCAGGTTGACGCGGAACCGCAGCGCGTTGCGGGCGACGTTGGGCGACGTGTAGATGAGGAACGGCACGAGGTACACCTCGGTGTCCCAGAAGTAGTGCCCCTCGTAGCCGGAGCCGGTCACGCCCTTGGCCGCGATCCCCTGCTGGTCGCTCCGCGCGGTGGCCTGGGCCAGCTGGAACAGACACCACCGAACGGCCTGCTGGATCTCGGGATGCCCCTCGATCTCCACGTCTGAGTTGCTCCAGAACTCGTCGAGCCACTGCCGCTGCTGCTCGTAGAAGTACTCGAAGCCCTTGTCACGGACCCGGTCGAGCGTCCGTCGGCACCGGTCGGCGAGCTCATTGCAGGGCACGGCCCGCGACGAGTGGTAGGCGACCGACTTGCGGACGGTGATCGGCACGCCCTGCTGCCCGTCGATGCGGAACACCTGCTTGCCGAGGTCGTCCTCGGTGGAGGTCAGTGTCTCGACGAGCGACTCGGTGTCGATGAAGTGGTCCGCGCCGACGCCGAGCGTCATGCCGGAGCGCGCCACCTGGAAGCCCAACAGCATCCGCTGGGCCGAATGCCAGCTGACCTTCGGCAGGAGGACACGCTCGTTGAACCTGGCCGAGCGGCGGGGATCCCACGTCTCGGCGCCGCTGTCGGGCCGCTGGTAGTCGGAGTACCCGTCCTGCCGGTTGACGATCTGCGAGCTGATCACGACGGGGGCGTCGCCGTCGAGGAGGGTGACCTCGAGCTCCATGAGGGCGAGGTGCCGGTCGGTGAACGAGACCATCCGCGAACTGGTGACCTTGACCCGCTTGCCGGCCGGCGTGCGCCAGATGACCGTGCGGTGGAGACGGCCGTCGCGGAAGTCGAGGGACCGCTCGTAGCTGGCGAGGTCGCTGATGGAGACGTTGAGCGGCTCGTCGTCGACGTACAGCTTCATCAGCTTCGAGTCGGGCACGTTGACAATGGTCTGGCCCGTGTGCGCGAAGCCGAAGGCTTCCTCGGCGTGCTTGATGGGCCAGGTCTCGTGGAAACCGTTGATGAAGGTCCCGTGTGCGTAGGAGTCGCGACCCTCCTCCGGGTTGCCACGCATCCCGAGGTAGCCGTTGCCGACGGCGAAGAGGGTCTCGGTGGTGCCGACATCGTCGGCACGCTGCTCGGTCTCGACGAGCCGCCACTCGTCGACGGGGTACCGGGAACGGTCGAGCGGGTCGCCGGTGAGGTCCCGGATCACGGCGCGACCAGCTCTTCGAGATCCCCCACGACGAGTTCGGCGCCAGCGCCGCGCAGTTCGTCTGCGCCGACGCCACGGTCGACGCCGATGACCAGCCCGAAACCGCCCGCGGCGCCCGCCGCGACACCGGACAGCGCGTCCTCGATCACGACCGACTCGCCGGGGGTCGTCTGCAGCAGCTCGGCTGCGCGGATGAACGTGTCGGGCGCGGGCTTGCCGGGCAGCCCTCGGCGACGGCGACGTTGCCGTCGACGATCACCGGGAAGTACTGGTCGAGCCGGGCCGCGCGCAGCACGGCCGGCGCGTTCTTGGACGACGACACGACGGCGAGCTTGGTGCCGGCGGCCGCGAGCTGTTCGATCAGCCGCACCGAGCCGGGGTAGCCGACGACGCCGTCACGCTCGAGTGTCTCGTTGAAGGCGTCGTTCTTGCGGTTGCCGAGCCCGCACACGGTCTCGAGCGCCGGATCGTCGTCGGGGGTGCCTTCGGGCAGCACGATGCCGCGGGACGCGAGGAAGTCGCGCACACCGTCGAAGCGGGGTTTGCCGTCGACGTAGCGGAAGTAGTCGTCCGCGACGTACGGCTGCTGGCCGGGGACGCCGGCGAGGTAGGCGTTGAACATGTCTGCCCAGGCGACCATGTGGACGTCGGCTGTGGGGGTGATGACCCCGTCGAGGTCGAACAGGACGGCGGCGAATCGGTTCACGAGCATTGCCTCAGCCTAGCGGCCGGGCGTCGCCTTCCTCCTCCGCTGGCAACGCGGGCACCAGTACAGGTTGCGGCCCTCCAGGGTGGCGGTGCGGACCTCCGTGCCACACACGAGGCACGGCTGTCCGGCACGACGGTAGACGTAGACCTCGCCTCCGTGACGGTCCACGCGTGGGTCCCGGCCCTGCGCCTCGGGCCCATGCTCGTCGCGGACGGTGTCGATGCGTCCGTGCTCCACCGCGTAGTGCATGAGCCCGACCAGGTCGTCCCACACAATCCGCCAGGTGCGTTCGTCGACATCGCGGCCGGGGACCGTCGGGTCGAGCCGGTGCCGGTAGAGGACCTCGGCCCGGAAGATGTTGCCGACGCCGGCGGCGATCCGCTGGTCCATGAGCAGAGCACCGAGCGACTTCCCGGAGCGGCGGAGCCGGGCGTACCCCTTGGCCGGGTCGGCGTCGTCTCGCAGCGGATCGGGGCCGCTGGTGTCGATGACGGCCTGCTTCTCGTCGGGGGTCAGGATGCGGCACCACTGCGGACCGCGCAGGTCGGCCGTGGTGACGCCGTCGGTGACGCGCATCCGCACCTCGCCCCAGGGCGCGGCGTACGGCTCGAACCGCAGCTTGCCGATGAGGCCAAGGTGGATGTGGACGACGTCGTCGGTGGCGAAGTCGATGAAGAGGTGCTTGCCGACCGCCTCGCCGCGGTCGAGGACGGCGCCGTCGATTCGACCGGGATCGAAACGTCCCTGCGGCGAGGTGACGGTGACGGCGCGGCCGCCGAACGTGGTGGTGAACTCGTCGGCCAGGCGGTGGATGACGTGACCCTCAGGCATGTCGGCCACTGTACCCACGGCCCTGCCAGGTCGGGGAAGGGCGTGGGTAGCATGGCCACATGTCAGAGCAACAGCCCCGCGAGTTCGGACGGGACGGCGTCTCCGGGCTCGTCGACCGCAACCGGGCCCTGCGCGCCAAGCTGCTGCCGCGGCGCTCCGCGGCGGGTGGGGATCAGTCCGCCGAGCGACGCAACGCCGCGCCGATCACGACCGGGACCACCATCCCCACCGCCACCCACATCGGCCAGAAGTAGAGCAGTTCGCGCGCGGAGATGCTGGCCAGCAGCCAGATCACCACGTTGAGGGCCACCACCGTTCCCGCGATCAGGAACAGGATCGACGCGGCCAGCCGGCGGCCGTTGCCCGCGCTCCTGCCCATCCCGGCCGGCACCACCATGAGGTCCCCGACCAGCGACATCACCTCGCCGACGGTGCGGATCTCCATCGCCTTGTCCAGCCGCTCGTTGTACTCGACGGTGTCGAGCTTCCCGACGGCGTAGGCGTCGCCGAGCAGGTCCGCGACCAGGTCACGGTCGGCGTGGCCGACCCGCACGTCGGCGTTGCGGGGGCGGCGCGGATCCGCAGTGAACCTCTCCCACGAGGGTTCCGACGGCTGGGGCACCGGAAGCTGTCCGGACATCGTTTCTCCTGTCCCGGGCGCGGCGTCAGCCGCGGCGGCTCTCGTACGTGTTGATCATCGCGATGCGGCGCACGTGGCGCTCCCCCTGCGAGAAGGGCGTGTCGAGGAAGGCCCGCACGATGGCGTAGCCCTCCTCCAGCGGCTGCATCCGGCCGCCGAGCGCGACGACGTTGGCATCGTTGTGTTCACGGGCCAGCCGGGCCAGCTCGACGGAGGCCGCCAGGGCTGCCCGCACGCCGGGCACCTTGTTCGCGGCGATCTGCTCGCCGTTGCCCGATCCGCCCAGCACGATCCCGAGCGACCCAGGCTCGGCGACGACGGCCTCCGCGCAGGCGAGGATGAACGGCGGGTAGTCGTCGTCGGGATCCAGCGTCGCCGCGCCGTGGTCGACGACGTCGACGCCGTCGGCCAGGAGCCGCTGGACCAGGTATTCCTTGAGCTCGAAGGCGGCGTGATCGGTGGCGATGTGGACACGCATGGTGCTCACTCCCCCAGCCCCGCCGGGCCGCCGGCGAGCAATCGTTCGAAGCCGGCCTCGTCGAGGATGGGCACCCCGAGCGACTCTGCCTTCTCGGCCTTCGAGCCGGCGCTGGCTCCGACAACGACGTAGTCGGTCTTCCGGCTCACCGAGCCGGCCGCCTTGCCGCCCCGAGTGAGGATGGCCTCCTTGGCCCCGTCGCGGCTGAACCGCTCGAGCGAGCCTGTGACGACGACCGTGAGTCCCTCGAGGGTCCGAGGAGTCGACTCGTCGGTCTCATCGGCCATGCGGACGCCAGCGGCGGCCCACTTGTCGACGATGTCGACGTGCCAGTCGACGGCGAACCAGCTCAGCACAGCCTCCGCGATCACCGATCCGACGCCGTCGACCCCTGCCAGTTCCTCCGCCGACGCGGCACGGATCGCGTCGAGGGAACGGAAGTGCGTGGCCAGCGACCTGGCTGCCGTGGGGCCGACGTGGCGGATCGACAGGCCCACGATCACCCGCCACAGCGGCTGTTCCTTCACGGACTCAAGGTTGGCGAGCAGCTTGTGCCCCACCGTCGAGAGCACCCGGCCGTCGCGCACGGGTACGGCGTCGTCGACGAGTTCGGCGGGTTTGGCCGCACGGGTGTAGAAGTCGGTGGCGAGCAGGTCGTCGGCGGTCAGGGCGAACAGGTCGCCCTCGTCGGTGAGGTGACCGGACTCGAGCAGCGCCCCCGCCCCCTCCCAGCCGAGCGCCTCGATGTCCAGGGCCCCGCGCGAGGCGAGCCCGAAGAGCCGCTCCTGCAGCTGGCTGGGGCACGACCGGGCGTTCGGGCAGCGGATGTCCTTGTCACCCTCCTTCTCCGGGCGCAGCTCGGTGCCGCAGGAGGGGCAGTGGGTCGGCATCACGAAGGCCCGCTCGGTGCCGTCCCGCAGCGCGACGACGGGCGCGACGATCTCGGGGATCACGTCGCCCGCCTTGCGGAGCACGACGGTGTCGCCGATGAGGACCCCCTTGCGCTCCACCTCGAAGCCGTTGTGCAGCGTCGCCCTGTCGACGGTGGAGCCGGACACGAACACCGGCTCCATCACCCCGTAGGGCGTCACCCGACCCGTGCGGCCGACGCCAACCTGGATGTCGAGCAGCTTCGTGTTCACCTCCTCCGGCGGGTACTTGTACGCGATGGCCCACCGCGGCGCCCGCGACGTCGTCCCGAGACGTGCCTGCTCGGCGAGGTCGTCGACCTTGACGACGATGCCGTCGATCTCGT
This sequence comes from Tessaracoccus defluvii, assembly GCF_014489575.1. GTDB lineage: Bacteria > Actinomycetota > Actinomycetes > Propionibacteriales > Propionibacteriaceae > Arachnia > Arachnia defluvii. The sequence goes on from NZ_CP060789.1 coordinate 1,657,634, forward strand.
GGGTCAGGTCGTGTCGGTGTTCGCCGTAGTAGGAGACGAACTCGGCCACCTCGGCCGCGGAGCCGACAACCTTGCAGGTCTCGGCGACGGGCAGCCCCCACTCCTTCATGCGGGCGTAGGCCTCGCTCTGCGAGGAGAACGCCACGCCCTCGGCCGTGCCGACGCCGTGCACCGTCATCCGCAGCGGCCGCCCTGCAGTGACCTGCGGGTTCTTCTGCCGCAGCGAGCCGGCGGCCGCGTTGCGGGGGTTGGCGAACGGGGCACGCCCCGCCTCAACGAGCGACTCATTCAGGGCAGCGAAGCCCGCCGTCGGGAAGAAGATCTCCCCGCGGACCTCGAGCACGTCGGGCGCGTCCCCCCGCAGCCGGTGCGGGATCCCGGCGATGGTGGCGACGTTCGGGGTCACGTCCTCGCCGACGCGACCGTCGCCGCGGGTGGCCGCGACGCTCAGCCGGCCGTTGAGGTACAGCAGGTTGACGGCGAGCCCGTCGATCTTCAGCTCCACCAGATACCGCTCGGCGGGGGTCCGGATCAGCCAGGCGGCCAGCTCGTCGTCGCTGAACACGTTGTCGAGGCTCAGGAGCCGGGCGCGGTGCTCGACGGGCCGGAAGTCGGTGACGGTCGCCGTCCCGACGCGCTGCGTGACCGAATCGGGCGTCACGAGCGACGCGTGAGCCTCCTCCAGCGCCTCCAGTTCGCGCATCATCTGGTCGTAGGCCGCGTCGGAGAGCACCGGCGCGTCGGCGCCGTAATAGGCCTCCTGCGCCTCCGTCAGCGCCGTGTTCAGCTCGGTCCAGCGGCGTCGCAACTCCGGGGAGGTGACGCCCTGATCCACGCGTGGCTCTTCACTCATGGCGCCATCGTTCCACACCCTGGCGGCGCTCATTCGACGACGCAGCGGGCCAAATCCCCTGCGGCAGCGTCTCCAGGCGCCAGAATAGGACGGACCGACATCCGTCGCGCCCGCGGCGGACCCAACGAGGAGCAGCCCCCATGGCGACCGCCAACATCACCCGCGACGAAGCCGACGCCCGTTCGAAGGTCATCTCGACCATCGCCTACGACGTCGTCGTCGACCTCACCGGCGCAGGCGTGGCCGAACCGACCCGCCAGTTCCTGTCGACCACCGCGCTGCGGCTGGCCTCGACGGGCGGGGTCACGCACCTCGACATCATCGCCGACGAGATCCGTGAGGCCAGCGTCGACGGTGAGACGTTCGACGTGGCCGGATTCGACGGGTACCGCCTACCGCTGCCCGACCTGAGCGAGGGCGAGCACGAGGTCCGCGTCGTCGCCGTCTGCCGCTACTCCAACTCCGGCGAGGGCCTCCACCGGTTCATCGACCCCGCCGACCAGCGCACCTACCTCTACACCCAGTTCGAGACCGCCGACTCGCGGCGCATGTACGCCGTCGCCGAGCAGCCGGACCAGAAGGCCACGTTCAAGCTGACGGTGCTGGCACCCATCGACTGGGTCGTGTTCACCAACTCCGCGAGCGTCCAGCCCGTCGACATCGGCGACGGCATGGGCCGCTTCGAGCACGCCGCGACGCCCCGGGTGTCCACGTACATCACCGCGCTGGTGGCCGGCGACTTCCACGTCGTGCACGGCACCGTCGCCTCCGACGGCCGCGAGATCCCCGCCGCCGTCGCCTGCCGGCAGTCGCTGGCGCAGTACCTGGACGCCGACCGGATCCTGACGACGACGCGTCGCGGCTTCGAGGTGTTCGAGGAGTCGTTCGGCGTCGCCTACCCGTTCGACACCTACGACCAGATCTTCGTCCCCGAGTTCAACGCGGGCGCGATGGAGAACGCAGGCTGCGTCACGTTCCGCGACGAGTACCTGTTCCGCTCCCGGGTGACGTCGCGCGAGCTGGACGCGCGCGACAACACGATCCTGCACGAGCTCGCGCACATGTGGTTCGGAGACCTGGTCACCATGCGTTGGTGGGACGACCTGTGGCTGAACGAGTCGTTCGCCGAGTGGGCCTCGCACTTCGCCAACGACGAGATCGCCCGCCGCTACGGCACCGACGCCAACCCGTGGGCCTCCTTCAGCAACGAGCGGAAGGCGTGGGCCTACCTGCAGGACCAGCTGTCGACCACGCACCCGATCGCCGCCGACATGTCGGACCTGGAGAAGGTCGAGCAGAACTTCGACGGCATCACCTACGCCAAGGGCGCCTCGGTGCTCAAGCTGCTCGTGTCCGTCGTGGGGCGCGAGCCGTTCCAGGCGGGCGTGCGCCGCTACTTCGAGAAGCACGCCTGGGGGAACACACAGCTCTCCGACCTGCTCGTCGAGCTGGAGGCCGCGTCCGGCCGTGACCTGTCCTGGTTCTCCTCCGAGTGGCTCGAGACCACGGGCGTCAACACCCTGGCGGCCGACTTCGACCTGGACGATGAGGGCCGCTTCACGCGCTTCGCCATCCGCCAGACGGCGCCGTCCGACCACGCGACCCTGCGGACGCACCGCCTCGGCATCGGCATCTACGCGCTGACGGACGACGGCGCCCTCGAACGCACGCGCTACGTCGAGCTGGACGTCGCCGGCGAGAGCACCGACGTGACCGAGCTGGTGGGCGCCGATCGGGGCGACCTGATCCTTGTCAACGACGGCGACCTCACCTACACGAAGGTCCGCCTGGATGAGCGCTCCGTGCAGACGTTGACCGGGCACTTCGCGGGGCTGAGCGATCCGCTGGCCCGGGCCGTCGCCTGGACCGCGTTCTGGGAGATGACCCGGGACGCCGAGCTCCCCGCCCAGCGTTACGTGGCTCTGGTCCTGGCCGGCCTCGCCTCCGAGACCGACATGGCCGCCGTGTCGACGCTGCTCGCGCAGGCGTCTGCGGCCGCGCTGTCCTTCACCGCCCTGAGCTCAGGGCCGACCTCAACTCCACGCTGGTCGCGGGCGTCGCGCGCCTCCTCAAGGCAGCCGAGCCGGGTTCGGACACCCAGGTGCTGCTCGCGAAGTCGCTGATCGCCGCCTCCCGCTCCGACGAGGCCGTCGAGCTGGTGCGCGGCTGGCTGAACGACGAGGAGGTCCCCGCCGGGCTCGCCATCGACACCGGCATGCGGTGGGCGATCACCGCAGCGCTGGCGAAGCTGGGCGTCTTCGGGCAGGACGACATCGCCGCCGAACTGGAGCGCGACGCGACCTCCGCCGGCGCCGAGGAGGCGGCCGGCGCCGCCGCCGCGATGCCGGACGACGACGCGAAGGCGGAGGCGTGGGCCCTGGCCACCGACGAGGCCGACGTGGCGAACGAGACCCACCGCGCCATCTGCATGGGCTTCTGGCGCTACGGCCAGGACGAGGTGCTGGCCCCCTATCCCGCCGCGTACCTCGACCTGCTCGGCCGCATCTCGCGCCGTGAGGGCATCTGGCAGAGCCGCGGCTACGCCGCGATCGGCACCGCGCTGCGTTGGCTGTTCCCGACCCCGTTGGTCACCGACTCGCTGGTGGCGACGATCGCCAGCTGGCTCGAGGACAACGAGCCGAGCGAGCAGGTGCGACGCACCGTCACCGAGCGTCTCGACGAGGCCAGGAGGGCGCTGCGGGCGCAGGAGGCCAGCCGCCGAGCCTGAGCCGCCCGACCGTACGGGAGATACCAGAGTGGTATCATGGCTTCATGGCCATGACTCTACGACTGGACCCCGAAGACGAACGGGCCCTCGCCCTGCTCGCCGAGGCCGAAGGTGTCAGCAAGCAGGAGGCAACCGTGCGGGCGATCCGCGAAGCGGCAGCACGACGGGTGCGCGAGGACAAGATTCGCGACCTGTCCGCGACCGCCCGGGCCCGGTACTCCGACCTGCTTGACCGGCTCGGCCGGTGACGCAGTACCTCACCCTCGAAGACGTCTTGTTCCTGATCGACGACCTGGGTGTGGGTCCGGTGCGCGACATCGGCCTGCTCGACTCCGCCGTCCACCGGCCAGGGGTGACTTTCTTCGGCAGGGAGGCCTACCCGGGGATCGATGACAAGGCTGCTGTGCTGCTGGAATCGCTGGTCGGCAACCGCGCCTTGGTCGACGGGAACAAGCGGCTCGGCTGGCTGGCCGTTGTGGTGTTCTACGGACTCAACGACCTCGCCCTCGATGCCCCCGACGATGACGCCTACGACCTCGTGATTGCCGTCGCCAGCGGCGCCATGCGCTACTCCGACGTCGCCAGACACCTCGCCTCCTGGCGCTGACCGTCAGCGGCAGATGTGCGCGTCACCGGGCACGCGGAAGCGGCGCCGAGACGATAGTCCCGGCGCCGCCCACGAGATGGAGGGAATCAGTCCGCGGCCACGACCTCGGTGGAGCCGGGCGCGGCATCCTTGCTGCGGCCGACGAGCTTCGGCGCGAACACCAGCAGGGTGACGACGGCGGCGAAGGCCAGCGGGCCGACGGCGGTCAGCATCAGGAGGTGGAAATCGGACAGCGGCTCCGGCTGGGGCCAGCCCGGCGGGACCTCGAGGGGCAGCAGGTTCATGGCGGCATGGTAACCGATCCGGGGCCAGGTCGGCTCACTCACCCGTCAAACCGTTAACCACGCCCCCTACCGAACCCGCTCCCACGACTCGACGGGGCCCTCCACCTCCACGAACAGCGGGTGCGGCCCCAGCCGGTCGGGCAGGCCCGGCAGCAGGTCAGGCGAGCGGATCTCGAGCTTGGCGGCCAGGTGGGCCCGCTCGAACGCCAGCTGTCCCGTGGTCACCGGAAGGGCGCCCGCGTCGGCGCCCTGCCGGTCGATGCGGGTGCGGTCGAAGCGGTAGCCGCGGCTGTCGGCCTCGTCGGCCAGCGCCGTCAGGTAGGCGCCGACGGCGCCGAGGGGATCGGGTGCGGCCCGGAAGCGCTCCAGCTGCGGATGATGCCGGTAGCCGGCCGTCCTGCCCGCCAACACCGCCTGCGCCAACAACGCCTCCCGCCAGCCGGCGATCAGCGCCTGCCGGTCGAGATGCCGGGATGGATCGACCACATTCGCATGGCCGCGAGCCTAGCGCCGTCGGGCACACCCTTCGTTGCGCCGCCGGGCAGCCCTTCCACAGCGCCGGCCACGGTCCGCAGGGCAACATCGTGTGCGGTAGATTGCTGGCGATCACGGGAGGTGCGATGACTACTCCGCGGGCGGTGCTCTCCGCAGAGGACATGCGTTGGGCGATGACGCGCATGACGCACGAGATCCTCGAGAAGAATCACGGGGCCGACAACGTGCTCCTCCTGGGAATCCTCACCCGCGGTGCACCGCTGGCCGCCCGGCTGGCCGCGATCGCCGCCGAGCAGGGCCACGAGCTCACCGTCGGCCAGCTCGACATCACCATGTACCGCGACGACCTGCGAGATCAGCCGACCCGACGCCCCGGCCGCACCATCCTGCCCGTCGACCTCGACGACCGCGTCGTCGTCCTGGTGGACGACGTGCTCGAGTCCGGCCGCACCGTCCAAGCCTCGCTGCACGCGCTGGCCGATCTGGGTCGCCCGCGCGCCATCCAGCTGGTCACGCTGGTCGACAAGGGCCACCGTCAGCTGCCGATCCAGGCGGACATCGTCGGACGCCTCCTCCCGACGGCCCGCGACGAGCGGGTCCGGGTCCGACTCACCGAAACCGACGGCGAGGACCTCGTCACGATCGAACGGAGCGCCGAGTGAAGCATCTCCTGGGCATCGCGGACCTGAGCCGCAACGAGATCGAGACGCTGCTGGCCACCGCCGAGGAGATGCACGACGTGCAGTCCCGGCCCATCAAGAAGCTTCCTGCGTTGCGGGGCCGCACCGTCGTCAACCTGTTCTTCGAGGACTCGACGCGGACCCGTTCCTCGTTCGAGCTGGCCGCCAAGTGGCTGAGCGCCGACGCGATCAACGTGTCGGCGAAGGGGTCGAGCGTCAGCAAGGGCGAGTCGATGCGCGACACGCTCATGACGCTGGATGCCATGGGCGTCGACGCGATCGTCATGCGTCACGCGGGCTCCGGCTCGGTCGCGCAGGCGGCGGGCTGGGTCCGGGCCTCCATGATCAATGCCGGCGACGGCATGCACGAGCACCCCACGCAGGCGCTGCTCGACGCGCACGCCATCCGCCGTCACCTGCGCTCCATCGGTCAGAGCGACGACCTGGCGGGCAGGCGCGTCGCCATCACCGGCGACCTGCTGCATTCGCGCGTCGTCCGCTCCAACGTCCTGCTGCTGGGCAAGCTCGGCGCCTCGGTCGTCATGGTCGCCCCGCCCACGCTGCTGCCGCCGGGCGCCGAGACGTGGGGCGTCGACGTGACCAGCGACTTCGACTCGGTGCTGCCCGACGTCGACGTCGCCATGATGCTGCGGGTCCAGCGGGAGCGGATGAGCGGCGGCTTCTTCCCCTCCGAGCGGGAGTACATCGACGGCTACGGGCTGACGGCCCGCAGACTCGCGTCGATGAAGCCCGGCGCCTGCATCGCCCACCCCGGCCCACTCAACCGCGGTCTCGAGATCTCCTCCCCCGCCGCGGATGCCGCCTCCTCGATCATCCTCGACCAGGTCTCGTCCGGAGTGGCCGTGCGGATGAGCGTCCTCTACCACCTGCTGGCCGGCGACGCCGGCGCCTAGAAGGGACCCGATCATGACCACCGTGCTGCGCTCCGTCACACTGCCGGACGGCACCCGCACCGACCTCGTGATGCGCGACGGGCTCATCGTCGACGACGCGGGCAGCGGCGCCGACGTGCTCGACTGTGACGGCCTCATCGCCCTTCCCGGCCTCGTCGACGTGCACACGCACCTGCGTGAGCCCGGCCGCGAGGACACCGAGACCGTCCTGAGCGGCTCCCGGGCTGCGGCCCGGGGCGGTTTCACTGCCGTCTGCGCCATGGCCAACACGACCCCGGTGACCGACACGGCTGAGAAGGCCGAGCACATCGACGACCTCGGCCGCCGGGCCGGGCTCGTCGACGTCGCCGTCATCGGCGCCATCTCCAAGGGGCTCGCGGGCCAGGAACTCGCAGAGCTCGGCCTGATGAACCGATCGGCCGCTCGGGTGACGATGTTCTCCGACGACGGCTTCTGTCTCATGAATGCGCAGCTGATGCGCCGCGCGCTCGAGTGGGTCAAGCCGTTCGACGGCGTCATCGCGCAGCACTCGCAGGACTCCAACCTCGCCGGTCCCGGCGCCTGCTGCCACGAGGGCGAGCTCTCCGGCCGGCTCGGGCTGGGCGGCTGGCCGCCCGTCGCGGAGTCGGCGATCATCGCGCGTGATGTGCAGTTGGCCGAGGCCGTCGGCTCACGGGTGCACGTGTGCCACGTCTCGACGGCCGAGGGCGTCGACGTCATCCGCTGGGCGAAGGCCCGCGGCGTGCGCGTCACCGCCGAGGTCACCCCGCACCACCTGCTACTGGGCACCGGCGAGCTCGTCGGCTACGACACCACGTTCAAGGTGAACCCGCCGCTGCGCACGGACGAACACATCGAGGCTGTTCGGGCCGCGCTGGCCGACGGCACGATCGACGCCGTCGCCACCGATCACGCGCCGCACGCGACCCACGACAAGGACCACGCCTTCGTGGATGCACGGCCGGGCATGCTCGGCCTGGAACAGGCGCTGTCGGTGGTGCTGGAGACGATGCTGAATCCAGGCAGGATCGGCTGGGAGACCCTGGCCGAACGCATGAGCCACACGCCCGCGCGGATCGCGAAGCTGGGCGGTCAGGGCCGTCCGCTGGCGGCCGGGGAGCCGGCGAACCTGGTGCTGGTGGACCCGTCACGGATCACGACGGTGGACAGGGAGTCGTCGGCGTCGCTGAGCCGGAACAACCCGTACCACGGTCGCTCGCTGCCCGACCCGGTGGAGGCGACGTTCTTGCGGGGCCGGGAGACCTTCCGCCGCTGAGGGAGAGCTGGTTCCTGAGCCCGTCGAAGGATGGTTCCTGAGCCAGTCGAAGGATGGTTCCCTTCGAGACGCCCTCGTTCCTCGGGCTCCTCAGGGAGCGCCTGAGCCTGTCGAAGGACGGGTCAGTATTCGTCGGTGGGTGCCGGGGTCTTGTTGGGTCGGAGATACAGGGTGGAGTCCATGGTCCAGCCCCGGACGGGTTGCTGGTCCGGCGGATCGTGACGCGGCGGCGGCACTGGGTCGGGAATGTGGGGTTCAATTTCCCAGCCGTATCTGGCTTTGAAGATCAACCCGTCGGGCCGGTTCGGATTCCCCTCGATGGTGAACTCGCCCCGGTGATGCTCGCGATGATGATGCGTACACAGCGAGATCAACTCATCGATATCCGTCGAGCCACCTTTGCTCCAGTGACGCTTGTGATGATTCTCGAGGAACCGGGTCACCGGGCAGCCGGGATACCGGCAGCCGCCGTCACGATCCTCCACCAGCTTCCTGGTCCGGTCGGGGACGATCCGCATCGAGCGTCCCACCGACACCGGCGACGCGTTCTTCAACCACACCGGCCGGATGCTGCCGTCGCAGGTGATCCGCTCCACCAGATGCGCCGGCAAAGCGCCCTGCTTGTTGATCCAGCCCTTGCCATCGGCCTCGAGGTGGACCAGCACCTTGTAATGCTGCCGGCGTGACCCGGATTCGACCGAGCTGAGGGAGCGGGACGCGACCTCGAGGATCGCGTCAGCGAACGTGGCCTCGGCGTGGCCGGCGGTGAACAGCGCGTCCTTCGCCTCCCGCAACGCCTGCTCCACCAACGCACCTTCGAGGGCGTCGGCTTCGTAGCGCAGCTGGAACCGGCCCCCCAACGTGCCCATCTGCAGGGTGGGCCCCTCATCCCCAGACGGCCCGGGCCTGGGCGTTGCGTACTCGTCAGGTGGCTCTTCGAAGCCGTACTTCGGCAATGCCCGACGCAGCTGCTGCACCGTGGCATGCTCGACGAAGACGGAGACGGCGTCGCTGTAGGAGGCGGGAACATTCCGGGCGACCACCGTCATCTGATCCAGGCTCACGGTCCCGGCCGCCATCTTCTCTTCCAGCACGGGAAACTCGCCACGGCGGCGGGCGATCGCGACAATGTCACGGGCCCGCGCCGGAGACGTCGCGCACATGACGCTGAGCCAATGCTCGGGGGATTGGATGCCATTCTCGGCCCAGGTGAATGTGTCGAGAACCTCTGCGGTCAGGGCGATGAGTTCGTTGTTCAACTGGGCCAACTGCCCGGCGATCACACCCGCACGTTCCGCCGCTTCCTCCCAGCGGAGCAGGGTGTTAGTGTGGTCGGACAAACTCATAACTAATTGTACATCCGGGCGATTATCAGATCAAGAGTCTGTCACACGCAATTCTCGGCCACCGTCCCGCGACCCGGTCGCCCCAGTCGGCCCCCGACGCCGTCCGGCTACGCTTGGCCCGAATCCGACGTCGTCCTAGGAGAATCTCTGTGACCAGTGGTCAGCTTGCCAACATCGGCGTGATCGGCATGGCGGTGATGGGCTCGAACCTCGCCCGGAACCTCGCCCACCGCGGGCACCGCGTCGCCGTCTACAACCGCACCACCTCCAAGACCGACGCTGTGATCGCCGAGCACGGCAGCGAGGGCGACTTCCGCCCGGCCGCAGAGCTGGCCGACTTCGTCGCCTCCCTGGAGCGCCCGCGCCGCATCATCATCATGGTGAAAGCCGGCGCCGGCACCGACGCCACCATCGACGCCCTCATCCCGCTGCTCGAGGAGGGCGACATCGTCGTCGACGGCGGCAACGCCTTCTTCGAGGACACCCGTCGCCGCGAGGAGAAGCTCCGCGGCCACGGCCTCCACTTCGTCGGCGCCGGCATCTCCGGCGGCGAGGTCGGCGCCCTCGAGGGCCCCTCGATCATGCCGGGCGGCTCCCCCGAGTCCTACGAGGCGCTGGGCCCGATCCTCGAGTCAATCGCCGCACAGGTCGACGGCGAGCCCTGCTGCACCTACATCGGCACAGACGGCGCCGGCCACTTCGTCAAGATGGTGCACAACGGCATCGAATACGCCGACATGCAGTTCATCGGCGAGGCCTTCGAGTTGCTGAAGGCCCTCGGCCTCAGCCACGACGAGATGGCCGACGTCTTCGCCACCTGGAACACCGGCGACCTTGACTCCTACCTCATCGAGATCACCTCCGAGGTCCTCCGAAAGAGGGATCCGAACACCGGCGCGCCGCTGGTCGAGGTCATCGTCGACGCCGCCGGCATGAAGGGCACCGGCACCTGGACGGTGCAGTCGGCCCTCAACCTCGGCACCCCCGTCAACAGCATCGCCGAGTCGGTGTTCGCCAGGGCGATCTCCTCGGCCCCGGAGCTCCGCGCAGCCGCGCAGAAGGCGCTGCAGGGCCCCGACGGCGCGATCAACGTCGCCGACCGCGACCTGTTCATCGACCAGATCCGGCAGGCGCTGTGGGCGTCGAAGGTCGTGGCCTACGCCCAGGGTCTCGACGAGATCCGCATGGCGGGCCTCGAGTACGGCTGGGACATCAACGTCGGCGAGGTCGCCAAGATCTGGCGCGGTGGCTGCATCATCCGCGCCAAGCTGCTCGAGCGCATCCGCTCCGAGTACGCGGCGAACCAGCTCGTCACGCTGCTGGAGGCCCCGTCGGTCGCCTCCGGGCTCGCCGACGCGCAGGACGCGTGGCGTGAGGTCGTCGCCGTCGCCGTCCGCGCCGGCGTGCCCGTCCCCGGCTTCTCGTCGGCGCTGGCGCACTACGACCAGGCCAGGGCGCCGCGCCTGAACGCGGCCCTCACGCAGGGGCTGCGCGACTACTTCGGCGCGCACACCTACAAGCGGGTCGACCGCGAGGGCTCGTTCCACATCAACTGGTCCACCGACGGCGCCGAGGTCGACGGCACCGACACCCACTGACACGGTCGTGACGACGCGAGGGACGCCATCCGGCGTCCCCCGCGTTCGTTTCCCCACGTCAGGCGCCTGTCGGTGTCCGGTGGCAGACTTTGCGCATGCATGAAGCGCTGCGCCGATTCTCCGCCCCGGCAGGAGAGTGGTTCACGGATGTCTTCCCTCCCCCACACCCGTGCAGGCCGACGCCTGGCGCTCCATCGCCGACGGCGACCACTCGCTCGTCGTCGCCCCCACCGGGTCCGGCAAGACACTCGCCGCCTTCCTGTGGGCCATCGACTCCCTGACCACCCGCGAGCATCCGCAGGCCGGCACCACCGTCGTCTACCTGTCGCCGCTGAAGGCGCTCGGCGTCGACGTCGCCCGCAACCTGCAGGCCCCGCTGACGGGCATCGAACTGGCCGCCGCCCGCCTCGGCCAGCCGTTCCAGCGCCCAAGCATCGGGGTCCGCACCGGCGACACCCCCGCGTCCGAACGCGCCCGCCTCATCCGGCGCCCGCCGGACATCCTCATCACCACGCCGGAGTCGCTCTACCTGATGCTGACCAGTGCGGCCCGCAGCACGCTGACGAGCGTCACCACCGTGATCATCGACGAGATCCATGCGGTCGCAGGCACCAAACGCGGCACCCACCTGGCGCTCAGCCTGGAGCGGCTCGACGCGTTGGTCGGGCGCGACGTGCAGCGGGTCGCCCTGTCGGCGACCGTCCGGCCCATCGACAGGGTCGCGTCCTTCCTGGGCGGCGACCGCGCCGTCACCGTCGTCGCACCGCCTGCGCACAAGCTGTGGGACGTGACGGTGCGCGTCCCCGTCCCCGACCTGGCCAATCCTGGCCCACCGCCCGGCGCCGAACCGCTCGACCCGTTGCTGAGCGGCGGCGGCACCGACACGCTGACGGTGGGAGCGCAGTCCGGCAACTCGCTGTGGCCGCACATCGAGCAGGAGATCTACGAGACGGTCAAGGCCGGGCGCTCGACGCTGGTCTTCACCAACGGGCGCCGCACCGCCGAGCGGCTGACGGGCCGCCTGAACGAGCTGTGGGCCGCCGAGCACGACCCGTCCACGCTGCCGCCCCCGCCACCCCGCCCGCCTGCGCAGCTGATGGCCGCCTCGGGCACGGTCCGCGGCGCCCCCGCCACCATCGCCAGGGCCCACCACGGCTCCGTCAGCAAGGAGCAGCGGGCCGACATCGAATCCGCACTGAAGGCCGGCGACCTGAAGTGCGTCGTCGCCACCAGCTCGCTGGAGCTGGGTATCGACATGGGCGCCGTCGACCGCGTCATCCAGGTCGCGTCGCCGCCGTCGGTGGCGAGCGCGCTGCAGCGCGTCGGCAGGGCCGGGCACGAGGTCGGCGCCGTCTCCGTCGGCGACATCTACCCCATGTTCCGCGCGGACCTGGCACCCGCCGTCGTCGCGACCGAACACATGCTCGCCGGCGACATCGAGGAGCTGCGGGTGCCGAGGAACCCGCTCGACGTGCTGGCGCAGCAGACGGTGGCCGCCGCCGCGGCCGCGGGCGATGCGGGCCTCGACGTCGACGAGTGGTTCCGCTGCGTCACCCGCTCGCTCCCCTACCGGGCCCTGACCGACGACCTGTTCGCCTCGGTCGTCGAGCTGCTCACCGGCGCCTTCCCGTCGGCCGACTTCGGGAGTCTGCGGGCCCGGCTCGTCCACGGCGACGACAACCGGCTCTACGCCCGGCCGGGGGCGTTGCGCCTCGCCGCCACCTCCGGCGGCACCATCCCCGACCGTGGCCTCTACGGCGTCTTCCTCGCGGGCGACGAGTCGGGCGCGCGTCGGGTGGGCGAGCTGGATGAGGAGATGGTCTACGAGTCCCGCGTCGGTGACGTGTTCGCGCTCGGCGCCTCCTCATGGCGGATCGAGGAGATCACGCGCGACCAGGTGCGGGTCACGCCCGCTCCGGGCAACACGGGCCGGCTGCCGTTCTGGAAGGGCGACGACGACGGCCGCCCGGCCGAGTTCGGCCGCAACATCGGCCGCTTCCACCGCGAGGTCGTCAAGGACCGGACCCGTCTCGAGCGCGACTATGTCGACGACGACACCCGCGCCAACCTGCTGACCTACCTGGACGAGCAGCGCACAGCCACCGGGGTGCTGCCGGACGAACGCACGATCGTCGTCGAGCGGTTCCGGGACGAGCTTGGCGACTGGCGGGTGGTCCTGCACTCCCCCATCGGCAAGCGTGTGCTGGCGGCCTGGGCCCTGGTGATCGGCGAGGCGCTGACCCGCACCGGCGGCGTGGACGCCCACCCCGTCGCCGGCGACGACGGCATCGTCCTGCGGCTGCCCGACTCCGACGTGGCGGAGACTGTCGCGTCGCTCGTGGTGGCGGACCCGGACGAGGTCGCCGACATCGTCGCGACCGCCGTCGGCGGCACCGCCCTGTTCGCCGGCCGGTTCCGGGAGTGCGCCGCCCGGGCTCTGCTCCTGCCCCGCCCCGATCCGCGACGCCGCGCGCCCCTGTGGCAGCAGCGCAAGCGGGCCGCCCAGCTGCTCGAGGTGGCTCGGCAGTACCCGCGCTTCCCCATCGTGTTGGAGGCCGTGCGCGAGGTGACGCAGGACGTGTACGACGTCCCCGCGCTCGTCGAGCTCATGCGTGGCCTCGCCACCGGCAGCGTCCGGCTCGTCGAGGTCGTCACCGAGCAGCCCAGCCCGTTCGCGGCCTCACTGCTGTTCCGCTACCCCGGCGCGTTCATCTACGACGGCGACATCCCCCTGGCTGAGCGCCGGGCGGCGCTCCTGTCGATGGATCCGGACCTGCTGGCCGCGGCGCTTGGCACGCTCGATCTGCGGGAGGTCCTCGACCCGGACGTCGTCGCGGAGGTGGTCGGCGAGCTGCAGCACACGGCCGGGGAGCGGCGCGTCGCCACCGTCGAGCAGCTGGCCGACCTGCTCCGACTGCTGGGGCCGGTCCCGCTCGCGGCGCTGCCCGCACACGTCGCCGACGGCGCGGCCGCGGCCGACCTGATCGCCGAGCTCGGGCCGCGTGGGGCCCTGGTCCGACTGGCAGGCGCCGACCATCTGACGGCGCCGTCCGACCTCGGCCTCCTGCGCGACGCGCTGGGCATCCCGGTGCCCGCGGGGCATTCCGCGCCCGCCAGCGCCGGCCGCGATCCGCTGACCCAGCTGCTGTCCCGCTATGCACGGACCCACGGCCCCTTCACCGCAGGCGAGGCCGCGGCCACCTTCGGGATCGGTCCCGCCACGGCCGCGGCGATCCTGGACAGGGAGGCAGCGGAGCGGCGGCTCACCACCGGCCGGTTCACGCCGGGCGTGACGGAGACCGAGTACGTCGACGTCGAGGTGCTCCGCAGGCTCCGGTCCCGCTCCCTGGCCCGCGCCCGGGCCGAGGTGCAGCCCGTCTCGCAGAGCGCGTTCGCCCGCTTCCTGGCCGAGCACCAGGGCCTCGACGAGCGGCCGACGTCGAGCGCGGACGAGGTCCTGCTGGCGCTCCAGCGCCTCGCTGGCGTCGCGCTCCCTGCCTCGGCCTGGGAGACGCACGTGCTGCCCGCCCGGCTGAGCGGCTACCAACCGGCCCATCTCGACGCCCTGATCGCGGAGGGCGAGGTCGTCATCCGGTTCCGCGGCAGCGCCGGCCCCAACGACCCGCTCGTCGCGCTCCTGCCCGCCGACGACCTCGATCTGCTGGCTCCGTCCCCGGAGGCCCCAGCGAGGAGTCCCTGGCCGTGGCCAGCGCGCTCGCGGGCGGAGACGGCACGCTCGCCTCGCTGGGCGAGGCCGCCCCCGGCCTCGAGGCCGTCTGGCTGGCCGCCGAGGAGGGGGTGCTCTCGCCGGCCACGATGGCCCCGGTCCGGGCCCGCGTCGGCGGCTCCCGCACCGGCGCCCACAAGGCGTCGCGCCCGTCCCCGCGGCACAGGGCGCGGCTGCCCCGGCTGGGCCGGATGCCGCTGGCCCGGACCGGGCGGGGCGTCGCCGGCCTGGCCCGCTGGTACCGGGTGCCGGCCGATCCGCTGACCCGCGCCGAGGCCGCGCTGGGCCTCGCATCGGCCTGGCTGGAGCGCTACGGGGTGATCACCCGTGGCGGGGTGACCGCCGACGGCACCCCCGGCGGGTTCGCCGCCGCCTACCGGCTGCTCAGCGAGCTCGAGTCGGCGGGGAAGATGCTGCGCGGCTACATCGTCGAGGGGCTCGGCGGGGCACAGTTCTCCACGCCGGAGGTGATCTCACGCGTCCGCCGTCACGCCGACTCGGTGGACAGGACCGAGTGGCCGTCGGGTGCCGCGACGCCGACCGCGCACGTCCTCGTCGCCCTCGACCCGGCCAACCCGTACGGCTCGGTCCTGCCCTGGCCCGCACACCCGACGGCGCATCCCTCCCGGGCGGCCGGCGCCCTCGTCGTGCTGGCCGACGGCCTCTGCCTGGCGCACCTGACCCGCGGCGGCCGCGTCCTCACGCTCTTCGGCCCTCCCGAGTCGCGGGTCGGGCATGCGGCCCTGGTGGGCGCGGCACTGCAGCGCGCCGTCGATGAGGGACGCATGCACCGGCTCCGGATCGAGGAGGTCGACGGCGGCCGCGTCGGCGCCAGCGGGTTGGAGGACGTCCTCCGCGCGGCAGGCGCCCGGCTGACCCCCAGCGGGGTCACCTTCGAGGGCCGGCGCGCCTGAGGTCGGCGGGCCGCCTGGATAGACTCGGATCGTCCGCCGACACCGCCGTCGGGGTGCACGGCTGAACAGAGACGCAGAAGGGTCAGGCATGACCGATCTCGGGAACCGACAGATCCACCTGGATTTCCACACGTCGGGCAGCATCGATCCGATCGCCTCGCGCTTCGATGCTGATGCCTTCGCGACGCGCCTTGCCGATGCGGACGTCACGTCCGTCAACGTGTTCGCCAAGTGCCACCACGGCTACTCCTACTACCCCACGGATGTCGGGACCGTGCACCCCGGCCTGTCGCGCGACCTCCTGGGCGAGCAGCTCACGGCCCTCAGGCGTCGCGGCATCAAGGCGCCCGTCTACGTCAGCGTGCTCTGGGACGACCTCGCGGGCGTCCTGCATCCCGAGTGGATCGCGACGGATCGCCAGGGACGGCTCCTGGCCCAGCCTCCCTTCTCGGGCGCATCGGTCATGACGGGCGGCATCGGCTGGACGGTGATGGACCTCGCTTCAGGCTTCGCTGGCTACGTGTTGGATCAGGTGGGCGAGATCTGTGAGCGGTACCGACCCGATGGGATCTGGTTCGACATCGTGTCGGTGGTCCCGAGCTATTCCCCGGCCAGCCTGGCGCGCATGCGGGGCCTCGGCATCGACGTGACGGACGAGGCTGCGGTCGAGGCCCACTACCTGGGCATCCGCGACGGCTTCATCGCGGATGCGAGGGCCGTGATCGACGAGTTCGCCCCGGGCGCGAGCCTCGTGGTCAACCACACGGTCGACGCCTGGTTGTCGGGGACCACCGCCGCCCAGACGCAGCTGGACGTCGAGTCGTTGCCCACCTCCGGCAACGCGTGGGGCTACACGCACTACCCCGTCTATGCCCGCTACGCCCGCACCTTCGGCAGGCCGATCGTCGGTATGACCGGGCGCTTCCACCGCTCCTGGGCAGACTTCGGGGGCCTCAAGACCCGCGACCAGCTCCGCTACGAGATCGGCACGATCCTCGCCGCGGGAGGGGGCGTCTGTGTCGGGGACCAGCTGGACCCGGACGGTGAACTCGACGGCGCCGTCTACCGCACCATCGGTGACGGCTTCGCCCGCGTGAAGGCCCTCGACCCCTGGCTCACGGCCGCCTCACCCCGGGTGGAGGCGGCCGTGGTCGCCGCCTGGATCCACGACTCCCACGATCCCGGGCGGCGCGTCAAGGCCCTCAGCCCTGGGGTGACCGGCGCGTGCCAGATCCTGGGCGAGCTCGCCGTGCAGTACGACGTCATCGACGCGGGGCGCCTGCAGCCCGGGGCCTATCGGCTCATCGTCATTCCGGACGACGCCACGCTCTCGGGGCCCGATGCGCGGGCCATCGACGCGGCGGTGGCCGCCGGCGCCGTGGTGCTGACGGCGGGAGCGGCGGTCTTCGACGCCGCCGGGGACGCGGTCCTCGAGGGTGTCCCTGCCCGGAGTGGCGGGTGGTCGGCCACCACCCCCGTGTATCTGCGCACCGGCAGTCTCGCGGACGCCCAGGCGAGCGAACTCGACCGCGACTATCCCTATGCGAGTTACCGCGGTGCGCTGACACTGCGCCCCCTCGCCGGGGCCGACTCCGAGGGATCGGTGCTCGAAGCACGCTTCAACCGCACCTGGGAGCACTTCACCAGCCACGCACACGCCCCCGTGTCACAGGAGCTGGTGGGCCCACTGGTCTGCCGCGGCGGACGCTTCACCGTCCTGGCCACGCCCGCCTTCTCGGACTACGCCCTCGACGACTACTGGGTGACGGGAGAGCTGATCCGGCAGACCCTGGTTCCGCTGTTGCCGGAGCGTCTCCTCTCCCACGACGGGCCCCCATGGTTGGAGGCGTCGCTGCTGTCGCAGGAGGCCACCTCCGAGCATCCCGGTCGTGACGTCATCCACCTGGTCGCCTTTCAGCCGCGACGCATCTCGACGTCGGTGCCACGCGTGGACAGGGGCCACCCGCTGGGGAGGACGACGCTCCGCGTCACCGCGAAGGCGCCACCGTCCGCCGTCTACCTGGCCCCCGACCTCGTCCCGGTGCCGTATGTCGTCGACGGCTCCGTCGTCGAGATCACGCTCGCCGAGGTGGAGCCCAGCACTGTGATCGTCGTCGAGGGCGGCCGGGACGACCGTGCCTGAGGGTGACTCCGTCGCGCGCCTGTCGCGCCGCCTGCAGCCGCTGGTGGGCCGCACCATCGAGCACAGCGACTTCCGCGTCCCCCACCTCGCCACCGTCGACCTCACCGGAACCGTGATCACCCGCGTCTGGCCCCACGGCAAGCACCTCTTCTGGGCGTGCGGCGACCTGGTGCTCCACACCCACCTGCGGATGGAGGGCAACTGGCGGATCCATCCCGTCGGCACCCGCTGGTCGGCGCCGGCGCACACGGCGCGGGTCGTGCTGAGGGTCAGCGGCGACATCGAACTGGTGGGCCACGACCTGGGGCTCGTGGAGGTCTGGCCGGCCACCCAGTACGGCGCGCGCACGGGCCACCTCGGCCCCGATCCCCTCGCCGACGACTGGACGACGCCCGGTCGCTGGCTTCCCGACGGGCGGAGCGAGGCGCTACGCCGCGTGCTCGCCGTCCCCGGCCGCACCATCGGCGAGGCGCTGCTGGACCAGCGCACGATCGCGGGCATCGGCAACGAGTACCGGGCCGAGGTCTGTTTCCTGAGCGGCGTCCACCCGGGCGTCGCCGTCGCCGATGTCGACGCGGCTGCGATCGTCGACCGCTCGGCCCACCTCCTGCGGGCCAACCTCGACAGCCCCGTCCGGACCTTCACCGGCGATCATCGGCGCGGGCACACCACCTTCGTGTTCGGCCGCAGAGGGCAGCCATGCCGGCGCTGCGGAGCGTCCATCGAGGCCGACACGCTCGGCGGCGGCACGAGCATCGCCGACCCCCGGCAGGGACAGGAACGCCTGATCTGGTGGTGTCCACGCTGCCAGCCGAGGCCCTGACACAGGCTCTCAGCGGCCGCTCAGCGTGACCAGGATCGGCCAGTGGTCGGCGCCGGCGGTGTCGACGGAACGGAGGATCTCTACCGTGGCCTGCCCCGGGTGCAGCGGCGGCCCGACGAGTGCCCTGTCGATGGAGATGCCGAGCCACGGCGGCAGCCATGTGGGCCAGGTGCTCGCCGCCCCGGCGCCATGAGCGACGGCGACGTCAGCGCAGGCACCGAGCCTGTCGCCCGGAAGATGATTGAGGGTGGCGTTGAAATCGCCGACGGCCAGCACGAACTCATTGTCCCGACAGGCCCGTCGCACCCACCGCAGCTGCTTGCCCCGCACGTCCACATTGCCGAGCGACGGCTGAGTGATGTGCGCGGCGAGGATCACCGGAGTCCCCGCCGACGCCGTGGCGGGAGCAACCGTCAGTCCGGCCCAGGGAGGGTTCCCGGGCACCAACCCGTAGCCGCCGGTCTCCGCGACGTCGGAGCGGATCAGGACCCCCGTCGCCTCCGGGCCGAAGTACTCATTGCTCCAGCCGAGCTCTCGCAGCCCGTCCGACACGCGTCTTCCAGCGAGCGATCCGGTCTCCGGCAGGATGATGACCTCGACGTCACGGTCGCGCACCACCGACGCGATGGCGGAGACGATGTCCGCCGGCGAGGTGTCCTGGGCGTTCCAGGACAGGACCGTCAGGCCCCCTTGCGTGGGTGGGGGCGGGTCGATGACGCCCTGGACGAGGACGCGCCCCCCGTACAGGCTGGACACCAGCAACCCGGCGATCGCCACCGGAATCAGGACACGCCGGCGGCGTCCGAAGATGCCACACCCGAGGGCGAGTAGCGCCGCCACGCCGACGGACAGGGCGATGACCTTGTCGGGTGCGACGAGGATCGCGAACACTTCCCACTGCCGCAGCCGTGTCATGGGGGCGAGCCACAACAACCCGATGAGCGTGACCGTCAGCCACGCCCCCCGGATCGTCCAGCTCGACACCGGCCCACCAGCCTCTGTCCGCCCGTCGGCTCAGCCGACGAGGTGGGGCTCCAGAAGTTCGCGGGTGCGGTCACCCAGGTCGAGCGGCCGACCGTCGAGGCCTGCGCTCACCAGCACGGTGCGCCCGCGGGCGTAGAGCGTTCCGTCGTCGGGGTTCACCAGCTCCGTCGACAGCGTCATGGAGGATCCGCCGAGCTTCACGGGCGCGACACGCGCCTCGTAGGCCTCGATGCGATGCGACAGCTGGGAGACGAAGTCGACGTCCTGGCGCACGACGAGCCAGAGCCGGTCGGAGCCCGGTGAACCCGCCCTCGCCATCTCCGGGTCCCACAGCGTCGTCGCCGCCACCCTGGCCTGCTGCACGTAGTCGAAGAAGGTGGCGTTGTTGACGTGACCGTAGGCGTCGAGATCCGACCAGCGAACGTGGATCGGCACCGCCAGTCCGCGGCCGCGCAGGTCCGGCGCGGGGATCGGCCGCAGCTTCTCCACCTCGATTCGATGGCCGTCGAAGAACTTCCTGTCCTGTGGGGAGAGCCGCACCGGGCGCTGCTCGTCGAAGTCGAACGGGCACAGCACCGTCCTGGCCAGGGCCGCGACCTCGCCGCCCTGGCGGATCGCATACGCGATCTCGATGCGCGATCCGCCCAGCTGCGAGACGCCGAGGTCGATCGTCACCGAGTCGGGGATGTAGTCGATGGGCCGGTGGTACTCCACCTGGTGCCCGACGACCACGATCCCCGTGTCGAGCAACGCCGTCGCAGGCCCCGACCGCAGGAAGGCCACGCGGGCCTCCTGCAGATAGTCGACGACGACGGCGTTGTTGACGTGCCCCTGCGCGTCGAGGTCGCCCCAGCGCAGCGGGCAGCTGAACTGGAACACTCAGTCTTCCTGCGGGTACATCTTCTCGACGAGGTCCCCGTACGTGTCCGTGACCACGGAACGACGGATCTTCATGTTGGCCGTCACGCCGGCGTTTTCCACTGTCAACTCGTGGTCGAGGATCGTGAACTTCTTCACGGTCTCCCAGCGCTCGAGCTTCGCGTTGACCCGCTCCATCCAGCGCTCGATGCTGTCGCGGATCTCGGGACGCTGCGACAGTTCGGCGTAGCCGCCCTGGATGGCCCGCTTGTCGGCCCACTTCTGCAGCAGCGCCGGGTCGAGAACGACGAGCGCGGAGACGTACTTGCGGCCGTCGCCGATCGCGATGGACTGCGAGACGAACGGGATGTTGGCCTGGATGGCGCCCTCGACCTTCTGCGGGGCGACGTACTTGCCGCCCGAGGTCTTGAAGAGGTCCTTCTTCCGGTCGGTGATCCGGAGTCGGCCGGAGGCCGTCAGCTCTCCGATGTCGCCGGTGTGGTACCAGCCGTCCTCCT
Organism: Tessaracoccus defluvii; assembly: GCF_014489575.1. Classification (GTDB taxonomy): domain Bacteria; phylum Actinomycetota; class Actinomycetes; order Propionibacteriales; family Propionibacteriaceae; genus Arachnia; species Arachnia defluvii. Next base: position 1,678,382 of record NZ_CP060789.1, read on the forward strand.
CGAGCACCTCGGCGTTCTTGTTCCCCAGCTTGTGGTAGCCGGGGTGACGATGGGGCCGCGCAGCATCACCTCGCCGTCGTCGGCGATGCGGACCTCGACGCCGGGGACGACCAGGCCGACGGTGCCGAACTCGGGCTGCGACGGCTCGTCGACCGCGGCGATGGCGCTCGTCTCCGTGGATCCGTAACCCTCGACGACGATGATGCCGGCGCCGTAGAACCACTGCTGCACCTGGGGGCTCAGCTTGGCCGAGCCGGAGATCATGAACTTCATCCGGCCGCCGAGGCGTTCCTTCAGCTTCGAGAAAACGAGCTTGTCAGCCAGCTTGTACTTGAAGGCGAGCGCCCCGGGGAGCTCGCGGCCTGCGAGGCGATCCTCGATCGAGGCGTACCCGACGGAGAAGGCCCAGCGGGCGATCTTGCCCTTGAGGCCCGTGTTGCCGGTGAGCACGGCCGCGCGAACCTTCTCGAAAATGCGGGGGGCGCCGCACATGACGGTGGGGTGCACCTCGCCCAGCCCCTGCACGATCTTGTCGATGCGGCCGTCGACGGCGGAGCAGAAGCCGATCTGCACCTGGCAGGCGATCAGGGCCTTGCCGAAGACGTGGCTGAGCGGAAGCCAGAGGTAGTGGAGATCGTCCTTCTCGATGATCTGGCGGTGCTCGATCGCCACACCCTCGTAGACCCAGGACATGTGGTTGAGGCGCACACCCTTCGGGCGGCCGGTGGTGCCGGAGGTGTAGATGAGGGTGGAGAGGGTGTCCTTGGTGGTCGACGCGATCGACTCGGCGAGCGCGGACGGGTGCGCCGCATTGTGCGCGCGCCCAGCCTCCCGCAGCTGCTGGTAGGAGACGACGCGGTCGTTCAGCTCGACGCCGACGGGATCCAGGACGACGACGGTGTGGACCTGCTGGTCGAGCTGCTCGTCGTCGGCGATCTTGGCGAGCTGCGCGGCGTTCTCGGCCACGAAGACCACCGAGTCGGAGTCCTTGACGATGTAGTGGACGTCAGCAGGCCCCGTGTTGGGGTAGACGGTGGTCGTCGCGCCGGCGGCGACGGCGATGGCGAGGTCGAGGAAGATCCACTCGAGGCGCGTGTTGGAGCAGATGGCGACGCGGTCCTCGTAACGCAGGCCGCGCGCCAGGAGGCCACCCGCCAGCTCGTCGACGATGTCGCTGGACTGCTTCCAGGTCAGCGAGGTCCAAGTGTTGGGCCCTTCGGCGCCGTCCGGGTACATGAACGCCGGCAGGTTCGGGGTCGCCTCGACCCGCCTCCGCAGCATCTGTCCGACGCTGTCGGCGGCCTTCTCAAGCAACTGTTCGCGGATATCCACGACGATCCCCTCTCCTAAGTCTGGTTGGCAAGCGTAGTGGTACCCGGGGTGTGTAGGGGGGATATCCATACCCTTGGTACTTGAATCGTCAACCACAGTGGTAGGCTGTGGGGCATGTCAGAACCAGTCGGAGGGTGGCTCACCGAATCCCAGCAGCGCGTCTGGCGTTCCTATCTCCTGGCCGCCACGCACGTCCGGGACTACCTGGAGGCTGCACTGCAGGACTACCACCTGAGCCTGGCCGAGTACGAGTTGCTGGTGCGGATGAGCGAGTCTCCCGACCGTACCGTCCGGATGGGCGAGCTCGCGGCCTCGGTCGGACACTCGCGCTCCCGGCTCACGCACACCATCAAGCGGATGGAGTCGGCCGGCTACGTCGAGCGCATGTCGTGCGCCTCGGACGGCCGCGGCGTGCAGGCGAGAATGACCGACGCAGGATTCGCTCTGCTGCAGACCGCGGCCCCCGCCCACGTCGACTCGGTCCGCCGCGTCTTCGTCGACGCGATCGACGCGGAAGATTTCGCCGCCCTGGGCCGGGCGATGCAGGCCACGCTGGCGGTGGCAGACTAGGCCGGGTGACCGTTACCGCCACCTCGCCGCTCTCCCGCTTCCTCGACGGCCTCGGCGACCTGGCGGAGATCGTCGACTGCTCCACCCTGGCGCGCGCGCTGTACTCCTCCGACGCCTCGCTCTACCGGGTCCCGCCGCAGGCCGTCGCCCGGCCCCGCACCCCCGACGAGCTGATCACCGTCGTGCGGGCCGCCCTGGAGGCCGAACTGCCCATCACGGCGCGCGGCGCCGGCACGTCCTGCGCGGGCAACGCCGTCGGCCCGGGGCTCGTCATCGACGTCGCCCGGCACCTGCACACGATCCACAGCATCGACCCGGAGGCACGCACCGCCGTGATCGACCCCGGCGTCGTCCAGGACCAACTGCAGATCGCGGCGCGGCCTTTCGGGCTGCGGCTCGGCCCCGACCCCTCCACCTCCAACCGCTGCACCGTCGGCGGCATGATCGGCAACAACGCCTGCGGCCCACGGGCCCTGGGCTACGGCCGCATGGCCGACAACGTCGTCAGCCTGGACATCATCACCGGCAACGGCGAACTCCTCACCCTGGGTGTCGACGACGTCCCAGAGCTGCGGACCCTCGTGGCCGCCAACCTCGGCACCATCCGCACCGAGTTCGGCACCTTCATCCGGCAGGTGTCCGGCTATTCGCTCGAGCATCTGCTGCCCGAGCGGAAGTTCGACCTGCCGAAGTTCTTCGCCGGCACCGAAGGCACGCTCGGCGTGATCGTGCGTGCGACGGTGCGGCTCGTCGCCGACGCGCCCGAGCGGCTCATGGTCGCGCTCGGCTACCCGACGATGGCCGACGCAGGCGACGACATCTCCAACCTGCTGCGCTTCCGCCCCACGGCCTGCGAGGGCATCGACCGCCGCATCGTCGACGTCGTCGCCGCCAAGAACGGCCCCGACAGCGTCGGCCACCTCCCCGCCGGCGACGGCTGGATGTTCCTGGAGGTCGTCGGCGACGACGCCGCCGAGGTCCGCGGCCGGGCCGAGGGCATCGTCGCGGAGGCGGCCGCGCTCGAGGGCTGGATCGTCGACGACCCGGTCCGCGCGAACGAGCTGTGGAAGATCCGCGCCGACGGTGCGGGCCTCGCCGGCGTCAGCCTCGACGATCCCGCCTACGGAGGCTGGGAGGACGCAGCCGTCCCGCCGCAACACCTGGGCGACTACCTGCGCGAGTTCGACGCGTTGCTCGAGCGCCACGGCCTGCACGGCCTCCCCTACGGCCACTTCGGCGACGGCTGCGTCCACTGCCGCATCGACTTCCCGCTGACCGCCCCCGACGGCGCGCAGCGCTACCGGGACTTCGTCGAGGAGGCGGCCGCGCTGGTGGCCCGCTTCGGCGGCTCGATGTCCGGCGAACACGGCGACGGCCGGGCCCGCTCCGCGCTGCTGCCCCACATGTACTCCCCCGCTGCGCTGGGGATCTTCGCGCAGGTCAAGCACATCTTCGACCCGCGGGGACTGCTGAACCCTGGCGTCCTCGTCGACCCGGCGCCCGTCACGCAGGATCTCCGGATGGTCGCCGCCAGCCGGTCGCCCCTGTCGTCCAGCGAGGCCGAGTTCGTCGAGGCCGTCCACCAGTGCTCCGGCGTCGGCAAATGCCTCGCCAACACCACCGCTTCGGGCGGCGTGATGTGCCCGAGCTTCCAGGCCACCCGCGACGAGAAGGACTCCACCCGCGGCCGCTCCCGCATGCTGCAGGAGATGGTCAACGGCTCGCTCGTCACGCAGGGCTGGCGCTCCCCCGAGGTGCATGCGGCGCTCGACCTGTGCCTGTCGTGCAAGGGCTGCGCCCGCGACTGCCCCACCGGCATCGACATGGCCGCCTACAAGGCCCGCGTCACCCACGAGACCTACAAGGGCCGGCTGCGGCCCCGCAACCACTACGCCCTCGGCTGGCTCCCCCGCTGGGCCGCCTCATCACTGCCCTCCCCGGCCTCGGCCGACTGGTGAACCTCGTGGGTCGGACCCCCGGCCTGGGCCGCGCGCTGCGCTGGGGCGCCGGCGTCGACGCCCGCCGTCAGATCCCGACGTTCGCGTCGCGGACGGCCCGCTCCCAGCTCGGGAAGGCGCCTGCCGGCACGAAGGGGCGCGTGCTGATCTGGGTCGACTCGTTCTCCGACTGCTTCGAGTCCGAATCGTTCGCCGCCATGGCCCAACTGCTGGTTCGCCTCGGCTACGAGCCGGAGGTCCTGGACAAGACGGCCTGCTGCGGACTGACGTGGATCTCGACCGGGCAGCTCGACGGCGCCCGCCGTCAGCTGACCACCGCGGCCGCCGTCCTCGCCCCGTACGTGGCCGAGGGCGTGCCGATCGTCGGTGTCGAGCCGTCCTGCACCGCCGTCTGGCGCAGCGACGCCCCCGATCTGCTGCCCGACGACGCCAACGTCGCCGCGCTGAACGGCGCCGTCCTCACCCTGGCGGAGTTCCTCGACCGCGACCCCGACTTCGCCGCGCCCGACCTCAGCGGACACACGATCGTCGCGCAGCCCCACTGCCACCACGCCTCAGTGATCGGCTGGGCGAAGGACAGGGCCATCCTGGAGGCGACCGGGGCGAAGCTGGTCGTGGTCGGCGGCTGCTGCGGCCTCGCCGGCAACTTCGGCGTCGAGCGCGGCCACCACGAGGTGAGCGTCGCGGTGTTCGAGCACGACCTCGGGCCCGCCGTCGAGGCACATCCCGACGCGATCGTGCTGGCCGACGGCTTCTCCTGCCAGACGCAGCTGACCTCGTTGGCGGACCGGCCGTCGATGTCGCTGGCGGAACTGCTCGCCACCCACTGACGGCGCGCTCCCGGCCCGCCCGGGAGAACCCGCTGCAACCAACCGCCCCGCTGTGGCGTAATACGTCTGAAAGCAGACACTACGAGCCACAACGTGAAGGGAGGTGACCCGTGGACGAGGAACAGTTCGACCGTTTCTATGCGGCCTCGTTCGGCCGGGTGGTCGGCGCCATCTACGCGATGTGCGGCAACATGGCCGAGGCCCAGGACTGCGTCCAGGAGGCGTTCGTCAGAGCCTGGGACCACCGCAGGAAGCTCGACACCACCAACTCCCCGGAGGCCTGGGTCCGCACCACGGCCTACCGACTGGCGGTGAGCCGCTGGCGCAAGGCCAGGCGGGCGTTCCGCCAGCCCGATCGCGCCCTCGAGCACGCCCGCGACATCGAACCCACCCCGGACCGCATCGCCCTCGAGGCCGCGCTCCGCCAACTGCCGGAGGAGCAGCGACGCGCCATCGTGCTGCATCACCTCTGCGATCTGAGCGTCGCCCAGGTGGCCGAAGAGGTCGGGGCCCCCACCGGCACCGTCAAAGCCCGTCTCTCCCGCGGCCGCGCCACCCTCGCGCGGCTCCTCGACCCCGAACCGGAGGTCCGTCATGCCTGATCGAATTCCCGAACTGGACCGGCTCGCCGCCAGTGGCAAGGAGGTTCCCATGCTGCCCGCAACCGAGATCCGTCGTCGCGGCGATCGTCGTCGCGTCACCCGCAGGATCGTGACGGGCACCGGCATCTGTGCGCTGGCGCTGACGGCGGGGTTCGGCATCGCGGCGTCGCCGCTCCTCGACGGGCTGCGTGACGACCCGAGCTGGGCCACCACGCCCGATCCCACCCCGACGCTGTCGCCGACCGACCCGGCGCCGACCCCGTCTCCCACCGAGCCGTCGCCAGCGCCGTCGCCAGCGCCGTCGCCCACGGACGTCCCGACCCCCACGCAGGCGCCCGTCCGGGACCTCAGCTGGGAGACCGTGCCAGGGGTGGAGGCGTTCTTCCCCGAGTACGTCCTCGACGCCGGCCGCGTCCACAGCGAGCGGACCGAACTCGGCGACGCGAAGGGACTCTGCGACCCCGGCACCGTCGGCATCCCCGACGCGGTGCGGGTCCGGGCGATCGCGGGCGTCGACAACACCGAACCGTTCGGCTGGGCCACGGTCCTCCAGTACCGCACCGTCGCCGAGGCGACGGAGGCCTTCGGGACGATCCGCGACGCGGCGCTCGACTGCGGCGACCAGGCCAGGGCCCGCGGCCTGCTCGACCCCCGCTTCACCGACCAGAGCGCGGCGGTTCCGTTCGACGCGGCCGCCGTCGACGCCGACCCGGTGACGATCGCCTACCTGACCGGCATGGGGCTCCTGCCCGACTCGGAGGAGGGCATCTTCGCCTCGACGGTGCTCCTGCAGGCGGGCGACCGCGTGCTGTGGCTGGCCGAGGAGGTCCAGGGCATGGACTACAACTGTGGTCCGGCCCCGGACAACGAGGCGGGTCAGTGCCCGATGCCGGCGGTGCTGGAGCAGGCCGCGCAGGATCTGCTCAGGTGACGGTCGGACGCGGGTCGTCGCCCAGTCGGCGGACGGCCCGCGTCCCCTCCACGACCACCGCGGCCAGCAGGGCCAGGTAGAGCAGCACGATCGACACCATCAGGATCCCGGTCGCCACGTCGGCGCCGTCGGGCCCGAGCAGCCTCCCCAGGGGCGCGGGCACGGCGGCGCCCTGCGTGTGGTCGGGCATCACGAGCGCCAGCACCAGCCAGGCCGCGTAGTAGGCCGCCGAGAGCCAGGTGGCGACGGGGCCGAGGAAGTGGCGCCACTGGCGCTTGCGGTAGGTCCAGGCGACGAGCCCGGCGACCACCTGCAGCGCGATCGTGGCGGGGATCCCGACGACCGCGTAGAGGAAGAAGACGCCACCGATGTCGGTGAACAGCCGGAGCCCCACGAAGGCCGCCGGGAGGGCGACGATCGCCCACCACAAGGCCTGGTAGGCGACCTCACCCGCCGGGTAGCGGGTGAAGGGGACCGGGACTGACATGCGGCGAGCCTACCGAAGCCCCGGTCCCCTTGCCGTCAGCGAGTGAGGCGACGGTGCGCCGACGACTTCGGCCGCGAGGCCTCCGGGCCGAGGCGCGCGATCTTGTTCTCCTCGTAGTCCGCGAAGTTACCCTCGAACCAGTACCAGTTCGCCGGGTCCTCGTCGGTGCCCTCCCACGCGAGGATGTGGGTGGCGACGCGGTCCAGGAACCAGCGGTCGTGCGAGATCACGACGCCGCAGCCCGGGAAATCGAGCAGCGCGTCCTCCAGCGACTGGAGCGTCTCGACGTCCAGGTCGTTGGTGGGCTCGTCGAGGAGCAGCACGTTGCCGCCCTGCTTGAGCGTCAGCGCCAGGTTCAGGCGGTTGCGCTCACCACCGGACAGGACGCCGGCGAGCTTCTGCTGGTCCGGCCCCTTGAACCCGAACGACGCCACGTAGGCGCGCGACGGCATCTCGAAGTTCGCGACCTTGATGAAGTCGAGCCCGTCGGAGACGACCTCCCAGACGTTCTTCTTGGGGTCGATGCCGGAGCGGTTCTGGTCGACGTAGCTGAACGAGACGGTCTCGCCGACCTTCATCTCGCCAGCGTCGGGCTGCTCCAGGCCGGTGATCGTCTTGAAGAGCGTGGTCTTGCCGACGCCGTTGGGGCCGATGATGCCGACGATGCCGGCGCGGGCAGCGTGAACGACAGGTTGTCGATCAGGACCCGGTCGCCGAAGCCCTTCTTGAGGTTTTTCGCCTCGAGCACGACGGAGCCGAGCCGCGGGCCGGCCGGGATGTTGATCTCGGCGAGGTCGACGGTGCGGTTACGCTCCGCCTCCGCCGCCAGCTCCTCGTAGCGGGCGAGGCGGGACTTGCTCTTCGCTTGCCGGGCCTTGGGGTTCGAGCGGACCCACTCGAGTTCCTTCTCGAGGATCTTGGCGCGCTTGGCGTCCTTCTTGCCCTCGACCTGGAGCCGTGCCCGCTTGGTCTCCAGGTAGGTGGAGTAGTTGCCCTCGTAGGGGTGGAGGCGGCCGCGGTCGATCTCACAGATCCACTCCGCGACGTTGTCGAGGAAGTAGCGGTCGTGCGTGACGGCAAGGACGGCGCCCGGGTACGACTTGAGGTGCTTCTCGAGCCAGTCGACGGACTCAGCGTCGAGGTGGTTCGTGGGCTCGTCGAGGAGCAGCAGGTCGGGCGCCTCGAGCAGCAGCTTGCAGAGCGCGACGCGACGGCGTTCGCCGCCGGACAGCACGTCGACCGGCGAGTCGCCGGGCGGGCACTGCAGCGCGTCCATCGCCTGCTCCAGCATCGAGTCGATCTCCCACGCGTTGCGGTGCTCGAGCTCGGTCTGGAGGCGGCCCATCTCGTCCATGAGCGCGTCGAAGTCGGCGTCCGGCTCGGCCATGGCCATGCCGATCTCGTCGTAACGCTTCAGCATGCCCTTCGTCTCGGCGACGGCGAGCTCGACGTTCTCCATGACGGTCTTGGTCTCGTCGAGGGGCGGCTCCTGGAGCAGGATCCCGACGGTGGCGCCCTTCTGCAGGTTGGCCTCACCATTGTTGGCGGTGTCGAGACCGGCCATCAGCTTCAGCATGGTGGACTTACCGGCCCCGTTGGGGCCGACGACGCCGATCTTGGCGCCCGGGTAGAACGACATCGTCACGTTGTCGAGGATGACCTTCTCCCCAACCGCCTTGCGGACGTTGTACATGGTGTAGATGAACTCGGCCACTAGTACCTGCTTCCTGAACGGATTGACCGCAGGCCAGTATGCCAGGTACGGCCGGGTTGACCGTCTTCGTGCGGGACGGTCAGCGGGCCAGGCGGTCGAGCAGCTCGCGGGTGCGGGCGTGGCGGGCGCTCTCCGCCTGCGCGGGAGCCACCACCAACTCGTCGGCGACGGCGGCGACCGAGGCTGCCAGTGCGCGGGCGGCCCGCCGTCCGGCCCGGCGGGAGGCGACCCCCAGCGCGAGGCGGGACGCCCCCGAGGCCAGCAGCCCCGCGACGACACCGCCGAGCGCCAGCAGCGTCGGGAGCGGGATCCGCGGGCCGTCGGCGGGGCCCACCGGCACCGTCCCGAACGGCGGCAGCCCGAAGTACCCCAGCACCGCGTTGAGGGTCAGCCAGCCGATGCCGACCAGGACGGCCGCGATCAGCAGCCACTGCAGCACGCGCACGAGGCCCCACCAGAGGGGCGCCCGCGAGGCGCCGAGGTCGGTGGCGACAAGGGCAGAGTCGAGCGCGTCGGGCAGGACACTCCGACGGGACTGCACCGCCCCACGGACGGCGTCGCGCCACGGCTCCGGCAGCGGGTCGGCCAGCTCGCGCTCGACGTCGCGCAGCGCCGCCGTCACCCTGGCCTCCGACGTGGCCGCCCGGCGCGGGAGCGAGCTGCGCACCGTCGGGGCCTCCTCGATCGCCTCGGGCTCCCTCGGGCCGGCGTCGATCCGGAGCCGACGCAGCGGGTCGGGCTTCAGCCGGCGCAGCCAGGACACCAACGGCCAGCCGGTGGCGAGAGCCCCGCGGTGCAGCACGGATCGTTCGACGGCATTGACGACCAGCCCCGCGCCGGCCGCCTCGCTGAGCGCGGCCGACAGGCGGGCGCGGCTCCGCTGCGACAGTTCGGCGGGCACGGACGGCCCCACCTCGCCGTCGAGGGAGACGGTGACTCGCGCCAGGTCGGCGGCCAGCCGGGCCGTGGTCGCCTTCTTGCCCTTGGCGATCTTCCCCAGCCGACGGCGCAGCTCGTCGATCCCCTGGCCCGTGACGGCGCTGGTCGCCAGCAGCGGCACCCCGTCGAGGCCGTCGGCGGCCAGCAGCCGGCGGATGTGGTCGAGGCAGCGCTGCAGGTCGCGGGGGCTGAGCAGGTCGGCCTGGTTGAGGACCACCGTCATGACGTCGCGGTGCCCGGCGAGCGGCCGCAGGTAGCGCTGGTGGATGGCGGCGTCGGCGTACTTCTGCGGGTCGAGGACCCAGATGAACTGGTCGACGAGGTCCACCATCCGGTCGACCTCGACACGGTGCGCGGTGGCCGTGGAGTCGTGGTCGGGCAGGTCGAGCAGCACCAGCGACTCGAACTCGCGGATCGGCGGCTCCGCCTCGTGACGGCGGGTGACGCCGAGCAGGTCCAGCAGTTCGGGGTTGGTGGCGGAGAAGCTGACCGACAGCGTCGACGACGTGGTGGGGCGCCGCGGACCGTGCTCGGCGAGCCGGGTGCCGGACAGCGCGTTGAACAGGCTGGACTTGCCCGAGCCGGTGGCCCCCGCGAGCGCGGCGACGGTCTGCTCGCCGGCCGTCAGGCGTCGGGAGGCGTGTTCGGCGACGGCGCGGGCGTCGGCCTCCACCGTCGGGTCGAGGCGCCCGGCGGCCAGGTCGAGGGCGTCGTCGAGCAGGGTGAGCTTGGCGGCGAGGGACTTCACGGGGTGAGCTCCGGTGCGGTGAGATCGTCGAAGGCGGTGCGGGCGGCGGCGCGCAGCTGGGCCGCGGCGGCCTCGAGCCGGTCGACGGCACCCGGCTCGCCGGCGAAGGAGTCGAGCACCTGGACGTGACGAGCCAGGTCGACGGCGAGAGCCGCCTCGACCCGGTCCTGGAGGTCGCGGTGGGCCTGCTCGGCGAGCTTGCGCACCGCGCCCTCCCCGAAGACGGCCTCCAGCAGGCGCTGCGCGAGCAGCGAGGTGCCGCCGGCGATGCCGACCTCGGCGCCGGTGAGCCCGCCCGTGGAGGCGAACACGACGATGATGAGGGCCGCGCCGGCCAGGTTCGTGCCGATGGCGAGCAGGCGCGCCTTCAGGCGACGGCCGCGGCTCTGCTCGTCGACGAGGTTCAGGACATCGGTCTGCCAGGCCCGGATCGCGGCGGCCGCCGTCTCTCCGAAGCCCTCCCCGGCGCGGCCGAGGCTGGGTTCGGCTGCGAGCAGGTCACGGCCCCACCGGGTCTGCGCCCATGCCGCCGCCGTCGCCTCCGCGGCCCCCTCCCCCGCATCCTGCAGCACCGCCGCCAGGGAGTCGGAGACGGCCACCTCCATCGCCTCCAGCTTCGGCTCGCCGCGGAACCAGCCGACGAGGCGGTCCCGCAGAGCACCGATGCGCTCCTCGACGCCGCGCATGAAGTCGCCGGTGCCGACGATGTCCTGCCAGCGGCTCAGGATCTCGCCACGGAGCATGGAGCCGTCGCCGGTGGCCTGCGCCACCCGGGCCGCGGCATCGCGGTAGGAACGCTCCGCGTCTGCCCGCATGGCAGCCAGCGCGTCCTGCTGCCGCTCGACGCCGGCGCGCAGCTCGTTGACCTGCCCCTCGATGGAGCGGACCGAGCCGGCGAGAGTCTGCAGCGCCACCTGGGCGCGGGCGTCGGACTGGGAGGCGAGGCGCCCCAGCCACTGGCGGATGCTGGACACGTCGACCAGCGGGATCATCTGGTCGGGGCCGAGCGTCCGCTCGGGGACGGCGAACAGGTGGGCGGCGGCGAGGCCCCGGTCGGAGAGCATCTCCCCCAGGTGCCCGGCGACCTCGGCCATCGCGCCGATCGGGCAGCGGTTGAGGATGACGCTGACGACAGTGTTGCGCTCGGCCGCGGCCAGCAGGTGATCCCAGGGGACGGCGTCGGCGTAGCGGGCGGCCGACGTCACGAACAGCCACAGGTCGGCGGCCTTGAGGAGCTGGTCGGCGAGCGCACGGTTGGCGTGGTCGACCGAGTCGATGTCGGGCGCATCGACCAGCGCGAGCCCCGGCGGCAGGTCGGGGAACTCGACGATCTGCATGGCGCGGGAGTCGTGGAGTTGCGTGTCGCTGCGGATGAGGCCGGGTAGCACCTTGTCGGAGCGGAACCAGGCGACGTCGTCGGGGTGGCAGATGAGCACCGGGGATTTGGTGGTGGGGCGCAGCACGCCGGGCCGCGTCACCTCGGCCCGCAGCAGCGAGTTGACCAGCGTCGACTTGCCGGCGCCCGTGGAGCCGCCGACGACGGCCAGAAGCGGCGCGTCGATGGTGGTGGCGCGCGGCAGGAGGTAGTCACGCACCTGGTTGCTCAGCGAGGAGGCGAGGCTGCGCAGCGACTGGGCGTCCTCGAGTGGGAGCGGGAACTGCGCGTCGGGGAGGGCGTCGGCAAGCGTCGTGAACGCATCGACGAGCCGTTGCCTGCCGCTCATCGCGGCGGCGGCCAGTTGCCGCCGACGCCGGCCGGGCCGGGTGCGGTCGGCGGCGGGTAGGTCTGGGTGAGCGGGCCGGGGGCGGCGCCGTCAGGGGTGGCGGGGACGGCGCGGCGGCGACGGCGCGGTGGCAGCAGCCGCTCGCCGCGGTAGTCGGTCAGCGCCACCGCACGCAGCGACTCGATCTCGTGGATCAGGTCGAGGGCGCGGGCGTCGCCCCCTCGGCCACGACCCCGCGGACCATCTGGTTGCGGAGATAGGCCAGCTCGGTCGCGCGTCGGAGGAGGCGCGTGGTGCGCCACCACGTCTTCGGCCCGCGGAAGATCGCGAACCAGATCAGCTTCACGCGGCGCAGCGGGCCGCCGAACACCTCGACGTCACGGGCGGTGAGCCAGCCAGAACGCTGGTAGTCGGTGAGCCGGGCGCGGATCAGCTGCCCGTTGGCCACGACGCTGATGATGAGCGAGACGACGATGACGCCGACCAGCCCCAGGGCGAGGTACCAGGGAAGCATGAGGGCGGAGGTCGGACGCGTGGAGGCGAGGCCGTTGAACAGCATGTGCCCGGCGCACGCCAGCATGAACCCACCCAGCGGGGCCATGACGCGCACGATCTTGCTGCGGTGGCCCAGCCCGATCGCGAGGCCTGCGGCGGTCATGATCGTGAACAGCGGGTGCCCGAACGACGTGTAGACGCCGCGCAGCAGGACCAGCTCGATCATCGTGCCTTCAGGGTCGGCGATGGTGATGTCGTTGGTGGCCTGCATCCAGACGCGGGCGTAGTAGATGATGTTCTCGGTGAACGCGAAGCCGATCGCCGACAGGCCTGCGAGCGCGACGATGCTCAGCCGCGACACGATCTTGTTGCGCCACAGGACCACCAGCAGGATCAGGATGGTGGCCTTCGCGAACTCCTCCACGAACGGGGCGGAGAAGACGGCGGCGCGGCTGCCCGAGTCGGAGTTGGCCTGCGTGGTGGCCATCATCTGGCCGACCCAGGTGTTCGCATAGATCGAGAACCACGTCGAGGCAGCCGCGCCCCAGCCGAAGGTCAGCAGCCACACCAGCGGCTGGGATCCCCGGAAGCGGTCGAGCCAGATGAACAGCGCGCTGTAGGCGAGCGCCGTCCACATCGCGTAGAAGGCAGCCTTGCCGAACGCCTCGTTGCTGATGCCGAGCGTCTGGGATCCGTCCTCGAAGATCTCCGCCGGGTGCAGCAACCAGTACTGGTCGTGCAGCGCCAGCGCATAGGCGGGGAGCAGGATCAGCGCCAACCAGAACAGGGGGCTGCCGCGCAGCCGCCGTCCCCAGCCGGTGAAGTTCACGAGGAGGGACACTGCCAACGCGCCGCCGATCAGCAGCGCCCACACCCACCACAGGTGGCGGACCTGGGCCCCCCACGTGGTGAGCCCGAGGGCGCCTCCGACGAGGGCCTGCGGGATCACGAAGGCGAGCCAGAACGAGACGGTGGCATACCAGGGCGCGACGGCGCCGGGTTGCCCCTGGGCAGCCCATCCAGCCACCGCTGCCGGTCGGCGATCATCGCGTCACTCATGATGGCCACCAGAGTAGCGGGCCCCCGGTCGCCGGGCACGGGGCCCGGATACGCTGCGGACATGGACAGCTTCTTCGCGTCGATGACCCCCTGGCCCCGCAACGACGGCTCCCTGCACGTCTACGCCCTGCCGGACGAGGCTCTGCGCGACCGGCTCGAGACCGTCTCCGTCCTGCTCGACGACGTCGCGGGCCTACCGCGCATGCCGTTGTCGTGGCTGCACTTCACTGTCAGCAGGCTGGCCCAGTTCGACGACATCGGCCAGGCCGGGCTGACGGCGCTGTGCGATGCGCTGACCCGCGAGCTGGCCGGGCTCTCCCCCGTCGCCGTCGAGCTGGGAGCGCCTGCGCCCGGGCCGGTGGGCGTCACCGTCGAGGCACCAGCCTCTCCGGGGTGGGACGCACTGGTCGCCGCGGTCCGCCGGGCGGCAGCGGCGGTCTCCGACGATCCCCTGCCACCGGCCCCGCACGGCCCGCACGTGTCGCTCGCCTACGCGACGGCGCCGGTCGACGATGCGGTGGTCGTGGAGCGGCTGGCCGGCGCGACACCCGTCAGCGGGTTCACGATCACCGGGCTCCACCTCGTGTCCGTGACGGTGCGTCCGGAGCTGGGCACGTTCGACTGGACAGAGCTGGCCTCCTGGGACCTGCCCGTCGGCTGATACCAGGCCTACCCTCATCGGCTGCCAGGGCCGACTGCACCGCGGCTCACACCGTCGGCGAGAAACCCGCGCGGAAGACCTCGTAGTCGGCCTCCGCGCGGTCGGCGTAGCCGAGGCACCATTCGAGGAGGTGGCTCGTGATGCGCGGTCCTTTGCCCGCGTAGCCGGTGATCTCACGGCCCCGGCCGGACTGCGCGTGGGCCCTGGCGAGCACGATGGCGCAGGCCTCGGCGTAGCGGGCGAACGGCTTGTCGTCGAGGGTCTCCATGTCGATGGAACCCTTCATGTCGTGGAACTGGCGGACGTAGTAGCCGAACTGGCCCCCGGCGCCGACCAGGTGGCCGAGGAACGGGTCGGAGTAGGCCTGCAGGATGCGCTGGAGGCCGACGACCCGGGCTCCCTCGCCCGCGCCGTCGACGAGGTGACAGACCAGGTCGGGCTGCTCGATGCCGCCGTACTGTTCCAGCACGCTGCGGCCGGCCTCCTTGACCTGGAGGATCAGCGTGTTGCCGTCGGGGTCGCCGAGCAGTGCGATGTGGCAGCGGGTGCCGACACTGCCGACGCCGACCGCGCGCCGCGCGACGCCGAGCACGACGTGGTGGCGCAGCAGCATACGCACGTCGATGTTCGCCGAGGCCAGGTACCCCTCCAGTGCGCTGGCGATGACGGCTTCGACGTCCGCGTCGGCGCGCACCATGGCGGGCGGCGCCTCCCGGAACCGGCGGGTGCCGTCGGCCGCGACCTCGGTGAGCCGTCGGGCGGCGCGGGCGCCGGTCCGCTTCTGGGCGTCGGCCAGCGCCGCGTCGAGCGCCCTGCGGGAGCGGCGGTCCAGCGTGGTGGCCCGGACGGCGGGATCGAAGTGCGTGAAGTAGCGGGTGACCGGGTCGAGATCGGCGATGGCGCGGGTGGCCTGAAGGTAGGCGCCCACGGCCGCCGTCGCCGCGTCGATGATGATGTCCCGGTCGCGGCCGTTCGCTCTGCCCGCGATGACGATGCTGGTGACCAGGCGTTTCAGATCCCACTCCCAGGGCGCCCAGGCCGCCTCGTCGAAGTCGTTGAGGTCGAACAGGAGGGTGCGCTGCGGGGAGGCGTAGAAGCCGAAGTTGCTGACGTGCGCGTCGCCGCAGGCCGCGACGAGGATGCCGCTGTGTGCCTCCTGCGCGAGGTCCGCCGCCATGATGGCGGCCGTGCCGCGGTAGAAGGTGAAGGCGCTCGCCGACATCCGTTCCCGCCGCAGCGGGACGAGGTCCTGCAGCCGACTCGCGTTCTGCTCCTCGAGGATCGCGTTCGGGTCGCGTTCACCGTCGTGGAGCCTGGCAAGGGCGCTGCGTGGCGTCTCGGCGCGGCGGGATCGCCCGGCCTCCGCGGAGTCGACCGCTGTCGGTTCGGCTGGCTTCTTCATGGCACTGTCCCTTGTTCGCCTGGTCTCCGGGCCCGATGGGCGCCCCCGGCAGGACTCGAACCTGCAACCGACGGATTAGAAGGCCGTTGCGCTATCCGTTGCGCCACGGGGGCCGACGGCACATTGTAGCCGTTGGCTCCCCCGGCGGCGCACGCCTAGATTAAGGACCATGATGGACAACCTGGTGTGGATCGACTGTGAAATGACCGGACTCGATCTGGTGAACGACGCGCTGATCGAGGTGGCGGTCCTGGTGACCGACGGCGAGCTCAACGTGCTGGGCGAAGGGGTCGATGTCCTCATCAAGCCGACCGACGAGCAGCTCGCCTTCATGGGTGACTTCGTCCGTGAGATGCACACCAAGTCTGGCCTGCTGGATGAGCTGGCCTCCGGCACCACGATGGAGGCGGCGACGAAGCTCGCCCTCGACTACATCCGCGAGTACGTGCCGATCGCCCGCAAGGCGCCCCTGGCGGGCAACACGATCGGCACCGACCGCTCGTTCCTGGCCCGCGACATGCCCGAGCTCGAGCAGTGGGTGCACTACCGCAACGTGGACGTGTCGTCGATCAAGGAGCTGGCCCGCCGCTGGTTCCCGAAGATCCAGTACCAGGCGCCGGCCAAGGGCGGCAACCACCGGGCGCTGGCCGACATCCAGGAGTCGATCGAGGAGCTGCGCTACTACCGGGAGGCCATGTTCGTCGCACCTCCCGGCCCGGCGACGGCGGACCTCAAGCTGATCGCGGCGAAGCACCGCGGCTCGCTGACGGGCCTGCCGGAGGCTCCGGTCCCCGCCAAGTAGCGGACCCGGGGCGATCTACGCCCCCGATTTCGCACCCCACGACGACCTGCGCTATTGTTTCCTCCGTCGCTCAGCCTTGCTGGGCACATGGTGGGTATAGCTCAGCTGGTAGAGCACCTGGTTGTGGTCCAGGGGGTCGCGGGTTCAAGTCCCGTTACTCACCCCAAACGGGTCAGGTGTGAACTTGCGACCAAGGGTCCGCCCTTGGTCGCGGTTCCCACCTGGCCCATTTTCTTCGCTTCGGCGGCCCAGCTCAGGGCGTCGGCATGGAGGCCAGGGATGCTCAGCCCGTCGTACGGGTTGCGGTAGCCGACGCGCACGCCGACCGGTGGCAGGACGTAGTGACCATCTGGCTCAAGTCGCGTGTCCCACGCTGATCGGCAACGGAGCGACCACCCTCGGCACCCATCTCATTCGGCCACGCCCGGAGAAACCCAACTCAAGCCGTACCTCCGCCGGTATCATCGTGGGTGTTGGCCCGCCTGGGCCACAGAGCGAGGGAGGACCAACGTGGCTGAGCCGTGGCTGTCCGCAGACGACATCGCCGCCCACCTCGGGGTCACCAAAGACACCGTCTACACCTGGATCGCCGAGAAGGCCATGCCCGCCCACAAGGTCGGACGCCTCTGGAAGTTTCAAGCCAGCGAGATCGACGACTGGGTGCGACGAGGTGGGGCGGCCGCCGACTCCGAACCCTCCCCGCCGGGGTGAGCGCGTCGCTCACTTCGGGCCGCCGCTGACACTTTGTCGGTGGCACCCCATATCCTGATCCACTGCCCAAAATCGGAAGGAGGCACCTCGTGACAGAAGCTACGACAGACGCAACGTTGACGCTTGCGACGCTGCGTGCGGGCCAGCGCCTCCGTGGCTTGGTGCCGGGGCAGACGGTCACCCTGATTGCCATCGATCCCATCGACGCCGAGCTGTTCGAGGTCTTCTACCGTGACGACTCCGGTCGCAGCGGCGCTCGTGCGATCACCGACGCCGACGCGGCACGGTTCGAAGTCGCGGGCGACTTCGACTCTGCTCCCGCCTACGATGCCGACCCTGACGAGTTCCGACTCGCAGCCGAGGCGCTGCGGATCAAGTACGCGGCGCTGTATGACCCGATGGTCGCGGTCAACAGCTCGGACGTTGACCCGCTACCGCACCAGATTCGCGCCGTCTACGAGGAACTGCTGCCGCGTATCCCGCTGCGCTTCCTGCTGGCCGATGATCCCGGCGCAGGCAAGACGATCATGGCCGGCCTGTACCTGAAGGAACTGATCCTGCGTTCGGACTGCGAGCGGGCAATCGTCGTCGCTCCCGGCGGTCTGGTTGAGCAGTGGCGCGAGGAACTCGGCCAGAAGTTCGACCTGCGCTTTGAGGTCTTCAGTCGCCAGATGGTCGACGACGCTCAGGGCCACAATGTCCTCGCGGAGCATCCGTTCCTGATCGCGCGTATGGACCAGCTCTCCCGCAGCGAAGACCTGATCGAGCAACTCGGTGAGGTCACCTGGGATGTCGTGGTCGTTGACGAAGCGCATCGCATGTCCGCCCACTACTCGTCCTGGGCTGGTGAGGTCGATGAGACGAAGCGCTTCAAGCTCGGACGCCTGCTGGCTGAGACCGCGCACAACTTCCTGCTGATGACCGCGACCCCGCACGCTGGCAAGGAAGAGGACTTCCAGCTGTTCATGTCACTGCTGGATCGCGACCGCTTCGAGGGACAGTACCGCCAAGGCGTGCACCGCACCGACACCCACGGCCTGATGCGCCGCATGGTCAAGGAAGACCTGCTCACCTTCGAGGGCAAGCCACTGTTCCCCGAGCGCAAGGCGTACACCGTCGAGTACGAGCTGAGCCCGGCCGAGCGCGACCTCTACGAACTGGTCACCGACTACGTCCGCACCGAGATGGGCAGGGCCGAGCGGATCGCCCAGGCCGGCGACAAGAAGCGTGGCAACAACGTCGGCTTCGCGCTCACCGTGCTGCAACGCCGCCTGGCCTCCAGCCCCGAAGCGATCCTACGGTCCCTGGAACGACGCCAACAGCGCCTCGACTCGCGGCTGCGTGACATGCAACGCGCCACCGAAACCGCACGCCTCACCGGCGCAAGCATCGCCGTGCCGGTGGACGACGCCGAGCTCCCAGCGTTCTCGATCGAGGACTTCGAGGACTTCGAGGACTTCGACGAAGAGACCACCGACGACGAGCGCGCCCAGTTCGAGGCGCAGGCCGACCAGGTCGTCGATCTCGCCACCGCGGCGCAGACCATCCCTGAGCTGCGGGCTGAGATCGCGATCCTTGAAGACCTCATCAAGGCAGCCCGCCGGGTCCGGCTCACCGATGACGACAAGAAGTGGGTGCAGCTGCGCACCATCCTCGACGAGCAACTCCTCACTCACGACGGCTCGGGCGAGGCCCGCAAGATCATCATCTTCACCGAGCACCGCGACACCCTCGACTACCTGCAAGCCAAGATCACGGCGCAGTTCGGCCGCGCGGACTCGGTCATCACGATCCACGGCGGCACCCGCCGCGAGGACCGGAAGACCGCCCGCGAGCGCTTCACCCACAACCCCGACACCGTGGTTCTCCTGGCCACGGACGCGGCCGGTGAAGGCCTGAACCTTCAACGTGCGCACCTGATGGTGAACTACGACCTGCCCTGGAACCCGAACCGCATCGAGCAGCGCTTCGGCCGCATCCACCGCATCGGCCAGCGCGAGGTCTGCCACCTGTGGAACATGGTCGCCAGAGACACCCGCGAGGGCGACGTGTTCACCCGGCTGCTGGCGAAGATCGACCAGATGTCGATCGCCTACAACGGCAACCTCTTCAACGTACTCGGCGACGCCGACGCCTTCCAAGAGCGCTCGCTGCGTGACCTGCTGATCGAGGCGATCCGCTACGGCGACCAGCCCCAGGTCAAGGCCAAGCTCGACCGCATCATCGACGCCGGTGTCTCTCACGGCCTCGACGAGATGCTCGCGGAACGCGCCCTCCACCCCGAGATGTTCTCCGCACTCAACCTCGACGAAGTTCGGGCACGTATGGAGAAGGCCCGTGAACGCCGACTCCAGCCCGGTTACATCGCCGCCTTCTTCCTCCCCGCGCTCACACGGCTCGGCGGGCGTATCCGTAAGCGGGAGAAGGGGCGCTACGAGATCACCCGCGTTCCGGCCCGCGTGATCGACGCTGCGCGTCGCCTCAACCGATGGGCGCCCGTCGCCGAGCAGTACGAGCGCATCACCTTCGAACTCTCACGGATGCACCCCGACGGTCTCGCCGATGCCTCCCTGATTGCACCAGGCCATCCGTTGCTGCATGTCGTGATCGAGGCGACCATTGACGACCTCGGCCCCACTCTCAAGCAAGGCACGGTGCTGGTCGATCGGCGCACCAAGCAGACCGATGCGCCGATGCTGATGTTCAGCGTCGAGCAGCGCATCGAGAATACAGCTGCCGATGCCGACACGGTCTCTCATCACTTCGACTACCCGCTCCTCGAACAAGACGGCACCGTCACCGTGTCCGCAGCACCCCCGTACCTCGACTACGACCGCCCCGACTCGACCGAGACCGAAGCCATCGCTGACATCACGGGCAGCGACTGGGCGCGACAGAACCACGAGAAGCTCGTGCGCGCCTGGGCCTACCGTGAAGGGCTCCAGCCCCGCATGGACGAGATCAAGACCCGACTCGACATCGAGACCGCGCGCACCCGAACGCAGGTGAAGGATCGCCTGCTGGCCGAGATCAACCACTGGGATCGCGAACACAACCGCCTCGAAGCCCTCGAACGAGCAGGCACCGTCGGTCGGCTCCGCGCCGAGACCGCACTCGTTCGCGCTCGGCAGCTCGATGAGCGCCTGAGCCACCGCCTCGAACAGCTCGACGAGGCCACCAACCTTGTCGCCGTGCCCGCCGTCATCCGCGGCGCTGCGCTGATCCTCCCCAGTGCGCTTCTTGTGACCGATGCTGAGCCTGAAGCGCAGACCTTTGCCCGCCAGACCGAGGAAGTCGAGCGGCGAGCGGTCGAATCCGTGCTCGCCGCCGAGCGAGCACTCGGACGCGAACCCGTCGAGATGCCGCGCAACAACCCCGGCTACGACATCCAGTCCACCGACCAAAGCGGCTTCGTCCACTACATCGAGGTCAAGGGCCGCATCGAAGGCTCCGACACCTTCACCATCACCACCAACGAGATCACCTTCGCCCAGACCCAAGGCGACCGGCACCGGCTCGCCCTGGTCGAGGTCTCGACCAGTGGTGCCGCCAACGACCAGTTGCGCTACGTGAGCGACGCCTTCACCCACCTGGAGCCATCCGCGACCACCCGCTCCTACAACGAGGTCTGGCGCGACTACTGGGAACGCGGTGGGCCACCGCGATGACCCACCCCACCGACAGCAACCAGCCCGACGCCGGTGAGCGCGGCAAAGGCGGCCTTGCTGGTGATCCGGGCTGGGTTGTCACCGGTGGTGATCAGGAGTTGCGCAGCGGTGACGACTCCGACGCCTTTGGCGGCGAGCAACGCCGGCGCGGCGTGTGCCACGAGGTCGCGGAGGTGGTTGGTGAGGTCGTCGATCTCCTCGCTGAGGTGGTGATGCCGGCGGGCGAGGGACCGCAACGAGACCGCGGTCGCATGCTCGACACCGTGACTGGGGTGGTTGGGGCGAGAACGCCGGATCGTGTTGAGCAGGGCCTTCTCGCCGAGCTGGTGCAGCCTCTCCCGCTGCTCGACGGGTGCGGAGACCAGGATCATCGCGATTTGCCGGAGTACGTTCGCGCGTGCCTTGACCGCCGAGTCGCGGGCCAGGTGAAGGACCCGGATCGACTCGATGGGGCCGTCACTGCTCTTGGGGGTCGGCAACGCTTCGCCGGCCATAACGACGCGTGCAGCAGTGATCGCATCGAGCGGGTCGGACTTGCCGTGGAGGCGACGCTCGGCACGGTTCGGACGGATCACCTCACGAACCTCGACCCCGGCGGCGACCGCGTGACGGGTCAGGCCGGCACCGTAGGAGTTCGTGCCCTCGATACCGAACCGGACCACCGCCCCGAAATCGCTGATGAACGCGAGGATAGCGCGATACCCGGCCAGGGTCGCTGGGAACTGCCGGTCGCCCAGCAACGCTCCGGTCCCGGCATCGAGCACGGCCACGTGATGGGTCTGGGAGTGTGTGTCTGCCCCGGCGACAACGAGACGCTGGCTTGTCATGATGGATGACGCCCTTCCACTTCGAGACGGATCGGCAACGCCGACCGGGCAGGCAGACAAGACGTTGACGGGGCCTCTAGGCCAGGCTCCTATGAAGTCATGACTGCTCGGTCGGTGCACCTTCGAACGCCCCGTCCCGGAGTGGACAGATCAGGGTAAGGCACCCGCAGCGCGGACCAGTCAGAGGCAGAGTCACACCCCGGACGGAGCCCTACCATCATCAACGTCAGATGGTGTGTGTAAGGGGTGTGGCACCACACCCTGAAGGAGACACGCTGTGACGATTGACGCCATGCCGAAGATGAGCGCCGAGGAGCGCGCGGAGCGTCGTAGGAAGCAGGCCGAGCTGGCCGAGGAACTCAAGAGCACCGGGGCTTTGGATGAGGTGTTCGCCCGGATCGATGCCGGCGAGCCTCTCACCGGGGAGGGCGGGGTGCTGGGTGGGATGCTCAAGGCCGCCCTCGAGCGAGGCCTGGAGGCCGAGCTGGCCGAGCACGTGGGCTGTGAGAAGGGCGCCCCGGACGCCGCCGATCACCCCAACTCGCGTAACGGCTACTACGCCAAGACGGTGACCAGCGAGGTCGGGGACATCGAACTCGCGATCCCGCGCGACCGGGCCGGGACGTTCACGCCGATGCTGGTGGGCAAGGGCCAGCGCCGCCTGGACGGCGTCGACGGGATGATCATCTCGCTCTATGCCGGCGGCATGACGCTGCGCGACATCTCCCACCACCTCGCTTCGACCGTCGGGGTGGATGTCAGTCACGAGACGATCAGCAAGGTCGTGGACTCAATCGCTGAAGAGGTCCTGGCCTGGCAGCGCCGCCCGCTGGAATCGCTCTACCCGGTGATCTACCTCGACGCGATCGTGGTCAAGGTCAAGGACGGGTCCCACGTGGTCAACAAGGCCGCTCACATCGCCATCGGTGTGGATATGGACGGCATCCGCCACGTGTTGGGCATCTGGGTCCAGACCCACGAGGGCGCCAAGTTCTGGGCCCAGGTGTGCGCCGACCTGTCCAACCGCGGGGTGCGCGACGTGCTCATCGTGTGCTGCGACGGCCTCACCGGGTTTCCCGAGGCGATCGAGGCGACCTGGCCGCTGGCCACCGTCCAGACCTGCGTGGTGCACCTGATCCGGGCGGCGATGCGGTTCGTGTCCTACACCGACCGCAAGGCCGTGGCGGCGGCGCTGAAGCCGATCTACACCGCCCCGGGCGAGGACGCCGCGCTGGAGGCCCTCGAGGCGTTCGAGGCCGGCCCGTGGGGCACGAAGTACCCCGCCGCGGCGCGCTCGTTCCGGGCGGCGTGGGACCGGTTCATCCCGTTCCTGGCTTTCCCGCCCGAGCTGCGCCGGGTGATCTACACGACGAACGCGATCGAGTCGCTGAACTACCAGCTGCGCAAGGTCACCAAGAACCGCGGCCACTTCCCCAACGACGCCGCCGTGGTCAAGCTGCTGTGGCTGGCGATCTGCAACATCGAGGACAAGCGAGCCCGAGACCGCGAAAAGGAACGCGGCCTGCCGGCCAATGAGCGGCGAGCCTCCGGACGACTCATCGAGGGCTCGGTGACCACGAACTGGAAGGCCGCCCTGGGACAACTCGCACTCGTCTACCCCGAACGCATCGAACCCTACCTGTAACCCCCGTCACACCCCTTACACACAGAGGTTGACAGGCTCGGTCACGGTTCCAGCCCGTGACCTCGACCACCTGGTCCAGGATCTGTGACTTGCCCTTCTTCGGTGCCGCCGCATACGCAGCCGCGTACTTCTTCGTGACCTCAAACCTGGCTGCCATCGACAGCTGCTCCTCAACCTCCACACCCCATCGTGGCCGCCCACACGTTCCCGGGGGAAACTACGTGAGGTACGGCCCCTACGTTCGCGGGGACTCCACATGAGTGTCGTCGCGCTATTGCGGAGTACATCGAAGTGTTCTACAATCGTCAACGGTTGCACTCGGGACTGGGCTACAAAACGCCTCTCGAGATCGCCCAAGAGCACCAGCAGAACCTCTCAAACGCCGCGTAAGACAGCAAAGTGCCGCTGTCCGAAAGGGCCCCACCAGATCAACCAACTCTCCGAGAGATCCAGGACAGTTCAATGAGGCGCTCCCATCCGTCGCGCGCTACCGCCTGGGTAGCCGGCTACCTGGTGTTCGTCCTGGCGCCTCTCTTCGCTCTGCTCATAGGGACCGTCGGGCCGGCCCGGGACTTCTGGACCGAGTTCTCCGCCGCAATCGGCTATGCCGGGCTCGCGATGATGGGACTGCAGTTCGGTCTCACTGCCCGGTTCCGGCGAGTGACCGAGCCGTGGGGCGAAGACGTTCTCTATCACCTGCACCGCCAGCTCTCGTTGGTCGCCGTCGCCCTGGTTATCGCCCATCCGGTCATCCTGTTCATCGTCCGGCCAAACCTGATCGGACTCCTCACCTTCGTCGACGCGCCCTGGCGCGCGCGCTTCGCCGTGCTGTCCGTGGTGTCACTCCTAGTGCTCGTGATGACGTCGCTGTGGCGGGCGCGTCTGCGGATGCGCTACGAGACGTGGCACCATCTGCATGTCGTCCTGGCCGTCGCCGCGGTGGTCACCGGCCTGGCGCACATGGTGAGCTGGGGCTTCTACCTAGCCGATCCGTGGAAGAGGGCGCTGTGGATCTCTCTGACGGTGTTCTGGATCGGACTGCTCGCCTATGTGCGCATCGTCAGGCCGCTGTTCATGCTCCGCAGGCCCTACACGGTCACACAGGTGCGTGCTGAACGCGGCGACACCACGACGCTCGTGATGGAGCCCGACGGGCACGACGGCTTCCACTTCGAGCCCGGTCAGTTCGGCTGGCTCACCGTCTGGGGCGGTCCCTTCCGCATCACGGGTCACCCGTTCTCCTTCTCCGGCAGCGCTGAGGCCGGCGAGGGATCGGTCGAGATGTCGATCCGCAGGCTAGGGGACTTCACCGCTACGGTTGGGACGATTCCGGTCGGCAAGCGAGTCTACGTGGACGGACCCTATGGGGCGTTCACGATCGGAAACCCGGCCGACATGCACATCCTCATCGCTGGCGGTGTCGGCATCACACCGATGATGAGTATCATCCGGACCCTGGCCGACCGACACGACAACCGGCCTGTCATCCTGCTGTACGGGGCTACAGACTGGGAGTCGATCACGTTCCGCGAGGAACTCGACAAGATCGCCGGCCGGCTGGCGCTGACCACCGTCTACGTGCTCACCGATCCGCCCGCCGACTGGACCGGCGAGCGAGGCTTCATCACCGCTGACATCCTGCGGCGCCACGTCCCGCCGCCATACGACGAGCACGAGTACTTCATCTGCGGACCACCCCCGATGATGGACTCGATGGAGACCACCCTCAGCACACTGGGCGTACCGATGTCCAAGTACCACTCCGAGCGATACAACTTCGCCTGAAGGAGGCCTGAATGCGCCGTACACTCGCCGATCGGCTCGCTATCGCCACCGGCATCCTCATCGTTCTGATGTCCGCCATGTTCGCCCTCGCGCGCATGGCAGCCTGACGCTCAACCAACGGAGGTAGTGGTTCGGTCCGGCACAGCGTCGTCTGGCGGGTGTTGCTGGACGTTGGTGATGTCCCGATCGGTAAGCCCTGGACCATGTCGCTGACCGCGACCCGGGACCGCTGCACGGATAAGTGACATCTGATCTGTGGCGCTGAGGGTGCCGCTGGAAGGATGTGCACTGTGCCGAAGCGGGGAGACCCTCGGAGTCGTGCGCGATGAGCTCGTGGTGACCGGCGCAGGGCGTGAGTCGCGGCTGCGTGACGCGCTGGCGACGGTGGCGGACCGGTATGACCTGGTGCTCATCGACTGCCCGCCCTCGCTGGACCAGCTGACGAGTAGCTCAGCATCTGCGAACTGGCCAGCAAGGTCGCCACCGCCCACCACCCAAATATCTTTTCCCTGCGCAGCTAGTGGCGTGTCGGTAATGTCACTTTACGGTTGCGTGGGACAATCGAGGCATGGCGAACAGGACAGCCCCAGCATTGGAGTTACGCGACGGCGATCGGAGCGAGTTGGAGCGCCTGACCCGGGCGGCCACGGTGATGGCCTCCACGGCACAGCGGGCACGGATCGTGTTGCTGGCCGCTGACGGGGTCGGGAACCAGGTGATCGCGGACACGGTGGGGGTGTCGCGGCCGACGGTGAATCTGTGGCGGGACCGCTACGTCGAGCGGGGTGTGCGGGGTTTGGCTGATGAGCGCCGCCCGGCCTGACTTCCACAACTGGGCCCAGATTTAGTGCCCCGCCAAGGAGCCCCAAATGAGCCAGGGCAGCTCGCACCTGGATCAGGACGAGCAGCATAGGCCTTCCGTCGACCACTGCGCCGCTGGTGGAGCCCTGCCGCTGGCTCCGGTTCCGTGCCTCGGCGGACGGACGGTTGTCCGCAGGGCCACTTCGGGGCTGAGAGGGCCCTCTGAAGGTCAGGCGTACCGACCGACAGGGGGAGAGACACCTGGCTCATGGGGCGCCGCCGCGGCGCCAAGAGCGTCGGAGAGGTCCACCCACCTACCTTGCTGAGCACGCTCTGCCCCACTCTGCCCTGCGATTTAGTGCCCCGGTTCTCAACGGGAATCTCTCTTGACTTGGGCATCTGTTCGCCGCCGCGGCGTCCCACGGAGGGTGTTGTGGAAGTCAGGCCCGGGGCGACCCCGCCGGGTCGACCGGGTTGCGATCCTCGCCGCGACTCTGGACCCGCCTCCGGCCAGCCTGGGGGTGACGCACTGGTCGTCTCGGCTGCTGGCGCCGCGTGTGGGGGTCGACCATGCCACCGTCGCGGCGGTGTGGAAGGAGTACGGCGTCCGCCCGTGGAAGGCGGAGTCCTTCAGGTTCTCCACCGATCCGGAACTGGTGGCCAAGGTCACCG
Organism: Tessaracoccus defluvii; assembly: GCF_014489575.1. GTDB lineage: Bacteria > Actinomycetota > Actinomycetes > Propionibacteriales > Propionibacteriaceae > Arachnia > Arachnia defluvii. The sequence goes on from NZ_CP060789.1 coordinate 1,704,745, forward strand.
ACGTGGTGGGCCTGTATCTCGCACCCCCGGACAACGCGATCGTGTTGTGCGTGGATGAGAAGTCGCAGATCCAGGCGTTGAACCGGACTCAGAAGACACTGCCGATGGCGCCGGGCCATGCGGAGCAGCGCACCCATGACTACGTGCGGCACGGCACCACCACCCTGTTCGCGGCGTTGGAGGTCGCCACCGGGAAGGTTACCGGCCTGTGTAAGGACCGGCACCGACATCAGGAGTTCCTTGGGTTCCTCAAGCATGTGGCGCGTGCCTACCCGACCCAGGAGCTGCATTTGGTGATGGACAACTACGCCACTCACAAGAAGGCCGAGGTCCGCGACTGGCTCGCCGCGAACCCACGGATCACGGTGCACTTCACCCCGACCTCCGGATCCTGGCTGAACCTGATCGAGGTCTGGTTCGGGATCATCGAACGCCAAGCCATCCGGCGCGGGACCTTCACCTCGGTCCGCGACCTCACGGGCAAGATCCGCGCCTTCATCAACGGATGGAACCGACGCAAACACCCATTCATGTGGACCAAAACCCCCGACCAGATTCTTGACCGAATCGACCGGAAACGTAAACATGTCTCAACGACAAGCCACTAGTAGGACGGCCTCTGCGTGAGCCTGCGTCACTGAACCCTGAACAAAGCGGATATCTGCGCCTTCTGGAACGGGCAGGTCGCGATGAGTGAATACCCAGACCGGCTGCTCGTAGCCCCACTCATCTTGGTTGCTCAGTAGCCACTCATACGTGGAAGCACCCATGAAGAGAGCGCCAATTCCTTTCACGAACTCTGGGTATGCCATGGGGCCTTCGAAATCGAAGTCCTGCTTGAACAGCCACTCAAGGGAATGCTCGGGGGTGGCGATGAACCCGTCGAGGCTTGAAGCAGTATAGAAGTGGGTGGTCATGGGAGCGCACCTTTCTTGCGATGTTCTGGAAATCAGGGTCAGAGTTCTGCATCATTGAGCGCAAGCCGCAAGTTATATGGATTCCTCGTCCCTTCGATGCCAGGCAAACCAGGCGACCACACAGAAGGCTGCGAGCATGACGAGGTCAGCGATGAACGCAACTGGGACAGATCGAGATATCCGCGCAACCGGGAACGCAGCCGCCGCAAATACCAACAACACAGCGCTCCAGCGGGGCGTGAGCCCGGTCCACCAATGCATTGCGCCCAAGGACAAAAGCGCGACCGGAAAGAGCGGTCCGGCCAGAATCAGCACAATAGCCACCGGGAGTGGGTAGATGTCGAAAGTAGCTAGCGAGCGAAACTCGGTGATACCGAACACACTCTCAAACACGCCTTGCAGCCCGAACGCGACGGTGCCGAACATGCCGATCAGCACCAGAAGCATCCATAGCCCCGACAGAAGGGGAAACCGGGGGCGGAGGGCGTTGTATTCCCCAATGAGTCCGTACATCCAGGGCACGGCGGCTATGGCAATGAGAAGCCCGCCGGTCACTCCATAGTGTCCGTCGATCCAGAAGAGCGGTGACAGGGCGAACAGCAAGGGTCCGATAATCAGACCAAGGCTTTCCAAACGGCGTACCACCATGCCCAAAGAGTAACACTGCCAAAGCTCTGGCGCTTAGTCGTCTGAGGATGCCTTGATGCTGAGGCCTGGTTGGGCGATGACGGTCGAAATGCGGGGGAACAGTTGGGGGGCTTGCTGCCGGATGCGGAACAGCGCTTCTCGATCGCCGATCTCAAAAGGGCTGAGACCAGTGCGCATGGTGTCCGCCTTGGCGCGGCGGTCAAGATGCTCCAGCAACGGAAGGGCTCCGTTATCGCGCCATCGCGCACCTCGCATCGCTTGCCCACATACCTCGTACAGGTCGCTGAGGCGTGAGCCGGCTGTGGGCTTCGATGAGTACTTGCAGTGCACCAGCGTGACAAGAAGATCGCCCTTGTCGACGCGGATACCAACAAGGTCGGCGGCTTCGCCAGCGCGGTCGTCGTCGATGAGGATATCGAAAGTCTGGTCTTGCGACAGGAATCGGGCCATGTACGCCTGAATAGAGTTCGCCTTGCGGTCGGTCCCTTGCGATTCCACAGTGATATCAACACCATTGCCCACCCAGTCGAGGGCTCGGAGCTGCTCGCGCGGGTATGGAGCCAGCTCGGTCCGTGGCGCGAGGAGCCGATCGTCGCCTGTCACCATCCGATCTCCCGACAGGAAGAGGGTTGGCTTGTGGTTGTTGAGCCAGGTCGAGAAGGGCGTCCTCGCGTCTCGCCAGCCGATAACCTCGGCATCATCACCCTTTGCGCTGTAGTGCAGACCGTGCGAGCCGAACTGCCCCTCGTAGGCCAACTCCCAGCCGGGAGTCATGATCGAGAAGCGGAGCGGGCCGCTGGTGCCAAAGTCGTCGATCCTGAACTCGGCATCGGTGAGGAGCACGCTTGAGTCCTTGTGGCTAAGTCTGGAGGATGTTCCGTTGCCTAGGTACAGATTCCAGGGCCACTCCATCGCCAGGACGGGGAAGCCTGGTCGTTCGCTTACGTCGGTCGGGATGATCATGGAGCGGAAGAGCGAATGAATATCGACGCTGCCGTCGTTCAGCTTCGCGCCTTGCTGTCGGCACCAGGTGCGCCACTCGGCAAGGTTCGGCGCCGTGCGCATGGACCAGAACCTTCCCGAGAGCGATGCTGCGATGGTGACGCGCTCGCCTTCCTCGAACGCTTTCGCCGCGACGTGGGTGTTGGACTTGTGCGTGCGTTCAGCCTCCGTGAGCGCTGTCTCCACGTCACTGCCGACGTGCATGGAGAAACGTTTGTCGCGATCGCGGGCATCGAGAAGGCCGATGTTGGTGGGGATGAGCCTGTCCAGCTTCGAGAAGACCTTGAAGGTGTCGTATCCGTTGAGTGGTCTCGGCTCGTGGCCGAGCACTGCCTCGACGAGGTCGTCGAGACTGTGCTTCGTGTCAGAACAGTGGATGTAGAGGATGCCTTGCGCGCGATCAAGGTACATGGCGAGGAGGGTGTAGTCAGTGGCGCGAAGCGACGGGATGTCACCCCATCGGAGGTTCGAGATGGTCTCGACCACGAACCACGCAATGGTGTTGTCTGCGTTCACGCTGATGAGGTCGTCCAGCACGGCGTCTCCATAGACTTCGCGTGCTGCGAGCGGGTCCCAGTCGATGGTGGATGTCGCGAAGGCCTTGGCGCTCATCTTGGGTTCCAAGAGGCCGACTGGCACATCCGGAGGGTTGTCAACGAACGACGCCTCGAACTCACTGACCTCGTTTGCACGTTCAGTGGCGCGTTCGGTGATGTCGCTCAGCACCTTGTCCCAGTCAGGGTCTTCACGAAGAAGGAACCGCATCGGCGAGAGCGCGTGACGTGGGTCCTGGCGCACGTAGACGCTCGCCCTGCCAATCGGGAGTGGAGAAGATGTCCTCGCGAGCCGACCGATGAGTTGCACCATCGGGCTTAGCGATCGGTGTGCGTCGTGAAATGCCCCTACCTTCAGCGTCGGTAGGTCGAATCCCTCGCCAAGCATGTCGACGCAGACAATCACACGGCTCGTCCGGTCGCGCATCGCCTTGAGCGTCTCGGCTCGGCGGCGTGCTGGCATCGAGTCGTAGATGACCTTCGGCGTGAGCTCGGGAGCGATGCGTGAGTAGAGCGCATGAACTTCATCCGCCCTCGCCTTCGACCCCACCCGTGCCAGAAGCAGATGCTCGTGGCCGGCGACCAAGTCATCTCGAAGCCGCGAGACTGCGGCGAGTGCCAATGCCTCATCGTCATCATCCAGATCGAGTACCGCAGTGAAGTCGATGGTGCTGAAGTATCCCTCCTTCTGAGCTTCCCGTAGCGGGAAGCGGAAGATGACGCGGCCGGGCAGTGTCAATCCGTCGCGACGGAACGGTGTCGCCGTGAACAGAAGCGTTGGCCGGTTCGCGAATACACGGATGATCTCTGTCCATGTTCGAGCCGGCGCATGGTGCGCCTCGTCGACGAGCAGGTGTGTGAAGCTCTCGAAGAAGGCTGCGCGCACGTCAGGCTCGTTGGCGTGGATCGCGTTGGGTGTTGCAACGACGACGTTCGCTGCCTCGACGAAAGCCCTCGCTTCGGCACCATCGGTGAACCGGCCCTCTACCCGGCCGACTCTGGGGCGCAACGCGCGGTGGTCGACGATGCCTTCGACCTGAAGGATGCCCAGGGTCTCGAACTTGCTCGCTATCTGATCGCGAAGTGCAGTGGAGGGAACGACCACCAGCCCACGTTCGGGCCGTTGTGCCACGAGCCACGCCAGCATCGTCTCTGTCTTGCCTGTGCCTGTCGGCATGACCACGATCCCGGGCTCAGACAGGCCGGACGACTGGTAACCGACGATGGAGTGAAGCGCTGCGATCTGCGGTCGTCTCAGGCTGCGGGGTAGGTCATGCGCAGTAAACCCAATGGCACCTTCGAAGGATTGGATGACCTCGCTCGCCTGAGCCGCCTCTCGACTACCGCCCCATTCGATCTGGGCGTTCGGGGAGTGATCTCCAGGGAGCCTCGCCGCGAGCAGCCCATCAGTCGGAAGATCAGCAGTGCACGTTGTAGGCCACTGTCCGAAGGGTGTCTTCACCACTTCGATGCCTGGCTCGGTCTCAAACACCTCAATGTCGTCGCACGTCGGGACCAGCAGTTGACGGACTACGTTCTTGCCCGCGACGTGCGGCGTCGCCCAGACATCCTCGGTGCGGTACTCCACGTCGAGCCTCTCTCTTCTTCGCCTATCCAAGGAACGCGACTGCCAACAAGTGCGCCGCGATCACCCCTTGGATGACCTCGGGCGTTCCCAGGTGCGATCGTGTCTTGCGCGCGGATCGTCCCCTTGAGCGAACGGACCTGCAACTCGCCCCCTCCGTCGTTGCCGAGGATCGTACGGGCGCGCTGAATGCCTTCGACCTGTGTGGAGGTTACGGCGCTGGCACGATCAGCTCCTGGCTTCCGTACCTCCCAGTCGCCGTCGCTTCGACGCTGGACTACTCGCTTGTTGGGTTCGGTCATGATCTTTCCTTTCTCGGATGGGACTGCTGCCCACTACTTCCTGTTGTCTGGATGGTCTTTCACCAGCGTCAGCTTGGGCTGGGGATCGTCGATGCCAGCTAGCCGTCGTATGTGACGAGGCGTCATCTGGAGGTCCTCCGCGACCTGCGTCAGCGGCACACCTGCCTGGTCAAGCAGCTCAAGCGCGGACTTCAGGAGTTCCGGCCGCTCGCCGGGATAGTCGTGAACCGGCATAGGTCGCCGAGCGATCCCATTCAGCGTGATGTACGCGCGACGGGCTGTGGACTCCGAGATAAGATCAAGCTCCCGGGACCGGAAGATCAGCGAGTTGATGGAGACCCCCCACAGCTGGCTAAGTTCCTCGTACCGGTTGAAGTTGATGCGCCGAGGCAACTGGTCACGGATCGCATCGCGAGGAGTGAGGAACTCGGCCGCGAACATGTCTGCCTGCCGCTCAAGTTGGCTATCTGTTCCTTGCCGGCCGTGATGAAGGACGATGTGTCCAAGTTCGTGCGCGGCCGAGAACCGATGCCGCATAACATCGTTGGCCTTGTCTGGGGTCAGCACGATCATGGGACGTGGCAGTGCGGTGGTCGAGAAGGCGTCGATCCGGCTCTTCTCGTCAAGTGCGAGGTCTTCCTTCATGGAGAAGAAGACTGTCAGGATGCCATGCTGTTCAAGCTCGTACACAAGGTGATTGATCGGCACGGTCCCGAGCATCCAGTGTTGACGCATGGCTCGCGCTGCTGTCACGGGGTCGGGCACATCCGATGAGTCGACCTGCGCCCAGGTAGGGAGGTCTAGATCAGGGAACTCCACGCTCTCTTCGAGGTAGCAGCTGAGTTCCCAGGCTTGTTCGACATACGCAGTCGCTTGCTGCTGTTGCGTGACAGTCGTTGAACGGAGTCGACGGAACGACGCTTCAGCGATGTCCACCTGGACGCGTGGACGCCCGAGCGCAAAGAAGCCCGGCGGAACACCGAGCGCCGTGGCTAGGGCAGCGACCGTCTCTGCGCGGGGACGCACCTCTCCACGCTCGTACTGCCCGATCGCGGCGGCCGATACGCCAACCTTGCGATGAAGGTCAGCCTTGGACATCTTGCTGATCCGACGAGCCTGAGCTAGCCGCGCTGGGTCAAACATCCTGGCAACCGCCGCTAGGTCAGCGTCGCCTACGTACTCAGTCGGCATGGGTCAGTTGCCTTCCTGCTCGGACCGCCGCTGGCGCAGCTTCACCGAGATACGCGGACGCTCGCTGCCGTTGAACCCGGCGACAGGCTTCAACATGGTGTGCGGAGCATCGACCGAAGAAGGCGTGCGCTCATAGGTGAGCCGCTCGGGGTCTGCAAACTCCAGGTACCGGCCGTTCAGTCGCGCAGGTGCGAAGTAGACCGTTCCCACACCCTGCGGCGTACTGCTGTAGTAGGGAACGAAGAGCGTAGTGCGAGGCACAGCCAGTTCGACGTGGCTGAGCGCATCCTCAAGCGATGCAGGCTGATCTCCTTCGAGAACGTCACTGATGTCGAAGAGCCCGGGGTCCGAGTACTTGACGTTGCTCGTCTTCGAGAGGAGTTCACGGCGCGAGTCAGGCAAGTAGCTGAGCCGAACACGGCGAACGTTGCGCGGCATCTGCTTGCCCACCCGTTGCGCGAAGATGAGTGTGTTGCCGACGAAGGTCAGCATCCGTCGGGTCGTCGGGACCTTTGCCTCCCGATAGGTAGGTAGGTCGGACAGAAGTGTGCGGAGCTCCTTCTGCACACCACGGGCCATGCCAGCCCCGTACACGTCCTGGTCCCCATCGGGATCGTCATATGCTGCCTGAGCGCGGGCCGAGCGATCCTGGCTGCGCTGGATCGCGGTCGGGATTCGTTCGCGGAGTGCCGCGAGCTCTGCTGGCTGGAACTCGCTGCGCCAGTCGTCGCTGTCGTGTTGCTGAGCCACCGGGGCCTCCTTCGTCGTCACGAAGGACTCTAGCACACAACTTTAGTATCACGCGGCAATCCGTCAGAGTTAGCACCAACAGGATGGCTGCCGAGGTCACTCTTCACTCGGCTCAACACCCTCAGTCTGTCAGATCGGACCCGGCGAGTCGGTCAAGACGCGAATCGTCGGTGTCATCCACGATGAGTCCAGCCTCGACCAACGCCACCCGCACCGCCTTGCGATCCACGCCCATCCGGCGTCCGATCGCCCGCATCGAGACGCCCGCACGGGCGAGGCGCACGGCCTCCGCCTTCTCGTCGATGCCCAGCCCTGGTCGGCGACTCGGGACGTTGCGTCGGCGGAGGTGTGAGAACACTGTGGCGCGGTGGATGCCGTACCTCTCAGCAAGAGCCTTCACACCCATCCCGGCCAGGTAGTCACCGACGAGCGCGTCCACCTCAGCGGCGGTGAGAAAAGTTTGAGCCGTCTCGACAGTCCTCACAACAGGGCCACGATCGTCCCTCGGAGCGGTACTCTCGGGTCGTCGGGAGACCGCGTAGACCCCACGGTTCAGGCGGTTGATCAGGGTTTTCGTCTTGGGGGCGGAGTTGCCAAACGTGCTACTCAGGCACCCCGAACCGAAGCGGTTCTGACAAGGGATTATTCCGAGTCAGAACCGCTTCTTTCGTCAGCCGGTGTAGTCCGGACTACATCCCGCCGCCGCGCAGCGTGAGCCCCGCATGGCCGAGGTCACGCGATGCTCCTCCCGTCCGGGCTGCGCGGAGCCCGTTGAGGATCACCACCACCTCCGCCACCTCGTGTACCAGGACCACGGCCGCGAGCCCCAGAACCCCGAACAGGGCCAGCGGCAGCAGCGTCACGATGATCAGCAGCGACAAGATGATGTTCTGGTTGATGATCCGACGACCGCGGCGGGCATGCTCGAAGGCCCGCGGGAGCAGGCGCAGGTCGTGTCCCGTGAACGCCACGTCGGCCGACTCGATGGCGGCGTCCGAGCCGGTCGCGCCCATCGCGATCCCGATGTCGGCCGCAGCGAGTGCGGGGGCGTCGTTGATGCCGTCGCCAATCATCGCGACCGCCCTGTTCGCGCCCAGTTCCCCGATCGCGACGGCCTTCTCCTCGGGACGCAGCTCAGCACGAACGTCCTCGATGCCCGCCTGCGCCGCGAGAGCACGGGCGGTGCGGGCGTTGTCGCCGGTGAGCATCGTCACGCCGATCCCCTGGGCGGCCAGCGCCCGGACGACATCCGGGACCTCCGGCCGCAGCTCGTCGCGGACGCCGATAGCCGCGACCGGGACGCCGTCGCGGTGCACGATCACCACCGTCATGCCCTGTTTCTCGAGGTGCTCGACCCGCTCGCCGAGCGTCCCGGCGGTCAGCCAGCGGGGGCTGCCTACGGTGACCAGCGCGCCGTCGATCCTGCCCACGATGCCGTGTCCGGCCCGCTCAGCCACCCCCTCGGCGGCGGCGGCTCCGGGAGCGGCCGCGGTGATGGCGGCGGCCAGCGGGTGGGTGCTGTGCTGTTCGAGGGCGGCGGCCCACGCCAGCGCCTGCTGGTCCGTCACGCCGTCGGCGGTGACGACCGCCGCGACGGAGGGCTCGTTCCGGGTGAGCGTCCCGGTCTTGTCGACGGCGACGTGTCGGATGGTGCCGAACCGTTCGAACGCCGCGCCCGACTTGATGATCACGCCGAACTCGCTCGCCGACCCGATCGCCGCCACCACGGTCAGTGGGACGGAGATCGCCATGGCGCACGGCGAGGCGGCGACCAGCACGACGAGCGCGCGGGTGATCCACAGCCCTGGATCGCCGAGCAGCGACCCGACCACGGCCACGAGGACGGCGAGAATCAGCACCCCTGGCACGAGGGGGCGGGCTATGCGGTCGGCGAGGCGTGCCCGGTCGCCCTTCACGGCCTGCGCCCGCTCCACGAGTCCGACGATCGTGGTCAGCGAGTTGTCCGTACCCGCGGCCGTCGCCTCGATCTCCAGCGCGCCGACGGTGTTGATGGCACCGGCGGAGACGGTGACGCCCGGCTCGACGACGACGGGGATCGACTCGCCGGTGATCGCCGAGGTGTCCAGGCTGGAGCGCCCCACCCGCACGACCCCGTCCGTGGCGATCCGCTGGCCGGGGCGGACCAGCATGGTCTGCCCCACCGCCAGGTCCGCGGCCGGGATCTCGACGGCGTCACCGTCACGGCGGATCGTCGCCGTCGCCGGCACGAGCCTGAGAAGTGCGCGGAGCCCACCGCGGGCGCGGTCCATCGCCTTGTCCTCCAGCGCCTCGGCGATCGAGTACAGGAACGCCAGCGCCGCCGCCTCCTCGACGTAGCCGAGGATGACGGCGCCGACCGCGCTGATCGTCATCAGCAGGCCGATGCCGAGCTTGCCCGTGAGCAGCTTCCGGATGGCGCCGGGGGTGAACGTCGACGCGCCCAACAGCAGGCCGATCCAGAACAGCACCAGCGCCGGGATCTCCGCCCCGGTCCACTCCAGGAGCAGGCCCGTGAGGAACGCGACGCCGGAGAGGACCGGGATCATGACCCGCGGTCCCTCCACCAGGGGCGCTCCTCCTCAGGCTCATCCCCGCCGCTGCTTCGTGTTCGCAGCCGCACGCCGTGCTCATTGCGTCGCTCCCCGCTCAGACGACGATGTTGACCAGCTTCGGGGCACGGACGATCACCCTGCGGATCGTCGCGCCGTCGATGGTCCGTTGCACCTTCGCCGACGCCAGGGCGAGACCCTCCAGGTCGGCGTCGGTGGACGCCGCGGGAACCGTGAGGGTGTCGCGCACCTTCCCGTTGACCTGGACGACGCAGGTGACGGACTCCTTGACCAGCAGCGTCGCGTCCGCCACGGGCCAGTCCTCGTACGCGAGCGTGGCGGGGTGCCCCAGCCGACGCCACAGTTCCTCGGCGATGTGCGGCGCCACGGGCGCGGTCATCAGGATGAGGGGCTCGACGGCGCTGCGGGGCACCGTCTGGAGGCCCGTGAGGTGGTTGTTGAACGCGATGAGCCGGGCGATCGCCGTGTTGATGCGCATGGCGCCCATCTCCTCGGTGACCTCTGCGACCGTCTGCGCCAGCAGCCGCTGGGTCTCGGGATCCGCCGCGTCGTCGGTCACGACGACCTCGCCCGTCTCCTCCGAGATGACGTTCCGCCACAGCCGCTGCAGGAACCGCTGGGCACCGACGACGGCGCGGGTCTCCCAGGGACGCGACACGTCCAGCGGGCCCATCGACATCTCGTAGACCCGGAAGGTGTCGGCGCCGTAGGCGTCGTACATGTCGTCGGGGGTCACCATGTTCTTCAGCGACTTGCCCATCTTTCCGTACTCACGCACGACGGGCTCGCCCTGCCAGGTGTAGCCGGAATCCTCGTCGCCGACGACCTCGGAGGCCTGCACGTACATCCCGCGGGCGTCCTTGAAGGCGTAGGCCTGGATGTAGCCCTGGTTGAACAGCTTGCGAAACGGCTCGGCGGAGCTCACGTGCCCGAGGTCGAACAGCACCTTGTGCCAGAACCGCGAATACAGCAGGTGCAGGACGGCGTGCTCGACGCCGCCCACGTACAGGTCGACGCCGCCGGTGCGGCCGCGCGAACCGCCGGGGCCCATCCAGTAGCGCTCCAGCTCCGGATCGACGGCGGTCTCCGCGTTGTCCGGGTCGAGGTAGCGCAGGTAGTACCAGCAGCTGCCGGCCCAGTTGGGCATGGTGTTGGTGTCGCGGCGGTAGGTCCGCGGCCCGTCGCCCAGATCCAACTCGACCTCGACCCAGTCCGAGGCCCGCGACAGGGGGGACTCGGGCTCCGACGTCGCATCGTCCTGCGCGAACGTGCGCGGCGAGAAGTCCGCCACCTCCGGCAGCCCCACCGGGAGCATCTCGTCGGGCAGCGCGATGACGCGGCCGTCCTCGGCGTAGACCACGGGGAACGGCTCACCCCAGTAGCGCTGGCGGGAGAACAGCCAGTCGCGCAGGCGGTAGGTGGTGGTGGCGCGCCCGGCTCCTGTGGAGGCGAGCCAGTCGGTGATGGCCCGCTTCGCCTCGGCGGTGGGCAGCCCGTTCAGGGAGATCTCGTCGTTGGCCGAGCCGACGGCGACCCCGTCCCCGGCCCAGAAGGACTCCGAGACGCCGTCGGGTGGGGAGACCACCTCGACGATCGGCAGCTCGAAGGCGGTGGCGAAGGCATGGTCGCGGGCGTCGTGCGCGGGGACGGCCATGATCGCCCCGGTGCCGTAGCCCGTCACCACGTAGTCGGCGACGAAGATGGGCAGCGACTGCCCGTTCACGGGGTTGACGGCGTAAGCACCGGTGAACACGCCGCTCTTCGCGCCAGCCTCGGCCTGCCGCTCCTCAGCGGTCTTGGCGGCGGCCTGCGCCTGGTACGCGCGGACGGCGTCGGCGGGGGTGGCGGCCCCACCGGTCCACACAGCCGGGACGCCGTCGGGCCACTCCTGCGCACCCGCGAGGAGCGCGTCGACGGCGGGATGCTCGGGCGCGATCACCATGTAGGTTGCGCCGAACAGGGTGTCGGGCCGGGTGGTGAACACCGCGAGGACCTCGTCGCCGCCGGCCACCGCGAAGTCAACCAGCGCACCCTCGGAGCGGCCGATCCAGTGACGCTGCATGGACTTGACCTTGTCGGGCCAGTCCAGGTCGGCGAGGTCGTCAAGCAGCCGGTCCGCGTAGGCGGTGATGCGCATCACCCACTGCCGGAGGTTGGACTTGAACACGGGGAAGTTGCCACGCTCGGAGCGGCCGTCGGCGGTCACCTCCTCGTTCGCCAGCACCGTGCCGAGGCCGGGGCACCAGTTGACGGGCACCTGGTCGACGAAGGCGAGCCGGTACCCGGCGAGCACCTGCTCGCGCTCCGCAGCGGTCAGGTCGCCCCACGCACGGCCGTCGGGAGTCTCGCGCTGACCGTCGGCGAAGCTCGCGATCAGCTCGGCGATCGGGCGTGCGGCGCCGTGTGAGCCGTCCGGCGCCGTCGCCTCAGGGTCGAACCAGGAGTTGAAGATCTGCAGGAAGATCCACTGCGTCCAGCGGACGTAGTCCGGGTCGGTGGTCGCGAAGGAGCGGCGTGGGTCGTGCGCTAGGCCGAGGCGCCGCAGCTGGCGGCGCATCGTGTCAATGTTCTGCTCCGTGGTGACCGCCGGATGCTGTCCGGTCTGGACGGCGAACTGCTCGGCCGGCAGCCCGAAGGCGTCGTAGCCGAGGGTGTGCAGGACGTTCATCCCACGCATCCGCTTGAAGCGACCCATCACGTCCGTGGCGATGTAGCCCAGCGGGTGTCCCACGTGAAGGCCCTTGCCCGACGGGTACGGGAACATGTCCATCACGAAGTAGGTCTCCGCCGGGGCGGGGCCGCCGCCCGCGAGGTCGCCCACGGGGTTTGGCGTGCGGAAGGTGCCGTCCGCGTCCCACCGGTCCTGCCAGTCGCGTTCGATCGTCCCGGCCAGCTCGGTGGTGTACCGGTGCGGAGTGGTGGTGCTCATCGTGGTTCCTCCTGGTTTCACCGGGCACACTAGCCGCTGCGGGCGGAACCTGGACGGTAGGGTCGCGCTCGTGGGAGGCATGCATTTCGATGGGATGGCCGCCGACGGCACCCCTGCACCACCCGGGGTCGGCGCGACGCCGTCGGCGGAGGTCGACGTGACCGTCAGCCTGGTGCACGATCTGCTCGCCCAGCAGCACCCCGACCTCGCGGACAGCCCGCCGACGGTGGTGGCCAACGGCTGGGACAACGTCATCGTCCGGGTGGGCGACGATCTCGTCGCGCGCTTCCCCCGGCGTCGGCTAGCGGCGGGGCTGGTCGCGGGCGAGCAGCGCTGGCTGCCCGGCCTCGCCGCCGGGCTGCCGATCCCGATCGCCACGCCCGTCCGGACCGGCCGCCCCGGCCTCGGCTATCCGTGGGCCTGGAGCATCTGCCGCTGGTTCGACGGCGAGGTTGCCGCCGACGTGCGACTTGCCGATCCGGGTCACGAGGCCGAGCGGCTCGGCAGGTTCGTGCACGCGCTGCACCGGCCGGCCCCGGCGGAGGCGCCGGCGAACCCGTTTCGCGGGCAGCCGGTGGCCGAGTTGGTGCCGCGGATCCGGGCCAACCTCGCACGCCTGTTCCCGTCGCCGACCCCTTCAACAAGCTCAGGGACCTACTCAGCGATCCTCGCGCTGATCGACCAACTCGCCACCACGCCCGAGTGGACCGGCCCACCGCTGTGGCTGCACGGCGACCTGCACACCGCCAACCTCGTCGTCGCCGACGGCGCCATAGCCGCGGTGATCGACTTCGGCGACCTCACCTCCGGAGATCCCGCCGTCGACCTCGCCGTCGCCTGGATGCTCTTCGACGGCGACGACCGGGCCCGCTTCCGCGGTGCTGCCGGCGGCGGCACCGCGGTCGACGACGACACCTGGGCGCGCGCCCGGCTCTGGGAGCTCCACTTCGCTCTGCTCTACCTGCTCCACTCCGCCGACAACGAGCGATTCGCCCGCATGGGACACAGGCTGCTCGACGCCGTCCTCTCCGGAGGGTGACCCTCAGCGACGCTTCAGCGCGAGCAGCCGCGCCGCACGGTAGGCGACGCCGATCGCCAGCACCACCACGCCACCGACGATCGACGGCAACGGCAACGTCGCCACCAGGATCACGCACCCGACTGCGCCCACGACCTGCAGCACCCGCGGATAGCGCCGGTGCTCAGGTGTCTGCGTGAAGGCGGCGACGTTGGCGACGAGGTAGTACAGCAGCACGCCGAAGGATGAGAACCCGATGGCGTCGCGCAGATCGGCGACCAGGATGAGCCCACACACGACGACCGCGAGCGCCACCTCCGCCCGGTGGGGCACCTGGAACCGCGGATGCACAGCGGCCAGCGGGCGGGGCAGGTCGTCGTTGCGCGCCATCGCGAGGCTCGTCCGGCCCACACCGGCGATCAGGGCGAGCAGGGATCCCAGCGCGGCCAACGCCGCCCCGACGCGGACCACGGGCGCGGCCCACGCCCAGCCGCCCGCCGTCGCGACGTCGGCGAGGGGAGCCGGCGCCCCGGCCAGGCGCTCCGGTCCCAGCACCGCCAACGCCACGACGGCGACCGTCGAGTAGACCACGAGGGCGAGTCCCAGCGAGATGCCGATGGCGCGGGGAATGGTGCGCTGCGGGTCGCGCACCTCCTCCCCCAACGTCGCGATGCGGGCGTAGCCGGCGAAGGCGAAGAACAGCAGCCCGGCCGACTGCAGCACCCGTACCAGCCGCCCGTCGCGCCGCCAGCACCCAGGTTTGCGGGGTCGCCGACGCCAGAGGCCACCCCGGCGACCACGACGAGTCCCAGGACGGACAACACCGCCACCACGATGATCCTGGCCGCAGCCGCCGTGCGGGTCACGCCGACATAGTTGACGCCCGCCAAGGCGAGGACCGCGGCCATCGCGGTCGGCTTCTCCCAGCCAGGCGGTGCCACGTAGACGGCGAGTGTGAGCGCCATCGCAGCACAGCTGGCGGTCTTCCCGACCACGAACGACCAGCCGGCGAGGTAGCCGGGCCAGGCACCGAGACGCTCCCGGCCGTAGACGTAGGTTCCGCCCGAGGTCGGATACTGGGCGGCGAGCTGGGCCGACGAGGTGGCGTTGCCCCAGGCGACGACGGCGGCGATGGCCAGCCCGACGAGGAGTCCCGAGCCTGCCGCGGCTGCCGCGGGTGTGAACGCCGCGAACACCCCGGCGCCGATCATTGATCCGAGGCCGATCGCGATGGCGTCGCGTTGGCCGAGCCGGCGCGCCAGTGGGGTCGGATCCGACACGTTGCCCCCGCCGGTCGCCCACTCATCGCGGGACTCGGCGAGTCCGGTGGCGACCTAGGCAAGGAGCCTACGAGGCGTGCCAACAGGGACGGGCCCGTCCCATAACCTGGGCAGGCAGTGGGCACCGTCGCGAGCCGCACCGCGGCACAGTCACGCCGTCACGCGTCGGTGGCCTCGCCGGGGTAGGTAATCGTCAGGCCGGAGACGACGGCGAACGAGGTCAGGTGCTCAAGCCTCGGTGGGCCCGGGCCGATGATGTCCAAGACCTCGAGGCCGCGCACCAGGAGCGCATCCCCCACGAGCGAACGGTGGCAGCGCCACGGCACCGCCTCCGCGCACATGATGGCTGTGGGTGCCTTTTCCGCCAGCGCGACAAGTTCGTCGACTCCGGCCGCGAAACCATCTGTCTGCATGTAGTCGGCATAGCTGCGGAACGAGGCGTTGCGCCAGCCCGCGTTGAGCGAGTCCTGACGTGAGGACCGCAGACCGCCCAGCTTCGCCAGGTAGCTGTAGCGGATCGACGCTTCTGCGAGGGAGCCGGGCAGCTGGTCCTGGCCGAACTGGGGATTGTGACGCGAGCGTGGGATGGTGCGGATGTCTACCAGCTGCCGCACCCCCTGGGCATGGAGCAGCTCGACGAACTCGCCGATCGTTCTGGTCGAATGCCCGATGGTGAACACGGTGGTCACGGTCGTCATCCCCCGGGCTACCAAACTACGCCGCACACGGGATCACTGGACACGGCTGGCAACCATGCCGGTGTCCAGTGCTCCTCCACGGCCTGCGCTGGCTGGACTGCATGTGGTGAGTCTATGCAATGCCGGTTCCACCTGACCCCACTTCGTCTACCCGGCTGCCTGCCGGGAAGCTGAGTTGGAGACCCCGTAGCTGATAGCCCTCGATCAGTTGAACCCATGTGAGGGTCGGCGCCTGGGCCACCTCGGGTCGCAGCGACAGCAGCCTGCTCAGGAGTGCATCGGTCTCCCACAACGCCAGCGGCTGGCCGGGGCAACGGTGGGCACCGTCGCCGAAGGTCAGCGCAGCGGCGTTGACCCCGGACTCCATCGGGCGTCCCGGGCGCAGTTGCAGCGGCTGCGGCCCCACCGACTCCTCGTCGGCGTTCGTCTGGCGGATGCAGAGGTCGACGAGGCTGCCCTCGGGGATCGTCCAGCGCTGCCCATCCTCGGCCACCTCTATCGGTTCGCCCGCGCGCCGGTAGAGATGACCGACGACCGGCTCCAGCCGTGCGATCTCGTTCAGGATGGCGAAGCGTTCCTTCTGACCGGCCACGAGGTAGCGCTCCGCGAGCGGCGCGTTCTGCAGCAGGTGCCACGTGCACATGACGATGAACTCGCGCGTCGTCACCATCCCGGCGGTGCCGTAGGTGACGCATTCCACGAGGATGTCGGTGTCCGTGTAGCCCTGATCGAGCAGGTGACTGATCACATCCTCGCGACGGCGCCGTCGACGTTCCCGGATCGCGGGGCGCACATCGGCCAGGTAGAACCGCCCGATGGGAATCAGGGCATCCCACGCGGCCCTCGCCCACATCACCCGGGTCCGGCCGAAGTCAGGGCGGGTCACATCGACGGGAGGCTGGTTGAGGAAGCTGACGAGGCGGCGTGCCATCCGCGGCACCGATGAGTGAGTCAGCCCGACCACCTGCGCCGTCACTTCGACACTGAAGAGGAGCGCCAGCTCTTCCAGCCGGCAGGTGCCCTGGCGCACCGCGTCCGCGAGGAGCCGATCCGCGCAGTCGGCCATCTGGTCGGCGTACCGGTCTCCCACCACCGCAGGTGCGAAGAACCGCGCGACTTTGGCACGCTGCTCGTCGTGCAGCGGCCCGTCAGAGACAAGGATGGGATGGTGCCTCAGGAATCCCCTGGGGATCGCCTCGGCCGTGAATCCTGCCTGCGTCGTCGCGTGCCGGGCCCGCAGAACCTGGCGGGCCACCGATAGTGAACGGATCCGCCACACCGCCTCCCCCGGCTCCACCCGTGGGGTATCGGGCTCGCCTGCGCGCACTGCGCGGCGCTGCGTCGATTCCCCGGTCACGGCTCCCCCAGCCTCTTCGCGACTTCCCGCGCAGCAGGCGCGACCTTGTGCCCCAGGCGTAGGCACCACGGCGGCGCGAGATCCTGGAACCGGCCCCCGACGGCGAGCGGGACCTGCGGGTGGTCGGCGCGGAGCTGTTCCGCGAGCACCGTCATCCGCCGGAGGTCGGCGCGTCGGGGAACCGCAGCGACATTCAGCACGGCCCCGCTCGCCGCGACCGCCTCGGACCATGCCCCGGTAGGAACGTCGGCGCCGAGGTAGAGCGTGGCCACGCCGGCCCGGCGAAGGGCGACCGCGAAGGCCAACAGACCTAGCTCGTGGTCGACGCCCGAAGGTGCCCCGACGATCACCGGCGGCAGTGCGGGGTTCGCACCGACGGCGTCGAACGCCGTTGCGAGGCGTCGCATGACGATGTTGGCGACGAGATGCTCACCGGCTTCGGAGATCTGCCCGTCGGCCCAGGCGGATCCGATGCGCACCATGGCTGGCAGCAGCCAGTCGTCGGCCATCGACTCGAAGCTGCGGGAATCGAACTGGGCCGTGACGATGCGGGAAGCCGCCGACGCATCCAGTCGACCAGCGGCCTCAATGAGCTGCTGCGTCGCGTCCGGAGCGGCGGGAGGGGTCGACGGGCCCGGGGCACTGACCACGCCTGCCGCGTCACTGGGAGACATGCCGCCCGCCACCAGATCACGCATCGTCCGGATCCTCACGAGTGTGTCATCACCGTAGGTGCGATAGCCGCCCGGGGTGCGCATCGGCTTGAAGGCACCGTAGCGCCGCTCCCACGCGCGCAGCGTGTGCGTGGGAACACCCGTGATCCGGGCCGCCTGTCCGATCGTCAACATCGGCAGAAGTCTAGGGCCCGGACGCCACCCAGACCAGGAGACACGTGATTTCTGTCTAAGGTTTTTTGCTATGTTGTTCAAGGTTGCACCGTGGTGCAGTACCGTGACGTTCACAGTTCGACGAATTCTCAGGAGGAAGCCTTGTCAACGACATCCCTCTGGCGGCCAGCCGTCATCACCGCCTCGGCCGTGGTCATGGGCATCGGCACCCTTGCCGGGTTCGGACTGCTCGGCACGCGCGTCGAGGATTCCTCCGGCGGCGCCTTCTCCGCCGATGCGACCCTCCTGACCCGGCCGGTCCGGCGTTCTCGATCTGGTCGCTCATCTATGTGGGGCTCATCGCCTTCGTCATCTGGCAGTGGTTCCACCCCGGCTCGGAGCGGGCCACCCGCATCACGTGGCTCACCGCCGCCTCGATGATCCTGAACGCCATATGGCTCGGCGTCACCCAGGTGGGCTGGCTGTGGCCGAGCGTCGTGGTGATCCTGACGCTCGCCGTCGTCCTCGGCCTTCTGCTCCGCTGTCTCGGTGAGTCAAGGCCCACCTCCACCCTGGAGGCGGTGGTCGTCGACGGCACGTTCGGCGTCTACCTCGGCTGGGTGGCCGTCGCGAGCGTGGCCAACGTCACCGCGGTGCTCGTCGCCAGCGGCGTCGATCCGGGCGAGGGGGTCGCGACGGTGCTCGCCGTCGTTGTCCTCGCCGTCGCCGTCGCGCTGGGGGCTGTGTTCGCCTTGGCGCTGGCCGCCCGCTGGACCGTGGCGGCGGCCATGGCGTGGGCGCTCGCCTGGATCGCGGTCGGACGGCTGACGAGCGGGCCGGCTTCGGTCACCGTCGCCGTCGCCGCAGTCGTGTCGGCCTTGGCGATCCTCGCCGTCACGGCCTACGCCCGCCACCGCCACGCGGGCGGGACCACGCGGGTCCCCGCCAACGCCCCGGACGGCCGTGTCCATGCCTGAGGACACCGCCGTACTGGAGGGCCCAGGCGGCATCATGGTCGACATGGAAACGGTCGACAACGGCCAGGCTGAGACCGTCGAGCGCGTGCTCAGGCTCGTCGGGGTCACCCTCGATGACCTCGCCACCGAGTGGGAGGAGCTCGCCCGCACCGTGATCCCCCAGCCGGGCGCGCTGCGGACCGACTCCATCCTCCAACTCGTGCATGACTTCGCCTCCGCCCCCGGCAAGCTCCTGCGCCCCCGCATGGTGCACTGGGGTTGGGTGGCCGCCGGCGGCGCGGGGACAGGGGGTGGCATCGACTCCGTGGTGCGGATCGGCGCAGCCCTGGAGCTCCTCCACTGCTTCGCCCTCGTCCACGACGACGTCATGGACGCATCGGCCACCCGCCGCGGGCGCCCCTCCGTGCACGCACTGGCCGCGGCCGATCATCGCGCCCACTCTGGGCTCGGTGAGGCTGACAGGTACGGGGAGAACATCGCCATCCTGGTCGGCGACCTCCTCCACAGCGAGGCCGACCTCCTGGTCGGCGGCCTCCCCCAGCCCCTGCGAGCAGCCTGGCGCACCATGACCATCGAACTCATGATCGGTCAGGGCCGTGACCTCGTGGGGGCTGCGAACGGCCGCCGCGATCTGCGGCACGCGGTGGAGGTCGCCCATGCCAAGTCCGGCGCATACACGGTGGGCCGGCCGCTGCAGCTCGGCGCCCTGGCCGCCGGCGGCGGCCCCGAACTGGCCGCCCTCCTGGCGGAATACGGCCGCCACGCGGGGCAGGCGTTCGCCCTGCGCGACGACATCCTCGGTGTCGTCGGCGACCCGGCCCACACGGGCAAGCCCGTCGGTGACGACCTCGTCGCGGGGAAGCCGACGGTGCTCCTCGTCCTCGCCGAGCAGCGGTTCGACCCGCAGTGGCGGCGGCGGCTGCACCACATCGGCCGAGAAGGGGTCTCACGTGACGAGGTCGACGCCCTCTGCGCGGAGCTCATCCGCTCCGGGGTGATCGAGGAGGCCGAGCAGATGATCGAGGCGTCAGTGGACGCGGCGGCCCGCACCCTCGAGTCGCCGCTCGTCGACGACCTGGCTGCCGCCGGGCTGCGCAGGTGGGCGTCGCTGATGGCCTGGAGGAACGCATGAGCGCGGTGGTCGTCGTTGGCGCCGGCCTGTCGGGCCTGAGCGCCGCCTGCCACCTCGTGGCCGACGGCCACGACGTGACCATCGTCGAACGCGAGTCGTTCCCCGGCGGACGCAACGGCATCCTGCGACGCGACGGCTTCACCTTCGACACGGGTCCGGTGGTGTTCACCATGCCCGAGCTGCTGGCCGCCCCGCTGGGCCGGCTCGGCGCGACGCTCGATCCGCTGCGTCTGACGCGGCTCGATCCCGCCTACAGGGGCCACTTCGCCGACGGCTCAACGCTCGACGTGCGGGGGTCGGTGCCCGCGATCCGGCAGGAGATCAGCGAGCGGTGTTCGCCCGCCGACGCGGCGGCCTTCGACGATTTCGTGGACTGGCTGCAGCGTCTCAACGACGTCGAACTGCCGAACTTCATCGCGCGCAACTTCTCCTCGCCGCTCGATCTGGTGACCCGCCCGGCCGCTGCCGCCCGTCTGCTCAGGCTCGGCGGCTTCGGCCGCCTCGGCCCGAGCATCCGGCGCCGCTTCGCCGACGAGCGGCTCGTGCGGCTCTTCACCTTCCAAGCCATGTACGCCGGGCTCGCACCCGACGACGCGCTGGCCCTATACGCGGTGATCACGTACATGGACTCCATCTCGGGCGTCTGGTTCCCCGCCGAGGGCATGCACGCGGTCCCACGGCTGCTGGCCGACACCCTGGAGGCCGCCGGAGCCCGCATCCTCTACGACACGACCGTCGACGCCGTCCTCACCGACGCCCGGGGCCGGGCCGCCGGGGTCAGCGCCGGGACCGGGAAGATCCGCGCCGACGCCGTGGTGCTGACGGTGGATCTTCCGACCGCCTACGAGACCCTGCTGCCCGACCTGCGACCGCCGCGGGCCGCGCGCAACGGCACCTACTCGCCGTCAGCGGTGGTGTGGCACCTCGGTGTCCGCGGCCTCCCCGCCGAGGGGACGGCGCATCACAACATCCACTTCGGCCGCGCCTGGCGGGGCGCCTTCGACGAACTGATCGGCGAGGGCAGGCTCATGAGCGACCCGTCGCGACTCGTCACGGTCCCGACGGTGACGGCCCCCGACATGGCGCCGTCGGGCCACAGCGTGCTGTACGTCCTCGAACCCGTCCCGAACCTCCACGGCGGACAGGACTGGGACGTCGAGGGGCCGCGGCTCCGCGACGACCTCCTCGGGTTCCTACAACGCCACGGCTATCCGACCGATGTGGTGACGGAGGAGTTCGTCACGCCGGCGCAGTGGCAGGCCAGGGGCATGGCGGCGGGAACCCCCTTCAGCCTGGCGCACTCCTTCCTGCAGACCGGGCCCTTCCGCCCCTCCAACGTGGAGCGACGCCGCCCCGGTGTGTTCCTGGCCGGCACCGGCACGACGCCCGGCGTCGGGATCCCGATGGTGCTCATCAGCGGCGACCTGGCTGCCCGCCGCGTGCGCCACTACCTGGGGGTCCCCGCATGAGTGCCGTCCTAGAGCGGGGCTACGCGGAGTGTGCCCGGCTGACCAGGGCGTACGGGACCACCTACTACTGGGGGCGCTGCTGCTGCCGCGCGCCCGGCGCCGTCACGTCCACGCCGTGTACGCGCTGTGCCGCCTTGCAGACGACATCGTCGATGCGCCGGGCGCGACTCTGGGCGACACCTCCGCGACGCGGGCAGGGTTGGCCGACTTCCGGGGGAGGTTCGCGGCCGCCCTGGCGGGAGAGACCCATCCCGGGGAGGAGGTCCTCGCCGCTGTCGCACACACGGTCGAGACCTGCGGGATCGACCACGAGTGCTTCGACAGGTTCTTCGACGCGATGGCCATGGACCTCGACACGTCCAGCTACGAGACGTTCGACGACCTGTGCGGCTACATGGAGGGTTCAGCCGCGGTGATCGGCGAGATGATGCTGCCTGTCCTCGAGCCCCTTACGCCGGCGGCGTTCGGGCCGGCGCGGTCGCTCGGCCTCGCCTTCCAGTTGACGAACTTCCTGCGCGACGTCGGCGAGGATCTGGACCGGGGCAGGGTTTACATCCCGCAGGAGGATCTGCGCCGCTTCGGTGTCGACATTGGGTCCCGCACCGTCGACGACGCCTGGCGTGACCTGATGCGCTTCGAGATCGCCCGCAACCGTGCGCTCTACCGGGAGGCCGAACCGGGCATCGCGATGCTGCCGCCGGCGTCGGCCCGCTGCGTCGGCACAGCACACCAGCTCTACTCGGCCATCCTCGGCCGCATCGAGGCGCGCGACTTCGACGTCTTCACGGGACGGGCGCGGGTGCCGCTGTGGAGGAAGGCGACCACGGCACTCCAGGCAGGATGGTGACATGGACAGGTTCCACTACATGCTGCTGATGGCGGGCTGCCTCCTCGTGACGCTGCCGCTGGAGTTCTGGCTCGCCGCCCGCGTCTACAGACGCCCCCGCCGGCTGCTGCTGGCTGTGGTTCCGGTGGCGCTCGCCTTCATCGTGTGGGACCTGCTGGCAATCCGGCGCGCCCACTGGGACTTCTCCCCCGACTACACCACCGGCGTCGTCCTGCCCGGAGGCATCCCCCTGGAGGAGATCGTTTTCTTCCTCGTCATTCCTGTCTGTGGACTGCTCACCTATGAAGCGGTTGGCACCGTGCTGCAGTGGCTGCGTGGACGGATGGGGCGCGGCGATGCCTGAGTACACCGTCGCCACCCTGGCCGCCATGGTTGTCGTGGTGCTGGCCGAACTCCTCTGGGCGCGCACCGGGATCTTCACCTCGCTGCAGTACTGGCTGGCTCTCGGCATCATGTTCTCCTTCCAGGTTCTGGTCGACGGCTGGCTGACGAAGCTCTCCGCGCCGATCGTCACCTACCATCCGGAGCAGATGTCAGGGATCCGGTTCCCGTGGGACATTCCCATCGAGGACTTCGGCTTCGGCTTCGCCCTCATCACCGCCTGCCTGATCGTGTGGCTGCGCCTCGGCCGCCGGGAGAAGGAGCACACATCATGAAGCAATGGCGGCCGGGACGAGACAGGCGAGCTGTCCGGGTGGCGTCGCCAGCACCGTCGGGGTCGGGGCCGGAGCGCCCGGGTGTCGTCGTGCTCGGCGGCGGCATCGCCGGCCTGGCGGCCGCTACCGGACTCGCCGAGCGGGGCGTCGAGGTCACCGTGCTCGAGGCGCAACCGCAGCTCGGCGGCCGCGTCCGCGCCTGGCGGACCGACGACGGGCGGACGATGAGCCGCGGCTTCCACGCCTTCTTCCGCCAGTACTACAACCTGCGCTCCCTGCTGCGGCGGGCGGATCCGGAGCTGAGCTCGCTGGTGCCGGTGGCCGACTACCCGCTGACGTTGGCCGACGGACCGACCGACTCGTTCGCCCGCATACCCCGCACACCGCCCTGGAGCATCCTGGGCTTCGTCGCTGTCAGCCCCACCTTCCGCGCCCGCGATCTCCTCCGCGTCGACGTCGGGCGGGCCCTCGGCCTGCTGCGCGTCAGCTTCCCCCGCACCTTCCAGGAACTTGACGGGGTGAGCGCCGCCGACGTGCTTGACCAGCTCCGCTTCCCGCAGCAGGCACGCCACCTGGCGTTGGAGGTGTTCGCGCGGAGCTTCTTCGCCGACCCGCACGAGTTTTCGGGCGGCGAGCTGCTCGCCATGTTCCACACCTACTTCCTCGGCAGCGCGGAGGGCCTGCTCTTCGACGTTCCGCGCGAGGACTACGACACCGCGCTGTGGGCGCCGCTGGCGCGGTATCTGACCGGGTTGGGTGTCGACATCCGCTGCGGCGTCACGGCCAGCGCCGTCGAGCCGACCGGCACAGGTGTCCGGGTCGTCTCCTCCGACGGTGAGATCCGTGCCGACGCCGCCGTGCTGGCCCTCGACACAGCCGCGCTGCAGTCGGTCGTGGACGCATCCCCCGGCCTCGGCGACGCGACCTGGCGCTCGCGCATCGCCCGGCTCCGGATCGCCCCCGCGTTCGGCGTCGGACGACGCTGGCTCGGCCGGCCCCAGCCGGACCTGCCAGACTTCCTCGGCACCAGCGGCTACGGCCCCCTCGACAACATCTCGCGGCTCGATGCCTTCGAGGACGGCGCCGCCGCCTGGGCCGACCGAAACGGGGGCGCCGTCGTCGAGGTGCACGGTTACGCCCTGCCCTCACCTGAGGGCGTGCGGGAGCGGTTGTGGGCCGAGGCCGAACGGGTCCACCCCCACTGGCCGGGGCCCCGATCATCGCCGAGGAGTGGCTGGTGGAGCAGGACTGCCCGCTCGTCGACACGTCACCCTGGCTGGACCGACCCACGGTGGCGACGCCGGACCCGCGGATCGTCCTGGCGGGCGATCTGGTGCGCTGCGACCTGCCGGTCGCTCTCATGGAGCGGGCCGCGACCACCGGTTGGGAGGCGGCGAACCGCCTGCTGGCCGGGTGGGGGCGCCGCGGTCACGACCTGTGGTCGCCGCCGACGCGAGGGCTGCTCGCACGCTGATCCTCCGCCGGGCGGGCGCCGAGCACCCGGTACCTGCCGCAGAGGAAGGCCGCGTTGCGGGCGACGTCGAGCAGCTCGAGGTCGAGGGCCCGGGGCAGGAGGGGCGCGCCGGCGCCGAGGGTGACCGGCGCGAACTGGACCCACACCTCGTCCAGCAGGCCCGCGTCGGCGAACTGGCCGGCGAGATCTCCCCCGCCGACCACCCACACGTCCAGGCCCTGCGCAGCGGAGACCATGTCGGAGTGCACCGGCCGCACATCCCCGCTGACCAGCCGGACGTCGGCGCCGTCGGGGATCGGGAGCTCGCGGTGGGTGAACACCCACGTGGGCTGCGCGTAGGCCCATGATCCGGGGTCGTTGCGCAGCACCCACTCGAAGGTGGAGGCCCCCATGGCCAGCGCGCCGATGGTGCGTTCGAAGTCCTGATAGGCCATGGGGCCTTCCTGGTCGACCTTCTGCGAGAGCAGCCAGTCGAGGGAATGCCCGGGTGTGGCGATGAACCCGTCGAGGCTGGAGGCGGTGAAGTAGTGGGTCGTGGCCATGGGCACATCGTGCCACCGGGGCCAGCGGCCGATTGCTCCTCCGCCAGCTTGGTGGGATCGGGGTCGCTGCCAACCTCGATGACTCATCCGTGGCAGCACTCCTCCCACGAGCTCAGGAGGCGGACATGGGTGACGGCGACGGAAAGCTGAGCACGGCGGTCAAGCAGCGGGCAGCCGAGCTGCGGGCGGAGAAGGCCGCCGCCAAGGCGGCCGACAAACGCGCGGCGGGCAGGGCCCTCCTCGAGGCCGCCATCGCCGAGATGCCGGACGAGGAGCAGAATCTGGCCCGGCGGATCGACGCCATCGTCGAGGCGAACGCGCCGGACCTCGTCCCCGGCACCATGTACGGGGCCCCGGCCTACAAGACGACCGCGGGCAGGACGGTGCTGTTCTTCCGAAGCGGCGCGAAGGACAACTACCGCTACTCCACGCTGGCGTTCCAGCCGGACGCGACGCTGGATGATGGCGGGATGTGGCCCACGTCGTTCGCCGTCGTATCCCTCTCTGACAAGGATGAGGAACTGATCGCGGCTCTGGTCAGGAAGGCGACGGCGTAGCCGATCGTGGTACCTCACTGTCAAGTCCCCGCGTAGGTGGGGGCCTTACCTCAGATATTTTTCCCCGGGAAGCTGGGGGCTAGGCGGCTCGGGTTTTGAGGCCTGCGGGGTCGGGTGCTTTCCAGCTGATCTGGTCTTGGAGGCGGCGGGTCTTCCCGGCTGCGAGGCGTGTGAGTTCTTGTTGGATGAGGTTGATGCGGTGGGCCATGTCGGCTGGTCGGAGGTTGGCTTTTCGGGCGGCGAGTTCGGCCTGCTTGGGTGGGGTTGAGGACCCCGGCGGCGAGGAGTCGCTGGTAGGGGGAGCTGGGCTTGTCGTAGAGCCGTTTGCGGCGGCCGACGGTGTCGGTGGACCAGCCGATGGGTTTCTTGGTAGGGGTGAAGAAGTTCAACCGGTCACAGACCAGTGTCCAGAGCTGGTTGAGGAGCTCCAGCTCTAGTAGCTTGGTGTCGTAGCGGTGGTAGAAGCCGTAGCGGCGTACGAGGTGGTTGTTCTTCGACTCGATGGTGGCCTGATCGTTCTTCTTGTAGGGCCGTGACCGGGTGAAGAACACGTCTCGCTGGCCGGCCCAGCCGACGAGGTCGTGGTTGATGAATTCTGACCCGTTGTCGCAGTCGATGCCGGTCACGGCGAACGGAACGTGCTCGATGAACGTGTCGAACGCGGCCAGGACATGGACCGCGGCGTTGTTGCGGATCGCGCGGGTGAACACCCAGCCGGTGTGGATGTCGGTGAAGTTCACGGTGCGGGCGAACTCGCCCTTCAGGGTGGGGCCGCAGTGGGCGACGGTGTCGACCTCGAAGAACCCGGGTTCGGCTTCGACCTCATCGCCGGCTTTGCGGATACTGATCGAGTTGCGCAGCATCGTGCCCGGTCGGGTGGTGGTCTTGCCGCGGAGCGGGTCTTTGGCTCTGGCGGGGGCCAGGTACCGGTCGATCGTCGCTGCTGACATCTGTTCCAACTCGGCCCGTACTGCAGCGCTGTAGCGGTCTTCTCCCCGGATCAGAGCGCCTTCGGTTTCGAGGGCGTCGAGCCAGTCGGTCATGGCCGGGGCGAGGTACTGCCCGCAGCTGCCGCCCGAGGCCGCCCATACTCTCTGCAACACGATCAGCGCATCGTAGGAGTACTTCCGTGGCTTGGTGCGGCGGCGATCGATCACCGCGACCGTCGCGCTGGCCCGGCCGGGAGGCTGCCGGAGGCGGGCCACCAACTGTTGGCGGGCATGGTCCCGGTTCCAGCCCGTGACCTCGACCACCTGGTCCAGGATCTGTGACTTGCCCTTCTTCGGTGCCGCCGCATACGCAGCCGCGTACTTCTTCGTGACCTCAAACCTGGCTGCCATCGACAGCTGCTCCTCAACCTCCACACCCCATCGTGGCCAGCCACACGTTCCCGGGGGAAAATACGTGAGGTACGGCCCCTACGTTCGCGGGGACTCCACATGAGTGTCGTCGCCGATTGGACAATCAGCGGCAGGCACCTCTAGAGTTATCTCTCGCCGAGCACCACTAGCTCAACTGGCAGAGCAATTGACTCTTAATCAATGGGTTCAGGGTTCGAGTCCCTGGTGGTGTACGACAGAAGGCCCCAGCCATCCGCTGGGGCCTTCCTTTGTGTCCGGAACCGACGGTGCGCCACCGACCGTGACGGTCGGCGGCGCGCCGCCCTCCGTCAGGGAACCAGGTGCCCGGCCGCCCGGTACAGCTCGTACCACTGCGGGCGCGTCAGCGGGACGTCAGCGCCCAGCGCCGCCGCCCGGACGCGGTCCGGCGACGTGGTGCCCAGCACGACCTGCATGTCAGCTGGGTGCCGCACGATCCATGCCGTCGCGATGGCCTCGGCCGGGACGCCGTACTCGGCCGCCAGCCTGTCGATCACCGCGTTGAGCTCCGGGTAGTCCGGGTTGCCCAGGAAGACGCCGTTGAAGAACGCGGCCTGGAAGGGAGACCACGCCTGGATGGTGATGTCGTGCAGGCGGCAGTAGTCGAGGATGCCGAGGTCCCGGCTGATCGACTGCGCCTCCCCCGTCATGTTCATCGCGACGCCCTGCGCCACGATCGGCGCGTGCGTGATGGACAGCTGCAGCTGGTTGGCGACCAGGGGCTGGCGGACGTAACGCTTCAGCAGCTCGATCTGCAGGGGCGTGTGGTTCGACACACCGAAGGCGCGGACCTTCCCGGCAGCCTCGAGCTCGTCGAACGCCCGGGCAACCTCCTCGGGCTCCACGAGCGCGTCGGGGCGGTGCAGCAGGAGGATGTCGATGTAGTCGGTGCGCAGCGCCCTGAGCGATCCCTCGACGGCCCTGATGATGTGTGCGTGGGAGAAGTCGAAGTAGGGCCCGTCCTTGACGATGCCCGCCTTCGTCTGCAGCGTGATCTCGCTCCGCTGGGCGGGCGTGAGCTGCAGCGCCTCCGCGAACCGCGCCTCGCAGCCGTGCGCGGCGCCGGCACCGTAGATGTCGGCGTGGTCGAAGAAGTCGATGCCGGACTCGAGCGATGCGTCGAACAGGGCGCGCACCTCGGCGTCCGACTTCTCCTGGATCCGCATGACGCCGGTGACGATGGCGGGGGCCTCGATGCCTGCGCCCTTGATGGTGATGCTCTTCACTGGGTTCCTTCCCTGGTCAGACTGGCGCCGCGATCCTCAACAGCTCATCTGGGGCACCGGCGCCGCTGCACCCAACCCTAGTGCGCCAGCCCGGGGCCTACCGGCTCCCAGGATGTGGGGCCTGCCCCTGATCGCTCGCCACCGCGCTTCCTGGCTCCCCCACCGACGCAGTGGAGATGGACGCTCAGGTCGGGAGCCCGGTGCCCCTCGGCGGGTAGGACGCCTGGGCGCCCTCGAACTGGACGGTGTAGGCCGCGAAGCGGGCAGCGTACGCCGAGGCGGCCTCGAGCGATTCACCCTCGGCGAGCCGGGCGGCCAGCGCCCCGCAGAACGCGTCCCCTGCGCCCACGGTGTCGACGGCCCTCACCCGCGGCGACGCGACGGTGACCACCTCGTCGCCGTGCGCGATGAGCGCGCCCGCCGCGCCCAACGTCATCACCACGGACGAGACGCCGGATTCCCGGAGGCCGCGCACGACGGCCTCGGGGTCGGTGAGTTCCCGGCCCCCCAGCTGGGCCAGCGCGGCGGTCCCCTCATGCTCGTTGACGACGAGCGGATCCGCCGCCAGCAGCAGCTCGGGGCCACGTCGATCACCGGTGCGAGGTTCACGACGAGCCGCCCCCGGACGAGGCGCGATGCCTCCAGGTTGCTCGCCGCACTGATCTCCCCCTGCAGCACGACGACGTCGGCGCCCGCGATGACATCGGCCCAGTCGTCCACCATGGCGGGGCTCACCTCGGCGTTGGCCCCCGGGACGACGACGACGGAGTTCTCCCCCTCGGCGTCGACGCTGACGACGGCGAGCCCCGTCGGCCCCGGAACGCGTCGCACATGGCTGACGTCGACTCCCGCAGCCTCCAGCAGCGAGGTCGCGACCGAGGATGAGGCGTCGTCGCCGATGGCGCCGCACATGGTCGTCTCGGCTCCGGCCAGGGCCGCCGCGCACGCCTGGTTGGCGCCCTTACCTCCCGGCGAGAAGGTGCCGCCCGAGGCGAGCAGCGTCTCCCCGGGCGTGATGTGCCGCTGCAGCAGCAGGTGGAGGTCGACATTCAGCGACCCCACGACAACGACACGTGACACGTCTCCTCCTAGAGATATAGTCCGGTTCCGCCGTCGGCTACCTCGTCGGAGGCGACGGCATGGATGTCTCGTTCCCGAAGGAGAACATAGGTCTTCGCCTGGACCTCCACCTCGGCCCTGTCCTCCGGGTCGAACAGGACCCGGTCGCCCATCTCGACGGCGCGGACGTTCGGCCCGATGGCTACCACCTTGGCCCACGTCAGCCGTCGGCCCATCTGGACAGTGGCGGGGATCAGGATCCCGCCGCCACTGCGGCGCTCATTCGCGCCTCCGTCGACATCGACGAGCACGCGGTCGTGCAGCATGCGGATGGCCAGCGCGGTGTCCGTCACTTCTCGATCGCCTTGCGGGCCGCGGACGCCAGGCTGCGCCTCGTCGCGACCTGGTTCAGGGTCACCGCGAAGACGATCACTCCGACGACGGCGCCGCCGACCAGCAGAAGCTTGTCCAGCTTCCATCCCCGCGCTCGTCGCGCAACGAGGCCGTGGCCGTGTCGAACTCGGTCTTCGCGAACGTCTTGACCTGCTCGATGCCCTCCTTGGCGATGTTCTGCGGACGGATCGCCTCCTTGCCGTCACCGATGGCGCCGGTCATCTTCGCCCTGCTCTTCGCCAGGTCGGCGCGCATCTCTTCCACGGAACGCTCAGCCATGCGGTCACTCCTTCGGTCAGACCCCAGCCTATTGACAGCCGTCGTTTCATGCTAGGCGACCGGGGTAAACGCGTCGTGGCGGCCCGTTACACTCTGCCGCATGAGTGCACGCCTGACCACCGGTACGACCGCCCCCGCCTTCACGCTGCCCGATCAGGACGGCAAGGCCGTCTCCCTGGCGGACTTCGCGGGTCGCACCGTCATCCTGTACTTCTACCCCGCCGCCATGACGCCCGGCTGCACGACCCAGGCCGTCGACTTCCAGGCCTCGCTGCCTGCGTTCGCCGACGCCTCGTACGAGGTCCTCGGCTGCTCGCCCGACACCGTCGAACAGTTGGCGAAGTTCCGCGACCACTCCGACCTCGGCTTCACGCTGCTGGCCGACCCCGGCAAGGAGGTCCTCAAGGCCTACGGCGCCTACGGGCTCCGCAAGATCTACGGCCAGGAGATCGAGGGGGTCCTGCGGTCCACGTTCGTGATCGACGTCAACGACGCGGGCGTCGGCACCGTGCGGGTCGCGCAGTACAACGTCAAGGCGACGGGCCACGTGGCGAAGCTCCGCCGCGAGCTCGGTGTCTGACCGGTTCCTCACCATCAACGCCGCCCCCGGCGAGGGGGCGGATGTCGAGCTGGAGATCAGGCGGTCCCGCTTCCTGACCCGCATCCGTCGCGTCACCACCGAGGATGAGGCCCGCTCGGTGATCGACGAGCGCCGCGCGACCCTGTTCGACGCGCGCCACCATTGCTCGGCGTTCATCCTCGGACCCGACGCCCGTACCGCCCGCTCCTCCGACGACGGCGAACCCGCCGGCACAGCCGGGATCCCGATGTTCACGGCGCTGCAGCGCAACGGCCTGACCGACGTCGTCGCCGTCGTCACCCGCTACTTCGGCGGGGTCAAGCTGGGCGCCGGGGGCCTCGTGCGCGCCTACACCGACGCCGTCGCGCAGGCGATGGACGCGGCCGGGACCCGCGAGGTCCGCCTCAGCCGCATCCTGCAGGTGGACGTGGACTTCGCCTCCGCCGGCGCCCTGGAGGACCAGCTCCGCGGCCTGGTTCTGCCGTCGGGCGCGCGGGTGGTAGTCGACGGGGTGGACTGGAGCGACCGGGCGCACATCCGCGTGGCGATCCCGACCGACTCGGTGGCGGAGTTCGACGTCGCGCTCGCCACCCTGTCCGCCGGGGCGGTCGTCGCCGAGCCGGTCGCAGAGCGGTGGACCGACTATGTATCGGGGATGGTGTAACGCCGCTGGGCCGCTCCGAGCGGAGTCACCCCCGGAGCGGTGACGCGTGAAACAACCGCTGACCAGGTCTTCTTGTTGTACCGAAGAAGGGACTCGAACCCTCACGCCCGCAGGCACAGGAACCTAAATCCTGCGTGTCTACCAATTCCACCACTTCGGCTCGCCCCGGCCCCGGGGCCGCCTCATTCTAGGACACGTGCGCCGCTGGGACCCAGCGGGAACCGGGCGCGGACCTCGTAGCGCCGCCCGGGAACGACAGTCTCCACGAGGCACACCTCCTCCACCCGCCAGACCCACGCCGGGAACGAGTCGAGCACCTCCAGCCAGCGCACCGCCGACAGCCCGCGGTGGCGTGCGAGCGTCAGATGGCCGACGAAGCGCCCGCCCTCCACTGCGACCCCCGCCCGGTTCGCAGCCGCCCGCGACCTGGCCGACAGGGCCGCCAGTTCCTGCGCGCCCTCAGTGACGGCGAGCGCCAACACCTTGGTCCGGTCGGCATGCGGGAAGGCAAGCCCTCCGGAGACCCCCACCTCGAACGACTCAACCCCGCGCGCCGCGGCCTTCAAGTTCCCTTCGAGCCCTTCCCGGGCGGAGTCGGGAACGTTGGCCATGAAGGCCGTGGTCAGATGCCACGCATCGGGTGGGACCCAGCGCAGGCCCGACTCACCGTCCCGTCGAGACTCGAGGAGCTCATCCAACTCGCGGACCACTCGTTCACCCGGCAGCACCGCCACGAACATTCTCGCCATATCCGGAGGCTACCGTCCGGCGCGGGACTCGCCCACAACAAGGGAAAGGTCTCGGAAACATAACAATCCGCGACTTCATGAGAGCGCTCTCTTGACATGGCATGAAATGCGATCTAGGTTTCACTGCATACCTCGTGAGAGCGCTCTCTCGCGGGCAAGCCACACAAAGGAGTGACAGTGATTCCCATCCGACGCAGTGTGTACGGCGGCATCGCCGCCGTCGCCTCCCTCGCCCTGCTTGCGGGTTGCTCGACCACCGGAACGCCGGGGTCGTCCTCGACCCCGACCACCGGTGGCAGCAGCAGCTCGTCCGCCCCGGCGCCGGCCGAGACCGTCGAGCTGACGGTCACCACGTTCGGCACCATGGGCCTCGACGGTCTCTACGCGCAGTACGAGGCCGACAACCCGGGCATCAAGATCAAGGCCACCAACATCGACACGGGCGGTAACGCCCTGGTCGATTGGCAGACCAAGCAGGCAGCCGGCGCGGGCCTCCCCGATGTCCAGGCCGTCGAGGAAGGCTGGCTCGGCAAGGTCATGAGCGTGTCCGACACGTTCACCGATCTCCGCGATCACGGCGCCGACGACATCGCGGACCGCTGGGTCGATTGGAAGGTCGGTCAGGCCACCGACGCGAACGGCCGCATCATCGGCTACGGCACCGACATCGGCCCGCAGGGCATCTGCTTCAACGGCAAGCTGCTCGAGGCCGCCGGCATGCCCGGCGATCGTGAGGGCTTCGCCGATCTCCTCGGCGGCGACAACGCCTCGTGGGAGAAGTTCTTCGAGGTCGGCAAGCAGTACAAGGCCAAGACCGGCAAGGCGTGGTACGACCAGTCCGGCTTCGTCTGGAACTCGATGGTCAACCAGTTCGACGAGGGCTACTACAAGAAGGACGGCAGCCTCAACGTCAAGGACAACCAGGCCCTCAAGGACAAGTGGATGCTGCTCGCCGACGGCGCGGTGTCCGGCCTGTCCTCCAACCAGACCCAGTGGGATTGGGGCGGCGGCAAGGCGTTCGTTGACGGCTCCTTCGCCACCTTCGTCTGCCCCGGCTGGATGCTCGGCGTGGTCAAGGGCCAGGTCGAGGCAGGCGGCGGGGATGCAGCCACGGGCTGGGACTTCGCCGATGTCTACCCGGGTGGCGCTGCGAACTGGGGCGGCTCCTTCCTGACGGTCCCCACCTCCTCTGAGCACCCGGCCGAGGCCGCCGCCCTGGCCACCTGGCTCACCGACAAGCAGCAGCAGGTCGCCTCCTTCCAGGCCGCCGGAGCCTTCCCCAGCGTCATCGAGGCACAGTCCGATCCCGGCGTCACCGGCCCGAGCGATCTGACCCAGTTCTTCAACGACGCGCCGCTCGGCGAGATCCTGGCCAAGCGCGCCGACGGCGTCGTGGCCCAGTTCAAGGGTCCGGACGACTCGGTCATCCAGGAGCAGGTCTTCGGCCCCTCCGTCCAGCTGCTCGATTCGGGCAAGGCTGACGGCGCGGCGGCGTGGGACAACGCGATGAAGCTGCTCGACACGGTGGTCGCCAGCTGACCTGACGACCCGTCACTCCTCCAACCGGCGGGCCCTTGTGGCGACACGGGGGCCCGCCGGTCCCATCCCCGGCAACCATCGACGAAAGCCTGGTCAATGTTCGAGCATCGCGCCGCAGCGGAGGCGAAGCCCGCCGTGTCGTGGCGGACCCGCCTCAGCAAGTGGGACATCAAGTACTCCCCCTACGCCTATGTGGCCCCCTTCTTCCTCCTCTTTGGCCTGGTCGGCCTGTTCCCGCTCGTCTATACATTCGTGGTCTCCCTCAACAACTGGAATCTGTTGACGGGTCCCGGTGATTGGGTGGGGTTCGCGAACTTTGCGCGCGAATTGTCCGATCCCCTGTTCTGGAATTCGCTGTTCAACACATTCAGCATCTTCATTCTGTCGTCGGTGCCGCAGATCATCGTCGCGATCGGCCTGGCCGCAATGCTCGACCAGAACCTGCGGGCCAAGACGTTCTGGCGGCTGTCGGTGATCCTCCCCTACGTCGTGACGCCGGTGGCCGTCGCCCTGATCTTCTCCAACATCTTCGGCGAGAAGTACGGCCTCGTGAACAACGTCCTGACCTCGATGGGGCTGGATCCGGTCTTCTGGAAGACGGAGCGGTTCCCCAGTCACGTCGCCCTGGCGACCATGGTCAACTGGCGCTGGACCGGCTACAACGCGCTGATCCTGCTGGCCGCCATGCAGGCCGTCCCCCGCGACATCTACGAGTCGGCCGCCATCGACGGCGCCACCGCCACCCGCCGCTTCTTCTCGATCACCATCCCCAGCATCCGCCCGACCATCATCTTCGTGATCATCACGTCGACCATCGGCGGTCTCCAGATCTTCACCGAACCCAAGCTCTTCAACGCGGCCAGCTCCGTGCCGGGCGGTCCGCAGCGCGAGTACCAGACGACGGTGCTCTACCTGTGGGACCTCGCGTTCAACAGACAGCAGTTCGGCCGGGCGGCCGCCGTCGCCTGGATCCTGTTCCTCCTCATCGTGGCCATCGGCGTCCTGAACTATCTGCTGGCCCGCACGATCTCCACCACCGAATCCAAGGCTGACAAGGTCCGACGCAAGCACCGTAAGGCCGACATCGAAGCAATCCTGAGGGCAGACGCATGAGCAGCAGGTCCCGTCGCGGCGCAGGCATGGGGATCAACGCGAGCCCCCGCTGGTACGTGTACGCCATCATCCTCGCGTTCGTCCTGGGCGGCGCCTACCCGTTGTGGTGGTCGTTCATCATCGGCTCGAGCGACAAGAGCGCGCTGACCTCCACCTTCCCTCCGCTTCTTCCTGGGGGCCAGTTCTGGGCCAACGCCGCCCAGGTCTTCGACACCATCGACTTCTGGAAGGCGCTGGGCAACTCCGTCATCGTTGCCTCCGTCATCACCTGCTCCGTGGTCTTCTTCTCGACGCTGGCCGGCTACGCGTTCGCGAAGCTGCGGTTCCGCGGCCGTGAGGGCCTCATGGTCGCCGTCATCGCCACGATGGCCGTCCCCACCCAGCTGGGCATCATCCCTCTGTTCATGATGATGAAGCAGTTCGGCTGGACCGGCTCCCTCGGCGCCGTCATCGTCCCGACGCTGGTGACCGCCTTCGGCGTGTTCTTCATGCGCCAGTACCTGGTCGATGTCATCCCCGACGAGCTCATCGAGGCCGCCCGCGTCGACGGCGCCTCCATGATCAGCACCTTCTTCAACGTCGGCATCCCGGCCGCACGGCCCGCCATGGGCATCCTGTCCATGTTCACCTTCATGACCGCCTGGACCGACTACCTGTGGCCGCTGCTGGTCGTGCCCCAGAACCCGACCCTGCAGGTGGCCCTCAGCCAGCTGCAGTCGGCCAAGTACGTGGACTACTCGGTCGTGCTCAACGGCGCCGTGCTCGCGACGCTGCCGCTGCTGGTCCTCTTCGTCATCGCGGGCAAGCAACTCGTTTCCGGAATCATGGCAGGGGCGGTGAAGGGCTGATGTTCACACATTTTCCCAAGAACTTTCTGTGGGGGGCGGCGACCGCCGCAGCCCAGGTGGAGGGCGCGGCCCACGTCGACGGCAAGGAGGACTCCGTCTGGGACGCCTTCGCACGGCAGCCCCTGGCCGTGGCAGGTGGCGACACCCCTGAGATCGCTGCCGACCACTACAACCGGATGCCCGAGGACGTCGCCCTCATGAAGCGGCTCGGGCTCCAGGCGTACCGCTTCTCGACGAGCTGGGCGCGGGTCCGCCCCGGCGACCGCTACACCAATGAGAAGGGACTCGACTTCTACGACCGGCTGGTCGACGAGCTGCTCCGCGCCGACATCCTGCCCTGGCTGACGCTCTACCACTGGGATCTACCCCAGGCGCTGCAGGAGCAGGGTGGGTGGGCGAACCGGGAGACGGCCGAGCGGTTCGTCCGTTACGCGGAGGACGTCTACGGCCGCCTCGGCGACCGGGTCCGGCACTGGACCACGTTCAACGAGCCGCTGTGTTCCTCGCTCATCGGCTATGTCGGCGGAGAGCACGCCCCCGGCCTCAACGATCCGGCCGCCGGCCTGGCCGCGCTGCACCACCAGCACCTGGCCCACGGGCGCACAGTGTCGCGGCTCCGAGAGCTGGGCGGTGACGACCTGCAGCTCGGCATCACGCTGAACCTGACGAACGCCGTCCCGTTCGACCCTGCCGACCCGGCCGATCTCGATGCCGCCCGCCGGCTCGACGGGCTGTGGAACCGGATGTATCTCGATCCGGTGCTGCTCGGCAGCTACCCGGAGGACGTGCTGGTCGACATCGCCGGTCACGGCTTCGCCGACGTCGTCCAGGACGGCGACCTGGCAGAGATCTTCCAGCCCATCGACTTCCTGGGCGTCAACCACTACCACGACGACTGCTTCAGTGCGCACCCCGCGCCCGAGACGGACCCGCCCGCACTGGTGCCGACCCCGAAGGCGAACCGCTCGTGGTTCGTCGGCTCAGAGTTCGTGTCCGGGCCGTCGCGGGGGCTCCCCCGCACGGGCATGGGATGGGAGGTGAACCCGGACGGGCTCCGGATCCTGCTGCACCGTCTGGTCGCCCAGTACCCGAACCTGCCTGCCCTCTACATCACCGAGAACGGCGCGGCGTACGACGACGTGCTGGTCGACGGGCGCGTCGACGACCACGACCGGTGGGACTACATCGAAGCCCATCTGGCGGCGGTCGGGCAGGCGATGGCAGAGGGGGTTCCGGTGCTCGGATACTTCGTCTGGTCGTTGCTCGACAACTTCGAGTGGGCCTGGGGGTATGGGAAGCGTTTCGGCATCGTTCACGTCGATTACGACACGCAGGTGCGCACCCCGAAGCTCAGTGCCGAGAACTATGCTGCTGTGATTGCCGAGGCGAGCGGCACATGAGTTCCGGGGCACCCTCCGGGCCGGAAGCAGGAGCGGAGCCCCGTCTGATGAGGAAGCGAATCCCGACCCTTGAGATGGTCGCGTCCCGCGCGGGCGTGTCGAGGGCGACGGTGTCGCGCGTCGTCAACGGGGTCTCCACGGTGGCTCCCGAGGCCGTCGAGCGCATCCAGCAGGCCATCGAGGAACTCAACTACGTGCCCAACCGGGCGGCCAGATCGCTGGCGTCCAACCGGACGGGCGCGGTCGCGCTGGTCGTGCCGGAGACGACGGTCAAGGTCTTCTCGGACCCGTTCTTCGGCTCGGTGGTCCAGGGCATCGCGATGGCGCTGGCCGAGACCGACTACACGCTCAACATGATCATCGAGTCGGAGTCCAACGCGGGCAAGACGCGGCGCTACCTGATGGGCGGCAACGTCGACGGCGCACTGATCGTCTCGCATCACACGGGCGACCGCTCCTATTCCGAACTGCTGGAGGCGCTGCCCATGGTGTTCGCCGGGCAGCCCATGGAGGATACGACCGGGGCCACGGCCATCGACGTCGACAACGTCGACAGCGCGCGGGCCGCGGTCGACTACCTGATCGCGCACGGCCGGCGTCGCATCGCCACCATCACGGGCCCGACCGACATGCGCCCCGGCATCGACCGCGCCGAGGGCTGGCGCCAGGCGCTCGAGGCCGCCGGGCTGGAGCCGGGGCCGCGGTTCGCCGGCGACTTCACCCTAGACGGCGGCGCCCGCGCCGCCCGGGAACTGATCGACTCCGGCGAGCCCTTCGACGCGATCTTCGCGGCGAACGACCTCATGGCGATGGGCGCCTACCCGGTGCTCCGCGAGGCCGGGTTGACGATCCCCGATGACGTCGCCGTCATCGGCTTCGACGACTCCCCCGCCAGCCAGACGGCCGACCCGCCGCTCACGACCATGCGGCAGCCCATGATCGAACTCGGCGCCCAGATGGCCCGGCAGCTGCTGCGGATGATGGACGGCGAGACCCCGCCGCAGCTGACGGTGCTGCGGGCGCACCTGATCGAGCGCGCCTCCGTCTGAGTCAGGCGTCGTCGTCGCGGACGGCCCCCGCCAGGGGGTCGATCCCGACGGGACGCAGCGCCGGGTCGTCGACGGCGAACGTGCGGATCGGTCCCGGCCCGGTCGCGCGCGTCTCGAAGCGGACGGTGACCCTCCCCAGCCCGGCGCCCCACACCCAGCCGCGGCCGTGCTCATCGTGCTCGACGTCCGCGCCCGGATGGTAGGTGGTCCCGCCCCGCACGCCGCTGAGCTGCACGGGTTCCTGCCGGGTCGTCTCGACGCTGTCCTGCTCGGCGGGGTCGTCCCCGAAGAGCCGTTCCTGCGCTGACGTGGCGAAGTTGGACACTCCGATGCCGAGCAGCCGGACGCCGGGCCGCACGTCGACCTCCTCGAACAGGGCGAGGCCGGCGGCCGAGATCTCCTCGACGTTGTCGGTCGCCCCGCCGAGGCGGCGGGCGATTGTGCGGGTGCTGAAGTCGGCGAAGCGCACCTTGAGCGTCACGGTCCTGGCGAAGTACCCGGCCTTGGCGAGCCGTCCCGCCACCTGGGCGGCGTCGCGGCGCAGGATCTCCTGCAGCTGCGCCCTGTCGGTCAGGTCGACGGCGAACGTGTCCTCGGTGGAGATCGACTTCGGATCCCGTGACGCCTCAACGGGCCGGTCGTCCCTGCCGTGGGCGAGCGCGGACAGCGACTCCCCCGCCGCCACCCCCAACTCACGGATCAGCTCGGCCCGGTCGACGCCGCGGAGATCCTCGACGGTGTAGAGCCCGACGGCGACGAGCCGCTGCTCGGTGGCGGGGCCGACCCCGGGGATGGCCCGCACCGGCATCGGCGAGATGAAGTCCAGTTCCTCGGCGGGGTCGAGGATCCGCACGCCGTCGGGTTTGGCGGCCTCGCTGGCGAGCTTGGCGAGAAACTTGGCCGAGCCGATCCCCACGGAGGCCGTGAGCCCCTCCGTGCGGCGCGTCAACTCCTCCCGCAGCCAGTCGACGCGAGCAGCCAGGTCACCGTCGGCCCAGGGGGTGCCTGCGAGGTCGACGAACGCCTCGTCGAGGCTGAGCGGCTCCACGGCCGGGGAGATCTCCCGCAGCAGGCCCATGACGATCCGCGACGACTCGCGGTACGCGTCGAACCGGCCGCCGAGGAACGCGGCACCCGGCGCCCTCCGCCTGGCCTCCGCCCCGGACATGGCAGAACGCACCCCGAACGTCCGCGCCTCGTAGGAGGCGGTCGCGACGACGCCCCGTGGCCCGGCGCCGCCGACGACCACGGGACGGCCCCGCAGGGACGGCTTGTCGCGCTGCTCGACGGCCGCGAAGAAGGCGTCCATGTCGAGGTGCAGGATGCGACGGGCCACGCCGCCGAGCCTACAGTCGCCGTCGGAAGCAGGCAGGACACCGGGTGGCCGCGCCCCACGCTCCCCCTCGCAAAATCGGCCAGTGGCCCATTTGGACCGGTCCAGTTGAGAAAACGGGCCACTACCCCACCACGACCGACGCTCCCCATCGCAAGTGGACTGCGGGATGAAATCCGGACCGCTTGATATTCATGTTTCAGGCTGCCTTGTTGGTTTCGTACCAGTCCTGCTCTGCTTCGTTCGGGGTACGATATTGAAGCGCGGAATGCAACCGTTTCTGATTGTAACGCAACTCGATGTAGCGTGCAATATCCCGGATAGCATGCCGCCGAGTCGGATACACGGTCCGATGAACCCGCTCCACTTTCAAGGTCGCGTTGAACGACTCCGCCCACGCATTGTCATAGCAGATACCAGTCCGTCCGACCGACCGAACAATCCCAGCCGCGCGCGTGAACTCGGCAAACTCGGCCGACATGTATTGAGTCCCGCGATCCGAATGGAAAATCGTCTCCCCGCTGCGGATATGGCCATTACTGATCGCCATGGCCAGGGCGTCGGTGACCAGCTCGGTTCGCATGTGCTCGGCCATCGCGTACCCGACGACCTTCTTCGTGCAGCAGTCCAGCACGGTGGCCAGATACACCCACCCCTGCCAGGTCGGGATGTAGGTGATGTCCCCGACCAGCTTCAGCCCGGGCTCGTCGGCGGTGAAGTCCCTGTTGACCAGATCCGGCAGATCCTTCGCGTCAGCCGGGATCGTGGTCCTGGGCCCGCTGCGGCGCGGCTGACAAGCCACCAAGCCACGCTCGGCCATGATCGCACGCACCGTCTGCGGGTCACACGGCCTCCCGGCCCGCACCAAGGCGGCATGGATCCGTCGGTAGCCGTAGGTGGCGTCGGAGTCGGCGAACAGGACCTCGATGATGTCGCCGAGCTCGTCGCGCCACCGCTGGGTCACCGAGACCGGCCGGTTGAGCCACTCGTAGTAGCCGGCCCTCGACACCCTCGCCCACCGACACATGCTCCGGATCGAGTAGTTGCCTTCTTCGCTGTTGATGAACGCGTACTTCGCGGTCACCGGAACTCTTTGGCGAAGAAGGCCGCCGCTTTTCCCAGGAACTCCCGCTCGGCCTTCAACTCACGGACCTCCTTACGCAACCGTGCCAGTTCAGCACGCTCCGGTTCGCTGATCTCCGGTAACTCATCCGGGTGGTCCCGCCGATACGCATTCACCCAATTCCTGAGTGTTTCCGAGCCGATACCATGATCACGCGCGACCTCGGCAACAGTCCGCGACGACTCAATCACCGCACGAACCGCCTCCGCCTTGAATTCCGGGCTGAACTTCTTCCGGGTCATTCGATCCCTTCCATTTCTCCCACGGATTCTACCGGTGGGGGCTCTTGGTCCGGAAACAATCCCTCACCTCAAAGATCGGCCAGTGGCCCATTTTGATGGGTCCAGTTGAGAAAACGGGCCACTACCCCACCACGACCGACCCCGCCCCATCGCAAGATCGGCCAGTGGCCCATTTTGATGGGTCCAGTTGAGAAAACCGACCACCACCCCACGCCGGCCCACGCACCCTCCGCAAAATCGGCCAGTGGCCCATTTTGACCGGTCCAGTTGAGAAAACCGACCACTCCAGTCGACCAGGTCATCAGCACCGACCACCGCTCCGAGAGCGTCACCGGCTACTTCACGAAGTTCGGTTCGGCGACGGCGCCGCCGACATCCTGCCCTGCCGTCGACACCCTCGCCGATCTCGCCCGCTGAGCCCACAGGGCCTCGGTTCAGGTCAGCTCCCAGCCGTCACCGACGCGCCGCACGTGTCCCTCGGCCTCGAGATACCGGAGGTAGGCCTGCTCGCCGCGCCGGCCCTTGCCCCGAAACAGCCTCATGAGGCGTGGGAGCTGGTTGGGAAACAGCGTCGCGAACCGCACCAGCAGCGACTCGGAGTACCGCGGATAGATCTCGAGGCGCGGCCGGTCCAGCAGCCGCATCATCGCGTCGGCGACGCTCGCGGGAGGCTGCGGCGGATCCTGGAACTGCATCGAGTTGCCACCCTCGACGGCCTCCTGCCGCAGCATCGGGGTGTCGGTCGCCGACGGCAGCACCGACGAGCAGGTGATGCCCTTGTCCGCCAGGTCGATGCCGATGGCGAGCATGGCGCCGCGCAGCCCGAACTTGGACGCCGTGTAGATGGGGGTCTCCCCCAGGGGGAAGATCCCGCCGAGGGAGACGGTGCTGATCACCCGCGGGTCGCGGGCGGCCCGCAGCAGCGGGATGGCGAGGCGCGTGAGGATCAGCGGCGAGAGGAGGTTGACCTCGATCTCGGTGCGGATGCTGGCGACGTCCCGCTCGTCGAAGCGTTCCTGGCTGCTCACGCCGACGTTGTTGATGAGGACGTCGAGGCGGCCGAAGTCGCGTTCGAGGTCCGCGACGAGGGCCCGCACCTGCGTCTCGTCGGTGAGGTCGGCCGCGTACGCCCGGTGCCCCGACCCGATGAGTCCGGTGGCGACCGCCTCGGCGGCGGGGCCGCGCCGGTCGATGATCGCCAGCGTGGCGCCGCGTGCGGCGGCCCTCCCGACGAAGGCGCCGGCGATCCCTCCCGCGCCGCCGGTGATCGCGATGACCTTTCCGCGGTAGTCGTAGCTCACCTGGACACCCCGCCCCCGGCTGGAAGGGTCCAGCCGAACTCCACCGCGGTGCGGT
This sequence comes from Tessaracoccus defluvii, assembly GCF_014489575.1. GTDB lineage: Bacteria > Actinomycetota > Actinomycetes > Propionibacteriales > Propionibacteriaceae > Arachnia > Arachnia defluvii. Next base: position 1,746,359 of record NZ_CP060789.1, read on the forward strand.
CGAGGTAGGCGACGAACGCGTCGGAGTCGACGTAGCCCCTGTGCCGTGGCGACGCGTCGAAACGCAGCCCGTTGGTGAGCCGGGGCCGGTCCGAGCGGATCCGCCGGGCGAACTGGGCCGCGCCGGGCGTGCCTCGCGCCGTCTCGTCCAGGTAGCCGGCCACCAGGTGGGCCTGCCGGTCGAACAGCGGGTACGCACCCGAGTTCGTCTCGACGAAGCCGACGGTGTAGAGCCCCTGGTGGCGGCGGGAGAAGGCACTCAGATACAGCCCGTCGGGGTGCTGCTCGTCGCCGAACAGGTGCTGCGCGAAGGGGACGGCGTGCCGGTAGCCGGTGGCGAACAGGACGAGGTCGAAGTCGTCGGAGGTGCCGTCGGTGAACGTGACGGTGTTCCCGGCGGCCGAGGCGATGCCGCGGCGGGCGACGATGTCGCCGTGGCGGAGATGGTGGAGGAGTTGGTCGTTCATGATGGGGTGGGTTTCAAACAGCTTGTGGTCGGGCTTCTCCAGCCCGAGCCGCGTGAGGTCGCCGACCAGGAGGCGCAGCAGCGGCTGCAGGGCGGCACGCTCGAGGCGCTTCGGCAGGAACGAGCCCTTTCCTCCGACGACGTCGGAGGGGAGGCCGAACACGTGCTTGGGGATGAACCAGTAGCCGCGGCGGAGGCTGATGGAGGCATGATCGGCCGCGGCCGCGGCATCGCACGCGATGTCGCAGCCGGAGTTGCCGCCGCCCACGATGAGGACCCGGCGGCCGCGGAACTCGTCGGCGGACCGGTAGGTGGCCGAGTGCCGCACCTCCCCCGTGAAGCCGGGCAGCTCCGGCAGGCTGGGGACCCACTGCGCACCGGTGCAGACGATCACGGAGGCGAACTCCTCACCCAGCCCGTCGCCGTAGGTCACCTGCCAGCGGTCGCCCTCCCGCTGCAACGCCGTCACCTCGGTGCCGAACCGGATCTGATCGGTGAGGTCGTAGGCGTCGGCGAAGGCCCGCAGGTACGCGAGGATGCGACGGTGGTCGGGATAGTCCGGGTAGTCGTCGGGCATCGGGAACCCGGCGAACCCGGAGGCTGTGCGGCTGGAGATGAAGTGCGCCGACTCGTACATCGGGGTGCCGGGCGCGTCGATGTCCCAGATCCCGCCGGGCCCGCTCAGGCTGTCGACGTGTGTGTAGTCGATGCCGCGCGCACGCAGGGCGCGCGCCATGGCCAGGCCGGCCGGGCCGGCTCCGATGATCAGCGTCGTGTCCCCCACGAGATCCCCCTCAGTCGTGTTGCGGAGGATCGTAGGCCCCGGACGCGGCCCGCGGGAGGAAACTCAGGCGGCTGGCGTGGGGCGGAACTGCACGAAGTCGAAGCCGAAGCGCGGCTCGCGGGAGATCTCCGTCCATTCCCGGGGGGAGACGACGGGGAACAGCGCCGCCCCATCGGGTTCCTGATGCACCAGGGTGAGGTCCAGTTCGGTGAGATACGGCCAGGCCGCCTCGTAGATCTGGCTCCCGCCGCCGACGTAGCAGATCCGCTCGGGCGTCTGGGCAGCCAGGTCGAGCGCCTCCGTGATGGAGTGGGCGACCTCGACGCCCTCGTCGGTCCAGTCGGGGTCGCGGGTGACGACGATGATGCGGCGGTCGGGGAGGGTGAGGCCGATCTGCTCGTGGGTGCGGCGGCCGAAGATGAGCGTGTTGCCGGTGGTCACCTGCTTGAAGCGCCGGAAATCCTCGGGCAGGTGCCACAGCATGTCGTCACCGGAGCCGATGACCCCGTTGTCGGCCACTGCCGCGATAGCCACGATCCTCATCTGCTGCTCCTCACCCGTCGGTTCGAGCCGCATCCTATCCAACGGCGCCTCACGCGTCGCGCTGGGCGACGACGCGTCCGTCGAGGTCGACGACGGCGATCCGGGCCCGGTCGCCGTCGAGGAAGGTGAGCTCGAGTGCCGGCTCCTCCCCTGTGCCGACCAGCCTCACCTCCTGCAGTTCACCCGGAACCTCCGCGCCGGCCGCCGCGACGGCGACGTCGAACTGCTGGGCGAGCCGGTCGAGCTCGACGGCGCCGCCGGCGGGGGCCGCGGCGGCGGGGTCGGCCGGAGGCGCGGCGGACACCTGCACGATCCCGGCCGAGTCGAGCCGGAAGGAGGCGTCCTCGTCGGGGGTGGCCGGCCTGCTCGCGGTGCCGGTGATCTCCGTCGGGGTGATGTCGAGCGTGTGGATCAGGGTCAGGCCGTCGGTGCGCAGGCTCGCCTCGAGCCCCCAGAACCGCGACAGGTCGACGGCCTCGGTGAGCCCCGTGAAGGCGCGTTCCGCCGACAGCGGGTCCGGTTCCGGCGGCCCCTGGGTGATCCAGGTGACAGCGGCGAGCGCGGCGACGGCGGCTCCACCTGCCAGGACGACGCGGCGGGTCATCGGGCGGGAGCGTCGCGGCCGCTCTGGCGGCAGGTGCGGCGGATCGTCGGTGCGGAGCGCTGCCTGGCTCCTCCTGTCGAACTCGTCGTCGTCGATCCGACCCTCAGCGTGGGCCACGGCCAACTGGTCCAGGTACCGGTCCCGCGCCTCGAACGATCGCCCCTGTTCGTTCATGCGGCCAGCCTAGGTCACCGCGGACGGGCGCGCGGGCGACGACGCGACTCAGACGGCGATGGGGGCCTTGATGACCGGGTGCGGGTCGTAGCCGGTCACCTCGATGTCGGAGAGCTGGAAGGCGTCGATCTGGGTCACCAGCGGGTTGAGCCGGAGCTGCGGCAGAGGCCGGGCCTCGCGCGAGAGCTGCTCGGCGACCTGCTCGAAGTGGTTCGAGTAGATGTGCGCGTCGCCGAGGGTGTGGACGAACTCACCCACCCGCAGGCCGGTCACCTGGGCCACCAGGTGCACCAGCAGCGCGTACGAGGCGATGTTGAACGGGACGCCGAGGAAGACGTCGGCGGAACGCTGGTACAGCTGGCAGCTGAGGATGCCGGGGCCGCCGTCGTCCGCGGGGCGACGTAGAACTGGAACAGGGCGTGGCACGGCGGCAGCGCCATGTCGTCGACGTCGGCGACGTTCCAGGCGGAGACGATGTGGCGGCGGGAGTCGGGGTTGCTGCGCAGAGACCCGATCACGCGGGCGATCTGGTCGATGTGGCCGCCTGCAGGGGTGGGCCAGGAGCGCCACTGGTAGCCGTAGACGGGCCCGAGGTTGCCGTCGGCATCGGCCCACTCGTCCCAGATGGTGATGCCGTTGTCGTGCAGCCACCCGATGTTGGTGTCGCCGCGGAGGAACCACAGCAGCTCGCCGAAGACGGAGCGGGTGTGCACCTTCTTCGTCGTGAGCAGGGGGAAGCCCTCGCGCAGGTCGAAGCGCATCTGGTGGCCGAAGACCGACCGGGTGCCGGTGCCGGTGCGATCGGACTTATCCACGCCGTCGGCCATGATGTGGCGCAGCAGGTCGAGGTAGGCCTTCACGACAGCCCCCGCAGGTAGTCGACGAACGCGCGCACGGCGATGCCGCGGTGCGAGATCGAGTCCTTCTCCTCCGCGGTCAGCTCGGCGGAGCTGACGCTCAGCCCGGCCGGCACGAACAGCGGGTCGTAGCCGAAGCCGTTGACGCCGGCCGGCGCCTCCGCGATGTGGCCGGGCATGGAGCCGTGCCAGACGCGACGCTCGCCGTCCGGGGAGACCATGGCGAGCGCGCAGACGAACCGGGCGCCGCGGCGGGACGGCGGCACGCCGTCGAGCTGGGCGAGCAGGAGCGCGTTGTTGTCCTCGTCGTCGCACGCGGGGCCCGCCCAGCGGGCCGAGCGGACGCCGGGCATCCCGTTGAGTTCGTCGACGGCCAGGCCGGAGTCGTCGGCGACGGCGACCAGCCCCGTCTCGCGGGCCGCGGCGGTGGCCTTCAGGAACGCGTTGCCCTCGAAGGTGCGCTCCGTCTCCTCCGGCTCGGGGTAGGCGGGAAAGTCCCGCAGCCCGGACACCTCGACCGCCAGCCCGCAGGCGGCGACGATGCGGCGCAGCTCGGCGAGCTTCTTCGGATTGTTGGTCGCGAGCACGATCCGCTCGGGCAGGTTCACCGCAGCGCCTCCAGCTGCTTGGCGGTCAGCTCGGCGCAGCCGGCCGTTCCCAGGTCGAGCAGCACGCCGAGCTCGTCGCGGCTGAACGGCGCACCCTCGGCGGTGCCCTGCACCTCGATGAACCTGCCGGAGCCGGTCATGACGACGTTCAGGTCGGTGCCGGCCGCGGAGTCCTCCTCGTAGCAGAGGTCGAGCAGCGCGGTGCCGGCCTTGTCGAAGCCGACGGAGACGGCCGCGACCGAATCCTTCAGCGGCTCACCCTTGAGGGCGCCGAGCCCGCGGAGATGCTCGACTGCGTCGACCAGCGCGACATAGGCGCCGGTGATGGCCGCCGTCCGGGTGCCGCCGTCGGCCTGGAGCACGTCGCAGTCGAGCACGATGGTGTTCTCGCCGAGAGCCCGGTAGTCGATGACCGCGCGGAGCGAGCGTCCGATGAGCCGGGAGATCTCGTGGGTCCGGCCGCCGACCTTGCCACGCCGCGACTCGCGGTCGGAGCGGGTGTGGGTGGCGCGCGGAAGCATCTCGTACTCGGCGGTCACCCAGCCCAGCCCCGATCCGGTGCGCCAGCGCGGCACCCCGGTGGTGACGGAGGCGGCGACCAGCACGCGGGTTTTGCCGAACTCGACGAGCACCGATCCCTCGGCGTGATCCAGCCAGTTGCGGGTGATCCGCACCTGTCGGAGCTGATCGGGGGTGCGGCCGTCGATGCGCGTGAAAGTCATGCGCTCACGGTACCCGAACCGGCCCGCGGCTCTCGCCCGGTCAGCGCGGGCAGGTGCAGCGTTCGGCCTGCGGGACGCCGCTGAGAGCCTCCTCGATGTGTTCCCCGCAACCCGCCCACGTCGGCTTGCCGCACTTGCTACACGTGACCCGCTGGCACATTGTCCTTCTCCTTCTGGATGTCGACGGTTGTCGCGTTCGTGACGAGCCCGCCGAGGAGGCGGCGCCCGATGCCATGGAAGTTACCGGCATCGCCGGTCGTGAGGAAGGTGTGGGTCGCCTCGCGCGGCTGGTGGCGCAGGAGGTTGGCCTGCGTCAGCTGCGCGTACGTCGACGACGCGCACGTCTCCGCGGACGACACGAGCGTCACCGAGTTGCCCAGCACATAGCCGATCACGCCGCTCAGCAGCGGATAGTGCGTGCAGCCCAGGATGAGCGTGTCGACCTGCGCCTTCTTCATCGACTCGAGGTATTCCTCGGCGACGGCCAGCAGTTCGTCACCGCCGGTGACGCCCCGCTCGACGAACTCGACGAAACGCGGGCAGGCCTGCGTGGTCAGCGTGATGCGGGGGCGATGGCGAAGGCGTCCTCGTAGGAACGGGAGTTGATGGTGGACTCGGTGGCGATGACGCCCACGCGGGCGTTGCGCGTGGCTGCGACGGCGCGGCTCGCGGCCGGCAGCACGACCTCGGTGATCGGCACGTCGTAGCGCTCCCGTGCGTCGCGCAGGACGGCCGACGAGGCCGAGTTGCAGGCGATGACGAGGGCCTTGACGCGAAAGGAGACGAGGTGGTCGAGGCCCTCCAGCGCGTTCGCCCGTACCTCGGCGATCGACAGCGGCCCGTAGGGGGCACGCGCGGTGTCACCGAGGTAGACGAAGTCCTCGTTCGGCATCTGCTCGACGAGCGAGCTGAGCACCGTCAGCCCCCGAACCCCGAGTCGAAGACGCCGATGGGCAGGTCGATGGTCTCTCTCACGTCGATCGATCCTAGTCCCGGCCGCCGTGGCCGCGGACCCGGAACTGGCCGGGGTCGAGCGAGTGTCCCTCCTCCGCGCACACGTCGCGGGACTCCATCAGGTCCTCGAGGAGGAAGCCGAGCCATTCGACCAGGTCGACGAGCGCCGGGTTCGCCTCGATGGCCTCCTCCGACGGCTGCGCGAGCCGGTCGGTGCCTGCCAGTTCCGCGTACCAGAACAGCCGGAGTCCACCCAGTGTCTTCGCCCAGTCCCCGATGGCTGCGAGCCGGACGGGGATGTACCCCTCCCAGGAGGCGAGGTCGGCCTGGACCGCCTCCGCCGCGGTCAGCCGGGCCCTGGCCTGGTCGCCGACGGTGTTGCGCCAGAACTCGCCGCTGGCCCGTTCGTCCGCGAGCGCGGGAGGGAACAGCCGGGCGAGCCGTGGATGGCTGCGCATCGTCTCTGTCGGGTCGTCGCTCATCCCCGCCACGATCCGCTCGAACGGGTCGTCCGAGTCCTCCGGCAGCAGTTGGGCCAGGTGGCTCTGGTAGAACCCGAGCAGCGCCGCGAGACCTTCGTCGCGCCCGTCGTGCCCGTCGAAGGCCCAGACGATGGCGTCGTCGTTCACCGTCATCCCTCCTCCATCGAGGCCCACAGGTTGTAGCCCTGCATCGCGAGCACGTCACGCTCCATCGATTCACGGTTTCCGGCTGACACGACGGCCTTCCCCTCGTGATGCACCCGCAACATGAGCGTCTCCGCCTTCTCGAGCGAATAGCCGAAGTAGTCCTGGAACACGAAGGTCACGTAGCTCATCAGGTTGACCGGGTCGTCCCACACGATCGTGACCCATGACCGGAGCCCCAGCTCCGCTGGCGCCTCGACGGTCTCGACGCCGCCGGCGGGTGTGGTGCTCATGGCCACTACTCTGCCGCGTCCGGCCAAACTGCGCCACCACCGGCGGGGCGCGTGTGGGCACTAGCATGCGGACATGACCTCAGCCCTGTTGACGGACCACTACGAGTTGACGATGGTGCAGGCCGCCATGGATGCCGGGACCGCGAATCGTCGCAGCCTGTTCGATCTGTTCACGCGCCGGCTGCCTGAGGGCCGCCGCTACGGCGTCGTCGCCGGGCTCGGGCGCGTGATCGACGCCATCGAGAACTTCACGTTCAGCGAAGCGGAGCTGGCCTTCCTGGTGGAGCGGGGCGTCATCCGCGACAACCTCGCGCACTGGCTCGCCGACTACCGCTTCAGCGGCGACATCTGGGGCTACGCCGAGGGTGAGGTGTACTTCCCCGGCTCCCCCGTCCTGTCGGTCGAGGGCACGTTTGCGGAGGCCTGCCTCCTCGAGACGGTGCTGCTCAGCATCTACAACCACGACTCGGCGATCGCCGCGGCCGCGTCACGGATGACGGCGATGGCCGGCGGACGGGCCTGCGCCGAGATGGGCTCGCGCCGCACCCACGAGTGGTCCGCCGTCGCCTCCGCCCGCGCCGCCTATCTGGCCGGGTTCGCGTCCAGTTCGAACCTCGAGGCGGGCCGAACCTACGGCATCCCGACGATCGGCACGGCGGCACATTCGTTCACGCTGCTGCACGACACGGAGGAGGACGCGTTCCGCGCGCAGATCGCGGCGCTCGGGGAGAACACGACGCTGCTGGTCGACACCTACGACGTCGAGGCCGCTATCCGCAAGGGCGTGGAGCTGACGCAGGGACGCCTCGGGTCGATCCGGCTCGACTCCGGCGACCTGGCGATCATGGCCCGCCAGGCCCGCGACCTGCTCGACGACCTGGGGGCCACCGACACCAGGATCATGGTCACCTCCGACCTCGACGAGTGGCAGATCGCCATGCTGCAGGGCGCCCCCGTCGACGGCTACGGCGTCGGAACCTCCCTGGTGACCGGCTCCGGCCACCCGACCTGCGGCTTCGTCTACAAGCTCGTCGCGCGGGCCGACAGCGATGAGCCCGACGCGCAGTGGGTCTCCGTCGGGAAGAAGTCGAAGGGCAAGAACACGCTCGGCGGACGCAAGTTCGCGCTGCGGCGGCTCGGCGAGGACGGCCGCGCAGAGGCCGAGGTGATCGGGCTGGGCACCCCGCCCGTCAACGACGGCAACGACCGCGACCTGCTGGTGCCGGTCTACCGGGGCGGCGAGGTCGTCTACGGGGCCACGCTGGACGACGCCCGACGGCACCACGCGGCCACCAGGGCCGAGCTGCCCGACGCCGCGCTGCGCATCTCGAAGGGAGACCCGGCGCTGGAGACGATCATCCTCGACGAGGTGGGCGCCCAGACGACGAACCCGTACCAGGCGGCCCCGGTCGTCACGAACCTCTGACAAGGCCCGCGGCGAGGGTCACCGGTTGGCGGCGTCCACGGCCCGGTTCGACGCCTCCACCGCGTCCAGCCCGTCGTTGCCCGCCTTCCACAGCTCGCCCATGCCGCCGGGCATCGACAGCCCCGGCACGCCGGTGACGCCGGACACCCCGGCGAGCACACCGTTGGCGGCCAGCTTGATGGGCGTGCGGGCCGCTGCGGTGATCGCCAACGCCATCGCCTTGCCCGCCAGCGGTGCGGCCTTCTTCGCCGCCTTGACGACGTCAAGCAGCAGCTTGAGCTGCTCGAGGATCCGCTTGATCTGCTGCAGGACCCGGGCGATCTTCTCGAGCGCCTGGGCGATCCGGGTGAGCACCTGCGCGACGCGGGTGAGGCCCTGCATGATCTTGGCGAGCGCGTGGGCGCCCTTGGCGAGGTTGGCCGCGACCCAGGCGGCCGCGGAGGCGCCGAAGGTGAACGCGGCCAGCGCCGCGGCGATAGCCAGCGACGTGAGCAGGAACTCGATCAGCGAACGGATGATGTCGAGGATCATGTTGGCGGCCTCGACGCTGGTCTCCGCGGCGGCGTTCAGGATCTCCTGGGTCTGGGCGACCGCCGGCGCGAGACTGTGCAGCGAATCGCTCAGCGTCTGCGCAGCGCCGCCGAACGCCGTCCTCGCCTCACCCTCCCACCCGACGATGCCCGAGTTCAGCGACTCGACCTCGCCGGAGATGCGCTCGATCTCTCGGCTGACGGCGAGGTAGGTGGGGCCGTAGCCCGCCACCTTGTTCGGATCGCCCGTGACGAACCGCAGCGCCTCGGAGACCTGTCCGTAGGGGTAGGACAGGACCTGCTGCACGGGCCCGGGGCAGTCGTTGTACCAGGTGTCGAGCGCGTTGTTGTACTGGTTCATCAGCGGAGCTCCTCGAAGAACTGGTCGATGGCTTCGGCGGCGGCGGTCTCGAAGTCCTCGTAGCTGTCGGCAGTCGCGGCGAGCCCCTCGGCGGCCGTGTTGAGCGCCTCGGTGAGCTCGCGCAGGGACTCGCGGCATTCGGTGGTGTGCTCGGTGAACGCCTCGAAGACGCGGGTCTGCAGCCACGGGATCCTGCCGAAGTCGCTCTGCCCCAGAGCGACGCCGTCGAGCGTCGCGCGCTGAGCCTGGGCGCTGCGTTCGAGCCCCTCGAAACCGGAGCTCGCCGCGCGTAGTTCCGGATAGTTCACCTTGAAGTCAGTCATGCGATCCCTCCGCCGCGGAGCCTACCCTCGGATCAGGTCAGGCCCCTGGCCTGGGAAGGTGCTTGAATTGCTGCCCATGAGCGAGTTTGAGCAGGCCATCGAGGACCCGACGCTGCGCGCCCTGGTGGCGCTGGCCGAGCGTGATTTCCGTGGCGACGCCGCGGGCGCGACGGCGAGCGTCAGCGGCGCGATGAGCGTCACCGGTGTCGTGGCCGAGCCCGCGCTGCGGCCGGCGGACGCGGGGTTCGCGCTCGTCGAGGCGATCAACGCGGCCCTCGACGCCGCCGAGGCCGCCACCCTGCGCGCCGCGGAGGCCGACCCGAACCTGGCGGCGCCGCTGAAGGCAGTCCTCGCCGGCGGCGAGCTCGACGCGGTCGCCGCGGCGGGCGGAGTCGACCTGACCCGCGAGTTCGAGGGGACCTCTGGTGAGGCCGTCGTCCGCGTCTCGGGCAGGACGCGGCGCGTCACGAGCGTCTACGTGTACACCGTCGACGACGCGTCGCTGGCCGACGTCGTCATCGCCGCGAACCGCGCGCTCGCCTCGGCTGCGCTCGGCCGTGACGGCGCCGTCGGGCTGGACGAGCAGTTCAACGCGACCCTCAGCCGCCTCGACGAGAAGATGACGGCCCTGGAGGGGCGCCTCGACGCCGTCGATGAGTCCCTCGACAGGATCCTGCGCGACCTGGGCTGACCTCAGCGCGGAGGGAGCGCGGCGACGAGCCGCCGCGCGGCCCTGGCGCTGAACATGCCGCACATCACGCGCAGCATGGAGCCGTCGGTGAACGCCACCGTGACCCGGCCAGACTGGAAAATCCGGGGCTCGAGGACCGCTCCGGCGACCTGGTGTCGGCCGATCACGGCGATCAGGTTCCCGTGGGTCTCCAACTGCGCGAACAGCACCCGCCGGTCGGTGACCACCAGGGTGTTCGCGTCACGCAGCGCGTCGCGCGCGACGGTGGCGAGGCTCCCGGGGAAACCGACGAGCGTCAGCCCGCTCACGGCCCTGACCGCCGCCCCCTCGAGCGTCGAGGAGCTGAGGCCGTTGACCAGATCGAAGGACAGGTAGCCCGGCTGGCCCAGCTCCTCGTGGCCGCTGAAGTAGCTCGCCGTGGCCGCGGCGAGCACCCGTTCCCCGGATGCGAGCATGCCCGCGAGCTGTGCCGTGTAGATGGTCTCCGGATCGAAGGCGCCCATCAGCGGTTGTCCCAGCGCGAGTCGGGCTGGACGTCGAGCCCGTTCATCACCGCCGCCACGCGATCGGGCAGCTCGGCCTCGAAGATCTGTTCGAGACTCACCCGATGGCCGGTGCCGTCCGCCAGCGGGATCCGCCAGTTGGGATACTCGTCGACGGTGCCCGGCTGGTTCTGGGTGCGTCGCTCCCCCACGGCGTCGACGAGCGCGGCCAGCAGCACCTTCGACGGTGTCCGTCGCAGGAACCGGTGCAGGCCCAACATGACCTCGACGGGCTCGTCACGGTCCTCGGCTGCGAGCAGCCCCTCCGCGACGAGCTTGTCGATCCAGGCGACCTGCTCGGCGCGCGCGGCAGCCAGTTCGTCGTCGAGCGGTTCGGTGAGCAGCCCGAGCTCGTCGCGCAGCCGGACATGATCGCCAGCGAGGTAGCCGAGCGTCGGGGGCAGGTCGTGCGTCGTCACCGACGCCATGCAGTACTCGCGCCACCAGCGGGCGTCGAGCGGTTCGCCCTGCATGCCGGACTCGAACCAGAGGACGGAGGTGCCAAGCAGACCGCGGCGGGCGAGGTAGTCGCGCACCCACGGCTCCACGGTGCCGAGGTCCTCGCCGATGACCAGGGCCTGGGCGCGGTGCGCCTCCAGTGCGAGGATGCCGATGAGCGCCTCGTGGTGGTTGCGGACGTACGTGCCGCTCGTGGGGCCCTGGCCCTCCGGCACCCACCACAGCCGGAACAGGCCGATGATGTGGTCGACCCGCACGCCGCCGACCCGCCGCATGGCCGCGGCGACCATCGCCCGGAACGGCGCATAGCCCAGCTCGGCGAGCTTGTCGGGGCGCCACGGGGGCTGGCCCCAGTCCTGGCCAGACTGGTTGTACTGGTCCGGCGGGGCGCCGACGCTCATGCCGGCGGCATAGACGTCCGGCATCATCCAGGTCTCGGCTCCGGACCGCTGCACGCCGACGGCGAGGTCGGTGACGATCCCGACCGACATGCCGACCTCCGCAGAGGACGACTGGGCGGCCGACAGCTGCTCCTGCGCGATCCACTGCAGCCACTCGAAGAACTCGACGTCGTCGGCGTGGGCCGCAAGGTAGTCGGCCACCTCAGGCGAGCCGGGGCTGCGCAGGTTCTCGGGCCAGTCACGCCAGACGCCACCGTGTTCTGTGGCCAGGACGCTCCAGAGGGCGAAGTTCCGGAGGCCGGCACCCTCCCGCCGCCGGAAATCCTCGAAGGCGAGGGAACGGACAGGACGGAGCCCCGCCACGTGGATGATCCGCAGCGCCGCGAGCTTCGGGCCGAGCACGAGGTTACGCTCGATGCTGTCGCTCGCGGCCGCCAGTGCGCGCGCCTCGCTGCGGAGCGCCTCGACGCGATCCCGGTCGGTGCAGCTCAGCGTGGCGAACTCCGGGACGGCCTCGGGACGGATGTAGATCGGGTTGATGAACCGCCTGCTGGCGGGCAGATACGGGGAGGGCTCGACCGGCGCGGCGGGTTCGGGAGCGTGCAACGGGTTGATCAGCACGTAGTCCGCGAACTGCCGGGTGCCCGACCAGACGATGAGGTCGGCAAGGTCGCCGAGGTCACCGATGCCCCACGATCCCTCGGAGGTGACGGAGTAGAGCTGGGTGCCGTAGCCCCAGATCCGCTGGTCGCGCATGGCAGGCGGGAAGCCGACGAAGGTCGGGGTCACGATCAGGGGCGCGACACGTACCCCGTCGACCGTCTCCGCGACGATGGAGTGGTAGCCCGTGGGGAGTTGGTCGCCCAGCCAGAAGGTGGCCTCGCCCATCTCGCGGCCGTCGACCCAGCGGTCCGACTCGAAGTTGTCCGTCTGCCAGGTGGGCCGCGTCTCCCCCGACTCGAGCCGCAGGCTGACGGTGACGGGGCTGCCCGCAGGGACGTGCACGTCGATGTGGGTGCCGCTGCCCTCCTCCACGACGGTGCAGGGCGGCAGGCACCGCAGCCAGCGGTCGGCCTCGATCCGGGCGAGGGCGGCCTCCGCGGCCTCCGTCGTGGAGGCGTCGAGGTCGAAGGCGCGCAGCACGGCGACGATGGTCTCGGCCGGGATGCTGACGTGGCGTCCCTTCCAGTCCCAGAACTCACGGGCGATGCCGAAGTGGTCAGCGAGGCGGCCGAGGGCCGCGGAGATCTCAGTCATGTCGTGGGGTGCCTATCGGACCTTGAGCACTTCGGTGCCCGAGGCCATGTCGGAGAGTGTCTGCTTCTTCGCGGAGAAGGCTGCGAAGATGCCGTTGATGAGGCCGAGCGATGCCGCCCAGAAGAAGGAGCCGAGCAGGCCGCGGATCACGGCGGGCTTCCAGCCGAGCTTCGCCTCCGGCTCGGCCCCGATGACGACGGTGCGCAACCCCACGGCGAGCTGTCCCACGGTTGCACCCATGGTGCCGAGGAAGACGACGCGGTAGGCGCCGTAGAGCGCGAACCCGATCAGCGTCCCCCAGAGTGCCCCCATCCAGTAGGAACTGTCAGGCATGGGTACCGGGCCCGCTGCGGTCTCCGACCAGAACGCGAGCTCCTGGACCCAGCGGTTCATGGCTGCCTCGGTCATCGCCGTGACGCCCGTGAGCTGGGTGATGACCATCGAGACGAGGTTGACGATGAAGATGTCGATGACGAAGCCGAGCAGCCTCCACCAGAACCCACCCACGCGGCGGCCGGAGACAGGCTGAGCCTGCGCGTAGCCGTAGTTCGGCACGCCGTACCCGGTGATGCCGGGCGCGCTGGGCGCGTAGGCCGGCGGGTCGGTGAACAGGGGCTCCGCGAGCGTCGGCTTGTCGCGTGTCGACTGCGACCACGCCTGCCCGTCCCAGAACCGTTCGGCTACCGTTCCCGCCGGGTCCGGATACCAGCCGGCCGGTGGATGCAGGGGCACATTCGTCATGCCCCCAAGGATGCCAGATGTCCCGTGATTCCCTCGATGAGGCTTCTTGGGGGAGAATGGGCGCGCTATGGAAATGATTGGTCGCTACCGCATCACCGGCCGCATCGGTTCGGGATCCTTCGCTACCGTCTACCGCGGCCAGGACGACACGCTCGACGTGCCCGTCGCCGTCAAGGTGCTGGCCGACAACTGGTCGACCAACGACGACGTCCGCGCCCGCTTCCTCGCCGAGGCCCGGCTGCTGCGTCGGCTGTCCGACGAGCGCATCGTCCGCGTCTACGACATTGGCACCACCGAGCGGGGCCAGCCGTACTTCGTGATGGACCTCGCCAACGGCGGCTCGCTGGAGCAGCTGCGCAAGCGGATGGTCCAGCCGGGGCTGGCTCTGCGGCTGTGTGCGGAGGCGGCCCGCGCGCTCGAGGTGCTGCACCGCAACCAGCTGGTGCACCGCGACATCACCCCCGGCAACATTCTTCTGACCAACACCAGCAGTGGTGTCCGCGTCATGCTCGCCGACCTTGGCGTGGCGAAATCGCTCCTCGACGAGGTCCGCGACACCATGACGGCGGGGACCCCCGCCTACATGGCGCTGGAGCAGGCGAACTCGACGCAGGTCGACCAACGCTCGGACATCTACTCGCTGGCCTGCGTGACGTACGCGCTCCTGACGGGGCGGCCGCCCTTCCCGGTCAAGACGCTGTCGGAGCTGCTGAGCCGGAACCACGCGATCGGCCCCGTGGCCATCGCCGCGCAGATCGGTGCGCCCGACCTGCTCGACCAGGTGCTGGCCTCGGCACTCTCACCGGATCCGAACCGCAGGCCGCAGACGGCGGCGCAGCTCGCGGAGGTCCTGGACCGGCTGGCGGACGCGCTTCCGGGCGGAGACTCGTACCAGCCGCGCGCGCTGCCCACCTCCCCGACCAGCGTCGGTTCCGGAGGCTCGATCCCCAGCGCGCCGCAGCCCGCGGGAGTACTGATCAGCGGGGGCGGACACCGCTCGGGAAGCCTCACGCCCCGCAGCGAGACCCCGATGTCGATGCTGGACAACTACATCGGGGCCGGCCGCTATCAGCCGAAGAAGGCCAAGGAGACCCACACGTTGTGGTTCTACGCGTGGGTCACCGTCTCGGCGGCGCTGCTGCTGGGGCTGACGGTCTGGTTGACCGTCTACGTGCTGACGCGCTGATCAGCGGCCGAGGAACCGGGACAGTAGTCCGGGCTCCTTGGGGTGCCCGTCGCACCACTGCGCCGCGGGGACCCCGCGCTTCACGGCATCCACGTGCTGGCCGCAGCCGGCCCACGTCGTCTTCCCACAGGTCTTGCAGCTCACAGGCCTACACATGTTCGATCCCTTTCGTCGGTGTTCGCTCTCCGCACTATACCCCCCGGGGTATGTTCGCGCCATTCGCGATCCATTGACGCCGCAGGCCCCAGCCCCCCGTCAGGCGCCTCGTCCTGCGGCACGCCCTGCGGCCACCGGCCCTTCAGTGCACGAATCTGGCTCCCGCGAACATTGCGCTGGCTCAGGCCGCCGCTGCGTGCATATGCACATACCGGCGGCTCAACGGAGATTCGTGCACATCACCCCACAGCGTCCACGCTGGCCGCCTTCCGCGCGGCGGGTGTCGAGCCCGCCCAGGCGCTCCGCTCGACCTGAGCACCGATCGCCGCTTTATACCCTGGGGGGTATATGATAGCTCCATGAGAACTGTGATTGTTGGAGGGGTCGCCGGCGGAATGAGCGCGGCGACACGGCTGAGGCGGCTCGACGAAGCGGCCGAGATAGTGGTGCTGGAGCGCACGTCGTACGTCTCCTTCGCCAACTGCGGGCTGCCGTACCACGTGGGTGGCGTCATCGAGGACCGCGCCTCCCTGCTGCTGCAGACGCCGGAGTCGCTCGCGGCCCGGTTCCGGCTGGACGTGCGCGTCAGCACCGAGGCAGTCTCGATCGACCCGGACCGCCACACCGTGGCCGTCCGCAACGTCGTCACCGGGGAGACCTCCGAGATCACCTACGACCGCCTGATCCTCGCCCCCGGCGCCGCCCCAGTGCGCCCGCCGATCCCCGGGATCGACACCGCATACGCCCTGCGCAACGTCGAGGACATGGACGCCCTGGCTGCGAAGGTCGCCACCTCCGGTTCCGCGGCCGTCATTGGCGGCGGCTTCATCGGGCTCGAGATCGCCGAGAACCTGCGGCACCGCGGCCTGCACGTGACGGTCCTCGAGGCCGCGCCGCAGGCGATGGCCCCGCTCGACCCCGAGCTGGCCGAACTGGTGCACCGCAGACTGCGCGACAACGGCATCGACCTGCGTCTCGGCGTGGCGGTGGCCGAGGTCTCCCCCACCGGCGTCCGTCTCGCCGACGGTGGGGAGATCCATGCCGACCTGGTCCTGGCCGCGATCGGCGTCCGGCCGGACAGCGGGCTGGCTGAGACCGCCGGCCTCACGCTCGGCCGCGGTGGCGCGATCCTCGTCGACGATTTCGGCCGCACGAGCGCCCCGGACGTGTACGCCGTCGGCGACGCCGTCGCCAAGCGCGACGCGCTGGACGGCTCCGAAGTGCTGGTCCCCCTGGCCAACACGGCCAACCTGCAGGGACGGCGGGTCGCCGACCACATCGCAGGCGCCGCGCTCCCGTTCCGCCGGATCTCGGGCACCGCGATCGTGGGCGTGTTCGGCCTGCAGGCCGCCGTCACGGGCTGGAACGAGAAGCGCCTCGTCGCCGCCGGCCGCCCCCACCGCATCATCCACACGCACCCCACCAACCACGCGGGCTACTACCCGGGCGCGTCCGGGCTCGCCATCAAGCTGCTCGTCGACCCCGAGACCGACGCCATCCTGGGAGCCCAGGCCGTCGGCGAGGAGGGCGCGGACAAGCGGATCGACGTCATCGCCACCGCCATGGCAGGCGGGATCACGGCCAGCGGGCTCGCGGATCTCGAGTTGGCGTACGCGCCCCAGTTCGGGTCGGCGAAGGATCCGGTGACGATGCTGGGCTTCGTCGCCCAGAACCTGCGGGAGGGGCTCATGGAGTCCATCCAGTGGCACGAGCTGGAGGGGGCGCTGGCCGCCGGCGCCTCGCTGATCGACGTGCGCTCCGCAGGAGAGTTCGCGGACGGGGCGATCCCGGGCGCCATCAACATCCCCGTCGACGAGCTGCGCGACCGGCTGTCTGAGCTCCCCGACGGCGACCTCATCGTGCACTGCGCGGTCGGGGTCCGCGGGCACACTGCCTCCCGCATCCTGCACGCGGCCGGGCGGCGGTCGCTGAACCTCGACGGTGGCTACCGCACGTGGGAGGCAGCCACCGCCTGATTCATGGGAGGCAGCCACCGCCTGATTCAGGCGAGCGACAGGAACATCTTCTCCATGGCGGCGAGGTCGGGTGCACCGGCCTCGCCGTCTTCCACACACTGCTTCAGGCCGACGGCGATGGTGGCGAAGCCTGCACGGTCGATCGCCTTGGAGACGGCGGCGAGCTGGTTCACGATGTCCTGACACTCGCGGCCATCCTCGATCATGCGGATGATCCCGCCGATCTGCCCCTCAGCGCGTCGCAGTCGCTTCACCACCGCGACCATGGCGTCCGTCTCCAGCTGCATATCTGCCTCCCCGTTTTGGATACCCCCCAGTGTATCCAACGGGCAAGCCTCAGAGCTCGTTCGGGATCCGCCCGATGCGTCGGCTCAGCCCGACGGCGGCCAGCGCCGTCACGCTCGCGGCCCCCAGCGCGGCCGTGTAACCGAGCGCCTCCGGCCGGGTCGACAGCAGCGCGGCGTAGATCCCGCCGGCGACGGCGGTGATCACCGAGTTGCCCACCGACTCGGCCACCTGCATCGACGACTGGTTGCGGCCCTGTTCCAGGTCCGAGCTCAGGCTCATCACGGCGACGGCCGAGCTGGGCATCGTGAGCCCCATGCCGAGGCCGGCCACGACCCAGCTGACCAGGCCCGCGGCGAGCGGGATGGTGTCGAACCAGGCGAACGCCGTGAGGAAGACGACTCCGGCCGCGGAGAGGACCGCGCCGATGGAGACGTAGGCGTCGCGGTCGATGCGCAGCCACCGCTGGGCCTGCAGCCAGGACCCGGTCGTCCAGCCGATGCTGCCGACCGTCAGGGCCAGCCCCACCTCGAACGGGGTGTAGCCGCGCAGGTCCTGCAACACCACGAGGATCATGGCCTCGGCCGCGAAGAAGGACCCGGCCTGCATCGCCCTGGTCAGCACCACGCTCGGGATGCCGGGCCCGAATCCGCGGGCGGTCGGCGCCAGGATCCTGGGCAGCCCCCAGCCCAGCGCCGCGACGCCCACACCCGCGCACGCGACGCTGACCCAGCCGAGCCCCTGCCCCGCCAGGAGGATGAGAGACGGCGCCAGGGTGACCGCGATGGTGGCGCTCACGTGCGGGTGCGCGACGTCGCCGTCATCCGGCACGAAGGCAGCCTGCACCGCCCGCACCCCCGGGCGGGTGAGGAGGAAGGCGACGGCGACGAGCGGCAGCATGCTCGCGAAGACGAGGCGCCAGTCGTAGTGGGTGAGCCAGGCCGCGAAGGGCGGCCCCACGAACGCAGGCAGCAGCCAGCAGAACGACACGAGCGCCATCGCACGGGCACGTTCAGCGGGCGGGAAGCCGTGTGCGAGCACGACGGCCAGGCCCAGGTTCAGGGCCCCTGCCCCGATGCCCTGCACGGCCCTGGCCGCGAGGACCACCCACACGTCGGGGGCGATCCAGCCCAGGACGAGCCCGACGGCGAACATGGCGAAGCCGGCCAGGATCGGCGCCCGCGGGCCCCGCCTGTCGGCGATGGGCCCGGCGAGGATGGTGGCGGCCAGCATGCCGGAGACCATGGTGGTGAAGGCCCACGGGTACAGCGACCTGGCGTCGAAGTCGTCCATCACCGTCGGCAGCGCCGTGGCGATGCCGATCGACTGGAACGCCATGCTGAAGACGGACAGCATGATCCCGACGATCAGTGTCCTACCGCCGACGGCGCCCACGGCGACTCCCCTTCCGACTGTCGTAGCTGGCCGGGTCCCGCCGCCTTCCGGCGTAGACTCGGCGCATGAGTGAACTGGCCCCCGGCTCCCAGACCGTTGTCGACGAACGCACTGAGCTCTTCGAGGACGGCGACCAGGACCGCTTTTCGCACTACGTGCCCAAGGACAAGCTGATGGCCGCGATGGTCAACGGTACTCCAGTCGTCGCGCTGTGCGGCAAGGTCTGGGTGCCGACGAAGAACCCCGACAGATTCCCCGTGTGCCCGAGTGCAAGGAGATCTGGCAGTCGATGAACCCGGGCGAGTGACCGCCCGGGCCCGCCGTCAGTAGCGGTAGGTGTCCGGCTTGAACGGGCCGGACACCGGCACGCCCAGGTAGGCCGCCTGCCTGTCGCTGAGCTCGCTGAGCTCGGCCCCCAGCGCGGAGAGGTGCAGCCGGGCGACCTCCTCGTCGAGGTGCTTGGGCAGCACGTAGACCCCGACCGGGTACTCCTCCGGCTTGGTGAACAGCTCGATCTGGGCCAGCACCTGGTTGGTGAACGAGTTGCTCATCACGAACGACGGGTGCCCCGTGGCGTTGCCCAGGTTCAACAGCCGCCCCTCGGACAGCACGATGATCGAGTGCCCGTCGGCGAAGCGCCACTCGTGCACCTGCGGCTTGACCTCGATGCGCGTGACGTCGGTGCGGGACTCGAGGCCCGCCATGTCGATCTCGTTGTCGAAGTGGCCGATGTTGCCGACGATCGCCTGGTGCTTCATCCGCGCCATCTGCTCGTTGGTGATGACGTCGCAGCAGCCCGTGGCGGTGACGAAGATGTCGGCGGTCTCGACGACGGAGTCGAGGGTGGCGACCTGGTAGCCGTCCATGGCGGCCTGCAGCGCGCAGATCGGGTCGACCTCGGTGACGATGACGCGGGCGCCCTGGCCGCGCAGCGACTCGGCGCAGCCCTTGCCGACGTCGCCGTAGCCGCAGACGACCGCGACCTTCCCGCCGATCAGCACGTCCGTCGCGCGGTTGATGCCGTCGATGAGCGAGTGGCGGCAGCCGTACTTGTTGTCGAACTTCGACTTGGTGACCGCATCGTTGACGTTGATGGCGGGGAACAGCAGCGCACCCTCGCGGGCCATCTCGTAGAGACGGTGGACGCCGGTGGTGGTCTCCTCGGTGACGCCCTGCACGGAGCCGGCGATGGCGGCCCAGTCGATCTGGCCATGCGTCTCGCGCAGCAGCGCCTTGATCACGGAGAACTCGTGCGAGTCGCCCTCGGCGTCGGCCGGGGCCTGACCCGCACGCTGGGCCGCGACGCCCTGGTGCACGAGCAGGGTGGCGTCGCCGCCGTCGTCGAGGATCATGTTGGGCAGGCGGCCGTCCGGCCAGTCCAGGATCTGGCGGGTGCACCACCAGTACTCCTCCAGCGTCTCGCCCTTCCAGGCGAAGACCGGGATGCCGGCTGCGGCGATCGCGGCGGCCGCGTGGTCCTGGGTGGAGAAGATGTTGCAGGAGGCCCAGCGGACCTCGGCGCCGAGCGCGACGAGCGTCTCGATCAGCACGGCCGTCTGGATGGTCATGTGCAGGGAGCCGGCGATGCGGGCACCCTTCAGCGGCTGCGCGGCGGCGTAGCGCTCGCGCATCGCCATGAGGCCGGGCATCTCGTGCTCGGCGAGGGTGATCTCCCGGCGCCCGAAGTCGGCGAGGGACAGGTCAGCTACACGGAAATCCACGCGGCCACTCTACCCACCGGCCGCCGCGGAACCCTATTCAGGCGGTGGCCGCCAGGTGGGCCAGCGCCAGGTCGTAGCCGCCGACGCCGCAGCCGACGATGATGCCCGCCGCACCCGCCGACAGGACGCTGGCGTGCCGGAAGGATTCCCGCGCGTGCACGTTGGAGATGTGGAGCTCCACGTAGCGGGGCACGAGCGCGGCCGCGTCCGCGACGGCGTACGAGTAGTGCGTCCACGCGCCGGCGTTGAGCACGACATCGGCGGAGTCGTCGGCCGCCTCGTGCAGCCAGCCGATCATGGTGGCCTCGTCGTCGGTCTGGCGCACCTCGACCTGCAGGCCGAGCCCCTCGCCGGTGGCGACCAGGTGCTCGGCCAGCATCGCGTGCGTGGTGGCGCCGTAGACGTCGGGCTGACGGGTCCCGAGCCGGCCGAGGTTGGGGCCGTTAAGGACGTAGACCTTGCGCATGGGTGTCATCCTGCCAGTCTCAGCCGACGTCCGGCCGGCCCAGTCCGATCTCCAGATACGCGGCGCCGTAGAGGCCGCGCTGGAGGAGGGTCACGTACCGTTCGACGTCGCCGGCCCGCAGCTCCACCTCGCCGTCGCCCGACGAGATCCTGGCGACGCGCACCCCGACGGCCTCGGCCCGGTCGCGCAGGGAGCGTGCCAGCTCCCTCAGCCGGCTCTGCGGCCCGTCGTCGTCGAGCATGAGGAGGACGGGCCGGACCTCGGCCTCCGACTCGAAGGGGTCGGCGAACGGATCGCGGGCCTTCACCGCGGACAGGAGGGTCGCCAGTTCGCTAGCGTCTGCGGCGAGCGCGGGGCGCCCCGTGGCGCGCCGGATCGCCTCGGCGATGCGCCGCGACGCCCTGGCCGCCAGCACGCTGCCTCCCCAGATCAGGGGAAGCCCGTCGGCCAGTTCGAGGGCGAGGGTCTTGCCCGGGTTGACGGCCAGGTCGCGGCCCGGCGCGCACGCCTCGGCGACGAGGTCGGCCGCGTCGGCGACGTGGCCGGTGTGGACCACCGGCCCCAGCCCCAGGGCACCGAGCTGGGTCAAGACGGCGACGGCGGCGGCCATCGGGTCGGCCTCGGAGGTCGGGATGAGCGTGGTGGCGTTGGAGGCGGTCGCGGCGGCGATGGGCGACTCCGGGGGCGCGGCGACGATCATCGACGCGCCGCGGCGGGCGGCTTCGGCCGCACACGCGACGACCCACTCGGGCGACTGCCGGTTGCCGAGGACGACGGTGAGGTCGAGCGGTCCGATCCACGCGGGCAGGTCGGGCCCCGGCCAGGCCATGAACGGGACGGGGCAGACGGGTTCGAGGACGGCGCGCACGAGGCGGGCCTCGCTGCCCAGGGCAAGGACGCCACGGGGACGGTCGGCGCGCTCGAGTCGACCGACCGGGTTCTCCAGCGCCGCCCGCCGGATCCTCGCGCCCGTGGAAGCGAGGCGGCGCAGGCCCTCGTGCGATTCGAGGTCGGGCGACTCCAGGAGCGAGTCGTCGAACATCGGCCTGTTCACAGCGTGCTGCGGGCCTGGTCGATCAGCAGCACGGGGATCTGGTCGCGCACCGGATAGGCCAGTCCGCACGCCTGGTTCGTGCACACCAGTTCCTGCGCGTCGTAGTCGACGGCGAACTTGGCGTGACACGCGGGGCAGGCCGCGATGGACAGAAACTCGGGCGAGAGCTGCAGCTGATCGTCTGCCATGGATCCTCCTGGGGTGGTGGTTGCGAGCCTATCGCGTGACGGTGGTGCACAGGTGGGCGTCAGCCGCGGACCAGCGCGAGGGTCTCGTCGCGGAGCGCGGTCATGGTGGCCTCGTCGCGGGCCTCGACGTTGAGCCGGAGCAGGGGTTCGGTGTTGCTGGGCCGCAGGTTGACCCACCAGCCGGCCGCCTCGTCGCGGAGCGTCAGCCCGTCGACATCGTCGGCCGTGGCGCGGCCGGCGAAGGCGGCGGACACCCTCTCCTGACACGCCGCGGCGTCGGCGACGGTGGAGTTGATCTCGCCGGAGCGGGCGTAGCCGTCGTAGACCGCGGCCAGCTCCGACAGCCGCCGGCCCGACTCGCGGAGCAGTTCGATGACGTGCAGGGCCGCCAGCATGCCGGTGTCGGCGGACCAGAACTCGCGGAAGTAGTAGTGGGCGGAGTGTTCGCCGCCGAAGACGGCGTCCTCCTGGGCCATCAACGCCTTCACGTACGTGTGCCCGACCCGGGACGTGACGATCCGCCCGCCCGCCCGTTCGACGGCCTCCGCGACGCAGCGCGACGTGATGGTGTTGGTGACGATGGTCGCGCCGGGATGCCTGGCCAGCTCGGCCACCGCGATCATGGCCGTGACCACGGACGGGTCGACGACGGCACCGGTCTCGTCGATGATGAAGCAGCGGTCGGCGTCCCCGTCGAAGACGAGAGCCAGGTCCGCGCCGTGTTCAAGGACGGCGCGCTGCGCGTCGACGAGGTTCTCCGGCTCCAGCGGGTTGGCGGGGTGGTTGGGGAAGGTGCCGTCGAGGTCGAGGTACAGGCCGATGAGCTCGAGGGACCGGCCGGCCAGCGCGGTGCGGGCCGTGTGGCCCGCCATGCCGTTGCCTGCGTCGACGACCACCGTCAGGCCGCGGTCGCCGCGCTGCGGGACCAGCTCCCCCAGCCGGTCGGCGTAGGCGGCCAGCGCGTCGAGCGTCCGGTAGCCGCCGCGCACCTCGTCGCCGATGACGACGTCGGCGGCGCGGTCACGCAGCCGCTCCATGAAGTCGGGCGGGACGGGGCGGGCGTCGGCGAGGCAGAACTTGATGCCGTTGTAGGCCGCAGGGTTGTGGCTGGCGGTCAGCTGCACCCCAGGAAGGCGGCGCCAGCCGGACGCGAACCACAGTTCGTCGGTCGACGTCAGGCCGAGGTCGATGACGGAGGCGCCGGCGCGGCGGGCCCCGTCGATGAAGGCGGCGGCCAGTTCGGCACCGAGCACCCGCATGTCACGGCCCAGCACGAACTCATCGATATCCAGCAGCCCCACGTACGCCGCGCCGAGCTGCCTGGCGCCGGTGAGGTCCCACTCGGGTGCGTCGCCGGTGACGACGCCGCGGATGTCGTTGGCCTTGAAGATGACTGGATCAAGCACCAGCCAAGACTACCGGCCGCGGATCAGTCGTCGGTGCCCACGAGCCGCAGGTGCCCACCTCGGCCCCGCTCCTGCAGGTCGGCGGGCGGTGTCGGTGCCGTCGCCGTCGGCTGCGGGTCGTCGTAGCGCAGGCCGATGGCGCGCACCGCGTCCGCCAGCGCCATCAGGTCGTCGGACGGGGGCACCGCGGAGTCCGGTCTGCCGTCGAGGGGAAGCTTGAGGACCTGCCACCCCTGGGGCACGCTCGTGCGCTCGGCATGGCGGAGGCACAGGTCGTAGGCGCCAGGCTCCGGCTCGATCGACAGCGGCCCCAGCACGGCGGTGGAATCGACGTACACGAACGTCAGCGTCGCCACCGCGGGTGCTCGGCAGGCGGTCCGGGAACAGGTACGCACCAGCGCAACCTAGCCGACCCTTCACTAGAGTTGCGGCATGCCACGCTCACGAGACCGACATGGCCGCGGGATCCGCGGGCCACTGGCTGCGCCCAATCCCCTGTCGGGGCGCCCGGTGCCACTGCAACGCCCCAGCCGGGTCGACTTCTTCAACAGCTGCGTCACCGAGGCGATGGCGCTCATCGGCGTTGCAGCCCCGGACGCCCTCACCGGCGTCGTGGTCGGCGTCGAGGAGGTCCCGAACCTGAACGTCGCCTGGTCGGGTGAACGGGTGCCGCTGTCCGCCGCCCTGGAACCGACGCGGGGCCGTCGGGCGCAGATCGTGATCTTCGAGAGGCCGCTGGAGCTGCGGGCGACATCGCGCGGCGAGCTGCGTCGGCTGGTCCACCAGACCATCGTCGAGCAGCTCAGCGCGCTGACGGGGCGCAGCATCGCCGAGCTCGGCGGCGAGGAGGGGTGGGACGACTGACGCTGCGCGTCAGCGCAGCCCAGGATCCAGCTGCACGGTGCCCGGGTCCTGCGGCTCCACCTCGTTGCGTGCCAGCGGCACCACGATGCCGGTGGCCGGCACGGCGACGGCAGCGACGATGTCCCTGTCCGCCACGACCGCGACAAGCACCGACTCCCCCTCTGGCACAGCCACTGCCGTCGTGGCTCCGGCCGGCGCCGTGACCTCGATGGCCGGGGCGTCGGCGAAGACGACCTGCACCGCCGCCGGCGCGGCCTGCGGGTTGGACAGCAGCAGCGAGCCGGAACCGGGCGTGGCGACGCCCAGCCTGGCGGACGGTTCCCGCGCCGTCAGCGTGGCGGGCGCGCCGGAGCCCGTGCGGGTCAGCACTGCTGCGCCGATGGGCGCGTCGGCGTGCACCAGGATCGTGGTGGCCTCCCCCGACAGTGCCCCGGTCAGGTCGACGGCGACGGTGGACATGGCGGGCAGCGAGATGTCGCTGGCGCCTGCCGGCACGTAGCGTCCGCCCGTGCCGAGCGCCTCGACGGAGACCTCCAGCCGGTTCTCGGTCGGGTTCGTCAGCAGGAGGCGCGCCGCGTCGGCGGCCGCCGGCACCGCGGGGATCACATGGTCGGTGGCGGTGTCCGCGGCCACCGCGACGGTCGCGGGGCGCCCCTCGACGTTCACCAGGGTCGCGGCTACCCGCCCCTGGCTGGCGGTGACGAGGACGCCGACGGGCCCGGCAGGGGCCAGCACGGAGAGGGCCACCTTCCGCGTCACGCCCGGTGCGATCGCGATGCCCCTGGCTCCGACGGGCGTCAGTTCACCCTCGGGCCCGAGCAGCGTCAGGTCGACGGCCGCTTCCCCGGTGTCGCTGTTGATGAGGCTCAGCTCGGTGGTCGCCGGGTCGGCGACCAGCAGCACGGCCTCGGTGGCCGGGGAGGCACAGGCGGCATAGGTCTGCGGGGTGCCCGACCCGACGACGCCGGCAACAAGGGGCGCCTCGCCGCGCAGCTGGACCGGCGCCTCGGCCTGGAACGATCCCGTCGCGCGCGCCGTCACCGGGGCGCCGCCGATGGCGGCGTGCGTGAGGTCCCCCTCGCCGACGCTGAGGACCGTTCCTGCGGTGGGGCAGACCTGCTCCGTGGTGCGGGGCAGGTCGACGGCCGCGGCCGGTGGACGGCGGAGCGGCGTGATGAAGGTCAGCCCGAAGGCCGCCCCGACCACGACGGCGAGCGAGACGAAGCTCATGATGATGCGGCGCATTAGTTCGCCCCTCTCCTGGCTCCACCGGCACCGCCGAGGCTCGGCGCAGCCAGCACGATGAGGCCCAGCCCGATCAGCAGATGCCAGCCGAAGCGCCAGTCGTGCGTCACAGGCTCCAACTCCAGCTCTCCGCCGTCGGCACCGAGGGTGAACCCGATCAGTTGCAGGTCGTATTCGGCGCTCGGGGGCCGGACGTCACGTCGAGCGTCCGGCCGTCGACGCTGGCGGTCCACGACGCACCTGGTTCCTCCGCCAGCCAGAGCGTCCTGTCCGCGGCCCCGTCGGGGACCACGTTGTCGACGATCGGCAGGTAGGAGCCGTCGACGCCGACGAGGAACGCCCGGGCGGGGCTGTCCGTGACGGTCCAGACGGTGGCGGCCCCGCCGGTGGGGGCGCTCAGCAGGCCCTCGAGGTTGTCGACGGTGGAGCGCTGCTGGGGTTCGAAGCCGCGCAGCCACAGGTGGGAGACGCCGAGGAGTCGCAGCCGCTCCGCCAGATCGGCGGGCGGCGCATCGGTCGCGAGTGAGGTGGCGATGCCGCTGAACTGTTCGGAGAAGCCGCCGGCCGGATCGGTCTCGCCGGAGCCCCACTGCGGTCGACGGGAGTCCACGATGTTCCAGGAGACGGTGCCGTCGGAGCCGAGATCGACGAGCAGCACCCGCGAGTCCCGCTCGGAGACGACCACGTCACGGACGTATCCGGGCAGTTCGCTCGTGCGCGATTCCACGGGACCCGCGAAGCCGACGACGGCCCAGGATCCGATCGCGACGGCCGCGGCGGCGCCCAGCGCGATCTGCGCCCACCGGGTGCCGGCGGGGCGGCGCCCGGCCTGCCAGGCGACAGGGGCCAGCATGGCGGCCAGCGCCAGCAGCGCCCACGGCGACAGCAGGGGACGGGCCACCCCGCCGTCGAGGCCGACGGTGAGCCGGGACAGGACGGTGCCGAGCAGCAGCGGGCCGGCCACGAGGGAGACGGCGACCCACATCCGCCACCCGTGCAGCCTGCCGATGGCGACCGCGGCCACCACTCCGATGATCGCGAAGAAGGCCACGTTCGCCCACAGCGGCAGCCCGGAGGGCAGGATGCGGCCGATCAGCAGCGCGTAGGAGGCGGGCGGAATCTCGGGCCAGGCCAACGGGTCGACGCCGGTGAGGAGCCGACCGGGGTGGCGGGCCAGCGTCGGCAGCCAGGGCGCCAGGAAGGCCCAGGCGGGGAGCAGCGCGACGAGGACCTCCGCCACGCGGCCGCGGTGACGCAGCAGCGCCCAGCCGCCGAGCAGCGTGGCGAAGAGGAGCGCGGCGGGCCAGACGGCGCTGGCGATGGTGAGCCAGAGCGCGGCACCGGCCGGGAGACGGAGCCGCTCCGCCCGGTCGCATCCGAGCTCGCGATCCGGATCACGGAGCGCGCCAGCAGCGGCCCGACGACGGCGAGGGTCATGCCGGTCACATCGCCGGCCGTCACGAGACCCAGGAGGATCACCCCTCCACCCCAGCAGGCACTGATGACGGCGGCGGGCACGCCCGGGACGTCGAGGAGCCGCATCAGCGACAGCACCGCCCCCGCGGCCAGCAGAGGCGTCGTCAGCAGCGCGAGGAATGCGAACCAGCCGGGGAACCCGAGCCCGGCCAGGGAGGCGATCGAGGCGAACCCCAGCCAGGGGGCGTCGCCCGTGAGATAGGCGTTCCAGGCCGCGCCGAAGCTCCCGGGTGCGGGCAGCAGGCCCCCGCCGGAGACGGGGCCAAGGCCCAACAGGGTGCGTCCCGCCACGAGTGCGGCTACGATCAGCACGCCGAAGAGGATGGCGGGCGCCGGCACGCGGCGCCGCTCGGTGACGCCGCCGGCGAAGTCGTCACCGGTCAGCTCGTCGATGGAGGCGGCGGGCGGGGAGTCGGCGAGGTCGCGGTAGCGCTCAGCGACACCGCCGCCGAACCTGTCGAGGGCGTGCCGGAGCGGCCACAGCCGCTGCGGCAGGAGCTCCGGCGGGGTCACGTCCTCCTCGGGGATGCGTGCGCGCAGCGCGTCCAGCAACGCCGGATCCGCCCCGTAGCGGCGCAGGGCCCGCAGCTCGGCGGCGGCATGGCCGGGGCTCTTGGCGATGAGGAAGCCGGCGGCGCGCAGGACGGAGGCGACGCCCAGCGTGCC
This sequence comes from Tessaracoccus defluvii, assembly GCF_014489575.1. GTDB lineage: Bacteria > Actinomycetota > Actinomycetes > Propionibacteriales > Propionibacteriaceae > Arachnia > Arachnia defluvii. Next base: position 1,773,804 of record NZ_CP060789.1, read on the forward strand.
GCGCCGTGCACCGCGGGCCGCGGCGATCCGCAGCGCGGCCACCCGGTCCGCGACATGGGGGTGTTCGTCGTGGGGGCGCAGCCCGGTGCGACCCGCCTCGAGGTGGTTGAGGGCCGCCTCAGGCCAGGTCAGGACCCGGTAGCCGTGTCCGTTGACCCGCCAGCCGAACTCGACGCCGTCGCGGTGACGAGGCAGCTCCGGCGCCAGCCCGCCGACCTCCCGCCACACCTCTCCGCGGATCAGCAGCCCGGCCGTGGAGGCGCCGAGCACCTCGGTCGACTCCAGCTGGCCCTGGTCGATGTCGCCGACCTCGACCAGCGGAACCCGCAGCCCCCCGCCCGTGATGGTCTGTCCGGCCTCGGCCAGCGTCTCCGGGTAGTTGCGTCGCTTGGGCTGGAGGAGCTTCGGGACGACGACGTCGGCGCGGCGGGCCCCCTCGAGTAACTCCCCCAGCGCTCCCTGGTGGGGGGCGGAGTCGTCGTGCAGCAGCCAGAGCCATTCCGGTTCGGTGTCGGTCAGGGCCAGTTCCACCGCAGCGCCGAAGGCGACCCGTTCCCCGGCTTCCACGACGCGGGTCAGCACGCCGTCCTCGTGGGCGGCCTGCAGCAGCGCGAGGGAGTCGTCGGTGGAGGCGGCATCGACGGCGATGATGGTTCCGGGGCGCGGGTCGAGTCGCTCGAGCGCGTGCAGTTGCCTCGGCAACCATTCCGCGGCGTCGGTGACGACCATCACTGCGGTCACGTCGGAGGGTGGCACAGCGGGGACGTCGAATACCGAGTCCTCCTGGTCGATCCACGACCAGAGGTCGTCGAGGGCCCCGTGCTGCGGTTCTTCGGTCACTGGTCCTCCAGTCGGTCCAGACAGGGCTCCGACACTACCAGCGCGGTCAGCCGACCGCCTTTTTCAGCTTGCGGCGTTCACGCTCGGACAGCCCGCCCCAGATGCCGAAGCGCTCGTCGTGGGCCAGTGCGTACTCGAGGCACTCATCGCGGACGGTGCAGCCCTGGCAGACGCGCTTGGCGTCGCGGGTGGAGCCGCCCTTCTCGGGGAAGAAGGCCTCGGGATCGGTCTGGGCGCAGAGTGCTTCCGCCTGCCAGGCGAATGCGCCGTCGTCAGCTAAAAGCTGCCACGCGTCGTCCATGCTCGACCCCTCCCTTCTGGCTGAATTACACACGAGTGGTTTTGATCGGTCAAGTGGATAGGCAGTATTGCGCAGATCAGCGACGGGGAGGCCGGATCAGGGTGCCGTGGGGATCGTCCTCGTCGGCGCGGGGCCACGGCGTGGTCGCCGTCCTCCACTGACCGTGGGACGCGGGCTGCGGCGCCGCGACCGGGGTCGATGGGGAGACGGCGGGGCCCGGCGACGCTGACTGCGGAGGCTCGACCACCCCGATCAGTTCGTGCCCCGGATAGCGCGCCGGCTCCGGCTGCGCCGTGGCCAGGTCACGGTTGCGCTGCACCCTGACCAGGGCCCAGGCGACCAGCGCGAGCCCGACGAGACACCCGGCGACGGCGCTGACGACGTCGGCCATGTCCCCGGCCCACCGGGCGCGGGTGAGCAGCACGGCGCCCCCGATCCGGACGGCCAGCGCGGCAACCGCGGCGAAGAGGGCCGCGATCCTGGCCACCCGCCCGCCATGGGAAGCGACGACGACGGCCAGGGTGGGCCCGAGCAGCGCAGCGGGCTGGGCCAGCGCCAGCGCGCTCCGTGGGCCGTAGCCGGTGACGACGCCGGCGACTGCGGCCGCCGTCTCGGCTATGCCCGCGACGATCAGCACGCCGACGATCGCCCCGGTGGCGACGTCGACGCTGCGGGACGTGGTCATCGCCTGCTCCCTCCGCCGGTCAGGCAAATTCTGCCCCAACCCGGGTTCGCACGAGCTCGACCAGCTCCTTCACCCGCTCCGTCTCCCCCAGCCCGGCGACCAGCGTCGCCGTGCCCGTGGCGACGACGAGCGTGTCGCGGAGGCCGAGCGTGGCAACGAGATGGGCGGGGCCTGCGGTGTTGACGACGATGCAGCCGGACGAGCCCAGCGTGACGGTGCGGCCGTCGACGCGGTTGCCGTTCTCGTCGGTGGACAGGAGGTCGGCCAGCGACAGGTAGCCGCCGACGTCGCGCCAGTCGATGGCCAGCGGCACGCTGACGACCCGGGCACCGGTCGCCCCCTGCGAGACGGGCTCCATGACGGCGTAGTCGACGGAGATCTTCTGCAGGGTCGGGAACAGCTCATCGAGGCGCTCGGGTTCCGCGACGATCTGCCGGACGGTGTCGGCGGTGCGGGGCAGGAGCTCGTCGAGCTGGCCGAGCAGAGTCTCCGCCCGCCACACGAACATGCCGGCGTTCCACCAGTATTCGCCGCTGGCGACGTACCGTTCGGCCACCTCGGCGCTGGGCTTCTCCTTGAACTCGGCGACGGCGTGCACGCCGGGGAACCCGGGCAGTTCGTCGGCCTTGTGCAGGTAGCCGTAGCCGGTGTGCGGCGAGGTCGGCACGACGCCCAGCGTGACCAGGGCGTCGTCGTGTGCCTCGGCGACGGTGAACGCGACGTCGAGCGAGCGGGCGAACTCGTCGACGGGCGTGATCACCTGGTCGGCGGTGACCATGGCCACGACGGCGTCAGGGTCGCGCCGGGCGACCTCGGCGGCCGACCAGGCCACCGCGTTGAGCGAGTCACGGCCCTCCGGTTCGCCCAGGATGTTGCCGGCGGCCAGCTCCGGGAGCTGGGCCGCGACGTCATCCGCGTGGACCCGGCCGGTGCAGACGAGGATCCGGTCGTCGGGCACCAGCGAGCTGACGCGCTCGTAGGCGAGCCGCAGCAGCGACTTCCCATCGACGATCTCCAGCAGTTGCTTCGGCCGCCCCTGACGCGACAGCGGCCACAGGCGGGTGCCGGCTCCGCCGGCCATGATCACGACAAATCGCATGGAGGCACGGTACCGGAGCGGTGAGGGCCGTTCGCCTCAGGCCCCGGCGGACTGCTCCTCGTCGTCGGCCTCGACCACGGTCTCGTCGACGTCGTCCTGCTTCTCTTCCTCGACCGGCGCCTCGGGCTCCGGCTCGACGGCGGCCAGCACGGCCCCGCCGCCGAGGGTCGCCAGCATCTGGCGGACGTTGGCGAGCTGGGCGGTGATGGAGTCGCGCCGCTGAGTGACAGCGGCGAGCTCACGATCGGAGTCGCGGCGGATCCGCTCGGCCTTGGTGCGGGCCTCAGCCACCAGGTCCTCGGCCTCCCGCTTGGCGGCGGCACGCACGGCCTCGGCCTGGCTGCCGGCGTCGGCGACCAGTCGGAGCGCCTCGTTCTCCGAGGCGCGCAGGTTCTCCTCCGCGGCGGCCAGCTGGGCCTCGCGCTGCGACATGACGACCTCGAAATCGGCGGCGGCTGCGTCGCGCCGCTCCCCCAGGGTCCGCTCGAAGTCGGCGGCGGCCTGCGCGGCGCGGGCCTGCTGCGACTCGTAGACCGCCTCACCCTCCTCGCGGCGGGCGTTGGCCTCGGCGACGGCGTGGTCGACGAGCTCTCCTGCGCGGCGCTCGGCACCGGCGAGCCGCGCCTCGGCGTCGGCCTCGGCGGCGCTGCGGGTGTCGATGGCGTAGCGGTCGGCGTCGGCGGCGACGACCTGCGCCTTGCGGGTGGCCTCTTCGGTCATGCGGGCGACGTCCTCGGCGGCCTTCCGCTTCAGGTCAGCCGCCTCGTCCTCGGCCAACGTCAGGATCTGCCCGACCCGTTCGCCGAGATCGACGAACGACGGGCGGGTGGCCATGCTCTTGGCACGTGCGGCCTCCTCTGCCCGGGCCGTCACCTCCGCCAGTCGTGCCTCGAGCTCGGCGGCGCGCTGCTGCGCCTCCTTGTACTGGACGGTGAGTTCGCCGAGCTCGTTGCGCCCTGATTCGAGGGCCTGCTGGAGCGTCTCCAGCTCGGCGTCGACCTGGGCGGGCTCGTAGCCGCGGAGCACGGTGCGGAAGGTGGGGCTCATCTAGTTTTCCTCATCCTGGGTGCTGGGTCCGGTGACGGCGAGCGCTTCGATGACGCCGGACAGGTTGTTGAGTTGGGAGGTGATGTCGTCGCGCCGACGGGCAAGACCCTCGACCTCGGCCCGCGCCGCATCGAGCATCTCCTGTGCCTGGCTGCGCAGCGCCGCCGAGTCCTCCCGCGCGCTGGACAGCAGCGCGACTGCCTCTTCGCGGGTCGAGCGGGCTCGCTCGTAGGCGGCACGTTGGGTCCGGTCGAGTTCATCGGCCATCGACGCCCGCACCATCGCGGCGGTGGACTCCGCGTTGGCGATGCGCGCCTCGGCCCGCTCAGTGATGGCTGCCGCCTCGCGTTCCGCGCGTGTGATCAGGTCGGCGGCAGCGGCCTCGGCCGCCTCGCGGGTGCGCTGTCCGTGCTGGTTCGCCGCGACGAGTTCCGCGTCGGCTCGGGCCCGGACGTCGGCGGCGTCGAGTTCCGCGGCCCGGAGGCGGCGGCGGGCGACGTCGACCGTGCGGCTGACGGTATCGCTCAGCTTTGACCTGGCGTCTCTGGCCCGCGCCGCTAGCCCCAGATGCGCCTCACGCCGTTGCCTCGCGATATCGGCCCGCGTGCCGTCGACGAGTCCCGCGACGGTGCCACGGGCCCATTCGAGCTGGGCTGCGGCGTCAGCGAGTTGCTCCTGGGCGTCACGGTGGGCCTCGGCCAGGAGACGTTCGGCATCACGGGCGGCCGCGGCGCGAAGCTCCTCGGCCTCGACGCCAGCTGCCTCGACGTCACGGGCAGCTGCGGCACGCTGCTGCTCCACCTCGGCCGTGGCCGTGGCCGTGAGCGCGCCACGTTCAGCCGCGGCCGTCTCGGCCTCCTCCCGCAGCGCCTCGTCGTGGGCGGACCGCTCGGCGGCAAGCTCGGAGTCGTGCACAGCGCGGGCGACGTCAGCCTCGGTGCGCTGCAGCTCGGCCCGCGCCGTCGCATCGTCGATCAGGCGGGCGGCGGCGGCCTCCGCAGCCTGCGTCTCCGACTCCGCAGCACGCCGCGCCTCCTGCGTGAGGGCCGCGGCCTCGGCGCGCGCCTCCGCGATGAGTTCGTCGGCCATCGTCTGGGCACGCTCGGCGAGGGCGCCGGACGCGCCCGTCGCCTCAGTCAGGATGCGCTGGGCGTCCGCTTCGGCCTCGGCCAGACGGTGTCGGACGAACTGGAGTTCGCCTGCGGCTTCGTCCCTGGCCCGCTCCATCGCGAGCCGCTCCTGCCGGAGCTGTTCGACCTCCGACTCGGCCTCAGCACGGAGCCGTTCGGCCAGCCGCTGCGCCTGCACAAGGACCTGGGTAGCAGCGGCCGCTCCGGTGGGCTGTTGCTGATCCTCGGGCACCTGCATGCCCCCATCTTGGCATGAGTGGGCGAGCGCTCCCACCTGGGGTGTGTCGGTCTCAGCCGCGGTCTTCGGACCGCACTCCGACCAGGAATCCGAGCCCCCAGGCGATGTGCATGGTTGCGAGCACCGCGGGCAGACGCAGCCGCGCTGCGGGGCTGAGTCCGGTCATGGTGGCGGTGGCCACGCCCTGGAACAGCAGGTAGGTGAGCGGGACGATGAACAGCCCGGTCAGGAGGCGGTTGCGCAGCACGAGACCCACGATTCCGCCCACGATCCCGGCTCCCATGGCCGAGACGGCGACCGGGGGCGCCAGGTAGCGGAGGGAGAGTGTCTCCGGGTGTCGTCTGGCAACCTCGCGGCGCCACTGCCCGGTCCGGTAGAACTGCCGGGCAAGCGCCCCGAAGGAGTCCCGCGGCCGGTACGCGACGCGCAGGGCCGGGGAGAAGTAGACGAGGTGGCCGGCGGTGCGGAGCCGGTAGTTGAGCTCCCAGTCCTGCGCCCGCTGTAGCGTCTCGTCGAAGCCGCCCACGTCAGCTAGGGCGGAACGCCGGAAGACGCCCAGGAAGACGGTGTCGGCTGGTCCGGCGGGTGTGTCGGCCAGGTGGAACCCGCCGCCGCCGAGGCCGAAGCGGGAGTTGTACGCCGCCGCGATCGCTTCCGAGAGCGGCCCGGTGCCCCGGGCGTCCATGAGACCGCCGACGTTGCCTGCCCCTGTCTCCTCGAGGAGGCGCACCGCGGTGGCGATGTAGTCGCGGCTGAGTTCCCCATGGCCGTCGACCCTCACGATGATGTCATGGGCGGCGCGCGCGATGGCGAGGTTGAGCCCCACGGGGGTGTGCCCGGCGGGGTTGTCGACGACGACGATCCGGGGGTCCGCGGCGGCGAGTTCTGCTGCGATGTCGGCGGTGCGGTCCTCGCTGGGTGCAACGGCGAGCACCACCTCGAGGTCTCCGGGGTAGTGCTGGTCGATCACCCGCTCCACGGCGGCGCGCAGATGACGCTCCTCGTTGCGGATCGGCATGACCACGCTGACACTGGGCTGCACGGGACCTCCTTGCGATGCGCGGCTCACTCTAGTGACTAGCCGCTGACGGAGCACACGGCCCCGAGGTCTCCGGTCTGCGTCGGCTGTTCGTCCGTGTCGGCGGTGGGGCTGGGCTCGACGGACGCGGACCCGCCACCCGTCGGAGCCGGGGTGCTCGCGGTCTGGCTCGGCGCCGGCGACGTCGTCCCGGGGTCCACGCTGCCACCGGCGGAGGGGGCGGGGCTCGGGGTCTTCGCCGTCTGCTCCTCCAGCGCGTCGGACTCCTCGATCCGCTGCCGGACCGTCTCTCGGATCAGACCGAAGTCCGGCTCGGCGGCCACGATCAGGGGCGGCGCGAAGTTGACGGCCGCGATCGGCAGGTCCTTCGTCTTGAGCGCGAGTTCCGCGAGCGTGGCGATCTCGCCACGGCCGACGTCGGTGCTGAGGATGTTGGCCCCCGTCTCCGAGAGGTCGACGAAGCGGGTGGCGACGGTGAACGGGTCCAGCTGCGCCACCATCGCCGACATCACGCACTTCTGCCGCAGCATCCGTTCGTAGTCGCTGCTCTCGGCTCGCGACCTGGCGAACCAGAGGGCGTGGTAGCCGTCGAGCAGCACGTTCTCGCCGGGTTCGATGTAGCCGGAGATCTTCGACCCGACACCGCCGATGGGGATCGGCTTGCCGATGTCGAGCCGGATGCCGCCCATGGCGTCGATGAGGCTGGAGAAGCCGGCCATGTCGACCATGGCGTAGTAGTTCAGTTCGAGGCCGAGGGTCTCTCCGACGGCCTCTTTCATGGCCTCGAGGCCGGCGTCCTTGCCGGGGTACAGGTCAGCGTGTTCCGAGCCGAGCGTGTAGACGCCGTTGAGCATGCAGGCGCCGTCCTCGCAGACGAAACCGTCCGGGTACAGCTCGCGCAGCGGCGACGACTCCGGGAAGCGGACGCGCTGCAGATTGCGCGGGAGCCCGAAAAGGATCGCGCGCCCGGACTCGGCGTCGATCGAGGCGACGTTGATGGAGTCGGGGCGCAGCCCCTCCCTGCCTGCGCCGGCGTCGGCGCCCAGCAGCAGGACGTTGTAGCGCCCGGCCTTGACCTCCGAGTCGCCCCCGCCGCTGAACACCTCGCCGACGTTGCCCGCGCCCACCAGCGCGGTGGACGCCACCGAGGTGACCCCGCCTGCGAGGAGCGCCATCACCAGCACCGAGACGGTCAGGAGCAGTCGCGGCCGCCGCGGCAGGCGCAGGGGGCGGGCCAGCCGCCACGAGTCGAGGAGGAGCAGCACCCAGGCGCCGAACAGGATCCACAGGCCGATCCGCAGCAGCAGCGCGACTGCCGGCGTCAGCAGGAATCCGAGGGTCGGCCCGCGGAGGATCAGGAGGCCGAGCCCGATGAGCAGCACCAGCACCAGGGCGCTGCCGAAGATCCGGGTCGCCCAGCGACCGATGGCCCGGTTACCGGCGAAGGACTGGACGGAGCCCGGCAGCAGCGCCGACATGACGACGAAGCCGACTGCCCGGCGCGAACGGACGGCGTTCGCCTCGGCGAGCGGGGCTTGAGTCACGGGGGCTCCTTTCACGGCAGGTGCCAGTCTCACGCAGGCGCGGGGCGCCTTCAGCCACGCCACGCCGGAAAGACCCGGTTCGGGACACCTCGGTACGCTGAACGGGCGAGGAGGTGTCATGACCCACCCAGATGACATGGACTGGCTCTACCGCAGGGGCCAGGAGCCGGAGCCGGAACCGGAGCACACCGCGATCCTGCGTCCGGCCGACGCCGCCGCACTGGACCGCCCCTACCGGGGCCGGAAGACCGGACCTGCAGGCGGCCCTCCGCACCAACCGCCGGCCCCGCAGCAGCCGGTCTCGTTCCAGCCGCCGCCCGCGCCTCCGCCCCCGGCGAAGCGCACCCGTCGCCGTCGCCGTCCGGTGATGCGCGTGATCGGCACGCTCTTCCTGGTGTGGGTTCTCTTCCTGGTCGGCGCACCCGCGTTCGCCTGGTTCTCCGGCACCAGGGTGGATGCCGCCTCGGCGGGCGAGCGCCCCGCCGACCAGCCCGGCACGACCGTGCTGCTGGTCGGATCCGACTCGCGGGAGGATCTGACGGACGAGGAGAGGGCCCTGCTGGGCACCGGCTCCACCGAGGGTCGACGCACCGACACGATGATGCTGCTCCACATGCCGACGGTGGGCGATCCGGTGCTCCTGTCCCTCCCCCGTGATTCGCTGGTCGAGATCCCCGGCCGCAAACGCAACAAGCTCAATGCCGCCTTCGCCTTCGGAGGCGCTCCCCTGCTGGTGGAGACCATCGAGCACAACACCGGCGTCCGGCTCGACGGCTACCTCGAGGTCGGCTTCGCAGGAGTGGTCGACGTCGTCGACGCCGTCGGCGGCATCGAGGTGTGCCCGAAGTTCGACTTCGACGACAAAGACGCGCACCTGTCCATGAAGGCCGGATGCCAACAGGTCGACGGGGTCACGGCGCTGGGGTACGTCCGCATGCGCAAGTCGGACAAGACCGGCGACATCGGCCGCATGGGCCGGCAGCGGGAGGTCATCGGCGCGATCGGCCGCGAGGTCGTCTCCCCCATGACGCTGCTGAATCCGGTCCGGTACTGGAACGTCAACCAGGCGGCAGCCCGCTCCCTCGCCCGCGGCGAGGACACCGGCATCGTGGAGGTGGCCCAGGTCGGCGTCGGCTTCCTCAGCGTCATGACCGGCCGCGGCATCTCGCTGATGGTGCCGGTCTCGGATGCCGATGCCCGCACCGACGTCGGTTCGGTCATGATCTGGGACGAGCAGGCCGCAGGCGGGGTGTTCGCGGCGCTCGCTGCCGGCGACACGACGTCGCTGGAGAAGTACCGCAAGTGACGCGCGGCAGGTCCCTGAGGAGGTTGTGCCCTTCGACAAGCTCAGGATCCGGAACGAGGGCTCCTCAGGGAGCGCCTGAGCCTGTCGAAGGACGAAGGACAGCTCAGTATGTGTCGGTGGGTGCCGAGTCCTTGTTGGGGCGCAGATACAAGGTGGAGTCCATGGTCCAGCCCCGAACGGGTTGCTGATCCGGCGGAGCATGACGCGGCGGCGGAACAGGATCCGGAATATGCGGCTCGATCTCCCAGCCATATCTCGCTTTGAACACCAACCCGTCGGGCCGGTTCGGATTCCCCTCGATCGTGAACTCACCCCGGTGATGTTCCCGATGATGATGCGTACACAACGAGATCAACTCATCGATATCGGTGGCCCCGCCTTTGCTCCAGTGGCGCTTGTGGTGATTCTCGAGGAACCGGGTGACGGGGCAGCCGGGGTACCGGCAGCCACCGTCACGATCCTCGACGAGTTTGCGGGTGCGGTCGGGGACGATCCTCATGGATCGTCCTACCGACACCGGTGACGCGTTCTTCAGCCAGACGGGTCGGATGGTGCCGTCGCAGGTGATCCGCTCCACCAGATGTCCGGGGAGAGCGCCCTGCTTGTTGATCCAGCCCTTGCCATCGGCTTCGAGGTGGACCAGGACCTTGTAATGCTGCCGGCGTGACCCCGATTCAACCGTGGACAGTGAGCGGGACGCGACCTCGAGGATCGCATCAGCGAACGTGGCCTCGGCGTGACCGGCGGTGAACAGGGCGTCTTTCGCTTCGCGGAGGGCTTGTTCGACCAGGGCTCCTTCGAGGGCGTCGGCTTCGTAGCGCAGCTGGAACCGGCCCCCCAGCGTGCCCATCTGCAGCGTAGGCCCCTCATCCCCAGACGGGCCGGGCCTCGGCGTTTCGTACTCGTCAGGCGGTTCCTCGAAGCCGTACTTCGGCAACGCCCGACGCAGCTGCTGCACCGTGGCATGCTCAACAAACACGGAGACCGCGTCGCTGTATTCAGCGGGAACATTCCGGGCGACCACGGTCATCTGGTCCAGACTCACGGTCCCGGCGGCCATCTTCTCCTCCAGCACGGGGAACTCGCCGCGGCGGCGGGCGATCGCGACAATGTCACGGGCCCGCGCCGGAGACGTCGCGCACATGACGCTGAGCCAGTGTTCGGGGGATTGGATGCCGTTCTCGGCCCAGGTGAAAGTGTCGAGAACTTCTGCGGTCAGGGCGATGAGTTCGTTGTTCAGCTGGGCCAACTGCCCGGCGATCACACCCGCACGCTCCGCTGCTTCTTCCCAGCGGAGCAGGGTGTTGGTGTGGTCGGACAAACTCATAACTAATTGTACATCCGAGCGATTACGAGTTCAAGAGTTTGCAGTCTGTTTTCTGCGGGTGTCTGGCGCCCCACCCTTCACGAATCTCTCCTGGCCCCCGCTCCACCTACACTAGACAGGCTCAGTCCAGGTACGAGGAGACGACAGTGAGTCAGACGCCCCCAATTCCGGATGGCAGCAGGGGTCACAGCCCCCGCAGCAGCCATGGTCCCCGAACGGCGGCCCCGGTCAGCCGCCGTCCCAGCCCGGCTACCCGGCACAGGGTCAGCAGAACTTCGGTCCCCAGGGCCAGCCCGGCTACCCCTCGCAGGGTCAGCAGAACTTCGGTCCCCAGGGCCAGCCCGGCTACCCCTCGCAGGGTCAGCAGAACTTCGGTCCCCAGGGCCAGCCCGGCTACGGCCCCCAGGGCCAGCCCGGCTACCCCTCGCAGGGTCAGCAGAACTTCGGCTCCCAGGGCCAGCCCGGCTACGGCCCCCAGAGCCAGCCCCCGAAGAAGAAGTCGAAGGTTCCGGCGATCATCGCCGGCGTCCTGGCACTGGCGCTGATCGCCGGCGGTGTGGTCTTCGGGCTCTCGTTCTTCCGCGGCTCCTCCGTCGCCGCCGCCAAGGCGCTTCCGGGCGACCTCGCCCTCGTGGTCGAGGTCAACCTCAACCCCGCCGTGGCCGACCAGCTCGCCCTCAAGGCCATCGTCGAGAAGTTCCCCGAGGGGAACCTCGATGAAGCCGGCACGGACTACAAGAAGGCCCTCTACACGCTGGTGGCACAGTCCGATCCCGACGCCCCCGACTACGACACCGAGATCGGGCCGTGGCTCGGGGACTCGATGGCGTCCGGCGTCCACAGCCTGGCTGAGGCCGAGTCCGGCGACCGGATGCTGCTGGCGATCGAGACGAAGGACGAGGGCAAGGCCGAGGACTTCGCCAAGAAGCATCTGAGCGACATGAACGTGTTCTTCGTGGAGAACGTCATGGTCGTCGCGGACGACGACGCCCTCAGCGCCGATTCGGTGAAGTCGGGCTCCATCGCCGACAACGCCACCTACCAGGCCGACATGGCAGAGCTCGGCGGCTCCTCGCTCGCCACCGTCTGGTTCGCTCCCGGGCTCCTCACAGAGGCGATGGCCGAGGCCGGGGCCACCTCAGGCGTGGAGACCTCGCAGTTCGACGGGTTGCGCGACGCGTATGGCGCCCTGGGTCTCCAGGTTGCCGACGACATGCTGACGCTTCGCACGGCGATTCAGGCCCCGTCAGCCCCCACCACGACGGGCAGCGTGTCCGACCTGGTCGGTGGCCTGCCCGGCGACTCCGTGGCTGTCGCAGGCTCCGTCACCAGCGACGACACCTTCAGCCAGCTCTGGACCATGCTCGAGGGACAGTACGGCATGGTCGACTCGCTGACCGAGCTGGGCATCAACGGCGCCGACGACCTCGCCGCCCTGGTCGGCACCCAGGCCGCATTCTCGTTCAACTACCCGGACGACCAGCCGGTCATCGGAGCGGTACTCCGCAGCGACGACCCGGCCAAGCAGAAGGAGATCTTCGACGGGCTGGGCGACCTCTTCTCCCAGGTCCCCGAGCCGACCATCGCCTTCGGGCAGGAAGGTGACACCGGCTACATTGCCGTCGGCCAGGAGATCGCAGATCTGAAGGCCCCGGCGACGAAGATCGGTGACGTCGACTCGTTCAAGCGGGTCGTCGAGGGTGAGGCCGGGAGCATCCTGTTCGTCAACGTCAACGCCGCGCTCGCTCTGCCGACCGTCTCGAGCATGCTGGACGGCGGCGCCCCCGACACACGCGCCTGGCTCGAGCCGGTGTCGTCGATCGGCGTCGTCAGCACCATCAAGGGCGACTATGCCCACGCCGTGGTGCGCGTGACCTTCAACTGACGACCAGTACGCGAAGCGGGGGCCGGGTGGACATCCACCCGGCCCCCGTTGTCGTTGCGCCTCAGCCGCGCGCGGCGGAACGGACCGCCTCGCCCTTCGCGTAGGCGGAATCACGCAGGGACTCCTGGAAGTCCAGCATCCGCTCCAGCAGCGCGTCGTCGGATGCGGCGAGGATCCGCACCGCCAGCAGCCCAGCGTTGCGGGCGTTGCCGATCGCGACGGTGGCCACGGGCACGCCCGACGGCATCTGCACGATCGACAGCAGCGAGTCCATGCCGTCGAGGTGCTTCAGCGGCACCGGGACCCCGATCACGGGCAGCGGCGTCAGCGCGGCGAGCATGCCGGGCAGGTGGGCCGCTCCCCGGCTCCGGCGATGATGACCCTGATGCCCCGCTCGTGGGCCGATCGGCCGTAGCTGACCATGTCCTCGGGCATGCGGTGCGCGGAGACCACGTCCGCCTCGTAGGGCACGCCGAACTCCTCCAGCGCCGTGGCGGCCGCACCCATGGTGGGCCAGTCGGAGTCGGATCCCATCAGGATCGCGACGCGTGCGTCACTCATCGGTTTCTCCCATCAGGTAGCGGGCGGAGTGCCGGGCGCGGCGCCGCACGTTGTCGAGGTCGGTGCCGCAGACCGTGACATGACCGACCTTGCGGCCGGGACGCACGTCCTTGCCGTACAGGTGGACGCGGGCGTCGCGGTCGCGGGCGAAGACGTGCAGGAGCGCGCCGGTCAGATCCGGCTCCGTGCCGCCGAGCACGTTGTGCATCACGACGACGTCGTCGCGGAGATCGGGTGAGCCGAGCGGCAGGTCGAGGACGGCGCGGATGTGGTTGTCGAACTGGCTGGTGCGGGCACCGTCCATGGTCCAGTGGCCGGTGTTGTGCGGACGCATGGCCAGCTCGTTGACGACGATGCGTCCGTCGCGGGCCTCCATGAGCTCGACGGCGAGCACCCCGACCACGCCCAGTTCGGTGGCCACCTTCAGCGCGAGTTCCTGCAGCCCCGTGGCCACCTCGGCCGGGAGCCCCGGCGCAGGGGTGACGGTCTCGACGCAGATGCCGTCCTCCTGGACGGTCTCGCTGACCGGGTAGGCGACGAGCTGACCGGACGCCGAGCGGACGACGATCGCGGACAGCTCGCGGCTGAAGTCGATGAACTCCTCCGCGACGATGACGACGGGCTCCCCCGCCGAGGTTTCCGCGAGCCCGTCGAACGGGACGCCCGCCTCGTCGGGGCCGTCCAGTTTCCAGACGCCCTTGCCGTCGTAGCCGCCGCGGGAGGTCTTGGCGATGATGGGCCAGCCCTGCCGGTCGCCGAACGCCCGCAGCGCGGCCGCGTCACCGCAGACCTCGAAGGCGGGGCAGGGCACGCCGAGCTCCGTCATCCTGGCCCGCATGGCTGCCTTGTCCTGCGCGAAGACCAGCGCCTCGGGGCCGGGTCGCACCGCCACCCGCTCCTGGAGGACGGCGAGGTGCCGGGTGGGAACGTGCTCGTGATCGAACGTGAGGACGTCGGCGCCGTCCACGAACGTCAGGAGCGTGTCGAGATCGTGGTAGTCACCGACGGTCGTGTCGGGCACGACCTGCGCGGCGGACACCCCCTCGGCCTCCGCGAGCAGGCGCACATCGATCCCCAGGGAGATCGCGGCCTGCTGCATCATGCGGGCGAGCTGCCCGCCTCCGGCGATGGCAACGCTGTAGCGGCGAGTCACCCGGGCAGCCTACCAACCGGAGGCCGCCGGGCTGGGCGATGCGTCAGTCGTCGGACTCGTCGTGGACGGAGAACAGCAGCTCGGTGATGGCGACGTGTACGCGCTCGATGTTCGGCACGTCCGGCAGCGTCAGCGGCTGGCCGGCCGCCGTCTCCAGGATCAGCGTCCCGCAGCCGAGCATCCTGTCGGTCAGCGAGCGCTCGTAGTTGACGTTGTTGATGCGGCGCAGCGGCAGATCGTGGCCCACCTTGTTGATGATGCCTTTGCGTGTGATGACCCGCCGGTCGGTGACCGTGTAGGTCGAGGTCAGCCAGCGCAGGAACGGCGCGAGCACCAGCCACAGGAACAGGATCACCGCCAGGCCGACTGCAACCCAGGTACCCCAGGGCTGCGCGCTGGCGGGCAGCAGCGCGAGCGTCAGCCCGACTGCCGCTCCGAGGAGGATCAGGACGAACGCGGGTACGAAGAGCACCTTGACATGCGTGCGCACCGTGAACTGGATGTTCTCGTCCCGGCCGAGTTGGTCCTTGCTGATCACCATGGCGACCAGTGTGGCACGCCTCGTGTCCCAGCGGGCCGGTGCTCAGTCCAGTCGTGCGTGGACGACGTCGCCGACGGCGAACGCCCGCACCCCTGCGTCGGTGCGGACGAGCAGGCGACCGTACTCGTCGACACCGTCGCCGACCCCGGTGACACGGTGCCCCTCGTCGACCTGGATGCTGAGCGGCGCCCCGATCGAGGCACAGACAGCCGTGTACTCGGCGCGCAGGGCACCCCGTTCGCTCCATTCGCCATAGAGGACGGCGAACCGGTTGAGGACGGCCGCGACGAGCTGGTCGACCGGCGCGACGATGCCCTCCATGGCCAGCGACGTCGCCGTGGGCACGGGGAGGTCGTCGGCCGCGAGCGAGAGATTGATGCCGAGCCCGACGACCGCGAGGGCGCCGTCGGCCCGTTCGATCCGCTCCGACAGGATTCCGCACACCTTCCGGCTGCGGATCAGCACGTCGTTGGGCCACTTCAGCCGCACCGACGCGTCGGACGGTGCGAACTCGGCGACGGCGCCGGCGACAGCCATGCCCGCCAGCAGCGACAGCCACCCCCACTGGGGAAAGAGCGGCTCCGGCCGCACCAGCAGGGAGAGCGAGACGGAGGCCCCCGGCGGGCTGACCCAGGTCCGGTCGAGGCGGCCGCGTCCGGCCGTCTGTTCGGCCGCGATCCGCACGAGCCCCGGTGGGCCGCCTGCCCGGGCGCGGGCGGCGAGGTCCGCGTTGGTCGAACCCGTCGCCGCTACGACCTCCACCGTCGGCAGAAGGTCAGAACAGGTCAACAGGCTGCGAATCGTGTCAGCGTCGGGCATCTCGGGCACGGCGCAATGCTAGTGATACTCTCCTTCGGGCTGACCTGCGCGGGTAGGGTGACACGCATGGAGATCGACCCCCACACCACCGCTGGCCGGATCGCCAACCTGGGAGTGCGCATCGACGAGGCCGTGCACGCCGGTTCGGCCGAGGCCGTCGCGAAGCAACACGCGAAGGGCAAGATGACGGCGCGCGAGCGCGTCATGGCCCTCCTCGACGAGGGAAGCTTCGCCGAGTTCGACCAGTTCTCGCGCCACCGCAGCAACGCGTTCGGCATGGAGCAACGGCGCCCGTTCGGCGACGGCGTCATCACGGGCACCGGCTCGATCCACGGCCGCCCCGTGTGTGTCTTCAGCCAGGACGTGACCATCTTCGGCGGCGCCCTCGGCCAGGTCTACGGCGAGAAGATCGTCAAGATCCAGGACTTCGCCCTGAAGACCGGCGTGCCGCTGATCGGCATCAACGAGGGTGGAGGCGCCCGCATCCAGGAGGGCGTGGTCTCGCTCGCCCTCTACGGCGAGATCTTCCGGCGCAACACGCTGGCCTCCGGCGTGATCCCGCAGATCTCCCTGATCATGGGCGCCGCGGCCGGCGGCCACGTCTACGGCCCGGCGCTCACCGACTTCGTCGTCATGGTGGACCAGACCTCCCAGATGTTCATCACCGGCCCGGAGGTCATCAAGACCGTCACGGGCGAGGACGTCAGCATGGAGGAGCTGGGCGGCGGACGCACCCACAACACCAAGTCCGGCAACGCCCACTACCTGGCCGCCGACGAGTCCGACGCGATCGAGTACGTCCGCGAGCTCCTCAGCTACCTGCCGCAGAACAACCTCGAGGATCCTCCGATCTACGACGAGGAGGAGGTCGATCTGACGATCACCGATCACGACCGCCAGCTCGACGTCCTGATCCCCGACGCGGCGAACCAGCCCTACGACATGCGCGACCTGATCCGCAACGTCCTCGACAACGACGAATTCCTCGAGGTCATGCCGCTATTCGCCGGCTCCATCATCGTCGGCTTCGGCCGCATCGAGGGACGCTCCATCGGCATCGTCGCGAACCAGCCGCTGGTGCTGGCCGGATGTCTCGACATCGACTCGGCCGAGAAGGCCGCCCGTTTCGTGCGCACCTGCGACGCGTTCAACATCCCCGTCCTCACCTTCGTCGACGTCCCCGGCTTCCTGCCCGGCGTCGCGCAGGAGCATCAGGGCATCATCCGCCGCGGCGCCAAGCTGATCTACGCCTACTCGGAGGCCACCGTCCCGCTCCTGACGGTCGTCACCCGCAAGGCCTACGGCGGCGCCTACCTCGTGATGGGTTCCAAGGCGTTGGGTGCCGACATCAACCTGGCGTGGCCGACGGCGCAGATCGCCGTGATGGGCGCCCAGGGCGCCGTCAACATCCTCTACAGGAAGCAGTTGGCAGCCGCCGAGGACCCGGAGGCGGAGCGGGCGCGACTCGTCCAGGAGTACGACGACGAACTGACCAACCCGTACGTGGCGGCGGACCGCGGCTACGTCGACCAGGTCATCTACCCCCACGAGACCAGGGCCCAGGTCATCCGGGCGCTCCGGCTGCTGCGCACCAAGCGCGGTGTGCTGCCGCCCAAGAAGCATGGGAACATTCCGCTGTGACCGAACCGCTGTCCTTCGCCAAGGCGCATCTCACCGAGGAGGAGATCGCCGCCGTCACCGTCGTGCTCACGGTCGCGACCCGGCCCGAGAAGCTGCGCTCCGCCGACGACCGGCCGCTGGCTGGCGGGTGGAAGTCGTACTACCGCACCATGCGGGCCCAACTGATGCCGGGCCGCGACGCCTGGCGCACCTACCACCGGGGCTGATGTGCGGCTCATCCTCGCTTCGAAGTCCCCTGCCCGCCTCGCGCTGCTGCGCCGCGCCGGCCTCGCTCCGGAGGTGATCGTCTCCGGATTCGAGGAATCCCAGATCCGCAATCCGGTGCCCATCGATCTCGCCATGACGCTGGCCCGCTGCAAGGGCGAATCGGTCGTCAGACGTCTGGACGGCGACTACATCCTGATCGCCTGCGACTCGGTCCTCGAGTTCGAGGGCAGGGCCCACGGCAAGCCGGGCACCGAGCAGGCGGCGATCGAACGCTGGCAGCGGATGCGCGCCCGCGAGGGCATCCTGCACACCGGCCACTATGTGGCGGTGAGCCGGGCCAGTGCCTTACACGATTCGGTGCGGATCGGTTCGACCACCGTCGCGTTCGCAGATGTGTCCGACGGCGAGATCGCCGCCTACGCCGCCACGGGCGAGCCGCAGCGGGTCGCGGGCGGATTCACGATCGACGGCCGGGGCGGGGCGTTCGTCACCTCGATCTCCGGCGATCCCTTCAACGTGATCGGGCTCTCCCTGCCGCTGGTGCGGCAGATGGTCATCGACCTGGGTGTCGCCTGGCAGGACCTGTGGGTCCCGCCGGACGACGAGGTCACCGCCTGACGGTCCACTCGATCGAGTCCCCGAAGTCCGCCGGCTGGTAACGCAGCTTCGGCAGGAACAGGTCGGGGTTGCCGAACGCGGCCGTGACCCAGCCGTCGTTACACTCCCCCACCTGCAGCGCCTTCTCCGCGTAGGCCGGGCCCCACTGCGTCGTGGTCGGCGTCTCGGACGCCGCGACCCACTCGCCGGGGCCGCCGCCCTCGCCGTCCTGGACGAACCAGGCCCACGGATCGAGGCTGGTGCGGGTGGTCCCCTCGGCGTTCGCGTCCCGGTGCGGGGCGACGTAGCAGACCGACACGTGGGCGCCCCAGGCGGTGCCGTCGGGATCCACCTGAAGCTCGCCGACGGCGACGTCGAAGTACCGCAGCGCGAACGATCCCCCGAAGGTGCCGGTGGCTACGACGGGGACGCCGGGCCGAGGGTCGGGGGTGCCCGTGACGGGGGTGTCGGGCGAGCCCGTGATGGGCGGTGGCGTCGAGGTGGGCGCCTGCGTCGGGAGGGGTTGCGGGCCGGGGCTCGGCATGAGGGCAGGGCCTCCCGTCAGGCGCCAGACGACGGGCACGCCGGCGAGGTCGGCGCGCACCTCGGCGCTCTCACCGGCCGTGAGCGTGCCAAGCCGGAAGATACGGAGGTTCTCACAGTCGGCGGCAGGCAGCACGTCGGGCCGACTGTCTCGACACCGGCGGCGCTCGTGCCGTCGGGGCGCACCGTCGTCCACGAGACCGACGCTGCGGCGGGCGCGCACAGCTGACCGACGAGCACGTACTGCTCCGGGTAGCTCTCGAGGACGGCGCCCGCGGCCACCTGGGCCCAGTGGCCGGCGCCGAGGTCGACCCGCTGCAACGGCAGGGCCGTCACGGTAGGCGACGGCGCGCCCGTCGGATCGGCGGGGACGGCGACCTGGCCGCCGCGGACGACCTGTGACACCGCGACCGCCAGGGCGATGATGCCGACGCCCGCGGCGACGGCGACCAGCACGCGGCCCCGGCCCGTGAGGGTGGCGTCTCCGCCCCTGCGACGACGCGGTCGATCATGGCGCCGGGCTGCGGCAGCCTGCGCTCGGGTGGCAGCTGGCTGGTGGTCATGTCAGTCCTCCTCACGGAGCAGGGCGGCGACCTCGGTCGTCGCCAGGGTTCTGCGGGCCCGGGACAGGCGCGATTTCACGGTGCCGACGGGCAGGCCGAGCGCCTCGACCCAGCCAGCCGCGTCGTCGGGAGGGCGGTCGTCGACGTCGGCTGCGGCCCGGTGGATGAGTCGCAGGACGCGGGTGCGGGACCGGACCTGGTTCCGGGCCTCGTTGCGGAAGGCGACGTTGTAGACCGTGTCGCTGTGGCGGCCGAAGACCTCCCGCAGCGCCTCCTCGTCCCCGTGGCGCAACCATTGCCACAGCGCGTCGTCCGTCATGGCTGTCATTGTCCCTGCCATCGCCGCATGTGTGTGCATGTCCGGCCCTCCTTCCCGTTCACCCCTCCATGTCCGGCAGGGGCCCCTGGGTTCCACTGGCTAGAGTCGTCCCGTGCGAAGGATCCTTGCGGGCATGGTGGCGGTGGTGGCTCTGGTGGGCTGCTCGGCGGCACCGGCCTCCCCCACCCCGACCCCCACGTCCCCGTCGGCGGCGGTCAGCGTCCCCGCCGACGCCGTCACCCTGCGTGACCTGGGACTCACCAACGCCCCCGAGGGGGTCTCGCTGCCGAAGGGCGCCGTCGTCTCCGACATGATCAACATGGGCAACAACGTGACCGCCGTCGTCGTCAGCCCGTCCGGGGCAGAGGTCGCGGAGCACCTGCGCACCACGCTGCCCGCGGCCGGTTTCACCATCACGGCCGACGGCGCCGACTCGCTGCTGTTCGAAGGTGGCGCCTGGCAGGGTGCCTTCACCGTCAACGGAGAGGTCGCCGCGCTCAGCCTGCGCACCGATCGTTGAGCGTCGCACTACGCTCGGGGACATGGAAGAGGCTGCGCTGGACATACTGTCGGTGGCGATGGGCGCCGGGCTCGGCTGGTTGGCCGGCATCGTCGCTTCGGTCGTGCTGTCCGTCGGCGCCTACCTGCTGGTCCGGCGCCACACCCGGCTGAAGGCCCTGAGCACGCGGCTGCGGGTACCGCAGCGCGTGTTCCTGTCGCTACTCGGCCTCGGTCTCGGTGTGACCATCGCGACTGCCCCGCCCGTCGGTTCCTCCAACCCGCCGTGGCGCACGTACTTCGAGCAGGGCTTCCTCATCGTCATGATCCTGGCGACCGCGCTGCTGTTGACGGGGCTTGTGCGCGCCGTCGAGGACATCATCCTCACCCACGGCGAGCATGACGAGGAGACGCCGCACTTCCGCCGGGTCCGGACCCAGCTGCAGGTCCTCGACCGGGTCATCATCGCCGTCATCTGGCTCTGCGCTCTCGCCGGGGCGCTGCTGACGTTCCCCCAGTTCCGGGCCATCGGCACCTCGCTCATCGCCTCGGCCGGCCTGCTGTCGATCGTGGCCGGCCTCGCGGCGCAGGCGTCGCTCGCCAACGTCTTCGCCGGCATGCAGCTGGCCTTCACCGACGCGCTGCGGGTCGGCGACCTCATCGTCTTCGAGGAGAACAGCGGCTCAGTCGAGGAGATCACCCTCACGTACGTGGTGGTGCGCACCTGGGATGACAGACGCTGGGTGGTACCCAGCACCTACTTCACCAGCAAGGCCTTCGAGAACTGGACCCGCCGCGAGTCCCAGATGCTCGGCACGGTCGAGTTCGACCTCGACTGGCTCGTGCCGATCGACGCGATGCGGGTGGAGCTGACCCGCCTGCTGCACGCCTCCGACCTCTGGGACGGCCGAAGCAACGCGCTCCAGGTCACCGACTCCACGGGCAGCCACGTCCGGCTGCGGGCGGTGGTCTCCGCCGCCACCTCCGGCGACGTGTGGGACCTGCGCTGCTACGTGCGCGAGGAACTGATCAACTGGCTCCAGCGCAACGCCGTCTACGCGCTGCCCCGCACCCGGCTGGAGCCGGAGACGACGGCGGCTCCCACGTTCGAGGAGCGTGAGGACTTCGTCGAGAAGACGGTGGCGCAGTGGGAGGCGGAGCAGGCGGTCGAGGCGACCGCCGTCATGCCGAAGGTCGAGCCCACCGACGATGACGAGGAGCCGGACAGCGGCCTGCCGCGGTGGCTCCACGCCTGGCTCGGGCAGCGGCGTGAAGGGGCAGAGGCCGTCCCCGCGCGGGAGACGCGCTCCGAGACGACCACCACGTCCCAGAGCCCGGAGGCACGGCTCTACTCGGGCTCGCCCGCGGCCGAGGAACGGCGCCGCACCATGTCAGGGCCCAGCGCGGCCGACATGGCCGAGCGGGAACAGGCGGCCGAACGACGCCAGCGCACGGGCGAGCAGCCCGCCGTCGACGACTAGAGCGGCAACGCGGCCCGGGGCTCCGGCTCGAGCGCCCTGGCCACCATGGCCTCCAGCCTGGGGTGCCGCGGCTCCGGCAGCGCGTCGATCGGGAACCAGCCCACGTCGACGGACTCCTCGTCGGCCACCCACGGCTCGCCGGAGATCCAGCGGGCGAGGAACCCGTGGTCGAGATAGCGGCACTGATCCCCGTTGGCGTAGCGGACCGGGCCGGTGACGTCGAGCCACAGCGCCCCGGTCACCTCGATCACGACACCCAGCTCCTCGGCCGCCTCACGGACGACGGTGGTCGCCGGATGCTCGCCCGGGTCGACGATCCCGCTGGGCGCGGCCCACTCCCCCGTGTCGGCCCGGCGGCCCAGCAGGACCCGGCCGTCGCGCACCACGATGGCGGTCGCGCCCATCAGCCACAGCGGCGCATTCCCGACGTGGCGGCGGAGTTCTAGGACGAACGGCGGGGTGGGCATGTGTCCACACTGGCAGAAGATCCGGCGCAGGCCAATGCCTGGGACGTGTTCGCCGGTTAGACTCCGGACACGAGCCGATTCCAGGAGGAAACATCGTGGGCAACGCCGCCATCTCCAAGGTCCTGATCGCCAACCGCGGCGAGATCGCCGTGCGCGTCATCCGTGCCGCCCGCGACGCGGGCATCGCGTCGGTGGCGGTCTACGCTGACTCCGACTCGGACTCGCTCTTCGTCCGGCTCGCGGACGAGGCCTTCGCCCTCAACGGCGCCACCCCGGCAGACACGTATCTCAACATCGACAAGCTGTTGTCCGTGGCGGAGCGCACCGGCGCCGACGCCGTCCATCCCGGGTACGGCTTCCTCGCCGAGAACGCCGATTTCGCGTCCGCCGTCATCGCCGCCGGCCTCACCTGGATCGGTCCTCCGCCCGCGGCGATCGAAGCCCTGGGTGACAAGGTCCGCGCGCGGCACATCGCGCAAAAGGTCGGGGCCCCGCTGGTGCCCGGCACCGCAGACCCGGTTGCCGGTGCCGACGAGGTCGTCGCGTTCGCCAGGGAGCACGGGCTGCCCATCGCCATCAAGGCCGCGTTCGGCGGCGGCGGACGCGGCCTGAAGGTCGCCCGCACCCTCGAGGAGGTGCCGGAACTGTTCGAGTCCGCGACCCGCGAGGCCGTGACGGCGTTCGGCCGGGGCGAGTGCTTCGTGGAGCGTTACCTGGACAAACCACGACACGTCGAGACGCAGTGCCTCGCCGACCAGCACGGCAACGTCGTCGTCGTGTCGACTCGTGACTGCTCGCTGCAGCGTCGCCACCAGAAGCTGGTCGAGGAGGCGCCCGCACCGTTCCTGACAGACGATCAGGTGGAGCGGCTGTACGCGTCGAGCAAGGCGATCCTACGGGAGGCCGGCTACGTCGGCGCCGGCACCTGCGAGTTCCTGGTGGGACTCGACGGCACGATCTCCTTCCTCGAGGTCAACACTCGTCTGCAGGTGGAGCACCCGGTCTCCGAGGAGGTCACGGGGCTCGATCTGGTGCAGGAGATGTTCCGCATCGCTGCCGGTGAGGAACTCGGCTACGGCGACCCCGCGGTGCGTGGCCATTCGATCGAGTTCCGCATCAACGCCGAGGACGCGGCCCGCAACTTCATGCCCGCCCCGGGACGCTGGTCACCTGGCAGGCGCCGACCGGCCCCGGCATCCGCGTCGATGAGGGCTACCACGCCGGCATGACCGTGCCCGGCGCCTTCGACTCGCTGGTCGCCAAGGTCATCGTCACCGGTGCGGACCGGGCGCAGGCCATCGCCCGCTCCCGTCGCGCGCTCAAGGAGCTTCGGATCGACGGCATGCCGACCGTCGTGCCGTTCCATGAGGCGGTCCTGCTCGACGACGCGTACGTCGCCGCCGACGGGAACTTCGGCGTGCACACGCGCTGGATCGAGACCGAGTTCAGGGCCGACATCGCCCCCTACAAGGGCGTCCTCGGTGAGCCAGAGGACGACATCGAGCCCGAGGTCGTGGTCGTCGAGGTCAACGGACGGCGCGTCGAGGTGAAGCTGCCAGGCGGTTTCGGCGGCGCACGGCCGGCCGCGGCGAAGGTTGCCCAGCGCCCCACCCGCCGCGACCGCGGCGGAAGCCGGGTGGCCGCCCCCAGCGGCAACGTGCTCACGTCTCCCATGCAGGGCACGCTCGTGAAGCTCACCGTCGAGGAGGGCCAGGTCGTCGCCGAGGGCGACACCGTCGCCGTCATCGAGGCCATGAAAATGGAGCAGCCGCTCGCCGCGCACCGCGACGGAGTCATCGCGAACGTCAAGGTCGCGGCCGGGCAGGCGTTGACCGCCGGCGAGGTGGTCTGCGAGATCGTCGACGCCTGACCCGGTCCTTGCCGTCGCCGCATTGCGTCGGTCTGTACCCTGAAAGGTAAGGCTGACGCGAGGAGAGTTGATGATGTTCAGCGGCATTTTCACGATGATGTTCATCGTGATCGTCGTCTCGGTGATCCTCGGGATCACCCGGTCGGGACGCCCGCCGCTCGGCGGTGGCCCCACGGGCTACGGTCAGCTGCCGCCACAGCAGCCGCCGCAGCTCACCCAGTGGGGCGGCTTCGGGAACCAGCTCGGCTACGGGGCCCCCGTCGGATACGGAGCGCAGCCCGCCCAGGGCTATGACCCTGCCGCCTACCAGCCCATGACGCCCCAGGTGCGTGACGCCGTCGACCGGGACATCACCTCCTACGGCGAACAGCTGCGCGACCTCGATCTGGACGTCGTCGGCCGCGAGCTGGACGTCACCGCCCAGGCCGACTACTCGAGCGCGTTGGACGCCTACGACGGTGCGAAGCAGCAACTGCAGCACGCCACCACCAACGCCGACGTCAAGCGCATCGCCGAGATCCTCGAAAAGGGACGCTACGAGATCGCCTGCGTCAAGGCACGCGTCAACGGGCACCCCGTCCCGGCCCGCCGCGTGCCCTGCTTCTTCGACCCTGCCCACGGCGTCTCCGTCGAGGACGTGTCCTGGGCGCCGCCCGGCGGCTCTGTCCGGCAGGTGCCCGCCTGCGCGGCCGACGTCCAGCGCATCCGCACCGGCAACGATCCGTCGATCCGGATGGTCTACGCCGCCCCGCAGCAGCAGATGGTCCCCTACTGGGAAGACCGCAGCTACGCACCCTGGGCGCAGGGCTACTACGGCCGCTACGGCACGGATCCGGCGCTGCGCTCCCTGACCCATGGGGCCCTCATGATCGGCGGATTCTCGCTGCTGATGGGGCTCCTGGACGACTGACGCGACCGGCCGCAGGGGTCAGTTCGTCAGCAGCGATCCGTGGCGGTTGTGGAGGCGGCGCGCCGCCTCGGCCAGCGAACCGGACATCGACGGATAGACGGTGAACGCGTGGCTGAAGTCGTCGACGGTCACGCGCTGTGACACGGCCACCGACACGGCGTGGATCAGCTCAGAGGCGCGCGGCGCGACGACCACCCCGCCGATGATGATGCCGGTGGTCGGCAGGCAGAACAGCTTCACGAAGCCGTCGGTGAAGCCCTGCATCTTGGACCGCGCATTCGGCGCGAGCGACAGCAGCACGGACGCGACGCGCACATCGCTGGTGTCGACGTCCTGCTGGGTGATCCCCACCGTCGCCACCTCCGGGGTGGTGAACACGTTCGAGGACACCTTGCGCAGGTCGAGCGGAGTGACGGCGTCGCCCAGCGAGTGCCACATTGCCACCCGGCCCTGCATCGCGGCGACCGAGGCCAGCGCGAACACTCCCGTCACGTCGCCGGCGGCGTAGATGTTGCGGATGCTCGTGCGCGACACCTTGTCGACGCTGATGTGGCCGGACGGTGTCAACCCGACCCCGACCTCCTCCAGCCCGAGGCCCGCCGAGTTCGGGATGGCTCCGACGGCCATCAGGACGTGCGAGCCGGTCACTTCCTGGCCGTCCTCCAGGGTGACGACGACGCCGTCGCCCTCGCGACGGGCGGCCACTGCGCGGCACTCGCTCATGATGTGCATGCCACGCTCGGAGAAGGCCCGCTGCAGCACGGCCGCGGCGTCCTGATCCTCGCCGGGCAGCACCTGCCTGCGTGAGCTGACGAGGACGACGTCGCACCCGAGGCCGTCATAGGCGGACGCGAACTCTGCCCCGGTCACGCCGGAGCCGACCACGATGAGCCGTTCCGGCAGCTCCGTGAGGTTGTAGACCTGCTTCCAGTTCAGGATCCGTTCGCCGTCGCACGGGGCGTCGGGAAGTTCGCGCGGGGTGGTTCCCGTCGCGAGCAGGATGATGTCGGCGTCGAAGGCGACCTCGCCCTCCTCGGTGGCCGCGATCACCCGGTGGGCGCTCTCGAGCCTGCCGCTGCCGTTGACCAGCCGGACCCCCTCGAGGCGCAGCCGCTGCGCGATGTCGTCGGATTGCGCCTTGGCGAGGGCGAGCACGCGGTCGTTGACCTCGGCGAGGTCGACGCGCACCACGTCGGTCACTTCCCTTGCGCCGATGTGCAGCCCCAGCTGGCGGGCGGCCTCGATGCGCACCATCACCTCGGCCGTGGCGATCAGGGTCTTCGACGGGACGCAGTCGCTCAGGACGGCGGCACCGCCGAGCCCGTCGCGTTCGATCAGGGTGACATCACCGCCCAGCTGCGCAGCCACCAGCGCCGCCTCGTATCCGCCGGGTCCGCCACCGATGATCACAACCTTGGTCACGGCCCCCATCCTCCCATAGCTGCCGTCGCCGTACCGACCGCTTCACTATGCTGGCCGGATGACTGACGATCCCTTCGCCCTCGCCGCCTCCGCCGCCGATTTCCTCCGTTCGCACTTCGGAACCGACGGCGTCGACATCGCCCTCGTGCTGGGTTCCGGCTGGTCCTCGGGCGCCGACCAGCTCGGCGAGCCGCTGGGCGAGATCGAGCTCGGCGCCGTCCCCGGCTTCAGCAAGCCGGTCGTCAGCGGGCACGGCGGCGCGCTGAAGCTGGTGCGCACGACCGGCGGCAGGGTGGCCGCCATCTTCACGGGCCGCACCCACTTCTACGAGGGGCGCGGAGCCGACGCCGTCGTGCACGGCGTCCGCACCGCCGCCGCCTGGGGTGCCTCCACGCTGGTCCTGACGAACGGCTGCGGCGGCCTCAACCCCGCCTGGGCTCCGGGCACGGTCGTCCTCATCAACGACCACATCAACCTCACCGGCGCGACGCCGCTGCACGGGGCCACCTTCATCGACCTGTCGGAGGCGTACTCCTCCCGCCTGCGCGACGTGGCGCGCGCCGTAGACCCGGCACTCCCGGAGGGTGTCTACGTCCAGTTCCGTGGCCCGCAGTACGAGACGCCGGCGGAGGTCCGGATGGCCGGGATCCTCGGCGGCGACCTCGTCGGCATGTCGACGACGCTCGAGACCATCGCCGCCCGCGAGGCGGGCCTGGAGGTGCTGGGCCTGTCGCTGGTGACCAACGCCGCCGCCGGGATGGGCGACTCCAACCTCGACCATGCGGAGGTGCTGCAGGCCGGGCGCGACGCCGGGCCACGGCTGGCCGCCCTGCTCGCCGGCATCGTGGGGAGGCTGTGATGAGCATCGACGTCCTCACCGCCGCGGCCGCCTGGCGCGATGCCGACATCGACGACGATTCCCGGGCCACCCTCGACCAGCTGATCGTGCAGGCCCAGGCCAACGACGACGGTCTCCGCGAGGCCGCCCTCGCCGAGCTGACCTCCGCCTTCTCCGGGCCGCTGGAGTTCGGCACCGCAGGCCTCCGCGGCCCCGTCGGCCCGGGCCCGGCCCGCATGAACCGCGTGGTGGTCACCCAGGCGGCGGCCGGCTTCGCCGAGTGGCTCACCGGACAGGGCCTCACCGGCGGGAAGGTCATCGTCGGCCACGACGCCAGGCACGGCTCCGCAGCCTTCGCGGAGGACACCGCGCAGATCATGGCCGGCGCCGGCTTCGAGGTGCTCTGGACCGCTGAGCCGATCCCGACGCCGGTCGTCGCCTTCGGCATCCAGCACTTCGGCTGCGTCGCCGGTGTCGTCGTGACGGCGTCGCACAACCCGCCGAAGGACAACGGCTACAAGGTCTATCTGGGCGACGGCTCGCAGATCATCCCGCCGACCGACGGCGAGATCGCCGAGCGGATCGCGGCTGTGGCGGCCGGAGCGTGGTCCACGCTGCCGCGCGACACGGCCAGGGTCGATGTGACCGCCGACCTGCTCACCGCTTACGTCGCCAGGGTGGCCTCGCTTTACCCCGCCGACGCCCCCGCGACGTGACGTGGGTGCACACCTCGATGCACGGGGTGGGTGCCGCAACCGTCCGCGCGGTCGCTGAGGCCGCGGGGCTCCCCGCCCCCCACGAGGTCGCCGAGCAGGCCGACCCCAACCCGGACTTCCCGACGGTCGCGTTCCCGAACCCCGAGGAGAAGGGTGCGATCGACCTGGCGCTCGCGCTCGCCGAGGCCAGGGGCGCCGACGTCGTCATCGCCAACGATCCCGACGCCGACAGGTGCGCCGTCGCCGCCGTCGTGGACGGGACGTGGCGGATGCTGACGGGCGACGAGCTGGGGGCGATCCTCGGCGACGACGCGATCCGCCGGGACGTTCCGGGGGTCTTCGCCAACTCGGTGGTCTCCTCGACGCTGCTCGGCAGGATGGCGGCCGCGGCCGGCCGCACGCACACCACCACCCTGACGGGGTTCAAGTGGATCGGACGGGTCCCCGACCTCGCCTTCGGCTACGAGGAGGCGATCGGCTACTGCGTCGACTCGCGCGCGGTTCCCGACAAGGATGGCATCAGCACCGCGGTGACCGTGTTGCGGATCGTCGCCGGACTCAAGGCAGAGGGCGGGACCCTGGCCGACAGGCTCGACGAGATCGCCCGGACGCACGGGCTCACCGCCACGTCACAGCTGTCCGTGCGGGTGGCGGACCTGAGCCTCATCGCCGACGCCATGGCCCGGCTCCGCGCCAATCCCCCGGCCACGCTGCTGGGGGCCCCGGTCACCGTCGTCGACCTGGCGGAGGGGTCGGCCACACTGCCGCCGACCGACGGGGTCGAGCTGACCGGGGAACGTGTCCATGTCGTCGCCCGCCCCTCCGGCACCGAGCCGAAGCTCAAGTGCTACCTGGAGGTGCGGCTCGGGGTCGACGAGTCCGCCGACGTCCCCGCAGCCCGGGCCGTTGCAGCGGAACAGCTGACGCAGCTGCGCTCCGAGATGGCCGCGGCTTTGGGGGTCGACGCCTGAACCGCCGTACCCGCTGAGCAGTCACCCCGGTCCTGTGAGCACCGGGGTGGCTACTCTTGATCCATGACGAAGCTCCGCGCCGGTCTCGCAGCACTGTTCCTCGCACTGGTCTCGGCCTGGGTCGTGGTTGTCCCCGCGCACGCCGACGACTCGGCCCCGTTCACCAACTACGACGTCGCCGTGAACCTCACCGACGAGGGCGTCGCCGAGGTGACGATCGACTTCACCATGGACTTCAGCGTCGTGAGGGGCCGGGGCCCGGAGATCCTGCTGCCGACGCGGCAGGACGACGGTGCCAACCCCGACGAGCAGTTCGTCTTCAGGTACTCCAACATCTCGGTCTCCTCCTCCACGGGAGCCTCAGCCCAGGTCCACGAATTCTCCGAGAGCGACATGCTCGGTCTGCGGATCGGCGACGAGAACCGGTGGAACGACACCCCGCAGTCCTACACGCTGCGCTACGACGTGACGGGGCTGATCGTCTCCGACCACGCGGTCAGCGGCCTGGACGAGTTCAACTGGGACGTCATCGGCCCCGCCTGGCGGTCCCGGTTCTCCGACGTGACGGTGACGGTCACCGGCCCCGCCGCAGTGTCCAAGTCGGCCTGCTTCTACGGCCCGTACTCCAACCAGACCCCGTGCACCACCTCCTTCTCCGGCGACACCGCCACGTTCGCCGTCGACGAGCTCTCTCCGCGGGAGCCGATGCAGATCGTGACCGGCTTCCCGGCCGGCACCTTCGGCGGCGTCGAGCAGGAGAAGGAGCTGAAGCCGACGTTCGGCAACATGATGCAGCTCACCCCCGCCACAGGCGGTGTCGCTGCTGCCGGCGCCCTGGCAGCGATCGGCGGCCTCGTCGCCATCCGTCGCAGGCATGCCCGCGACGATGTCTACCTCGGCCTCACGCCCGGGCTGCTGCCGGGCAAGGGCGAGGAGGGCAGCATCGGGAAGGCCTCCGGCAAGGCCCCCGTCACCGTCCAGTTCCACCCGCCGAAGGGCGCCCGCCCGGGCGAGATCGGCACCCTCCTCGACACCACCGCGGACGACATCGACGTGTCGGCCACCATGGTCGACCTCGCCGTCCGCGGCTTCATGAAGATCGAGTCCGACGGCGGGAAGAAGTTCACGCTGCACGCGACGAACGCGCCCGCCACCGAAACCCTCCTCCCCTACGAGGAACAGCTCCTGGCGAACCTGTTCCAGGGAGCTGCCACACGCACCTCCAGCGAGCTCAAGAAGGCGAAGTTCGCCGACGTGCTCCCCGAGGCGCGCAGCGGCCTCTACACCTCCGTCGTGCGCCGTGGCTGGTTCCGCGGCAACCCCGCCACCGCGCAGCTCGGGCCCATCTTCCTGGGCGGCCTGTCCCTGCTCGTCGCCTTCGGCATCTTCATCGTGTTCGGGGCTTTGGCTGGGGTCTGATCTCCATCCCGTTCGCCGTGTTCGGCATCGGCCTCATCGCGTTGTCCGGCAAGTTCCGCAAGCGCACGGCGGCCGGGTCGGCGTTCCTGGCGCAGGCGAAGGGCTTCGAACTGTATCTGCGCACGGCCGAGAAGGAGACCATCCGCTTCGAGGAGAACCAGGACGTCTTCTCCCGGTACCTCCCCTACGCGATGGTCTTCGGCGTGGCCGACCGGTGGAGCAACCTGTTCGCCCAGCTGGGCCAGGAGGGCGTTTACCAGGCGGACACGTCGTGGTATGTCGGCCCGAACCTCTACAGCGGCTACGCGTTCGGCCATGCGATGAACAGCCTCGCCTCCTCCATGTCGAGCGCCATGCAGGCCGCACGGGCGGACGGGATGAGCCAGGCCACCGGCGGCTCGTCCGGCGGCTCCGGGTTCAGCGGCGGCGGCGGCTTCGGAGGCGGTGGCGGCGGCTCCTGGTGAGCCGTCCCAGGTCGCGGCGGTGACGCCGCGACCACTAGGCTGTCGCGCATGAATCGGAGCCTGCTGTTGATCGCCGGCCCCTCCGGGAGTGGCAAGTCGAGGCTGACACGGCTGGCCGCGGAGGCCGCCTCGGCGTTGCCTTTCCGGCTGGACGACTTCTACTACGACGCCAGCCGTCCCGGCATGCCTATGACCCCCATGGGGATCCCCGACTGGGACCGGGTGGAGACGTGGGACCTCGACCTGGCTCTGGCCTCGATCGGGGCGCTGCTCACCGATGGCGCGTGCGAGGTCCCCACCTACGACATCTCCCTGTCCCGGCGCACCGGGAGCAGGCGCATCGAGATGGGCGACGCCACGATGATCGTCGCCGAGGGGATCTTCGCCATCGACGCCCTGCGCCCCGCGCTGGCCGCTGGCATCGACACCGAGGGGCTGTGGCTGGACCGGTTCCGGGCCGCGAACTTCTCCCGCCGTCTCACCCGCGACCTGCGGGAGCGTCGCAAGACGCCCACCGTCCTCCTGCGTCGCGGCGCGGCGCTGTACCGCGGCGAGCCCGCCCTGCGGCGGGAAGCCCTGGCGCAGGGCTTCCGGCCGGTGTCGATGAAGGCGGCGCTGCGGCGGCTGACCGACTGAGCCGGGCTCAGTCGGCGATCGGCGCCCAGCTCGGGCCGGTCTGCCCCAGCTTGTCGTCCAGCTTCGTGAACAGCGGGCTCGGCTTCGCCAGCGGGGTGCCCGCCACGATCGGCTGCGACGCCCAGGTCGCCTGCTGCGCGGCGTAGTCGCCCTGCAGCGTCGGGTAGGTCAGGTCGCCGTCGGTCACCTCGACGATCTGCGGCTGCGACGCCCAGATCCCCTCGCCGCCCAGCGCCTCGAAGATCCTCTGCGCCGAGTGCGGCAGGTAGGGCGTGAGCAGCGTGTTGGCGTCGGAGACCACCTGCAGCGCCACGTGCAGCACGGTGTCGCGGCGGGCCGGGTCGTCCTTCAGCTTCCAGGGCTCCATGTCGGAGATGTACTTGTTGGCGAGCGAGACGATGCGCATGGCCTCGGTGATGCCCGCCTTGAAGCGGCGGGCGGCGATGTGCTCGCCGACGACGTCGAACGCGGTCGCGGACTCGGCCAGCAGGGCGCGGTCGACGTCGGTCAGCTCCCCCGCCGCGGGGATGGCGCCGTTGTTCTTGTGCGCCATCGAGATGGAGCGGTTGACCAGGTTGCCCCATTCGTTGGCCAGCTCGAAGTTGGTGCGGCGGACGAACTCGTCCCAGGTGAAGTCGGTGTCCTGGTTCTCGGGGCCGGCGACGGCGATGTAGTACCGCAGGGCGTCGGGGCCGAACTCGGCGAGGAAGTCGCCGACGAAGATCGAGGCGCCGCGCGACGAGGACACCTTCGAGCCCTTCATCGTCATGAACTCGGAG
Source organism: Tessaracoccus defluvii (assembly GCF_014489575.1). GTDB lineage: Bacteria > Actinomycetota > Actinomycetes > Propionibacteriales > Propionibacteriaceae > Arachnia > Arachnia defluvii. Next base: position 1,805,660 of record NZ_CP060789.1, read on the forward strand.
CTGACGACCTCGGTGGGCAGCCGCAGCTCCCCAGCGACGGGCGGACGGTTCCGCCGGCCTCGCCCTGCCCGTTGGCGCCCAGCAGGATGCCGGGCCAGATGACCGAGTGGAAGACGATGTTGTCCTTGCCCATGAAGTAGTAGGACAGCGCCTCCGGGTCGTTCCAGTAGGCACGCCAGGCGTCGGGGTCGCCGGAGCGGGCGGCCCACTCGACGGCGGCGGACAGGTAGCCGATGACGGCGTCGAACCAGACGTAGATGCGCTTCATGGGCGCGTCACGCCAGCCGTCGAGCGGGATCGGGACACCCCAGTCGAGGTCGCGGGTGATCGCGCGCTCGCGGATCTCCTTGAGCAGGTTGAACGAGAACTTCAGCACGTTGGGGCGCCAGTCCTCGCGGCTCTCCAGCCAGGCGGCCAGCTGCGGGGCCACCTTCGGCAGGTCGAGGAAGAAGTGCTCGGTCTCCACGAACTCGGGCGTCTCGCCGTTGGTCTTGGACTTGGGGTTGATCAGGTCCGCCGGGTCGAGCTGGTTGCCGCAGTTGTCGCACTGGTCGCCGCGGGCGTTATCGTAGCCGCAGATCGGACACGTGCCCTCGATGAAGCGGTCGGGCAGCGTGCGGCCGGTCGACGGCGAGATGGCGCCCATCTGCGTCTTCGGGAAGACATAGCCGTTCTCGTACAGCGCGGTGAAAATATCCTGCACCACGCGGTAGTGGTTCGGCGTCGTGGTGCGGGTGTAGAGGTCGTAGCTGAGGCCGAGCCCCTGCAGGTCGGAGACGATCTGCGCGTGGTACTTGTCCGCCGTCTCGCGGGCCGTGAGCCCCTCCGAGTCGGCCTTCACCTGGATCGCGGTGCCGTGCTCGTCGGAGCCGGACACCATGAGGACGTCGTGGCCTGCCATGCGCATGTACCGGGCGAACACGTCCGAGGGCACCCCGAAACCGGAGACGTGCCCGATGTGACGGGGACCGTTGGCGTACGGCCAGGCGACCGCGGCAAGAATACGACTCATGGGGGTGAGTCTATCGGTGCCGGACGGGCCTCCTGCAGCGGGAAGTGGGCGCATGCTTCGACCGCGGGCGGGGTAACCCGGGACCAGGAGCCGACGCGGCGAATTCCGCCGACGGGCTAGGTTCTGCCCATGAGAACCGTCGCCGCTGTGCTCGTCGTGCTCGCGACCATGACGGGCTGTGGCTCTGCGCAGATAGCGGCCATCCCCGCTCCCCCGGGGCCATCCGTCCAGGCGACACCCACGCCGTCGCCCGAAAGCGAGACCACGGAACCCGTCGTCACCCCGGCCAGCGAGCCGACGCTCGCGCCCCCGACCTGTGACGACGCGTCGGGGCTGACGCTGCGGTCCGGCCGGGTCGACGCGGCGCTCGGGTCTCGCTTCCTGTTCATCCAGGTGGGGAACTGCAGTGACGCAGGGCTCACGCTCCCCGCCCCCATTCTGACGGGGGCCGACCTTGATGGGCTGCGTGGTGAAGTGGCGCACAAGGCCTACGGGACCCCGCCCATGCTCGCCCCGGGCGGGTGGACGACACTCGAGCTGAAGTGGCTGAGCAACGGCCGGTGTGAGCGCGGCCTCCAGGAGCTGCGGGTGACGTTCGGTGAGGAGACCTTCGACGTCACGCAGGACTGTATGCAGCTGGGCGGCGAGTTCGCCCCGACCGGGAGCCGACGATCTCGCTCTCCTGGCCCGCCTGAAGCACGTCCGCTGGCCGTACACTCGTGCCCACCATGACGACGAACTGCCTCTGTGACACCGGCAAGCCCTACGACAACTGCTGCGGCCGCTGGCACGCCGGGCGGCCCGCGCCGACGGCGGTCGCGCTGATGCGCTCCCGGTACACCGCGTTCGCGCTGGAGAACGCCGACTACCTGCTCGCCACCTGGCACCCGGAGATGCGTCCCGACATCGTCGACATCGACCCCGAGCTGACCTGGACCGGGCTGCGGATCATCGCCACCACCGACGGCAAGGCCTGGACACCGAGGGCACCGTCACGTTCGCCGCCTCCTACACCTCGCCCGAGGGCGCGGGAGAGCTACGTGAGGTCAGCCGCTTCTTCTTCGAGGACGGCCGCTGGTACTACTACGACGGGACCTACTGAGGCACCGTGCAGGTCCTACTCACCCACTCCATGGCGAAGGTGACGCCTGACTGGCAGCCGACCGCCCCCCTCGAAGGCCTCACCGGCTGGGAGGGCCAGACGCTCTCGTTCCAGGTGGCCTGGCTCGCGCCGCCTACCCGGCGCGAGACGCCGTCGTCCGAGGTCCGTGTCGAGGTCGACGGCGCAGCGGACGTCGCCACCTTCGACGTCGGCCTCGTCCCCGTCCACGTGCCCTGCTGGCGGGAACACGACGACGCCTACGTCGCCACCGAGCCGGGGCTGCTGCCCGACCTCCTGCGTCCCACCGACGGGCCCGCCCGCGCGACCCACCTCGGCTGGCACAGCATCTGGGTCGACGTCACGCTGCCCGCCTCCGAACTGGTGATCACGGTCACCGACCGGGGCGACGAGGTCGCACGCCTCGTGCTGCCTGTGACGACGGTCCCCGCCCCCGTCGAGGCGCCCGACCTGGAGGTGACGCAGTGGTTCCACGCCGACTGCCTGGCCACCTACTACGGCGTCGAGACGTGGAGCGAGGAGCACTGGGAGGCCATCGGTAGGCAGATGCGGTCGGCGGCCCGGATGGGCTCCACCATGCTGCTGACACCCGTGTGGACGCCGCCGCTCGACACCGAGCGCGGCGCGAACCGGCCCCGCACCCAGCTCCTCGACATCGAACTCGTCGACGGACGTTACAGCTTCGGGCATGACCGCCTCGACCGCTGGATGGAACTGGCGGCGGCCGCCGGCCTCAGCCAGGTGGAGGTGCCCCACCTGTTCACGCAGTGGGGAGCCACGGCGGCGCCGCAGGTCTGGGTACGGGTCGACGGCGAGGAACGGCAGCTGTTCGGCTGGCACACCGACGCTCTCGACCCCGAGTACCAGAACTTCCTCGGCCAGGTCGTCCCCTTCCTCATCGACTACTTCGGCGGCCGCGTGGGCCTCGGGAACACCATCTTCCACGTCTCCGACGAGCCGACCGACGAGCACCTGGCCAGCTACGGGGCCTCCGCTGCCTCCGTGGCCCCGCTCCTGGAGGGATGCCGGGTGGTGGATGCCCTGTCCCATCCCGAGTTCGCGGACCTCGTGCAGGTCCCCGTGGTGGCCACCGACGCCGTCGGCGCCTTCCGGGACGCGGGCATCGAACCCGGCTGGGTCTACCACTGCATCGCGCAGAGCTGGGGCGTCGCCAACCGGTTCATCGCCCAGGAGGGAATCCGCACACGGGCCCTCGGCTGGCAGCTGTACAAGGCTGGCGCCGTCGGATTCCTGCACTGGGGATTCAACTTCTACAACGCCCAGCTGTCGCGACGGCCCATCGACCCGTTCCACGACACGAGCGCGGGGGGCGGATTCATCGGTGGCGATCCCTTCGTCGTCTACCCGGGGCCGGGCTACGAGCCCCTCGAGTCACAGCGGCACCGCCTCTTCGCGGAGGCGATGGGAGACCTGGCTGCCGCACAGCGGGCGGAGAAGCTGATCGGCCGGGACGCGGTGCTCGGCATCGTCGACCCCGAGGGGAACCTCGACTACGCGGCCGGGTGGGTCACCGCGGAGGAGTGGCTGCGGCGCCGCGACGCCCTCGACCGGGCTGCGGCGGCGGCCCTCGGCTGACGGACGGGCCGGGGGGCGATCAGTGGGCGACGAAACGCAGCGCCCAGGCCCCCGGCACCCGCTGGAACAGCAGCGCCGCGGGACGGTCGTCGACGGTGACGCGGGCGAGGCAGGCCTCATCCCCGACGGCGTCGACGCTGCGCAGACCGATCCTGGCACCGTCGGCCCAGGCCAGGGCGGCCGACTCGGCGCCGCCGTTCACCACGAGCAGGTCGTCGTGGATCCGCACGGAGGCCCGGTCGGTCGACAGGGCCGCGACCGCGCGGACCACGGAGGCCTTGGCACGCGGGGCGGCGGTGCCGGGGACGGGCTGGGGCTCAGGCGCCGCGTCCGCCGTCAGGGAGAACAGGTCCGGCTGCTCCTCGACCTGGCCGACGGCGAAGTCGGAGCGGGCCTCGGGCCGGGAGGCGTCGGGATAGCCCGGCCCGCAGTCGGGCTTCCTGCCCTGCTGGAACGCGGTGGCGGCCGCCCTGGCGCGCTCGTCGGCCGCCTCGTTCATCGGGTGGCCGGCGTGGCCCTTGACCCATTCGAACGTCACGTCGCGCCCCGCGAGTTCGGCGTCGAGTTCCTTCATGAGTTCGACGTTGAGGACCGGCTTGCCGTCGCCCTTGCGCCAGCCCTTCCGCTTCCACCCGGGCATCCACTTGGTCAGTGAGTTGATCACGTACTGCGAGTCACACAGCACCTTCATGGGCTCGTCTACGTGCGCCGTGGAGCGCAACAGGTCGAGGACGGCCATCAGCTCGCCCATGTTGTTCGTGCCACGCTCCCAGCCGCCGGCGGCCCAGACGTCGTCGGAGATGTACCAGGCCCAGCCAGCGGGACCGGGATTGGACAGGGAGGAGCCGTCGGCGGCAGCGATGATCACGGGGCAAGGATAGTGGGCGCGGTCGGGACCCCGGCGCTCTCCGGAACGGACGTTCCCCGGGTGCATACTTGCGCGCATGACTCTTGACGAGCACGACTTCATCCGCGTGCGGGGCGCCCGCGTCAACAACCTCCGTGACATCGACGTCGACATCCCCAAACGGCGCCTGTCAGTGTTCACGGGCCTCTCCGGCTCCGGCAAGTCCTCCCTGGTCTTCGGCACCATCGCCGCCGAGTCCCAGCGCCTCATCAACGAGACCTACCCGGCGTTCGTCCAGTCGTTCATGGCCTCCCCCGCCCGCCCCGACGTCGACACACTCGAGAACCTGTCGGCCGCCATCGTCGTCGACCAGGAGCGCATGGGCGCCAACTCGCGCAGCACTGTCGGCACCGCCACCGACGTCAACAACCTGATGCGGCTGGTGTGGTCGCGGCTCGGGACCCCTGAGGTCGGAGCGAGCTTCTTCTTCTCCTTCAACACGCCGCAGGGTATGTGCCCCACCTGCGAGGGCAACGGCCGGGTCTCCGCGGTCGACGAGTCGCTGGTCGTCGACCGGAACCTGTCTCTCGCCGACGGCGCCATCCTCGCCCCGGGCTTCGGCGTGGGCACCTGGTACTGGAAGGGGTACGCGGAGAACCCGCTGCTCGACGCGGCCGTCCCGCTCAAGGACCTGAGCGACGAGCAGTGGCAGTTCCTGATGTACCAGGAGCCGACCAAGGTCAAGGCTCTCGGCATGAACATGACCTACGAGGGCCTCATCCCGCGGGTGCGCCGCATGTTCCTGAATCCGGAGAAGACCCCCGGCCAGAAGCACACCCGCGAATACGCGGAGCGCATCGGCACCTTCGCCGCCTGTCCCGACTGCGGAGGCACCCGGCTCAACGAGGCGGCCCGCAGCGCCACCGTCGACGGCGTCACCCTGCCGGAGGCGCTGTCGTGGCAGATCTCCGACCTGCGGCCCTGGGTCGAGACCCTCCGCGACACCCCGGACGGCGCCAGGGCCCGCCCGGTGCTGACGGCGCTCGACGACCTGCTCGGTTCCCTGGTGGAGGTGGGGCTCGGCTACCTGTCGCTCGACCGGGAGTCCGGCACGCTGTCGGGCGGCGAGGCGCAGCGGGTCAAGATGGTGCGCCACCTCGGTTCGGCGCTGAGCGACGTCACCTACGTGTTCGACGAGCCGACCGTCGGGCTCCACCCGCACGACATCGACAGGATGACCGACCTCCTGCTCCGGCTCCGTGACAAGGGCAATACGGTCCTGGTGGTCGAGCACAAGCCGCAGGTGATCGAGCGCGCCGACCACATCGTCGACATCGGCCCTAGCGCCGGCACCGGCGGCGGGCTGATCACCTATGAGGGCGACGTCGCAGGGCTGCGCACCTCCGACACCGTCACCGGGCACCACCTCGACACACGCGCGAAGCTCCGGTCCGACCTGCGCACCCCCACGGCCGCGCTCGAGATCCGGGGCGCCACCACCCACAACCTGCGCGGCGTCGACGTCGACGTGCCGCTCGGCGTCCTCACGGTCATCACCGGGGTCGCCGGCTCCGGCAAGTCGAGCCTGATCCACGGCTCCGTCGCCGACGGCACGATGGGCCGCGCCGGCGACGTGCGCGTCGTCGACCAGTCCGCCATCCGCGGCTCCATCCGCTCCAACCCGGCCACCTACACGGGCCTGCTCGACCCGATCCGCACCGCCTTCGCCAAGGCCAACGGGGTCAAGCCCGCCCTGTTCTCTGCGAACTCGGAGGGAGCCTGCCCCAACTGCAAGGGGCTCGGCGTCGTCTACACCGACCTTGGCATGATGGCCGGCATCGCCAACACCTGCGAGGTGTGCGAGGGGCGCAGGTTCACCGACGAGGTGCTGGCCTACCGGCTGCACGGCCTCACCATCGCCGAGGTGCTCGCCCTACCCATCGCCGACGCGGCGGCGGTCTTCACGGGCGGCGTGCCAGCGAAGATCCTCGGCAGACTGACGGCGGTCGGACTCGGGTATCTGCGCCTCGGGCAGCCGCTGTCGACCCTGTCGGGCGGCGAGCGGCAGCGGATGAAGCTCGCGATCCGGATGGGTGAGGACGCCGGGATCTACGTGCTCGACGAGCCGACCACGGGTCTCCACATGGCCGACATCGAGGCGATGCTTGCGATGCTGCACCGCCTGGTCGACGAGGGGAACTCGGTGATCGTCATCGAACACTCACTCGCGGTCATGACACAGGCGGACAGGATCATCGACCTCGGCCCGGGTGCCGGCCACGACGGCGGACTCGTCGTGTACGAGGGCACCCCGGCGGGACTCGCCGCCAGCGGGACGCTGACGGGCCGGCACCTGGCCGCCTACCTGGCCAGGTAGCGGTGACGGTGGTGCTCCACCAGCCCCTGGGCGGAGTGACGCGCGAGCGCGGCCGTGTCGTCGGCGTCGACCACGAGGAAAGCCGCATCGGTGCGTGCGGAGCCGCGAGGAACGAGCGGCGCCTCAGCGCTCACCACCGCCTCCCCCACCGGCGCGAACCCCGCAGCCAGCGCCTCCCGCTCAGTCTCGCCACCGACGACGACCCGCAGCCGGAGCGCGCCGCCGACCCACTCCTCGGCCGCTGCCACTGCCGCGGCGAAGGGCATGCCCGGATCGCCTGCGCCGAGGACCCACCCCGGGTCCGCATCGCCCTGACCGCGCCGCAGCACCCAGCCGCCGAGCCGGGCCCTGGCGGAGGCGGGGAGGCCGCGTTCGAGGAGCCGCTCCACCTGCTCCGCACCCGAACTGGCAAGCACGAGTCGCTCGGGCACCTCCCGGATCGCCGATGCCTCCCCACGCGGGACCCAGACGGCGGGCCGGTCCTCCGGCAGCACGACGAGCCAGTCCGCGTTCGCCGCGATGAGGTGGCCGACGACGTCGCTGACACCGTCGGGTGTCTGCCTGCGGAGGCTGATCCTGCGCGTGGTCGGGTCCGGAGCCGGCAGGATCACCGGGCCCTGGGGAGCGCCTGTCACGCCGCGCGGGCGGCCGCGTAGGCCGGGCGGATGACCTCACGGATGAGGGACTCCCGCTGGTCGTGGTGCAGGAACGCGGCGCGCATGGCGTTGACGGTGCACCACTCGACGTCGTCGAGGTCCCACCCGAACGTCTCGGACAGGAGCGCGAACTCGCGGCTCATCGTGGTGGCGCTCATGAGCCGGTTGTCGCAGTTGACCGTGACGTTGAAGCCGAGGTCCTTCAGCAGATCGACGGGGTGGTCGGCCATGGTCGTGGCGATGCCGGTCTGCAGGTTCGACGACGGCGCCACCTCCAGCGGGATGCGCGCGTCGCGGACGTAGGCGGCCAGCCGCCCGAGCTTCGCGGCGCCGTCCGACAGTTCGATGTCCTCGACGATGCGCACGCCGTGGCCGAGCCTGTCAGCACCGCAGACCTGGACCGCCTCCCAGATCGACGGCAGGCCGAAGGCCTCGCCCGCGTGGATCGTGAAGAACATGTTGTTGCGCTTCAGGAAACCGAAGGCCTCCACGAAACGCGCCGGGGGGAAGCCGTCCTCGGCGCCCGCGATGTCGAACCCGCACACCGAGTCGTCGCGGTACGCCAGTGCCAGCTCGGCCACCTCGAGCGTCGGCTCGGCGTGCCGCATGGAGGTGACGATCTGACGGGCCACGATCCGGTTGCCCTCCGCAGTGGCTGCCACCATGCCCTCACGCAAACCGTCACGCACGGCCTCAACGGCATCTGCCATGCTCAGCCCGCGACGCAGATGCTGCTCCGGCGCCCAGCGCGCCTCGGCATAGACGACACCGTCCCGGGCCTGGTCGATGACGAACTCGGCGGCGACCCGGCGCAGGTGCTCCGCGGTCTGCATCGCGGCGACCGTGTGCTCGAACGTCTCGAGGTAGCGCACCAACGAGCCCGAGTCCGCGGCCTCGTAGAACCAGCGCCGGAGCGTCTCCGGATCCGAGGCCGGCAGCTGGTGCCCTACCTCGGCGCAGTGCTCGAGCACCGTCTCGGGCCGCAGCCCGCCGTCCAGGTGGTCATGCAGGGCGACCTTCGGAAGCGGCCTCAGGTCGTCGATGGTCAGCACTGATCTTCCTCCAAGCGTGTCATGCCAGGTCGGCGGGCCCGAAGGCCTGCGGCAGCATCTCGTCGAGGGTCCGGAGCCCGGCGGGCGTCTCGAGCACCAGGGCGGGACCGCCGTGTTCGTTGAGCAGTTGCCTGCAGCGGCCGCACGGCGTGATGACGTCACCCTCGCCGTTGACGCAGGTGAACGCGACGAGCCGGCCGCCACCGCCCATGAGCAGCGACGACACAAGCCCGCACTCGGCGCACAGGGTGACGCCGTAGCCGGCGTTCTCCACGTTGCAGCCCGCGACGACCCTTCCGTCATCGACGAGCGCCGCCGCCCCACCCGGTACCCCGAGTAGGGGGCGTACGCCCGCCCGGCGGCCTCGACGGCCGCCGCCCGCAGCGCCTCCCAGTCGACCTGCATCAGTGGCTCTTCACGAAGTGGTCGCCGTCAGCGGCTGGCGCCCGCACGCGTCCGACGAGGCCCGCGACCGCGATGATAGTGGCCAGGTACGGCAGCATCTCGATGAAGTCGCTCGGGATCGGCAGCGCCATCAGCTTCGTCGACTGCGCCAGGGCGCGGGCGAAGCCGAAGAACAGCGCCATCGCGGCGGCGAGCAGCGGATGCCAGCGGCCCATGATGACTGCGGCGAGCGCGATGAAGCCGTTACCGGCCGTCGGCTCGTTGTCCTGGTAGGCGCCGACGGACCCGATGGTGAAGTAGGCGCCGCCGATGCCGGCGAAGATGCCGCCCAGGAGCACAGCGGAGGCCTTGGTGCGCACCACGGGGATGCCGACGGTGTCCGCCGCGTGCGGGTGCTCGCCGACGGAGCGGACGCGCAGCCCCCACTTGGTCTTGTAGAGCAGGAACCAGACCAGGGGGATGGCGACGAAGGCCATGTAGGTCAGCGGCCGCAGCGAGAAGAGGATGGGGCCGAGGAACGGGATCTGCTCGAGACCCGGGATCTTGAACGGCAGCATCGGCGACACCCGGCCGAACGTCTCCACGTTCTTGGTGACCATCTGCTGGTAGATGAACCCGGTCAGCCCCGCGGCCAGGACGTTGATGACGACGCCGATGATGACGTGGTCGACCAGGAAGCGCAGCGTGAACACGGCCAGGATCGCGGCCATCAGCAGGCCACCGAACGCTGCGGCGAAGAGCGCCGCCACGAACGACTGGGTCAGGCTGTAGGTGATGGAGGCGGTGAAGGCCGCCATCAGGAACTGGCCCTCGATGGCGATGTTGACCACACCGGCCCGCTCCGACAACACGCCGGCCAGGACACCGAAGAACAGCGGTGTCGCGTACTCCAGCGTCAGGTTGAGCTGGCTGGTGACGGTGAACGGCAGGTCGGAGCTTGCGGCGGCCCACACGATGAATCCCACCATGAGCCCGACGCCGGCCACGATGGCGGCCACGGTGCGCATCCGTGGGCTGAGCCTGCCGCTGAGGTAGCCGACACCTGCGCCGAGCACGAGCAGTCCGGTCACCAGGACCGTCGGCGTGCCAGGCACGTCCAGCGTCGGGAGCTTGACCGCGGCGAACGCGTCGGACAGCGCGATGAGGCCCGACTTCGACACCGTGAACGCCAGCGCCACCAGGATGGCGCCGAGCAGTGTGAGCAGCACGCCGATGGAGAGGCGCTGGGAGCGCTTCTCCGGCGACTCGACCACCGTCGGGACGATGATCTGGGACTCGTGGTCGACAGTGTGGGTGCTCATGCTTGAACCGCCTTGGCGCTCGAAACGGGCTGGCCCTTGACTGCCTTGCGCTCGTTGAGGAACGGCAGGAGCCACGTGACGAACGCCGGCGCGGCGACGAACAGCACGACGAGGGCCTGGATGAGGTCGGTCAGCTTCTCGGGCGTCTGCGCCATCGCGACCATGGTCCGACGGGAAGCCTTGAGGGCTCCGAAGAGCAGGCCCGCGAGGACGACGCCGAGCGGTCGGGAACGGCCGAGGAGGGCGACGGTGATCGCGTCGAACCCGAGGGTGCCGATGATGGTTCCCGTCATCTGGGGCGGCACGCCTGTGAGAAGGTCGGGTGCCGTGACCTGGATGACACCGGCGAGGCCGGCGAAGCCTCCCGCGAGGGCCATGGTGATGAAGGTGATCTTCGGGACGCTGGCACCCGAGGTGGCGGCCGCGTTCGGGTTGAGGCCCACGGCCTTCAACTGCACGCCGAACTTGGTGCGCTCAATGAGGACCCAGACAGCGAAGGCGGCCAGCAGGGCGAGGAAGAAGCCCAGGTGCAGGCGGGTGCCCGCGAGCCGGGGCATGATCGCGGACCACTCGAGGATCGGCGAGATCGGATCCACGCGGCCGGGTGTCTGGAACGCGGGCTGCATCATGAGGAACGACAACAGCCGCGCGGCGATGTAGTTCATCATGATCGTCAGGATGACCTCGTGGGCGCCGGTACGGGCCTTGATGAGGCCGACGATCCCGCCCCAGAGCGCACCTCCGAGCATGCCGACGATGATGACGAGCGGCAGGTGCAGGAAGAGCGGCAGCCCCTTGATGCTGAAGCCCAGGAACGCGCCCAGCAGTGCGCCGAGCATCGCCTGGCCCTGCGCGCCGATGTTGAACAGTCCGGCGCGGAACGCGATCGCGACGGCGAGGCCGCCGGCAATCAGCGGCGCGGCCTCGGCAGTGGTGTTCGTGATGGCGACGAGCGAGCCCATCGAGCCGATCCACATCGCGGCGAACGTCGACGAGATCTTGTCCCAGGACGCGGCGAGCGCGTCACCCGGACGACTGAAGAAGTACGCGTACTTCGAGGCGACCTCGATGTCGGCGACGACCATGACGACCGCGCTGACGAGGAACGCGAGCAGCAACGCGGCGACCGTGATGATCGTCGTCTGGAGCCAGGCGGGGCGAGCCGCCACCTTCTCATTCATTGCTGGCCTCCTGGACCGTCGCAAGGGCGTCGTCGTACGTGGCTCCGGCCATCATGAGGCCGAGCACGTCGCGGGGGGTGTCGGAGTCGACGACACCGACGATCCGACCGCGGTACATGACCGCGATCCTGTCGGCGAGCGACTCGACCTCGTCGAGTTCGGTAGAGACGATGAGGACGGCGGTCCCCCGGTCCCGCTCGGCGACGATCCGCTTGTGCAGGAACTCGATGGCGCCGACGTCGACGCCGCGGGTGGGCTGGCAGGCCAGCAGCAGCGACAGGGGACGCGACAGCTCGCGGGCAAGCACGACCTTCTGCTGGTTACCTCCGGACAGGGACCCGACCGGCTGCGCCTGTGAGGTCGACCGGATGTCGAACTCCTCGATCCGCTCCTTGGCGTTCTGCGTGATCCGGCCCAGCTGCAGCAGGCCGCCGCTCGAGTACGCGTCGAGGTTGTTGAGGACGAGGTTCTCGGCGATGGAGAACTCGCCGACGAAGCCGTCGCGGTGCCGGTCCTCGGGCACGAAGCCGAGTCCGGCGGCGATGGTGCGGGCCGGCTTGGCGCGCGTGATGTCGACCCCGTCGAGCGTCGCGGTGCCGGTGAGCGGAGTCATGGTGCCCAGCAGGGCCTCCGCCAACTCCGTCTGGCCGTTGCCCTGGACGCCGGCGATGCAGACGATCTCACCGCCGCGGACCTCGAGGCTCAACTCGTCGACGGCGACGGCGCCGTTGGGGCTGGCCACGGTCAGCGCATCGATGACGAGGCGCGCCTCGCCGGGCTGGGCAGGCTCCTTGTCGACGGTCAGGGAGACGGAGCGGCCGACCATCATGGACGCCAGTTCGGCCTCCGGGGCGGACGGCTCGGCCTTGCCGACGACCTTGCCGCGGCGGATGACGGTGATGTCGTCGGCGACGGCGCGAACCTCGCGAAGCTTGTGCGTGATGAAGACGATGGCCCTCCCCTCGTCCCGCAGCGAGGCCATGACGGCCATCAGCTCGTCGATCTCCTGCGGGGTGAGTACGGCGGTGGGCTCGTCAAAGATGAGGTAGGTGGCGTCATTGGCGAGCGCCTTGAGGATCTCGACCCGCTGCTGGATGCCGACGGGGAGGTCCTCGACGAGCGCGTCCGGGTCGACGTCGAGGCGGTAACGCTCGCTGAGCTCACGCACCTTGCGGCGCGCGGAGGCCAGGTCGAGCATGCCGCCGGTGCCCGGCTCGCGGCCTAGCACCATGTTCTCCGCAACCGTGAACACGGGGATCAGCATGAAGTGCTGATGGACCATGCCGATGCCGGCCGCCATGGCCTGCTTCGGGTTGGTCAGCGTGAGCTTCTCGTCACCGAGCCGGATCTCCCCCTCGTCCGGTGCCAGGAGCCCGAACAGGATGTTCATCAGCGTCGACTTGCCCGCTCCGTTCTCACCGAGCAGACAATGGATGCGTCCGGGCACGACATCGATGCTGATCGAGTCGTTGGCGGTCAGCGGCCCGAAGCGTTTGGTGATCCCTTGCAGGGACAGCACCGGGCCTGATGTCTCGGTCACGGGTATTCTCCTCCTTCGCCGACGATGGCGGTGGGCTCACAGCGTATCGGCATCGGCAGGGGCCCGTCGCCCTCCCGCGCCTGTTGGGGAGCAGAAAGGGAGGGGCACCACGCGGTGCCCCTCCCGAACTGCGGGTCAGCCGAAGATCACGGCTGGCTCGGCGAGGTGATCTCGATCGTGCCGGCGATGATGTCCTGCGTGATCTGGTCGAGTTCGGCCTGCAGCCCCTCGGGCAGCTTGTCGGCGAAGTCGTGGAAGTCGGCGATCGAAGCGCCGCCGTTCTCCAGCGTGCCGACGTACGGGTCGGACGAGAAGGAACCCTCCATGGCCGCCTTGATGGCCTCGAACACTGCGACGTCCATCGCCTTCTCGACGGAGGTGATGATGACGTTGCCGTACTCGGCAGCGGAGACGTAGCCGTCGGTGTCAACCCAGATGGCGTTGACGGCGCCGTTGGACTCCTGCGCAGCCTGCAGCGCGCCGATGCCGGCGGGGCCGGCGACCGGCATGATGATGTCGGCGCCCTGGGCGATCAGGGTGTTGGCGGTGTTCTTGCCACCGGGGGTGTCACCGAAGGGGTTGTTGCCGCCGATGAACTGGCCGTCCTGCTTCGCAGCGTCCCAGCCGAGCACCTTGACGGTGGTGCCCTTCTTCTCGTTGTGGTAGTCGACGCCCTGCGCGAAGCCGTCCATGAAGATGGAGACGGTCGGGTAGTTGGCGCCACCGAAGGTGCCGACGGTGCCCGTCTTGGTCATGGCGGCCGCGGTGTAGCCGGCGAGGAACGCGGGCTCGGCGGTGTTGAAGATCAGGCCCTTGGCGTTCGGGACGCCCTCGAAGGAGCCGTTGTCGACGATGGCGAAGCTGCGATCGGGGTGCTGCTTGGCGGCGGCCTCCGTGGCGGTGGCCAGCGCGAAGCCGACGGTCACGACGATGTTGCAGTCGGCGTCGATCATGGCCTGCAGGTTGCCCGCGTACTCGGCCTCGGCGTTCGACTCGATCTGGTTCGTCTTGATGCCCAGCTCGTCCTTGGCGCGCAGCAGACCCGCGTAGGCGGTCTCGTTGAACGACTTGTCGTCGAAGCCGCCGGCGTCGGAGACCATGCAGGCGGTGAAGTCCGACGCGCCGGCCGGCGTCGACTCGGGCGCAGAAGCGGAGGCCGACGGCGTTTCGCTCGTGGCGGGCGTGGACGGGGAGGCGCTCGGCGGGGCGGCGCAACCGGAGAGAGCGAGGGCCGCCGCACCGGAAAGGGCGATGAGGCTGACCAGGGACTTCTTCACGAAGGTTCCTCCTTGTAAGGACAGGGTGTCGGGCCGACATTACCCCCGCCCCAGCGCTGACCGCACATCGGCACCGGGATCGTTACCGACCCGCAATAAAGAGGTACCGACGGTCAGTCAGGAGGAGACCTGCCGCACCAGTGCCATCGCGGAGCGGATCATCCCTGTGGTCTGCGCCTGCCAGTCGGGTTCCTGCCCCCGATAGGGGCCGGTGGCCAGCGAGATGACCACGGCCGCGGCCCGCAGCCGGAGCTCGACGGGGTCCACGCGGCGGTCGAACACCGGCACCCACCGGGCCAGCAGGTCACGGACCTTGGCCTCCTGCTCCGCATTCATCCGCTGGATGGTCGACAGGTGTCCGATGAGGCAGGCCAGGTCGTCCGCGCGACGCCCCGGTCCGATGGTGTCGACGTCGAGCACGCCGACGATCCGGCCCCCGGCGACCCGCAGCTGGCCTTCGTGGAAGTCGCCGTGGGTCGGCTCGTTGCCGAGCGGGTAGCGGGCGAGCCCCGTCGTGATCCGCTCGGTCAGCCAGGAGAGGTCATCGCCCAGCTCGGGCAGGGTGGCCGCGACCATCTTCGCGTAGTGCCCCACGGCCTCGGCCCAGGGCGGGCGCCGCTCCAGCGCCGCGACGGCGGGCGGCATCGCGTCCAGCAGGGCGATGAGTTCCTCCGGCGTGCAGGGTTCCCCGGGCTCGAACAACGCCCTGGCGAGCGAGGCTCCCGGCAGTTCCCTCGTGACGAGCAGGTTGTCGCTGGTGGCGAGCGCGATCTCGGGGGCGGGGAGCCCGGCCTGCCGCAGCAGGAGGTGCTTGTTGCGGACGTCGGCGAACAGCTTCTCCCGGAGCACCTTCACGTAGAAGACCTGCGCGGGGTCGGTCACGACGACCTTGACGACGGCGCGGCGCCGCGGGCGGTAGCCGATCATCGACAGGGAGAGCTGCTCGGCCGTGACGGGCCGCGAGAGCACGCCCGGGGTGTTCAGCGTCTCGGCCATCCGGTCCGGATAGGCGGCCCGCGGCAGACCGAGCAGGTCCGGGTCGGACGGGTACAGCCACACCGCGACGCGACGGGACCCGTCATCGAAGATGTCGGCCCTCTCATCGCTGCCGGTGAGTTCGCCGCTGCGGGCGCTGACACCGAGCAGTTCCGCCCGCTCGCCGTGCGGCCAGCGCACCTGCGCGGTGTAGGTGGCGGTGGTGGACTGCTCCGGGGCGGCGTCGACGTGGTCGAGCGACCAGGTGAGCAGCTCACCGCCCTGGTGTTCCACCGCGGCCCGCAGCAGGGGCTCGACGTCGGGGCCGGTGAGCAGGCGCGCGCCGTCGTCAGCCATCGGGATCCTCCTGCCCGGCGTGCCCGATCTCCAGACGGAACCAGGCCGCCCGGCGGCCGTCCAGCTGGGTGACCTCGAGCGTGATCAGCGCGACGGCGGCGTCCTCGTCTCCCCGTTCGGGCCGCAGCACGACCACGACGCGGGCGCCGAGCTCCGGCAGCACGCCGGTCTCCGCCATGAAGAAGCCGGCGACGGTGTCGTAGGGGCCCTCCGGGATCACGTACCCGGTGAGTTCGGCGAACTCCTCGATCGTGGTGAGCCCGTCGACCTCGTCGACATGTCCCAGCTCGGTGTCGGGGTCGTCGTATTCATCGCTGATGTCGCCGATGAGCTCCTCGACGAGGTCCTCGATCGTGACGATGCCCGCGGTGCCGCCGTACTCGTCGCGGACGATGACCATGTGCGCCCGCTCCTTCCGCATGGCCGTCAGGGCCCGCAGGATCTTGACGGTGTCGGGCAGGAACAGGACGTCACGGGAGAGGGATCCGACGACCCCGTCCCGCGCGGTTCCCTCGACATCCATCAGGTCGCGCACGTGCAGGAACCCGATGACCCGGTCGGGCGATCCGTCGGTCAGGGGATAGCGGGAATGGGGCGCGCCACGCACCTCGCGGTAGGCCATCTGGATGGGCATGTCGGCCGGCAGGAAGTCGACCTCGGTGCGCGGCACCATCACCTCGCGGAGCGACCGCTCCCCCGCGTCGAAGACCTCGTCGACGATGCTGCGGCCCTCGACGCCCAGCGCCGTGGAGCTGGAGACCATGGCCCGCAGCTCCTCGTCGGTGACCTCGTCCCTCGCCAGATTCGGGTCGCCGCCCAGGAGCCGGACGAGGAAGTTGGTGCTGACGTCCAGGAACCAGATGAGGGGGCGGGCCAGGGTGGCGATCCCGGAGACCAGCGGGGCGAGGCCGAGCGCGAAGGCCTCCGCGCGCTGCATGGCGAGCCGTTTGGCTGTCAGTTCCCCGATGACGATGGAGAAGTACGAGATGACCACGGTGACGCCCACCAGCGCCAGCGGCGCCGCGACGGCGGGCGCCATGCCCAGCGCCACCAACTGCGGCGTCAGCGACTCCGCAATGGTGGCGCCACCGAAGGCGGCCGACAGCATCCCGGAGACGGTCACGCCGATCTGCACAGACGACAGGAACAGGTTGGGGTTGCCGGTCAGCCGCTCGATGGCCCGGCCCCGCTTGCCCTTCCCCGCCAGTTGCTTGACCTGGCTCTCCCGCAGGGTGACGAGCGCCATCTCCGCGGCGGCGAAGGTGCCGCCGATCAGGATGAAGACGAAGATCAGCGCGACGTCGGCCAGCACGGTGCCTGGCTCCTCACCGGAAGATGACGGTGCGGTGGCCGTCTGCCAACACGCGGTGCTCGCCGAAGAGCCGCACCGCCTCCGCGAGGGTCTGCGACTCCTGTGCCTGCCCCTTGCGGACGAGCTTGGCGACGTCCATGGTGTGGTCGACGCGGACCACGTTCTGCTCGATGATCGGCCCCTCGTCGAGGTCGCCCGTGACGAAGTGTGCCGTCGCTCCGATCAGCTTCACGCCACGGGTGTGTGCCTGGCGGTAGGGGTTGGCGCCCTTGAAGCCGGGCAGGAACGAGTGGTGGATGTTGATGGCGCGGCCGGCGAGGAAGTCGCACAGCTCGGGGCTGAGGATCTGCATGTAGCGGGCGAGCACGACCAGTTCGATCCGTTCCTCGTTGACGATGCGGACGACCTCCGCCTCGAACTCGGCCTTCGTCTCGGGGGTGACCGGCCGCGACGCGAACGGAACGCCGTAGAAGCCCGCCATGGGCGCCAGCACGTCGTGGTTGGCCATGATCTGCACGATGTCGATCGGCAGGTCGCCGCCGTGCCAGCGGAAGAGAAGGTCGTTGAGCACGTGCCCGGCCTTGGAAGCCAGGATCAGGGTGCGGACGGGGCGGGCGTCAGCGACCAGGAAGTCCGCGTCGAAGTCGGAGGTCGCCTGCGCGATGCCCTCGGACAGCAGGTCACGTTCTGCGCCTGTGACCTCGATGCGGGTGAAAAAATGGCCCGAGTCGGGAGATGAGAACTGCTGCAGTTCCACAATGTTGCCGCCCGCCGCGACGATCGCTCCGGTGATGGCATGGACGATGCCGGGGCGGTCGGGGCAGTCGAGTGTGACGACGAGTTGCTGCATGGGCGCAATGCTAGCGGCCTCCGCGTGGCCGCCTCCCAGCCGCCGGCACCCACCCTCTGGCCCTCGCGGGGTGACTTTCGGGGCCACTTTCGCGGTTTCGTCCCCGGATCCCACCGCCGAACGCTTAATGTGCGCGGGTACGACGCAATGGAGCGTCGCGTCGAAAGGTTGCTTCATGACCGATCCAACACCTGATCACGGGCCCCGCACCATCCCTCCGGAGGAGTTCCACCGCGTGCAGCAGTCCGAGGAGTTCGCGCTGCTGCGCGGCCGTTTCCGGCTGTTCGCCTTCCCGATGACGGTGGCCTTCCTCGCCTGGTACCTGTTCTACGTCCTCGGCTCGATCTTCGCCAAGGACCTGATGATGACGTCCGTCGCCGGCAACCTGACTGTGGGGATCCTGCTCGGCCTCGGCCAGTTCGTCAGCACCTTCCTGATCACCGCCCTCTACATCTGGCATGCCAACAAGCGGATCGACCCGCTGGCCGAGAAGCTCCGTGAGGAACTGGAAGGGACCGCGCGATGAACCTCCTCGAGACCCTCGGCAACCCGATCATCAACATCGGCATCTTCGCCGCCTTCGTGGTCCTCACGATGGCCGTGGTGGTCCGGGTGACGATGGGCGGCAAGAAGAAGAGCGCCGGTGACTTCTACACCGGCGGCGCCAAGTTCGACGGTCGCCAGAACGGGTTCGCCATCGCGGGGGACTACCTGTCGGCTGCCTCGTTCCTCGGCATCGTCGGCGCGGTGGCGCTCTACGGCTACGACGGCCTGCTCTACTCTGTGGGCTTCCTCGTCGCCTGGCTGGTCGCGTTGCTGCTCGTCGCCGAGCCCCTGCGGAACACAGGCAAGTACACGATGGCCGATGTCCTGAGCTTCAGGATGAAGCAGAAGCCGGTCCGGCTCGCGGCCGCCACCTCGACGCTGGCCGTCAGCGTCTTCTACCTGCTCGCGCAGATGGCCGGTGCCGGGGCCCTGGTGGCGCTGCTGCTCGGCATCTCGTCCCCGCTGGGGCAGAACATCATCATCGCCATCGTCGGCCTGCTGATGGTCGGTTACGTCCTCATCGGCGGCATGAAGGGCACCACCTGGGTGCAGATCATCAAGGCGATCCTGCTCATCCTGGGCGCGCTGGTCATGACGGTGTGGGTGATGGCCAACGCCGGCTTCAACCTGTCCGAACTCATCGGCAACGCCATGGAGAAGGCCGCCTCCGACGGCCACGAGGTCAACCTGCTCGCCCCGATGGAACGCTACAAGGATCCCCTCGCGTTGGTCTCCCTCGGTCTCGCCCTCGTGCTGGGCGCCTCGGGCCTCCCGCACGTGCTGATGCGTTTCTACACGGTGCCGACCGCCAAGGAGGCCCGCCGCTCGGTGACCTGGGCGATCGGCCTCATCGGCGCCTTCTACCTGTTCACGATGGTGCTCGGCTACGGTGCCGCGTGGCTGGTGGGCCCCGAGGCGATCAAGAACATGCCAGGTGGAGCCAACGCCGCCGCCCCGGCGCTCGCCTACCACCTCGGCGGCACCATCCTGATGGCGGTCATCGCCGGCGTCGCGTTCGCGACCATCCTCGCGGTGGTGGCCGGCCTGACGATCACGGCATCGGCCTCGTTCGCGCACGACATCTACAACTCGGTGCTGAAGGACGGCAAGGCCGCCCCGGAGCAGGAAGTGAAGGTGGCGCGGCTGACGTCGGTCACGATCGGGCTGCTCGCCATCGTCGGCGGTGTGGTGGCCAACGGGCAGAACGTGGCGTTCCTGGTGGCGTTGGCGTTCGCCGTCGCCGCCTCGGCCAACCTGCCGTCGATCCTGTACTCGCTGTACTGGAAGAGGTTCTCGACGGCGGGCGCGGTGTGGTCGATCTTCGGAGGCCTCATCACGGCGGTCGTGCTGATCATCTTCTCCCCCGCCGTGTCGGGCGCGCCAGGGGCCATGTTCCCGGACGCCGACTTCGCGTGGTTCCCGATCGACAGCCCGGCCATCGTGTCCGTCCCGGTCGGGTTCTTCCTCGGCTGGCTCGGCTCGGTGCTGCGGCCTGACGGCGACCAGTTCGCCGACCAGGCCGCCGAGATGGAGGTCCGGTCCATGACCGGCGCCGGCGCCGCTGGCGCACTGGATCACTGACGACGTCGACAGACGCGAAGCGGTCCGCACCCATCCGGGTGCGGACCGCTTCGTGTGTCGTGCCTCAGATGAGGCCGAGTTCGGTGACGGCGTTGCGCTCGTCGACCAGCTCGGCGACCGAGGCGTCGATCTTGGCCCGCGAGAACTCGTTGATGTCGAGGCCCTGGACGATCTCGTAGCGGCCGTCGGTGACGGTGCACGGGAACGAGGAGATGAGGCCCTCGGGCACACCGTACGAACCGTCGGACGGGACGGCCATCGAGACCCAGTCGCCCGCCGGGGTGCCGAGTGCCCAGTCACGCATGTGCTCGACGGTGGCGTTGGCGGCGGAGGCGGCCGAGGACAGGCCGCGGGCCTCGATGATGGCGGCGCCACGCTTGGCGACCGTCGGGATGAACGTGTTCTCGAGCCAGTCCTGGTCGCCGACGGCCTCGGCGGCGGAGCGGCCGCCCACCTTGGCGTTGAACAGGTCGGGGTACTGGGTCGCCGAGTGGTTGCCCCAGATGGTCATGTTGCTGAGCTCGGTCACCGGGACGCCCAGCTTGGCCGCGAGCTGCGACAGGGCCCGGTTGTGGTCGAGCCTGGTCAGCGCGTTGAAGCGCTCCGCCGGGATGTCGGGGGCGTTGCGCATCGCGATGAGCGCGTTGGTGTTGGCCGGGTTGCCGGTGACGAGCACCTTGACGTCGTCGGCGGCGACCTCGTTCAGCGCGCGGCCCTGGGCCGTGAAGATCGCGCCGTTGGCGGACAGCAGGTCGCCGCGCTCCATGCCCGCCTTGCGGGGCATGGCGCCGACCAGCATGGCCATGTTGACGCCGTCGAAGACCTTGGTGGGATCGTCGCCGATCTCGATGTTGACGACGTTGCCGAACGCGCAGTCGTCGAGCTCCATGACGACGCCCTCCAGCGCCTTCAGCGCGGGCGTGATCTCCAGGAGACGCAGCTCGATCGGCCGGTCGCCCAGCAGGGCACCGCTGGCGATACGGAACAGCAGGCTGTAGCAGATCTGGCCTGCGGCGCCGGTGACGGCGATCTTGGTGGGAGCCTCAGTGCTCACGTGGATTCCTCTCGGTAGGTCCTGTGTCACCGACTCTACCGCCACGGTCCGGCACCGCCGCCGCGAGGGCGCTTCAGGGGCTGCTCAGAAGAGGAAGAAGCCCCACTTCAGGACCTCCAGCAGCACGACGGCGGCCAGCCAGGCGATGAGCACGATCGTCATCCAACCGGCCTTGACGAAGGCCCGCGCCTTCTCCAGCGCCGCCGGGGGCAGGTAGAGGTTGCCCTCGAGGATGTTCCACTGCGTCATCGAGAAGAACACGAACGTGGTGGCCAGGGTGACCGTGAGGCACCAGGGGCACAGCGCACCGATGACGAACGTCGACTGGAACAGCAGCCAGTAGGCGAACACCACACCCAGGAAGTAGAAGATGTTCGCGGTGAACATGAACCACTTCGGGAACCGGATCCGCGACAGCCCCAGCACCGCGATGGTCATGACGACCGGCTCCGAGATCAGACCGAGGAACGCGTTCGGGAAGCCGAACACGTTGGCCTGCGGGGTCAGCCCCACCTTGGCGCAGTCGAAGATGGCGTTGATCGAGCAGGCCAGCTCAGCGTCCGGGTTCCCCGCCAGCACGAGCGCGTCGTAGGACAGCACGAAGCTGGCCACCAGCGAGACGATGGAGAAGATCAGCATCTCGCCGAACAGGAAGTACCGGCTGCGGTCCGGGGGCGTGACCCTTCCATCGACGGCCGGAGCGGTCAGGGTGGCATCGCCGGAGGGCGCGTCGTGGACCATGCGGGCAATCCTAACGGGCACGGCAACGGTCACCCGTGCGGGCCGTGCCTGCTCAGCGGTCGAACAGCGCCGCGATGCCCGGGTGGGCCGCGCAGTAACCGTCGAGCAGTGCGGCGCCGAGCCGCGGCGAGTCGACCAGCGGGTGCAGGGCGAAGCCCTCCCAGGCCCTGGCGCGGTCGCCGGTGAGCGCCGCCTCCGCGATCGCCGCCTCCGATCCCCGGAGCCGTGCCATCAGGCCGAGCTGCGGCAGCGTCAGGGGGGCGACAGGCAGCGGATGGACGCCGTCGCCGTCCACCACGCACCCCACCTCGACAACGACGTCGTCACCCAACTCCGGCACGACCCTGCCCGCGGGTGTCGCGTTGCCGACGTCGAGGATCATCCGCTCGGGGGAGCCGGTGGCGATGGCCGTCATCAACCGCAGCGCCACCTCCTGGTACCCGCCTCCGGCGATGTCCTCCTCGCGTCGCTCCTCGGTGGTGTCGCGGGCCTCGGCCATGTAGGTGGCCTCCCGCTCGTGCAGCGCCCGCCGCCAGACGGAGAGCGGCGAGGAGGACGCGGCCAGCTCGGCGTGGTAGGCGGCCTGCTGCGCCGCCAGGAACTCGCCCCTGGTCTGCCCCGCGCCGAGGATGTGCGCGATGGCCTCGTCGGTCTTCCAGTAGTAGTAGAGGTATTCGTTGGGCAGCACGCCGAGCGCCCGCAGGAAGTCGGGCCCGATGAGGCGGGCCTCCTCGATGTGGTCCAGCAGCGCGTCGTCGGCCAGCACGTCGGGCAGGCGGTCGACGCCGTCGACGGTGACCGATCGCAGCCAGCCGAGGTGGTTGAGCCCGATGTAGTCGTAGGAGACGCGGTCACGGTCGTGCTCGAGCGAGACGCCGAGCAGCCGGGACACGCGCCGTACCAGCCCGATGGGCGTGTCGCAGATGCCCACGACCCGCTCCCCCAGCGTCGCGCGCATCACCTGCGTGACGATGCCGGCGGGGTTGGTGAAGTTGATGGTCCAGGCGTTGGGCGCCACCTTCGCGATCGTCTGCGCCACCTGGTGCATGACGGGGATGGTGCGCAGGGCGTAGGCCAGTCCGCCGGGGCCGATGGTCTCCTGGCCGAGCAGCCCGAGATCGAGGGCGACGCGTTCGTCCCGGACCCGTCCCTCAGCCCCTCCCACCCGGATGGCCGAGAAGACGAAGTCGGCGCCGGTCAGCGCGTGCGCGAGGTCGGTGGTGGCCGACACACGGGGAGGGTCGACGAGCTCCTCGGCCCGCTCGGCGAGCAGCGCGGTGACGGCGTCGAGGCTGGCGACGGACGCGTCGTGGAGAACGACCTCGTCGATGTGCACGGACGGCAGACCCGCGGCGGCGAGTGCGTTCGTGGCGACGGCCTCGTAGACGAGCGGCACGCGGAAACCACCGCCACCGAGGATGACGAGCTTCATGGGATCAGGACCTCCGGGCGGGCGTCGGGGCGGAGAACGGGCTGGTGGCCGGCCCGCGCCGGCCGGGATCAGCCCGTGAACGCTGTGCTTCGACCCTAGCAGCGCCGTCCCCGGTATCGTGAGGACCTGATCAGCTTCGAGCAGACAACGACGTACGCACTTCCTCAGGAGGACCCATGTCCCTGCGCCCCCTCTCCCGCCGCACGCTGCTGGGCGCCGCCGGTCTCACCGGACTCGGCGCACTGGCCGCCTGCGCCCCCGGCGAAGCCGCCCCGACCACCGCCCCCACCTCGGCCGGCACGGGCGGCGCTACGACCCCGGCCACGGGCCCGGTGGATCCCTCGACGCTCGGCGACGTCACGCTGGTCGTCTGGGACCAGGAGGTGCGTGGCAGCCAGAACGATGCCCTGGTGGCGCTGAACGAGGCGTTCCAGGCCCGCTACCCCAACATCAAGATCGAGCGCACGAGCCAGTCGACGGACGACCTCAAGACGCAGGTGACGCTGGCGCTCAGCGGCGCGAAGGTCCCTGACGTGGTGCAGGTCAACAACGCCCGCGCCGACATGGGCCAGTTCGTCACCGCCGGGCAGCTCACCGACCTGAGCCCCTATGCGGCCGCCTACGGCTGGGAGGACCGCATCCCGGCCTCCGTGCTGTCCAAGGTCCGGTACTCGGCCGACGGCACCACCTTCGGCGAGGGCAACCTGTACGGACTGCCGCAGACCGGCGAGGTCGTCGGCCTGTACTACTCGCAGAAGAAGCTCGACGCCCTCGGCGCCACCCCGCCGACCACCTGGGACGAGTACTTCGCCCTGCTGGACAAGGCCAAGGCCGCCGGCGAGCAGCCGATGGTGCTGGGCAACGTCGAGAAGTGGCCCGCCCTGCACGTCTTCGGGCCGCTGCAGGCCAACTACGTCGGCGCGGACGACATCGTGAAGCTCGGCATGGGCAACGCTGGGGCCAGCTGGACGACGCCCGGAAACGTCGAGGCCATGACGCAGTTCGCGAAGTGGGGCACCGAGGGCTACTTCGGCTCCTCCCCCAACGGCACCGACTACGACCCGGCCTGGACCGAGTTCACCAAGGGCACCGGTGTCTTCCTGCCCGGCGGCTCCTGGCTCGGCCCCGACATGGAGAAGGTCATGGGCGACGACGTGCGCTTCATGGCACCGCCGCCCGCCCTCGACGGGCGCCCCGCCACCACCGGCGGCACCGGCATCCCGTTCTCCATCCCGGCGAAGGCCGCCAACAAGGACGCGGCCGCCGCGTACCTCGACTTCGTCACGACGTCGGAGGCGATGGCGATCATCGCTGAGAAGGGCGGCTTCCCCGTGATCGACGCCGCGAAGCTGGCGCCGACCTCCGGCATCCAGCACGACATCTTCGCCGCCTACGACGAGGTCGCCACGGGCGGAACCCTGCTCCCGTACCTCGACTACGCGACGCCCACGTTCGCGGACACGGCGGGCGCCGGCCTCCAGGAGGTCCTCGGTGGCCAGCGCACCCCTGAGCAGGTGCTGGCCGACTTCGAGGCCGACTACGCGGCCTTCACCGCCTGATGACGACGCATGGTCGGGGGCGCCGCCCCCGACCGTCCGCGGTGGTCGGGGGACGGGCGACCCCGTACCTCTACCTGCTGCCTGCGCTCCTCGTCTACGGTGCGTTCCTGCTGTACCCGCTGCTGCGCTCCGTGCAGTTCTCCCTGTACGACTGGCCCGGCTTCGGCCCCTCCACGTTCGTCGGGCTGGGCAACTACGTCGATCTCCTCGACGACCGCAAGTTCCACGCCGCGATCCTGCATTCGCTGATCCTGATCCTGTTCTACTCCATCCTGCCGCTGGTGGTGGGACTGCTGCTGGCCGCGATCCTGCGCCGGGGCCGCGTCCGCGGGCTCGGCTTCTTCCGCGTCGTCATCTTCCTGCCGCAGGTGATCGCGCTGGTCGTCGTCGCCATCTCGTGGCATCAGATCTACGCGCCCAACGGGCCGCTCAACGACTTCCTCCGTGCCATCGGCCTCGGGTCGGTCGCCCGCGGCTGGCTGGGTGATCCCACCTTCGCCCTGCCCGCCGTCGGCATGATCGGTTTCTGGCTGATGACGGGACTCACGATGCTCCTGCTGCTCGCCGGCATGGGACGCATCCCCGACGACCTGTACGAGGCCGCCCGCCTGGACGGGGCCGGTCCGGTGGCCGAGTTCTTCGCGATCACGCTTCCCGCGGTCAAGGCCGAGATCGCCACGGCGCTGGTCCTGACGGTCATCGCGGCGCTGAAGACGTTCGACCTGGTCTACGTCACCACCTCCGGCGGGCCGGGCAACGCGACGACGGTGCCCAGCTTCGAGGTGTACAACCGGGCGTTCAACCTCAAGGACGTCGGCTCGGCCTCCGCAGTGGCGGTGGTGCTGACTGCGCTCGTGTTCGTCATCAACGCAGGCATCTCCCGCATCGGCGAGACGGGGGTCCGGCGATGAGGATCTCCGTGGCCGAGAAGGCCGCCAACTACGTGCTGCTCATCGGCTTCTCGCTGTTCGCGATCGCGCCGGTCGCCGGCATCTTCTCCACGGCGCTGTCCCCGCAGAACGGTGTCGCCGAGGGCGGGCCGCACTGGCGCAACTTCCTCGACGCCTGGCGGATCGGCCGGTTCGACGAGGCGCTGCTGAACTCCGCGCTGATCGCCGCGCTCGTCGTCGGTGTCGCCATCGTCCTGTCCATCCTGGCGGGCTATGCCTTCGGCACCATGCGCTTCCGGGGATCGACGGCACTGTTCTACCTGTTCCTCCTGGGGTTGATGGTGCCCGCCGAGGCCATCGTCATCCCGCTGTTCTTCGACCTGCGCACGCTGGGGCTCACCGACACGATCTGGGCGGTGGCGCTGCCGCAGATCGCCCAGTCGGTCGCTTTCGGCACGTTCTGGATGCGCAGCCAGTTCCGGGCACTGCCACCCAACCTCCTCGAGGCTGCGGCCCTGGACGGCGCGGGCGGCTGGCGGGCCCTGTGGCGCATCGCGGTGCCGCCGTCCCTGCCGTCCATCGCCACGGTGATGGTGCTGATGACGATGTGGACGTGGAACGAGTTCCTGATTCCACTGGTCATGAGCCCCGCCGGCCAGTGGCGCACGGCCCCGCTGGGGCTGTCGATCTTCAAGGGTCAGTACTCGGCCGACCTCGCACTACTGTCGGCCGCGGGCGTGATCATCGCCGCACCCATTATCGTGGTGTTCCTGGCGCTGCAGCGCTACTTCATCAACGGGAGGCTGGAGGGAGCGGCAAAGGAATGATGGAACACGATCACCTCGATGAGGGTCGGTGCGCCACCTGCTGGACATGGGATCCGTTGGCGGCGACCCGCACAGACGACGATCCCCCGCTCGACGTGATGACGACGGGTCAGCTGTTCTTCGACCTCATCTTCGCGGGACTGCCACGGCTCCCCCTCCCCGGTGAGGAGCTGTACAGCACGGGCATGGGGTCGTGCCCCGGCGGCATCGCCAACATGGCGACGGCCGCGGCGCGGCTCGGGCTGCGGACGGGCCTTGCGGCCGGCTTCGGCGACGACGCCTACGCCGACTGGATGTGGTCGGTCCTGTCGAGGGACGAGAACATCGACCTCAGCGCTTCGCGCCGGTTCGACAACTTCCACTCGGCCATCACTGTGTCGATGGCCTTCAGTGGCGACAGGGCCATGGTCACGCACGCCCATGACCTCCCCGAGCCGATGGACGACGCGCTCATCAGCGCGCCGGGCTCCCGTGCCGCGACGATCGATCTGAAACGGGTCGTCCCCTCGTGGCGCACCCTGC
The DNA here is from genome assembly GCF_014489575.1 of Tessaracoccus defluvii. Lineage (GTDB taxonomy): Bacteria > Actinomycetota > Actinomycetes > Propionibacteriales > Propionibacteriaceae > Arachnia > Arachnia defluvii. The sequence goes on from NZ_CP060789.1 coordinate 1,832,670, forward strand.
GCGACCGCGGGACGCTGCTGTTCGCCGACCTCGGCTTCGACGAGACGGGCAAGTGGGACACCGCCGACCTCGCTCCGCTCCAGTACTGCCATGCCTTCACCCCGAACGCGGTCGAGGCGATGGCCTACACGCGCACCTCACGGCCCACCGACGCCGTGCGCAAGCTCGCGGGCATGGTTCCGCTCGCCGTCGTCACCGATGGCGTCGGCGGCTCCTTCGCGATCGACAACACCACCGGCGAGGAGGCGTACTGTCCCGCCGTCGCCGTCGAGGCGATCGATGCGACGGGTGCGGGGGACGTGTTCGCGGCGTCGATGATCCTCGGCACGCTCGCCTCCTGGCCGCTGGACGTGCGGCTCCGGTTCGCGTCGCTGAGCGCCTCGCTCGCCGTCCGCCAGTTCGGCGGCTCGCTCGCCGCCCCGGGCTGGGGCGACATCGCCGACTGGTGGCGTGACGTGTCCGGCCGCTCCGAGGCGGGGGACCTCCAGGCCGCCTACATCGCGCGCGACTACGGCTTCCTCGGCGACCTGATCCCGCGCCATGCCGTGCACGGCGTCCGCCGCGCCGAGGGGACCTTCGCGGTGGCCTCGCACCTGGACTGACCGTCGGCGGGCCGGCGGGACACTAGCGGCCCGGCGGCACCACCAGGGCCAGGACGAAGGTGCCCACGCCGAGCGCGCCGAGGACCAGCACGTCGAGCCAGCGGCGCCGCACCACCAGCAGGCCGGCGTGCCGCCTGGGCAGGACGAGCCGGAAGACGGCCGCCACCAGCAGCGCGCCGGCGATCACGATGGCCCCGGCCCGCCACTGGCCGACCGCGGCGAGCGCCGCACCCACCCCGACGAGCGCGAGGCTCACCAGCAGCGGCCCTGGGCGATCGGGGTACCAGTCGACCGGCTTGTCCGGCCTGTCAGCCATGCAGCAGTTCCGCCCGATCCACGACGTTGCTGAGCAGCATGGCGCGCGTCATGGGCCCGACCCCGCCGGGGTTGGGCGTCACGAAGCCGGCCTTGTCCCAGACGTCGGGGCCAGGTCGCCCACCGTCTTTCCGTCCACGCGGCTGACGCCGACGTCGACGAGGGCGGCGCCCTCACGGATCATGTCGGCGGTGATCATGTGGGGGACGCCGGCGGCGGCCACCACGATGTCCGCGCGCCGGGTGTGCTCGGCGACGTCACGGGTGCCGGTGTGGCACAGCGTGACCGTGGCGTTCTCGCTCCGGCGGGTCAGGATGAGGCCCAGCGGCCTTCCCACGGTGATCCCGCGGCCGACCACGACCACCTCGGCACCCTTGAGCGGCACGTCGTGGCGACGCAGCAGCTCGAGGATGCCGCGCGGGGTGCACGGCAGGGTGGCGGGCTCGTTCAGCACGAGCCGGCCGAGGTTGATGGGGTGGAGGCCGTCGGCGTCCTTGTCCGGGTCGATGAGGCTGAGCGCCCAGTTCTCGTCGAGATGCCGCGGGATGGGCAGCTGCACGATGTAGCCCGTGCACGCCGGGTCGGCGTTGAGCCCCTCGATGGCCTCCCGCAACTGATCGGCGGTGGCATCGGCGGGCAGCTCCACCTGGATGGACGCGATGCCGACCTCGTCACAGTCGCGGTGCTTCATGCGCACGTAGTTCTGGCTGGCGGGATCGCTGCCCACCAGGACCGTCGCCAGGCCGGGGACCACTCCCCTGGCCCGCAGCGCCGCCACGCGGCCGGTCAGTTCCGTCTTGATGGCGGCGGCCGTGGCCTTGCCGTCGAGCCTGATTGCGGTCACAGGTGTGCTCCTCAGTGGAAGAAGTGACGGGTGCCGGTGAAGTACATCGTGATCCCCGCGGCCGCGACGGCGTCGATGACCTCCTGGTCACGCACCGACCCGCCCGGCTGGACGATGGCGCGGACGCCCGCGTCGAGCAACACCTGCGGGCCGTCGGCGAACGGGAAGAAGGCGTCGGAGGCGGCCACGGACCCCTTCGCACGGTCGCCCGCCCGGTCGACGGCGAGATGGCAGGAGTCGACCCGGTTGACCTGGCCCATGCCGACGCCGACGGAGGCGCCGTCGTGGGCCAGCAGGATGGCGTTGGACTTGACGGCGCGCACGGCACGCCAGGCGAACCCCAGGTCGGCCAGCGTCGACTCGTCGACGGCGTCGCCGGCGGCGAGCGTCCAGTTCGCGGGATCGTCACCGTCGGCGTCGATCGCGTCGCTCTGCTGCAGCAGCATGCCGCCGTCGATCTGACGCAGCGAGACGCCCGCGTTGGCGGCGTCGGGCGCGACCAGGATGCGGATGTTCTTCTTGCGCTGGAGCACCTGCACGGCGCCGTCCTCGTAGCCGGGAGCGACGATGACCTCGGTGAACACCTCGGCGACCTGCTCGGCCATGGCCACGGAGACGGGCCGGTTGGCCGCGATCACACCACCGAAGGCGGAGACCGGGTCGCAGGCGTGGGCCCTGCTGTGCGCCTCCGCGATGTCGGCGCCGACGGCGATGCCGCACGGGTTGGCGTGCTTGATGATGGCGACGGCCGGACCGGAGAAGTCGTAGGCCGCGCGGCGAGCCGCGTCGGCGTCGACGTAGTTGTTGTAGCTCATCTCCTTGCCGTGCAGCTGGGTGGCGCCCGCGAGGCCCGCGTCGCGCCCGTTGCTGCGGTACACGGCCGCACCCTGGTGGGAGTTCTCGCCGTAGCGGAGGTCGGCCACCTTCTGCCAGGTCCCGCCGACCCAGGTGGGGAAGCCGGTGCCGGCCGACGAGTCGGTGAGCACGTTGCCCATCCAGCTGGCCACGGCGACGTCGTAGGTGGCCGTGTGCACGAAGGCGGCGGCGGCGAGTTCCTTGCGCTGCTGCAGCGTGAAACCGCCCGCGGCGAGCGCCGCACGCAGCGCCGGGTACTGGTCGGCCGACGTGATGACGGCGACCGAGGGATGGTTCTTGGCCGCGGCGCGGACCATGGTGGGGCCGCCGATGTCGATCTGCTCGACGCACTCGTCCTGCGAGGCGCCGGAGGCGACGGTGGCCTCGAAGGGGTACAGGTTGGTGATGACCAGGTCGAAGGGGGCGACGTCGAGCTCCTCCAGCTGGGCGCGGTGGCTCTCGAGGCGGCGGTCCGCGAGGATGCCGGCGTGCACCTTCGGGTGCAGGGTCTTGACGCGACCGTCGAGGCACTCCGGGAATCCGGTGACGTCCTCGACGGGCACGACGGGAACGCCCGCCGCTGCGAGCTTCGACGCGGTGGAGCCGGTGGAGACGATCTCGACGCCGGCCGCTGCGAGGTCGCGGCCCAGTTCGAGGAGGCCGGTCTTGTCGTAGGCGGAGACCAGCGCGCGGCGCAGCGGGATCAGATCGGTCACGGGTGTTCCTTCTTCCATTCGGATACGGCCTGGATCAGGAGGCGGCGTTCGACCACCTTGATGCGCTCGTGCAGGGTGTCGACGTCGTCCGTGTCGTACACGTCGACCGCTCCCTGCAGCAGGATCCTACCGGTGTCGACCCCGGCGTCGACGACGAAGACGGTGGCGCCGGAGACCTTCACACCGGCACGCAGCGCGTCGCGCGGGCCGTGCATGCCGGGGAAGCTCGGCAGCAGCGCAGGGTGGGTGTTGATGGTGCGGCCCCGAAGCGGGCGAGGAAGGCCTCGCCGACGAGCTTCATGAACCCGGCGGAGGCCACCAGGTCGGGGTCGTAGGCGGCGACAATCGCGGCCAGTTCCCTGTCCCAGGCGGAGCGGTCCGCCCCCTCTCGAGAGGATGGGCGATGGCGGGGATGCCCCGGGCCCTTGCCCGTTCCAGGCCGGCGGCGTCCGCGCGGTCGGAGACCGCCGCGACGACCCGGGCATCCACCTCCCCGGCGTCGATCGCGTCGAGCAGCGACTGGAAGAGCGTGCCGGAGCCGGAGAGGAGGACGACGACGGAGGTGGTCACCGGACCACCCTACGCCGTCGGCGCCCCGGCCCCGCTCCCGTCCGGGAGCGTCTCCGGGTCGTCGCCGGAGTCGGCATCCTTCTCCGCACCACCAGCGACGACGGGGCGGGGCGGCCGGCGGATCAGCCCGATGGCGAGCCCGACCGCCATGCCGGACAGCCCGAGGATGGTCGGGGCGAAGATGAGGATCTCGACCTTCGCTCCGATGTGCGCGAGGCGGTCGCTGCCCAACCCGCCTGCCGCGAGCAGGCACGCGACGGCGGTGAGGAGGCCGGCGGCCACGCCGGCCAGGCCACCGACGAGCGATGTCTCGTCGAACCGGGCGCGCGGCCGGGCCAATGCCACGGCGACCGCGGCGATCGCGCCTGCGACCACGCCGAGCAGGAGCCACCACAGCAGTGCGGGCGACGCCAGACCCGGTTCCGGGACCAGCCCCATGGCGGGGATGGCGGGCAGGAGGCCGACGTCGGTGGCGGTCACCGTCACCGACGACCCGTCACCCAGCGTGATGCCAGCGCCCAACGCCCACGACGCTGCGGCGAGGACGAGGTTGGGCAGGTAGGCGATGTGCAGCGCGGCGAGCAGGACGAGCCCGGCGACGCCGCCGTCGAGGGAGTCGACGATCGTGGCGATCCGTTCCCGTCCGCCCCAGGCCGCGATGGCGACCAGCGCCGCAGAGCCTGCCAGCACCGTCAGCAGCGCGGCACCCATGGCACGCGGGACGGCGCGGAGCCAACGGGGCCAGGCCCGGGTGGGATCGAAGTCGACGCCGCGGCTGGCTCCGAGGAGCCCGGCGATGCCGCCCACGGCCACGGCGCCGGCGATGAGCTGGAGGGTCAGTGTGCCGGTGGTCAGGCCCAGAGCGATGACGCCGGCCACGTAGCTGCCGCCGAAGACGCCCGCCACGCGCAGGACGAGGGGCTCGCCGTCGACCCAGACCCTTCCCGTGTCGTCGGGCTCCGTGTCCTGGTGCGCCGCCTGCCGCGCGGCGAACGAGGCGACGGGCAGCGCGACGAACACCAGCAGCAGCGTCAGGCCCAGCGGCACGATGCTCACAGCCTGTCCCCGATGACGACGGGGCCGCCGTGGCCGAGGACGAGCACGTCGGCGGCGAGTCGGAGGGCGGCCGCGAACTCCGTGTCGGGCGACGTGAGCCAGCCGACGAGAGCGAACGCCGCGAGCACCAGCCATCCGCCCAGCAGGACCGCTAGCGCACCGACGACGGCAGTCAGCTGCCAGGGCCACTGCAGGTGGCGCCGCTCCGGTTCCGGCGTCGCGCCGACCTCGACCGCCACCGTCTTGTGCAGCGAAGTACGTCGTGCCACCGTGTGCCATCCCTTCGGGTTTTCGCTAGTTTCTCACGGGCCCCGGTAATGTTGACGCCTGGACACAGGGGCGACACGACATCGGACGGAGGCCACCATGGGCGCAACGCCAGCAGACCGGCCACGCCGGGCGTTCTCCAGCGACGATTCCGGGGCACCCGGTCCGACCGACGATACCCCGCCTCCGCCGCGGGCCGCGCGCGCCGCGGCTCGCCCGCTGGGAGGGACGACGAACCCACAGGATCCGGGTCCGGCACGCCCCGCAGGGCGACGCCAACCCCTTCGCCAGGCCCGGGAGCCAGGCGGCGGCGGAGCCGCCGGCCGTCGCCACGCCGATCCCCGCCCCCATCTTTCCCCGCTCCTCCGGCATCTTTGCGGACTCCCCCGGCCCGGCCCCGCGCCGCTCGGCCCTGTCGTCGGACTCCCCCTACGACCCCGATCCGCAGGCCGACGACGTCCCCTGGTGGACGGCGCACCGCGCGACGCTGGCCATGTGGGCGATCGGTGGCGTCGTGACCGCGATCCTGGTGGGCCTGTTGACCTTCTTCGTCGTCAGGGGGGCGAGCGAGGTCTCTCCCGCGCCGAGCCCGAGCCCTTCGCCGAGCGCGAGCGGTTCCGTCGGGCCCGCGCCGGCCACCGCCGACGACCTGCTGACCGCCCAGGACCTCGCCGAGCTCGCCCCGGCCGCCTCCTGGTCAGTGACGAGCACCACCCTGACCGCCGCCGAACACGCCAACCGTCCCCTCTGCCTCAGCACGGAGACCCTGACGGTCAACCCCGTCGTCTCGCTGCAGCGGGTGCTCGCCACGAGCGGCGACGACGGGCTCGCGGCCCTGCACCGCATCGAGGTGTTCGCCGACGCGGAGACGGCGTCCGCGGTGATGACCCAGCGGATCGCGGCGCTGGGCGCCTGCTCCGAAGTCCCCGTGCTGCTGGTCGGCGCGGAGACGGTGACCGGCCTGGCGGAGGAGGCGTTCGCCGTCACGATCGCCGTCGACACCGACGCGGGCGTCCGTCACCACACCCTGCTCCTGACCCGCTCCGGCGCCGCACTGCAGCTGCTCGACGGCACCAGGGCCGAGGCGATCCCGGCCGCCGACCTCGCGCAGGTCGTCACCAGGGCGCAGACGGCGCTGTCCGCCGTCCAGGGCCAGCCCGCCCCCGCGGACGTGGCAGCTGCCGCGGCGCTGCTGCCTCCCACGGAGCCGACCGGCTGGCTCTCCCCCTCGGACATTCCGCGCGTGCGCGCCGGCTTCGGCCGCTGGACCTACAAGGGCCCCACCGACGTCACCAGCCCCGGCACCGGCTGCGAGAACATGACACTGGCCTCCGAGCCCGGCCCGGCGTCGCGGTCCGAGGTCACCTACCTGCTCTCGCAGGACGACCAGATGCCCAGCCTGTTCGGCATGGACCAGATCACCTTCGACTTCGACACGACCGAGGCCGCCGACGCGTTCGTCACCAAGCTCGGCAACGCGATCGCCAGCTGCAAGGACAGGGTCAACACCGCCACGGTGGCCGAGCAGGCGGCCGTCGCCGGCACCGGCGTCGACGGTGTGCCCGTCTCCTCCCGGATCTTCACAGTGACGCAGGCGCAGGGCGGCTCGGCGAACGCGTTGTTCCAGGTCATCGTCAGCAAGGCGGACGCCCGCATCGTCTACACCCTGGTGACCGTCGAGGACGACTACCGGTTCAGCGACGCGCAGCTGGCGGGCCTGGGGGTCCGCATCCCTGTGCGGACGTCCCAGACCTCCTGATCCCGCGTCAGCGGCTGCCCCGCAGACGGGCGATCGCGTCGCGTGCCAGCTGCGCCGTCAGCGACGGGGTCTCCCCCACGAGCACACCGGCCGCCTCGAGCGCCAGCTTCTTCGCGGCCGCCGTCCCGGCCGACCCGGTGATGATGGCACCCGCGTGGCCCATCGTCCTGCCGGGCGGGGCGGTGAAGCCGGCCACGTACCCGACGACGGGCTTGGTGATGTGCTGCGCGATGTACTCCGCGGCCCGCTCCTCGGCGTCGCCGCCGATCTCACCGATCATCACGATGATGTCGGTGTCGGGGTCCTCCTCGAACGCCTGCAGCACGTCGATGTGACGTGTGCCGACGACCGGGTCGCCACCGATCCCGACGGCAGTGGAGAAGCCGTGGTCCCGCAGCTCGTACATCATCTGGTAGGTCAGCGTCCCCGACTTCGACACCAGCCCGATGCGGCCGGGGCCGGAGATGTGGGCGGGGATGATGCCGACGTTCGACTTCCCCGGGGAGATGAGGCCGGGGCAGTTGGGGCCGATGATGCGGGTGCCGGACTCGCGCGCCGCGGCGTGGAACTCGATGGAATCGTGCACCGGGATACCCTCGGTGATGATGACGCACAGACCGATCTCGGCCTCGATCGCCTCGAGTACCGCGGCCTTGGCGAACTTCGGCGGCACGAACACGACGGACACATCGGCCTGGGTGGCTGCGACGGCCTCGACCATCGAGCCGAACACCGGCACCGGATCTTCCTCGAACAGGACGGACTCCCCGGACCGGCCGGGTGTGACGCCACCGACGACGCGGGTGCCGGACATGATCATGCGCTGCGTGTGCTTGCGGCCCTCACGGCCGGTCATGCCCTGCACGAGGACACGGGAGGACGCGTTGATGTAGATCGACATCGGTGGCTCAGTTCCCTTCAGCAGCCAGGCGGGCCGCGGTTCGGGCGGCCTCGTCCATCGTGTTCTTGACGGTGATCAGCGGGTGGGCCGCCTCGGCGAGGATCGCCTTGCCGACCTCGACGGAGTTGCCGTCGAGGCGGACCACGATCGGGAGCCGGGCCTCGTCGCCCAGTATCTCGAGGGCGTTGACGATGCCGTTGGCCACGTCGCTGCACGCGGTGATGCCCCCGAACACATTGACGAAGACCGACCTCACCTGCGGGTCGCTCATGATGATGCGCAGCCCGTTGGCCATGACCGCTGCGGAGGCGCCTCCGCCGATGTCCAGGAAGTTGGCGGGGCGGGGGGATCCCGGCAGCTCCGCACCCGCGGCCGCCACGACGTCGAGGGTGCTCATCACGAGCCCTGCCCCGTTGCCGATGACGCCGACGCTGCCGTCGAGCTTCACGTAGTTGAGGTCGAGTTCGCGGGCCTGGCGCTCGAGCTCGGTGTCGCCGGTGGTGTTCGCGTACGAGTCCCATTCCTCGTGCCGGTAGTCGGCGTTGGTGTCGAGCGTGACCTTCCCGTCGAGCGCGATGATGCGCCCGTCGCCCGTGCGGACGAGCGGGTTCACCTCGACGAGCGTCGCGTCGGACTCCTTGAACACGCGCCACAGCTGGGTCAGCACCTCGCCGACCGCGGCGTGCGCATCGGCAGGGAAGCCCGCCTTCGTCACGATGTCCGCGGCCACCGCGCCGGTGATGCCGTCGATGGGGTCGAGGTCGACCTTGATGAGCGCCTCGGGCCGCTCCACGGCCAGGGTCTCAATGTCCATGCCGCCCTCGATGCTGCACATGGCGATGAAACCGCCGGCAGCGCGATCGAGGAGGATCGAGAAGTAGAACTCGTCGGCGATGTCTGCCCCGGGGCTGAGCATCACGGTCTCGACGATGTGGCCCTTGATGTCGAGCCCGAGGATCTCGCCTGCCGTCGCCCGGACGGCGTCGGCGCCGCGGGCGAGCTTCACGCCGCCTGCCTTGCCGCGGCCGCCTGTGCGGACCTGGGCCTTGATGACGGCCAGGTCCGTTCCCAGGGCCGCGTACGCGTCGACGGCCTCCTCGGGGGTGGTGGCGATCCGGCCGGGCAGTACGGGCACCCCGAACTGCTCGAAGAGGTCACGCGCCTGATACTCCAGTAGGTCCACGTCGGTCCTTTGCGTCGTTGCGGTGGGGTCGGCCCCAGAGTACTGCCCGGGCGATGCGCTCCGGGTCATCTCAGCCACGAACTCGTCCACAGCACATGTTGAGACAACTTTGAGAGATTCCTGAGAACTGTTAAGGTTTCTCCCGGATGCCCCCGCAAGGGGGATGCCGATCGTTCTGAGGAGACAGGTGAACAACACCGCACAGGGCAGCGCACGTCGCGCAGCCATGGTCGCCGACGACACCGTCGCCGAGATCACCGCCACCCCCACCCGTGCCCGTCGTGGAGCGCACGCCGCAGGCTTCAGCCGGCGCTTGGTGGCGCTGGGCCTCGTGAGCACGCTGGCGGTCGGATCCCTGTTCGCATTTGCCTTCAACTCCCGTGGTTCGGAGTCTGCCGGCGCCGAGGCCGACAACGCCAACCTCGCGATTCCCGCCGCCGCGGCCGAGGCCGCCGAACTGGGCTTCGCTGACCGTTCCGAGGCCGCGAGCCGCGACGCCGTCCGCTCCAGCGTGAGCGAGGCCGTCGGTGAGGCCAACGCAGCCGCCAGCCGCACCGCCGCCCTCGGCGCCGCCAACAAGTCCGCTCAGAACGCCGAGGCGCAGCGCAGCGCCGAGGAGCGCGAGCGGCTGATGGACGAGGACATGGAACTCGTCGCCAAGCAGAGCGAGAAGCTGAAGAAGGAGGCAGAGGAGGCCCAGCGCCGCCTCGAGGCCGCCCGGCGGGCCAAGGCCGCCGCGGCCAGCTCCGATGCGGGCGCGTCGCTGTCGTCCGAGGACATCGAGAACCTCAACAGCACCGGAGCGATGCTTCCGCTGAAGAACGCCCGTCGCGGTGCCTACTTCGGCAAGACCGGCTCCTGGTCCCGCTACCACACCGGCCAGGACTTCCCGGCCGCGGTCGGCACCCCGATCTACGCGGTCACCTCCGGCGTCGTGCTGAGCCCCACCTCCGGCAGCTGGGCCGGCACCAACGTCGTCATCCGCCACTCCAACGGCGGAGCCACCCTGTACGCGCACATGAGCCGCCGGCTCGTCTCGCCTGGCGAGACCGTCAAGGCCGGCACCCTCATCGGCTACGTCGGTGAGACCGGCCGCACCTTCGGCCCCCACCTGCACTTCGAGTACTACAAGCCGGGCACCACCCCGGGCGACGTCTACAGCGCGTCGGACCCGATGGTCTTCCTGCGCTCGCTCGGGGTCCGCTGACCCCCACCCCCGAACCGCAGAGGCGGCGTTCCCCGATCGGGGAACGCCGCCTCTTTCGTCTCCGGCGCCGGCGCCGTCAGAGCTTCTCCATCGGGGCGTGCCTGAGGCTCAGCCGCTTGGAGCCGGCCGAGCCGAAGTCGACGTCGACCTTGGTGGCGTCGCCGTGGCCGTGCACGGCCAGGACGCTGCCCATGCCGAACGTCGCGTGCAGCACCCTGTCGCCGATGGTGAGCGCCACCATGGGGCGGGCCGGTGCGCTCCCCTTGCCGAAACTCTGCAAGGAGGCGCTCGTCGAGCGGTTGCGGGTGGCGGCGCTGCTGGCCCACGTCGTCGTCGCGGCCCCGGTGCGGCGCCAGTCGAGGACGTGCTGCGGGATCTCGTCGAGGAACCGGGACGGCGGGTTGTACGCCGGGGCGCCGAACGTGACCCTGACCTGGGAACGGCTGAGGTAGAGGCGCTTCCTGGCGCGGGTGATGCCCACGTAGGCCAGGCGCCGCTCCTCCTCCAGTTCGGCCTGGTCCGTCATGGCCCGCATGTGCGGGAACATGCCCTCCTCGAGGCCGGTCAGGAACACGGTGTCGAACTCGAGGCCCTTCGCGGTGTGCAGCGTCATGAGCGTGACGACGCCCTTGCCGTCCTCATGGTCGGGCACCTGGTCGGAGTCGGCGACCAGCGCGATGCGTTCGAGGAACGCCGCCAGCGAGTCGTCGGGCTCAGGCATGCCGGCGGCGAGGCCGGACTCGTTGCCCTCGGCGTCCAGGTCGACGGCGTTGGCGGCAGCGACGAACTCCGCGGCCACCGACACGAGCTCGACCAGGTTCTCGATGCGCGTGATGTCCTGCGGATCGGTGGAGGCCTCGAGTTCGGGAAGGTAGCCGGACTCCTTCAGGATCGACGCCAGCACCTCGTCGGCAGGCTTGCCCTGGGCCACCATCACCCGGTGCATGGTCATAACGTCCACGAACCCCTGGATCTGCTTGTGGGAACGGGTCGCCAGGCTGGCCTCCGAGGCGCGCTCGAGCGCCTCGAAGAACGTGATGCGCTCCGACTGGGCCAGCAGCGAGACCGCCGCCTCCGCCCTGTCGCCGATGCCACGCTTCGGCACGTTCAGGATCCGTCGCACCGACACGTCGTCCGCGGGGTTCACGATGGCGCGCAGGTAGGCGATGGCGTCGCGGATCTCGCGCCGCTCGTAGAAGCGGACACCGCCGACGACCTTGTAGGGCAGGCCGACGCGGATGAAGACCTCCTCGAACGCGCGTGACTGCGCGTTCGTGCGGTAGAACACCGCGGTGTCGCCGTAGGTGCTGTCGCCCCTGTCCTGCAGTGCGTCGATCTCGCTGGCGATGAACTGCGCCTCGTCCTGCTCGGTGTCGGCCACCCAGCCCGTGATCAGGTCGCCCTCGCCGAGGTCGGACCACAGCTGCTTGTCGCGGCGCCCCTTGTTCCGGGAGATGACGGCGTTCGCGGCCGTCAGCACGTTCTGGGTCGAGCGGTAGTTCTGGTCGAGCACGACCGTCTCCGCGCCCGGGAAGTCCTTCTCGAAGTCGAGGATGTTGCGGATGGTGGCACCGCGGAAGGCGTAGATGGACTGGTCGGAGTCGCCCACGACCATCAGCTCGGCGGGCTCCACCGTCGGCGAGCCCTCGACGACACCGTCCGCCGGTGCCGCGGCGCACAGCTCACGCACCAGCGCGTACTGCGCGTGGTTGGTGTCCTGGTACTCGTCGACCAGCACGTGGCGGAAGCGGCGGCGGTACTTCTCCCGCACGTCGGGGAAGGCCCGCATCAGGATGACGGCGGTCATGATGAGGTCGTCGAAGTCCAGCGCGTTCGCGGCCCCCAGGCGACGCTGGTACTCGGAGTAGGCCTCTGCGTACGTCTTCTGCGGCGGCGTCGCGGCGTCGCCTGAAGCGGTCTCGAAGTCGACGAGTTCGTTCTTGAAGTTGCTGACGGCGTTCATCACCGCCCGCACCGGGTACCGCTTCGGGTCGATCTCCAGGTCGCGGCACACCATCGACATGAGGCGCTTGGCGTCGGCGTCGTCGTAGATGGAGAAGTTCTTGGAGATCCCCAGCCGGTCGATGTCGGCGCGCAGGATGCGCACGCACGCCGAGTGGAAGGTGGAGACCCACATCAGCTTGGCGCGGTTGCCGACCAGGTCGATGACCCGCTGGCGCATCTCCGCCGCCGCCTTGTTGGTGAAGGTGATCGCGAGGATCGACCCGGGATGCACGTCCCGCTGCGAGACGAGGTGGGCGATGCGTCTCGTCAGCACCCGCGTCTTGCCGGAGCCTGCGCCCGCCACCACCAGGACGGGTGCGCCACGGTGCACGACGGCCTGCCGCTGGGGCGGGTTGAGCCCCTCGAGCAGTTCCTCCTCCGAGACCTTTCGACGGTGTCCCCCGCCGTCCCGCGGGTCTGTCCGCGGGGTCGACGCGGAGGGCGTGTCCGGCTGGAAGGCGGCGAAGAGATCAGGGAACAGGGAGTCGCTCATGTCGCGGCCCAGACTACCGGCTGGGACGGGGGCGACCGGCCGCGACGGGCCCCCTCGCTAAGCTGACGGCCATGCGCTCGAGATTGGCGGCCCTCGGCCGGATCCTGAACAGGATCACCGCGTCCGTGGTGATCCTGCAGATCGTCGCGATGCTCACGTTGACCCTGGTCGAGTCGCTGCGGAAGAAGAAGCGCAAGATGAGGCGGTTCCCGGTCGTCGCGCCCTCCCCTGTCACCGTCGAGGACGACGAGGTGACCGTCTACACCTACGGCGAGCACCTCTTCGACGCGATGCTGCAGGCGATCAACGCGGCGGAAGACCACGTCTACTTCGAGACCTACATCTGGAAGGCGGACGCCACCGGCCGCGCGTTCGTCGACGCCCTCAACCGGGCGGCGGCCCGCGGCGTGCGGGTCCACGCCATCTGGGACGGGTTCGCGAACCTGGTGGTCCCGCGTCCCTTCTACCGGCAGCTCTCCGACGACATCGCCACGCTCCACTATCCGGCGCTGCCCGTGCCGTGGCGCCCCCGCTCCTGGGGGCGCGACCATCGCAAGCTGCTGTGCGTGGACGGCGCCGTCGGCTTCGTCGGCGGCTACAACATCGGCGCCCTGTATGCGACGGGCTGGCGCGACACGCACGCCCGCATCACGGGCCCGGGCGTCGCCGAACTGGACAACGCCTTCATCGACTTCTGGAACCAGAACCTGGGCCGGCGGCGCCGTCCGATCACGGACAACCCGGTCCGCGGCTGGGAGTCGCGCCTCCGCATGCACCGCAACACCCCGCGCATCCAGGTGTACCCGATCCGCAACATGTACCTGGAGGCCATCGACCGTGCCCAGGAGCGGATCTGGCTCACGCACGCCTACCTGTTGCCGGACGACGACTTCGTCGCCGCGCTCCGTGACGCCGCCCGGCGCGGGGTCGACGTGCGCATCATCATCCCCGAGCGGTCGAACCACATCGTGGCCGACTGGCTGTCGCGGGGCTACTACGAGCGGCTCCTACACTCGGGCATCCGGCTGTTCCTGTACCAGGGGGCCATGGTGCACGCGAAGACAGGGACGATCGACGGCCACTGGTCGACCATTGGGACCGCCAACCTGGACCGGCTGAGCCTGCTGGGCAACTATGAGGTCAACCTGGAGATCACCGACGCCGACGTGGCCGCGCGGATGGAGGAGATCTACCGGATCGATCTGTCGAACACCATCGAGATCGACGAGGCCCGCTGGCTGCGGCGCTCGCTGGTCGCCAAGGCAACCGAGTCGTTCCTCTCCCCCTGGCGGCCCTTCTTCTAGAAAACGCAAACGGCGGCCGGGAGACCCGGCCGCCGTCAGGCAGAACCGATCACCAGAAGACGGCGATGCCCGCGTTCAGGAGCGTCAGGCCGAGGACCGCGAAGAACGGGCCGGGCGCGACGCCCTCCTTCTTCCGGTTGATCAGCACGAGCACGAGGATCGCGACGAGCACGACCGCCTTGACGGCGATCTTGGCGTGGTTGACGGGTCCGTCGCCCATCTCGAGCATGCCGACGAGCAGGAGGCCGGTGACGACCTGGGTCAGGGCGCCGTGGAACATGGCGGGGTTGATGACACGGGTGGGGCCCTTGAGCTGGACGAAGGCGCCACCGAACAGGGCCGCGAAGCCGACGAGGTGGAGCAGGACGAGGACGTTCGCAACGATTTCCATACCAGCCACCCTACCTGGCTGCGACACGGCGTCGCTAAGCAGTTTCACGACTCGTCACCGCGGGGATTCCAGACGCGATACCCTGCCCCCCACAGTGCCCTGACAAGGGGCGATGGGCCACTCAGGGTGGATTCAGGGTGCCCAAACCCTTTACTTGACCCACCCATGATGCAAGAGTAGAGGCATGTGGACAATCATTGTATGGATCATTGTTGGCCTCCTTGGAGGGGCCATTGCCAAGGCCATCATGCCCGGTACCCAGGGTGGTGGATGGCTCGCGACGATGCTTCTCGGCATTGTCGGTTCCTTCGTCGGAGGGCTGATCGGAAGCCTCCTGTTCGAGGGCAAGTTGGACTTCGGACGCCCTGATCTCTCGATCGGCGGCATCATCACCTCGGTGATCGGCGCACTCGTCGTCCTGTTCATCTACGGACTCGTCACCAAGAAGAAGGTCTGACCTTCCTCGACGAGAAAACGCCGCGGCGCCGACCCTCAGGTCGGCGCCGCGGCGTTCGTCTGTCCCCTCTCGGCTGGCGCGTCAGGCTGTGCCGTCGAGTGAATCCGCACCCAAGCCCACGTAGGATCGCTCAGGTGACACCCCCCGGCTGACCGGGTGGACCTGCCCGTAGCCGGATACGCCACGCCGCTGTCCTGAGTATCCCGGCCTCTCACCCTTCCGGAACCAGTCATCAAGCTGCCGGCTCAGGTGCTCCCGGACACTCGCTAGTCGCGGATCTGAGATCCGGTTTGTTGTCTGCCCCGGGTCAGAAGCTCCGTCGTACAACTCATCCGGCCCGCCATCCCTCAGCACGAGTGTGAACTGGCCGTCTGTGACCATGCGGCCGTCGCCATACTCGCTGACAACCGCCACCACCTCGTTGGGCGAGGTCCGGCGGCCCCTGAGTACGTCGGCGAATGACTCCGAAACGCTGTAGCCATCCTCCGGTGCCTTGACGCCTGCAAGCTCACAGATAGTCGCGTGCCAGGAGGCTGCACTCAAGAGTTCGTCGGAGATTCCGGTCGCTCCGCCTGGCATCCGGACCACACACGGAACCCGGACCGAGTTGTCGAAGAAGTTCAGCGGGTATGTTCCGTTGCCCTTGCCCCAGATCCCATGGTGTCCACAAGAGAAGCCGTTGTCGGAGAACCACGCGACCACCGTGTTCTCCAGGAGCCCCTGCGCTTCCAACTCTCCAAGAAGGTGCCCCAGCCCCTCATCGACTGCCATCAAGGAAGCCACATACCCCTTGAGTTGAGGAACGGGATCGGCGAACGCGTCATCAAACTCGTCTCGCACCTCTGCCCAGGGATGTCGCGGCAGCCTGGGCACCGAGTCGAACTCGACTCCATCCAGCTTGTCAAGGTACTCAGGAAGATGACTGTCCACCCACGGGTGGTGCGGGGCCGTGTAGTTGACCTGAAGGTAGAAGGGTCGGCTGTGGTCGCGGGTCTGCAGGAACTCAACCGCCTGCTGGGTCACCGCGCGTGTGAAGTACCTCTCCTCGGTGGACTCCTCCCCTTCGCGCCAGATGGGCGCTCCGTAGTAGTCGCCGCCACCAAAGCGGTGCGCGTACCAGTACTCAAACCCGGGAGCAGGACGACGTGAATCCCCAACGTGCCACTTGCCACTCATCGCGCACTGGTACCCGACCCTGGCCAGCACCTCCGGCGTCGTCGGTTGCCCAGCCAGATAGTCATCTGGCCAGCTATCTCCATGACGGGCCCCGACGAGCCAATCGTGCACGCCGTGGGCTGAAGGGAGCCTACCTGTGAGCACGGACGCACGAGATGGGGAGCACACCGGAGAAGCGCAGTAGAACCGGTCCAGTTCCAGTGCATCCCTCGCGAATCGTTCGAGGTTC
This sequence comes from Tessaracoccus defluvii, assembly GCF_014489575.1. Lineage (GTDB taxonomy): Bacteria > Actinomycetota > Actinomycetes > Propionibacteriales > Propionibacteriaceae > Arachnia > Arachnia defluvii. Next base: position 1,848,999 of record NZ_CP060789.1, read on the forward strand.
GGCATGGGGAGCTCGGGCATGCGCCAAGGGACGGCCCACCGCCCTTGGTCATCTGTCTGGATCAGCAGAAAGTTCAGGCGGGTCACTTGACCGCCCCCGCCGAGATGCCATCGGTGAAGAACCTCTGACCGAAGATGAAGATCGCGATCACGGGAATACTCATCAGGATGACCGCGGCCATCAGGAGGTTCCATTGCGTCGAGTTCTCCTGGTAGAACACGCTGAGCCCAAGTTGCAGCGTGCGCATGTCATTGCTGCGCACCTGAATCAGCGGCCAAAGGAAGTCATTCCAGGTGGACTGGAAGGTCAGGACGGCAACAACTGCCACGGCAGGAAGCGTCAGGGGGTATAGATCCGCAGGAAGATGCGCCACTCCCCGGCTCCGTCGACCCGTGCCGCCTGCCCCAGTTCATCAGGTAGGTCCTTGTAGAACTGCCGCATAAGGAAGATGGCGAGTGCGGAGGCAAGATGCGGGAGGATCAGACCGGCATAGGTATCGAGCATCCCCATACCACCGGAGCCGAAAAGATCGTTGCCTCCCAGCAGTGGGAACTTATTGGAGATGACGAAGAGCGGAACCATCACGATCTCGGGTGGCAGCACGAGGAGAGCGATCAGCAGGAGCATGATGGTATTGCCGTGCCTGACTGGGAGCTTCGCCAAGGCATATCCTGCCATGCAGCTCAGCAGAATCTGGGCTACCGATGCCACTACCGCGACCAGCGTGGAGTTGACGAAGAAGAGAGGAAAGTCGCTGGCCGCGATGGCAGCACCGTAGTTCTCCCACGCCAGCCGACCGGGCAACTCGAGCGTCGACTCCCCTGTGGGCACCAAAGAGACCATCACCATATAGAGCAGCGGCACCAGGTACAACGCTGTCAGGAGGAGCGCGACGAGATGAGCCGCGCCGGAGCTGAGGAAACTACGCCACCTCATGCGATGCTCCTGTGCCTGAGCGCGGCCACCAGCCGAGGCACGACCGCCAGCAGAAGTACAGCCAGAAAGAGCAACACAGCGATGGCACTCGCCTTTCCGACCTCAAGCCTCAGGAAGGCCGATTCGTACATGTCATAGACGATGGTGCGCGTCGAGCTGACCGGCCCGCCCTGCGTCATGACGTAGGACTGTGTGAACATCTGAAGCCCACCCATCAGCCAAGTGACAACAACGAACAAGAGGGGCGAGGCAAGCTGAGGCACTGTCACATGCACTAGTCGCTGGAGCCAGTTCGCCCCATCGACCTGCGCAGCCTCCGGCAGTTCCGGAGGGATGGCCTTGAGCCCGGCCAACAGAATGATCATGAAGTACCCGAGGTTGCGCCACAGACTGATGGCCATGATCGAGGTCATGGCAAGATTCGGGTCCGTCAGAAAGTTGACCTGCCCGATCCCGATTGCCTTGAGGATCTGATTGATCGGCCCCACGTACGGGTCGTACAGAAACGACCAGAGCAGCGCGACGGTGACGTAACTCATCGCCTGCGGCAGATAGATCAACGTACGCATTGCCGTTCCGCCATGAAGCTGACGGTTGAACAGCATCGCCACGAGGAGCGCGACCACCACACCGATAGCCACTTGACCAAGCGCAAAGTAGACCGTGTTTCCGATCGCCTTGGCAAAGCGGGGATCGGTGAACAACTGCACATAATTGTCGAAACCGACAAACCGAGGGCTGCTGAGCAGGTCATAGCTTGTGAAGGACAAGACCCCTGCGAACGCAAGGGGAACCAGGGTGGTCACCAGGAGCGCAATCAGCGCAGGGCTGATGAGCCAGCGGCCCGCCCTGCGTTGATTGCGCTCGAGGTCCACCCGGTCAGAGACTGTCGACCTTCGCATCGATCGCCTTGAGCGTCTCGGCGACGGACACAGATCCGCGGATCGCGGGTTCGAGGAGCGAGTTCACTTCGGGACCGAGAGCCATCATCTTCGGGTTCGGAGGCTGGGAGACTGCCGAGTCTGCAGTCGCCAGGATCCCCTTGCGCCGTTCGTCCATCCAGTCGGCATCTGCCAGGTCACGCCGGGGCGGCAGCGCGTCATAGAGGCGGGACACCTCAGACAACTGAGGCGCGGCCGCAAGGTACCGGACCAGCTCCCATGCGTCGTCGGCTCGTTTCGTTCCCTTCGCGATCGCCAACTTGTTGATCCACGCAACGGATCTCGCTTCGGATGACGCCTCCGACTTGAGCCCGGGTCCGACAACGAGCTTCTCAGCCAGTTCCTTGTTGTTGCTCTCGGCATTCCCAAGGATCTGGACGCCACCGAGACTCATCGCGGCCTGACCGGCGATGATGGGGCGCGGCCCATTACCGGAGAAAACCATGTTGGGATCGGCGAGGCCCGCCTGGTAGAGGTCGACGAAGAACGAGAGCGCCCGATTTCCTGCATCCGAGTTGAAGCTGGCCTTACCATCAGTCCAGTACTGGCCGCCGGCTTGAAGGAAGAGTTGGGCAAAGGCCTGCTGGAGGCCGATGGACTTGTCGATTCCGAAGTCGATGGGGGCGACGATCCCCTCGGCGCCCTTCAGCTCCTCGGCGGCAGCACGGAAGTCATCCCAGGTCTGGGGCAATGAGCCTACGCCAACCTTTTCAAGCAGGTCCTGACGGTAGATTCCGGTACGCACATCAGCCGCGATGGGGACCGCGTAGTTCTTACCCTCATACGCGCCATCATCGAGCATCTTCTCGTAGATCTGCCCGCGTTCATCCCAAGCCGAGATCCGATCGGTGAGATCGAGCAGGACGTTCTTGTCGGCGAGGGGTGCTGCCCAGATACCGCCGATGACGAGCACGTCCGCAAGGGAGTTGGAAGCAGCCCCTGTCGTCACCTTCTGGAAGGCCGAGCCCCAGTCGGAGGTCTGGACCTCGACGTCGATGCCTGACTCCTTCGCGAAGCCGGGAACCAAGGTGTCAGTCAGGTAGGCAGTCAGCTCCTGACTCGGCCCGAGGACGAGGAACGTCAGCTTCCCGCCACCGCCACCGCCACTTCCACCGGCGCTTCCACCGTTGCCTCCACAGCCCGACAGCCCTAACCCGAGGGCCCCCAGGGCACCCGCGCCGAGCAGACTCCTCCGGGTGAGATTGAACCTAGACATCGATGTCCTTTCGTTAGCCCTCGCAGGCTTAATTCATGTCGTTTATTATGGGCGGTGTAGGGTTCACCCGTCAACCCGTCGGCAGCAACAGGTATAGGAGAGCCCGGCACGATGACTGCCCACCGGACCGCAGATCTGCGCCGCCAGAACCTCGTTCGTGTTCTGAGCAGCATCCTCAGCAAGGGGCCGAGCTCCCGCGCCGAACTAGCGGCTGAACTGGGCCTCAGCCGGGCTGCCCTGACAGCGATCGTCGGGGACCTGCTCGAGCTGGACCTGCTGCGTGAGGGTGGGTCAGTGGCCTCACGCGGACGGCCCTTCACCCTGCTCGAAGCTTCGCCGGACCGCTACGCCTCGTTGGGTATCGATGTCCGCATTGACCGGGTAGAACTCATGGCACTGGGGTTGGATGGCACTGAGTTGGCGCGCGCCGCCTGCTCCGTTCCACCGGAGCCCACGCCGCTGGAGCTGGAGCAGGCCATGGGCGACCTACTTGTTGAGATCCGTGCGGAGATCCACCATGAGCTGATCGGATTCGGCTTCGCTATGCCCGCCCGGCGTGCGGACCTGGGGATGAGCCACCCGATCTGGGGGTGGCGCGACGTGCCGGTGCAGAACTCCTTTCGTCAGCTCGCGGCGGGCCGTCCCTACGCTGTGTTGGACCTTGCCGAGGCCGCTTGTCTCGCCAACTCCCGTCAGCCTCAACTCCGGGATGCCAGCCGCGCCGTACACCTTCAGATCGGTGCTGGGGCCACTATGGCTCGAGCCATCGACGGCAGGATCAACCTGGATCTACCCGCCCGCTGGGGAGAGCCCGGACATGTCCCGCTAGGGCTCGAGGACCGGCCGTGCTCATGCGGTCGCACAGGATGCGCCCACGCGTTCGTGTCCATTGACACGCTGGCGTCCGCAGCACCCCACGTCACCGTGCCATCCGGCCCGAACCGGATCACTCGCCTCGCCACGGCCATCGCCGCCGCAGCAGCAGCCGGCGATCGGCGCGCGGCGGAGGGGATCTCACACGTCGCGGTGGCCGTCTCACGCCTTGTGGTGATCCTCGTGGAACTGGACGGTCTGGACGCCGTCACGCTCGGGGGATACCCGCTCTTCCTCGGTCCAGACTTCCTCGACCTGGTGGACAGACTCGTGTCGGAACGGCTGCGGGCGCCGTCCCCTATCCGTCGAACCACCCTCCGAGACGACGCCGTCCTCACCGGTGCCTCACTCATCGCGCGAGACGCTGGCCTGGCGGATCCTGCGGCCCTGCGGGCCTGACTGCTCAGACCAGGTGCCGGTCCGTGGCCCACTTGGTGAGCTGGTGCCGGTTCGACAGCTGCAGCTTCCGCAGCACGCTGCTCACGTGCGTCTCCACCGTCTTGATCGAGATGAACAGTTCCTTGGCCACCTCGCGGTAGGAGTAGCCGCGGGCGATCAGCTTCATCACCTCACGCTCACGGACGCTGAGCCGGTCGAGTTCCTCGTCGATGGCGGACACGTCGATGGCCCCGGAGAAGGCGTCGAGCACGAACCCGGCGAGCCGCGGCGAGAACACCGCGTCCCCGGCCGCCACCCTCGCCATCCCCTCGAGGAGCTCCTCGGAGTTGATCGACTTGGTGACATAGCCGCGGGCCCCTGCCCGGATGACCCCGATGACGTCCTGGGCCGCATCGGAGACCGACAGCGCCAGGAACTTCACGTCGGGCCTGGTGGGCAGCACCTGCTTGATGACCTCGGCTCCACCGCCGCCGGGAAGGTGCACGTCGAGCAGGACCACATCGGGCTCCGTCGCGACGATCACCGCGACGGCGGTCGCCACGTCCTCACCCTCGCCGACCACGTTGCAGTGCTGCCCGATCTCGTGGCGCACCCCGGCGCGGAACATGGCGTGGTCGTCCACGATGACCACCCTCAGCCCGCCAACGTCCGTCATCTCGTCGCTCATCCGCCGATCTCCAACCTCACCTCGGTGCCATTGCCCGGCTCGGAGCGGATGGTGGCGGTCCCGCCGTACCTGTCCATCCGAGCCCGGATCGATTCTCGCACGCCCATCCGTCCCTCGGGGACGTCGTCGGGGTCGAACCCCTGGCCCCGGTCGCGGACGAAGACCTCGACACGTCCATCCTCGACCTCGGCGTACACGTCGATGCGCGAGGCACCCGAATGTTTGGCGGCGTTGGTGACCGCCTCCCGGACCGCCTGCCCGAGAGCCTCGATGCTGTCATCGACGGGGGTGTCGCCCACGCAGACCAGTTCGACGTCGACGACGAATCGGCTCTCAATATCGGTCACGATCTCCTGCAGCGCAGCGCGCAGCGACTCGGCCCTGGAGACGTCGCCGTAGAGCCAGGTGCGAAGCTCCCGCTCCTGCCGCCGGGCCAGTGCCGCCACCGTGGTGGGATCGCTGGCCTGCCGCTGGATGAGTGCCAGCGTCTGGAGCACCGAGTCGTGGAGATGCGCGGCCATGTCGGCACGGGCCTCCGCCCGCAGCCGGTCGGCGTCCGCCCGCCGGATCCGGGAGCGCTGCTGGTGCAGCCAGGGGGCCAGGACGATGAGCAGGCCGGCGATGAGGACACCGGAGGCTCCCAGGACGCCGGGGAGCTCCGCGAAACCCACCTGGGTGGCGAGGATCCAGCTGACGCCGGCGACGACGAGGGCGAGTCCGCCGAGCAGGCGCACGATGCTCATCGCGCCGCCGCCGCGGGTGAAGCGCTGCCACGGTCCGGCCTTGCGGTTCCTGTCGGGGGTGACCCGCTCGTCGACCTGCACCCAGATGGTGACGACGCCGACGCCGCCGATCACGAGGGGCCAGAAGATCCCTGCGGGCACTGCGCCGCCGGTGACGACGAGCCACAGCAGCCCGAGGACGAGCATGCCGCTCGCGATCAGCACGCCGTCGTCCGCACGGCCGACGGTCCGCTCCACGGTACGCATCCCCGCCGGCTGGCCGCCTCCAGCCCGGCGGACTCCTCCTGCTCGCGCTGCCGGGGAACGAGCACCCACAGGACGCCGTAGGCGAGCAGGCCGGCGCCGGAGAGGAAGGAGAGCACCACGAACGTGGTCCGGACCACCCCCACCGGCATCCGCAGGTGCTCGGCGAGCCCGCTGGCCACGCCGGCGATCATCCGCCCCTCCGTGGGTCGCCGGAGTGCGACGCGCGCGGGCGTGTCCGGGACCAGGGCAGGGCTGCTCATGGATACCAGGGTGGCACGGGGCGTCGTCCCGGGCCAGCCTCGGGCCCCGATCCCAGGGCCCCTTCAGGGCGATACCTGATGAGCCCGGGCCGCCGGACAGGCCAGACTAGGACCATGACGTCCACCGAGCTCGACCTGGCCTGGGTCCATCCACGCCTTGGCGGGCTCGCACGCCGTGACACCACGGGTCTCGGCTCCGGCCTCTCGCGGGCCGTTGCGGACAGGCTGGGATTCGACGTCGCGCTCGTGCGGATGGCGTTCATCGTGCTGACCTTCGGCGCCGGATTCGGCGCCGCCCTCTACGGCTGGGGCACGCTCCTGACCGCGGGCCCGACGGGGCGTCGGCCGATCGACTCCCTGCTGCCGAGCTTCCGCACCTGGTCCGTCGGCGCGCAGAAGTTCGTCGTGATCGGCTCGACCATTGCCCTGGTCGCCCTGGTCTCGTCGGTCACCTCATTCCCCTGGGTGCTGGCCGTCATCGCGGTGATCGCCCTCTCGCTGCTGCGCCGCAGGGGGCGAGGCGGCTCCGTCGCCCCCGCCGCCGATCTGACCACCACCCTCGACGATGACCAGCTGATCGACGCCTGGCGCCGGGACATGGCCCGCGCGGCCGGAGCCCGGTCCATCCTTCGTCCCACCCCGGCACCGCCCCGGCCGACCGAGGTGATGGCCGCAGCCCCGGCCTTGGCTGTGCCCAAGGCCTGGGGCTGGGCTATCACGATCCCGCTGATCGGCGCTGCCGTCGGGGTGGCCACCTGGGTCTTCGTAGGCTCCGCCGTCACCGCCCTGGCCGCGGCCACCGCCCTGACGGGGCTCGGCGCCATCGGGCACGCCGTCCTGCGTGACAGCCGTCGATTGCCGCGGGCGTTCCTGTGGTTCCTGGCGGTACTGCTGGCCTCCACCGGCTGGCTGGCCGCCAAGACCGCTGGTGCCCCGCTGAGCGATGCGGAGGTCGGGCCCCACTCTGTGACCCGGATCGCCTCCGACGAAACGGTCGACCTCACCGGCCTGGTCGCGGATCCCGGCGTCGAGGTGCGGGTGGTCGCCGTCGGCTCCGACGTCGACATCCTGGTGCCCGGCTCCGTCAGCGACCTGCGCGTCTCCTCCGTCGCCAGCGACGTGAGGCGACAGGCGGGGCCCGCCACCGACGTGGAGTGGCCGCACGAACTCATCATCGACGCCACCGCCGCCCGCGTCACCATCGTCGAGGGGGCACGATCGTGAAGCCGCCACTGGACATCGCGACAATCGCCGTCGGCCTCGCCTGCCTCGGCTTCGCGGCCACCCTGATGCTGGCGCCGCAGCTCTCCGACACCCTCATCCAACCGATTCTCGCCGTGATCCTGGCCGCGGCGGGAGGCATCGGCCTACTGCTCAGCCGGGCCCGACCCCGCAGATAACCACAGCCGAAAGGAACCACCATGACCCTCACCCGCAGCCGCAATGGCATGATCGGCGGCGTCGCGGCCGGCATCGCCAAGTCGCTCAACGTCGATCCCACGATCGTCCGCATCGCCTTCGTGCTCGTCAGCATCTTCGCAGGCAGCGGCCTGCTGATCTACGGCATCCTCTGGATCGTCATCCCCAAGGAGGGCGAGAGCCGCACGCTCGCCGAGGACGGCATCGACAAGGCCCGCGACTGGTACGACGACCGCAAGAACGGCAACAGCTGACCGACCGGAAACAGCGAACGGCCCCCGCAGGCGCTCTGCCTGCGGGGGCCATCTCCGCTCACTCCCACTCGATGGTGCCCGGCGGCTTCGAGGTGATGTCGACGGTGACGCGGTTGATGTCGCGGCACTCGTTGGTGATCCGGTTGGAGATCGTCTCCAACAGCTCGTACGGCAGGCGTGCCCAGTCCGCGGTCATCGCGTCGTCCGAGGTGACCGGGCGCAGGACGATCGGGTGGCCGTAGGTGCGACCGTCGCCCTGGACGCCGACGGAACGTACATCGGCCAACAGCACGACCGGGAACTGCCAGATCTCCCGCTCCAGCTTGGCGGCCGCCAGTTCCTCGCGGGCGATGAGGTCGGCCTGCCGCAGAATGGTGAGGCGTTCCTCGGTGACCTCACCGACGATGCGGATCGCCAGGCCGGGGCCGGGGAACGGGTGGCGCCACACCATGGCCTCTGGCAGCCCGAGTTGCAGGCCGACGGCGCGGACCTCGTCCTTGAACATGTGGCGCAGCGGCTCGATGAGCGTGAACTGCAGGTCGTCGGGAAGGCCGCCGACGTTGTGGTGGCTCTTGATGTTCGCGGCGCCTTCTCCGCCGCCCGACTCTACGACGTCCGGGTACAGGGTTCCCTGGACGAGGAAGTCAATGCCCCGATCGCCGGCGAGTTCCCGCGCCTGCGCCTCGAAGGTGCGGATGAACTCGCGCCCGATGATCTTGCGTTTCTGCTCCGGATCACTGATGCCGGCGAGCGCGTCGAGGAAGCGGTCCTTTTCGTCGGCGATCACCAGGTCGACCCCGGTGGCGGCGACGAAGTCGTTCTTGACCTGGTCGGCCTCTCCCGCCCGCAGCAGGCCGTGGTCGACGAACACGCAGGTGAGCTGCGAGCCGATGGCCTGCTGCACGAGGGCCGCAGCGACGGCGGAGTCCACGCCGCCCGACAGCGCGCAGAGGACGCGGCGGTCCCCGACCTGGCGGCGGATCTGCTCGATGGACTCGGTGACCATGTTCTCGGGCGTCCAGTCCGGCGTCAGGCCGGCGACGTTGTAGAGGAAGTGCTCGATGACCTGCTGCCCCCACTGCGTGTGGACGACCTCGGGGTGCCACTGCACGCCGGCCAGCTTCCGCTCGAGGTCCTCGAACGCCGCGACGGGGGCGCCGGCCGTGCGGGCCAGCACCTTGAAGCCCTTGGGGGCCCGGCTGACGGAGTCGCCGTGGCTCATCCACACGTTCAGCGTGTTGGGCATGGAGTCGAGCAGGCAGCCGGAATCGGCGATGGACAGCGACGTGCGGCCGAACTCACGCTGACCGGTCTGCGCCACGGTGCCGCCGAGTGCCAGGGCCATGGCCTGGAAGCCGTAGCAGATCCCCAGCACCGGGATGCCCGCCTCGAACAGGCGCGGGTCGACCCGCGGGGCGCCATCCTCGTATACCGATGAGGGGCCGCCGCTGAGGATGATGGCCGCAGGCTCCTTCGCGAGGATCGCGTCGACGTCCAGGGTCGAGCTCACGATCTCCGAGTAGACAGCTGCCTCGCGCACCCGTCGCGCGATCAACTGCGCGTATTGAGCGCCGAAGTCGACGACGAGCACCGTCTCGTGTGAAGTCATGGGCCCGAGTCTAGAACCGAGGGTGCTCCCCCGCCCAAACATGCGCACCCGTGCCCATCACGAGAACGGGTCCCCGCCCTCCCCGGATTCCCCGGAGATTCATTGGTCGACAGGGGAATAAGATCCGGGGCGGCGCGGTTGCGGGTGGCATGAGCATTTTTCCTGACGTGACCTCCCTGATCGGTCGCACGCCCCTCGTGAAGCTGAACCGCATCGTCGGCGACAACGCCACCGTCGCCGCGAAGCTGGAGTTCTACAACCCCGCCAACTCCGTCAAGGACCGCCTGGGTGTCGCGATCGTCGATGCGGCGGAGGCGTCCGGCGAACTGCAGCCCGGCGGCACCATCGTCGAGGGCACCTCGGGCAACACGGGCATCGCGCTGGCGATGGTCGGCGCGGCCCGCGGCTACAACGTGGTCCTGACCATGCCGGAGACCATGTCGCTCGAGCGTCGCGCACTGCTGCGCGCCTTCGGCGCCGAACTGGTGCTGACGCCTGGCTCGGCCGGCATGCGCGGGGCCGTCGAGAAGGCGGAGGAGATCGCCAAGGAACGCGGCGGCGTCCTCGCCCGTCAGTTCGCCAACAAGGCCAACGTCGAGATCCACCGTCGGACCACCGCCGAGGAGATCTGGAAGGACACCGACGGCGCCGTCGACATCGTCGTCGCCGGGATCGGCACCGGAGGCACCATCTCCGGCGTCGGCCAGGTCCTCAAGGAGCGCAAGCCCGGGGTGCAGATCGTCGCGGTGGAGCCTGAGGAGTCGGCCATCCTCAGCGGCGGCCAGCCCGGCCCCCACAAGATCCAGGGCATCGGCGCCAACTTCATCCCGGAGATCCTCGACCGCGACGTAATCGACGAGGTCCTCCCCCGCAACATCGGCCAGGCCGTCGAGTGGGCCCGCAAGGCCGCCACGCAGGAGGGCCTGCTGGTGGGCCTGTCCTCCGGTGCCGCGCTGTCGGCGGCCGCCGAGGTGGCGGCCCGCCCCGAGAACGCGGGCAAGACGATCATCGTCGTGCTGGCCGACTTCGGCGAGCGCTACCTGTCGACGGTCCTGTTCGAGGGGCTGCTGGACGCCTGATCCGGCCGGATGACGCGCAGGGCGGGGCCCGGGAACCATGTCGGTTCCCGGGCCCCGACCCGTCAGCGTCAGACCAGGCTGTCGGCCGGCAGAGCCGCCGCGGCCTCGACGCGGCCGGCCCAGCTCACCTCGGCCCCGTCGCGGGCCTCCGCCGCGGCGGACGGCGTTGTCAGGTAGTCGTAGAGGCCCCGCTCGACCGGCCGGTCGAGGACGAGCCGCATGGTCACCACCGGGACCGGATCGCCGTTGCGGTCGGGCATGGTCTCCTGGACGGCGCCGCGGGCCGCGGCCGTGCCGAGGTACAGGAAGTCGCGTCCCTCCGCGTCGTCGCGCTTCACGAAGAGATGCGGTACGACAGTCTGCTCGACGAGGGCCCGAACCTCGCCGGAGGCGAGAGTGCGCCTGCTGCGGGTGAACCAGCGCATCGTCGACTCATCCAGGAACTCGTCGTCGTAGGCGACTGTGGCCTCGACGTGCTCGTGCTTGTGATAGGTGACGAAGATGGGGCAGGTCCCCGTGTCGTGATCGACCTTGTAGCCGTAGACGGTCGAGTACTCGCTGCGCTCCCAGTTCAGCAGGCGCAGCGCATCCTTGCGTGAGTACCGCTGCCCGACCTGCAGCGACGGCGCGAAGCCGTAGCGTTGCCTGGACAGGAACAGGCCCGTCTCGACGACGTCGCGCACGTGACCGGCGAACGTCGGGTCCTGCATCGCGGCCAGGAACCCGGGCGTGAGGGAGACCCTCTCCCCCGCGACCTGCACCACCGGCAGATAGTGCTTCCGGTCCTTGGCCGGATAGTGCTCCACCGTGAGCACCCGCAGGATGCGGGAGACGGACCAGGGCGACTCCCACAGGCCGCGTTCGACCAGCGCTCCCACCGCCTCCGCCAGCGTCAGGGTCGGCTCGCGCAGCAGGGTGTCGAGCAGGACCAGTTCCTGCGGCCTCTTCCCGTTCAGCACCTCCTGGGTCAGCAGGTTCAGCATCCTGTCCAGATGCGGGGCGGGCGCCTCCCTGGGGCCAGCGAACTTGGTGAGCAGCCGCCAGTAGTTCTTCTCCTTCGTGGCCAGCACCACCGGGTCGACCGCGTCGAAACGGGCGAAGTCGAACAGCCGCGGCACTGTGCCGAGCCGACTGGCCAGGTCGAGGTAGGCGGCCTTGAGATTGGCCATGGAGTCGAGGGTCGTCTGAGCCAGGGAGGTCAGCACCCGATCCCGCGCGATCGCGTCGAAGCTCACGCTGGAGTTTCCGGCGATCGCCCCGGCCTCCTGCGCCTCGATCAGTCTCTGCCGGATCGAATCCTTGCTGAGGCTGTTGTCGCCGAGGAGGGCGATGGGGATGAGGTAGTTGTTGGTGTAGTTGCCGATGAAGTCGATGACGACCAGGTAGTCCTTGCCGGCGGCCTTGCGTAACCCGCGGCCGAGCTGCTGTGTGAAGACGATGCTCGACTTGGTCTGCCGCAGCATCACCACCTGGTTGACGGCCGGCACGTCGACGCCCTCGTTGAAGATGTCGACGGTGAGCAGGTAGTCGAGGCGTCCCGCCTCCAGGTCGGCAACGGCGCGCTCGCGCTCCGCGACGGGATCCTGCCCGGACAGCGCCCGGGTCCGCAGCGCCCGCCCGTGGACCCTCCGCTCGTTCAGCAGCCCGGAGAGCCCGGACGCCTCGTCGTTGCGGGAGCAGAAGATCAGCCCCCGCACCGGCACCCCCACCTGGCCGTACGTCTCGACCGCGGACACGAGGTGGTCGGCCCGCTCGTCGCTGACGAGCCTGCCGATCGGGGCGAGGGCGCCGATCGGCTCACCGCCGGCTGCCACATGGTCGGTGACGCCGTAGTAGTGGAAGGGCGCGAGCATGTCCGACTCCAGCGCCCGCTGCAGCCGGATCTCGTAGGCGAGGTTGTAGTCGAACAGTTCGAAGATGCTGCGACCGTCGGTCCGCTCGGGGGTGGCCGTCATGCCCAGCAGGAAAGCCGGGCGGAGGTGGTCGAGCAGGCGCCGGTAGCTGCCCGCTCCCGCCCTGTGGACCTCGTCGATGAGCACGTAGTCGAAGGTGTCCGGGTGGATCGCCTCCAGCACACCGGCGGAGTTCAACGACTGAACCGTCGCAAAGACGTAGCGCCTGTCCCATTCCCGGACCCCACCCGCGACCTTGCCGAAGCTGCCCTCCGGCTCATCCAGCACCCGCTGGAACTCGGTGATCGCCTTGTCGAGGATCTGTTCCCTGTGCACCACGAACAGGAGCCGCCGGGGCGCGACGGCACGCACATCGAGTGCCGAGAGGATGGTCTTGCCCGTGCCCGTCGCGGAGACGACGATGGCCCTGCGCTCTCCACGGGCACGGATGAGATCGATCTGCGCGAGCGCCTCCCCCTGCATCGCATTCGGCAGCACCGTCAGGCCGCCGCCCGCTGCCCGGCCCCGACTGGGCGCCGGACCGCGGGGCGGCACCCACGTCTGCCGGTACTCCTCCACCCATTCGGCAGTGAGCGGGGTCGCCCGTGCCACCTGTCGGGTGATCAGCGCCTCGAGCTGGTGGACGATGTCGCCGTCGGCCAGGGCGGAGAACCGGAGGTTCCACTCCTGGTTGCGTTGCAGCGCAGCCTCCGTCAGATTCGAGCTGCCGATGATGGCCGTCGAGCTGTTCTCCTGCCGGAACAGGTATCCCTTGGCGTGGAACCCCTCGGCGGCATCGTCGAGCACGAGGACCTCGACGGGCAGGTTCAACAGCTCGGCGAAAGCCGCCGGCGAGTTGAACCCCAGGTACGTGGAGGTGACGATCATCCCGCGGCCCGCGAAACCCAGCAGGGTCTGCTTGAGCGCGGCGATCGCGCCCGGGGTGACGAACGCGACCGAGAACACGAAGCTGTCGGCCGTGCCGAGCTCCCGAAGGATGGCACGCAGCATGGTGTCGCGGCCGTCGTTGGTGATCAGCCGGGGATGGAACCGGCGCGCCGAGGCGGTCTCCCTGTCGAGGAACCCGAAGGTGAGGTCGCGCTCGTGTTCGCTCCGAAGCGGCATCTCAGCCGGCCTGCTGGACGATGAGCTCGACAGCCGGCACGTCGGCGGGGGCCCACGGGAGGGTCTCCAGCGACCCGACTCCGACCCACGCCAGCTCGTCGTGCTCGCTGGGACGCGGCTCCCCGCTCTCGAGCGTGCACCAGTAGGTCGTGAGGTCGACCAGACCGAAGTCGTAGCTGTGTTCGGTTCGGGTGAGCTGCGCCCCGACCGTCACGAGGCAGCCGAGTTCCTCGTGGATCTCGCGCCGCAGCGTCTGCTGATGGGTCTCCCCCGGCTCGACCTTGCCGCCGGGGAACTCCCAGAGGCCGGCGAGGCTCATGCCCGGGCCGCGTCGTGCGGCCAGGATCCGCCCATCCCGCACCAGCACCGCGCCGACGACCGTGATCCGCTTCACAACCTGCCTCCGAGGGGTTCGAACGGGTCCAGGTTAACGGCAACGGTGCGGGCCCTACGCTGAGGCCATGGAACCTCGGGTGTTCGGGTATCGCGAATGGGTCACGGCGCAGGTGCGGCCGGTGGCCGAGATCCGGCGCAGCGTGCGCCTCTCCTACGCCGGGGCCATCGTCGCCGGGCTGCTCGCGGTGATCTGCCTGGCTGTGCTGGTGGCCGTGCGCCCGCTGCAGCAGCAGTTGATCGCCGGGGTCGTCGTCCTCGGCGCCGCAGCGGTCCTCCTGTTCCGCCGCGCCGACGCCGACCGCAGGAATCTGCTCCGGGCCGACGAAGGCGGCTCGGTGTCGGCCGCCGGGCCCTATGCGCTGCGGATCGATGACGACGGCATCCACTTCCCCGACACCTTCGACACGCCGGCGGACACGTGGCCCTTCGAGGGGACAGGGGTCGAGGTCATGACGGTCACGAAGAAGGACATCGTGCAGCTCACCCATCCGGGCCGCACGCCCCGGCACTTCTACGCCACCGCCCTGACCGATCCCCTCGCCGACGTGGTGGCCGAGATCGAGTCCCGACAGCCCTCAGCCGCGGACGGCCCGGACGTCACGGCGGAGCCAGGCGAGCAGCCCGAGGGGCAGCAGCACCAGGATCCCGACGCCTAGCCACACCGGCTGCCACCATTCGATCCCCTCCGCCAGCACGGGACCGTGCAGGTAGGCGGCGAACGGCGACCAGAGGCCGAGCTCCTCACGGCCGCCCGCCAGCAGGAGGGTGTAGCCGAAGTAGGTCACCGTCGCGACGGCCGTGGTACCCCAGATGGTGGCCCCCGGCCGACCCGTCGCCGCCGAGATGGCGAGCGCCAGGGCACCGAAGAAGCAGCCCAGCAGCCACAGCAGGAACGAGGCCCAGGCCAGGTTCGGTATCGACACGTCGAGGTCGACCAGTGACAGTCCGGCCCACATCCCGCCGAACAGCGCGGCTGCCACGACGAGGACGTAGAGGGCGACGGTGACCGCGGTGGTCCAGAAGACGCGGCTGCGTCCCAGGGGCTGAGCCAGCAGCACGGACATCCGCCCGGCCCGCTCCTCCCCGGCGATGCCCGCCGACGCGGCCGCGGTGGCGATGAGGATGACGCAGATCGGCGCCACCATCCCGAAGGTCTCCAGGTGGAGGAAGCCGGCGGCCGTGGTCAGGTCGCCGCCGCCGAACAGGGCCGACATCGAGTCGGGGAAGGAGAGCGCGAAGTCGCCCATCACACTGTCGAGGGACGTGTACAGCGGCGGCATCGCCAGCCCCATGACCAGCGCCAGCAGCAGCGCGATGTAGGCGACCAGCCCCTGGTGGTCGGCCAGGCGGATCGCCAACGGCGACGTGCCACGTGTCCGACGGGTGCGCCCCATGACGGAGTCGAGGCGCGCACGCAGCCGCTCGACGAGGTGGGCCCCGGCCGAGGCGGCCGAGCGCAGCTCACGGCGCGGGAACACCACCACGCCGAGCACGAGGAACAGCAGCGCGCCGCCGAGCAGCAACGCCAGGTTCCCGCCGTCGATGCCGTTGACCAGCGGATTGGTGCCGTTGAACCAGGTCCAGGGCACCCAGTCGGCCGAGTCCTCACGCCACATCGGCAGGAGCCCCGACGCGAGCCAGCCGCCGACCATGACGGTCGAGGCGACGCCCGAGCCCAGCCCCCGCCTGCCGGTAGCGGTCGCGACGGCGAACGCCAGCGCCCCGTGGAACAGGCCGTTGGCGGTGAGGTGCACCATCAGGGCCAGGACGCGCGCCTTCCCGGCGTCGACGTCGAGCAGGACGGGGGCTACCGCGGCGATCCCCCAGAGCGCCGCCCCACCGAGCACCACGACGGTCACGAACGCCGCGGCCCGGCTGGCCGCCAGCGCCGTCCGTGAGGTGGGGGTGGCGAGCAGGAGCGCCGAGCGCCCCGCCCCCTCGTCGCGGGCAACCGCGGAGGCGCCGATGCTGATGGCGACACCGCCGAAGGCGAGCGCCCCGATGGCGGCGAGCATCTCGTTGTAGGCGAGCACGGAGGCGTCCGCCCCCTCCGGGATCCCCATGAGCGCGCGGACGGCGTCCGGCAGCACGTCGTAGATGCTGAGATCGATCTCCTGATAGACGTAGAGGCCGAGGAACAGCATCGCGCCGATCGACACGGCCGTGACTGCGGGTCCGCGCCAGTGCTCAGCGAGTCCCCTGGCGTACAGGGTCGGGTTCATGACTGGTCCTGGTAGTACGTGAGGAAGATGTCCTCGAGGTCTGCCTCCGTGGTGTGGATGTCCCGCAGCGTGGTCCGTGCGGAGACGGCCGCGAGCAGGGCTGCCATGTCGCCGTCGAAGTTCAGTTCGACGCGGTCATCGAGGACGACGACATCACGCGCCCCCGCGACCGCCTCGACGTCGGCGGCGACCAGGCCTGCGTCCACATCGAGCTCGATGTGACGCATCCTGCGGCGACGCAGCGCGGCGACCTCCTCGACAGCGATCAGCTCGCCCCGGCGGATGATCCCGACGCGGTCGGCGACCCGCTCCACCTCGGAGAGGGTGTGGCTCGAGAGGAACACGGTGCGCCCCTCATCCGCGGCCTCACGCATCATGGCCCAGAACTCGTGCTGCACGAGGGGGTCGAGGCCTGCGTTCGGCTCGTCGAGGATGAGGAGCTCTGGGCTGTGCATGAAGGCTGCGACCAGCCCGATCTTCTGCCTGTTGCCGCTGGACAGCTCGCCGACGCGCTTGTCGAGGTCGGCGTCGAGCCGCTCCGTCAGCGCGTCGATCCGTCGCTGTTCGACGCCGCCGCGCAGCTTGGCGAAGAAGGCGAGCGTCTGCCGTCCCGTCATCGTCGGCCACAGCGCTAGATCGGCGGGCACGTAGCCGAGGCGACGCCGGTGCGCCACGTCCCGCGGGGACGCGCCGAGCACGGTCGCCGTGCCCGCCGTCGACCGCAGTTCGCCCAGCAGCAACCGGATGGTGGTCGACTTGCCTGCCCCGTTCGGGCCGAGGAAGCCGAAGACCTCGCCAGGCCGGACGTCGAGGTCCAGGTCCTTCAGCGCGGGAAAGCGCCCGTAGTGCTTGGTGAGCCCTCGGGTCTCGATGGGGTTCATGACTGGTCCTCCAAAGTGTCGAGGTAGCCGCGGTACTCCTCGAGCACCGCCGGGGTGAAGATGGAGGCGAACACCTCCAGTTGGATGCGGACGTAGTCCAGGTAGCCGGGCCCCCCGGCGAAGTCGGGGGAACTCAGGTCGACGCCGAGCTGGCGGGCGAGG
This sequence comes from Tessaracoccus defluvii, assembly GCF_014489575.1. GTDB lineage: Bacteria > Actinomycetota > Actinomycetes > Propionibacteriales > Propionibacteriaceae > Arachnia > Arachnia defluvii. Next base: position 1,866,319 of record NZ_CP060789.1, read on the forward strand.
TGCCGGTGCAACGCGACGGCGCCGAGCGAGTACAGCGTCAGCATCGTGGCGCGACGCCGCTCGTCGGCGGTGGGTGTCAGCACCCCGGCCGCCACGCCGTCCGCGAGATACCCGGTCGCATCCTCGATCAGAGTGTCGACGAGTCCGTCGAGATGGGCGCTCGGCTCCGACAGCCGGGCGGCCAGGTAGCCGATCACGAATTCGCGCCCCTCGGCCCGGAGTGAGGCCAGCGGATCGAAACCCGGGGACGGGTCGATCGCGTCGCGCTTGCCGGAACGGATCTCCTCGGCGACGTGCTCGTCGCACGCCTGCAGCAGGCCCGCCATCGAGCCGAAGTGGTGCCGGACCAGGCCCTGGGACACCCCCGCCCGTTCCGAGACCGCACGCGCCGTCAACGCCCGCGTGCCGCCCTCGGCGATCAGTGCGATGCCGGCATCCCGGAGCCGCGCCCTGGCGGTCAGATCCTCATCTCGCATGATACGAGCGTATCACTTGCTATACGTTCATATAAGAGGGTGGGCGTGGCTAGTATCGGGCCATGAGGATCGTCATCACGGGAGCCAGCGGCAAGGCCGGTCAGGCGACGCTGCGCCACTTCGTCGAACACACCGACCACGAGATCGTCGCGACCGACGTGGCCCCGCGCCCCGCCTGGTTCGACGGGCTCTTCTACCGCGCCGACCTGACGCAGTACGGCGAGGCCGTCGACGTCCTGACCGACGCGCAGGCTGTGATCCACCTCGCCAACATCCCCGCCGACCGGATCCACACCGACTCCGCGACGCTCAACGCGAACACCCTGATGAACAACAACGTGTTCCTCGCCGCGTGGAAGCTCGGCCTCGAACGCGTCGTCTACGCCTCCAGCGAGACGACACTCGGCCTCCCGTTCGACGAGGTGCGCTACGTCCCTGTCGACGAGGCCCACTACCCGCTGCCCAACTCCACCTACTCCCTGAGCAAGGTGATGACCGAGGCTGCGGCCGAGCAGGTGTCACGCTGGTCGGGGATCCCGTTCATCGGGCTGCGCCTGTCCAACATCTTCACCGTCGCCGACTACGCCGCGCAGCCCGCCTTCGCCCGCGATCCGGAGGCTCGGCGCTGGAACCTGTTCGGCTACATCGACGCCCGCGACGTGGCGCGCTCGTGCGAGGCGGCCCTGCTCGCCCCGCTCACCGGCGCGCATGCGTTCGTCATCGCCGCCGACGACATCATCCTCGACATGCCGACGCGGGAGGCACTGGCAGCGATCCATCCCGACCTCGAGGTCCCCTCCTCCGTGGGCGAGTACGGCACGCTGCTCAGCAACGAGGCGGCCCGCCACACGATGGGATTCGAGCCGCGGTACTCGTGGCGCGACGAGGTCACCGCGTGAGCTTCACCCCTGTCGACACCACCTTCTACGACCGGGTCGGTGGCGAGCCCACCTTCCGGCGTCTCGTGGCGGAGTTCTACCGCGGGGTCGCGGGCGACCCGCCGCTGCGCGACATGTATCCGGAGGAGGATCTGGGGCCCGCCGAGGACCGACTGCGGCTCTTCCTCGAGCAGTACTGGGGCGGGCCGAAGACCTATCAGGAGCAGCGGGGCCACCCGCGTCTACGGATGCGCCACGCCGCCTACGCCGTCACGCCGACGCAGCGCGACCGCTGGCTGCACCACATGCTGGCAGCGGTCGACACGCTGACCCTGCCGGCCGCCGAGGACGCGGAACTGCGCGGCTACCTGGAGCGGGCCGCGCAGTTCATGGTGAACGCGGACGACTAGTCCTGTTCGGCCGCGATCTGCTCGTGGTGCCGGACAACCTCCGTGACGATGAACGTCAGGAACTTCTCCGCGAACTCCGGGTCCAGCTCCGCCTCGATCGCCAGCGCCCGCAGGCGCGCGATCTGCTGTGCCTCCCGCTCGGTGTCCGCGGCGGGAAGCCCCGCCGCGGCCTTGAGTTCGCCGACCCGCTTGGTCACCTTGAACCGCTCCGCGAGCAGGTGCACCAGGGCGGAGTCCATGTTGTCGATGCTCCCCCGCAGACAGCGGAGTTCGGCGCGGGCCTCGTCCTGGCTGATCATCAGTGCAGGATGAGGTCGATGCGCTGGAACGACTTGATGTCGGTGTAGCCCGTGAGCGCCATGGCCTTGCGGAGCCCGCCCGCGAGGTTCATGGTGCCGTCCGGAACCCGCGATGGGCCGTGGATGACCTCGGCGAGGGTGCCGACCTGCTCGAAGAACGACCGCTCACCGCGCGGCAGTTGCTCGTGCCAGGCGCCGGCGCCCCAGTGCCAGCCCCGCGCGGGGGCCTCGGTGGCGCGGGCGAGCGGCGATCCGACCATGACGGCGTCCGCTCCGCAGGCGATGGCCTTGGCGATCGCGCCGGACTTGCCGACGGCGCCGTCCGCGATGATGTGCACGTAGCGGCCGCCGGACTCCTCCAGGTAGTCGCGGCGCGCCTCGGCGACGACGGCGACGGCGGACGCCATCGGCACCTCGATGCCGAGCACGTCGGAGGTGGTGTGGGTGGCCCCTCCGCCAAAGCCGACGAGGACGCCCGCAGCGCCGGCCCGCATCAGGTGCTGGGCCGCGCGGTAGCTGGCGACGCCGCCGACGAGGACGGGAGTGTCGAGGCGGTAGATGAAGTCCTTGAGGTTCAAGGTGTCGTCGCCGCCGACGTGCTCCGCGGAGACGGTGGTGCCGCGGATGACGAAGAAATCCAGGCCGGCGCGCTCGATCACGTCGGCGAACTCGAGGGTCCGGGCCGGCGAGAGTGACCCTGCGACGGGAACCCCGGCCGCACGGACCTCGGCGAGCCGGTCACGGATCAGCTCGGCCTTGACGGGCTCGGCGTAGATCTCCTGCAGCCTGCGCGTGGCGGTGACCTGGTCACACTCCTGCGTCAGCAGCTCGTACTGCGGCTGGGGATCCTCGTACCGGGTCCACAGGCCCTCGAGGTTCAGCACGCCGAGGCCGCCCAGCTCACCCATCCGGATGACGGTGGCCGGGGACATCACCGAGTCCATGGGTGCGGCGACGATCGGCACGTCGAACGTGACGGCGTCGATCTTCCACGTCAGGTCGACCTCTGACTCGCTGCGGGTGCGCCGGGTCGGCGCGATCGCGACGTCGTCGAAGCTGTAGGCATGGCTGGCGCGCTTGGTGCGTCCGAGCTCGTACATTCGTGAGTTCCTTACCGCGACCAGTAGTTGGGCGCTTCGGCAGTCAGCTGGATGTCGTGCGGGTGCGATTCGCGCAGGCCTGCGCTGGTGATCCGCACGAAGCGACCCCGCTCCTGCAGTTCGGCGATCGTCCCCGCACCAGAGTAGAACATCGACTGCCGGAGCCCGCCCACCAGCTGGTAGGCGACGGCGGACAGCGGGCCGCGGAACGCGACCTGGCCCTCGATACCCTCGGGGATGAGCTTGTCGTCGGCGGTCACGTCGCCCTGGAAGTAGCGGTCCTTCGAGTAGGACTTGCGGCCGCGGGCGGCCATGGCCCCCAGCGAACCCATGCCACGGTAGCTCTTGAACTGCTTGCCGTTGATGAACACCAGCTCGCCAGGGCTCTCGGAACAGCCGGCCAGCAGCGAGCCCAGCATCACCGTCGACGCGCCGGCGACGAGCGCCTTGGCGATGTCGCCGGAGTACTGGAGGCCGCCGTCGCCGATGACCGGCACACCGGCCGGGCGGGCGGCGCGGGCCGCGTCGTAGATGGCCGTCACCTGGGGGACGCCGACGCCGGCGACCACGCGCGTGGTGCAGATGGAGCCGGGGCCGACGCCGACCTTGATGGCGTCCGCGCCCGCCTCGACGAGCGCCTTGGCACCCGCATAGGTGGCGACGTTTCCGCCGACGATGTCGACGGCGGCGGCCAGCGGTTCAGCCTTGAGGCGCTTGATCATCTCTACGACGCTGCGGCTGTGGCCGTGTGCGGTGTCGACGATGATGACGTCGACACCCTCCTCCACGAGCGCCATGGCCCGCTCCCAGGAGTCCCCGAAGTGCCCAACTCCGGCGCCGACGCGGAGGCGTCCCTGGTCGTCCTTCGCAGCGTTGGGGTATTTGTCGGCCTTGACGAAGTCCTTGAGCGTGATGAGGCCCGTGAGCTTGCCTGCCGCGTCGACGATCGGGAGCTTCTCGATCTTGTGCTGCGCCATCAGCGCGAGCGACTCATCCCTGGACACCCCCACCGGCGCCACGACGAGCGGCGTGCGCGTCATCACCTGGTGGACGGGACGGGTGAGGTCGTCCTCGAAACGCATGTCGCGGTTGGTGATGATGCCGACCAGCGTGCCGTCGCCGTCAACGACGGGGGCCCCCGAAATGCGGTAGTTGGCGCACAGTTCGTCGACGTCGGCCAGGGTGGCGTCCGGGCTAACCGTGATCGGCTCGGAGACCATGCCTGCCTCGGAGCGCTTCACCTGGTCGACCATGTGCGCCTGGTTCTCGATGCTGAGGTTGCGGTGCAGGATGCCGATGCCGCCCTCGCGGGCCATAGCGACGGCCATGCGGGCCTCGGTGACAGTGTCCATCGCGGCGGAGGCGAGCGGGATGTTCAGCCGGACGCGGCGCGTCAACTGCGTGCCCGTGTTGACCTCGGACGGGATGATGTCCGACTGGTTCGGCTGCAGCAGCACGTCGTCGAAGGTCAGGCCGAGGTTGACAAAGGGGGCGGGTACCCCGGCTCCGTTCAGCTCGTCTTGCACGTGGCACCTCTCGCTCGGGGGTTGAGTCCGAGGGCAATTCTAGCCCGCGCCTCCCCCGGCCCCCAACCGTGACCGGGGGCCGACAAGGACCGCGAACAACCAACCTGCAAACTTCGACTCAGCGCGGTCGGCATCCCCAAGCCGACCCGGGGTCGTGTAACGGGCCCGGGCAGCCCGGACTAGGGTGACTGGCAGCACCCGGCCGACGGCCTGCTGGCCCACGCCACCTCCCGAGGAGCACCCATGCCCGACTTCACCCTCACCGTCGAGCCGCGCAGCAGCGCGGCGCAGCGCGCCGAGATCCTGACCTCCCCCGGATTCGGGGCCCGGTTCAGCGACCACATGTCGCTCATCGACTGGACCGCCGACACAGGCTGGACGAACCACCGGGTCGTCCCCTACGCCCCGTTCACGCTCGATCCCGCCTCCGCCGTCCTCCACTACGCGCAGGAGGCGTTCGAGGGACTCAAGGCTTATGCACACGCGGACGGCTCCGTCTGGCGCTTCCGCGCCGAGGTGAACGCCGAGCGGTTCCAGCGGTCCTGCCGTCGGCTGGGGCTGCCGGAGTTGAGCACCGACGACTTCCTGGCGTCGGTCGACCGTCTCGTCGAGGTCGACCGCGACTGGGTCCCGACCGGCGCGGAGCAGAGCCTCTACCTGCGGCCCTTCATGTTCGCGCGCTCCCCCTTCCTGGCGGTCAAGCCGTCGACGTCGGTTACCTACGCCGTCATCGCCAGCCCGTCGGGGGCCTACTTCGGCGGGACGGGGGTGCAGCCCGTCGACATCTGGTTCACACGCGACTTCAGCCGCGCCGCCCCTGGCGGCACGGGCTTCGCCAAGTGCGGCGGCAACTACGCGGCGTCGATGATCGCGCAGCAGGAGGCGGAGGCCAACGGCTGCTCGCAGGTCGGCTTCGTCGACGCCGTCGAGCACCGCTACGTCGAGGAACTGGGCGGCATGAACCTGTTCGCCGTCACCACCGACGGCCGGGTCCTCACGCCGGCGTTGACCGACTCGATCCTCGAGGGCGTCACGCGCGGCGCGATCCTCCGGCTCGCCACCGAGTCCCGGCTGACCGTCGAGGAGAGGCGGATCACGCTCGACGAGCTGTACGCGGGCATCGACGACGGCACCATCGGGGAGGTCTTCGCGTGCGGCACCGCCGCGATCGTTACGCCGGTGGGCTCGCTGCGCGACCGCGACGGCGTCCACATCGTCGGCGACGGCACGCCCGGCCGGGTGACGCTGTCGCTGCGTACGACGCTGACCGACCTGCAGTACGGGCTCCGGGCCGACACGCACGGCTGGATGCACCGGATCATCTGACGGCGCCGGCTCAGGCGAACAGCGCCCCCAGATCGGGCAGGGCCACCGTCAGTGGCGCGGCCGGCGAGCCTGCGGGACGCCCCGGCCCGGGGGCTGTGTTCCGCAGCCCGGCCGACACGGCGCTGTCCATGGTCGCCAGCGCCGGGCCGGTGAGGAAGCGGCTGGGCTTGGTCAGCACATGCCGCGAGCTGAGGCTTGTCGGGTGCACCGGCAGCCGCAGCGGCGTGTAGATCCGCAGGCTGTCGCGGGCCCTGGTCGCAGCGACGTAGAACAGCCGCTGCTCCTCCTCCACCCCCTCGGCCGTCGACAGCGCCATGTCGGACGGCAGTGACCCATCCGTGGCGCGCAGCAGGTGCACGGAGCGCCACTCGAGGCCCTTGGCCGAGTGGATGGTCGACAGCACCAGGAAGTCGTCGTCGAGGTGTGGCTTCTTGGCCCAGTCCGACGCCACCGACGCCGGGTCCAGCGTCGCGTCGGCGATGAAGGAGCGCAGGTCGGTCTGGCCCGCCGCGGCCGCGGCGACCGATTCGACATCGGCCGCACGCCTCCCCCAGTCGACGTAGTGCTGGCGCAGCAGCGGTTCGACGGCCTGGCGGCAGGCCTCCACCCGGTCAGCTGTCGCCGAGGCGGCCTCCGCCTCCCGCAGCCTCTCCAGGGTCGCTCCCAGCGAGGTGCGTGACTTCGCCGGGGCCTCTGCGACGACCTCGTCGTGGGCGGCGCCGTCGACCAACCGGGCGGCGAGCGCCCTGGCCGACACCCGCCCGAGCCCGCGATGCCTCGTCAGGAGCCGGTACCAGGAGATCTCGTCAGCCGAGTTCAGGGTGACGCGGAAGGCGGAGACGAGGTCGCGCACGTGCGCGGTCTCCAGGTAGCCGATGCCGCCGTACTTGTGGAACGGGACGCCGCGGACCCGCAGTTCGATCTCCAGCTGGCTGCTGTGGGTGCCGGTGCGGAAGAGCACGGCCTGGTCGCGCAGTGGCATGCCCTCGCCGTGCGCGGCCAGGACGGCGTCGGCGACCTCGCGGGCCTCGTCGTCCGCGTTGGCGCACCGCACGTGTGTGGGACGCGCTGCGCCGGGCCCCCGGTCGGCCACCAGGCCGAGCGGGAGCCGGCCGGGCCGCACGACGTTGGCGAGGTCGAGGATGTGTTGGCCCGACCGGAAGTTGCGTGTCAGCCGCACCAGGGTGGAGCCCGGGAGATGCTCGTGGAGCCCCAGCAGGTGCTCGGCCGTGGCGCCGCGGAAGCCGTAGACGGCCTGCGCGTCGTCTCCCACGACGGTCAGCCCCTCACCGCCGGGCCGCAGGAGCGACACGATGTCGACCTGGATCTGGTTGACGTCCTGGTACTCGTCGACGAGCACCCAGTCCCAGCGGGCGCGGAGCCGGTCGCCGACGCGCTCGTCTGCCAGCAACGCCCTCCAGTAGAGCAGCAGGTCGTCGAAGTCGAGGAGCCCGCGGCTGCGCTTGCGTTCCATGAGGGCACGCAGCAGGTCGTTGATGCGTTCGACGTGGTCGAGGCACCAGGGGAACTGCTCGGCGATGACCTGCCGGGTGCTGACGCCGGTGTTGACCGCGCGGGAGCAGATGTCCGCCAGCGTCTGGGAGGTGGGCAGCCGCTGCTCTGTGCCGGTGAGGCCGTGTTCCTCGCGCAGCAGGTCGATCAGGTCGGTCACGTCTCCGGGGTCCAGCACCGTGATCTCACCCAGCCCGAGGTGCTGCGCATGCTCCGCGACGATCCGGTGCGCGACGGCATGAAAGGTGCCGCTCCAGAGCCGCTGGGCGACGCCGGGGTCTGAGCACAGCGCCGCCGCCCGGCTGGTCATCGCGGCTGCGGCCCGGCGGGTGAAGGTCAGCAGCAGGATCCGCTCGGGAGGCACACCGGAGTCGATCAGCCTGGCCACGCGGGCCGTCAGCGTGCGGGTCTTGCCCGTGCCCGCGCCCGCCGCGACCACCAGCGGCCCCGGCCCGTGTTGGACGGCCTCACACTGCGCCGGGTCCAGACCCGCTGTCAGATCGATGTCCACCATGGCCGCGACGCTAGCGGGGCCCTCCGACAGAAACGAGGAGGCCCCGGACCGTGCGGTCCGGGGCCTCCAGGCTCTGCGATCAGACGATCACTCGTCGTCCTCGCGCTTGTCCACCACGAGGGTCTCCGTGGTGAGCAGCAGCGACGCGATCGAGGCGGCGTTGGCCAGCGCGGAGCGCGTGACCTTCACCGGATCGATGACGCCGTTGGCGACGAGGTCCTGGTACTCGCCGATCCTGGCGTTGTAGCCGTGACCGAGCTCCATGTCCGCGACGCGCGTCGTGATGACGTAGCCGGCCTCGCCGCCGTTCTCGGCGATCCAGCGCAGCGGCTCCACGAGCGCCTTGGCGACGACCTCGACACCGGCCTTCTCGTCACCGGTCAGGCCGAGCGACCCTTCCAGCACACGACCGGCGTGGATGAGGGCCGAGCCGCCACCGGCGACGATGCCCTCCTCGATGGCCGCGCGGGTTGCCGAGACGGCGTCCTCGATGCGGTGCTTCTTCTCCTTGAGCTCCACCTCGGTGGCGGCGCCGACCTTGATGACGCACACGCCGCCGGCCAGCTTCGCGACCCGCTCCTGGAGCTTCTCGCGATCCCAGTCGGAGTCGGTGCGCTCGATCTCGCCGCGCAGCTGCGCGACGCGACCGGCGACCTCGTCGGACTCACCAGCGCCATCGACGATGGTGGTGGCGTCCTTGGTGACGACGATCCGGCGGGCGCGGCCGAGCACCTCGAGCCCGACCTGGTCGAGCTTGAGGCCGACCTCGGGCGCGACGACCTGGCCGCCGGTGAGGATCGCGATGTCCTCGAGCATGGCCTTGCGACGGTCACCGAAGGCCGGGGCCTTGACGGCGACCGAGGTGAAGGTGCCGCGGATCTTGTTGACCACGAGCGTCGACAGAGCCTCGCCGTCGACGTCCTCGGCCACGATGAACAGCGTGCCCTTGGCCGCGATGACCTTCTCCAGCAGCGGGAGGAGCTCGTTCATCGACGAGATCTTGCCGCTGTTGATGAGGATGTACGGGTCGTCGAGCACGGCCTCCATGCGGTCGGCGTCGGTGACGAAGTAGGGGCTCAGGTAGCCCTTGTCGAACTGCATGCCCTCGGTGAACTCGAGTTCGGTGCCGAAGGTGTTCGACTCGTCGACGGTGATGACGCCGTCCTTGCCGACCTTGTCGAACGCCTCGGCGATCAGTTCGCCGATCTGCTCGTCACGAGACGAGATCGTCGCGACCGACGCCATCTCGGCGGTGGTGTCGACGGGGCGGGCGTTCTCGCGCAGCTGCCCGACGACGGCCTCGACGGCCTGGTCGATGCCACGCTTCAGGCCGACCGGGTTGGCCCCGGAGGCGACGGCGCGGAGGCCGGAGTGGACCATGGCCTGGGCCAGGACGGTCGCCGTCGTGGTGCCGTCACCGGCGACGTCGTTCGTCTTGGTGGCCACCTCCTTGGCGAGCTGGGCGCCGAGATCCTCGTAAGGATCGTCGAGCTCGACCTCCTTGGCGACGGTCACGCCGTCGTTCGTGATGGTCGGGGCGCCCCACTTCTGGTCGAGAACCACGTAGCGGCCCTTGGGGCCGAGCGTGACCTTGACGGTGTTGGCGAGGGCGTCGACGCCGCGCTCAAGCGCGCGCCGGGCTTCCTCGTCGAAAGCAAGAATCTTTGCCATGGGGATCCCTTACTTGCTGACGACGGCGAGGATGTCGCGGGCGTTCAGCAGCAGGTACTCCTGGCCGTCGTACTTGACCTCGGTGCCGCCGTACTTCGAGAAGATGACGACATCGCCCTCGGCGACGTCGAGCGGGACGCGGTTGCCCTTGTCATCGATGCGGCCGGGGCCGGTGGCGATGACCTTGCCCTCCTGCGGCTTCTCCTTGGCCGTGTCGGGGATGACGAGGCCGGAAGCGGTGGTCTGAACGGCCTCGAGGGCTGGATGAGGATGCGATCCTCGAGCGGCTTGATCGTGGTTGCCACGTCAACACCTTTCTTTGTGCGGTAGCCGGTTGCCCGGTTCACTTGTCATTCCTGGGGGCCGGGCGTCGTCGCGGGTGCCGCCCAACCGTTAGCACCCGACCAGGTCGAGTGCCAATGCCAAAACTATCGCGGGTTTAGCACTCAATCAAGCCGAGTGCCAGAACGCCACCAGTCGGCAGCGGTCACCCGGGCGCAGTTGGGCGGCCCGGTCGGCCGACTCCGCCGTCAGCACGCCGATGACGGGATACCCCCCTGTCGGAGGGTGGTCGGCGAGGAACAGCACCGGTTCACCCGACGGCGGGAGTTGGACGGCGCCCAGGACGACGCCCTCGCTGGGCAGCTCGCCGCCACGCCTGCCCAGCGCCGGGCCGGTGAGGCGGACACCCACCCTGTCCACGTCGTTGCCGACCGTCCACGCGGAGCCGGCCAGGCCGTCGGCCCAGTCGGATCGCGGACCGGGCAGGTAGGCCAGCTCGACCTCCGCGGGGCGGGCGGCGGAATAGGGCACGAACCCGACACCGGGCGTCCACCCGGGAGCCGAGGCCCCGAGGGGCACGCGGTCCCCCGCTCGCAGCGGCGACGGCCCGATGCCACCGAGGGTGTCGCGGGACCGGGAACCCAGCACCGGCGCGACGTCGACGCCGCCGTGGACGGAGAGGTAGGTCCGCAGCCCGGCCGGCGGGGCCCCGAGCGTCAGGGTCTCGCCGTCCCCGAGCACGAAGAGCGTCTGGTGGGACACGGGTCTGCCCCCGGCCTCCGCCGGGCACGCCGCACCGGTGAGGACGGCGGTGCACGCCCCGTGCGCCCGGAGCGTCGCGCCACCGAGGGTGACCTCCAGCGCCGCCTCGCCCGTCCCGTTGCCGACGAGCCGGGCGCCCAGTTCATAGGCGCCGCGGTCGGAGGCGCCGGACGCGCCGACCCCGACGGCGCCGGATCCCGGCCGTCCCCGGTCCTGGACGAGGATCGGGAAGCGGGTCTCCACGATTTCCAGACCCCGCCCGCCAGCGGGCGCCGCCTCGGCCCGGGCGGCCGACGGCCGCGACCGTAGCGCGTCGACGGCGATGAACCGCACCAGCATCCCCGGCCGCAGCAGGGCCGGCGGAGTTCGATCGACGTCGAACAACACTGCGTCGGTGCGTCCGAGCAGGCGCCAGCCACCGGGTGACGGGGTCGGGTAGATGCCGCTGAACCCGTCCGCCAGCGCGACGGCACCGGCGGGGACGCGGGTGCGTGGGCTGGCGAGCCGCGGCACCCGGAGCCGCGGGTCGCCGTCGGCCAGGTAGGCGAAGCCGGGCGCGAACCCGCCGAACCCGACCCGCCAGGGCGTGCCGGTGTGCGCGGCGACGACCTCGGCGACGGTCAGGCCGGTGAGTCGCGCGACGTCGGCCAGGTCGTCGCCGTCGTAGCGGATGGGGACCACCACCTCCTCCGGAGGAGGGGGCACCGGCGCGTCCGCGGCGTCGGCGGCAAGCAGCCGCTCGATCGCAGCGGCAAGACCCGGCAGGCCGCGGGCAGTCACGAGGACGGTGCGTGCCGCAGGCACCACATCGGCTACGCCGCCCCACTGCGGCAGACCGGATTCGCGCGCGGCATCGAGCCTGGCGGCGGCGGCGAGCGACTCGTCCAGCGTGTCGAACTCGAGGAGCAGCGCCCGCTCCCCGCAGGGAAGGATCCTCACGCCGCGAACGGGGCGACGGTGACGCCGTCGTCCTCGAGGCGGGCGCGGACGGCGCGGGCCAGGTCGACGGCCCCTGCCGTGTCCCCGTGCAGGCAGACCGACTCGACCTGCAGCGACACGCGCGTCCCGTCGACGGCGGTCACGGATCCGTCGGTGACCAGCTGCAGCACGCGTTCGGCCACGGCCGCGGGGTCGGTGATCAGGGCGCCGGGTTCGCCGCGTGGGACGAGGGTGCCGTCGGCGCGGTAGCCGCGGTCGGCGAACCCCTCCCGGACGGCCCGCAAACCGGCCTCCTCGGCCCGCCGCAGGAACGCCGAGCCGGGGAGCCCCAGGACCGGCAGGGTCGCGTCGTAGGAGATGACGGCGGCGACGACGGCCGCGGCCTGGGCCTCGTGGTGGACGATCGCGTTGTAGAGGGCGCCGTGCGGCTTGAGGTAGGCAACGCGCCCTCCGACGCTGCGGCAGATGCCGTCGAGGGCGCCGAGCTGGTAGACGACGTCGGCGGTCAGCTCGGCGGGCGACGCGTCGAGGAATCGGCGCCCGAACCCGGCGAGGTCGCGGTAGCCGACCTGCGCCCCGATGGTCACGCCGTGGCCGACGGCGACGCGGCACGTCCCGGTGAGGGTCAGCGGGTCGCCGGCGTGGAAGCCGCAGGCGACGTTCGCGCTGGTGACGACCGCGAGGAGGGCGTCGTCATCGCCGAGCGGCCAGCGCCCGAAGGACTCGCCGACGTCGGCGTTGAGGTCGATCCGCATGCAGAGAGCCTAGCCCGCGCGGGATGGCCCGGTCGCCAACGACGTCCACGAGCTCATCACGCAGATGCCCGGCGCACGGTTCGCGGTGGTCACGTTCGACAACGCGGCCGACGTCGCCCTTCCGTGGACGAGCGACACCTCCGCCGTGGACGCGCTCGGCCAGACCCTCGGTTGGAGGCCGGACGCCCAGGCGTCGGGCAGCGACATCTCTGTCGCCGTCGGCATGGCGGACGAGCTCCTCACGGCCGCCGAGGCGAGCCGCCCCCACGTCCCCCGCTACGTGGTCTACTTCGGCGACGGCGAGCAGACATCGCAGGAGCCCCTGGAGAGCTTCGCCGGGCTGGCTCCCCGACTCGCCGGCGCACTCGTGCTGGGATACGGCACCCAGGCCGGGGCGACCATGCCTCTGCAGCCGGGGTCCGAGGACCTCGTCTCCCGCAACGACACGCCCCAGCGCTCCCGCATCGACGAGGGCAACCTCGACGCGATCGCCGCCGAGCTGGGCGGCGACTATCTGCACCGGGGGCCCCGGGCGGGGTGACGTTCTGGCCCGAGGATCCCGCCGCCACGGCCGGCCCCGCCACCGCCGAGGGCGCCGTGCCTCCGGCGTGGGCCCTCGGGCTGCTGATCGCGTCGCTGGTCCTGCTCGAGCTGTACCTCACCGTCCGCGACGCCCGCCGACTCTGGAAGGACCTGCGATGACACGACACGACGGGCCGGTGGGCCGCTCCTGGCTCGCCCTCCGATGGGCCGTCGGCGGCGCGGCGACCGTCCTCCTGGCGTCCTGCCTCGGGTTGGCGCTGCTCGCCCAGCTCGGTCTCACGGCCCTGGGCACGGCCGCCTGGAAGCGTGGCGACCCGCTGGCGGCGGAGCAGGCGTTCAGCCGTGGCCTCGCGGTCAATCTCGTGGACCGGTGGGTGCTGCCCTTCGACCGCGGGGTCGCCCGCTTCTCGCAACGAAGCTGGAGCGGCGCAGCCGAGGACTTCGAGCTGGCCGCCTCTCTCGCTCCGCCGGAGCAGCAGTGCATCGTCCGGCTGAACTGGGCCTGGGCGCTGGAGGCTGCCGGCGACGAGTTCGATCGCGCCGGCGACGCGCGCAACGCCGTCGGATACTGGCAGGCGGCCACCCGCGTCCTCACCGAGGCCAACTGCGCCGACGCCGCCCAGTCCCCCGAGGACGGCACGGACGAAGCAGACGCCAACCCGAGCGGTTCCCCGAGGGAACAGCTGGCCGCCACCGCCGAGCGTCTCGCGGCGAAGACGGGCGACGGCAGGCAGGAGACCGAAGCGGTGGAGGCCGACCCCGCGTCCCGGCTCCAGGAGCTGGAGGCGCTGGAACGGCTCGCTCGGGAGGCCGATCAGGCGGGCAGGGACGAGAGCGGAGCTGCAGCCGAGCCCCCCTCGGACGGCACCAGGAGCTGGTGATCCCCTGGGCGCGGCTCGCGACGGCCCCCCACGGCGCCAGGTGTTAGGGTGGCCACGCGTCATCGATCGGGGAAGCTGGTGCGATTCCAGCGCTGACCCGCAACCGTGACGGCCCCGATGGGCCGGAGCCGGGAAACCGTCCTTGACGCGCGTCCACACATGAATCCGTCGCGGACTACGGAGGGGACCGGGCCTTCGCATGCGTCTCGGCCTGGACCTGGCAGTCCCGAGACAGAAAGGCATCGATCCATGTCTAACCCCACGGCGCCCCCGGCACGTCCGGCACGCCTCCTCTCTCTCATCCTCCTGACGCTGCTCGCCTTCGTCGGCCTCGGCGCCTCCCCCGCCATGGCCACCGAAGACAACCCTGTCGGCGCCTGCCTCAGCTCCGACGGGTGTGGCTCCTCGTCGTCGACGGCGAGGGCACCGCCCTGGCCAACGAGTGCGTCGACGCCCCGACCTCCGGCGAGGACGCCCTCGTCAAGGCGGGCCTGACCCTCGGCTATGCCGACGGGTTCATCTGCAGCATCGACGGCACCCCCGAGGTCTGCCCCGCGACGTTCGACGGCTCCTACTGGGCCTACTTCCACGGGGCACCCGGCGAGGCCTACGCCTACTCCGAGGTCGGGGCCGGCGCCTTCACGCCCGCCGGCGGCACCATCGAGGCCTGGTGCTTCGCGACGGCCGAGGCGAAGGAGTGCACCCCGCCGCAGCTGAACATCCTCATGGGCGGAACCCCGGTGGCGGCGCCGGACGGCCTCACCGCGGTCGACCTCCCGTTCACGGGCGAGACCGCCAGCCCCTCCGCCTCGCCCAGCGCGTCGGCCACTGAGTCGGCCAGTGCAGAGCCCACCGATGACGGCGCCACCGACCAGGGCTCCGGCACTGTCGTCTGGGCGGTCGTGGGGGGCCTCGTGGTCGTCGCGGCCGCGGTCGGCGTGGTCGTCTGGCTGCGCAGGCGCGGCTCCGGCGCGCCGAAGGCCACCGGCGGTCGCTGACCGACATGCCACGGCTCATTCCACGGGTGGCGCCGGCCGATCCGCAGGTCCCTGTCGAGGGGCTCGACCGGTCGGTCCGGCTCGTCCACCCGTGGGCCTGGTGGGGCTGGGCGCTGTGCGCGAGCGCGGCGGTCAGCCTCACCACCAACCCCATCGTGATCGCGCTGGTGGTGGTGTCGGTGGTGGCGGTGGTTCTCCTCCGCCGCTCCGACGCGCCCTGGGCGCGGTCGCTCAAGATCTACCTCATCCTCGCACTGGTGATCGTCGGGATGCGGTTGTTCTTCCAGATCACCATCGGCGGCGTCCGGACGGGGACCGTGCTGTTCACGCTGCCGTCCGTCGCCCTGCCGGGATGGGCCGCCGGCGTGACCCTCGGCGGCCCCGTGACGTTGGATGCCCTTGCCGTCGCCCTGTTCGACGCGATCCGACTGGCCGCGATGCTGCTCTGCGTCGGCGCCGCCAACTCGCTCGCCAACCCCCGCACCGCTCTCAAGTCCGTGCCGGCGGCGCTGCGCGACATCTCGACGGCGGTCGTCATCGCCCTGGCCCTCATCCCGCAGCTCATCGCCTCGATCCACCGCGTCCGCCGTGGGCAGCGGCTCCGGGGCGGACGGCGCCGCGGTCTCAGCGCCCTGCCCGGCACGCTGCTTCCCGTCATCGAGGACGCCGTCGAGGGGTCGCTGCAGCTGGCCACCTCGATGGAGGCCCGCGGCTACGGGCGCACCCGCAGGACCGGGGAGCGCCGCCACGGCACCAGGCAACTGCTGGGCGCGCTGACAGCGATCCTGTTCGGCAGCTACGTCCTTCTCGCCGTCCCCGGCAGGACGCCGGTGCTGTTGGGCCTGAGCGGCCCGGCATGGCTCGCCGTCTCCCTGCTGCTGATCGGGTTCGGCCTGTCCCTGTGGGGGCTGCGCGTCTCCGGGGCACAGCTCGGCGTGACCCGCTACCGCCCCTCGCCGTGGGGAGCCCCCGAACACCTGACGGTGGCGTGCGGCGTCGTCGCGCTCGTCATCGTATTGTGGCTCATCTCCCCCTACGGCGTGCCCGCCGAGATGAACTCGCAGCAGATCCCCGTCCGCTGGCCCACACTGCCGTGGCCCGCCGTCATCGCCGCGCTCGCCCTGGCCGTGCCCGGCTTCGCCACCCCCGCCCCCAGGAGGCTCCGTTGATCGAGTTCGACCGCGTCACCATCACCCCTCCCGACGCGACCACGCCGGTGCTGGAGGACGTGACGGGCACCATCCGGGAATCCGACCTGTGCGTCGTGATCGGCCGCACGGGCACCGGCAAGTCGACGCTGCTCGGCGCGATCAACGCGCTGGTCCCCGCGACGACGGGCTCGACGCTGTCCGGCGGGGTCCGCGTCGGCGGCGTCGACGTGACCGCACGCCGTCCCCGCGACCTGGCCGACGTGATCGGCTTCGTCGGCCAGAATCCGCTGGCCGGTTTCGTGACAGACGTCGTCGAAGACGAGATCGCCTACGGCATGGAGCAGCTGGGGCTCGACCCGGTGACGATGCGGAAGCGGGTCGAGGAGACACTCGACCTGATGGGCATCGCCGACCTGCGCCGCAGGCCCCTGGTCGAGTTGTCGGGCGGCCAGCAGCAGCGGGTCGCCATCGCCGCCGTCCTGGCGGCCCAGCCGCGCGTGCTCGTTCTCGACGAGCCCACCTCCGCCCTCGATCCCACCGCGGCCCAGGACGTGCTCGCCGCCATCACCACGCTCGTGCACGACGTCGGCCTCACCGTGGTGCTGGCCGAGCACCGGCTGGAGCGGGTCATGCACGCCGCCGATTCGGCGATCTGGCTGCCGGGCGACGGCCGGGCAGTGTTCGGCCCCACCGCCGCGATCCTCGCCGAGGCCGACGTGAAGCCGCCGCTGGCGCAGCTCTCCGACGCGCTCGGCTGGCCGACGGTGGCCACGAGCGTCCGCGCGGCCCGGCGCAAAGTCGCCGCCGAGGGCCCCCACGTCGTGCTGCCGGACCTACCGCGGGAGTCGGTCTCGTGGCGGGCTGAGGGGCTGACCTCGGTGCTCAGCGCCACCGACCTGGCCGTCCGCTACGGCGACCTGGTGGCCGTCAACGTCAGCCTCGAACTGCAGGCGGGCACCATCGTCGCCCTCATGGGCCGCAACGGCTCCGGCAAGTCGTCCCTGCTGTGGGCGCTGCAGGGCGCCGTGGCCAGCACCGGCACCCTGGCCATCGACGCGGCCGACCCCCGCACCGTCTCCGACGCCGAGGCCCGCCGCCTCGTCAGCCTCGTCCCCCAGTCCCCCGCCGACCTGCTGTACCTGCCGACCGTGGGGGACGAACTGCGCCAGGCCGACACCGAGTCCACCGCCGAGCCGGGAACGACCCGCGCCATCCTGGACCGGCTGGGTGCCGACCTTCCGGACGACCGCAACCCGCGTGACCTGTCCGAGGGGCAGCGGCTGGCGCTCGTGCTCGCGATCCAGCTCGCGGCGCGCCCCGCCGTCATCTGCCTCGACGAGCCGACGCGGGGGCTGGACTATCAGATGAAGTCCGAGCTGACGCGCATCGTCTCGCAGCTCGCGGCCGACGGCGCCTGCGTCGTCATCTCCACCCACGACGTGGAGTTCGCCGCGCAGACGACCGAGCGCTGCATCGTGCTGGCGGAGGGCGACATCGTCGCCGACGGGCCGACCCGCACGGTCTGCTGCGCCTCCCCCGCGTTCTCGCCCCAGGTGGCCAAGGTGTTCCACCCCCACGACGTCCTCACCGTCGCCGAGGTGCGCGACGCGATCACCGTCGGGGCTGCCCGGCCATGAACGCACGCCCCGACCTCACGTCGACGGCGATGCTGACGCTCGCCGGGGCCGCAGGCCTGCTCGCGTTCGTGTGGCCGCTGATCGTGGCCCCCGCCGCCACCCTGGACGGCAACAGCCAGGCCCCGTTCGTGTTCGCGCTGCTGCTGCCGGTGATGCTGGGCATCGTCGTCTCCGAACTCAGCCGCGGCACCATCGACGTCAAGTCCCTCGCCATGCTCGGTGTCCTGTCCGCGCTGGGTGCCCTGTCCCGCCCCCTCGGTGCAGGCACCGCGGGCATCGAGTTCATCTTCGTGCCGCTCATCCTCGGGGGCGGGTCTTCGGCCCCACCTTCGGATTCCTGCTGGGCAGCACCACCCTGTTCACGTCGGCCGTGCTGACAGGGGGCGTCGGCCCCTGGCTTCCGTACCAGCTCCTGGCTGCCTCGTTCGTGTCGCTGGGGGCCGGCCTGCTTCCCCGCGCCACGGGCTGGGCGGAGATCGCGCTGCTGAGCTGCTACGGCACCGTGACCGCCTTCCTCTACGGTGCGCTGGTGGACCTCGCCATGTGGCCGTTCTCGCTCGGCATGGCCACCGACCTCAGCTACGTCGCGGGGGCGCCGATGCTGGAGAACCTGCACCGGTTCGCCCTGTTCAACCTGGCCACCAGCATGGCGTGGAACCTCGGACGCGCCTTCACGACGGTGCTGACGCTGTGCGTGGTCGGACGGCCCCTGTTGCGGATACTGCGCCGCGCGAACCGGCGCGGCACCTTCGCAGAGTGCACCGCCACCGTCCCCTGAGCCCACTGCGCCCCTACGCTGTGGCGACCAGGCTCAGCATGAGGAGGTCGCCATGGGTTGGTTCAGCAGGTTCAGGAAGAAGGACGCCGCCACGCCGGCACAGGAGCAGCCGCCCACTGCACAGCCCACCTCCGCTGACGAGGACCTGAGCCAGGTCGACGCACGCCTGAGACCGTCATCCTGGCCTCCGACGGCATGACCGACCCGTTCCGCGACGGGTCGGGTCCCGCCACCGGCTTCGGCGGCGAGGTGTACATCGAGTCGCCGGCCCTCGTCGGCGCCGACTTCGACACCATCCGCACGAGCTGGGAGTTGGACAGTCTGCGGAACTTCGCCGCGACCGTGGCCGACATGGGCGGCATCACGGGGCATCTGGAACGGTTCGGCGTCGTGTCGATGGAGCTCTACGCTCCCGACGGGATCGCCGAGGAGATGGTGAGCGGCGACAGGATCGGCATCATGATCGGTCTGGAAGCGCCCGGCCGCCCGGCCGAGGTGTCCGTCGCGCCCGGGGAGACGATCCGGATGATCCCGATCACGCTCCTCACGCCCGGCGAGACCGCACACATCGTCGACGGCGGCGCAGCCGGGCGCCGGGAGGTCGCCGGGAGACTGCTCGGGACGGGTGTCGGGGTCGTCTCCGTCGTCGGGCGTCCCTCCGTCGTCTGAGGCAGCGCCGGAGCCGGCTACAGCCGGCTGACCTGCCAGCCCACGCTCGTGCCGCCGTCGTAGGGGATCGTACCGTGGAACTGGGTGACCGACTCGTCGAAGACCAGCGGCAGGAAGTGTCGGTCGCCGTCCCACATGGGCAGTTCCATCATGGAGGCCACGTCGTGCCACGACAGGGTGCCCTCCTCGTTGGCCTCCGGCACCTCGCCGGTGAACGCCGTGACGAGAAAGACGAAGCCGAACACGTCGCGCCCGTTGAACCCAGGCCAGGAGACGGTGCCGCGGAGAGCCAGGTCGACGGCCTCGATGCCCGCCTCCTCCCGGAGCTCGCGACGGATCGCGGCCACCACGTCCTCGTCGCGTTCGACCTTGCCGCCGAGCCCGTTGTACTTGCCCAGCTGCTCGTCGGAGTCGCGGGCGATGCGATGTACGAGCAGGACCTTCGTGCGGGTGGGGTCGGTCACGTAGGCGAGCGTCGTCAGTTCGGGCGCGTAGGGCATGTCGCAGACGCTACCGTCCGACGCGGCGGGCCGCGATCGCGACGGTGCCGGCGAGGGTCCGCGCGAGGATCAGCGTGGCGGCCCCCAGCCCCTTCGGCCGCAGCTTCCGGCGCAGCTCGGCGGGATCGACGTCGATGGCCCGCTTCTTGATCTCCAACGTCCCGACGCCCCGGTCGGCCACCCAGCGGCGCAGGACTTTCACGTCGTAGGGCAGCACCTCGTCCACCTCGAACGTCGTGGCGTAGACGGTGTCCACCGGCTCGTCCGCCGACAGGTAGGCGGTGTGCCGGTCCAGCAGCCACACATCGCTCCCCGGCGCGACGGCCGAGACGAGCCCGGCCCGGATGACGGCGCCGTCCGGCTCCAGGAGATAACGGCCCAGTGGCCGCACCTCCAGCGCCGGCGGAGAGGTGACCCGCAGCTCGTGCGGCAGGACCACGGCCTCGGTGCCGGTGCCCAGTCGGTTCCACAGCGTCGCCTCGACCACGTCGCCGCGGTGGCTCGTCCAGCCCGCCAGCACACTGGCGGGATCAGCTCCTTCGGCAGCCCCGGCCCCAGCTTGACGGCCACGAACCGCTCCGAGGCCAGGTGGCCGAGCACGAAGTCCCAGGGCGGCGTGAAGTCGGCCACGTTCCAGGTGCGTCCCTTCGCGGTGCGGCGGGCCGGGTCGAGGAAGACTGCGGCACCGGGCGGCACCGCGGCCTCCTCGGCGAAACCCACGCGGACCTCAGCGTCGCCGTCGACCAACGCCAGGTTGTGCGCCGCGACGGCCGCCGTCTCACCGTCGGCCTCGACGGCGACGACGCGCAGCCCCGCCTCGGCGAAGGCCATGGAGTCGAGCCCGATGCCGCAGCCCAGGTCCCACACCTGCGTCACGCCGGCGGCGACGAACCTCGCCGCCCGCCAGCGCGCCACCGGTTCACGGGTGGCCTGCTCCAGTCCGGCGCGGGTGAACAGCATCTCGTCGGCGCGGGCGAACCGCCCGGCGGCGGAACGCCGCAACGCGGCCTGGGCGAGTGCCCAGGCCGCGTCGTCGGCGTCGAAGCTGCGGCGGAGCCGTGCCGCCGCCGCCAGCGATGACGGGTCCGGCTCGGCCATGGCCGCGGCCAGCGCATCGTCCCTGGCGGACACGGGAACCTACTGCTGCAGCTCGCGGGTGTCGAGCTCGACGATCTCGTCGCCGAGTTCCTTGAGCAGCGCGTGACGCTCCTCGCGCCGTGCCCGCTGCTCGATCGGGTCCGGGACCGGGGCCGCTGCGAGGAGCCGCTTGGTGTACTCCTGCTGCGGGTTGAGGAGCACGTCCTCGCGGACGCCCTTCTCCACGATCTTGCCGTACTGCATCACGACGACGCGGTGCGCCAGCGAGTCGATGACCGCCAGGTCGTGCGAGATGAACAGGCAGGCGAACCCGAACTCACGCTGGAGTTCCGTGAACATGGCCAGCACCGAGGCCTGCACCGACACGTCGAGCGCCGAGGTGGGCTCGTCCGCGATGAGCAGGTCCGGGCGCAGAGCCAGCGCCCTGGCGATCGAGACACGCTGCCGCTGACCGCCCGAGAGCTCGTGCGGGTAACGGTTGTACGCGCTGCGCGGCAACTGGACGGCCTCAAGCAGCTCGTGGACCCGGGCCTCCCGCTAAGCGGAGTTCCCGACCTTGTGTACCACCAGGGGTTCCGAGATGACGTCACCGACGGGGAAACGCGGGTTCAGCGACGCGGCGGGATCCTGGAAGATCACGCCGACGCGGCGCCGCAGCGCCTTGAGCGCCGAGCCCTTGAGCGACAGGAGGTCCTCGTCGAGGACCCGGACCTGGCCGGACTCGGACGGGATCAGCCCCAGCAGCGCGCGGCCGATGGTCGACTTGCCCGAGCCGGACTCGCCCACCAGGCCGACGATCTCGCCACGCTTGACGTCGAAGGACACGTCGTCGACGGCGCGGAACGGCTTCTTGCCCTGCCGCTTGTACTCGACGACCAGGTTCTCCACCGACAGCGCCGTCGTGGCGTCCTCCGCGACCGGGTGCGGGGCGGTGCCGAACTGGCCGTGACCCTCGCCCAGGTGGGGCACTGCCGCCAGCAGCTTTTTCGTGTAGGGATGCTGCGGCTTGAGCAGCACCTCCTCGACGGGGCCCCGCTCGACGATGTTGCCCTTGAACATGACGGCGACGTTGTCGGCCATGTCGGCCACGACGCCCATGTTGTGCGTGATCAGCAGGATGCCCGTGTTCAGCTTGTCCTTCAGCGACCGGAGCAGGTCGAGGATTTCGGCCTGCACCGTCACGTCGAGGGCCGTGGTCGGCTCGTCGGCGATGATCACCTCGGGGTCGCAGGCGAGCGCCATCGCGATGACGACGCGCTGCCGCATGCCGCCGGAGAGCTCGTGCGGGAACTGCTTGACGCGTCGCTCGGGAGCGGCGATGCCGACGGCCGCGAGCAGGTCGATGGCGCGCTGCCAGGCCTCCCGGCCGTACGCGACGCCATGGACCTCCATGGCCTCGGTGAGCTGCTCGCCGATCTTGATGACCGGGTTCAGCGCGGTCATCGGCTCCTGGAACACCATCGCCACGCGGCTGCCACGGATGGAGCGCAGGTCCCGGCCGGACAGTTCGCCGACGGTCTTGTCGCCGACCACCGTCTCGCCCGTGATGGTCGCCGTCTTCGGCAGGAGGCCCAGCGCGGTCGTCGCGGTGACCGACTTACCGGAGCCGGACTCACCGACCAGCGCCATCACCTCGCCCGGCTCCACGGACAACGTCAGCCCCTTGACGGCGTGGACGCGGCCGAACTCGGTGCGGAACTCGACGTCCAGGTCGGTGAACCTGAGGGCCGGGTTCTCCCCGGTGAAGATCTTCTTCTCAGTCATCGTCTTCCTCAGTCCATCTGCTGCCGGGGATCGAAGGCGTCACGCAGGCCGTCACCGATGAAGTTGACGCACAGCGAGATCGCCAGGATGAACATGCCGGGGATCCAGAAGAGCCAGGGCCGCGTGGTGAGCGCGTTCTGGAACTCGGAGACCAGCAGGCCGAGCGACGTGTCGGGGGCCCGGACGCCGTAGCCGAGGAACGACAGGGACGTCTCCGTGAGGATGGCCGCGGAGATCAGCAGCGTCGCGTTGACGACGATCGTGCCGAGCGCGTTCGGCAGGATGTGCCGGACGATGATGCGCAGCGACGGCGTACCGACGGCGCGGGCCGCCATCACGAACTCCCGTTCACGCAGCGAGAGCACCTCGCCTCGGACGAGCCGGGCCAGGCCCGTCCAGGACACCGCGGCCAGCACGAGCGCCAGCGCCAGGATGTTGCCGCTGGTCATCTTGCCGAGGACGGCGGCGAGCACCAGCGTCGGGATGATGATGAACAGGTCCGTGGTGCGCATCAGGAAGGCTTCGAGGAAGCCGCGGTAGTAGCCGGCCAGGGCTCCGACCATGGTGCCGATGAACGTGGCGATGAGGCCGACGGTGAAGGCGATCATGAGCGACTGCTGGGCGCCGCGCATCACGAGGGCGAAGTAGTCCTTGCCGACGGTGTCCTGGCCGAACGGGTGTTCGCCCAGAGACGGCGGGAACAGCTGGATCGTCGGTCGGCCGCCGTTGACGAGCGGCAGGTAGGTGTCGGTGTAGGTCTTGCCCCACCAGCCGGGGATGGGTCCCCAGCCGAGCGAGGTGACGGCCAGAAGGATGATGAAGATCAGCACCACCATCGAGACCATGGCACCCTTGTGCCGGAAGAACCGGCGGCGCACGAGCTGGCCCTGCGAGTAGGACTTGGTGTTGCTGGTCTGGACGTCGTCCTCGATCGAGAACTGCTGTTCGGGCTCGACGGCGGGCAGCGTGTTGTTGGGATCACTCATCATGACTCCTATCGCGCGATCCGCGGGTCGAGGAACGCGTAGGCGATGTCTGCGACGAGGTTCATCGTGACGGCCGCCGTTCCGGTGACGAGGTAGAAGGCCATGACGGGCGCCGGGTCGACCCTGTCGAGGCCGACCTTGAACAGGTTGCCCATGCCCTGCCAGCCGAACACCGTCTCAGTGATGACTGCGCCGCCGATGAGGGCCGCGAAGTCGAACGCCACGATGGTGGCCAGCGGGATCAGGGAGTTGCGGAACGCGTGCCGCGTGATGACCTTGCGCTCCGAGACACCCTTCGAGCGGGCCGTGCGGATGTAGTCCTGGTTCAGGACGTCCAGCATCGAGGCGCGCGTGTAGCGGGTGTAGCTGGCGACCGAGATCAGCGTCAGCACGATCGTCGGCAGGATGAGGTGAGTGGCCGCGTCGATGAAGTGGCCCCAGTAGGTGGTCTCGAAGTTCGGCGTCACCGACCCGATGGTGGGGATCGGGCGGGGCTGCACCTTCAGGTAGGCGCCCCAGTTGCTGAGGGCCAGGTCGATGAGCGCCACGACGGACGCCACGACGGCCAGCCCGAGCGAGGCGCTGATGGCCTGCTTGCGGGAGAAGCCGCCCCACGCATAGCCGGCGACCAGCGCGACGACGATGGCCGCGAGGAAGCAGACCAGCAGCAGGCCAGTCGACGGGGCCTTCATGAGCATGCCGCGCGTCAGGCCGTAGCCGATGATGGCGACGATGCCGGTGGTGGCAACAGCGTTGCGGACCCGGACGTTCTTGAAGCCGGACGTCAGCACGATGACGATGGCGGCGGCCGCGACGACGAGGATGGCGAAGATCGGCAGCCCGATGGCGGGGCGGCGGAACCACTGCACCTGGTCGAAGTAGACCATCGCCCCGGCGAACACCACGGCGGCGACGGCGAAGCTGATGAGGCGGCGCTTCCAGGGGCCGCCGATGGCGGCGACGAGCAGGAAGGCCAGCACGAGGGCTATCACGGCTATGGATGTCGGGGTGAATCTCGCGTCGACGATCCAGTTGTTGAACTCGATGGCGGCGTAGTGCTTGAGCATCACCGCGGCCCAGAAGACGGGCAGGGAGAAGAAGACGAAGGCGGCGAAGGTGACGCCGTAGTCGAAGCCGCTGTACTGGCGGATGGCGGTGACGATACCCAGCGTCACGCCGATGACGATGGCCAGCAGCGTCGCAAGAATGACCAGCCGCAGCGTGGCACCCGCCGCGCTGGCGACGAGGTCGTTGACGCTGCGTCCCTGGATGTCCTTGCCGAGGTCGCCCTGGGTGATCAGCCCCTTGAGCCACGACCAGTACCGCTCGTACCAGGTGTCCTCGAGCCGCATCGCAGTGATGCGCTGCCTCATGAGGTTTTCCCGGTTCGGCGCGTTCGACTCGCGCAGATCGGCGAGAGGGTCACCCGAATTGATGGTCAAGACGAACATCAAGATGGATCCCAGGAACAGGATGAGCAGCGAGATGCCCAACCGTTTCGCGATGTATCTGATCACTCGTAGGTCCTTATGGTTTGGGTTCGGCCGGTGCTGTGCTGACGCGGAACCCCGGCGCGTTGGCTGATCCTACGCCCTGTCGGGCGGCGGAGGCCAAGCGGGAACGTGTGTGGGGCAGGCGGCCACGGGCCGCCTGCCCCACAACGCACGTCAGTGCATCAGTGATCTGGTCAGCTGACGAGCCACTGCTGGGCGTTCCACCAGAGCTGGCTCTGGGTCGCGGTCGGACGGACGTTCGTCAGACGCGCATCGGTCGCCGCGATGCCCGGGTGGGCGTACAGCGGGATGCCGAACAGGTTGTCCCACAGTTCCTTCTCGATGATCTTGACCTGCTCGAGGTGAACGGCCGTGTCGAGGGTTCCGGTGAGGGTCTGCCAGGCCTCGTCGACGGCGTCGTTCTTGAACTTGCCGAAGTTCTGACCGCCGGTGCTGGCGTAGATGTTCTGGCCCGAGGTGATCTGGCCGGACCCCGCCCACGCGAACAGGGCAACCTCATAGTCGCCGGCCGGAACCGCGACCTGCATGAAGTCGGTGGCGTTCACGTCGACGATGTTGAAGCCGGCGTCCTTGCAGGAGGCCGTGATGAGGGCCACGGTGTTGGCGCGACGCTCGTTACCGGAGCGGTAGCCGAGTCGGATGTCGATCGGGGTCGTGACCCCGGTCTCGGCGATCAGGGCCTTGGCGGCCTCGATGTCGACCTTGTCGTAGGCGCCGTCGTAGGCGGCGGAGACGACCTCGTCGTAGTTCTCCTGGAACGGGAAGACCTCACGGGCGTTCATCACGACCGTGTCCTCGGCGATCGGCTTGATCAGCGTGTCGACGATGTCCTGACGGGGAACGCACAGGGCGAACGCCTGGCGCAGCTTGAGTCCGTTCTCGGGGTCGCCGAACACACTGTTCTCACGGAAGTTGAAGTCCAGGTGCTCCCACGTCAGCGACGAGAAGGTGTGGACCGTGATGGCGGAGCCGATCTGCTCGAGCTGGCCGACGGTGTCGATGGTCGCCTGCGGCTCGATGGCCATGACGTCACCGTTCTGGAGCGCCTGCACCATGCCCGCGTCGGGGATGTAGCGCACGACGAGGTCCTTGGTGGCGGGCTTGGGACCCCAGTAGGCCGGGTTGACCTCGAGGGTCAGCGAGTTGCCGGCCTGCCAGGCGCCCTGCTTGGGCTGGTAGGGGCCGGAGACCGGGATGTCCTCAGCGGCGGGCATCTGGCCGGGGGCCAGGGTCCAGCCGGTGTTCCACCACTCGGCAACCTTCTTGACGGTCTCGGCGTCGCGGTCGAGGACCGCCTGCGCCAGCGCGTCGGGCTCGAGGCCGGACTTCTTGGCGACAATGTGGGCCGGCATGGTGGAGCCCACCATGATCTTCCAGTCCGGGTTCGGGTTGGCGTACTCGAGCGTGAAGCTCTTGCTGCCGACCTCACCCTGCGGGCCCTCGGGGACGTACTCCGACATCGAGGTGCTCACGTGGTCGAAGACGGCCTCGGCGTTCTCGTCCTCGCCGTTGACGTAGCCGGGGGCGATGAACTCGGGGTTCTGTGCGGCCCAGTCGAGGAGGTAGTCGTTGATGGTGATCGGGGTGCCGTCCGACCAGACCGCGTCGTCGGCGATGGTGTACTTGATGACCATCGGATCCTCGGAGACGAGCTCCATGGTGCCGAAGTCGGTGTCCTCACAGGTCGTGCCGTCGGTACCGAAGTACGCGAAGCCACCGAACATGCGGTCGGCGACGGCCGAGTTGTAGGTCGAGTAGGTGCCGGCGGTGAGCGCGTTGTAGCTCTCCCAGTCGCCGGGGCCGGGGGTGAAGGACACCTGGCCGTCGGCGGTCTCCGTCAGGCCGAGGTCCTGGAGGCAGCCCGCAGCGACATCGCCGCTGCCCGGGGTGGTGGCCGACGCGCTCGGCGAAGCCGAGGAGCCGGAGGTGGGGGTGGTAGTGGGCTCGCCGGGCTCCGGGCTGGTGCAAGCGCCCAGCAGGAGGGCGCCGCTCAGCACGAGGCCGAGCGAGGCCGTCGTACGCCTGAACTTCATGGAATCTCCTTGTCGATTTCCGACAGTCGGTAAGGGGACCGCGCAGTGGCCCCATTAGGTCTAGCACCATAGCGACACGCGTGACTTATTCGGTAGCGCATCTCGCCTGTGTGACAGATCGTTACACAGTTGTTGCGTGGCGCTCGAAGGTGCTAAACGACGACGCGCGTGACGGGAAGGCCCGAATCGGCCGACAGGTCCAGCGACGACGGGGCCAGCCCGGCCCGGATGGCCTCGCTCCCGACCGCGGCGATCATCGCCCCGTTGTCGGTGCACAGCGCCGGCCGGGGACGACGCAGCTCGATGCCGACGGCCGCCGCGCGCTCCTCGAGCAGGGTGCGGAGCCGCGAGTTGGCCGCCACTCCCCCGCCGAGCAGGATCGTGGAGACGCCGAGCTCGGTGGCCGCGTCGACCGTCTTCGCCGTCAGCACGTCACAGACAGCCTCCTGGAAGGAGGCGGCGACGTCGGCGAGCGGCACGTCGAGGCCGTCGAGCCTTCGCTGTTCGACCCAGCGGGCCACCGCGGTCTTCAGCCCGGAGAACGAGAAGTCGAAGCGGTGCCGCTCCATGTCGTGGCGGGCTGTCAGGCCACGGGGGAAGCGGATGGCGGTGGGATCGCCGGCGGCGGCCGCCTTGTCGATCACGGGACCGCCCGGGTACGGGAGCCCCAGGATCCGGGCCACCTTGTCGTAGGCCTCCCCCGCGGCGTCGTCGATGGTCGACCCCAGCTCGGTGATGCCCGAGGTGATGTCGGTGACGTGCAGCAGCGAGGTGTGGCCGCCGGAGACGAGCAGGGCGACGGCGGGCATGGGCAGCTCGCCATGGTCCAGCAGGTCGACGGCGACGTGCCCGACGAGGTGGTTGACGCCGTAGAGCGGCTTGTTCAGGTAGGCCGAGAGCGCCTTGGCCGAGGCGATGCCGACGACGAGCGCTCCCATCAGCCCCGGCCCGGCGGTGACGGCGATGGCGTCGACGTCGGCCAGGTCGATGTCGGCGGTCGCGGCAGCGCGCTCGAGGGCGGGGACGATCGCCGACAGGTGCGCCCGGCTGGCGACCTCGGGCACGACCCCGCCGAAGCGCACGTGCAGGTCGACCGAGCTGGCGACCTCGTTGGCCAGCAGCGTGCGGCCGCGGACGATCCCGACGCCGGTCTCGTCGCAGGAGGACTCGATTCCGAGCACCAGTGGTTCAGTCATGTTCTCCAGCCTCCATGTCCCACATGCCGACCGAGTCGGCGTCGACGCCCTCGAGGCCACGCTCAAGGATGAGGGCGTGGCCGCCGGGGCCGTAGTAGTCGGGCCGCTTCGCCACCGACCGGAAGCCGTAACCCCGGTACAGGTTGATGGCGGCCTCATTGTCGTGCTCGACCTCGAGCATCATCCTGTGCGCGCCGCGTCCGATGGCCCACTGCAGCCCGGACACGAGCATGACGCGGGCGAGGCCGAGGCGGCGCTGGTCGGGGGCGACGGCGATCCGATGCAGGTCGGCGACCTCGGCCACCAGCTGGAAGCAGGAGACGCCCACCACCGCGCCGGCCGCGTCGCGGGCGACCAGCGTGAGCCGGTCCTCGCCGTCGATCTCCGCCCGCCAGGACTCCTCCGACCAAGGGACGGAGAAGCTGTCCTCGAGGGCGAGGATGGCGGGCAGGTCCGAGGCGGCGGCGCGCTCGACGATCATCGGGCCCTCAGCCGCGGCAGCGCCGACTTCGGCTTGCCGGGGACGGTGGCGTCCGCCTGGCGGAGGTAGTAGGGCTCGTCGCCGGCGGGGGCGAGCGTCTCCCAGCGAGCGGCCAGCACCCCGGGATCCAGCCGGGCGGGGCCGGTCGCCGTCAGAGCCGGGGCGTGGTCGGGGACGGCGCCTGCGACGGGAAGCGCGGGCACAGCGTCGGGGGCGGTCACCTGCGGCTCGCCAAGCGGCGTCCCGTCGGCCCCGTAGCGGCGCCAGTAGACCTCGCGGCGGCGGGCGTCGGCGACGACGACGAACTCGTCGGGGGCGCCGGCGTCGGCCCATTCGCGGGCGACGACGTCGAGCGAGCACACCCCGCGGGGGTGCGGCCGGCCAGGTGCGCCAGCGCCCACGCCGTGGCGACCCCCACCCGCAGGCCGGTGAACGGCCCGGGGCCCATGCCGACGACGAACTCGTCGACGTCGGCCAGCGCGATGCCCGCCTCGGCGCACACCGCCTGGATGGACGGCGTGAGCGTCTCGGCGTGGGCGCGGGTGTCCTCGACGACGCGGCGGGCCACGATCGCGCCGTCGTTCGCGAGGCCGACGGCCACGTGGTGGCTGGTATCGATGCCGAGGGTCCAGGTCATGCGTTCTCCCTGAGGGATTCCAGCGCACCGGCCCAGCGGGGGCCGATGCCGGTGATGTAGACGGTGCGGTCGTCGGCCTCCAGGCCCCGGACGATCTCGACCTCGAGGCGGTCGTCGGCGAGCCATTCGGCCAGCCCCGCGCCCCATTCGACGAGGGTGACGGAGTCGGCCAGGGAGGCGTCGAGGTCGATGTCCGCCAGTTCGGCGGCCTCACCGAGCCGGTAGGCGTCGACGTGGACGAGGTCGGGGCCTGCGCCACGCGCGTGGTGCACGCGCGAGATGACGAAGGTGGGCGAGATGACGGGCCCGTCGACGTCGAGGCCCTCGCCGATGCCCTGCGTCAGGGTCGTCTTGCCGGCGCCGAGGTCGCCGGTGGCGACGATGACGTCGCCGCGGCGCAGCAGCGCGGCCAGCCTGCGGCCGAGGTCGCGCATGGCGTCGGCCGTCGGCACGTCGACGAGGACTGGCAGGTCGCGGCCGAGCCACACACCGTGTCCGTCGGTCTCCTCGATGACGAAACCCTGCGCCTGCCACCAGGCGATGAGCTCGGGGAACTCGCGCCGGGCGAACAGCCGGACCCTGGAGCGGCCGAGGTCGGCGGCCACGGAGAGCGCACCCTCCACCAGTTGGCGGGCCACGCCACGGCCGGTCGCCCCCGGCTCCACGGAGACGCGGCGCAGGGTGGCGACGGGGCCGTCCAGCTCGATGAGCAGTCCGGCGACGATCCGGCCCTCGGCCTCCGCGACGATGCCCGTCCCGGCGGCCAGCGCCGCCCGGATGTCGACGGGGCCGTCGGAGAGTGCCGCGGCGGGCGGGTCGACGGGGCGGCGCGCGGAGAAGGCCGCGCGAATGACGCCGAGCAGTTGCTCGGCGTCATCCGTGGTTGCGACCCGGAGGGTCACAGGGTGTGGGTCCATGGGACGCGATGTTAGTAGCGGTCGCGCCCGTACTGCGGACGACGACCACGGTTGCCGCCACCGCCGCGGGGCCACGGCCACCGCCGCGCTGGCCGTCGGGCCGGAAGCGGCGCTGCTGCTGCTTCGGCGCGATGAGGGCCAGGTACTCGGACTCGGGGATCGGGACCCCCGACGGCGTCCGCGCACCGGTGGCCTCGCGCAGCTCCGGGGTGCCGGGCTCGACGGGCAGCGCCGCGGCACCGACCCCCGCCTGGCCGAGGAGACGGCGCGTCATCTTCTGCTGGTGGGGCAGCACGATGCTGGCGACGACGCCCTCGGAACCGGCGCGGGCGGTACGGCCGGCCCGGTGCAGGTAGTCCTTGGAGTCGTGCGGCGGATCGACCTGCAGCACGAGCGTCACGTCGTCGACGTGGATGCCGCGGGCCGCCACGTCCGTGGCCACGAGCACCGGCACGGATCCGTCACGGAAGGCCGTCAGGATCCGGGCGCGCGCGCCCTGCGTGAGGCCGCCGTGGAGCGAGCCGGCCATGACGCCGGCCTCGCGGAGCTGCCCGGCGATGCGGTCGGTGCCCATCTGGGTGCGGGCGAACAGGACGGTCCGGCCCTCCCTGTTGGCGATCTCCGCGGTGACGGCGTTCTTGTGGTGAGGGTGCACCAGCAGCGGCCGGTGGACCATGGTCGTGACCGACGCCTTCTCCGAGTCGACCTCGTGGGTGACCGGATCGTGCAGGTACTGGCGCACCAGGGAGTCGACCGCGTCGTCAAGCGTCGCGGAGAAGAGCAGCCGCTGGCCGTCGCCGCAGGCGTCGAGCAGCGTGCGCACGTCGCGGAGGAAGCCGAGGTCGGCCATGTGGTCGGCCTCGTCGAGGACGGCGATCTCCACCTGGCTGAGGTCGGCGGCACCCTGCTCCAGCAGGTCGATGAGGCGGCCGGGCGTGGCCACGACGACATCGACGCCACGCTCGAACGCGCGCAGCTGGGGGCCGTACGACATGCCGCCCGCGATGAGCGTCAGGTCGATCCCGACGGCCGCCGCCAGCGGCGACAGGTTGTCGGCGATCTGCAGCGCCAGCTCACGGGTGGGGCTGAGGATCACGGCGCGCGGGGAGCCGACGGGGCTGCCCTGGGCGAGGCGCGTGAGCATCGGCAGCCCGAAGGCCAGCGTCTTGCCGGAGCCGGTGCGGCCACGGCCGAGGACGTCCTTGCCTGCGAGCGCATCGCCGATGGTGGCGGCCTGGATGGGGAAGGGCACGGTGATGCCCTGGCCGGCCAGGACACGGACGAGCTGCTCGGCGACGCCGAGCTCGAAGAAGCCCGACGCCACGTCACCGGTGACGGCCTCCGAGGTGGTCGCCGTCCAGCTCATCTGGTCGGACTCGGCGTCCCAGGCATCCGTACCGGGGGCGGGACGGTCATTGTCGCGCTCGAAGGGGCGCCTGCGCTCCACGTGGCCGCGGGGCTCGTGGTCGCGGCGGTACTCGGCGCGCTGCGATGTGGGGCGCGGGCCGCGGGGACGGTCGTCGCGACGGAAGCCGCCCTCACGGTCGTTGCGGCGGTCGTCACGGCCCTGGAAACCACGATCGTCACGACGGAAACCGCCACGATCATCACGACGGTCATCACGACCCTGGAAACCACGATCGTCACGACGGAAACCGCCACGATCATCACGACGGTCATCACGACCCTGGAAACCACGATCGTCACGACGGAAACCGCCACGATCATCACGACGGTCATCACGACCCTGGAAACCACGATCATCACGACGGAAACCGCCACGATCATCACGACGGTCATCACGACCCTGGAAACCACGATCATCACGACGGAAACCGCCACGGTCGTCACGGCTCTGGGTGCCCCGGTCGTCGCGCCGGGTGCCGCTTGCGCGGTCGCTGCGGGCGTAGCCACGGTCGGCCCTGGCGCCGCCCTCGCGCTCCGGGGAGCGGTTCTCCTCGCGACTGTCGGCCGCCTTCTCCTGGCGACCCTCAGGAGCGGTGGGGGTGGAACCGAACTGCAGCGCGCGGCGCTGCTTGCGGTTCATGGGTGCGTCGTCGGGACGGCCGCCCCTGCGCTGGGCGGGCTTACCCGCGCTCTTGCGCTTCTCGGGGGACCAACGATCCTTACGGCGGGGTGCATTCATGCGTGTAACAAATCCTCTGTGGGAGTGAGCCCGCTGTCTGCGGGGCGATGCCCGCTAGAAGTGTCACGCGGGCGAATGGTCGCCCCGGCCGGGCCGGACAAGTCTACGCGTTCCGCGCCGATTTCCCGAACCGGTCATTGAACGTTCACCGAATGGCCGCCTTCCGGGCGCCGGACACGCCGGATGCGCGGAGTAGACTCGCCGTCGTGCGTGTGGCCATCGTTGCGGAGTCGTTCCTGCCGAATGTCAA
Source organism: Tessaracoccus defluvii (assembly GCF_014489575.1). GTDB lineage: Bacteria > Actinomycetota > Actinomycetes > Propionibacteriales > Propionibacteriaceae > Arachnia > Arachnia defluvii. The sequence continues at coordinate 1,898,948 of NZ_CP060789.1, forward strand.
CGGAGTGACCAACTCGGTGCTCCGCATCCTCGACCACCTCCGGGACAACGGCCACGAGGCGATGGTGATCGCCCCGCAGGACGGCGACAAGGTCCCGAGCCACTACCGCGGCTTCCCCGTCGAGACCGTGGCGAGCATCGGACTGCCCGGCTACGACCTCGTCCGCGTCGTGACCTCCACCACCTTCACCGTCAACCGGTTGCTGACCCAGTTCCAGCCGGACGTGGTGCACCTGGCCGCGCCCTTTCTCGTGGGCTACAAGGCCGCGAGCGTCGCATCGACGTTGGGCCTGCCGATCGTCGGGGTGTACCAGACCGAGGTGCCGACCTACGCTGCCCGCTACGGCTTCCCGCACCTGGAGCCCGTCCTGTGGCACCAGGTGCGCCGCGTCCACACGCTGGCCTCGCTGAACCTGGCGCCGTCGACCTTCGCCCGCGACCAGTTGGTGGAGCAGGGCATCCCGAGGGTCGGGATCTGGGGGCGCGGCGTCGACTCCGTCCGCTTCTCCCCCGCCAAGCGCAGCGCAGAACTGCGCGCGCGGCTGGCCCCGAACGGCGAACGGCTGATCGGCTACGTCGGCAGGCTCGCCTCAGAGAAGCGCGTCGAGGATCTGGCCGCCGTCGCCGACATCCCCGGCACCCGGCTCGTGGTCGTCGGAGACGGCCCGCAGCGCGGTCAGCTCGAGGCCGCGCTGCCCAACGCAGCGTTCCTCGGGCAGCTGACCGGCGAACATCTTCCCATCGCGATGGCGAGCCTCGACCTGTTCGTGCACCCTGGCGAGCTGGAGACGTTCTGCCAGTCCATCCAGGAGGCGAAGGCGTCGGGACTGCCGGTCATCGCCCCGCGGCGCGGCGGCCCCATCGACCTGATCGAGCCCGCGACGACCGGCTGGCTCTACCGACCGGGCGACGTGGCGGAGCTGCGGCGGGTGGCCACCGATCTCGCGCACGACCCGGCCCGCAGTGCGGGCTATGGTCGGGCGGCCCGGGCCTCGGTGCTGGAGCGGACCTGGGATCAGGTGTGTGCCGAGCTCATCGGGCACTACGACCGGGCGATCTCCCTGTCGGTGCGCGACCGCAGCGACGCGCTGGTGGCCTGAGCGGCCTCAGTCGCCGGACCCGTCACCCTCGTGCGTGTGGTAGGTGTCCTGCTCCTCCGTGAACTGCTTGACGGGGGCGAGAATGTCGATCGTCTGGCCGTCGTCGAACGTCAGGGTGCAGCCGAGCTCCTCCGAGCCCGCGGGGAGTTCCCGGGCCAGGTTCATCAGCATGATGTGCGGTCCGCCGGGCGCGAGGTGCTGGTGCTTGCCCGCCTCGACGATGATGCCGCCCTCCGCCTTCCGCATGACGACCTCGCCGTCGACGGTGGCCATCTCGTGCAGCTCGGTGGCGCCGGCCACGTCGCCGCAGTCCGCGGCCACGAGGGTGCGGTCCTCCGTCCCCGGGTTGGTCAGGTTGACGAACACCGCGGTCATCTCGGGCATCTTGGCGCCGTCGGTGGTGCGCACCCAGGGGTCGGCCGCCAGCACTCCGGGGTTTGCGGCCGGCTGCTGACCGCATGCGGCGAGCGGCAGGAGGAGCAGGACGGTGGGGACGAGGACTGCACGGAGACTCACGGGGCCGATACTACCCACAGATGCGCCTCTACTACTCGCTGTCATAGGACGTCCCGCGGGCCGCGACTAGACTCACCCGCATGTCCGATTCCAGCGTGAGCCGCCGCCGCCTCTTCGGCTACGCCGGGGCGGCCGGGCTGGGCGGCGTCGCCGGCGTCGTGGCGGGCCGCGCCAGCGCCGCGAACGGCGAGGCACCGGTGGCCCAGGACGTCGTCGGCCGCACCCACTCCCCCTATGGCGAGCAGCAGGCCGGCATCTTCACGCCGAAGACCATGACGGGCGAACTGGTCGCGTTCGACCTGGCACCCGACACCGACCGGGCCGCCCTGGGGCGCCTTCTGCGGGCCTGGACCGGCGACATCGTGGCCCTGATGACGGGTCGGCCACCGGCCGGCGACTTCGCCCCGGACATGGCGCAGGCCGCCGTGTCGCTGACGGTGCTCGTCGGGTTCGGCCCGCGGGTCTTCGAGCTCGAGGGGCTGGCCGGCCGCCGTCCCGCCGGCTTCCAGGACATCCCGCCCATGGCCCACGACAGGCTGCAGGACCGTTGGTCCGGCGGCGACCTGCTGGCGTGGGTCTCGGCCGACGACGCGACCAGCGTCGCGCACGCCGTCCGCCGGTTGTCCACTGACGCCGCCCCCTTCGCTTCCGTGCGCTGGCGGCAGCGCGGCTTCTGGCGCCCGCTGGACCAGACGGGCGCCCCCGTCACCGGCCGCAACCTGTTCGGCCAGGTGGACGGCTCCGCCAACCCGACGGGCGACCTGCTCCGCGAGACCGTCCTCTCCACCGACGACTGGCTCGCCGGCGGCACGCAGCTGGTCGTGCGACGCATCGAGATGAACCTGGACACCTGGGACGAGGCCACCCGCTCCCGGCAGGAGGCATCGGTCGGGCGCGACCTCCCGGAGGGCGCCCCGCTCAGCGGCGGTGTCGAGCACGACGACGTCGATCTGGCCGCCACCGTCGACGGCTCCCCCGTCATCGCGCTGGACGCGCACGCCCGCGTCTCCCACCCGTCGCAGAACAGCGGCCGCCGGATGCTGCGGCGCGGCCTCAACTACACGGCCGAGGAGTGGACCGACGCCGGGCTCGTGGAGACCTCCGGCCTCATCTTCTCGGCGTTCCAGGCCAACATCGCCGACCAGTTCATCCCGGTGCAGCGCAGCCTCGACCAGCTCGACGCGCTGAACGAGTGGACCACGGCGATCGGCTCCGCGGTGTTCGCGATCCCGCCCGGCTTCTCCGAGGGCGGCTGGATCGGCGAGGGGCTCCTCGCCTAGCCTCCGGCCCCCGCCGTCAACGCGGCGATGGTCTCCGGGAGACGCGCCGCCAGCTGATCGGGCGGGTACGGCCCGGGGTTGCGGGCCGCCGCGATGGCCTGCACGCTCGCCCCGACGACACCCGCCTGCCACGCGGGCAGCCCCGCCGCCAGCAGCGTCCCGCAGATACCGGCGAGCACGTCGCCCGAACCGGCCTGCGCCGTCCAGGCCGGGCCGGCCACGGCGAGCGTGACGCGCCCCGACGGCTCGGCCACGAACTGCGTCGCCCCCTTCAGCAGGACCGCCGCGCCGCTGTGTCGCGCCAGTTCACGCACGCACGACAACGGGTGGGCCTCGACGTGCGAGCGGGTGCAGCCGAGCAGGCGGGCCAGCTCCCCTGCATGCGGCGTGAGCAGCCAGCCATCGAGGCGTTCCTCAGGCAGGCTGTACAACGCGTCGGCGTCGACGACGGTCGGGAGCGCGTGCAACCGGGCGTTGGCGACGCGGCCCTCCGCGCCGTCCGTCTCTCCCCAGCCAGAGCCCAGCACGAGCGCCTGGGCGCGCCCCTCCCCGATCACGGTGCTCGGGAAGCGGGTCAGGATCAACCCGGACGCCACCCGCCCCGTGTAGCGGGCCATCCCCGCGCCGGAATTGAGGGCCCCGGCGACGGTGAGGAGCGCGGCCCCCGGGTAGTGCTCGGAGCCGGTGTCGAGCATGACGACGCCGCGGGCGTACTTGTCGGACGTCGCGCCGGGGGTCGGCCACCAGCGGGCGATGTCGGACTCCTCCGCCTGCCGGAGGGTGGCGGCCGGGACGTCGACGCCGATGTCGGCCACATGCAGCCGCCCACAGCGTGACGCGGCCGGCTCCTGCACGTGGCAGGCCTTCAACGCGGCGAACGTGACGGTGTGCGCCGCGCTGAAGGACGCACCGGGGAGGAGCCCCTGGTCAGCGACGAGCCCGCTGGGCAGGTCGACGGAGAGCACGGGGACGGCGGCCGCGGCGCACGCCTCGGCGAAGGTGGCCACGGCGAGGGGAAGGCCGCCGCGCGAGCCGAGCCCCAGCACCGCGTCGATGACGAGCGCAGAGTCGGCCAGAGACTGCAGGGCGCCCACCGCGTCGACCTCGGTCGCACCGGCGCGCCGTGCCGCCTCCCGGCCCGCCGCGTGGCCGGAGCCGCCGGTCAGCCAGACGAACACGGGCCGATGCTCGGCGAGCAGCGCGGCCGCGAACAGGCCGTCACCGCCGTTGTTCCCGGGGCCGACGACCACCAGGACCGCCCCCTCGGGCGCGACGGCGGCGGCGACCCGGGCCACCTCCGCGGCGGCGCGCCCCATCAGGTCGACGTCCGGCTCACGGTCGAAGACCACCTGCTCCGCGGCCCGCATCTGCGCCGCCGTGATGACGGGCCTCACGATTCGCACACCACCATCGCGGTGACGTAGCCGCCGTCGTGGCTGAGGCTGAGGTGGATCCTGCCGATCTCGAGGGCGGCGATGCGGGCCGCCACCGACCCGTACGCGGCGAAGCGGGGCGCGCCGTCAGCGCTCTTGACCACCTCGCAGTCGAGCCAGCGCATGCCCCCCGGCGAACCCAGCGCCTTCGCGAGGGCCTCCTTGGCGGCGAACCGGGCGGCCCGCGACTCGACGGAGAGGCCCCGCTCGGCCTCGGTCAGCAGCCGCTCCTCGATGCCGGGGCGCCGCTCGACCATGGCCTTGTAGCGGGAGACGACGCACAGGTCGGTGCCGATGCCGATGATCATGGCCCAAGAGTAGGCCGCGCACCGCAGGCGGACGGGCTACTCCACCGTCACGGACTTGGCCAGGTTGCGGGGCTGATCCACGTCGTGGCCCTTGACGGTGGCCAGCTCGCAGGCGAACAGCTGCAGCGGGATGATCGCCGCCAGCGGCTGCAGCAGCGTCGACACGCGCGGCAGCTCGATGAACGTGTCCGCCACCGCGTGGGCCTCGTCGTCGCTCCCCTCCGCCAACACGATGGTGCGCGCCCCGCGGGCCCTGACCTCCGCGATGTTGGAGATCACCTTGTCGCGCAGCTGGTCGCGGCCCCGGGGCGGGACCACCACGAACACGGGCAGCCCCTCGCTGATCAGCGCGATGGGCCCGTGCTTCAGCTCCCCGGCGGCGAAACCCTCCGCGTGGATGTAGGCCAGCTCCTTCAGCTTCAGGGCCCCCTCCAGTGCGCTGGGGTAGCCGACGTGACGGCCCAGGAAGAGGACGGAGGTGGCGTCGACCAGCTCCGCTGCGAGGTCGTAGACGGCGCCCTTCGCGTCGAGCATCCGCTGGATGGCGTCGGGCATCCGCTCCAGCTCGGCGAGCAGCGCGGCGATCTCGTCGCCGTACTTCATGCCGCGCACCTGGGCCAGGTACAGGCCGAGCAGGTAGCAGGCGACGAGCTGCGTGGTGAACCCCTTGGTGGAGGCGACGCCGATCTCCGGGCCCGCGTGCGTGTAGATGACGGCGTCGGACTCGCGCGGGATGGTGGCGCCGTTGGTGTTGCAGATGGCGATGACCTTGGCGTGCTGCTCGCGGGCGTGCCGGATCGCCATGAGCGTGTCGGCGGTCTCACCGGACTGCGAGATGGTCACCACCAGCGTCATCGGGTCGATGATCGGGTCGCGGTAGCGGAACTCGGAGGCGAGTTCGACCTCGCAGGGGATCCTGGTCCAGTGCTCGATGGCGTACTTGGCGACGAGCCCGGCATAGAAGGCGGTGCCGCAGGCGACGATGACGACCTTGTTGACGCGACGCAGCAGCTCGGGGCTCATCCGCAGCTCGTCCAGCTGGAGCTCGCCGCGGTCGTTGAGGCGGCCGAGGAGCGTGTCGGCCACGGCCTTCGGCTGCTCGAAGATCTCCTTGCGCATGTACCAGTCGAAGCCCTGCTTCTGCGCGGCCTCGAGGTCCCAGTCGACGTGGAACGCGGTGGTCTCCGCGGGGCCGCCGTCGAATCCTGTGACGTTGACGCCGTCACGGGTGAGTTCGACGATCTGGTCCTGGCCGAGTTCGATGGCGTCGCGCGTGTAGGCGATGAACGCGGCCACGTCGGAGGCGAGGAAGTACTCGCCCTCCCCCACCCCGACGACCAGCGGCGAGTTGCGGCGCGCGGCGACGATGCGGTCAGGATCGGCCGAGTCGACGGCGACCAGCGTGAACGCACCCTCGAGGCGGGCAGCGACGGCCCGCACCGCGGTGACGAGGTCGGCTCCCGCCGCGACCTCGCGCTCCAGCAGGTGTGCCGCGACCTCGGAGTCCGTCTGCGAGGTGAACTCGACGCCGCCGAGCTCGGCCCGCAGCGCCTCGTGGTTCTCGATGATCCCGTTGTGGACGATGGCGACCCGGCCGGCGACGTGCGGGTGGGAGTTCTCGTCCGTCGGGGCGCCGTGGGTGGCCCACCGGGTGTGCCCGATCGCCACGGTCGACGGCGGCAGCGGCGCCTCGGCGATGGCGGCCTCCAGATTCACGATCTTGCCGGCCCGTTTGCGCCACTCGATACGCCCGGAGTGCGGCAGCGCCACGCCCGCCGAGTCGTAGCCGCGGTACTCCAGCCGGCGAAGGCCGCCGAGGACCACGTCCAGTCCGTCACGATGTCCCAGATATCCAACGATTCCACACACGTCGAAAACCGTACAGTACGACTGCGCATTTCTTGACTTTCGCCACCCGGGCATCTCAGGTCCGTTCCGGGCCCGGTCGCGGCGGCAGCGTCGCCGTTCGCTAGAGTATCGCCACCTCACCTGAAGGAGCGCCGTGCCCTCTCCCTTCGTCACGCTGACGCGCCCTGCCTGGGCCGCCCTCGCGGACGCCACCGAGATCGACCTGGACGAGGCGACCCTGGCGCGGTTGCGCGGCATCGGCGACCCGACCTCCGCGCTCGACATCGAAGAGGTCTACCGCCCGCTCTGTCAGCTCCTCCACCTGCACATGGTCAACACCGGAGCCCTGTACGCGCAGGCCAACGACTTCCTCGGCCTGGACGTGTGCCGCACCCCGTTCGTGATCGGCGTGGCCGGTTCGGTCGCCGTCGGCAAGTCGACGGTGTCCCGCCTGCTGCAGGAGCTGCTGAGCCGGGCGCCCGGCGAGCCGAAGGTCGACCTGGTCACCACCGACGGCTTCCTGTACCCGAACGCCGAACTGGAGCGCCGCGGCATCCTGGACCGCAAGGGTTTCCCGGAGTCGTTCAACCGCAAGGCGCTGCTGCAGTTCGTGATGGACGTGAAGTCGGGCGAGCCGCGCGTCGTCGCCCCCGTGTACAGCCACATGGTCTACGACATCGTCCCCGGCGAGGAGATCGCCGTGGAACGTCCCGACATCCTCATCGTCGAGGGGCTCAACGTCCTGCAGCCCGCCCGGGTCGAGGCCGACGGCCGGCAGGGGCTGACCGTGAGCGACTTCTTCGACTTCAGCGTCTTCGTCGAGGCGGACGAGCGGCACATCAAGGGCTGGTTCCTCTCCCGCTTCCTCGAGCTGCGGCGCACGGCCTTCCAGGACACGCGCAGCTTCTTCCGCAGCTACGCCGAACTCTCCGAGGCGGACGCCGTCGCGATCGGCAACAACGTCTGGGACACCATCAACGGGCCGAACCTGCGCGAGAACATCGCGCCCACCCGGGACCGCGCGACGGCGATCCTCACGAAGGGCCCCGACCACAGCATCGACTCGATCCACATCCGCAAGGTCTGACCGGCGTCGTCGCCCTGGTCAGACGTGGGTTCCTGCCCCTGTCCCGTCGGATTCCCGGTCCCGGAGCCGTTTGGTGCGGGCGGCCCGGCGCCGCGACTTGGCCATCACCTGGCCGACGGCCTGCCCGATCGTGATGACGTCGTCGCCGACCGGCAGAGACAGCCGACGCCAGCGGGCCAGCAGCACCAGCGCGGCCCCGACGACGGCGGCGATCAGTGAGCCGATGACGGCGGCGTCGAGGTACCAGCAACCGACGGCCACGCCGGAGGCGAGCAGGGCCGCGGTGGCGTACAGCGTGTTCCCGCCGAGGATCCCGGGGATGCGCCGCAGCACCATGTCACGGACGAAGCCGCCTCCGACGGCGGTCAGCGTCCCGAGCATGAGCGCGGGCAGCACGCCGAACCCCGCCTCGAGCGTCTTGAGCGACCCGGCCGCGGCCCATGCCCCGAGCGCGAGGGCGTCCATCGGCGGATAGATCCGGTCCCACCAGCGCCCCTCGACGCGGATGAGCACGACGACCGCGGCGCCGATCAGCGCCGTGGTGATGTAGCGGCCGTCCGTGATCGCGATCGGCGGGCCGATCTGCAGCATCATGTCGCGCATCATGCCGCCGCCCAGCCCCGACATGATGGCGAGCACGCCGAGCCCGATGATGTCGAGTTTGGCCGCCCGTCCGATGACGGCGCCGAGGATGGCGTTGAACAGCACGCCGATCAGGTCGATCCACTGCAGGATCGTCAGTAGCGTCATCTCCGTCACGGTCTGCTCCCTCCGGCCACGCGGAGATTGTAGGGGTCCGCGCACGTGCTCCCCACAGAGGAGGCGGCCAGAGGCCACGGCGTAAGGTGGAGGCCATGAGCAGCAGCGACAAGGACCGCAACGAGAACCGCCGAGATCCCTTCTCGGAGGCCTTCAAGACCTTCATCGTCAAGGACTGGGAGCCCTATCCCACCGAGCTTCCCGCCGGGCTCCCGTCGGCCCCGTACGCCGCCGCCCGCCGGGCCGCGCTGGCCTCCGAGTTCCCCGGCAGGACGCTGGTCATCCCCGCCGGCCCGTTGAAGACCAGGTCGAACGACACCGACTACCGGTTCCGTCCCCACAGCGCCTTCGCGTACTACACCGGCCTGGGCGAGGACCGTGAGCCGGACGCCGTGCTGGTGATCCGCGACGCCGAGGCGATCCTGTACTTCCGGCCCCGCGCCCCCCGCACCGACCGCGAGTTCTACGCCGACGCCCGCTACGGCGAGATGTGGGTGGGCCAGCGCGATTCGCTGGAGGAGATGTCCGCCGCCGTCGGCTTCCCGACGCACACCATCCTCGATCTCGAGGCCGAGCTGGGCGGCGATCTCCTCGTCGTGCGGGAGGCCGACGATTCCGTGACCGCGCTGGTCGACAGGCTCCGGGGCGCGGCCGACGAGGACGGCGACGCCGAGCTGAGCCGCGCGGTGTCCGAGGCACGGTTCCGCAAGGACGAGTTTGAGGTGGGTGAGTTGCGGGCGGCCTGCGCCGCGACCAAGGTCGGCTTCGAGGCCGTCGTCGCCGAACTGCCCGCCGCCGTCGCGGCCGGGCGCGGCGAGCGCTGGGTCGAGGGCGTCTTCGGGCTGCATGCCCGCCACCTCGGCAACGCCGTCGGCTACGACACCATCGCCGCGGGCGGCGACCACGCCAACACGCTCCACTGGATCCGCAACGACGGCGTGCTCCGCGACGGCGACCTGCTGCTGATGGACGCCGGCGTCGAGGTCAACTCCCTCTACACCGCCGACATCACCCGCACCATGCCCATCAACGGCCGCTTCACGCCGGCCCAACGCCGCGTCTACGAGGTCGTGCTGGCGGCGCAGAGCGCAGGCATCGAGGCGTGCCGCGCAGGCAACGCCTTCACCGACCCGCACAAGGCGGCCATCGCGGTGCTGGCCGACTTCTTCGAGGAGCTGGGGATCCTGCCCGGCACGGCCGCCGAGTCCCTCGACCCCGAGACCGGGGGCTTCCACCGCCGCTGGATGGTGCACGGCACGTCCCACCACCTCGGCCTGGACGTGCACGACTGTGCGCAGGCCCGCTCCGAGCTGTACCGGGAGGGCTCCCTGGAGGAGGGCATGGTGATCACGGTCGAGCCCGGGATCTACTTCAAGTCCACCGACCTGCTGGTGCCCGAGGAGTACCGGGGCATCGGGATCCGGATCGAGGACGACATCCTCATCACCGACGGCGATCCGGTGAACCTGTCCGAGGAGCTCCCCCGCGACCCCGACGCTGTCGAGGCGTGGATGGCCTCCCTGCTGGGCTGAAGGGTCACCGGGTGGGGCGGCAGCGGCCGCCCACCCGGGACCGCGGCTCAGTCGGCGGATTCGCTGACGACGCGGTTCCACTGGGTGCGGCGCAGCATCGTGCTGATGAGGGCCGCGACCTGCAGCGGACGCATGACGGTGACCTGGTGCGAGGCGCCCTCGACGACGTGCAGTTCGCCCCGGGGAGCCGTCTCCGCCACCAGTTCAACGTTCGCGATAGGCGTCGACGAGTCGCGCTCGCCGGCGATCATCATGATCGGCGGCTGGATGTAGGGCAGGTCGGCCCGCAGGTCATGGACGGCGAGCGCCCGGCACAGCTGCGCGTATGAGTGGTCCTCGCTGGTGGACAGCCCCTCCATGATGATGTCGACGACCGCCGGCTGCTCCGCCCGGAAGTCGGGGGTGAACCAGCGCTTGACCGTCTCGTCGACCAACTGCTGGGTGCCGGTCTCTTCGACCTGCTCGGCGCGGGCGATCCAGCGCGCCGGCTCGCCGACGGTGGCTGCGGACGCGACGACCACGATGCCGGCGAACAGGTCCGCGTAGTCGCGGGCCAGGTGCAGCCCGATGGCCCCCGAGATCGACAGACCCGCGTAGTAGACGGGGGTGTCCTCGCCGAGCTCGGCCTTCTGCTCGCGGGCGAGCCCGGCGACCGCCGCAGCGACCGTGTCGAGAGTGGCCGGATCGGCGTCATCCCACGGCTCGCTCAGGCCGCTGCCAGGCAGGTCGACGAACACGACCCGGGCCTCGTCGATGAGCGCTGCCGCCACCTTCGTCCACTGATGGGTGGCGTTGCCCCCCAGGCTCGGACCCACGAGCAGCACGGGGAGATCCGTGGCGACTCGGTTGTAGATCGTGGTGTGCAAATCCATGTTTCCGCTCCTCTGGGACGGCGACTCGATGCCGTCTCCAACCTACCGGACCTCCCGCCGCGGGCGGGACCGAGGGTCAGCGCAGACCGAGGGCCTGGACCACCGAGCTGAGCCCCTGATGCCCCATCCCCTCGAAGATCCGCCGCTCCACGAGCCGCACGTCGAGCCGCCAGCCCTCCCAGTCGGCCGTCACGTCGCGGCCGGTCAGCAGGAGGGCAGGGTCCTTCGGCCCGCCGGTGCCCAGGGCGGGCTGCGCCGGCGTGTAGGCCTCCAGGATCAGGACCGCTCCGGGGCGGGACTGTCGGGTGGCCGTCGCGGCCACGCGGCCCCGCAGCGGCTGTGGCAGGTGGACGAACACGGAGACGATCGCGTCCCAGGGGACGTCCGGGTCGGGCAGGTCGACCCAGTCCGCGAGGTCGAGGTGCCAGGTCTCGATGGTCACGCCCCGCTCGGCTGCCAGTGCCTCGGCCTTGTCGAGTCCGACGCGGGAGAAGTCCAGGCTGACGACGTCGTGGCCCTGCTGCGCGAGCCAGACTCCGTTGCGGCCTTCGCCGTCCCCCAGGCACAGCACGCGGCTGCCCGGCCGCAGGAGCCGCGCCTGCTGCTTCAGGAAGTCGTTGGGACGGTAGCCGAAGACGTGGTTCGGGTGGCCGTAGCGGTCGTCCCAGAACCCGGCCGTCATTCGAACAGGGCCGCGCGGGCGCCGGGACGCTCGGCGAGCAGGTCGCGGGCCTGCTGGGCGACCTTGTGTTCCGCGAGGACCTCGTAGCGTGTGGCCACGGTCTGCTTGGCGGAGTTGAAGTCGCGCTTGCCGCCGCTCATCGCCTGCCCGAGACCGGCGGCGAGCAGGCCGAACAGCATGCCCATGCCGAGACCGACGAAGAGCATCACCATGTCGCCCTGCAGGAACACCATCAGCATGAGGCCGACCATGAGGCCCGTCGTGATGCCGGAGATGAGGCCCTGGCCGAGCACGGAGCCCCAGGTGCGACGCCCCGTGACGCGCTCGAGCAGGCGTAGGTTCGTGCCGACGATCAGCAGGTTCTGCACCGGGAACTTGGAGTCGGCCAGGAAATCGACGGCGGCCTGCGCCTCCTCGTAGGTGGGGTACTCAGCGACGTGCTGCGGAAAGTCGAGCTGCATCAACCGGCTCATGCGTGCCTGTGGCTCAGTCATCGTCGTCCTCCTCGGGTGCTGCGTCCAGCCTAGCCGCGCCGCAGTCCCGGCGGGCGTCCGTCGCGTCCGGCGGGCGGGGCGTTAGTCTTGCCGCATGGTCGCCAAGGACACCCAGGTCTTCATCTCCCGCGTGGTCGGCCTCCCCATCGTCGACGCCGCCGGCGACCAGGTCGGAAGGGTCAAGGACGTCGTGTGCCACCTGCGCGCCGACGGCAAGGCGCCGCGGGTGAAGGGCCTTGTCGTCGAGCTGTTCGCGCGGGCCAGGATCTTCGTCCCGATGGTCAGGGTGCACGGCATCGCCCCCACGCACGTCGCCATCCTCGGCCAGGTCGACACGCGCAGGTTCAAGCGCCGCGAGACCGAGATCCTGATCGCAGCCGACCTCCTGAACCGGGTCATCGGCAACGACCGACGCACACGGATCGCCGACATCTCCATGCACCAGGTCCGCAACCGGGAGTGGGAGCTGTCGTCGGCTGCCCTGCGTTCCACGACGCGGGTGGGCCGCTTCGGCCTCGGGGGCCGCAACGAGGCCCGCGTCGCCAGCTGGAGGGAGATCCCCGAGCTGATCCTGCGGACCGGCCGCACCCCCGCCCACTTGATCGCCGAGTTCTCCGAGATGAAGGCCGCCGACATCGCCCAGGAACTCCACGACATGGAGCCTGAGTCCCTGGCCGCGGTCGTGGAGGCGCTCGACGACGAGACCCTCGCCGAGGCCCTGGAGGAGCTGCCGGAGCACGAGCAGATCGAGCTGATCTCCGCACTGGACACGGACCGCGCCGCCGATGTGCTGGCCGAGATGGACCCGGACGATGCGGCCGACCTGATCAAGGACCTCCCCAGCGACGTGGCAGAGGACCTGCTGCAGCGGATGGAGCCGGAGGAGGCCCTCGACGTGCGTCGGCTCCTCATGTACGAGGAGTTCACCGCCGGCGGCATGATGACCCCGGAGCCGGTGATCCTCGACACCGACGCCACCGTGGCGCAGGCCCTCGCGAACGTCCGCATCGACTCGCTGACGCCCGCGCTGGCCTCCATGGTCTTCGTGACCCGTCCGCCGCTCGAGACGCCGTCGGGACGCTACATCGGCGCCGTCCACATCCAGCGCCTGCTGCGCGAGCCCCCGACGACTCTCGTCGCCACCCTGCTCGACGAGGGGCTGGAGCCGCTGCCGCCCGATGCTCCGCTCGCGCTGGTGAGCCGGTTCTTCGCGACCTACAACCTCGTGGTCGCCCCCGTCGTCAACGCGGAGGGCCATCTCGTGGGCGCCGTGACGGTCGACGACGTCCTCGACCACATGCTGCCGGACGACTGGCGCGGCGATCAGATGGACGAGATCGACGCGGACGAGTTCGACGAGGTGAGCCGTGGCTGAGCGCAACCCGCTGTCGCAGCCGGGGCGGCGGCGCTGGCTGCCGCGGGTGTCGCTCGACTCGGAGACGTTCGGCCGTTTCGCCGAGAGCGTGGCCAGCTTCATGGGAACGGCCACGTTCCTGGTCTACATGACGGTCTTCGTCGTGCTGTGGATCCTGTTCAACGTCGTCGGCATCTTCGGGTTCCGCTGGGACGCGTATCCCTTCATCCTGCTGAATCTCTTCTTCTCGACGCAGGCCTCCTATTCGGCGCCGCTGATCCTGCTGGCGCAGAACCGGCAGGAGCGCCGCGACCAGGTCAGCTTCGACGAGGACCGCCGCATCGCGGCCCAGTCCAGGGCCGACATGGACTTCCTGGCCCGGGAGATCGCGGCGATCCGGATGAGCCTCGGCGAACTGGCGACCAGGGACTTCGTCCGCGGCGAGCTGCGCAACGAACTGCGCGACCTGGCGGAACGCCTGGAGCAGGCCACGGACGAGGAGGAGCAGAAGTGAGCAGGGAGATCTCGCCGGACCAGGTGTCGGAGCTGCGGGAGCCGGCCGGCGACATCCGCTGGTACGGCGTCGTGCTGCTGGTCGGGCACGTGGCGCTACTCGTGCTGGGAGCGGTGTCGCTGTGGCGGATCGCCGGCGGCTGGTGGATCGGCGCCGCCGCGGCGGCCGTCTTCGTTCTCGCCTACGCGGCAAGCTGGCGGTTCTGGCTGGCGCCGGGCGCCCGCGGCAGGCTCGGCTACAAGGAGCGGCTCACCGTGACCATGGTCGTGGGCCCGGCCGTCGTCGTCCTCGGCAGCCTGGCGGGCCTGTGGCTGCCCGCGCTGATCGCCACGAGCGTGGTGCTGCTGGGCGACGCCCTCAACGAGCGCTCCGCCTGAGCCTGGCGCCCCGACCGGAAGGTGGGGCGCCGCGGCGGCCGCGCTAGAGTCGACCCCGTGACCGAGAATCCCCTGCTCCCCCTGCTGCGTGCGGCACTCCACGAGGTCGAGGACCCCGAGATCCGCCGCCCCATCACCGACCTGGGCATGGTCGACGACCTCCGCGTCGACGACGCCGGCGCCGTCTTCGTGCGTGTCCTGCTGACCGTCTCCGGCTGCCCGATGCGCTCCGAGATCACGACCCGCGTCACTGACGCGGTGAGCCGGGTCGAGGGCGTGACCGGCGTGGACGTCGAGCTCGGCGTCATGAACGACGAGCAGCGCGAGGCCATGCGCACCATGCTGCGCGGCGGCCAGACGGAACGGGTGATCCCGTTCGCCCAGCCGGGCAACCTGACCCGCGTGCTCGCCGTCGCCTCCGGCAAGGGCGGCGTCGGAAAGTCGTCCGTGACCGTCAACCTGGCGCTGGCGCTGGCCAAGCAGGGCCGCAGCGTCGGCATCCTCGACGCCGACATCTACGGCCACTCCATCCCCGACCTGCTTGGCCTCGGCGACGCGCGCCCCACCGTCGTCGACGACATGATCATGCCGGTGCCCGCCGTCGGCGGCCTGAAGGTGATCTCCGTCGGCATGCTGAAGCCGTCGCGCGACCAGGTGGTCGCCTGGCGCGGCCCGATCCTGGACCGGGCGCTCACACAGCTCCTGAGCGACGTGTACTGGGGCGACCTGGACTACCTGCTGCTGGACCTGCCGCCCGGCACCGGCGACGTCGCCATGTCGCTCGGTCAGAAGATCCCGAAGTCCGAGGTCATCGTCGTCACCACCCCGCAGACCGCGGCCTCCGAGGTGGCGGAGCGGGCCGGCACGATGGCGCACATCCTCGAGCAGCGGGTCCTCGGCGTGGTCGAGAACATGAGCTGGCTGGAGAGCCGCTGTCCCCACTGCGAGGAGACGCACCGCATGGAGCTGTTCGGCTCCGGGGGCGGCCTGACGGTTTCCGAGGCCCTCACCGATCGTCTCGTCTACGACGTGCCGCTGCTCACGCAGGTCCCGTACGACGAGGCGCTGCTGGCCGGCGGTGACCGGGGCGTCCCGATCGTGGAGTCGAATCCCGATCACCCCGCCGCCGCGGCGCTGCTGGGGCTGGCCGAGTCTGTTGCCGCGTCGCGGCAGGGGCTGCTGGGTCAGCGGCTGCCGCTGTCCACCCCGTAGGGCTGCCGCCTACGTCGCCTCGGTGTCGAAGGGTGACGCCACCGGCTTCGTCGGCCCGGCCTCCAGCGCCGGGGCCGACGAGGCCGACGGGCCCGCGCCGACATCCTTGAGGTTGGCGGCCTTCTCCACGTCCTTGGACGACTGCTTGAGCAGGTCCTGGGTCTCCTTGAGTTCGCGCTTGGCCTCGTCGAGCAGGGCGACCTCGTCGCGCAGCTGCTTCGAGATGAACGTCTTCGGGTTCAGGTCCTTCAGCTCGAGATCGGCGTACTCGGGGCCGAGCTCCGTGCTGAGCGTCGTCTTGGCGTTGTTCGCGATGTCGCGGAAGTAGACGAACAGGCGCGCGGCCTTGCGCGAGTACTGCGGGAGCTTCTCCGGGCCGAACATGACGACGGCAAGGACAAGGATGATGATGAGGTCTACCCCGTCGATGCCGAACAACACGAGTGCAAGGGTACCCGGCCGGGCGGGTGTCAGCCCACCCGGATCAGACGCTGGAGCCCGGCGACGATCTTCTCCCCCAGGCTGGGGTCGTAGTCGGCCGGTGCCGGGAGCCCTGCGCAGATCTCCCTGAGCAGCGCGCGGGAGCCGTTGGTCGACACCCACACCGTCGCGGGGCCCGCCTGCCACATCTCCACGCTCGGCAGGCCGGCCACGGAGTCTGCACGCAGCTGCGCCTGCCCGAGCAGCCCCTCGGCCCAGCCGACGACGGCGGTCTCGAAGCCGTCGGAGTAGACCAGCGTCATGGAGCGGGCGTGCTCGCGGTCGCTCGAGGAGTAGGCGATCAGGGGCAGACCGGCGAGGGTGGCGGGGCAGGCGGGCAGGCCGACGCACCAGCCCGCGGATCCCGAGGCCGACGCCGGCTCGAGGCTGATGACGAGCATCGCATCGGTGCTCAGCTGCGTGGGGCCCAGCTCGAGCTCGGTGAAGCCCGCCGCCAGCGTGACCGATCCGTCAGAGCCGTAGCGCTCGTTCCAGAGCAGCAGCCCGGTCGCCTCGTCGAACCACCAGGCCGCCACCGCCTGGCCGTCCTCGGCCGCCGTCAGCCTGACGGCGCTGCGGCCGTGGACGTCCTCGGGTGCGTCGGCGCGGGCGAAGCGCCAGTCCTCGGGGGCCCTGACAGTGTGCTCGCTGATCGTCTGCAGGAAGGAGGCGGCGAAACGGTCGCCGTTGGCGTCGAGGACCTCCAGCTGCGATCCCTCCCCCGCAGCCTTCGAGACGCGCACACGGGCTGTGCGGTACTGCTCGCCGTCGGAGACGTACACCGACTGCGTGCCGCTGAGGCTGAGCCTGTGCGTCGCCGCCGCACGCAGCATGCCTGCTGCGGTGTCAGCCGACACAGGCGTCACCGTGCCGGGCTGCGGCAGCGGCTGGTAGGGGACGCTGGTGCCGAGGTTGGCGCCACGGTCGGAGGCGAGCAACACGGCGCCGATGGCCTCGTTGATGCTGATGGCCGCGGCCGACATCGAGAACTGTTCACGAGCGGTCCGCAGAGGGTTGGGGAGGCGCGCAGGCTCCGGGGCGATCATGACCGCCAGGACCACCACCGACATCACCACCGCCACGAACGCGGCCCCACCGAAGGTTGCGACCCTGGCACGCTCGCGCCGGGCCGACGGATGCCGACCCCCGGTGGCCGACAGGTACAGGGGGGCTGCCGCCTCGTCGCCGGCGATCATCTCGAGCCGTGTCGTCAGCTCCGCGGGCGTCTCGGAGGAGCGGCAGGAGCTCAGGGTGGCGCAAAGGTTGGCCAGTGCGGCCACCTCGTCGCGGCAGGCTGCGCAGGTGGCGAGATGGTAGCTGACCTGCTCCAGGCGCTTGTCGGGAAGCGTCCCGTCCACGAAAGCGGACAGGTCGCCGGCGAAGCGCGGGCAGGCCGGTGACACTAGTTGACCCCGGCGTAGCGGGTCCGGCCGGCGGTGGGGGCGCGGTGCGCGAGCGCGTCGCGCAGGGCCGCACGACCGCGGGCGATCCGGCTCCGGACGGTGCCCAACTTGATGTCGAGCACCTGGGAGATCTCCTCGTAGCTGAGGCCCTCGATGTCGCAGAGGACGACGGCGACGCGCTGGTCGGGCGGGAGCGCGGCGAGCGCGGCGGCCACATCGGCGTCCAGCTCAGCGTCGGCGTGCAGCTCGTCCGGGCTGGCGGCCGAGCCCCACACATGGTCGGGGGCCGCGCTGAGCGCATCCATCCGGATCCGCTGCCGGCGCCGGGCCTGGTCGAGGAACAGGTTGGTCGTGATCCTGTGCAGCCAGCCCTCGAGGGTCCCTGGCTTGAAGGTGTGGATCGACTTGAACACGCGGACGAAGACGTCCTGCGTCAGATCCTCGGCGTCCTCACGGTTTCCGGTCAGCCGGTAGGCCAGTCGGTACACCCGGGTCGAGTGGTCCCGGACCAGTTCCTGCCAGGTGGGCGCGGTCCATTCGGGGTCGACAACACCTGCGTGTGTCTTCTTCCCGCGGAACATCGATCGCCTCTCCATGCCTCAAGGCTGCCTGATCAAGCTGTGAGAAACCTGTGAGCCTACCTGTTCAACGCCTGAGGGAGCCGAAATGTTCCCTACGCGCCGAAGCCGTAGGTCTCCAGCAGCTCCGCATAGGCGGCGACGGTCGCGGGGGCGACGCGACCCATGGGCGGGCGGCACCCCCCGGCCTCGAAGCCGCGGGCCGCGAGGGTGGCCTTGACCATCATGCAGCCCTGCGTGGCGAACACTCCCTGGAAGGCGGGCAGCGCCTGCCGGTTGGCCTCGATGGCCTCCTCGACGCGACCGGCGGTGAACAGGTCGATGATGCGGGCCGCGGCAGGGGCCGTGAAGTGTGTGGAGGTTCCGACGACCCCGACACCACCGACCGACAGGAGCGGAAGGAGGTAGGCGTCGTCGCCCGCGTAGTAGGCGAGGTTGGTGTTGGCCAGCACCTGGGAGGTGGACACGATCGAGCCCTTGGCGTCCTTGACGGCCCGGATGCGCGGGTGCGCGTCGAGCCGGATCAGGAGGTCCTCGGGGATCGGGAGCCCGGCGCGGTGCGGGATGTCGTAGAGCATGACGGGCAGGTCGGTCGCGTCCGCAACGGAGACGAAGTGGTCCTCCAGCGCGTCGGCCGGGGGCCGCGAGTAGTAGGGGGTCACGACGAGCAGTCCGTCGACGCCCACGTCGGCGGCCTGGCGGGCCAGCTCGATGGTGTGGTGTGTCGAGAAGGTGCCGACGCCGGCCACGACGGTGGCGCGGTCGCCGACCGCGGTCACGACCGCGTCGAGGATGCGGCGCTTCTCCTCGTCCGAGGTTGTGGGGGCCTCCCCCGTGGTGCCGTTGATCACGAGCCCGTCGTTGCCGAGGTCGTCGACGAGGTGCGCGGCCAGCCGGGCCACCTGCGCGTAGTCGACCTGTGATCCGTCCGGGGTGAACGGGGTGACCATCGCGGTCAGGACACGCCCGAAGAGGGGACGCATGTCGCCCTCCGAGTCGTCCTTTCCGCCCGAAGAGGGCGCGCCCGCCGTTTCGCCATGATCCATGGGCGACATCTTAGGTCACGGCGCCGGAAGCCTGAGTAGGCTGGCCACGTGAACAACGCAGCTCAGTCCCCCAACGTCGCCAGTTGGACCTTCGCAGAAGACCTGATCGCCCCCTCGCCCGAAGTGGCCGAGATGCGCGACGAGGCCAGCCTGGCCGGCCTGACCCCCGTCTCCACCGGCGTCGTGGCGACTCTGCAGGTGCTCACCCGCGCCATCGCGGCCAAGGCGGTCGTCGAGGTCGGCACCCTCATGGGTGCGTCCGGGCTGAGTTTCCTGGAGGCGATGGCCACCGACGGCGTGCTGACGTCGATCGACGTCGAGGCCGACAACCAGCTTCCCGCCAGGGCCGCCTTCACGAAGGCCGGCTTTTCGTCGTCGAGGTTCCGCCTGATCGCGGGCTCCCCCATCGACGTGATGCCGAAGCTGCGGGACGGCGCCTACGACATCGTCTTCATCAACGGCGACAAGCTCGAATACGTCGAGTACGTGGCGAGCGCGCTGCGGCTGCTTCGCCACGGGGGGCTGCTCATCATCAACGATGCCCTGTGGCGCAACCTCGTCGCCGACCCCGAGGACGAGTCGGACGAGGCGATCATCATCCGTGAGGCCCTCGAGGCCGTCTCCGCGAGCGAGTCCTACACGCAGGCGCTGCTGCCTGTCGGCGACGGGCTGCTGGTCGCCGTCAAGGACTGACGCCCTCCGGCCCAGCCGGTCCGTCAACGACGACACCCCCGCCTCTCCGGGCGGGGGTGTCGTCGTCTGGTCGGTCAGTCGCGCGGGATGATGACCCGCTTGCCGACGACGACGATGCCGCCCTCGGAGACCGCGAATCCGCGGGCCCGGTCGTGCTCGTGGTCGACACCGATCTGCACGCCGTCGGGGACGACGACGCCCTTGTCGAGGATGGCGCGGCGGACGACGGCGTCGCGGCCGATCGACACCTCCTCCATCAGCACCGAGTCGGAGACCTGCGCCCACTTCTCGACGCGCACGTAGGGGCTGAGCACCGTCCTGTCGACCTCGCCGCCCGAGATGATGCAGCCGGGGGTGACGATCGAGTCCTCGGCGCGTCCGCGGATCACGAACTTGGCACCGGGCGCCTGCACCTGGTCGGTGAAGATCGGCCACTCGGTGTTGTAGAGGTTGAACTCCGGTTCGACGCTCACGAGATCCATATGGGCCTCGTGGTACGCATCGATGGTGCCCACGTCACGCCAGTAGTTGATGTCCTTCTCCGTGGCGCCGGGAACCAGGTTCTCCTTGAAGTCGTAGACCTGCGCCTGCCCCTGGGCCGTGAACCACGGGATGATGTCGCCGCCCATGTCGTGGCGAGCCGTCGGGTTGTCCGCATCGGCGCGGAGCGCCTCCACGAGGGCCGCGGTGGTGAACACGTAGTTCCCCATCGAGGCGAACGACTCGTCGGGCGAGTCGGGCAGGCCGGGCGGATCGGCCGGCTTCTCGAGGAAGCTCTTGATCTTGTGGTTGGCGTCGGCGTCGATGATGCCGAACGCGGACGCCTCACTGCGCGGTACCCGGATGCCGGCGACGGTCGCGCCCAGCCCCGAGTCGATGTGCGCATCGATCATCTGCTCGATGTCCATGCGGTAGATGTTGTCGGCGCCGAACACGACCACGTAGTCGGGCTTGGCGTCGATGATGAGGTTCAGCGACTGGTAGATCGCGTCGGCGCTGCCCTGGTACCACCGGGGTCCGAGCCGCTGCTGCGCAGGCACGGGGGCGACGTAGTTACCCAGCATCGTCGAGAAGCGCCACGTCTTGGCGATGTGACGGTCGAGCGAATGGGACTTGTACTGCGTGAGTACCGCGATCTGACGCAGGTTGGAGTTGGCGAGGTTGGAGAGCACGAAATCGATGAGGCGGTACGTGCCACCGAACGGAACGGCCGGCTTGGCCCGATCCGCAGTCAGAGGCATCAGCCTCTTTCCTTCGCCTCCAGCAAGGACGATTGACAGAATCTGAGGACGAGCGAGCATGGCTCAAAACCTATTCCCTTCCGGGACGAAAGGCGAACAATCCACAAAAAACGCGTCGCACAGATCGACTACGGATATGACACGATCAACCTATGACCATGAGGCTGTCTCTGCTGACCCGCGAATATCCCCCTTCCATCTACGGTGGCGCCGGCGTGCACGTCGCGCAGTTGGTGCCCCAACTCCGCAAGCTGATCGACGTCGAGGTGCACTGCATGGGTGAGCCCCGCGACGGCGCCGCGGCCCATGCCGAGGACTTCCCGCCCGGGGCGAACGCCGCGCTACGGGTGCTGGGCGCCGACCTGTCGATGGCCGATGCGGTCGGCGACGTGGACATCGTCCACTCGCACACCTGGTACGCCAACATGGGCGGCCACCTCGCCGCCCTCATGCGCGACATCCCCCACGTGGTCACCTCCCACTCGCTGGAGCCCCACCGTCCGTGGAAGGCCGAGCAGCTGGGCGGCGGATACCGCGTGTCGTCCTGGGCGGAGAAGACGGCCTACGAGGCGGCCGACGCCGTCATCTCGGTGAGTGCGGGCATGCGCGCCGACGTCCTGGAGAGCTATCCGGCCCTGGACCCCGACCGCGTGCACGTCGTCCGCAACGGCATCGACACCGACGAGTTCCGCCCCGACCAGGCGACCGACGTCGTGAGCGGGCTCGGCATGCGCACCGACCTGCCGTCGGTCGTGTTCGTGGGCCGGATCACCCGCCAGAAGGGCCTGGTCCACCTCGTGCGGGCCGCCAGGCGCTTCGATCCCGACACGCAGGTCGTCCTCCTCGCCGGTGCCCCGGACACCCCGGAGATCGCCGCCGAGTTCAACGCGGCCTTCGCCGAGCTGCAGGAGCACCGCACCGCCCCCGTGATCTGGGTGCGCGACATGCTGCCCCGCGCCGCCGTGCGCCAGGTGCTGACGCACGCCTCCGTCTTCGCCTGCCCGTCGATCTACGAGCCGCTCGGCATCGTCAATCTCGAGGCGATGGCCTGCGAGACGCCGGTCGTCGCGAGCGCCGTCGGCGGCATCCCGGAGGTCGTCGTCGACGGGGAGACCGGCCTGCTGGTCCCCTACGATCCGGCGCGGGCTTCAGACGCCGCCTTCGTGGCCGACTTCGAGGCCCAGTTCGCCGCGCAGGTGAATCAGCTCACCGGTGACCCCGCGCTCGCACGGAAGATGGGGCTGGCCGGTCGGCAGCGCTGCATCGACGAGTTCTCGTGGGCCAAGATCGCCGCCGAGACCGTCGCCGTCTACGAAGCTGCCATCGCCCACCACGGCTGACCCCCTGCAACGCTGAAGGCCACCCCCACGAACGGGGGTGGCCTTCAGCGACTACGGGATTGCGCGTGGCTCAGCCGACGACATCCTTCAGCGCGTTGAGGAGATCGGTCGCCTCGGTGGCGTTCATTTCGACCACCAGTCGCCCGCCCCCGTCGACGGGGACCCGCATCACGATGCCGCGGCCCTCCTTCGTGACCTCCATGGGACCGTCTCCCGTGCGGGGCTTCATCGCTGCCATTTGCCACCCTCATTCTGTGTGTGCCGAACTGGTGTGCCCCCCATTATTCCTTATCGGACCAAGCAGGCGGGCTGTCCGGTCGAAAGAGTCGCTCCTCGGCCCCCGGCGCAGCCGGCTGGGGACGGTCGAGAAGGTCGTCCACGACCTGCATGTCGTAGCCCCGGCGGACGACGTCGAACAGCACCGCCCCGGTTCGACGCCCTCGCCGTCGGCGATGCGCCGGAGCACACCATCGACCTGGCCGCGGTCGTAGCCATGGGCGGCCACGGGGATCCGGGCCTCGGCCAGGAACGCCTCGTCGACGGGGCCGTCCGGGATCCGGCCCTTCGGCCGGTCGTGGACGGCGTGCTGCGGCATCTCCCCCAGCTTCCCCAACCCGAGGTAGGCGGCCAGGCCGAAGACCACCAGCGGCAGCAGCCACAGCACGATCTGCATGTCAGTCGGTCCAGACCTGCCGCGGCTCCCCCATGGCGGCCACGGCCTCCTCGGGATCGTCGGTCACCACGAACAGGTCCGAGTCGCCGGGCGAGATGAAGCGGCCCTCTTCGAGGGTGTCGCGGATCCAGGCCACCAGCGGGGACCAGTAGCGGCTACCGAAGAGCACGACCGGGAAGTGCGTGACCTTGCCCGTCTGGATGAGGGTGAGGGCCTCGAACAGCTCGTCCAGGGTGCCGAAGCCGCCGGGCATGGTGATGAACCCCTGGCTGTACTTGAGGAACATCATCTTGCGGGCGAAGAAGTAGCGGAAGTTGACCCCGATGTCGATGAAGTCGTTCATGCCCTGCTCGTGGGGCAGCTCGATGCCGAGGCCGACGGATGTCCCGTCCGCGAGATGCGCTCCCCTGTTGCCCGCCTCCATGACGCCGGGGCCGCCGCCGGTGATGACGGCGAACCCGGCCCGCACGAGCCGGCCGGCGATGTCCTCGGCCTGCGCGTAGAGCGGGTCGTCCGTCCGGGTGCGGGCCGATCCGAAGATGGAGATGGCGGGCGGCAGGTTGTTGAGCGCGTCGAATCCCTCGACGAACTCCGACTGGATCCGCAGGACCCGCCACGGGTCCTCCTGGCTCCAGTCCCGCTTGGTGGGGCGCTGCAGCAGCGCCTGGTCGGCTGTGGGTTGCGCGTGCTCGCGCCCTCCCAGGATGACGGCACCCTGGCGACGCTTCGGTTCGATCATCGTTCTCCTAGTGTGAGGTCAGCCAACGGCGCAGGCCGTCGGCGCAGCGGTCCAGATCGGCGACGGGACAGAACTCGTCGGCGCGGTGGGCGTACGACGGGTCGCCGGGGCCGTAGTTGACGGCGGGCACCCCCAGCGCACTGAAGCGGGCCACGTCGGTCCAGCCGTACTTGGGGCTGGCCTGCTCGCCGATGGCGGCGACGAACTCCTGGGCCAGGGGCAGGTCGAGACCGGGCCGCGCGGCGGGCGACACGTCGGTGACCTCGAGGCGGTACCCCGGGAACCAGACCCCGAGCCTGGCCAGCGCCTCCTCGGGGGTCTTGTCCGGGGCGTAGCGGTAGTTGACCGTCAGCACCGCGGCGGGCGGGATCATGTTCGTCGCCACCCCGCCCGTGACGCCCACGGCGTTGAGGCCCTCGCGGTAGACGAGCCGGTCGACCTCGATCTCCTCCGAGGCGTAGTCGGCCAGGGTCGCCAGAGCGGGTGCGAGGTCGTGGATCGCGTTGTGCCCCATCCAGGCCCGCGCGCTGTGGGCGGCGACCCCTTCCGTGTGCAGTTCGACGCGGATCGTGCCCTGGCAGCCGCCCTCGATCCTGGCCGAGGTGGGCTCCATCAGCACCGCGAAGTCGGCCTCGATGAGGTCGGGTCGATGGCGGGCGAGGCGCCCCAGCCCGTTGCGCGCCGCCTCGACCTCCTCGTGGTCGTACAGGATCCAGGTGATGTCACGGTTCGGCTCCGTCAGCTCGGCGGCGAGGGCGAGCATGACGGCGACGCCGCCCTTCATGTCGCAGGCGCCCCGGCCCCACACGTAGTCCCCGGCGGGATCGACGACGTAGCGGGACGGCAGGTTGTCGAGCAGCGGGACGGTGTCGAGATGGCCCGCGATCACCACCCGCTCGGCGCGACCGAGCTCCGTGCGGGCCACGACGCAGTCGCCGTCGCGGTGCAGACGCAGGTGGCCGAGTGGGGCGAGCCTCGCCTCCACCAGGTCGGCGAGCGCCCGCTCGTTGCCCGAGACCGACTCGACATCCATGATCTGCTGCAACAGCGCCGCGAGTGGATTGGTCATGCTGGGAAGCCTAGCGGCCGTCGCCGCCTCCGCGGCCGTCCCGCCGGGCACGGAGGACGCGCCGCGCCACGAGCAGCGCCTCCGCGACGCCGTCGGTCAGCAGCAGAAGCCCGCCTCCGAGGGCGAGCGCCCGACCGAGGCCGCGGCGTCGCAGACCGTCGCGCATCCAGCCGGCGCCGAGGACAACCTCGGCCCCGGCCAGCGCGGCTCCGGCAGCGGGCCGCTCCCGGACCCAGATCCCCGCCCGGGCGGCCGCCGACAGGTCGCGGCTGCGGGGGCTCAGCCCCGCCAGGCCGGCGTCCGCGAGCCCGAGGAACGCGGCACCCCAGCCCCCTGGCAGCGTGGTGGTCGACGCCGTCCCCGCGGCGTCGGGGCCCAGGGCGAGACGTGCCAACTGCGTGGGCACTCCGAGTGCCTCGACGGCTCGCACCATCGTCGCTGCCGTCACGTTGTCCGACGGCTCGAGCGCCGCGGTCAGAGCCTCGGCGTCGACCGCCAGCGTCGGGTCGGCGAGCACCCGGTTCAGCGCCGAGTCCGGATGCAGTTCTCCGTTGCCGAGGAGGCCGCGCAGCGTGGCCGCATCGCCCGCCACCTCGCCGTCCGCGAACGTCAGCCTCGCCGTCGGCTCGGGCTGGAGGAAGGCACCGAAGCCTTCGGTGTCGAGCGCGGAGCGGACCTCGATCCACCCGGGGGCCCCCGGCTCCTCCGGGAGCGAGAGCGTGATGACCGGGAGGTCCGCGCGGCCTGGCTCGACCAGCTCGAAGCGGGGCTCGACGCCGCCGATGGCCGACCAACCGCCCCACACGGCCGACGTGATGGGCTCCTGACTCAGGGCCGCCACGAGGTGGGCCCAGCCTCCGCCCTGGGACGAGAACCGCCAGGTGACCCAGCGCCCCTCGTCCTCGAACTCGAACCCGTCATCGTCGCCTGGCTCGTCAGCGAACGCCTCCTCCTCGTCCCCGGCGAGGTCGTGCAGATCCAGCATCTCGGAGGGGTCCTCGTCGTCGGAGTCCTCGTCGTCCTCGTCCCCGGACGAGAGCCAGACATGCTCGGCCAGACGGGCCGCCCAGAGCGCGTCGCGCAGCTGGGGAACGGTCAGGCCGGCCGTGAGACGGCCGTCGGCCGCGACGGTCTGGATACGGTCGGCTTCATCGACGGCCACCGCGAAGGTCAGTTCGTCGTCGGCGACGTGGCGGACGGCGGCCAGGACGCGCCGTCCCCGCAGCCAGGACGCGAGCACGGCCGAGGTCGCATCGCCGTCGACGGGGCGGGCAAGCGTTCCCCAGATGATGTCGAGGGCCGTCGGATCGATACTCGTGGCAGTCATGCGGGAAGCCTAGCCACTCGTCTGCGGGATCCGGACCGCGCGCCCGTGCCACCGGTCGTTGCGTCAGACTTGCCGCATGCCCTCGTCCCTCACCCGCACCTCACGGCAGGAGAACAGCGCCCTCCTGCTCGGCGGTCTCGGCTTCCTGGTGGGTGCTGTCTTCGGCCTGGTCCTGCTCCGGCCGCATTCCGCCATCTTCGGGCAGGGTTCGGTCGGTGAACTGGGCGCGTTCGTCGCGCTGTTCGGCGGCGGCCTCGGCTTCCTGATCGGCATGCTGACGGGCAGGCAGCAGCATCCCTGGCTCGCACGCCTGTCGCGGTTCCGCAGGGGCGTCGACATCGCGGGGCTCGCGATCGTCCACGGGCTGTTCGCCTTCTTCGCGGCGACCGCCGCGTACGCCGTCTTCGCCGGGGCCTTCCGGACGCTGGAGCTGGACCGCTACGCGGGAGCCTTCACCATCGGCCTCGTGTGCGCCATCTGCGCGTACGTCTCGGCCTCGAGCGCCGCGTCGATGACGACCGAGTCGCTGTCCGTTCTCGTCGCGTCCTTCCTCGTCGTGGGTGCGCTTGGCAGTGCTCTGAGCTCCTCCGATCCGCAGTGGTGGATGCAGCACTTCTCGGCGCTCGGCGCGGCCGCGGACCGTTCGGGGGTGCTGTTCAACTTCACCCTGATCCTGACGGGGCTGGTCCTGGTGGCGCTGGCCGACTTCCTCACGCAGGACCTGGAGCGGTGGGCCGATCACCATGGCGAGCCGACGTGGAAGGTGCGGGCCGTCCGGCTGGCCCTCATCGCGCTGGGGCTGCTGCTCGGGCTGGTGGGGGTCATCCCGGTGAACCTGTCGATGTTCTGGCACAACATGGTGACGTACGGGGCGATCGGCGTGTTCGTGCTGCTGCTCGTCGGGGTGCCCATCCTGTTCCGTCGCCTCCCTGGGGGCTTCGTGGCGGTGACGCTCATCGTGGTGGGGCTCATGGCCGCCGTCGTGTGGCTGCACCTCGGCATCGGCTATCTGAACATCACCGCCTTTGAGGCGGGCGCCGTCGGCACGGTCTTCGTGTGGCTGGTGCTGTTCATCCGGACGGTGACCGCTGCGGCCAATGAGGTACCGGACCCCTGAGACCAGAGCCCTGAGCCTTTCGATGGGTGGACGTGTAGGTACGTGTACCCAATCGCGCCGCAAGGCCCCGAGTTGAGCCCTTGCGCTGCCTAGTATCGCGACGTGAGCACCAGCAGCCAGACCAGCGGCACGGGCATCTTCGCGAAGCTCGTGGCGAAGTTCCTTGTCAAATGGGTCAAGAAGTCGGTTTCGCGGCGCGGATCTGCCCAGCAGCCGGCACTGTCCTCGACGCCGTCGACGGTGACGGGCCGCCCCGATCGGGACCGCTCCCGGGAGACCTACGGCGACCACACCGGCTCCAGCGGACCACGGGAGCAGACGCACCAGGCCCCCGTGACCGCCATCCAGGGCGACGACTACGGGGCGCACCGCGGGACGAGCGGGACCACGGTCACGACCGCTGACAGCGCCGTCTACGACCCGGCGGGCCTGGACCGCCGGCTGGCCGCGATGTGTGCCCCCGCCGAACGCGATCAGCGAGGCGAGGCGCTCCGCGGCGCCGATCCGGCCACCCTACGTGAGGCCGGCCTCAGCGACCGTCAGGTCGCCCAGGCTGGCGCTGGCCGCGTGCCCAGCGGCTACCAGCTGGAACGGGTCCCCGCCTCCGGGGACGGTGCCCCGCAGTACCGGCTGACCCCGGTGAGCGAACAGGGCCAGCACAACTGCCATCACGTCAACCGGGAGATCTTCTCCCTGCAGATCGGGGATACCACCGTCATCTCGTTCCCCATCGGTGGCAGGCAGATCACCGTCGTCCTCGGCCTCGGCGCCGCGATGGCGGGCTGACGCATGCGCGCCATCACCGACTGGGTCGACCTCGCCGAGGCACAGGGCTTCCCCCAACGCGGCGGGGCTGCGCCCGCCGATATCTCCCGCATCTCGGGCGCCTTCGCACGGCAGTTCGGGATCCCGCTGCCGGACGACTACCGACAGTTGCTGGCCACCACCGACGGCTTCGACTTCGACGGCGTCTCGTTCTACGGCACGACGGATGTGTACGAGGACGGCGCCTTCCTGCCTGGTCTGCTCGACTCCAACGAGCGCCTCCTGCACGGCTCTGACTCCCTCGACACCCCGCTCCGCTTCGTCGGCGAGACCGGCGACGCGCTCTTCGCCTACGACTCGGCCGAAGCGTCGTGGAAGGCCGTCTCGCGGTACGGCCTCGTGACGGTCTTCCGCTTCTCCTCCTTCGCGGAACTCTTCGACGCCGCGCTCGCCACCACCCAGTAAGGATCCCGATGAACGAACTCGAGCAGCTGTTGACGAACCTGACGGCGGAACTGGAGCAGCCCCTGCCCGCCGTCGAGGTGCCCGTGGTCTCAGCCGAAGGAACCTCCGAGGACAAGCTGGTGCGCGTGACCGTCTCGGGCGGCCAGGTCACGGACATCACGATCGATCCCCGGGCGATGCGGAGGTCGAGCGTGGAGTTCGCCGACGACCTGCGCCTCGCCATGAACGCCGCCCTCGATGCCCACGCGCAGGCGCTGATGACCACCATGCAGGAGCAGGCCCCCGACCCCGCGGAGCTCTCCTCCCAGCTGGGAGAGGTGGCCCGCGAGGCCACCCGGTCGCTGGCCGACTATCTCGACACCATGACGCGCATGATGGAGTCCACCGCCGCGAGGGAGGGCTGACATGAGCGACATCGTCTTCTCCCCCGAGTCGTACCGTAAGGCCGGCACCATCATCGAGGAGGGCACCCAGTTCATCAAGGACCAGATCGACCAGTTGATCGACTCGGTGACCGACTTCAAGATCCTGGGCGAGAACGACACCATCGGGCAGATCGTCAACCAGCTGTACCGGGTGTTCATCGAAGCGTTCAGGGAGATCGTCCATTCGCTGGTCGACGGCCTGATCGACCAGTCCGAGACGCTGCGGCAGGTCGGAGAGCTGTACCAGAACACCTCGGAGGCGGCCACGGCGCTGTCCTCGCTCGTCGGGAAGGACTACTGAGATGAGCATCACGCTCCCGGGCGCACTGACCATGTTCGTCAACATGATCGGCTTCACCTTCCCGGAAGGACAGGAGACCGAGATCCTGCAGTGGGCGCAGAAGTGGCAGCGGTTCTCCGACGCGGTCACCAAGCTGGTCGAGACCGTCGACACGGCCGCCAACCACGTCAGGCAGAACAACCAGGGTGCCGCAGTCGAGGCCTTCAGCTCCAACTTCGAGGGGCAGAGCTCCCCCAAGGACGTGTCGACGAACCTGTCGAAGGCCGCGAAGATCACCGGCACCTGTCTCCTGGTGATCGGCGCCGCGATCCTGGTGCTCAAGATCATCTCGATCATCGATCTCTCGGTGTTCTGCGCCAAGTTCTGGGCGGCGATCGCCGCCATCCCTGCGACGTACGGTGCCTCGCTCGGCTGGATCCCTCCCGCGCAGGCGATCTGCAAGACGGCAGTCAAGCTGGCGATCGAGATGGCGGCCAAGAAGGTACTGGGCTGACCCGCCCCCTCTAGACTTGGCCGCATGAGCAACGAGAAGCGCACCGCCTGGGCCTGGGGCCTTGCCACCGTCCACACCAACGGTTCCGTCCTGGACGCCTGGTTCCCCGAGCCGCAGCTCGGCGGGGCAGTGACCGACGAGGCCCCGTCGATGCTGACCGAGGCGCAGTACGTCGACGAGATCCGCCAGGTGCAGACCCGCACGGTACGCGTCGAGATCGACCTGGACGAGGCCCCGGCCGGCGTCGAGGACGCGTACCTGCGTCTCCACCTGCTGAGCGCCCGCCTCGTCACGCCCCACGGACTGAACCTCGCCGGCATCTTCGGCGTGCTCCCCAACAACGCCTGGACCACCGCCGGTCCGGTGCGGGTCGGCGACGTCGCCCGGGTCCGGACGCTGCTCCGCGCCCGTGGCGAGCAGCTCACCGTCTACGGCATCGACAAGTTCCCCCGCATGGTCGACTACATCACTCCTTCCGGCGTGCGCATCGCCGACGCGGACCGTGTCCGGCTCGGCGCCCACCTGGCGGAGGGCACCACCGTCATGCACGAGGGCTTCGTGAACTTCAACGCGGGAACCCTCGGCACCTCCATGGTGGAAGGCCGGATCTCCGCCGGCGTCGTCGTGGCCGACGGCACCGACGTCGGCGGCGGCGCCTCCATCATGGGCACCCTCTCCGGAGGCGGTCAGCAGGTCATCTCGCTCGGGGAGCGCTGCCTGCTCGGCGCCAACTCGGGCGTCGGGATCTCGCTGGGCGACGACTGCGTCGTCGAGGCCGGCCTCTACGTGACGGCGGGCACCAAGGTGCAGCTGCCGGGCGGCGACGTCGTCAAGGCCCGCGAGCTCAGCGGCCAGAACGACCTGCTGTTCCTGCGTGACTCGCAGTCGGGTGCCGTGGTCGTGAAGAACCGTCGCGGTACGAAGGTCGAGCTCAACTCCGAACTGCACAGCAACTGATGCGGCGATCGCTCGTCGTGGCCATCGTCGTCGCGGTGCTCCTCTGCGGCCTCGGGGTCGGCGGCTGGTTCGCCTACCAGTACGTTTACCAACGGGTCACCCCCGAGGTGTGCACGGTGCAGACAGACGACGGCTACATCACGCTGACGGCGCCCCAGGCGCGCAACGCGTCGACCATCGTCGGGGCTTCGCTGGAGCGGGGGCTGCCGGAACAGGCGGCCGTCATCGCGCTCGCCACCGCGTGGCAGGAGTCGGGGCTACGCAACCTCGACTACGGCGACCGGGACTCGCTGGGGCTGTTCCAGCAGCGGCCCTCCTACGGCTGGGGCACGCCCGAGGAGATCCTCGACCCCTGGTACTCCGCGAACCGCTTCTACGAGGAGCTCGTGAAGTTCGACAACTGGGACACGATCGACGTCAACGACATCGCCCAGAAGGTGCAGCGCAGCGGCCACCCCGAGGCGTACCGCAAGCACGAGACGAATGCGCGGGCGCTCGCCGGTGCGCTGCGCGGGTCCCGCGAGGCCGCGCTGGCGTGCCTGACGTTCGACCGTCCCCCCGCCGCCCCCGAGGAGCTGACCCGGCTGTTGGCCTCCTTCGGCGACGCGGCGACACCGGCATGGGAGGGCACCACGCTCTCCGTCAGCACCGTCGACGCCCCCACGGCCTGGGCCGTCGCTCAGCACCTGGTGGCCAACACGTACGGGGCGGGGGTCACCGAGGTGACGGTGGCCGACCGGCAGTGGCGGGCAGGCTCGAAGGGCTGGGCGGAGGCCAGGGAACCTGTCGGCGACGCCGAGGTGCGCGCGACGCTGGGCTGACTACGCCGCGAGCCGGGCAGCGGCCGCGGCGATCCGCTCGTCTGTCCCTGTCAGGGCGACGCGGACATGCTCCGGCGCCCCGTAGAAGTCGCCCGGCGCCACGAGGATCCCCCGGTCGGCGAGCCAGTCGACGGTCGCCCGGCAGTCCTCCCCGCGGGTCGCCCACAGGTACAGGGATCCCTCGGAGTGGTCGATCCGGAAGCCGGCGGCCTCCAGCGCGGGGCGCAGCACGGCACGGCGGGCCAGGTAGCGGGAGCGCTGCTCCTCGACATGGGCCTGGTCCGCCAGCAGCGCGATCATGGCACCCTGGATGGGTGCCGGCACGATCATGCCGAGATGCTTGCGGACCGCCACCAGCTCCTGCACCACGGCGGGGTCGCCGGCGACGAAGCCGGCCCGGTAGCCCGCGGCGTTCGAGCGCTTGGACAGTGAATGGACGGCGAGCAGGCCGGCGAGGTCGCCGTCGTTGACGCGCGGGTCGAGCACCGAGACAGGCTCCGCCTCCCACGCGAACTCGCCGTAGCACTCGTCGCTGGCCAGGACGGCGCCGACGCGTCGCGCCGCCTGCACCCAGGCGCGGGTCTCGTCCAGGCTGAGGATCCGGCCCGTCGGGTTGCCCGGCGAGTTGATCCAGATGATGCGGGTGTCTGCGGGCACAGCGGCCGGATCGTCGAGCGGCACAGGACGCGCACCCGCCGTCAGCGCCCCCACCTCGTACGTGGGGTAGGCGGCCTCGGGGAAGACGACCGCCGCGCCGGCCCCGACACCCAGCAGGGTGGGCAGCCAGCCGACGATCTCCTTGGTGCCGATCACCGGCAGGACGCACTCGTCGGTCAGCGGCAGGGAGGCCCAGCGACGCTCGAGGTAGGCGCGGATCGCGGCCCGCGTCTCGGGCGCTCCCCACACCGTCGGGTATCCGGGCGCGTCACCAGCCGCGGCCAGGGCATTGATCGCGAGCCGCGGGGTCGGATCGACGGGGGTTCCGACCGAGAGGTCGACGATCCCGTCCCGGTGCGCAGCGGCACGGGTGCGCGCCGCGCTGAGCGTGTCCCAGGGGAAGTCGGGCAGGCGCGCGCCGAGTGACATCCTCAGGCCTGAGGAGGCAGCGCCGCGACCACCGGGTGGTCGGCATCGATCACGCCGAGCTTGGCAGCGCCGCCCGGGGAACCGATCTCGTCGAAGAACTGGACGTTGACGTCGTAGTACTGGGCCTGATCCTCGGGGACGTCGTCCTCGTAGTAGATGGCCTCGACCGGGCAGACGGGCTCACAGGCGCCGCAGTCGACGCACTCCTCCGGGTGGATGTAGAGCATGCGGTTGCCCTCGTAGATGCAGTCGACGGGGCACTCCTCGACGCAGGCGCGGTCCTTCACGTCAACACACGGCAGACCGATGATGTACGTCACTTCGATATCTCCTTCGTCGCGGCAGGGCAGCTCTCAGCTTACCGCTGTCCGCGGAAACCTTTGTCGGTGCTCAGGGCTCGCAGGTGATCCGGTCGCCCGCGCTGTACTTCCAGCTGAAGGGCTCACGCTTGGCGATCGCCCCGTCCTTGTAGAACAGGCGCTCCCAGTTGACGGTGAAGCCCCGGATGGGGGCCTGTGGCTCGCACTTCGGGTCGCCCTTCACCACCCGCTCTCCACCGGAGTAGAAGCCTGACTTCACCAGTTCGGTCGACGTCACCTTGTCCCAGGTGGGGATCGACCAGATCTGGAACGTGATGCTCCCACGCTGCCCCGACGACGAAGGGTTGATGTAGCCGCGGATGTACGAGGGGTACTCGGTGTCGTTCTGGAAGCGCAGGTCGAGCGAGCCGTAGTAGATGGTCGCCTCGCGGCCCGCAGGGTACCGGTCGAAGTAGAGACTGTGCGGCTTGTGCTCGATGTCCTTGTAGCCGGCGAAGAAGGCGGCGTTGAACAGCGTGGTGGCGGACTGCGAGATGCCACCGCCGGACTCCTTGACGAGCCTGCCCCCGCTGATCACATACCCGTCGATGAACCCGTTGGCGGCGGTGCGCTGGCCCAACGTGTCGTTGAGGGAGAAGATCTCGTCGGGCATGAGGACCGTGCCGTTGACGAGCGACGCGGCGCGCCCGAGGTTGGTGTTGCGGTAGGTCGCGTGCGGGTAGTACGTGGTGAACTCGCCGATGACCTCGAACGTGCCGAGCGCCTCCGCCTCGGCCGTCGTGAACTCCGGCTCCTGGACGATGACGTCGACCGGCGCCGTGCGCCCGGCCCCGGTCGCCATGGCCGCGAGCTTCGCGGCGGCGCCGAACGATTCGGGGTCGATGGTCTGGCCGACCTTGGCGGGGACCACCTGCACGCCGCCGTCGGCGAAGGTGAACGACGCGTCGGTCGCTTCGGTCAGCTCGAGCGCCTTCTGCGCCTCGGCGGTGGATTCCAGGAGCTTCGCGGCGTCGATGGTGCCGGTCAGATCCCCCGCCTCGGTGGTGTCGATGGTGGTGGCGGCCGCCAGCTGCTCGGCGGTCACCTCGAGGGTGCCCTGGGCGAGCGTCAGCGTGATGGGGCCGCTGACCAGCGGATCAGCGAAGGAGCTGACGAACCTGGCCGCGTCGGCGTCCGTGACAGCCGGCTCGTGGGTCTCGACCACGGCCTGGACCGTCTGCTCACCGTCGGCATAGGCGGAGGAGACGGCCTGCACCGTGAGGGGGACATCGAGTCCACGGCCATCGGTGGCCGGGGTGACCACGACCTTCGTGCCGTCGAGGGCCACGGTGGCGTCGATGCCGCCTTCCGCGAACTCCGGCGCGACGGCCTCGATCGCGGCGGTCAGCTCCGTCGGGTTGAGGAGCGTGACGAGCTCCACCTCGGAGCCTCCGGTCAGCGTGTGGAGCATCTCGGCGGGGTTCCAGCTGAAGCCGCCGCCCGCCGCGCGGACCGTCGCCTCGAAGTCGGGCTTCAGGCCGACCTCCGCCGGGACGAGCTGCACGCTCACGTCGTCGGCGGTCAGCGTGATGGGGGCGGTGAAGGCGGGCCCGAGCTCCTGCTCCAGCTTCTCCTTCGCCTTCTCCGGGGACAGGCCGCCGATGGCGACGCCATTGGCGCTGGCCTTGACCGGCACCTGGTTGCCCGCCAGGAAGTATCCGGCGACGTAGGCACCCCGACGAGGACGACGACACCCGAGATCACGCCGATGGCGATCTTGCTGGACTTCTTCAACGCACTATCCCTCCGCGGCCCGGTAGGCCGACCCAGTCCCCCATGGTACGAAACCCCGTGCCAGCGCCAAAGACGACGCGTCAGTTCAGCCGACCCGGACGAGCGGCATGGACAGGGCGCCCGTGCCGACGAGGCCGACGCGGGCGGCCATCGACGTCAGCAGGGCATCCGTCGTCGGCAGCTCCGCACCACCCGTGGCCCGCTCGCTGGAGTTGGCGGGAAGGATCGTCGACAGCATGCCCTGGCTGCCCACGTGGGAGAGGGAGATGCGGTCGCGGTCCAGCCCAGCGAGGTCGCAGGCCCGCTCGATCGCCAGGCCGAGGCCGCCGATGTGGTCGACGAGGCCGCGCTCGACGGCGTCCGCGCCGGTCCACACCCGGCCGCGTGCCTTGCTCTCCAGATCCTCGTAGTCGAGCCCACGGTCGCCGGCGGCAAGGGTGGTGAAGTCGAGATAGATGCGGTCGAGCCAGCGGTTCAGCCGCTCCCAGTCCGCCTCCGTGAAGGGTTGGGCCGCGGAGAAGGTGCCTGCGGCTTCGCCGAAGGTCAGCGACTCGCGGATCAGGCCGAGCTTGTCGTACAGCCCGGCCGTGACCATCTTGCCCGCGAGGACACCGATCGAGCCGGTCAGCGTCGTCGCGTGGGCGACGATCTCGTTGGCCGCCATCGACACGTAGTACCCGCCGGAGGCGGCGTAGCTGCCCATCTGCGCGACGACCGGCTTGCCCGCCTCCTTCAGCCTGACGACGCCGCGGCGGATGAAGTCGCTGGCGACCGCGGAGCCACCGGGCGAGTCGACGGAGAATACGACCGCCTTCACGTTGTCGTCGCGCAGAGCGGTGCGCAGCTGCTCGTCGATCACGTCGGACCCGGCCGACTGGCCGCCCAGCGACCTGGCCCGCGGCCGGTGACGATGGCGCCGCGCAGCGTGACGACGGCCACCTTGTCGCGGCCGGGGCGCAGGTTCCTGGCGATAGCGGCACGGTTCGTGTAGCGGTGGACGTACAGCAGGTTCTCCGGCGCCGCGTTCCACTCCCGCAGGACGGCCGCGTAGGCCTCGTCGCGGTAGCCGACGTGGTCGATGAGGCCCAGCTCGAGGGCGCGGGCCGGCTCGACGGGGGCCCCGTTGACGCCGTCTCGGACCTGCTCGACGGCGATGCCGCGCCGTCGGGCGACGGACGTGACGATCGTGTCGAGGAACGAGGCGCCCAGGCGGGTCATCATCTCCCGGTTGGCGTCGGTGACATGATCGGCCTGGTACTGGTCGGCGGCGGTCTTGTACTCGTGGCGCTGCCCGAACTGCGGCTCGACGCCGGCCTTCTCCAGGAGCCCCCGCAGCAGCAGGATCCCCAGCTCCAGCCCGTCGATGGCCAGCATGCCGGTGGGCTGCACCCACACCTGCCGGGCGGCGGCCGCGATGTGGTAGCCGACGATGCCGTGGGCGAGCTCGCCGTAGCTCTCGGCCCACGCCATGGTCGGCTTCGACCGGCCGAACTTCTCGATGAGGTCGGCGATCTCCTCGGCGTGGGCGATGGACATGCCCGTCGGGGTCGCATGGACGATCAGCCCGAGGACCCGGTCGTCGGTCGCTGCGGCTGCGAGGTGGACGCGGACAGCCTCGAGCGTGGGGCTGTTGATGAGCTGCACGGCCTGCAGCGGGCTGCTGGGCCGCGCCGTCAGGACGCCCCTGGCGAGGTCGAGTTCGAGGACGACGGGCGTATTGCCGGTCAGGGTGGTCAGCAGATCCTTCAGCGCCATTGCCCCAGCATACGGAGCCGGAACAAGAACGAGGGGCCCTCCCAGCGGGAAGGGCCCCTCATCAGGGTCGGATGCGTCAGGCCAGGACGGACCGCGCCACGTCAGCCACGTTGGCCGCGGTGATGCCGAACTCCTCAAAGCACTTGGCACCCGACGCCGAGGCGCCGAAGTGCTCGATGCTGACCGAGGCGCCGGCGGCACCGACGTACTTGGCCCAGCCCATGGAGATGCCGGCCTCGACCGAGACGCGGGCCGTCACGGCAGCGGGCAGCACCGACTCGCGGTACTCGGCGGTCTGCTCGTCGAACCACTCCTGGCAGGGCATCGAGACGACGCGCGCGCCGACGCCGTCGGCCTCGAGCAGTTCCTGCGCGTCAAGCGCGACCTCGACCTCGGAGCCGCTGGCGATCAGGATCACCTGCAGGTCACCGGTGGCCTCGCTGAGGACGTAGCCGCCCTGGGCGAGGCCGTCGGCCGAGGCGTACTTCTCGCCACGGGCGACGGTGCGGAGGTCCTGGCGGGACAGGATCAGGCCGGCGGGACGGTCGGTGCGGCGCAGGATCTCGCCCCACGCCACGGACGTCTCGTTCGCGTCGGCAGGGCGGACCACGTCGAGCCCGGGGATCGCGCGAAGCGACGCCAGGTGCTCGATCGGCTGGTGCGTCGGGCCGTCTTCGCCGACGCCGACCGAGTCGTGCGTCCACACGAACACCGACGGCGTCTGCATCAGGGCGGCCAGGCGAACGGCCGGGCGCATGTAGTCGGCGAACACCAGGAAGGTGCCACCGTACGCGCGCGTCAGTCCCGACAGGTTGATGCCGTTGATGATGCCGCCCATGGCGTGCTCGCGGATGCCGAAGTGCAGCGTGCGGCCGTACGGGTTGCCCGCCCAGTCCTTGGTGACGCGCTCGGCGGGGAGGAAGCTGGGCTCACCCTTCATCGTCGTGTTGTTCGAGCCGGCCAGGTCGGCCGAGCCGCCCCACAGTTCGGGGAGCTGGGGGGCCAGTGCGGAGAGGACCTCGCCGGATGCGGCGCGGGTCGCCTTCTTGCCCTCCTCGAAGACGGGCAGCGCCAAGTCGGCGGGCAGCTTGCGGGCCTGCACACGCTGCAGCAGCGCGACGCCGTCCTCGTTGCCGGTCTGCCAGGTGGCGAACTTCTCGTCCCAGGCTGCGCGGGCCGCCCGGCCACGCTCGGCGGCGTTGGCCCGGGCGTGCGCGACGGCGGCCTCGTCGACGGCGAACGGCTCCTGCGCGAAGCCGAGGGCGTCCTTGAGTGCCGCGATCTCGTCGCCGCCGATCTTGGAGCCGTGCACCGAGTGGTTGCCCTGCTTGGTGGGCAGCGGCCAGCCGATGACGGTGGTCAGCTTGATGAAGCTGGGCTTGTCGGTGACGGCCTTGGCCGCCTCGATGGCCTCATAGAGGGCCTCGATGTCCTCGCGGTACTCGGTGCCGCCGTTGGTCCAGTCGACGTGCTGCACGTGCCAGCCGTACGCCGCGTAGCGGGCGCTGACGTCCTCGGTGAACGAGATGTCGGTCTCGCCCTCGATGGTGATGCGGTTGTCGTCGTAGATGAGGACGAGGTTGCCCAGGTTCTGGGTGGCGGCCAGCGAGGACGCCTCGGAAGCGACACCCTCCTGCAGGCAGCCGTCGCCGGCGATGGTGTACACGAAGTGGTCGAAGGGCGACTCGCCCTGCGGCGCCTCGGGGTCGAAGAGGCCACGCTCGCGGCGGGCGGCCATGGCCATGCCGACGGCGTTCGAGATGCCGGCGCCCAGAGGGCCGGTCGTCGTCTCGACGAACGCGGTGTGGCCGTACTCGGGGTGACCCGGCGTCTTCGCACCCCAGGTGCGCAGCGCCTTGAGGTCGTCGAGTTCGAGGCCGAGGCCGGCGAGGTACAGCTGCGTGTACTGCGTCAGCGAGGCGTGGCCGGCCGACAGCACGAACCGGTCGCGGCCGATCCACTTGTCGTCGGCCGGGTCGGTGTTCATGACCTTCTGGTAGAGCAGGTACGCCACCGGCGCCAGCGAGATGGGCGTTCCGGGGTGGCCGTTGCCCACCTTCTCCACCGCGTCGGCGGCGAGGATGCGGGCGGTGTCGACGGCGCGAGCGTCCTTGTCGGTCCACTCAAATGTCACGGTGAGTCCTAACTACTTTGTCCAGTGAGCTTCGCTCAGCCTACCGTGACGGCCCCGCCGGCCCACCGTCGGGATCCTCAGAAGAGCAGATGCTCACGGCGAACAGGGTGACCGGTCACAGCCATGAGGCCTGAGGTGTCAGGACTCCGTGTAGTACAGGAACTGTGAGGCCCCGAGGTCGGCGGAGGGGCTGGCAGCCGGTTCGGCGGCCGGTTCGGCGGCCGATTCCCCGTCCGCGCCCGCGTCCTCCGCCTCGTGTGCGGCCGAGCGGGCCGCCCAGGTGTCGACGGGGCGAACGGTCTCCCCCAGCGCCTCGCGGACCTCCCGCTGCAGGCCGTCAGAGCCGGAATCGTCGAAGGTTCGGGTCTCGGGCATCCTCAGCCCTCCTTCGTGAGCGGGGGCTCGGCGGACCAGGGGAAAACGATCCATTCCTCGGTGGACTTCCAGACGAAGTCGGGCTGGACGATCGTGCGGGGCTTGGCGTAGAGGACGGCGGACCGGACATCGGCGCCGAACCCCCGCAGTAGCTTCAGCACGAGCCCCAGGGTGCGGCCTGAATCGGCCACATCGTCGACGACAAGGATCCGCTGCCCCTGCACCGACTCGGTGTCGAGCATCGGGGCCAGCAGGATCGGATCGGGCAGCGTCTGGTTGACGTCGGTGTAGAACTCGACGTTGATAGCGTCGCAGAGCTTGACCCCCAACGCGTAGGTCATCGCCCCCGCCAGCACCAGTCCGCCGCGGGCCACCGCGATGACAACGTCCGGGTGGAAGCCCGAGGCGACGACATCGCGGGCCAGATCGCGCGACGCCCCGCCGAGCCCTTCCCAGGTGAGCACCTCTCGCGAGGCCAGGTCGTTCGAGTCCGCGTGGTAAGCCATTTCGCTATGGTAGCCAGCCGCGGGCCTCAGTCCAGGTGCGGCCCCTCGAAGACGAGGGTAACGAACACGATGCTGAGCCACCGTCCGAACTTCCGACCCACCTCGGGCAGTCGTCCGGAGACCTGGAAGCCTAGCCGCTCGTGGAACGCGATCGAGGCCTCGTTGTCCGCGTCGATGACGCCGACCATGGCGTGGATGCCCCTGCCCCGGGCGTAGTCGATCAGCGCGTTGACGAGCATCCGGCCTCCGCCGGCCGCCCGATGCCCGGGGCGGATGTAGACGCTGTGCTCCACCGTGTGGTTGTAGCCGGCCAGGGCCCGGAATGTGCCGTAGCTGGCGAAGCCGAGGATCTGATCACCTTCGGCCAGAACGAGGATGGGGAAGTCGGCGGCGTTCAGGCGTTCGAACCAGGCCACCCGGTCGGCCAGCGTCACCGGCTCGATCGCGTACGACGCGGTGGTGCCGACACCAGCCTCGTTGTAGATCTCGGTGATGGCGGGAAGGTCGTCGCGGTGGGCTGGGCGGATCGTCGGCATGGCCCCATGCTAGGCGTCGGGGCGCTCTCGCCAGGGGGCGCCCGAAACCCGAATGCTCAGCCCGGGTCCGCGTTGGTGGAGCCGTATGCCACGACTGCCCTACCGTGTCCCCATGAGCAGCCGAGCCGACGTCATCACCCGCACGGGTGACTGGGGCTCGATCGCGGTCTCGCCCTTCGGCGCGACGGTCGTGTCTTGGTGTCCCGACGGTGTCGAGAGGCTGTTCACTGCGTCGGACGCCTCCCCGGTCCTCGGAGAGATGTGGCACGGCGGCATCCCCGTCTGTGCCCCGTGGTTCGGGCGGGGCCGGGGTGACTGGTCCGTGCCGCACCCGCACGGGTTGGTGAGTCGCGTCAGCTGGAGGCTGGTGGGCGAGGAGTCCCGGGTCGACGGCTGCATGCTGGAGTGGCGGACCGACGCGGCGGCCACCTCCCACCTCCCAGGGGCGCAGCACTATCCGCCCGATCTCGGCTACTCACTGCGCATCGAGGCATCGGCGACCGCGCTCGTGCTGTCGCTCCGCATCGACAGCCCCACCACCGAGGTCGTCGTGGATGAGGCGTTCCACCCCTACCTGCGCACCGGCCTCCCAGCGACCGTGTCCGGGCTGAACGGCGTTGCTTTCCGTGATTTCGCGGCCGATCACGCGGGCTCGGAAGACTCCGCGCTCACCGTCGATCGTTACGTGGACCGCGTCTACTGTGGCGCTCCGGAGACGACGCTGACCGATGACGGAGCGCGTCTCGGCCTCGCGGGCGACGCCGCGTCCTCGCTGATCATCTGGAATCCGGGTCCAGGCTCGGGCATGGTTCCGGGTGACGAATGGCGCGACTTCGTGTGCATCGAGTACGGCAACGTGCAGGGCAACGCGGTGACCATCCCGGCGGGCGGCGAGCACACGTTGCGGACGCTGCTGCAGGTCAGCTGAGCTTCCACTCCCCACCCAGCAGCGGCGCGATCCGCTCGGTGAAGAGCGGGGCCACGTCGACACCGTCGAACTCCGCCGGCCCCACCCAGCGCAGTGCCTCGATCTCAGCGGCCGGGGCCACCGCGTCGCCGGCCACGACCTCCGGCCACCGGAACGTCTCGGCCACGACGACGTGGTCAGCCTCGTTGGCGGCTGCCGCACGCAGTTCGCCGAGGTACTCGAGCCTCGCAGGATCCAGGCGCAGGCCCAACTCTTCCCGGACCTCCCTGGCACCGGCTTCGGCGGGCGACTCACCGGGGTGGGGCTTGCCGCCCGGGTTCATCCACATCGACGTGCCCCGTTTGCGCACCAACAGCACCCGGCCCTCCCGGTCGAGGAGGACGACGGCGGTGACATGGATGAGACGGGGCATGCCTGAGACGCTACTGGCTAGGCTGGGGAGACCGGAACCTGGGAGGTGACCATGGGCAGGGCGCTCGTCGTGGTGGATGTGCAAGTGGACTTCTGTGAGGGCGGTGCGCTCGGCGTCGAGGGAGGCAATCGCGTCGCGGCCGACATCGCGGCGCTGCTGGCCGACCCGCACGGGTACGACGCCGTCGTGGCGACGAGGGACCACCACATCGATCCCGGCTCCCACTTCTCCGAGGAACCCGACTTCGTCGACAGCTGGCCGCCCCACTGCGTGGTGGGCACGCCTGGCCAGGAGCTTCACCCGGCGCTGCGCGATGTTCCCTTCGACGCCGTCTTCGACAAGGGCAGCTACGAGGCCGCCTACTCGGGTTTCGAGGGCACCATCGGCGGGCTGGCCGACGGCGAGCGGCTCGTCGACTGGCTGGCGCACCATGGCGTCACGGATGTCGACGTGTGTGGCATCGCGACGGACTTCTGCGTCCGGGCGACAGCCCTCGACGCGGCGCGCGAGGGCTTCGCCACCCGGGTGCTGAGTTCGCTCACGGCTGCGGTGCACCGGGACTCCGTGTCCGCCGTCGCCAAGGAGCTGACGGCCGCGCGCGTCGACTGGTTCTGACCTCGTCTGCGGATCAGGACTTCATGGGGAGGATCCAGCGCGGCACACGCCGCACATAGGCTGCGTAGGCGCGTCCGAACCGGTCCAGCAGAGCCTCCTCCTCGCGGCGGATCTGCGGTGTCAGCCCCGCGACGAAGCCGACCACCGGCACCGCCGCGGCTGCGGAGCCGCGCCACAGGGCGTGCGCAACGAGCAGTCCGGCGAAGCCGAGGTAGATGGGGTTGCGGCTGAGACGGTTGGGCCCCGTGGTGACGAGCGCCGAGGCGGCGCCCGGGCGTGCCGGGTCGACGGTCGTCTCCGCCAGCGCGAACTGGGCGACGGTGCCTCCCATCAGCGTCAGGGAGACAGCCCCCACCACCGCGCCTGCGACCCGTGCAGCTGGGGGCGCTGTGTCGGCGCTGCCGGCGAGTTTGCGTTGGGCGAGGAGCGCGGCGGCGAAGATAACGGGCGGCGGGATGTGCATGGTGGCTCCTGATCAGGCGGGGCGGGTCATGGTGGCCCGCGTGTTCTTGGCAGAGAAACCCAACCGTTCGTAGAGCCGGGTGGCTCCGGTCGGGCTGTCCGAGTCCACCTCGAGTCCGAGGACCCGCAGCCCCTCGACGTCGCGGACAAGTTCAATGGTGCGGGCCAGGGCCGCCCCGGCGACACCCCGTCCTCGGGCCCCGGCGACCGTCCCGACGAGATCCACATACGCCTCGTCGTCCATGTACTGCCCGACGAGCACGTAACTCACCAGGTCGCCGTCAGGGTTCCTTGCGATCGTGGAGTACCCCAGCCGCATGGGTCGGCCGGCGTAGAAGTCATGCCAGCGTTCCGCGGTCATGGGTGCCGAGCCCCAGTGGTCCGCGAAGGCACTGTTGTGGGCCAGGCGGACGTCCTCTTCGTCGGCCGCCCGTGGTGTCGCCAGGGTGAATCCGTCCGGGACGACAGGGTGGGGCCGCGCCGCAGCTTCTGCGTCGAGTGGGAGTTGCAAGCCCAGCGGGGTCGTCAGGGTCTCTGCTCCAGGGACGGCGAAGCCTGTAGCTCCCTCCGGCATGCTCCCGAGGGGGAATTGGGTCGGTGGTGTCGTCAGGGTGTGCGCTCCAGAGTCCGCTGCGGCGGGAGCTCCCGCCTGCACGCTGCGGAGCGGGAGCTCCATGAGAATGAACCAGCGGGCGATGCGATACCCGCGGGCGGTCAACATGCGGCTCGCTGAGGAACCCGCCAGGCCGGCCTCGACCCGAAACTCTGCGGGGACCCCCGGCATTCGCTGGGCGCTGAGGACGCAGGCCCGCTGCTCCATGGCGTCCATGAGCCGGCTGCCGACGCCGCGTCCTCGCCATTCAGGATGCACTCCCCCGTCGAGCTGGCAGCGGACCGTTCCGTCGGCCTGCGTCGTGAACCCGACCCGCAGCTGTCCGTAGGCCACGAGTTGCTCATCCGCCCAGACGGCCCAGGTGTCTGTGGACTGTTCCAGCCCGGTCTCGCCGAGCTCTTCGGCCAGGTCCTCGGGTTCATAGAACTCCCCGCTGCCGTCGGCCGTCGCGAGGGTGTTGATGAGCGCGGACCATGCCCCGACGCTTTCGCCGTCGAGGTACGACCACCGCAGTTCAGTCATACGGGTGATCATGTCACCGCACAGGCCCCGCCGGACCCACGTGCCCGGACCCACCTGACGTGCCCGGACTCACCTGACGTGCCCGGACCCACCTGACGTGCCCGGACCCACCTGACGATCCCGGACCCACGTGCCCAGACTCACCTGACGTCCCCGGACTCACCTGATGTGCCCGACTCACGTGCCCCGGGCGCGCCGACCATCCCGCGACGCGCAGGCGCAGGCGAGGACGTGCACGAATCTGACTCTGGCGTGCATTCGTCTGGCTCTGGCGGCGGCTACGGCGCATACGCCACAGCCGCCGCCTGACCTGACTTCCACAACACCCTCCGTGGGACGCCGCGGCGGCGAACAGATGCCCAAGTCAAGAGAGATTCCCGTTGAGAACCGGGGCACTAAATCGCAGGGCAGAGTGGGGCAGAGCGTGCTCAGCAAGGTAGGTGGGTGGACCTCTCCGACGCTCTTGGCGCCGCGGCGGCGCCCCATGAGCCAGGTGTCTCTCCCCCTGTCGGTCGGTACGCCTGACCTTCAGAGGGCCCTCTCAGCCCCGAAGTGGCCCTGCGGACAACCGTCCGTCCGCCGAGGCACGGAACCGGAGCCAGCGGCAGGGCTCCACCAGCGGCGCAGTGGTCGACGGAAGGCCTATGCTGCTCGTCCTGATCCAGGTGCGAGCTGCCCTGGCTCATTTGGGGCTCCTTGGCGGGGCACTAAATCTGGGCCCAGTTGTGGAAGTCAGGCCAGGTGGTGGCCCGTCCGGCGGCCCGCCGGTCCGGCCTGGCTCACCTCCTGCTCGAGCGCCCGTGGAGCCCCTACGCCTCGGCCATCCTCGTCGGCGTCATCGCCGCGGCTGCCTACCCGCTCTCGAACGCCACCGGCCGCAA
Organism: Tessaracoccus defluvii; assembly: GCF_014489575.1. GTDB lineage: Bacteria > Actinomycetota > Actinomycetes > Propionibacteriales > Propionibacteriaceae > Arachnia > Arachnia defluvii. Next base: position 1,943,166 of record NZ_CP060789.1, read on the forward strand.
CTCCGGTCTCGGCATTACCACCCCGTCGGCCAACATCGTCAACTTCCTGGCCACCGGAGACGCGTCCCGCATCGACTGGGGCGTGCTGTTCGTCCTCGGCCTCATCCCCGGCTCCTACATCGCGGCCAAGCTCGCGGGCGAGTTCCGGCTCCGCGCTCCCGACGCGCCGACCGCCATCCGGGCCATCGCGGGCGGCTCCCTCATGGGCGTCGGTGCCGCGATCGCAGGTGGCTGCACCATCGGCAACGCCCTGGTGCAGACCGCTCTGTTCAGCTACCAGGGCTGGACCGCGTTCCTGTTCACCTTCCTCGGCGTCGGCTTCGCCGCCCGCTTCTTCGTCCAGACCCATCGCCGCGCTGGGGCGCAGGCCGTCCCCGTGGCCCCCAGCGACCTTGTCCGCGCCAACTGATCCGACTCATCCCAAGGACACGCCATGAGCATCTTCTCCCGTTTCACCAAGCCCCTCATCGCCCAGCCCGCCGCGGCCCCGGGAGGGTCCGTCACCGTCGAGGATCGTCCGGACGGCTCCGGCCGTCAGTACCGCCTCGACACGATCGGTCAGGTCTGCCCCTTCCCGCTCGTCGAGGCCAAGCAGGCGATCAAGGGCCTCGACGTCGGCGATGAGCTGATCATCGACTTCGACTGCACCCAGGGAACGGACTCCATTCCGCACTGGGCCGCTGCCGCGGGCTATCCCGTGACCAACTTCGAGCAGGTCGGCGACGCAACGTGGACCATCACTGTGCAGAAGGCCTGATCTCGGAAACCCCTCACCAGAATCGCGCAGGGCGCCCCGACCCATCAGGGTCGGGGGCGTTGATTCGTGCCAGCGCCGCGAGCCGCTCCAACTGCTTGAGCCGTCTCACCGCTGAGCGAGAGCATTCGTCGAACTACGCGGGCTGCTTCGTCGATCGCGTGGAAAGTGCTTGTGCGATCAGCCAGGCGAATCCCACGATGGTCAGCAACCCAAGGGGCACGAAAAGTAGCATTCCAACTGCCCCTCCCACGACCAACAGCATCGGACCGACGACCCTTGCCTGGTCGTGTCGTCCTCGAGCGTGGGCAGACGTGACGAACACCGCAGCCAGCAGCAGGAGTCCCGAAAGCCCGGCGAGAGCCCACGGCCCCACAGCCAGGATGCGGGCAAGACTCCCAGCGCCCCCCCTGATTCCGATGCCGCGTCGGCAGCGTAACCCGCCGTCACACCAAGGATCAGGGCTCCGAGCCCGGCTACTCCAGTGGCTACCCACAGAACGACGATTTTTTCTCTAGTCATTTGCTCATCTCCTTAATTGCACAACGCAGCCATGAAACCCCAATATCCCTTGTCGCTGCGCCAATTCTCCAGGTTCCACGAGGACTTGAAGGTTGTCACCGGGCGAGTGTCGTAATGGCAGTAGAACTGATTCCTCAGTGACGAGTTGTCCCAAACGCCCTTGCTTCGGGCTTCACTCCAGGCCGACCAGCGAGCCGCCGCTCCTGCCCCTCCGCGGCCCCACCACGTTGGATACACGTAGAAGCGACTGCCTCCATTGACAGAGTCGTACTTCCGCGTCACGCTGCTAATGAGCGCGATGCCGAGCCACGGATCCGTCGTCACTGGATACGCCGTGGAATCACCAGTGATGACATGTTGCGTCACCTTGGCACCTTCAAGGCTGAAATACGTCTTGACGTCAGCACCAGTAGCATCCACCGCCCAGGGGGTCGCCAGGCCGCCCAGCAACGAATCGTCCGCTCCGAAAACGAGAACGGTGCCATTCTCCGACAATTCGACCCGAGCCTCTGCGGGGACGCCAAGATGGTACTCAAGGTCGTGGTCAGCTTCCGGCCCGCCAAGGACTGTCTGAAGCTGCACTGAGCCGTCGTCCAGGGCCTCTACCACGACGCCCTCGGTTCGTCCGTCAGCTGACTCGAATACCACAGTTCCATCATCCGTCGGAACGCCTTCACTAAATGCAGCATTCTTGGGCAAGGAGATGGAAATACCCGCGTCCTGGTCCGATACGGAAACCGCTGTCAGGGGGTCCACTGGCACCTCAACCTGGGCTACGTCTCCTTCGGCAACGAACGCCTCGGAACCCAGGGATTGCGCTTCCACGAGGATCATCTCGGTACCGTGATCGGGCTCAACAGCCTCCACCAGTACCGCAAGGTCGTCCGGCCCCGCCCCCTCGTCGGCCTCAACCGCAGGCGATACTCCTACCAGGATCGCCACGCCTACGCTGAGAGCCGCCAGTCTCATCATTCTTGACATAGTTCTCCAAAACACAATCTCGAACCGCCTCCGGTCCACTTGAGGACAAGGTGTACCAGGCGGAGCGTTCAGTGTCCAGAACTGTCGCAGGGTGGAAGTCAAGAGTTGATGCGAAAGTCCCCCTTGGTCGATTGGACGTTCCGGCCCGGTCCGCCATCGAGTGTCGGGCCATGGTGCGAACCGGTGGACCGCTCTCAGAGGCTGCGACTCGGCGGCTGGTTGCAGGGCCGAGGTCCTCGGAAGAGGGGAGTTCTAACCAGCACCGCTCATCTCGGAGACAGCGACGTGTCCCACGACCCCGTCACCAACGTCGAGCAGGTCGACGCAACGTGGACCATCACGGTTCTAAGGGCCTGGACTCGCGCGATGCGCCCCGATCCGTCAGGGTTGGGGGCGTTGATTCACGCCAGCGCCGCGAGCCGCTGCTCCAACTGCTTGAGCCAACGCTGCTGAAAGGCATTTGCCCGATCCGGCAGGAGCCTGGCCGTTTCCAGGCGGCTGACGGTTTCCGTGTGATCCCACACCCCGGACTCGACGAGGTGGCAGACCAGGTCCTGGACCTGTCCACCGCTCTGATGGTCGAGTGCGGCAGCCCCCAGGCCTGGCTTGACGGCCGCCTGGAACAGCAGCGGGAGCGTCACGACGTAGAGAGCGGGACACGACTGGGGCGTGGGCACCGTCCAGTCCTGCGGCTCGCCCGCCTCCGGGGGCGACAGCGGATGCACGATGCGGGTGGCGAACTCCAGCCAAAGGTTGACTGCTCCGTCGTGCACGGGCGCGGGAATCAGACCCCGGCCCACCCACTCGAACATGACCGGGTAATGACCGTTACGGTCCCAGTTCCTGGGGTTCCGCTGGTAAAGGGAGGCCCAGCCCTCGACTATCGAGGCGAGCTCTCCCTGGAAGATCTCGGGCAGGGTGGATGCCGCGCGTCGTGATACCGATGAGACACCGGCAGCTTTTGAGGCAGGCAACGACGCGAGGTGAGCGACCGTCACCGCATCCCAGTGCCCTTCGCTGAGCTCGCCCTCCCAGTACGCGGAGGACTCTCCGGCGGGCGCACTGGCCATCTCTCGGCGGAGTCGGCCGACGGCGGTGGCCGTCGCCCTGTCAATCTTTGGCTCAGCGGGCAAGACCTGACGTGTCTGCTCGAAGTCCCCTCTGACGATCAGCTCCAGGAGAGCAGGCCTACTCATGGGGGCAATAGTGGCTCACGCGGAGGTCACGGGCGCCCAGCCAACGGCAAGGTAATCCGGAATCGCGTGTCGCCGGGAGCCGAGTGGACCGACGCCGTGCCGCCGAACCCCTCGATGACTGCCTTGACGATCGCCAGCCCCAGGCCGGTCGAGTGGGCCGCGGAGTGTGCCCGGGAGTCGTCGGCACGCGCGAACCGTTCGAACACGTGGGGGAGGATCTCAGGAGGGATGCCCGCGCCGTCGTCGGCCACTTCGACGGTGGCCGTCGCCCTTGTCGTAGCCGAGGTGGTCGGCGAGTTCGGCCTGGAGGCCTCGCTCGAGGCCGGCCTTGATCAGTTGCTGGATCAGCCCGTCACGGCCCTCCAGCTGGACGTCGCCGGCGTCGATACGGGCATACAAGTCATCCAGAGCCCCGGAGGCCTCCAACGCGGCCACGCCGTCGCGCTGCGCACGTCGCCGGTCTTCACGGTCGAGTTTGTCTATCACGGTCATCATTCTGCTTTCGTGTCAGGAGCAACCCCTTACACAAACCATCTGACACCCTCAGCCACCCAGCTACCGCACTATCGAGCGTCGGCTACCGGTCTATGCCAAGGACCCGTGGCGACGCCAGCTCGCGGCCGGGTTCGCCGGTCATGTGGGGCTGGGGCCGGCGACGCTGGTGCTCTACGACGTGACCACCCTGTATTTCGAAACTGACGAGGGTGACGGGTTCCGCGAGTCGGGGTTCTCGAAGGAACGCCGCCTGGAGCCGCAGATCACCGTCGGCCTCCTGGCAGACATGCGCGGGTTCCCGCTGATGATCCACGCGTTCGAGGGAAACAAGGCCGAGACGACCACGATGATCCCGGTCCTGCACCAGTTCATGGTCGCCCACCGCATCCCTGAGGTCACCGTCGTCGCGGACGCCGGGATGCTGTCAGATGGCAATCTGAAGGCGCTGGCCGGGGCCGGGCTACGGTTCATCGTCGGGCAACCAATCCCGAAGGTGTTCTACCAACTCGAAGAGTGGATGAAGACCCATCCCGGGCAGGCCCCTGAGGATCAGATGATCCTCACCCAGCCCTGGGCCCGAGGCCCATCAGGGGCCCAGCAGATCGAGACGATCTACTACCAGTACCGCGCCGACCGGGCCCGCCGTAGTCTCCGCGGGATCGATGAACAGGTCCGCAAGGCCGCTGACGCGGTCGCCGGGAAGACAGCAGTCAAACGTAACCGGTTCGTCCGCCTCGAAGGCGGCTCGAAATCAGTCAACCGCGAACTGGAGGCCAAGACCCGCACCCTGGCCGGCTGGAAGGCCTACATCACCAACCTCGAGCACCCGACACCGGAGTACGTGATCGGCGCCTACCACCAGCTCTGGCAGATCGAGAAGTCGTTCCGGATGTCCAAGAGTGACCTTCGGGCTCGCCCGATCTTCCAGCACAAGCGCGACTCCATCGAAGCCCACCTGACCATCGTGTTCGCCGCGCTGGCGGTGGTGCGCTGGCTCGAGGCCACCACTGGGGTCAGCATCAAGCAACTGGTCAAGACCCTACGCCGCTACCGCACCATCGACATCCAAGCAGGCGACCAGATCGTCACCGCCGAAGACCCCCTGCCCCCCGAAGTCACCGCACTACTCGACCGCATCCACCAAAGACAATGAGAGCTCACCAGGGGTCGGCACTAAATGGCCTAAGTCAGGTCAACGAGCTGGTAGTGGTCGCCGACGCCGGGATGCTGTCAGCCGACAACCTCAACGGCCTCGAAGACGCCGGATGCCGCTTCATCGTCGCCTCCCGCCAGTCGCACGTGCCCTACGACCTGGGCGACCACTTCGAACGCCACGGCAACTACACCCCCGATGACTCGACCATCGAGACCACCCGCGACATGGGCACCGGCCGGCAGCGCCGCACCCGCCGGGTGGTGTATCACTACTCCTTCAAGCGCCACAAGCGAGACGACAAGACCATCAACGCCCAGGGCGTCAAGGCCGAGAAGGTCGCCGACGGGCTGAGACCCGTCGCCCGGGACCGGTTCGTGACGGTCACCACCGACGCCGACGGGAAGAAGGCCGAGGTCAACTGGGATGTCATCGAACGGGCCAGGTTCTGCGCCGGGTTCAAGGGCTACGTCACCAACATCGGCGCCGACGTGATGGACGGCGCAGCGGTGGTGGCCGCCTACCGGGACCTGTGGCACGTCGAGGAGTCCTTCCGGATGGCCAAGGGAGACCTCCAGGCCCGCCCGATCTTCCACCGCAAGCGTGAATCGATCGATGAGTATTCGGTCTTCTGAGCGCCAGCAGTATTGCGGTTGAGCGCCATCTGCTTGGACGGGGGTTCGTGGGGTTGAGCGCCACCGGATCGTGGCGGTGAGCGCCGGGTGTGGGGGTTCGTAGGCTCCTCCTGCCGTGTGGCCTATCACGCGGCAGAAGGAGTGATTGGGATGGTACGCAAGATCAAAGCGAAGCTGGTGCTTCGGCTGCGCGAGGAGGGGTTCTCGGGCCGGCAGATCGCCGCGCAGGGCATGTCCCGCCATAGCGTGACCGCAGTGATCGAGGCCGCCGACCGGGAGGGTGTCGGCTGGGATGATGTGGCCGACCTGGACGAGGCCGCGGTGTATGCCCGACTGTTCCCGGGCCGTGGGGAGCATGAGAGCGTGCATGCGCAGCCGGACTGGACGTCGGTGCATCGTGAGCTCGCCCGGGTTGGGGTGACGTTGAAGCTCCTCCATGGCGAGTACGTCGACAGGTGCCGGGCGGAGGGGTCGACGGCGATGGGCTATGACCGGTTCTGCAAGAACTATCAGCAGCACGTCCTGATCAGCGGGGCGGCGTCGCGGATCGGTCACAAGGCCGGACAGTCGGTGGAGGTCGACTGGTCCGGGCCGACGATGCAGCTGACCGATCCGGTGACCGGGCAGCAGCAGCGGGTCTACTTGTTCGTGGCCACGTTGCCGTTCTCCCGCTACGCGTTCGTCGAGCCTGCGCGGGATATGCGGCAGGACACGTGGCTGCGGGCGCATGTGGCGATGTTCGACTGGTTCGGCGGCTCGGTCCCGCGGATCGTTCCGGACAACCTGAAGACCGGGGTGATCAAACACCCCGCAGAGGGTGAGGTGGTCCTCAACGACGCATATCGGGAGTTGGCGGCGCACTACTCGGCGGCGGTGCTGCCCGGCAGGGTCCGGAAACCCAAGGACAAGGCCAGCGTCGAGAACACGGTCGCGCATGTCGCGACGTGGGTGATCGCCGGGCTCCGGGACCGCCGCTTCGCGACCCTGCCCGAGCTGCGCGCCGCGATCAACCAGCGGGTCGAGGCCTACAACCGCGAACCCTTCCAGAAGAGGGCGGGATCACGCCTGAGCGTGTTCGAAGCGGAGGAGAAACCGCTGCTGCGGCCGCTGCCCGCGGTCGCGTTCGAGATCAGCCGCTGGGTCTACGGGCGTCGAGTCCAGAAGAATGGGCATGTCGTGTGGGAGAAGAACTTCTACTCCGTCCCCTACACCCGCATCGGTCGCAGCGTCGACCTGCGGGTCACCGACACGACGCTCGAGGTGTTCACCGGTCACACACGGCTGACCAGCCACCTGCTCGCACCCCCAGGAGTGTTCAACCAGTACCGCACCCACGACGCCGACCTGCCTGACGGGCCCCGCTACCGGCAATGGGACGCGGCCAGGGTCCGCCAGTGGGCCGGCCGCGTCGGGGAGAACACGCTCACAGTGGTCAACCGGATCTTCGAGTCCGTCCCCGTCGATGAGCAGGGCCTCGATGCCGCGCTCGCGGTCCTGCGCCTGACCCGCCGCTACTCGACCGAACGCCTCGAAGCCGCCTGCCAGACCGCGCTGGCCTCCCGGGTCCGCTCACCCCGCTACGCCCATCTGAGACCGATCCTGGAAACCAACCAGGACCACACCGGCAGGCAGAGACCCCAGACTCGACCAGAGAACGGCGACGGTGGGCCGGTCGGGTACGTGCGTGGCGCCGACTACTACGGAGGCGCACGATGACCCGGATCGATACCGAGACCAAACGCAAGCTCCGCGAGATCGGCGCCACCTGCCTGGTCGATGCCCTGGAAACCCAGGACGACACCCTCACCCTCGGGATGGTGTTCGAAGAACGCATCAAGCTCGCCGTCGACGACGCCCACGCCACCTTCACCCACGGCAAGGTCGAGGGCCTGATCCGCCGGGCCGGGCTGCGTTACCCGAACGCGGACTTCCGCCGCCTCGACCTGGTCGAACAGCGTGGCCTGGACCGCGGGGTGATCGCCCAACTCGGCACCTGCGCCTTCATCACCAGGCAGCAGAACGTCGTGTTCCAAGGCTTCACCGGATCTGGGAAGTCGTATCTCGGCTCCGCGCTGGCGAAACAGGCCTGCCAGCACCGGTATCGGGCGCACTACATACGCATGCCCGACCTCGAGGAAGCCTGGGCCTCAGCTAAGGATCGGCCCGCCGGGAAGGAGAAGTTCCTCCGCAAGTACGCCGCGTTCACGCTGCTCGTGATCGACGAATGGCTCCTCGACCCACCCGACGACAGCACCCGCAGCATGCTGCTGGAACTCCTCGAACGCCGCTACGACGCCGTCTCCACCGTGTTCTGCACCCAGTACGCGAAGAAGGACTGGCACCAGCGGCTCGGCTCCGGCGTCCACGCCGACGCGATCATGGACCGCATCGTCCACAACACCATCTGGATCGAAACCGGCGGCACCAACATGCGCGAACACACCGCCACCACCTAACCCACAGCCGGTGAGCGCCAGCACGACCCCCGGTGGCGCTCACCGGCACTACCCCCGGCGCTCGACCCCAATATCCAGTGGCGCTGAACCGCGATAACCAACGGCGCTCAGGCGGTCAAATACTCATCGAGGCCCACCTCACCGTCGTGTTCGCGGCACTCGCGGTCGCGCGCTACCTCCAAGACCAGACCGGCGTCAGCATCAAACGCCTCGTGCAGACACTGCGACCCCTCCGGGCCGTCATGATCACCATCGCCGGCCAGCCCATCCAGGCCCAACCACGCCTCACCGCCGAAGCCGAAACCATCCTCGCCAAGATCCCTCGCGGAGCGGGGCACTAAATCAGGCCCCAGTTGTGGAACTCAGGTCATACGGGTGATCATGTCACCGCACAGGCTCCGCCGGACCCACGTGCCCGGACTCACCTGACGTGCCCGGACTCACCTGACGTGTCCGGACTCACCTGACGTGTCCGGACTCACGTGCCCCGGACGCGCCCACCATCCCGCGACGCGCAGGCGCAGACGCAGGCGAGGACGTGCACGAATCTGGCTCTGGCGTGCATTCAGCTCGCCCTAGCCGCCGCTACGGCGCATACGCCACAGCCGCCGCCTGACGGAGATTCGTGCACATCAGCCGAGATTCGTGCACATCGACGGAGCACCTGGATCGACAACGCCACGCACCTGCGGACGCACCATGCCTCTGTGCCGGCCGTCGTGGCCGTGCCGAAGGGGCACACCTCGACGGCGGTCACCCCACCGTCGACAATTACGGCCACGCCCACGCCTCGCGGGCCGTGCATAAATCTGGCTCTGGCGTGCATTCAGCTGGCTCTGGCCGCCGCTACGGCATATACGCCACGTCCGCCGCCAGGCGGAGATTCGTGCACGGGGACAGGGACGCGGGCGCATCAGTAGAGGTTGCTTGTTGAAGGGGCGCACGTCGACGGCGATCACCTCGCCGTCGACACTTACGGCCACGCCCACGCCTCGCGGGCCGTGCACAAATCTGGCTCTGGCGTGCATTCGTCTGGCTCTGGCCGCCGCTACGGCGCATACGCTCACGTCCGCCGCCAGGTGGAGATTCGTGCACACGGAGGGACGCATCGGCAGAGGTTCGTTGCCCACCCGGACATGGAACCCCCGGGAAATGCAAAATACCCCCCGAACCAAAGGTTCGGGGGTATTTTAATAAGTCCGGCGGCGTCCTAGTCTCCCACAGCGTCCCCGCTGCAGTACAATCGGCGCTGAAAGGCTTAACTTCCGGGTTCGGGATGGGACCGGGTGTTTCCCTTTCGCTATGACCACCGAAACACTATTGAGATAGCGTCGGGCACAACAAACCAATCTTGATTTACAATGCTCCCGACCGTATCTCGGGAACCTCACAGTGGACGCGTAGCATCTTTGTAGAAACAAGCCCTCGGCCTATTAGTATCGGTCAGCTCCATGCATTACTGCACTTCCACATCCGACCTATCACCCCGTGGTCTACAGGGGCCTTACCAGATTAATCTGTGGGAGCCCTCATCTTGAAGTATGCTTCCCGCTTAGATGCTTTCAGCGGTTATCACTTCCCAACGTAGCCAACCAGCCGTGCTCTTGGTAGAACAACTGGCACACCAGAGGTTAGTCCGTCCCGGTCCTCTCGTACTAAGGACAGCTCTTCTCAAGACTCCTACGCGCGCAGCGGATAGGGACCGAACTGTCTCACGACGTTCTAAACCCAGCTCGCGTGCCGCTTTAATGGGCGAACAGCCCAACCCTTGGGACCGACTCCAGCCCCAGGATGCGACGAGCCGACATCGAGGTGCCAAACCATGCCGTCGCTATGGACGCTCGGGCAAGATCAGCCTGTTATCCCCGGGGTACCTTTTATCCGTTGAGTCCTGGCGCTTCCATGTGCCACCAGAAGATCACTAGTCCCGACTTTCGTCCCTGCTCGAGATGTCTCTCTCGCAGTCAAGCTCCCTTGTGCACTTACACTCAAAACCTGATTGCCAACCAGGCTGAGGGAACCTTTGGGCGCCTCCGTTACCTTTTGGGAGGCGACCGCCCCAGTCAAACTACCCATCAGGCACTGTCCCTGATCCAGATAATGGACCTAGGTTAGATAACCAGAGTGACCAGAGTGGTATTTCAACGATGACTCCACCTGAACTGGCGTCCAAGCTTCAAAGTCTCCCACCTATCCTACACAAGTCACACCGATCACCAATACCAAACTATAGTAAAGGTCCCGGGGTCTTTCCGTCCTGCTGCGCGTAACGAGCATCTTTACTCGTAATGCAATTTCGCCGAGTTCATGGTGGAGACAGCGCCCAAATCGTTACTCCATTCGTGCAGGTCGGAACTTACCCGACAAGGAATTTCGCTACCTTAGGATGGTTATAGTTACCACCGCCGTTTACTGGGGCTTAAGTTCAAGGCTTCGCCGAAGCTAACCCTTCCCCTTAACCTTCCAGCACCGGGCAGGAGTCAGTCCGTATACATCGTCTTTCGACTTAGCACGGACCTGTGTTTTTAGTAAACAGTCGCTTGGGCCTGGTCTCTGCGACCCTCAACGCTTTCGAAGCAAGTTCTACTACGCATCGGGTCCCCCTTATCCCGAAGTTACGGGGGTATTTTGCCGAGTTCCTTCACCATGATTCTCTCGATCGCCTTGGTATTCTCTACCTATCCACCTGTGTCGGTTTGGGGTACTGGCGGCTAATATCTCGCTCACGAAGCTTTTCTAGGCAGCATAGGATCACTCTTATAACGTTGTTACACGCACTCTTCATGTCTCAGGCTTAACGAGATGCGGATTTGCCTACACCTCACCCTACACACTTAACCCGGCAAACCAATACCGAGAAGAGCTACCTTCCTGCGTCCCTCCGCAGCTTGCCTAATACGAGTTCGGGTCACAGAGTCAGTCAGCATCCGTCCGAAGACATCCACTGACCTTCCATGCTTAGCATCACTCAGTTCGGCAGGGGCGATATTTCGCCGGTACGGGAATATCAACCCGTTGTCCATCGACTACGCCTGTCGGCCTCGCCTTAGGTCCAGACTTACCCAGGGCAGATTAGCTTGACCCTGGAACCCTTGGATATTCGGCGGACGGGTTTCTCACCCGTCTTTCGCTACTCATGCCTGCATTCTCACTCGTGTGCTCTCCACGGCTGGGTCACCCCGCCGCTTCAACGCGCACACGACGCTCCCCTACCCATCCATACGACCTTACGGTCACACATATGAATGCCATAGCTTCGGCGGATAACTTGAGCCCCGCTAAATTGTCGGCGCAGAATCACTTGACCAGTGAGCTATTACGCACTCTTTCAAGGGTGGCTGCTTCCAAGCCAACCTCCTGGTTGTCTCCGCAACTCCACATCCTTTTCCACTTAGTTATCGCTTAGGGGCCTTAGCTGATGATCTGGGCTGTTTCCCTCTCGACTATGAAGCTTATCCCCCACAGTCTCACTGCCGCGCTCTCACTTACCGGCATTCGGAGTTTGGCTGATTTCGGTAAGCTTGTGGGCCCCCTAGACCATCCAGTGCTCTACCTCCGGTAAGAAACACGCGACGCTGCACCTAAATGCATTTCGGGGAGAACCAGCTATCACGGAGTTTGATTGGCCTTTCACCCCTATCCACAGCTCATCTCCTCGGTTTTCAACCCAAGTGAGTTCGGTCCTCCACGACGTCTTACCGTCGCTTCAACCTGGCCATGGATAGATCACTCCGCTTCGGGTCCAGAGCATGCGACTCAAACGCCCTATTGGGACTCGCTTTCGCTACGGCTACCCCACACGGGTTAACCTTGCCACATACCACTGACTCGCAGGCTCATTCTTCAAAAGGCACGCCGTCACCCACAAAAATGCAGGCTCCGACGGATTGTATGCGATCGGTTTCAGGTACTATTTCACTCCCCTCCCGGGGTACTTTTCACCTTTCCCTCACGGTACTTGTTCACTATCGGTCACCAAGGAGTATTTAGGCTTAGCGGATGGTCCCGCCAGATTCACACGGAATTTCAGGGGTTCCGTGCTACTTGGGGTAACGCTCGAGAGTGATCAACTTACGTCTACAGGAGTTCTACCTTCTATGCTGCGGCTTTCAAACCGCTTCCACTTCATTGATCATTTCTTACTCTCTGACTGCTCGACAGCACAGTCCAAGCGGCCCCACAACACCCCAGCTGCAACGCCTGTCAGCTATCACACAACTGAGGTTTGGCCTCTTCCGCGTTCGCTCGCCACTACTAACGGAATCACTATTGTTTTCTCTTCCTGTGGGTACTGAGATGTTTCACTTCCCCACGTTCCCTCCAACTGCCCTATATATTCAGGCAGAGGTTGCCGGACATGACTCCGGTATTTCAAGGTTTCCCTATTCGGAAATCCACGGATCAAAGCTTGTTTACCAACTCCCCGTGGCTTATCGCAGGTTACAACGTCCTTCTTCGGCTCTTGGTGCCAAGGCATCCACCGATCGCACTTAGTAGCTTGTTAAATCTACAAAGATGCTCGCGTCCACTGTGAAGTTCTCAAGATACGGGCGAGCCCAGACCCACCAACCACCCACAAAAGGCAGAAGGCAGACACTGGTCCGCAAGAAGGCGCCGCAAACGCGACCGACCCTTCAGGACCCAACAGCGTGCTCCAGGCAACCACCAACCATCCATGCTTTCCACTCCCCCAAAAAAGAGAGAAGTACTCACACGAACAACCAGCAGAAACCGCAGGTCAATGTTCCACATTCCGGTGCTTCGCCCAGCCGGGAACAAACGCCCCGGAACCAGACAATGAACAACCAGACAAAAATGCCTGGCTGCCAAAAGCTCCTTAGAAAGGAGGTGATCCAGCCGCACCTTCCGGTACGGCTACCTTGTTACGACTTAGTCCTAATTACCGGTCCCACCTTCGACGGCTCCCTCCACAAGGGTTAGGCCACCGGCTTCGGGTGTTACCGACTTTCATGACTTGACGGGCGGTGTGTACAAGCCCCGGGAACGTATTCACCGCAGCGTTGCTGATCTGCGATTACTAGCGACTCCGACTTCATGGGGTCGAGTTGCAGACCCCAATCCGAACTGAGACCGGCTTTTTGAGATTCGCTCACCCTTACAGGTTCGCAGCTCATTGTACCGGCCATTGTAGCATGCGTGAAGCCCTGGACATAAGGGGCATGATGACTTGACGTCATCCCCACCTTCCTCCGAGTTGACCCCGGCGGTCTCCTATGAGTCCCCGGCATTACCCGCTGGCAACATAGGACGAGGGTTGCGCTCGTTGCGGGACTTAACCCAACATCTCACGACACGAGCTGACGACAGCCATGCACCACCTGTATACCGACCAAAAAGGGGCACCTATCTCTAGATGTTTCCGGCATATGTCAAACCCAGGTAAGGTTCTTCGCGTTGCATCGAATTAATCCGCATGCTCCGCCGCTTGTGCGGGGCCCCGTCAATTCCTTTGAGTTTTAGCCTTGCGGCCGTACTCCCCAGGCGGGGTACTTAATGCGTTAGCTGCGGCACGGAGAACGTGGAATGTCCCCCACACCTAGTACCCACCGTTTACGGCGTGGACTACCAGGGTATCTAAGCCTGTTTGCTCCCCACGCTTTCGCTTCTCAGCGTCAGGAAAGGTCCAGAGAACCGCCTTCGCCACTGGTGTTCCTTCTGATATCTACGCATTCCACCGCTTCACCAGAAATTCCATTCTCCCCTACCTTCCTCAAGTCTGCCCGTATCGGAAGCAGGCTCAGGGTTAAGCCCTGAGTTTTCACTCCCGACGCGACAAACCGCCTACAAGCTCTTTACGCCCAATAAATCCGGACAACGCTCGCACCCTACGTATCACCGCGGCTGCTGGCACGTAGTTAGCCGGTGCTTCTTCTCCCACTACCGTCACTCTCGCTTCGTCATGGATGAAAGCGGTTTACAACCCGAAGGCCGTCATCCCGCACGCGGCGTTGCTGCATCAGGCTTCCGCCCATTGTGCAATATTCCCCACTGCTGCCTCCCGTAGGAGTTTGGGCCGTATCTCAGTCCCAATGTGGCCGGTCACCCTCTCAGGCCGGCTACCCGTCGAAGCCTTGGTGAGCCATTACCTCACCAACAAGCTGATAGGCCGCGAGTCCATCCCTAACCGCCGGAGCTTTCCAACCAGGACCATGCAGTCCCAGCTAAATATCCGGTATTAGCACCTGTTTCCAGGAGTTATCCCAGAGTTAGGGGCAGGTTACTCACGTGTTACTCACCCGTTCGCCACTCGTGTACCCCCGAAAGGGCCTTACCGTTCGACTTGCATGTGTTAAGCACGCCGCCAGCGTTCGTCCTGAGCCAGGATCAAACTCTCCGTTGAAAAATATCAGGCACCAACCCCAAAAAGGAGCCAGCTTCAACCTTCAACATAAAATAGTTTGACACTGACAGGATCCATCACTGGATCTATCAATTAATCAAAGGAATCTCTAACACAACACAAAGTGCTGTGTGACGAGATAACGCAACGACAAGACCAAAAGGCCCTGCCATGTGCATGTATTTGGCATTGACTTTAAAGCACGCTGTTGAGTTCTCAAGTTTCGGGTGCGTCCCGCACATCCACCAGACCCATAACCAGGCCCAATTTCCGCTTGGGGCAACTCGATCAACCTTACCCTTCGGTTCCGTGCGGGTCAAATCCGCTGGATCCTGGGGTTTGGCTTGGTTGTCCGCTGCTCTCGCAGCTCGGCCAACCTTACCCGCCGGTATCCGGCCCGTCAAATTCCTTCGACTCGGCTTTTCTTCCGACTGGCGGGTCCAAAACCTAGCTGACTAGGCTTCTTTCCCTCCGTTGCCCGCTCGGGGCAACTCGGAAAACATTAGACCTGTCCTCCGGAGCCGTCAAATCAAGGGGTCCTGCACCTGCATCCCGGGCGTGTCGTCGGGTCCGCCCGGGGGTGGGATCCGCCCACCGTCAGGAGCTGACCTGCGAGGGAGGTGGCCGCTGACTACTGATGGAGGTAGCTGATGAGGTACTCGTGTTCCGTCTGGAGCTCATCGATGCGCCCCTTGACGATGTCGCCGATGGAGACGATCGCCGTGAGTCTCCCGTCGACGACCACGGGGACGTGCCTCACCCTGAAGGCGGTCATGAGCCCCGCCACCCCCGTGATGTCATCCTCCGGGGCGCAGGTGCGTACCGGCGCACTCATGATCTCCGCGACGGTGAGCCGCAGAGCCGCCTCCCCGTGGACGCGCAGCGCCTTGACCACGTCCCGTTCCCCGGCGATGCCGATGACCCCGTAGTCCTCGTCTGTGACGACCACGGCTCCGATGCCGTTGTCAGCGAGCAGCGCCACGAGCTGCTCGACCTTCTCGTCCGCCGGTGCCGTGACGACCGAGGTGCCCTTCTGATGAATGACGTCGCTGATCCTCATGGCTCACGCTAACTCTGACCCCGACCGCGCGGGGCCGAACCCCGGATCGGGTCCGCCGGAACCGTCAGATGTGGGGGTCGAACGCGTCGAACTCGTCGAACGTCTGGATCATGTCGAGGGCCGGGAGGGACGACGACGGCACATTGACGACCTTGGCCGGAACGCCGGCGACCGTCGTGTGGGGAGGTACGTCCCGCAGGACGACGGAGCCTGCGCCGATCTTGGCGCCCTCCCCCACGCGGATGTTGCCGAGGATCTTCGCCCCGGCGCCGATGAGCACTCCACGGCCGATCTTCGGGTGGCGGTCTCCCCCCTCCTTGCCGGAGCCTCCGAGGGTGACCTCGTGGAGCATCGAGAAGTCGTCCTCGACCACGGCGGTCTCACCGATCACGACACTCGTGGCGTGGTCGAACATGATCCCCTTGCCGATCCGTGCCCCGGGGTGGATGTCGACGGCGAACACCTCCGAGATGCGCGCCTGCAGGTACCATGCCAGGTGCTTGCGGTCCATGGTCCAGTAGTGGTTGGCGACACGGTAGGCCTGGATGGACTGGAAGCCCTTGAAGTACAGCAGCGGGTTCGCGTACCCAGGGCAAGCCGGATCCCGGCTGACGACCGCCTGCAGGTCGGCGAGGATCGCCCGCTGGATACACTCGTCCTCCTGGAGGACGTCGTAGAAGATGTCCCGCAGCCCCAGCGCCGGCAGCGTGGCGTTCTCCAGCTTGCTGGCGAGCAGGTAGGCCAGCGCCTCCTCGATGCCGGGCTGGCTCAGGATCGTGGCGTGCAGGAACCCCGCGAGGAGGGGCTCGTTGGCCGCTGCCTCGGCGCACTCGGCCTTGATCGAGTCCCAGATGTCGTGGTCGGCGACGATCCTGGAGGGATGCATGGTGGCTCCTTCGGTCCGGCACCCCAGGCTAGCGACTCGTCGACGGTGGTTCGGCGGCTTTCGCTACGGGCGATGCAGTTGTCGGCGGGCCGGCGGGTGATTACCGCCAGCCCTCGTCCGCCACGGTGACGCTGCGGGAGGCGATCAGCCGGCGGTACCAGTGCGCGCTCGCCTTCAGCGTCCGGTGCAGCGTGTCGAAGTTGACGCGCACGATGCCGAACCGCTTGCTGTACCCGAAGGACCACTCGAAGTTGTCCAGCAGCGACCAGACGAAGTAGCCGCGCAGGTCGACGCCCCGGTCCAGGGCGTCGCGGGCGGCAAGGAAGTGCCGGCGCAGGTAATCGGTGCGTTCGGAGTCGTCGATCGTGCCGTCGGGCCCGACGACGTCGTCGAACGCAGCCCCGTTCTCGGTCACCATCAGGGGCTGGTCGGGAAACTGCTCCGACAGGGAGACGAGCAGGTCAGTGAGCCCGTCCGGCGCGATGTTCCACCCCATCGCCGTCGAGGGCCCGGGCTGCGGCAGGAACTCGACCTCCTGCGCGGCACCGGGCCACGCCGTCCCCTCCGCGGCCGGGGCGTGTCCGTCGTTGCGGGTCATCTCCCCTTCGCCGTCCCAGAGCCGGACGGTGACGGTCGAGTAGTAATTGACGCCCAGGACGTCGATCGGCTGCCTGATCTCGGCCAGGTCACCGTCGCGCACGAAACTCCAGTCCGTGACCGCGACGGTGTCCTCGAGGAGGTCGGCCGGATACTCACCCCTCAGCATCGGGCCGGTGAAGGCGCGATTGGCGAGGGCATCGATGCGGCGCATGGCCTCTTCGCCACCGTCGCCGCCGGGTCGGGCGACATGGAAGTTCAGTGTCACCGAGTAACGCGGATCGCCCGTCGACGTGGCCCGGAGCGCCTGCGTCCCGAGACCGTGGGCGAGGTTGAGGTGGTGGACGGCGGCCAGCGCCGCGGCCGGCTCGCGCCGCCCCGGTGCATGCACCCCCTGGCCGTAGCCGAGGTAGGCCGAGCACCACGGCTCGTTGAGGGTGGTCCACGTCCCGATCCGGTCCCCGAAGGCAGCGTCGACCACCTCGGCGTACCCGGCGAACGCCTCCGCCGTGGCCCGTGAGGCCCAGCCGCCCCGGTCCTCCAGGGGTTGGGGCAGGTCCCAGTGGTAGAGCGTCGCCACCGGGTCGATGCCGCGCTGCAGGAGGCCGTCGATGAGCCGCGAGTAGTAGTCGAGCCCGGCCTGGTTCACGGCGCCGGTGCCTCCTGGGATGATCCGCGGCCAGGCCAGCGAGAAGCGGTACGCCTGGAGCCCCAGGTGGGCCATGAGGTCGAGGTCCTCGTCCATCCGGTGGTAGTGGTCGCACGCGACGTCGCCGGTGTCCCCGTGCCACACGTTGCCTGGCGTGTGACTGAACGTGTCCCAGATCGACGGGCCGCGCCCGTCCTCCCGGGCGGCGCCCTCGATCTGATAGGACGCCGTCGCGGATCCGAACACGAAACCGTCGGGGAAGACACGTGGGTCGATGGTCATGGGTGGCGCCTCTCAGATGGGCCAGGTGAGGTCGACGGGGCTGCCGTCGCGCAGTTCGACCGTGAGCTCACGGTCGCCGTGGGTCAGCAGGAGTGGCCCGACGCCGCCCGGTGTGCGGGCCACGACCCGGAGTGTGGTGGGCCGACGGTCCTCCCAGGCGAGGTCGACGACGACGCCGGGGCGGGCGATCAGGCCGCGGACCGAGCCCCGGGCGAGTCCGGGTGGGAGCGCGGGCAGCAGATCGATCCGCCCCGGCCGGTGGCTCTGGACGAGCGCCTCGAGGAACGCGCCCACGAGGCCGAGGTTGCCGTCGATCTGGAAGGGAGGGTGGGCCGCGAAGAGGTTCGGGTAGAGGCCGCCGCGCTGCTGCGCATCGGCCGCCGGCCGGCCGACGAGGTCGAGGAGCCGGCCGACGGCGGCGCCGTCGTGCAGCCGGGCGCGCAGTCCGATCTTCCAGGCCAGCGACCAGCCGGTCGAGTCGTCTCCGCGGGCGTCGAGGGTCCGGGCGACGGCGTCGCCGAGGTGCGCCGACTCCAGCCGGCCGGGGTACCAGGGATAGAGGTGCGACACGTGACGGTGCCGGGGGTCGACGGCGACCTCGTCGCGGCCCCACTCGGCGACGGCACCGTCGGCCCCGACGCGCGGACCGGCCACGCGGCCACGGGCTGCGGCGGCGCGGCGGGCGACGTCGGAGTCGATGCCCAGCTCGTCGGCGAGCTCCCCCACGAGGGCGAACACGTCACGGATGAGCGCCCGGTCCAGGGCGGAGCCGCAGGTCACCGAGGTGATCCGCTCGGCGCGGCGGAACTGGTTCTCCGGTGAGGTCGACGGCGCCGTCGTCAGTCCCGAGCCGTCGTCGACGAGCCAGTCGAGCAGGAACGCCGCGCACCCCTCGACGACGGGCCAGAAGCGGCGGGCGACGGCGTCGTCCATCGAGCCGAAACGGCGGTGCTCGTCGAACTGGCACACCAGCCAGGCACCGCCCAACGCCCACTGCGACCAGGACGCGTCGCCTCCGGTCGGCAGCGTGTACGCCCACACGTCGGAGTTGTGATGCGCGACCCAGCCGTCCGCCCCGTAGAGCCGGCGCGCCGTGTCGGCACCCCGCCGAGCCATCGCCTCGAGCTGCGGCAACAGCGCCAGGTGCGCCTCCCCGACACCGGCCGGCTCGGCCCCCCAGTAGTTCATGGGCAGATTGATGTTGAGCGTGTAGTTCGACGACCACGGAGGCCGGAACTCCGCGTTCCAGATGCCCTGCAGGGTGGCCGGCGGCCCGTCCGGACGCGACGAGGCCAGCAGCAGGTACCGGCCGTACTCGACCAGGAGGGCGAGCAGCGCAGGGTCGCCGGCGACGAGCCCGCCGTTGGCGTCCGCTGCGCGGTAGCGCTGATCCGGGTCGAGGCCTGTCGCCTCGTCTCCGAGGTCGACGGCGAACGCGCCGGCACGCAGCCGATGGGCCTCCACGTGGGTGGCCAGGGCGGCGTCGACGTCGAGCCCTTCCAGCCGGGCGGCCGCCCGCTCGACGGCGATCGCGGCGTCCGACGGCGCCCGGTCGGCCGCGACGAAGGTGGACTCGATCGCCAGAGCGATCCGGACGACGGTCGCTCCGGCGACGACGACCGCGTCACCGTCCACGTCGGCCGCACCGTCATGGTCGACGGCGAGTCGCACCGCCAGCCCCACCGGGGTCTCCCCCGGCAGGTCCCAGACGGGGCTGGCGACGTCCGGCTCGTGGGGCGGGGCCGCGTCGGCGGGCAGCCGCAGCACCCAGGCACCGCCCGCGACGTCAACGGCGGCACGCTCAACGCGCAGACCGGTGCCGAGGTCGACGCGGACCGTGAACGGCGTTGCGGCCCGGAGCGCCAGCAGGACGGCATCGTCGGCCGCGCCGACCGCCGCCTCGCCCGAGACGGCGCGGCCCGGGGCCGTGAGCTCGCACCGGTGCACGCCGTCGTGCAGGTCGAGCGTGCGCGTGACGCCGTCGAACGGTTCGGAGAAGGTGACGGCCAGCTCCCCCACGGGCAGGAACGACTGCGAGTAGCCGTGTTGCAGCGGGCGCAGTGCCTCCTCGGCGTCCAGGGGGCGGTCGGCCGCGAGCGCCGCCCGCGCGCCCGCCAGCGCGGAGGCCGCGACGTCGGGCTCCACGAGGTCGCGGAGCGCCGAGGCGGGGCTGCCCGACCAGGCCGTCGCCTCGTTCAGCCCGAGCCTGATGGAGGCCTCGTCGGCCCCGACCATCACCCCGAGGCGGCCGTTGCCCAGCGGGAGACGGTCGAGCCAGTCCCGCGAGGGGCGGCGGTAGCGCAGCTCAGCCATCGGCGACGGGGGCCTGCGCGATGCTCCCGTGGTCGACGAGTTCGGGCGCGATCAGCCGTACCCCGGGCCGCGTGGCGCTGTCGGTGGCCAGCTCGACGGCGAGGTCGCACGAGCGCTGCGCGACGAGGGGTACCGCGTCCATGGGGACAGGCAGGCGCGCGGTGTCGAAGGAGGCGCCGACCGAGATCAGGGAGACGTCGCCGGGGACCGTGAGGCCGCGCCGGGCAACCGCCTCGAGCACCACCTCATGTTCGTCCTCGCCGTTGTGCAGCGCGATCGCGGTCACCCCACGCGCCAGCAGCGCGTCCAGCGCGTGCACCACCTGGAGCGCGAGCGAACCGTCGCCGGAGAGGGGCTCGAAGTGTGCCTCGAGCCCGCGCTCCTGCGCCCTGGTCAGGAAACCGTCGCGGACGCGGGGCGGGAAGTTCGACACCTCGTAGGCATCGGCGGCGTGCCCCAGGAGCCCGATCGTCCGATGCCCGGCCTCGGCAAACGCGTCGACGGCGAGTGCGCCGGCCGCCACGAAATCGAGGTCCACGCAGACGAGCCCTTCCGAGCTCTCGGGGACGCCGATGAACACGGTGGGGAGATCGAGGCTGCGCGCCAGGTCAGCGCGCACGTCGTCGGGCGCGACGTCGAGGACGAGGATCCCGTCGACGAGCCCCGAGAGCGCGACGCGCGACATGCCCGGCGCCGCGTCCTCGTCGGTCAGCAGGAGGATGTCGTAGCCGAGGCGGCGCGCAGCGACGGAGGCCGCCAGGACGAAGGTCATGTGGGTCGGCGCATGCGTGTACTCGTGCAGCGGTTCGGTGAGGGCCAGAATCCGCGTCTGCTTGCCCGCGAGAGCCCTGGCCCGTGCGTTGGGGGTGTAGCCGAGTCGCTCCACGGTCTCCTGGACGCGGCGGCGGGTCTCCTCCGTGACGGGCCGCTTCCCGCTCAGCGCATATGACACCGTGCTGATCGACACGCCGGCGGCCTTCGCGACCTCGTTGATTCCCACCATGGGACCTGGACCTCTTCGTCTTTGTCGAAACGCTTCGACTGATTGAACCATGTCGGGGGTTGCCCGAACAACCCCTGCGGCACACCATGACACCGGGAAACGCTTGCCTACCAACGGCCACCCCTGCCGGCCTCATCGCCGCCCCTCATACTACTTACCCACCGGTCAGTTTTCCTCCAGGCAAGGCGCCCCTTCTCCCCCACCGCTACGGTGTCGGCCATGGAGGCACCACGGATCCCACGTCGGCTCTGGCTCTGGGCCGTGGTTCTCGGCCTGACCGGCCAGCTGACGTGGACGATCGAGAACATGTACCTCAACGTGTTCGTCTACGAGACGATCACCGACAATGCCGCCGTCCTCGCGACCCTCGTCGCTGCCAGCGCCTTCGCCGCCACCGTCGCCACGTTCCTCGCCGGCGCCTGGTCCGACCGCACGGGGCGACGCAAGCGGTTCATCGCGCTGGGCTACATCGCGTGGGGGCTCAGCACGGCCGCCTTCGGCCTGGTCGACGTCGGCTTCCTCCACCGGCTGGCGCCTGCCGCCGACGCGGTGGTGCTCGCGGTCATCGCGATCGTCCTCATCGACTGCGTGATGAGCGCGCTGGGCGCCACCGCCAACGACGCGGCCTTCAACGCCTGGGTCACGGACTCTACAGACGAACACAACCGCGGCCGCATCGACGGCGTGCTCTCAACCTTCCCGCTCCTGGCCATGCTCATCGTCTTCGGCGCCCTCGACCCCTCACCCAGCAGGGCCAGTGGCGCACGTTCTTCGGCATCCTCGGGGCGCTGACGGTCCTGGTCGGCCTGGCCGCCCTGGTCTGGCTCCGCGACGCGGGTTCCCCCCGCCCGAGCGGCTCCTACCTCTCGACGGTGATCAACGGGCTCCGGCCGACGTCGGTCCGGGCCAACCCGCGGCTGTATCTGACGCTGGCGGCGTGGGCGGTGCTGGGTTCCAGCACGCAGGTGTTCATCCCGTACCTCATCATCTACGTCACGCGTTTCCTGCGGATCGACAACTATCCGATCGTCCTGGCCGCGACCCTCATCGGCGCGGCGGTGGTCGGTGTGCTCGGCGGCCGCGTGATCGACCGGGTCGGCGCCGACCGCACCCTGCTGCCAGCCATGGGCTGCTACGTGGTCGGGCTGCTGGCGATGTTCATCGCCCGCAACCCCCTGACCGTCATCGCCTCCGGCATCGTCGTGCTGGGCTTCTTCATGGTCGGCGGGGCAGCCCTGGCCGTGGCGGTGCGCAACCTGACTCCCCCGCGCCGGGCCGGCGAGGTGCAGGGCCTCCGTATGATCGCGATGGTCCTGATCCCCATGCTGGTGGGTCCGTGGATCGGCGCGGCCGTCATCAGCGGCGCCGCCGAGACCTATGTCGAGCTCGGCGTGGTCAGGCAGGTACCGACCCCCTGGATCTTCCCGGCCGCCGCGGCCGTCGCCGTCCTCATCCTCATTCCGGCCCGCCTCCTGCGGCACACCCCGACCCCCGACCTGATGGAGTCCCGATGACGCTGATCACCCGCTGGGGTGCCGAGCTCGACGCTGCTAATCCCCTCCCCGAGTACCCGCGGCCGCAACTGGTGCGCGGATCGCACCTGAGCCTCAACGGGCCCTGGGACTACGCCTTCGTCCCCGCGGACCGTCGTGAGGCGCCGTCGGAGTGGGACGGCAGGATCACCGTCCCCTTCTCGCCGGAGGCCCCACTCTCCGGCGTCGGCCGGACCCTGCGTCCCGACGAGTTCCTCTGGTACCGGCGCGCCCTGCGGATCCCCGAGGGCTTCGCCCGCGACCGGCTCCTGCTCCACTTCGGCGCCGTCGACCAGGACGCAGAGGTGTTCGTCGACGGCGAACCGGTCGGCTCCCACCGCGGCGGGTATCTCCCGTTCAGCGTCGACGTGACGGGCGCCGCGGACGGGCGTGACCACGAGCTGACGGTGCGGGTCCGCGACGTCACCGACACGAGCTGGCGCAGCCGCGGCAAGCAGAAACTCGACCCCGACGGCATCTGGTACACCCCGCAGTCGGGGATCTGGCAGTCCGTGTGGTGCGAGGCCGTTCCTGCCCGCCACGTGGAGTCCCTGACCCTCACGCCCGACGTCGACGGCGGCCGCGTCAGCGTCACCGTGCACGCCGCCGCGGGGGCGCCCGCCACCGTGACCGTGCTGGCGGCCGGCGCGGAGGTCGCCCGGGCGGGCGTCGCGGTCGGCGTCGCCGTCGACCTCACCCTCGGCGCCACGCCCCGGCTGTGGACGCCCGAGGATCCGTTCCTCTACGACGTGCGCGTCGAACTCGACGACGACGTCGTCACGAGCTATTTCGGCCACCGGTCGATCGCCGTCGGCCCCGACGCCCACGGGCGCACCCGGCTGCTGCTGAACGGTCGGCCGTATCTCCACGCCGGGCTCCTCGACCAGGGCTACTGGCCCGACGGTCTGTACACGGCGCCGTCGGACGAGGCCCTGATCGACGATATCGCGACGGCGAAGTCGCTGGGCTTCACGATGCTGCGCAAGCACATCAAGATCGAGCCGCTGCGCTGGTACCACCACTGCGACCGGCTGGGGATGCTGGTCTGGCAGGACATGGTCAACGGTGGCCGCACCTACCGACCTGCCGTGATCCAGGCGCCGGTGGTCCTGCCGATCCGGATCGACGACACCCGCCATTCAGCGTTCGGGCGCCAGGACGCCGAGGGCCGCGACGAGTTCCTGCGGGAGGCCGACGAGACGGTGACCCTCCTGCGCAACGCGCCCAGCGTCGTCGTCTGGGTGCCCTTCAACGAGGGCTGGGGTCAGTTCGACTCGCTCGCCGTGACCGACAGGATCCGCGCCCTCGACCCGACCCGTCCCGTCGACCACGCCTCCGGCTGGCACGACCAGGGCGGCGGCGATCTGGCGAGCCGTCACGTCTACTTCCGCCGCTACCGGCTGTCCGACGCCGACGCCGCCGACGAGCGGGCCGCGGCGCTGTCCGAGTACGGCGGGTACTCGCACCGCGTCGACGGCCACACCTGGACCGACGCCGAGTTCGGCTACCGCCGCTACGCGGATCGCGGCGACTTCGAGCTGGCCTTCCTCCGGCTGCAGCACGAGGAGGTCGCGCCCGCCATCGACGACGGCCTCGCCGCGTTCGTCTACACGCAGCTGGCCGATGTGGAGTCGGAGACCAACGGCCTGCTCACGTACGACAGGAAGGTGGTGAAGGTCGACGCGGACCGGCTCCGCGCGTCCAACGCCCGGCTCCGGTCCCGCCACGACGTCGCCGCGGGGCTGAGCGCGCCGGGTCCGGTCGCCGTCGTCGAGCGGGAGATCACGGCGCCGGTCAGCCTGACGCTGCCGGACGGCTCGCTGAACCCGGCCGCCGTGGGCTGGTCACGGACGCCGCTGGTCACGACCGACGGGATCGGCGGCCGCTCCGGCTGGGGCCGCAACAAGCGGTGGGAGTACTGGTGCGTCACCACCCCCACGCACATCGTGGGGCTCACGGTGTCGAGCCTCGACTACGCGGCGGTGCACGGCATCTGGCTGCTCGACCGGGCCACCGGCGAGACCATCGCCCACGACGCCATCGGCGTGCTGGGTGGCAGCGCGACGCTGCCGGGCACCACCGGCGGCGGGCCGTCGCGGGCACGGACCCGGGATGTCTCCATCGCCCTCGACGACGACGCCGGCGGCACCCGGCTCCGCGCCCGCGGCGCGCGGGTCGAGCTCGACATCTACGCCCACCTTCCCGCCGGGCACGAACGCCTCGGCGTCGTCGTCCCGTGGGACGAGCGGCGCTTCCAGTACACCGTCAAGGACGTGGCCCGGCCCGCGACGGGCTGGATCGCCGTCGACGGCGTCCGGCACTCCGTCGCCGGGGAGGACGCCTGGGCGACGCTGGACCACGGCCGCGGCCGCTGGCCCTACGACATCACCTGGAACTGGGGTGCGGGCTCCGGCATGGTCGACGGACGGGTCGTCGGCATCCAGCTCGGCGGCAAGTGGACCGACGGGACCGGCTCGGTGGAGAACTCCCTGCTGGTCGGCCGCCGGCTCCACAAGATCAGCGAGGAGCTGGTCTGGGACTACGACACGGACGCGGCCATGCGGCCGTGGCGGATCAACGGGGAGCGGGTGGAGCTCACCCTGACGCCCTTCCACGTCAAGGAGTCCTCCATCGACCTCAAGGTGTTCTCGAACGACACCTGCCAGGTGTTCGGTCACTGGTCGGGCCGGGTGCGCGACGACGCCGGCGGATGGGTGCGGGTGGCCGACGTCACGGGCTGGGTGGAGCACGTGCACAACCGCTGGTGACCGGCCCCACAGCTACCCTCGGACGGTGCTGCACGATATCCGCCGGTGGATCGCCTACCCCCTCATCGCCGTCGCGCTGTGCCTGATCGCAGGCCTGGCCGCCGGGACGGGGCCGAAGGCGCCTGAGCCGGACGGCGACATGACGGTCGACAGCTTCGACGCCGTCTACGCGCTCGAGACCGGCGCGCACGGCACGCTCAACGCGCGCGTCACCGAGACGATCGCCGTCGACATGGCCGACGGCGATCGGCACGGGATCGTCAGAACGATTCCGCTGCGCTACGAGTCGCACACCATCGGGGTCTCCGGGATCCAGGTAGAGGGCCGCCTCCGCATGGACGGCGACGCCGCCCCCGCCGACGACTGGCGGACCGTCGAGAAGCGGAACCTCAGCGACGGCGACGACACGATCGAGCTGCGGATCGGCTCGGACCGCACGACTCTCCACGAGGGCACGCAGGAGTACCGGATCACCTACCTGCTCTCCGACATCGCTCTCAACAGGGGCGACGGCGCCCAGGAGCTGTACCTGGACGTCAACGGCACCGGCTGGGGAACGCCCTTCGGGCGCGTGACCGCCTCGGTGCAGGTGCCCCGCCCCCTCGCTGACCGCCTGAACGGCGACACCGCCTGCTACGCGGGGCCTCCCGGATCGACACAGACCTGCCGGACGGAGACCAGCGGCACCGACCCCGTCGACCTGTACAGCAAAGCCGTCCACCTCAGGCAGTTCGAGACGATGACGATCGCCGTCGGCTTCGCGCCGGGGACGTTCGCCACGGCGTACACCCCCACCGACCACGTTGTCGCCGGCGCCGTGTGGCTCGCCGTCCCGCCGGCACTCGCGCTGCTGGCCCTGCTGATCGTGACGGTGCCGCCCCTGATCGGCCGCTACCTCCGCAGCCGCCCGGTGCTCGTTGTCGACTACGAGCCGCCCGCGGACATCGAACCCCTGGTCGCGGCGGAGGTGTGGGGCGTGCCCGGCCGCGGGCTCACCGCCCAGCTGCTGGCGTCGGTCGTCCGCGGCGAGGCCCGGATCACGACGGCGGAGCCGGCGGGGTCCGAGGCGTCGCCGGGCCGTGAGCGATCCGGCCGTCGCAAACTCACCCGGCTGGCAAGCTCGCTGCGGGTCGACGGCCTGGAGGAACTCGACGACCGCTGGACGGGATCGTTGATGCGCGGCATGTTCGCGGGCCGCAGCCTGCATGAGCCCAACCTCAGCGCCTCGCTGCTCGACCGCCGCCGCTCGATCGTCAACGGTGCGGGCCAGCGCTACCACGGCGGCGGCGCGGGCTGGTTCCTCCCCGCCTACATCGCGCTGATCATGGTGGCCATCGCCTGCACTCTGTTCGCCGTCCGCTTCCACGAGGCGCCGCTGGTCTGGGCTCTGACTTCCACCCTCGTCGCGACGCTGCTGCTGGTGGCCGCGCTCTACCGGACCCCGACCTCCGGGCGGCTGACGCCCGCCGGCGAGGCCACCTATCAGCACCTGCGGGGGCTCGAACGGTTCATGACGATGTCGGAGGGCGAACGCATCGCCTGGCTGCAGGGCACGGCCACCGCCCCGCGGGTGGGGGACGGCGACGACGAGGTCCTCCTGAAGCTCTACGAGCCGCTGCTCCCGTACGCCGTCATCTTCGGGCTGGAACGCAGCTGGGCCCGGCTGATCGGGGAGCACCATCGTGCGGTGCCCGGCCGGGCCGACTGGGTCGCCGCACTGCCGGCTGTCCCGCTGGGCGACGTGGTCGCCTCGCTGGCCGGCGACGTCGGGGAGCGCCGCATCCGGGGGCAGGCGATGGCTGGCGTCAACCACGGCATCAGCCGGGCGGCAGAGGCGACCGGTCGGAGCGTCTCCAACGCCTTCCAGAGCGCGGGCGACGGCGGTTCCCGGGGCGGCGGCGGCTGGTCCGGCGGCGGCTCCAGCGGCGGTTCGAGTGGCGGCGGACGCGCCGGAGGCGGCATGGGCGGAGGCGGCGGCTCCAGCTGGTGAGCCGCCGCCCGGCCATGCGGCCGGGTCAGCGCAGCGTGAGCACCGCCACGGGCTCGCCGCGCACCTGTTCCGGCACGACGACGACGCCGGAGCCGTCGAGCTCCGCCGCGATCCCGCCGCTCCAGACCCCCACCCCGCGGCCGGTCAACTCGGCGGGCAACTCCAGTTCACCGACGGCGGGATCGAGCAGATGCACGTGCACCGTCTCCCCCGTCGTCGTGTAGGCGCGCGGAGCACCGGCCGGCTCGCCGGCGCGACGCCACGGGCGGGTGCCGTAGATCGCCTGCCCGTTGAGGCCCATCCAGCGCCCCAGCTCACGCATGGCGGCCAGCTGGAGCTCGGGGATCGAGCCGTCGGCGCGGGGGCCGACGTTGATGAGGAGGTTGCCGTTCTTGCTGACGACGTCGACGAGCAGCCGGATCAGCTGCGCGCCTGACATGGAGCGGCTGGCGTCCTCGTCCTGGTTGTACCCGAAGGAGTACCCGAGCCCACGGGTCGCCTCCCAGACCGGCTCCATGATGTCCGGCACGTGCGAGTATTCGCGGGTGAGGAAGCCGTGGTACGGCACGCCCCAGCGGTCGTTGATGACGCCGTCGGGCACCGCCGCGTAGTAGCGGCGGAAGAGCGCGGCGAGAGAGTCGTCGTCGTCGTCCTTCCCGCCGTCGGGCCACTCGATGTCGTTCCACAGCACATCCGGGGAGAACTTCTCGACCAGTTCGGTGAGCTGGGCCGCCGAGTAGCGGGAGAAGAGCTTGTCGTGGCGGCGGAAGCGGAACAGGTCGGTGTCCGACTCGATGGGTGGGAAGTCGCTGACGTGCCAGTCGAGCGCCCCGGAGTAGTAGACGCCGAAGCGGGCCCCGGCAGCGCGGGTGGCGTCGTGCAGTTCGCTGATCAGGTCGCGGCGGGGGCCGCGCCGGACCGAGTTGAACGCGGTGGTCGGCGTGTCCCAGAGGCAGAAGCCCTCGTGGTGCTTGGTCGTCGGGATGACGTAGCGGGCGCCCGCCCCGACCAGCTCGGAGACGAAGGCGTCGGCGTCGAACGCCTCGGCGTGCCACAGGTCGGCCAGGTCCTCGTAGCTGGTGCCCGTGCCGAAGACCCGCTGGTGCCGCTCCCAGGTGGGGCTGCCCGCGATGCGCACGGTGTTGCCGTACCACTCGGCGTACTGGTGATGCGTGTAGGCGTCCTCCGCGAGCACGCCACCCGGCCCGTGCGCCGTCGCCCACGCGGGGACGGAGTAGAGACCCCAATGGATGAAGAAGCCGAGCTTCGCGTCGCGGTACCAGTCGGGCATCCGCAGCTCGGGTAGGTCGGTGCGGCCGCTCCGAAGTCGGGGCCGGTGCGGGTCTCGAAGTTCAGCATGCGGGGCTCTCCTCTCCCCGGCGGGTCACGACGGGGGTCAGGTCGGGATCGGATTCGGAGGTGTCGAACGGGTAGACGCCGGGCGCGAGGCGGTGGTGCCCGAGGCGCAGCAGGTCCTGGTCGACGCCGCCGGGGGTGAGCGCGAGGGTCCAGTCCTGCGCCAGGTCGTACAGCTCGGGTTCGAGGTAGCCGATCTTGACGATGACGATGTCGGCCTCCTCCGGGGTGAGCCCCAGCTGCCGGAAGTCGTCGAGGTGGTGGAACGGCTTGCGCCGCTCCGTGATGATGGCGTGCACCGAGCCGGCACGCACGACGACCTGGGTGCCGGCGACGGGGTCGCCGTCGGTCACCGAGAACACCTCTCCGGTCAGCGTGACGGGGCCTCGCGGGCCGGGGTCGACGCGGCCGCCGACATCGACGGTGACACGGACCCCCACGCCGGCCGCGGCCAGGGTGGCGACGGCGGCGGGGTCGAAGACCGACGCGTGGATGACGGTGCGGTCGCCGGCGGCGAGGTCGTCGCGGGTGAGCAGTTCGCCCAGCGTCCAGGACACGTCGCCGGCGCCGCCCGCCGTCGGATTGTCGCCGGAGTCGGAGATCAGGTACGGCCGGGCCGCGCCGGGCGCGAGGGCCAGGTCGAGGGCCTCGTGCAGTGTCGCGGTGGGCCCGACGAACACGAAGTCGGCACGCGCGTCCCAGTAGCGGCGGGCCAGCCGCTCGGCCTCACGTGCGATCACGCCCGTGTCGTCGCCGGTCACCACGACCGCGGCCTGGCAGCGGGGTTCGTCGGCCCAGGCGTAGCCGACCCAGATCGCGGCGTCCAGCACTCCGGGAAGTGCCTCGACCTCGGGGACGGCGTCATAGATGCCCTTGGCGGGCTCGAGCCGGGTGCTGGTCTTCTCCCCCGGCAGCAGGACGGGCACCTGTCGCCAGGCCTTCCAGGGACGGCGGGCGAGCGGGTCGGCGCCGAGTTCGCCCCGCAGGCGGGTGAGCAGGTTGTACACCGCCCGCTCCTTGGTGTTCATCCAGTCCTCGTGCGGCGCCATCCGGTAACAGGTGATGAGGTCGACCGCGTCGAGCAGCGGCCGCGACACGTTGCCGTGCAGGTCCATGGAGGCCGACACGAGCGTGTCCGGCCCCAGCGCGTCGCGCACGGCGCCGGCCAGGTCGGCCTCCGCGTCGTCCAGGCCGATGACGCTCATCGCCCCGTGGATGTCGAGGAAGAGCGCGTCGAACGGCCCCTCGGAGGCGATCCCGTCGAGGATGGCCCGCTTCATCGCCGCGTACGTCTCCGGTGCGACGGCGCCGCCGGGCAACGAGCGCCCGTGCGTCAGCGGGACCCAGTCGGCTGCCTCGCGCAGGTCGCGGCTCTCGTCGAGGAAGGGGTAGTAGGCCAGCAGGTCGGGCCCGGTGCGGATCGTGAACGCCTCGTCGCCCGAGACGTGAGGCGAGAAGGTGCTGGACTCGATCGAGATGCCGGCGATCCCGATCCGGGGGGCCGCGAGGCCCCGCGGGTCGGCTGCGGGCAGGGGGCCCATCCAGATCTGGTCTGCGGACGGCATGGTCGGTGTTTCTCCTGGTCAGGCAGCGGTGAGTAGACGGTGTCGCGCGGAGGCTGCGGCCCCGAGCGCGACGGCGTCGCCCCCGAGCGTGCCACGGACGACGGTGAGCGGTGCGCCAGAGACCGGCGGGTCGGTGCGCAGGGTGTCGAGGAGAGCCGGTTCGAGGAGATCCCAGGAGCGCGTCACTCCCCCGCCCACCACCACGGCGGTCAGGTCGAGGATCCCCGCAGCCACGACGCAGGCGAGCCCGAGCGCCCTGCCCGCCCCGCGGAACACGTCCAGCGCCTCGGCATCTCCGCCCCTGGCCAGGTCGGCGATCTGGGACGTGGTGCGGACGAAGCCGGTGGCCTCCAGGTAGCGCTGCTCGATCGACCGGCCGGACGCCAGTGTCTCGAGGTGCCCGACCTGCCCGCAGGTGCAGACGTGGTGGCTGTAGCCGGGGGTGTGGCCGATCTCGCCCGCGGCGCCGGTCGGGCCGGAGCGCAGCTCACCGTCCAGCACCACCGCTCCGCCGACTCCCGTGCCGAGCATGACGCCGAGCACGTCAGCGGCTTCGGCCGCACCCCAGGCGACCTCGCCGAGGAGGAACGCGTTGACGTCGTTCTCGACGGCGGTGGGGGCCTGCAGCCGTCGTTCCATCTCGGGGCCGAGCGCGAACCCGGCCCAGCCGACGAACGTGTCGGATGCGGCGCGGATCACTCCGCTGCGCTGGTCGACGACCCCCGCCGCGCCGACGCCGGCCGCGAGCAGGGTGCTGCCGGTCTCGGCGAGCAGGCGCCGGACGAGGCCGGCCGCGGCATCGGCCATCGCCGGGCCACCCTCGCGGGACGGCGCGGCGACGACCCCGCGGGCCACGACGTCGCCGTCGGGCAGCACGAGCAGCGCCGCGATCTTGGTGCCGCCTATGTCGATGCCTGCGAGCACCTCACGGGCGACTTCACTGGGTTCCTCCACGTCACCGTCCTCCGAGGCCGGCCATGGCGATGCCCTTGACCAGGTGCTTCTGCAGGACGATCACGAGCAGCGTGGTGGGGACCATCGAGATGATCGCGGCGGCCATCTGCAGGTCCCAGCGGGTGCCGGTGAGGCCCGAGAACGTGGCCAGGCCGACCGGCAGCGTGCCGTGGGCCTTGTAGTCGACGGTCACGATGAGCGGCCAGAGGTAGCTGTTCCAGAACGACAGGAACGTGAACACCGACAGCACGGCCAGCGCCGACTTCGACAGCGGCAGCATGATGAGCAGGAAGGTGCGGATGGGGCCGGCGCCGTCGACGCGGGCAGCCTCCTCCATCTCCAGGGGGATGCCGCGGAAGAACTGCCGCATCAGGAAGGTGCCGAACGCGCCGAACGCGAACGGGAAGATGAGGGCCTGGTAGGTGTCGACCCAGTCGAACCACTGCATGACCTGGAACATGGGGATGACAAGCACCTCTGCCGGGACCATGAGCGTGGCGAGGAACGCGATGAAGACGACGTCCCTGCCCTTCCAGCGCAGCCGGCCGAACGCATACCCGGCGCAGGCCGAGACGGTGAGCACCACGAGGGTGCCCGCGACGGCGATGAACAGCGAGTTGCCGATGTAGGTCCAGAAGGGGCCGAACTTGAAGACGTCGACGAAGTTCGACCACCGGACCTCGGATCCGATGAGGCGCGGCGGCATGGCGAACATCTCGCCGTTGGGCTTGAGCGCCGAGAAGAAGGCGTAGACCAGCGGCAGCATGAACAGCGCGGCGGCGAGATAGATCGTGACGTGCGCGAGCACCAGTCGGACACGCTGACCGGCGCTGAGCGGGGCACGGGCGCGTGACGGCTGGGCCGGCGTCCGGTCGTCGCCGCCGTCGTCGAGGGCGTGCATGGCCCGCTCGGAGAGATCCTGATCAATGCTCATAGTGCACCCACTTCTTCTGGGCCCCGAACTGCAGCGCGGTGATGAGGATAATCAACGCGAACAGGATCCAGGCTCCGGCCGCGGCCAGGCCGAGGTCCTGGAACTTGAAGCCCTGGTTGTAGATCCACATGACCAAGGGGAGGGTGGCGTTGCCGGGACCGCCGCCGGTGAGCAGCTGCGGCTGCGCGAAGACCTGCAGCGACGTGATCATCGTCATCACGGCGGCGAAGAAGATCGACGGCGAGATCATCGGCAGGATGATGCTCCAGGTCACTCGCCAGCCCGAGGCGCCGTCGATCGCGGCCGCCTCCAGCACGGAGTCCGGCAGCTGCTCGAGCGCGGCGGAGAAGATCAGCATGTTGTAGCCGAGCCCCTGCCAGACGCTCATGACGACGACCATGATCATGGCCCAGTTCTTGTCGGCGAGGAAGTTGGGCAGCTGCACGCCGAACCAGCTGGTGGCGATGCCGTTGAAGAGGCCCTGGGGCTGCAGCAGCATCTTCCAGACCAGCACGTTGGCCACCATGGGGGTCACGACCGGGATGAAGAAGAGGACGCGCAGAGCATTGCGGCCGCGGATCCTCGGGCCGAGCCCGATCGCGAGCAGCAGGGACAAGATGATGTTGGCGGGCACGTAGAGCACCGTGAACACCAGGGAGTTACGCAGGGCAGGGAGGAAGTTGGGCTCCTCCAGCAGCTTGGCGTAGTTGGCTCCTCCGTTGAAGGTCCGCTCGCCGAACGTCGGCCAGTCGAAGAAGCTCATCACGATGGACAAGACGACCGGCACGATCGTGAACAGGGCGAGGCCCACCAGGGCTGGGCTTGCGAAGCCCAGCGCCTGGCGCGCCTCGATCCTGGCGAGCTTCCCGCGAGATGACCGCGCGGTAGTCGTTGTCATCGGTCGACTCAGCTCCCGAACTGCTGCTGAGCGGTCTCGAGCACGGTCTTCATGTCGGCCTGCCCGTTGTAGACGCTGACCAGCTCCGGCTGGACGAACGTGTCGACCTTGGCCCAGTTGTCGGAGACGTACTGGCCCTGGACGTTGGCGAACGCGGCCTCGAACACGGCCTTCACGTCGTCGCGGTAGGCCTCATCGAGCGACTCGAAGTAGAGCGGCTGGCTCTCGGCGCGGGCCGGGTAGCTACGGCCGGACGAGGCGATCGAATCCTGCGAGTCCTTGCTGAGCAGCGAGCCGAGCACCTTCAGCGCCGCCTCCTTGTTGTCGCAGTTCTTGGCGATGCCGTAGCCCGAGCCGAGGACAAGGCTCAGGTTGCCCTTGTCGCCGCTGGGCAGCGGGCCATGCCCGCCTTGAAGCCGGCGTCGTTGGTCAGGTAGCCGACGGCGTTCCAGGTGCCGTCGACGGCCATGGCGGCGTTCTCGCCGCTGAACTGGTTCTCGCCCCAGCCGGTGTCCGAGGCGGAGGCGACCGGGGAGGCGACCTTCTGCTCGGTCACGAGGCCGGCGTACCAGGCCGCGGCGTCGAGGAACGCCGGGTCGGTGAGCTGCAGCTTGCCGTCCTGCGTGACGGGCTGGACGCCTGCCTTGGCGATCGGGAGCGCCTGCCACTGGAAGCCGCCCATGCCGATGCCGAAGCCGTACTTGCCGTCCTTCGTCGCGGCCTTGGCTGCGGCCTCGAAGTCGTCGAAGGTCCAGCCGATCTCGGGGATCTTCGCGCCGGCTGCGGTGAGCTGGTCCTCGTTGTAGTAGGTCACCATGGTGGCGACGTCGAACGGAAGGCCGTAGAGATTGCCCTTGTTCTGGAGGATCTCGGTGGCCCCGGGGGCGAAGTCGGACACGGCCAGGCCGGCCGTCTTCAGGTCGTCCTCGGTGAGGGCGGCGAAGCCCTCGGTGTAGCTGGCCAGCATGCCGGAGTTCATGCCCGTGACACAGGCCATGTTGTTCGAGGCCATGTTGGTGGTCAGCTTCGTGAAGAAGTCACCCCAGGGTGCGGTGCGGAGCTCGACCTTGATGTCGGGGTTCTGCTTCTTCACGACGTCCATCTGGGCTTCGAGGGCGGCGGTGTCATCCTCGCTGCCTGCCCACATGTCGACGACGATGGTGGCACCGGCATCGCCGCCACCGCCCGTGGTGGCCCCGGGAGACGGGGTGCCGCCTCCGCCGCCGCACGCCGTCAACGCGATCGCGGCACCCGTGGCCAGTGCCACTGCGCCCATGCGAATCTTCTTCATTGACTTTCCTCCTTGAAAGGTTGTGGGGGTTATTTCGACCATCGAACCAACTTCCCACGGTTCTGAATGAAGTTATCGTGGCATGACGGAGCACGGAACGGAAGGGGGTCCACGAATGTTATGAAACGGTGACCTTACCCCGGGGGCCTCTCGACACGACAACGGTGGATGACTTACCCTGAACTTAGTTCGATCACGAAGGAACAATATGCCGATTCCCCGCGAGACTGCCGCAGACGGGCACAGCCAGCGGATCCTCGAGCTTGTCGCCAGCGGTGAGGCCGGCTCCCGCAGCGAGCTCGCCGAGGTGCTCGGGCTCGCCCCTCGACGGTCGGGCTGCGCGTCCAGGGGCTCCTCGACGCCGGGCTGCTGCATGAGGGGGGTGCGGGCAAGTCCCGGGGCGGCCGCCGTCCGCGGGTGCTGCGGGTCACGGAGGGGCAGGGCGAGGTGCTGACCGTCGACCTCGGCGGCGGGCACGCCCGGCTGGGGCGCCACGGTCTCAGCGGCGCGCTGCTGGAGTCGGTGATGATCCCGCTGACGCTGGCCGACGGCCCGGTGCCGACCCTGGAGACGGTGGCCGCGGCCCTCGACGAGTTCCACGACGCGCCGATCCGCGCCATCGGCGTCTCCCTGCCGGGCCCGGTCAATCCCGATCTCGGCGGGGTCGATCAGCCCTCGCGCATGCCGGGTTGGCAGGGGTACAACGTGCGCGACCACCTGACGGAGCGGTTCGGCGTGAGGGTCGCCGTCGACAACGACGCGAACCTCGCGGCCCTCGGCGAACACCGGCAGCGGCTCGGGCTCGCCCACCACTCCATCACCGTCAAGGCGGGGACCGCCATCGGCTCGGGCATCATCGTCGACGGGCGGCTGCACCACGGGGCCACCTCCGCCGCCGGCGACATCACGCACACCCGGATCGACACCGACGAGGAGGTCCCCTGCTCCTGCGGCAACCTCAACTGCCTGGAGACGGTGGCCAGCGGCGCCGGGGTCGTGCGGCAGCTGCGCGCGGTCGGCTACGACGTCTCCACCACTGAGGAGGCGCTCGCCCTGGCCCGCGACGCGGACGTCACCGCGACGAGGCTCGTCCGGGGGCCGGCACGCATCTCGGCCAGGTGCTCTCCGGCGTCGTGAACTTCTTCAACCCCCACGCCGTGTTCCTCACCGGCTCGATGAGCTCGTCGGAGCCGTTCCTCGCGGCCGTCCGCAGCCGGGTGTACGCCAGCTGCCACCCGCTCGTCACGCAGACGCTGCGGATAGAGGCCGCCCGCACGGGCGCCGACGCCGTCCTGCTCGGGGCGGCGGCACTGGCCCTCGAGGACCTTCCCCTGGCCCCTGATCAGGCCAGCGTCAGCTCGATGACGGGGATGAGCACGTCCGGGCGCTGCACGGGCAGGTGCACCGTCAGGGTGCCCTCGGCCTCACCTGCGGGCGTCATGTGGGACGCCTGCTGTGAGGGGTCGCTGACGGAGGTCCTGAGCCACGATCCGTCGTTCAGGAGCCGTGCGTAGCTGACCTTGCCCGCAAGCTCAGGCAGGTGGACGAAGCCCAGCGGCCAGGCGTGCAGGTGCAGGTAGAGGCGGTTGCCGCGCAACGTGTAGACGCCCTCCCGCGGCGGAGAGAAGGGGGCATGCCCGCATCCGACGACGGCGTCGCGGTGCAGGTCCATCCACTCCCCCAGCTCGGCAAGGGTCGCCGCGTCGTGCGGCGTGATCGCCCCGCGGCCGTCGGGGCCGATGTTGAGCAGCATGTTGCCGTCCATGGAGACGGAGTCGGCGAGCATCTGCGCCAACAGCACCGCCGGCTTGTGGTCGACGTTGTCCCGGTGGTAGCCCCACGACCCGTTCATCGTCTGGCACGCCTCCCACACCTGCGGCACGCCGTCGCGCTCGAGTGGTTGGGTCGGCTGGTACTGCTCCGGGGTCACGAAGTCGGCGGGGATGCCGAGGCGGTCGTTGATCAGCATGTCGGGCTGCAGCTCGCGGCACATCGCGAGCAGCGCCTCGGCGCCCCAGTCCTCCGGGCCCTTGCCGCGCCAGCCCTGCTTCGTCTCCGGGTAGGTGAAGTCGTAGAAGAGATAGTCGATGGGCCCGTAGCCGGTGAGCAGCTCGCGGACCTGGCCGTGCAGGAACTCCCGGTAGCGAGCCATGTCGCGGCCCTCGTTGAGCGCCTCGCCGGCCGGGTCGTCGCGGAGGGGGTGGACCCAGTCGACGGTGAAGTCGGGGTGGTGCCAGTCGATGAGCGAGTGGTAGAGCCCCACGCGGAGCCCCGCCACCCGGGCGGCGTCGACGAACTCGCGGACCAGGTCGCGGCCGCAGGCGACCTGCGAGGAGTAGTCAGTCAGCGCGGAGTCCCACAGCGCGAAGCCCTCGTGGTGCTTCGTGGTGAGGACGACGTATCCCATGCCCGCCGCCTTGGCCGCCGCCACGATGGCGCCCGCGTCAAAGCGGTCGGGGTCGAAGTGGTCGAAGTACTGCTGGTACTCGGCGTCGGTGAGACGCTCGTAGTTGCGGACCCACTCGTGCCGGGCGGCAGCGCTGTAGAGGCCGAAGTGGACAAAGAGACCGAACCGGGCGTCGGTGAACCAGTGCGACATTGCAGCTCCTGAGTCGGGGGCAGCCGTCATTGTGGCAGGTCCGCCGACTCCCGTCAGGCGGCACACCCGTCGTCGCGCCCCTCCACGCGACAGGCACCGGAAGGCTCGAGCTGGAACGTCGCGTGCGCCACCGAGAAGTGGGCCGCGACACACTCCCGCAGCGACTCCAGGATCTCGACGCTGTGGCCGTCATGGAAGCACTCCTCCCCCACCACCACGTGAGCGGTGAGCACCGGCAGCCCCGTCGCGACCGTCGAGGCGTGCAGGTCGTGCACGGACTCGACATGCTCAACCCCACCGAGGTGCACACGCAACTCCTCCAGGTCGAGGTCCGGCGGCGCGAACTCCATCAGCACCCGGGCGGTGTCCCGCAGGAGCAGCAGCGCCCTGGGCACGATGAGGGCGGCGATGAACAGCGCTGCGATCGCGTCGGCGCGTTGGTAGCCGGTGGTGGCGATCACGATGGCGGAGACGATGACGCCGAGCGAGCCGAGGGCGTCGTTGGCGACCTCGAGGAACGCCGCCCGCATGTTCATGTTGTGATCGCGACGGGAGCTGAGGATGAGCATGCCTGCCACGTTGGCGGCCAGCCCGATGACGCCGAAGAACAGAAGTTCCGGCCCGGGTACTTCCGGCGGGTTGATGAGGCGGCGGATGCCCTCGACGGCCGCATACCCGCCGACGGCGAGCAGCAGCGCGGCCTGGCCGAATGCGGCGATGACCTCGATCCGGCGGAACCCCCAGGTGCGACGCCCAGAGGCCGGGCGGGTCATCAGCGTCGCCGCGACCAGCGCAACGATCAGCCCTGCGACGTCGGTGAGTGCATGGACCGTGTCCGTCAGCAGCGCCAGGCTGCCAGTGAGGACGGCGCCGACAGCCTGGGCCACCACGACCGAACCGGTGAGCGCGACGACGACGGCAAGGGCCCCGCGGTGGCCTGACGCCGGCGCGTGAGAGTGACCGGCACCCATCAGGCCAGCCGCTTACTCATGGACGATCGGGCCGTGCCGAGATGCTCGGCGAGCGGAGCGTCAGGTGCAGCAGCGGGTAGGGGCGGCCCGCGTCGTCGACGTCCCTGCGGCCCGACACCTCGAAGCCGTGGGCAAGATAGAAGCCGAGCGCCTGCTGGTTCTGCTCGTTGACCTCGAGTTCCACCACGCTCTCCTCCCGGATGACGTGGTCGAGCAGTGCTGATCCGACGCCGTGGTGCCGGTGGTCGTTGTGGACGAACATCATCTCGAGGCGCCCGTCGGCCGTGCCGGTGAACCCCACGGGACGACCGTCCACCTCGGCGACGGTGACGCGGGCGTTCGGCAGGTAGGCGGCGGCCAGCATTGCCTCGATCTCCCAGAGGTCGGCCTCCTCGACGAAATCGTGGGTGGCGTCGACGGCGCTGCGCCAGACCTCGACGAGCACGGGGAACTCGTCCTCGTTGATGACCGGGCGGAGCAGGATCGCAGGTCGGGGCCCGGGCCCGGCCGGTGGCTGGACGTCGGCGTTCATGCCGTCAGCCTAGTCGTCCCCCGCCCCGCGGGAGGGGCGGGGGACGGACCGGCCAGCGTCAGGAGGCGCGAGCCACGCGGAGACGACCGGCCCGCAGGGGCTCGTCGGCGCCGTCCGCCAGTCCGAACATCGCGCGCCGCCAGCCGAACCAGCAGATCGCCACGGGGATCAGGGCACCGATCCAGGCGAGCGGGGCGGCGAGCGCCACGCCGAAGAAGCCGAGCGGAACCACCAGCAGGAGGCCGGCGGCGGCCCGCAGGATCAGCTCCATGAAGCCGCCGATCGTCGGGATCAGCGTCTCCCCGAGCCCCTGGACGGTGTTGCGCAGCACGAACACGCTGGCCAGGATCGGGTAGAGCAGGCCCTGCACGACGAGGTAGCCGTGCGCGGCCTCGACGACCTGCGGGGAGCCGCTGCCGACGAACAGCTGCGCGAGCGGCTCACCGGCGAGGATGACGAACGCGCCGAGGATGACCGCGAGGATCCACGTCAGGAGGCTGATCCGCCACACGCCGTGGCGGATGCGGTGCCAGCGGCCGGCGCCGCGGTTCTGCGCCACGAAGGTCGTCAGGGCCAGGCCGAACGACGCGAGCGGAGCGACGGCCAGCTGGTCGACACGGGCGGCCGCGGTGAACGCGGCGACCGCATCGGAGCCGAGACCGTTGATGGCGTACTGCAGGATGACGGCGCCGATGGCGATCACCGACATCTGGAAGCCCATGGCCAGGCCGGGGCGCAGCACCTCGCCGAGCTCACCCGGCGCGGAGCGCCAGTCGGCGCGCGTCAGGTGGAGGTGCGGCATACGACGCGCGATGAGCGCCAGGCAGAGGATCACCGAGATCAGCTGCGCGAGCACCGTCGCGAGGGCCGCGCCAGCCACGCCCCAGCCGAGCCCGCCGATGAAGGCGACGACGAGCACGACGTTGATGACGCAGCTGATCATCAGGAAGTACAGCGGCGTGCGGCTGTCACCCAATGCGCGGATGACGGCGGCGAGCAGGTTGTACGCCATGACGATAGGCGCGCCCCAGAAGGAGATGACGAGGAAGACCTCGGCGTCGGCCATCAGGTTGGACGGCGTCTGCATCAGCCGCAGGAGGGAGCGTGCGCCGACGACGCCGACCGCGGCCACCAGGGCCGCGATACCGACGGAGACGAGGATCGCATTGGCGAAGTACCGGCGCATCAGCGCCATGTCGCCAGCGCCGAACGCCCTGGCGATCGGAATCGCCAGGCCCCCGGAGGCACCGAAGGTGAAGCCGAGGAGCAGGAACATCAGGCTGCCGGTGGCACCGACGGACGCGAGGGCGTCGACGCCGATCATGCGGCCGACCACCGCGGCGTCGGTGAACTGGTACACCTGCTGGAACAGGTTGCCGATGAGGAGAGGGATGGTGAAGGCGACAATAACGCGGGTCGGCGCACCGACGGTCAGGTTGTTCATGGAGTTTCTTCGCGCGCTCGTAGAGGCAGTACGTGGGGGTGTGTGGGAAGGTCGCTGGGCCCGTGCAGTGACGCTCCGGGCAGCTCATTAGCCTACGCTTTTCCACGGCGTGCGCAAGTCGAGGGCGGCGTTTTCCACCGATGACTTAAACGTCACCGCTACGCCCTCACTCCAAGGGGCCCGTTGCCCCTCGCCGACAGTGTCGAATCAGACGCGTCGATACTGGGCCGTGATCGGGCACTCGAACGGGTCCCGCGCCGCGAGACCCACCTCGTTCAGGTAGCGGATCACGATGCCGTACGACGTGAGGAGCGACGTCTCGGTGTACGGCACGTCGAGCTTCTCGCAGAACTCGCGCACGATCGCCCTCGCCTTCCGCAGGTGCGGGCGGGGCATGTTCGGGAAGAGGTGGTGCTCGATCTGGTAGTTCAGGCCGCCCAGCAGGCTCGTCGCCCACCAGCCGCCGCGGATGTTCCGCGAGGTACGCACCTGCTTGGAGAAGAAGTCGAGCTTCGCGTCAGGGGCGATCACGGGCATGCCCTTGTGGTTGGGCGCGAACGAGGCCCCCATGTACACGCCGAAGACCGCGAGCTGCACGCCCATGAAGGCGAACGCCATGCCGACCGGCAGGAGGAGGAACACCGGCACCAGGATGAGGGCGAACCTGCCGAACACGATGGCCAGCTCGATCCAGCGCCCCTTCACGGCTCCCCTGGAGAAGAGGTGCTGGAAGCTCAGCCGGTGCAGGTTCAGCCCCTCGAGCGTGAGCAGCGGGAAGAACAGCCAGCCCTGGCGCAGCGTGATCCAGCGACGCAGGCCCCTCGCGGTGGCCGCGTCCTCCTCCACGAAGGAGATGGTGTCGATCGCGATGTCGGGGTCCTTCGACACGCGGTTCGGGTTGCCGTGATGGCGGGTGTGCTTGCTGTCCCACCACGAGAAGCTCATGCCGATCGTCCCGGCGAGGATACGCGCGAGCCGGGCATTCGCAGGGGCGCTGGTGAGGATCTGCTTGTGGCCGGCCTCGTGTGCCAGGAACGCCACCTGGGTGAACAGGACGCCGAACGCAGCGGCGATGAGCAGCTGGAACCAGCTGTTTCCGAGCAGCACGAAACCGGTGACGGCACCGCTGAGACCGAGAACGATCAGCACGCCGACCATCAGGTAGAACCAGCCTGCGCGGCGCAGGAGGCCCTGCTCCTTCACCCGCTGGGACACCTCGGTGTAGGCGCGGATCAGCGGCGGATAGTCAGACGCATCGACGTAGCGTCGCCACGTGCGAGCCTGCGGCCTGTCGAGAGTGGAACTGGGCATGATCGGCCCCTGTCCTGTGTCGGGGCGCGAACGCCTCGTCCGGATGCCAAGGGCGAACGCCGAAAGCTACCACCAACGGTACCCTCCGGCTGAGCAGGGTCCGGGCCATGCCCGAAAGGCGGCACTGCAGGGCCGTGGCCTGGCCGTGACGGCGGTCGATAGGCTGGCGCGTCGACATCGAGGAGCAGGTTCTCCGGAAGGGCGACTGCACCGTCGGCGCGACCGTCGATCTGATCGAGCACAAGTGGCTCTGGCTCGACGCCACGCGCAACGACTGCCCCGGCGTGCTCGGCGGTTCCAGCGGCTCCCCGCTCATCGCGGACGGCGAGATCGTGTCGGTCATCAACACCACCAACGGCGGAGTCTCCCCGGAGCTGGGCGACACCTGCTACCTCGGCAAGCCGTGTGAGGTGTCGGGCACGACCGCCACGTTCGAGCCGGACACCAGCTACGGCGTCGACATCGCGGGGATAGGCTCCTGCTTCGTCGACGGCGTCTTCGCGTTGGGCGAGGCCTGCCCGCTTCCCGGGACGACCCTCGACGCGGTCAACGGCGGCGGCATCTACAACCTCGACGGCGTCGACGAGGCCGGATTCGGGCCGAGTTGGAGATCCTCCCTGGCGCCGGCGTCGAGGTCGCCGTGCTCCAGGGGCTGCCGATCGGCGACGGTCGCACCTGCACCGACCCGGCCGCCTACGCGGATGCCGACGTGGTCGCCGTCGACCCGTCGGCGGACACCGCCCAGCTGCCGGTCTCCCTCCCGGGGACCCACGGATTCTCGCTGGTGTGCGCCGCCGTCCCCGGCAAGGAGGACGCCGCCGCCAGGTTCGTGTTCAGCAGCGACGGCGTGGGCTCGGCGACTGCGCCGCGGCTGGCCGTCAGCGGCCTGGGCGACGGGGGCGTCATGGTGGACCCGCTGTTCGAGATCCCCGACATCGCGAACCTCCACGTGCTCTACGGCCCACCAGCGAGCACCGACTGCGCCGACCGGGACGCCTACTTCCCCTACCGCCGACAGTCGTTCTTCATCGAGGCTGAGGAGTTGCCGGTCCGCTTCTGCGCCGTCGGTTTCAACATGGCAGGAAACGAGTCGCCGGTCAGCGAACAGGTACTTGAGAAGCCGTAACCCTCCGGGACCGCCCCCGACGGCACAGCCTGGGACCGGGCTCTCGGCCGGGGGTGGTAATTCGCCCCTCGGATCCGTGGGAAAATGGGGTATGTGAACAGCGCACCCCCAGCCATCAAGAAGATCGTCGGTAGCAAAGCGGGCCAGGTGCCCTGGGCGCGTGAGGCGGTCGGCGTGTTGCGCGAAACCGCCTCCCACTACGGCGCCACCATCACCTACCCGGAGCTGGCGGCGGAGGTGCAGCGCCGCTCCGGTGTTCATACGAGCAGCGAGTCGCGCACATGGCTCGGCGGTGTGCTCCGGCTCGCGGCGACGGCCTGCCAGGGTCGCGATCTGCCGCCGCTCCTGTCGCTCGCGGTGAATCCGCGTGACGGTCACGTCGCCCCCGTCTACGACGCCGTCCGCCAGGCTGAGGGGCTCCCGCCGTTCGAGACGAAGTCGGACCGGGAACGCCACGCGGCCGAGAGCCGCCTCGCCTGCTACCGCGCCTTCTGCGACGCAGTGCCGGAGGATGCCCGTCCCATGAGCGCGCGGTCGAAGACCCCAGCCGCGACGACGACCCGCCGCAAGCCGGAGCCTGTCGAGCTCCGCGCACCGGTCTGCCCGAGCTGCTTCATCGAGTTGCCCCTCATGGGTGGCGACTGCCCGAACTGCAACTAGCCGGGCCTGCCCGGCGATGCGGCAGGATCATCTCCATGGATGATCTGCACGTGCCGCCGGGTCCCGGCATCCCCCAGGGCCTGCGCATCCCGGCGCATGAACTGGCCGAGCAGTTCACGCACGCGTCCGGCCCCGGAGGCCAGGGCGTGAACACCAGCGACTCCCGCGTCCAGCTGAGCCTCGACCTGGCAGCGACGACGGCATTGAGCGATGCCCAGCGCGAGCGGGCGCTCGCCGGCCTCGCGGCTCGACTCGTCGGCACCACGCTGACGGTCAGCGCGGCGGAACACCGCTCGCAGTTGCGCAACCGTGCCACCGCCCGGCTCCGCCTCGCGTCTCTCCTGCGGGAGGCGCTCGCCCCGCCTCCGCGGGCCCGCCGGGCGACGAAGCCGACCCGCGGCTCCCAGCTGCGACGACTCGAGGCCAAGCGTTCCCGGGGCGAGACGAAGCGGGGCCGTCGCCGGCCCAGCCTGGACTGACACCGTCGGCTCGTCAGCCCAACTCCTCCGCCAGGCCGATCAGGATCCCCTCGGGGCCCCGGACGTAACAGACTCAACCTCTGAGCGCGGCCTGGATCTCGCGGATGACGTCACCGAGGATTCCGCGCGACAGCAGTCCGGGGCCGAGCGGTCCGCCCGAGTCCGTTCCGAGGTGCGGCAGGAGACCGAGCACCTCGCGTTCCTCAAGGGTCAGCTCCGCCAGTTGCCAGGCGAGCTCGGCGCGTCCGACCGTCTCCCCCTCGGCGACGGTGACCGCCTTCACGGCGTACGCAGCCGCCCCCAGCGCGTGGGCCCCCATGTGGGCGACGGCGGAGGCCTGGGCCACCGATCGCGCCGCCGCGGCCCCGGCTGGAGTCGTGGCGGCGCCCGCGGCCTTGACGGCGATCATCCGCTTCGTGATCTCCTCGGCCGCCGTGCTCCCGCCGCCTGCGTAGGCCAGGGTGCGGGCGAGCGCATCGCGGATCTGTTCCTCGGCGACCGGGTCCGCGACGAAGAGCGGAGCCACCCGCCCGGCACACGCGGCCGCCCACCGCGCGACGACCCGTCGCTGCGGGTCATCGAGCGCCTGGTTCGACGTCACGAGCCGACCCCTCCCATCGTCGACTGCGACCCACTCGCCGCGACCGGTCCGCGTCCTGTCGCCGAGCGCACGTAG
This sequence comes from Tessaracoccus defluvii, assembly GCF_014489575.1. Taxonomy (GTDB): domain Bacteria; phylum Actinomycetota; class Actinomycetes; order Propionibacteriales; family Propionibacteriaceae; genus Arachnia; species Arachnia defluvii. The sequence continues at coordinate 1,987,595 of NZ_CP060789.1, forward strand.
TGCCGGATCATCGCCGCGAAGACCACCAGCCACACCGCCGCTGCGACCACCACCGTCGCCGTTCCGATCCCCTCGACGATCGGGAGCCGGTCGACGCGGCCCAGGTTGATCGACGCCACCGCGAACATGCCGACGGGGAACACGATCGACCACAGTGTCGGAACGTAGGCCAGCGGAACGCGGTGTCTGACGTGTCGCCAGAACCCGGCCCCGATCAGCATGGGGATGAGCCACAGGCAGAAGGTCCAGAAGATGGCGACGGTGCCGGCGATCAGGCGGCCGGTCGCTGCCACCATGGGGCTCGGATCCATCTCCACGATGCGGCTTCCGGCCACCACCGCGATCGCCATCGCCCCCATTGCCACCCAGTACGGGGGCTCGAACTGCTCGGCGGTGATGCCGTAGTGCACGATCCGCAGCAGGACGAGCATGGCGACGGCGGCGTACAGGGCAACGCCGACCGACCAGGACAGCACGGCGAGCAGCGCGAGCCAGGCCTGTCCCTGCCGCACGAGGGGCTGGACCATGCTCATGCCGATGGCCAGGGACTGGCTGGCGACCGCCCAGATGAACCACGTCCCGTTGACCCGGGCCAGGATCGGTCCGCCGTCACGACGCATGAGTACCTGCCAGGGCAGCAGGTAGCCGAAGACGAACCACACGAGCGCCGCGAATCCGACCAGGGCCATGGCCACACCGCTGAGCCCGGCCGCCAGCAACCGGACCGCGAGCACGTCGGTGGCGGCAACGACGGTGAAGTACGCGAAGGCGGTCTCCGGGCTGCGGAGGTCGTGCAGCATCGCCCGCCGGAAGGCAACGGCCCGCCACACGTACAGCCCCCACAGACCGACGTAGGAGGCCGCCGCGACGATCAGCAGCGCCAGCGAGAGGGTCGACCAGCCGACCTCGTGCAGCCCGATGGAGACGATGCCGGTTCCCATCACCATGGCGAAGTAGCCGGGCGACAGTGTCTCGACGGCCCGCGTCACCCAGCCCTGGTGCGCCGGCGTGGTCGGTGCTGTTGTCCGCATGGCCCAACGCTAACGGTGAGCAGCGCTTCCAGGGGCCGGGAATGCACAGGACTCCGCGTCCGCCCCGCCGGCGCGGGTTATGGTCGACGCAGGCCCTGAGACGGCGTCGTGCGGGCACCCTGATCGGGCCGGTCCAAGGAGGACGACCATGGTCACAGGCCCCGACGTGTCCGACGAGGTCTCTCTCGCCGCCGCATTCACCAGGGAACATCACGAGATCGACACGGCCATCGAGGATTTCCTCGCCTCGGCCGAGACCGACCAGGTGCTCCGCACCGCGCCGCTTCTGCGCGCGGTGGAGGCGCTGCGTCGTCACATCTATCTCGAGGAGGAGATCGTCTTTCCCAATCTCCCGCCGGGCCCCCTGCGGATGCCGTTGATGGTGATGCGGCGTGAGCACGGTGAGCTGTGGCGGCGCATGGACGATCTCGAGCGGCGTGTCGCGGCCCCAGCGGCCGGTGAGGACCTGGACGGGGCCTGCCGCGACCTGTTGGCGCTGTTGGAGACCCACAACGCGAAGGAGGAGCCGATCATTTACCCCCACATGGACGCCGACCTCGACGACGATGAGCGCACCCGCGTGCGGGACCTGTTCGAGAGCGGAACCCTGCCCGCCGGATGGGTGTGTCAGGACGCCTGAGCGCCGTCTCGGACACCGTGCCACTCCCCCACCAGGCAGGGCTAAGGTGGTTTTTATCACGAATCTTTCGTGTTAATCAGGAGGGAAGAGGATGTCAGCCGAAGCTGGGCCCGAGGAGCCCCTCGCCGCGACGGTCGGCTATCTGATCAAGACCCTGCGGGCCCTCGGCCGATCGGGCAACCCCGACGGAGCCAACCGGCTGGCCGCCCAGGCCTGGCTCGCGTTGCGCGATGACGCTCCTCGCCAGGCCGAGCGGATCAACGGCGCGATGCACTACCTCGCCCGACTACCGCAGGTGACCCGACCTGGTACGACCAGTTCACCCGACACCATGGAGGAAGCATGAGCGACGACCCCAAGCTCGACGTCCGCAACGACCCGCCGCAGCGGCGGCACGAACTGATTCTGCAGAACTATCACGCCCTCGAGTCGGGCAAGGGTTTCGAGTTGGTCAACGACCACGACCCGAAGCCGCTCTGGTACCAGTTCGACGCGGAGTTCAAGAACCAGTTCACGTGGGACTACCTCGAGCAGGGCCCCACTGTATGGAGGGTCCGGATCGGCAAGCCCGCGGCCTGAGCCGCCGGCGTCCTGGGGTGACAGTCACCCCAGGACGTCCCGGCTCACTCCGGAGCGTATTCATCCTCCAGGCGCTCAGCGCCGGGAGCGCGCTCCGGAGCCTCGCCCGCCGGACCCGCGCCTCCTCCACCGTCCCGGAAGGCCGTTCCCTCGCCCCGCTGGGAACGCGAGAACTCGCTGATCTCGGCCTCCACCCGCCTGGTGTACGGCAGGAACAGCAGCGCGACGATCCCGATGAGGCCGAAGATGATCGGCACGCCCGCCGTCGCGAATCTGATTCCCCACTGTGCCGTCTCCGACTGCACCTGCGCCGCCTGGTCGTAGCCGTAGGCCGCGATGACCCACAGGAAGATCGTGGTCTGCGTGCCGGTGACCGGAGCGGACATCAGGGCCCGCAGCGAGGCGAACGAGCCTGTCTTGCGCGTCCCGGTGAGCCGCTCGTTGTCGTCGATGAGCGCCCCCTCCAGCGCGACGCCCGCCGTCATGATGGTGTACCTGCCGGTCATGATGAACATGTAGCTGATCAGCACCTGCCACCACTGGGTCACGAAGAACAGCGCAGCCAGGCCACCCAGGTACGGCACGAAGGCGATGAAGATGGCGGTGCGGCTGCCCAGCCGCTTGATGGCCCTGGCCACCAGCGGCAGGAGGAGGAGCACGACGACCATGGAGCCGACGTCGGTGATGGTCGCTTCGATCCCCGAGCTGCGGATGACGTGGTCCATCAGGTACAGGAAGGCCGTGAAGTACATGCCCATGGGTGCCATCGCGGTGGTGCCGAACCCGAACCAGGCCCAGAACGCCCGCATCGAGAAGATCGACTTCGCGTCGCTCTTCAGCTGCTTCCAGGAGACCGCCTGATCTCCCGCGTCGCCCCGCTCATAGAGCTCGGGCGGATCCTTCAGCTTGATTGCCGGCACGAGATAGAGGGCAGCGTTCAGGACCACGACCCCCATCAGGATGGTGGCCAGCGTGGTGTGTTCGGTGATGGCGTCACCGACCAGGAGCTGGGTGGCCAGGATGGTCGCGAAGGCCGAGGTGATGTTGCCCACCCACGCCTTGACGACCTCGACGTCGATCCGGTCCTCGCGGGTGGGTGCGGCCAGGTAGCCGTAGCTGACGGCCGAGATCATGTAGAGCGTCGAGGCGACGTCGAAGAGGAAGAGTTCCAGCAGGAAGACGGCGAGGATCACGCCCTGCGGCCAGGACGGGCTGCTCCACGCCATGGCCGCCAGTCCGACCAGCATGAGCGGGATCGTGCGCCGCATGACGAACAGGAACTTCCCCCGGCCGGGGCGGTACCGCATCTTGTCGAGCAGCACCCCGAAGATCGGGTCGTTGAGGATGTTCCACAGGTTGAATGCGAGGTAGACCCACCCCACGTACTCCGGCGAGAGCCCGATGACGTCCGTGTAGAACTTGATGTAGACGTTGTGGATGATGACGTTCGACATCCACGTCGCCGGCAGGGGCGTCGCCAGCAGCAGCTTGTGCTTGAACGGGAGCGCCATCGCCGCCCCTACCGCTCCACGCTCAGCTCGAAGCGGCCGGGCGCGGGGTCGATGAGAATCCAGGGCCCCTGCTGTGCTGCCTCGACCTCGACGCCGTCACACAGGACGGTGACGCGACGGGGTTCGCCCGTCTCCGGGACGAAGAACACCGACGGCTGCTCGCCGTCGTCGCCGATCCAGGTGGCGACCAGCCCACCGTCGCGCACCGACCAGGACTCTGCGGTGCCGGCGAAGGCGACGGGGCGGGGACGGGTCAGCGTCGCAGCGGCCTCCGATGAGGCGAAACCCGGCTCCCACACCCAGTAGGTCCAGGACCAGCCGTACGTGTCGAACAGGTCCATGAGGAACTCGCCGTGCCTGCGGACGCCGTCACCGAGGCTGAGCGCTCCCCACTCCCCCACGATCACCGGGACCCCGAGCCGCTCCTGCGTCTCCCTGTGGCGGGAGAAGATGACACCGGCGCGGATGTCGGAGGACAGGGCGATGGCGGGGGTGTCGACGGTGAGGTCGTAGCCGTGCGGCGAGTACACCCAGGCGGGATCGGCCAGTGGCGGCTGCCCTGACGGGACCCCGAGGTTGGCGAAGTACGAGTGTTCGCGGGCGATCAGCTTCTCACCGTCGACGGCCCGGACAGCGGCGGCCACCTTGTCCATCATCGGCGCCACCGCACCCACCTCGAAGTCCCGGACGAGCGGGTGGATCGCGTCGCCGAGCTGCCGGTACAGGGCCTCGTCCTCGAGGCGGGCGAGCTGGGCGAACTTCGCCTCGGGATCACCGAAGTCGGCGAAGACCTGCTGCGGATCCTGGCCGGAGACGGCGGCGAACGTGCCGATGAGTGCTTCGAAGATCTGCGGCGCCGGCGAGCCGGGGGCAGGCTCGTTGAGCAGGTCGTGTCCCATGACGGCCGGGTGTCGCCCGACGCGTCGGGCGACGTGGGCCCACATGGCGGCGAACCGGTCCTGCAGACCGACGCCGCCCGGGCCGGGCGCGTTGGCCCAGAACGCGTCGAGCGCCTCGTGCAGCGCCGGGCTGGCGAGGTAGGCATCGCTCCAGAGGTCGGTCGCCTCGAACGCCTGGCTGCTCTGTGTCGCCCAATGGGGGGCGCCGTCGCCGAAGCTCTGCGAGTAGAGGTCCTGGTGGGAGTCCAGCAGCGCGACCATCCCCGCGTCGCGGAGGAGGTCCAACTGCTCCACAACCCAGTCGAGATAGGCGTCGTCGTAGACGCCTGGTTCGGGTTCGACGGCGGCCCACATGACTCCGAGGCGCACCAGGTCGAAGCCGCGCGCGCGGAGGTCGTCGATGTCGTCCTTCGACCACTCGCCCTTGAAGCCGCGCTCGACGAAGGTGCCGTGTGGCTCCTGGCCGCCCTTCGCCACCAGGTTGATCCCGCGGAACACCCGCTGCCGGCCGAAAGCGTCCCGAAGTCTGGTCCCATCAATGGTGATGGGCATGTCGTCCTCTCGCGTGCCTCGTCGCACGCGCCAAAGGCTGTCACAGGCAAGTCGGCCGCAGGCGGAATCAGGGCAAGTCAGAGGCGGCCGCCCGGCCACTCCTGATCACCGGCCAACATTCCCCACGCACTACCCGTACCCCGTTCAACGGATTGTCGGCGCCCACCAATAGTCTGTGCAGCGAATTGAGGAGCCGGCTCACTGAGGAGCCCTCCCAAGAGGCAGCCCCGCTGCCTGGCGAAAGGAGTGCTGTGAAGAAGGCGGCTTGGATTGGCATCGTCGCTGTCGCGATCGTCATCGCATTCGCAGGTGGCCTGGTGGGGCCGAAACTCTGGGGCCTCGCAGGCTGGGGCACCTCGTCAGAATCGCATGACCGCCAGGTGATTGCCGCCGTTCAGCGCACAGAGGAGATCGCCCTGGTGAGCCTCGGCATCGAGGGGATCCTCGATGAATCCAAGGAGTCGACATTCCTGGGGGTGAAGGTGCCCGGCTCCAAGCGCCTCACCCTCATGCAGTACGGATTCACGGCGAAGCTCGGCGTCGACGGCGCCGGCGTCAGGATCGAGCCGGCAGACGAGAACACGTACGAGATCTCGTTTCCGGAGTTCATCTTCATCGGCTTCGACGACCCGACATTCAAGGTCGCCGCTGAAGACAACGGGATCCTCAGTTGGGCCACTCCGGAGATCGATTCCCTCGAGATGGTCAACAAGGTGCTGACGGACGACGCGAAGTCGGAGTACATCGTCGCCAACGAGGAACTCCTCCAGGAGCAGGCGACCACTTTCTACACGTCGATCCTCCGGGCCGTGGACCCGGACATCGAGCTGACGTTCGTCTTCCGGCCGGCCACCTGATCAGCCGAGGGTCACCGGCCGCGTTCGCGGTCGGCGGCCTCCGAACACATCAGGAACGCCACGCTTCTGACGACGTCTCCGGCCAACTCTGGATAGGCCCCGCCCAGCGCCTTTTTGACCGCCGCCGTCATGGCGTCCCAGTCCTTGCGCCGGGTGGAGGTCGATCCACCGAACGGCTGGCGCCGGATCCGCATCCCGACGGATGCCTCCTCGGCGGTGCCGATCACCTCCAGGACCTGTGAACGGAACCGTGAGGGGACAGAGCCGGGCTTCCGCGCGGGAATGTTGGCCCCGGTCAGGTACTGGCCCGTGTACTTGAGCACCGCCGTGTCCAACTCGGAGAGCCTGACGCCGCGACGCTGCCTTCCCTTGTCCGCCCGATACTCCTGCGCCCGTTCGTGGTTGGCGGCAGCGGTTCCGCGTTCCATCGCCGCAAGGACATCGCCGCGCTCAAGTAGGGCGATGTCGGCGCCGTGCGCGACGAGCAGGTCCTTGCGCCAGTGGACACCGCTCAGCGCCACGATTGCCTCGTCGGGCGTTCCCAGCAGGATCGGGTTCAGCAGCGCCACGGCCGCGTCCTCGTCGATGGTGCCATCGATGCCGGCCGCGTCACACAGAGGCATCAGCGCACTGTAGAGAATCAGGAACCGGGGCAGGTCGTCGCGGATCGCGTCCGCCTGTTCGGTTGTGAGGGCAATGTCGAACTCCCGGGGGTCGTGCAGCGGTCCCGCTCCCCGATGATCGCGAGCCTCAGCCCAGCGTCGCCACGGACCACCTTCGGCAGCCAGCCGTTCTCACTGCTGAACACGACGTCACGCATGGTGACCTCCTCGGTACCGATGCTACTGCGGGTGCGAGGCAAGCGAGCCGACGGGAAACCCCGTCGGACAAGCCGCCCAGGCTCACCGGTTGACCCGGTCGCCTCCGGCGTAACGCTCTGCTTCAACGACTCCCCCGAGACGACGCTCGAGGCAGTGCTTCGCGTGCAGAAGGGCTAAACTATCGCACCGCCGCGCCCGGACCCTCAGGGGCATGGCCCGCACCCAGCGGTTTGACCATGATCAGGCAGGGAGTTCCCGGACCCCACAGGTCCGTCTCCTCGAGCGCCAGGAAGCCACACCTCTCGTAGAAGTGACGCGTCCGCGCGTATCCCTCATCCGGGTGGGACGGGCCCAACGTCTTCACCTCAAGGAGCCGCACACCGCGCGCGACCGCGTCCTCCTCGATCGCCCTCAGCATCGCGGTCCCCACCCCGGCACCGTGCGCGCCACGATCGACCACCGTCAGGTGGATCTCAGCGACGTGCGGGAAATGTCGATCCACCAGTGTCACCCCGACGACGGCGCCGGTAGCGTCGCGGACCGTCCAGGTTTCCTTCGTCCGCGCCGCTTCGGCGTACTCGGCATTGGACTCCGGCTGCCCGAACCACTCCGGCACCGTCGCGAGAAGGCGCACCACATCTTCTGGCACCTGCTTGTCGCGCCTCGCGACCCACGCTGTCTCCGCCATGCGTCTGCAATCCACCTTTCGTCGCCAGAGTGACCGGCACCCACAACCACGCCGATCTGACGTGACGCACGCTATGGCAAACTCGCCGCCATGACCGCCGCGATCGACCATTGGGAAGCTCCCGTCGCCAGGCTCTGGCTGCGCTACGAGGCTCGAGTAGACGCTCTTACCCAATATCGACGCTCGATGCGCAACAACGCGGCCGCACTCACCCAGCCGGCGACCTGATCGACAGAGTCAGTGCCAAGCTTGACCGTCTCTGCGGTGAGTTCCGCGTACGGTGCCCGCGCGGCGGAGTACATCGCCGCGTTCGGCGACATCGGGACCGCCCAAGAGAAGGATCGGACCGCCGTCCTGGACTGGGCACGTGGGCTCGAGGGCCACGTGATCGATGTCGGCTGCGGCCCGGGCCAGTGGACACATCTGCTGTCCACACATGGGGTAGAGGTCGAGGGCATCGATCCGACCCCCAAGTTCGTCGCGGCAGCACAGCAGCGCCACCCGGCTATCCGGTTCCGGATCGGAGAGGCGGAGCGCCTGGGCGTCGACAACGCGAGCCTGGGTGGGATCCTCGCCTGGTACTCCCTCATCCACACCGACCCGGCGCTCATCGACACTGCACTGGCCGAGTTCGCACGCTGCCTTCGGCCCGGGGGTGGTCTTGCAGTGGGCTTCTTCGAGGGGCCCGACCTGGCTCCCTTCGACCATACGGTGACCCGCGCCTACTACTGGCCTCTGGATCTCCTCTGCGGACGGCTCGCCACGCACGGGTTCACCGTCACTACGAAGACCCGGCGTCGTGCCCCAGGGGTCCGCCCACACGGCTTCATCACCGCCGAAATGAACTGACGCCGATCACTGACGTCCACTCACGGACATCGATGGACCATGTTCCCGGCCAGGGACAGCCCTACCCCCTCCCTAGGCTGATCGCATGGCCATTGTCGACGTTGTCATCACCGCGTTCAATCAAGGCGAACTGGTGCGCGAGGCTGTGGAGTCGGTGCTCGCTCAGACCGCTGTGGTGCGGGCGGTCACCGTGGTCGACGACGGGTCGAGCGACCAACGGTCGCTCGAGGTACTTGCGGAGTTGCCCACGCATCCGCAGGTCAAGGTTCTGCGCCAGGGCAACGCCGGTGTGAGCGCCGCCCGCAACGCCGGTATCCGAGAGTCCTCCGCCGAGTATCTCCTGGTGCTCGACGGCGACGACCTGGTCGCCCCGACCTTCGTGGAGAAGTGCCTCGACGCGCTCACTATCAATCGCCAGGCCAAGGCGGCGACCTCGTGGATGAGGATGTTCGGCGTCGCTTCGGCAAGCGTGCGCCCACGGGGTGGGGACGTCACGGCCTTCCTGACAGCCAACTCGAGCCCTGCCTGCGTGCTCCTGCGCCGGGACGCGTACAGGAAGTGCGGAGGCTACGACGAGTCGATGCGCTCTGGGTTTGAGGACTGGGACTTCTTCCTGTCTCTGCTGAGGGATGGAGGGACCGTCGACGTGGTCCCAGAGGAGCTCATCTCCTATCGGACCGCGGTCACCTCGGCCAACATCGCGTCCATGTCCAAGCGCACAGAGCTGTACGGGTATCTGGTGGACAAGCACTCCGCAGTGTTCGCCGCGCACTGGCGCCACGCCCTGGTGGAGAGCGAGCAGCGATCGACCGAGCGGCTCATGGCGTGGGAGTCGCTCGCGGCCGCGGAGCCCAAGCCGCATCTCATGGAGGCCACGTATGGCGACGGCGGGATGGCGGCGGTGGTGCGCCTGGCCAGCCTGGTCGTCAGCGAGTAGCGGGCCTGCGGGACCTCCACGAGGCAGCAGGTGCTACGTCGGGGCCCTGCACTCCGACATCGTGTACTGCAGGATGATCGACGTCGCCGACGAGTTCGTGCTGGCCCAGCCCCCGATGACCCATCACCTGGCTTCGACGCTGCACCGGGACACGCCCTCGCCGCGGTAGCGCCTGGGACCAGGCTGCCCGTCGTCCTCAGACGGTGGCCCCGGAGTCGAGCACCTCAGCGTTCCTTCGGCACGAGCGCGGCCTCGGCCTCCTCTGCCGGGAGGAGCAGGTGCGCGACGCGCTCGCGTTCAGCGTCGTCCTCTTGGTCCTCATAGAGGTCGGTGAGGAGATCACGCACCAGGCCCGCGAAGTCCGCGAAGACCGACAACGGCTCATCGGCCTCTGGGGCCAGCAGCAGGTACCGTCCGCGCCCCGCGAAGGCATGCGTCGTGTCACACGCCCACAGTGGAACCAGTTCCTCATCGACGGCACCCATCGCCGCCTCTGCCACCTCCGGCCATACCGACTTGGCCCGGTACCAGAGCGCAGGGCTGACGCTCTCACCGCCGTCGACGGCGATCCTGCCGACCACATCCGGCAGGCCGAGGGCCCGGATCCGGCCAGGCAGGTCACTGCTGGGATCCACCATGCCCCGGATCCTCTCACCGGGACGGGTCACGCACCCGCACGAGGGACGAGTTCGTTGGCCGTGCGCAGGACGTCGGGCGCCACCAGGCGGGACGGCTCCACGCCGTCGGGGTGGGTGACGCGGAACGTGGTCGTCTCGCCCGACAGCAGGGTCACCAGAGCCTCGTCCACGACGGCGTCCGGGTGCGCCTTGTCCACCAGCAGCGTCACATCCCTGACGAGGCTGCGCGCGGTGACCCGCACCTCGGAACCACCGTCGACGGGCATGACCTCGGTGTCCAGCTCGGCGCGGCCGAGGCGGGAGTCGCGGGGCTCGGCGAAAAACCGCAGGCCTCGCTGGCCCGTTCCCGTGACGGTCGCGGCCAGCAGCTCCGAGGCGGGTTCCCCCACGGCGGCCACGTCGACGGGGACCGCCACTGTGACGGCGGCGCGGGCGGGAACAGCGAACTCGGCGCTGCCCTCTGCCAGCGTTGCGCCGTCGAATCCGAGCCGGCGGAACTCCAGCCGCCCCGTCCACTCCTCATCGGTGTCATTGCCGAGCACGGCGGTCAGCGCTCCGTCACGTGGCTGGAGGCTGACGACGCGGGGCGCGAAGGCCTGCTTCAGGGCATACCAGAGGGGTTTCTGCCGCCCATCGCCATCGATCGCCGCCCAGGACGTGACGGGCCAGCAGTCGTTGAGTTGCCACACCACGGCGCCGGTGCAGCGCGGGAGCAGCGACCGGAAGTGGTCGAGGGCGAAGCCGACAGCGTGGGCCTGGTTGAGCTGCATGGCCCAGTGCCAGGTGTCCATGTCGGCGGGCACCCGGAAGTGCGGCAGCAGCCCGTTCGTGAGCTTGACGTTGCCCTCCAGTGCCTTCTGGTGGACGATCATGCCCGGCGATTCGGGGGTCAGGGGCTCATCGGAGACGGCCCGACGCATGGTGGTCCAGGCCGCAGGCGCCTGCCACCCGAACTCCGCGACGAAGCGCGGCCGATGCTCGGCGTAGGTGGTGTAGTCCTGCCGGTTCCACTGCTCCCAGAGGTGCTGGGTGCCGTGTGCCTCCTCGTTCGGATGCTGCCCGCCGGGCTGAAGGGGCTGCCGTGGCTGTAGGTGACATGCGGCGCCAGCTCCTCCACCAGGGCCGGGAACAGCTCGAAGTAGTAGTAGGCGCCCCAGGTGGCTCCGTCGAGATACGTCTTCCACCCCCAGTCCTCATGACCCCAGACGTTCTCGTTGTTGCCGCAGAGCAGCACCAGCGACGGGTGGGCCGCCAGCCGCACGATCTGCTCCCGCGTCTCGGCCTCCACCTCGCTGCGCAGCGGCTCCTCCTCGGGATAGGCGGAGCAGGCGAAGAGGAAGTCCTGCCAGGTCAGCATCCCCAGCTCGTCGCAGACGTCGTAGAACTCCTCCGGCTCGTAGATGCCGCCGCCCCACACACGGACGAGGTTCAGGTTCGCGGCCAGCGCCTGCCGCAGGCGGCGTTCATAGCGGGAGCGGTCGACGCGGACGGGCAGCGCGTCGTCGGGGATCCAGTTCACGCCCTTGACGAGCACCGGCTTCCCGTTGACGTACAGCGCGAACGGGGTGCCCTCCTCGTCGGGGCGGGTGTCCCACTCGACCGTCCGGAACCCGACCCGATGGTCGTGACGACCCAACTCCTGATCCCCGACGGCGAGCTCGACTCTCACCTCGTAGAGCGGCTGCTCGCCGTAGCCGGCAGGCCACCACAACGCCACCTCGGGCAGCGTCAGCTCGACGACGCCGGTCGCCTCGTCGGCGGCGAAGGTCGCCACAGCGGCGGGCCCCTCTGCGCGGAGCACGACGTCGAGGTCGGTGCCGTCACCGTCCCGCTCGACGACGACAGTGGCCGTCACTCGTCCGCCGGTCCCAGTGGGCGCGGCATGGAGTCGCACCTCGGCGATCCGGGCCACGGACCAGGATTCCAGCGCGACCGGACGCCAGATGCCGGACGTGTAAGTGGCGATCCCCCAGTCCCATCCGAAACTGCACGCCGACTTCCGGATGGCCTCGTACGGGAGCGGGTAGGGACGCGGCCGTGCGCCGTACTCCAGGCTGCGTGCGTTGGCCCACGGGATCGGAGCGCTGAACGCCACCTCGAGGGTGTTCGTTCCCTCGACAAGGTGGTCGCGTACGTCCACACGGTACGAGCGGTGCTGGTTCTGGCTGTGCAGCACGGGCGCTCCGTTGAGCCGGACCGTGGCCACCGTGTCGAGGCCATCGAACACCAGGTCCTGCCGCGCGTGGCCGTCGGCCTTCCACTCGAAGGTGGTGGTGTAGGTCCAGTCGGTCAGGCCAATCCAGGCGGTGGCGGCCTCATTGTTGTCCAGGTACGGGTCCGGGATGGCGTCGGCAGCCAGGAGGTCCACGTGGACGCAGCCGGGGACGGTGGCCGCGAACGTCCGGTCGGCGATGCTCTCGGGGACGGGGCCGGAACCGGCAACCAACTGCCAGCCGTCGTGCAGTTCTCGGCGCATGAGGGTGGTGTGGCTGGTGCTCACGTGGCTGCTCCTGCTGCTCAGATCTGGTGGTTGCTGCTGCTGTGGACGTCCGACGGTCTTCTGCGACCGCACGGCATGACCGACCCGCAGGGCCCGGGAGCACGGATCGTGTCGGTGACATGCTAGGGGACCTCCTCCACGCCAGGGCGAACCGGGCCCCGACCCGTAGGCTCTCCCCGACAGTATCGACGCATTGGAAGGCCCGGCCGTGCACGAACACCACACGGAGACCCCTCTGGCCGGAGGGAACTCCAGCTCCGGCGTCGTGCGGGTGGGCGGAACCGTCCGCAAACCGGCGACACCCTCCTCTCGTGGAATCCAGAGCTACATGCGGCTGCTTCGCGATCGCGGGATCGATCTTCCCGAACCCCTCGGCTTCGACGCCCAGGGCCGGAGCGTGACCGAGTTCGTCCCCGGGCCGCTCGCGATGGACTCCCCTGCCCTCAGCCCAGGCCAGCTCCGCACCGTCGGGGCGATGGTGCGGGCGATCCACGACGCCAGTGTCGGGATCGACGGCGACGACCTCGGCCTGGGCCCCGCACTGATCCCGATCCCCGCTCCGGATCTCGTGTGCCACGGCGACCTCACGCCGTGGAACCTCGTCCTCGGGGAGCGCTGGGTCTTCATCGACTGGGACGGCGCCGCCGCCAGCTCGCGCGTCTGGGATCTGGCCTACTCCGTGCAGGCGTTCACCTTGAACGATGCCGGGGCGGACCCGGCGGAGGCGGCGGCCCATCTCGGCGCGTTCATCGACGGGTACGGCGCCGACCAGGCGCTGCGCGACGCACTTCTCGATACGCTCCCCGACGGACATGGGCCATGCACGACCTGCTCGCGTCCGCGCATCGCGAGGGGCGAGAGCCGTGGGGGTCCATGTTCCTCGAGGGGCACGGGGATCACTGGCGAGGAGTCGCCCGGTATGTGGAGAGGCACACGCAGGTGTGGGCGAAGGCTCTCCGGGTCGCGGGCGCCCCGTAGCCGCATGTCGGGCCGTGACCCACGCCCGTCCCATCGCGGCGTGACGCTGATGCGATCCGATCCGCTCTCCGCATGGACATTCAGCGTCGGCCCGTCGCGTCGACGGCCTCGAGCCGCGGACCGATCGACTCGGCCATCATGGTGATCTCCTGTTCACGGATCTGATTCCTGCGCGCAGCTTCCCGCCAGCCGGCGAAGGCGCTGGCAATGCGTCCAACCCTGCCGCGTGCCTCCTCGAGGCTGAGACTGCACTCGTCGGCCAGCGCAAGCAGGGCTTCTGCCTCGTCGGGCAGCGTCTCGGCTCCCATGATCGAGGTCGCGCGCGCACGCCACAGATCGGGGTTCGGGTTTACGTCGAACGCTGGGCTGAGGGTCCAGGAGCCTCGGTCCGCGAGGAAGCCGTGGTTGCGCAGATGGTCATCCGTGTTGCCGATGGCGACACTGGCAACGACCCGGTCGAACAGCTCCCGATGGTCCGACCTGGGTGATCGCGAGAGGTCCCTGATGGCTGCTGCAATGTCGGCGTAGTCGCGGTCGTCTCCGTCATTGGCTCCCAGCGCCGTCATGGCACTGATGTAGCCGACGCGGTGCTCCCGGTCCGTGCGATCAAACCGGCGCAGGATGAGCACGCCGCGTTCCCCCACGCGCGTCAGCCGACGCTGCGGGACCCTGATGCCTGCCGCCTGCAGTAGGTCCAACGCCGTGGCTTCCCAGGCCATGACGTCCCACCGATCACTGGCGTGTGGGAACTTGGCGATTGCCAACGCACCGTCTTCGAGGCCCACGGAGGCCTTCGGCCGCGCACCACCGAGGCCTGTCGTGCCCGTGTCGAGGAGTTGCTTCACCGCCGCCGCGGGGTCGCCGTCCGAGGCAAGCTCGTCGGCGGCATGCAGGAGCTCGGGGAGCGAGATCAACTGGGGAACGTGGGCCGGCGGGCCGATGAAGGCATCTTGGCCGGCCAGCCGGTACCGCAGGGCACCCTGGCGGGTGTCGTCGCTGACACCGAGAAGGAAGTCCAGGTCGTCCAGCCTGCGCGGCGCCCGGTCCTCGCCGCGGGCACGCGAACGCTCCGCCTTCTCGATCAAGTTTCGGCCCCATCTGTCCGGCGCGCTGTCTGCGAAAGCTCGGACGAGACCCGCCTGGTGCTGCGTGCCAGTGACCAGCGGCAGCGCGGGGTCGATACTCGTGCCGTCTCCCGCCAGATAGCCCGCGTCATACAGGAACGTCGTTGAGAGCCGGCCGCGCTGGCGGGTGAAATGTGCCTTGCCGACCAGAAGCGGGGCGCCAGCCCTATCGACAAAGACCTCGACCGAAGTCATCGAGCACGCTTCTTTGCGAGGTTTGCCGCGCGCAGCCGCCCGATGTCGCTCTCGAGTGGATCGATGGCGTCGACGGCCTGGTCGAGCACACCCAGCGCTCGCAGCACCTGGGCGACATTGCCGAAGCCCACGCCCGGATCTCCGGACTCGACCTTCCTCAGAGTGTCGCGGGTGATGCCCGCACGCTCGGAGACCTGCTGAGCGGTCAGCCCGAGCACCATGCGCCAGCCACGCACATGCTCGCCGAACTCACTCAGCTGCTCCTGGATCCGGTAGCCAGCCATGATGATGGTCCTCTCCTCTATGACGAGAGTAACATGCGGACCTTGCCGTTATGACGACGATTCTCGTCAGACTGAACTGCCAGCTGCACTTCGGAGGCCTACACGGAACTCCACGACGTCCGTCCTGCATCACGTGGCCCGGTGTGGTCGAACACCAGCCCTCTCCATCGTTCCGGCTCACCGTTGACGTTGCCGGCGGCGAACCATTCAAGGTCCCCTGCCCCATCCCGACGACCCCCTAACCCAGCCATTCGACGAAATCGCCCGGCCGGGGCTGCAGCGTTGCCGGGTACCGGTAGCCCTCCTCCCGGGGGAACGCCCCAGCGACATCCCACGTGAGCTGGTACACGGGACCGATGACCGACGGGACCGCCCATGGAAGCGGTTGGCGGCGAAGACCACCGACCCGGGGTTCGGGAACCGCTCGACCAGGAAGCGGGTGTCACTGCCGGGCGGACTGACGATCTCGTCGGGCGCGAGCACCCTTCCCCGCTTGACCTCATCGAAGAACCAGTAGAGGGTGCCGTACGCGGACTCGGCGTCGAGCCCGAAGACGATGAGCTCCGGGTGCCCGATTCCGAACAGCCCGACTGTGTAGGCGAACGCGGTGACCGCACCGGACGACGGCATCGACCTCAGGAATCTGCCCCGATTCCTGAAGCACCTGACGCACCCCGAGCGCGACCGGGTTGCCTCGCAGTTCGCGCAGCGCCTGCTGGACGATGGTGGCGAGGTGGTCGAATTCTGGGGCCCGCAGCAGATGGACGTCTGGAGGCTCACGATCAGGCGGGGCGGACACCTCGTAGGGTTCGGCGTCGAACGGGGCTACCCGGACGGTGTCACCGTGCGGCCCGCCGCAGGGACCCAGTGGACGCAAGCCATCTCCCTCAAACTCGGGATCTTCGCGTGGGCACGAGCCAACGACGTCGAACTGATACTTGACCACCCCTACGACTTCCGCGTGGACCTCCTCGCCGATGGCATCGCGACGCTGGACTGGCTCGACGCCGGCAACGACGAAGTCGTCCTCCGCGTCCATCAGGCGTTCCGGGACGGGTGCTTCAGCCGGAGGACGGCAGTCACGTGGCGGGTTCAAAAGGTCGACGACGCAGCAGCACTTAGCAGCCGCCCGCACGGGATGTGCGTGCTCTGGGCTGGATCAGGGCTCAGAGCACGTACTCGAACAGGTGGAACTGGCTCAGATCGGTGCCCTCGTAGACCACCGTGTGGCAGCCCAGGTCGGTGAAGCCGTGGCGCTCATAGAGCTTTCGCGCGGGGATGTTCTCGACGTAGGTGTCCAGGCGGACGGCCTTGCAGCCCTGCTCGCGGGCGACCTGGAGCGTCGCATCCACGAGGAAGCGTGACACTCCCGTGCCCAGATAGTCGGGCACGACGCCCAGAGCGTGCACGACGAGGACCTCATGCGGCTCCGCCTCGATGGTCCACGCGGCTTCTCGGTAGGCGTCCACGGCGTCGTGGTTGAGCACTGTGACCCCAGCGGTCTCGCCGCCCTCATCGAGCGCGAGATAGAGCTCGCCGGCCTCGACCCAGCCGACGACCTCCTCGGGGGTGGGGTGGTTCTCGGTATGCCAGTGCGGGAAGTCCACGGTCTCGGCCAGGTGATCGATGATCAGCCGGTACGCCTGCTGCGCGACGGCGGTGTCAGTCGCCACTGCTCGTCGAAAGGTCAGCGCCATGCTCAGTGTCCTTCAATCGTCTCTCCGACCATTGCCATGAGAGGAATCCATCGTGATGTCGGTCCGACCGTACCGCGCCGATCTGCACCCGAACGCGTTCCGCCGCATACCACTTCCTGGTGGTGACGCAATGGCAGAGATGATGGTCTCAGCCGCGCGGCGCGCCGGCCGAGGGGCGGTGCCGCAGCGGGGCTACCAAGGGCTCGCCGAAGATCAGCTGCGTCCGACAGTGCGCGACCTGCGGCAGCGCCAGCAGCTTGTCGATGATGAGGGTCTGCAACTCGGTGCTGTTGGCGACTGCGACGTGGACGAGGTAGTCATCGCTGCCGCTGACGTTGTAGAGCGCAAGCGTCTCCGGCAGTGCCAGCGCCTTCTGCACGAAGTCGTTGGCCGTGTCGCGGGCATGCGGGCGGATCTGAATGCCGAGGAACGCCTGCTCACCCTTGCCGAGCAGGCTCGGGGCCACATGCGCACGGGTAGCGACGATGGTGCCGTTGCGGCGCATCCGCCGGATGCGCTCCAGGCAGGTGCTCGGAGCCACGCCGACCTTGGCGGCGATGTCCTTGTTCGGCATCGTCGCATCCACCTGCAGTAGTTCGAGGATCGCCCAGTCCACCGAATCCAGTTCGGGCAGTCGATCTGATTTCATCTGAGGTTCACGCATGTAGACATAGTAACGAATCCGGCCCATAACCTGGTGTCCGGAACAGCCTACAGATCGGAGGCACAGGTGGGAGCAGAGTCCTGGGCGGCGTTCGCCCTCGCGCTGCTGGTAGCGCTGGCGGTCCCCGGCCCGGACCTCGTGCTCGTCGTGCACGCGGCGACCCGCGGCGTCCGAGAAGGCGCATCCACTGCAGTGGGGATCGTCGCCGGCCTGATGCTGCACGCGCTGCTCGCTGCCGCCGGTGCGACCGCCCTGCTGGTGTCCGCGCCAGGGGCGCTGACCATCGTGCAGCTGATCGGAGCAGGAGTGCTGCTGTGGATGGGCACGAGCATGCTTCGGGCCGCCCCCAGCGCCGAACCTGACGCCACCGAGGACATCGGGCACCGGACACAGGGCGGTTACGCACGCGGATTCGTCACGAACGCGACCAACCCGAAGGCGCTGCTCTTCTTCGCGGCGATCCTGCCCCAGTTCATCGGACATGGCGACGGAGCGGAGATGCGGACCGTGGCACTGTGCGCCGCCGTCGTGCTCGGCGCAGGATTGTGGTGGACGGTGACGATCGCGCTGATCCGGCTGTTCGGCTTCCACCGGTCCCCGGCCGCGGACCGGCTCATCACTCTCCTGGGCGGCATCACACTGCTGATCATCGGTGCTGGACTGCTTGCCAGCACCACCTACGGCCTCATCAGCCCCGGCACGTGAACGCGACGGGCAGCGGACTCATCGACTGGCTCCGGCCCGGCAACTCATTAAAGGAACCTCGGCATATGACACGAACCCTCATCATCGGAGCAGGAGCCACCGGCGGAGCCCTCGGGGCGCGACTCATCTCCGCTGGACAGGACGTGACGTTCCTCGTCCGAGAACGCCGCGCAGCGCAACTCGCCGCCGACGGACTACGCTTCCGCGCACCTGACGTGGACGGCATGCACACGGTGCGCGCCGTCACCGCGCTGGACCACGCAGATCCTCTCGACCTCGTGATCGTCGCAGTCAAGGCACCGGCGCTGGCAGCGATCATCCCGACGCTCGCTCCTGCGATCGGCCCACAGACCTGCGTCGTCCCGCTGCTCAACGGCATGGCCCACATCGACCTGCTGGAGCGTGCCTTCCCGGGACGAGTCCTCGGAGGCATCGTGAAGATCGTCGCGACATTGGACGAAGACGCGACCGTCGTGCAGATGACCCCGCTGTGCAGCCTCACTATCGGCGGGCTGCTTGGTGATGCCGTGCCCGACAACATCAGCCGGACGCTCGATGTCGACGGCATCGCACTGGAGGTCGTGGACGACATCGCCTCGCGGCTGTGGGAGAAGTGGGCCTTCATCGCCGCCGCCGGCGTCATCACCTGCCTGTTCCGCGGCACCATCGGCGACATTCTCGCCGCCGGAGGCGAAGCGCAGATCCTCCAGGCGATCGCCGAGTGCGAGCAGATCGCGGAAGCCGCCGGCCACCCAGTGAGCGCGGCAGGGCATGCACAGTCCCTCGGCCTGCTCACCGAATCGGGCTCAGCGTTCACCTCGTCGCTCTACCGCGACCTCCGGCACGGCGACCCCGTCGAGGCGGAGCACATCATCGGCGACCTCGCCATCCGTGCGGCAGCACTCCAAGTGTCCGCACCGCTCCTGAACGCAGCGCTGCTCCAACTGCGCACCCACCACCAGGCTCTCATCGGTGCGATGGCAGCCGCGTCATGAGCCGCGGAGTGATCGACTCCTCGCTGGCCACCATCGGCGACACTCCCGTGGTGCGGTTGCATCGCATCGTCCCAGACGGTTCAGCGCAGGTCCTCGTGAAGATCGAGGCAGGCAATCCCACGGGAAGCTACAAGGACCGCATCGCGCTGGCGATCATCGAAGAAGCGGAGCGCAGCGACCGGGACAGCGCGTCGTGGAGTACTCCGGCGGAAGCACAGGCTCCTCTCTCGCCTACGTGTGCGCAGTCAAGGGATACCCGTGCACCATCGTGAGCTCCGACACCTTCGCCCAGGAGAAGCTGCAGACCATGCGGGCCTTCGGTGCTGAGGTCGTGATCGTGCCGAGCGACCACGGGCTGATCACCCCGGGGCTGTTCGAGCGGATGCGGCATGCCGTGGATCGCATCGTCGACGAGGAGAGTGCGTACTGGACAGACCAGTTCCACAACACCGACGCACTGATCGGATACGACGTTCTCGGCCACGAACTGCTCCAGCAGACGGAGAGAAGCGGAATCGTCATCGACGCTTTCTGCGCGGCCGTCGGCACCGCAGGAATGCTCGCGGGAGTATCCCGAACCTTGAAAGCTGCGCTCCCCGAGGTCTCCGTCACGGCCCTCGAACCAACGACCTCCCCGATGGTCAGCGCGGGCCATGCGGGTCCGCACCACGTCGAGGGCATTGCGACCGGGATCGTCCCTCCGCTGCTGCCCTCCGACATGTACGACCGAGTGCTCACCGTCGATGAGCAGAGCGCCAGAGAGCTGGCAGTCCCGCTGGCGCGCGACGAGGGTGTCTTCACAGGGACATCCAGCGCTTTCAACATCGCGGGTGCACTCCACCTGGCGAAAGAGTTCGGGCCCGGGCGAACCGTGGCGACCGTCGCCTGCGACACCGGCCTCAAGTACTTGGCGGGCGACCTGTACCGAGCGGGCATCGACCAGTAACTGGTTCAGAATCGAGTACGTCCACCACCAGATTCAGCTCTGACAATCGACCTACGACCGGAGAGAAGCATGACAATCATCATTCCCCGACAGCTCCTCCCTTCTGACGGGAGATTCGGTTCGGGTCCCGCGAAGATACGCGCAGCCCAACTCGACGCGCTCCATACAGATGGCGTTTCACTCATCGGCACGTCCCACAGACAAGCCCCCGTCAAAGCGCTTGTGGCGAACATCAAGGCTCAACTGTCCACCTTGTTCGCGGCACCGGACGGGTATGAGGTCATTCTCGGAAACGGAGGCTCGACAGCCTTCTGGGATGCCGCAGCATTCGGCCTCATCGAACAGAGAAGTCAACACCTCACCTTCGGGAGTTCGGCAACAAGTTCGCCGCTGCTGCACACGCGCCTTGGCTGTCCGCCCCCGATGTTCGCGCCGCGCTTCCAGGTACGCGCTCAGACTCAGAAATCATGCCTGATATCGATCTTTACGCTTGGCCGCACAATGAGACGTCCACCGGAGTTGCGGCCCCCGTTCATCGAGTCAACGCCCAGGGCGCACTGACCGTCATCGATGCGACCAGCGCTGCCGGGGGGATGACGTTCGACGCCACTGATACCGACGTGTACTATTTCGCCCCACAGAAGAATCTCGGCTCTGACGGAGGGCTGTGGGTCGCGCTCGTCTCCCCCGCCGCGATCGAGCGAATCGAACGAATCGCGACCTCGGATCGATACATCCCGGAGTCCCTCAGCCTGAAGAGCGCGTTGGACAACTCTCGGCTCGACCAGACCCTCAATACACCAGCGCTCGTGACGCTTCACCTGCTCAACAGTCAACTTGCATGGATTCTGGAACAGGGCGGACTCCCCTGGGCATGTGCGCGCGTCACTGAATCGGCTCTTCACAATCGAGGGTGTAGACGGGGTTTGAATCCTCCGGTTTCGAGGAGACTTCTGGCTATGTAGTGGGTGAGGTTCCGGAAGCCGAGCGCGATCCCGCGGAGGTGTTCGAGGCGTCCGTTGATCGCTTCGGTAGGGCCGTTGCTGGTGCCGGGTCGGTCGAAGAACGCGAGTACGTCGGCCGCACGTCGGTGGAGGGTCCGGCCCAGGCTGATGAGCTCGACGAGTTCCTTCGGGACGCCGCTGCTGATCGCGTCGATCACACCGTCGAGCAGGAACCGTCCCAGCTTCTTGTCGGGTTGCCTGTACGCCACGACGAGGCGCTGGTAGATGCTCCAGGTCGCGTGGACTTCGGCGTGCTGCTCGTCTGCGAACAGCCCCTCCAGACGGGCGACCTGCTTGTCGGTGAGGAGGTCGACACCGGTGAGCAAGGTGCGGCGGGCGCGGTAGAGCGGATCCCCGGCGCGGCCCCGATGCCCGCAGGTGTCTTGCTGGACGCGCTGTCGGCAGCGCGTGAGCGCTTCGCCGGCAAGCCGGACGACGTGGAACGGGTCCATCACGGCGGTCGCGTGGTGGAGTTCCTCGACCGCCGCGGTCTTGTATCCGGTGAAGCCGTCCATCGCGACCACCTCGATCCCGTCGCGCCAACCGTGGGGGCGGGCGGCGAGCCAGCTCTTGAACACCTGTTTCGAGCGGCCCTCGAGCATGTCCAACAAACGTGCCGAGCCGGTGCCGTCCCTGGTCGGGGTGAGGTCGATGATCACGGTCACGTACTTCTCACCATGGCGGGTATGGCGCCAGCAGTGCTCATCGACCCCGATCACCTTGACCCCGTCGAACCGGGCCGGGTCGCTGATGAGGACGCGCTGTCCTTCTGCCAGCACGGCGTCGTTGGCGGTGTTCCACGCGACGTCGAGACCGGCCGCGATCCTGGACATGCTCAGGTGTTGGACCACAAGTCCTTCCAGTCCCCAACGCAGCGCCGCGCGCGACAGCTTCGAACGCGGCTCGGCTGCGGCGCTGGTGTCTTGGCGCCACACCCGCCCGCACTCGATGCACCGATAGCGCCGGAGCCGCACCTGCAGCACGGTAGGGCGCCACCCCAGCGGGACATGCGACAAGCGTCGCACCACGGAGCCACGGATGAAGCCCTGGCCGCCACAGTCTCGGCACCAGTCATCGGCCTCGACCGGGCGGCAGCCCAGGATCGCACGATCGGGCTCGATGCGCTGCCCGGTGACCTCCAACCCAAGGCCGTCGAGCCGGCAGAAACTAGTCAGATCAGGGCACGTGAAGGTAGCGTCGGACACGTCGAGGTCTTCCAGATGGGGAGCGTGAGAACTTCCATCTTCGGAGGGCCTCGACCCCCTCAGCCAACCGCCACGCCGCAACCCCGAACCTCGATTGTGAAGAGCCACTTATCGCTTCCGTCGACTACGTGATCGATACCCTCATCACCCAGGACACTGACGATATGCGTATCTGAAACACATGCAGCACCGCCGGAACCACAGCCCGCGTCACGGGCGGCGGCAGCCCCGCGACCCAACTGGGCAGGCCCGAAGCATGGCCAGGCGGACGATCGCGCCGACTGCACCCTCAGCGGAGCGCACGAGCGTCGCGGCGACGACGTGCCGCGCCAAAGCCCAGCCGCGGCCCTTCTCACGAGGATCAGCGACTGCCTGGATGCTGTCAGTCGAGGCCGAGTTCATCGACCACCACGACCACTCGCGCCCGCTGAGCGGCGGTGAGGCCTTGGATCGGCAGACTGGTGCTCTCCCTGGACACAAGAACTGGGGAGGCAACCGATGTGTGGTCACCTCCCCAGTAGGGTTCGGCTCAGTGGCTGTTCTTCAAAAGACTGACGATCTCTGACCAGGACTTGCCTCCGACGCGGGTCTGCTCGGTCTCGCCTGCCTTGTAGTGTCCGTTGGCTCTGACGACGATGTAGCCGCCGTAGTCGTCGGCTTTGACGCGGGCAAGCACATCGTTTCGACTGGCGTCTCTCAAGATGTGGAGCGGGCGGTGTCAATTCGTCGAAGCAACATCGGCTGCGAGGAGGGCTTCGAATTTTTCTCTTGGGGTGTAGAAGCCAAGGGATGCTCGGGGGCGGTCGTTGAGTTCATCAGCGATCGCGTCGAGGTAGGCCTGGTTGCTGGTGATGTAGGTCCCCTTGGGTAGGTACTCCCGGATCAGGCCGTTGGTGTTTTCGTTGGTGCCCCGTTCCCATGGCGAGCGGGGATGGGCGAAGTAGACAGGCAGGTTCACAGCAGCGGTCAACCGGGCATGCTCGGCCATCTCTGTGCCCTGGTCCCAGGTCAGCGAGGTTCGTAGTACCTCAGGGAAGGGCCACATCCGCTCGGCCACCGTGTCGGCTACCGCGACGGCTTTCTTCCCTTCGGGAAGGCCGCAGATGACTGTGAAACGGGTGACGCGTTCAACCAGCGTGGCTGCCGCTGATTTGCCGTGGGCACCGATGATCAGGTCTCCCTCCCACGCGCCGGGGATCCTGCGTTCGGGACGTCAGCGGGCCGGTCATCGATCGAGACCATCGCGACGATCGGCGCTCCGCGCCCTTCCTTTGAGCGTGGTTTACGGCTGGTGCGCTTGGACCTGAGCATCACCGAGTTACGGGCCAGCTCGCCCTTGGGGAGGGCGTAGATGAACCGGTAGATCGCCTCATGGGAGACCTGAGCACCATCAGCGGGTGTGGAGTGGACCATGGTCTCCACAGTGGGGTCAGTGGCCTCCAGACGCAACCGTCCAGCGATCTGGCGTGGTGTTCGGGATCGTTTCAGGTCGCCCAGCACGCGGGCCCGCAGTACCGGGTCGGCATCGATTTTGCGGGTCTGGGGGCGTCGGCGGCGGCGCTGGGCCTCGACGTCGGCTCGGACCACGCGGTAGCCGCAGGTCTTGGTGGCGTTACGACGGACTTCACGGCTGATGACGGACGGGGCCCGGTCAAGGTGGACCGCGATCCGTCGGATACCCCAGCCGGCCTTCAGACCTGTGGAGATCTCGGCCCTGTCGTGGGCGGTCAGTGGTCGTCGTTGCGTCACGCCGGAGAACCTCTCATCAACCTGCAGTGTTGCTTCCACGGTATGACACTGCCAAGGCACTCCGTAGGTGAAGCGTACTTCGTGGTCCACCGGTATGTCCGTGACCGGCGATGGCGGCGCGGTGATCGCCCACGCCGGCAGCATTGGACTCAGGATGCTGGCCGAGAACACCGGCCTGACCGGAGCCCTATTGACGGCGATGGCCCGGCGTTCGTTCATCCCCTCGGTGCATGACCGCGGCCAGGTACTGACCGATGTCGCGGTGATGCTCGCCGACGGCGGGGAGGCGATCTCCGACATCGACGTGCTGCGCCACCAGGGGCAGGTGCTGGGGCCGGTCGCGTCTGCTCCGACGGTGTGGCGGGCGTTGGACGAGGTCACCGACGCCAGGCGCAGGAAGATCCAGGCGGCCCGGGCCCGCGTCCGTCGCCACGTCTGGGCCCAACTGACAGCCGCTGGCGGTGTCCCGGCCTCGAAGGTCGCCGGGACCGATCTCGGCAGCACGGTGGTGTTGGATGTCGATGCCACGATCGTGGTGACGCATTCGGAGAAGGAGTTGGCGTCGCCGACGTTTAAGAGGACGTTCGGGCATCACCCGATCGGTGTGTGGTGCGACAACACGGGCGAGTTCCTCGCCGCCGCGCTGCGGACCGGCCGGGCGGGGTCGAACACGGCCGCCGACCACATTCAGGTCCTGGGAGAGGCGATCACCCAGATCCCGATGCCGTATCGACGCAACCTGTTGATCCGCTGCGACGGTGCCGGCGCCTCTCACCAGTTGCTGGACTGGCTCCATGCGCAAGGCCAAGTCAGAGGCAGGACGCTGCACTACAGCGTGGGGTTCACGATCGGCGAGAAGGTGCGTGCCGCGATCACCGAACTTCCCGCAGGCTTGTGGTCCCCCGCGCTCACCGCTGAGGGTGAGGTCCGAGAAGGCGGGGACGTCGCCGAACTGACCGGACTGCTGGACCTGACCAGTTGGCCGGCCGGGATGAGGGTGATCCTGCGCCGCGAACGCCCCCATCCCGGGGCTCAACTGTCGCTGTTCGAAGTCCACGACGGGTGGCGGTATCAAGCGTTTGCCACCAACACCACGAGCGGCACTCTGCAGTTCCTGGAGGCCCGGCATCGGGCGCATGCCCGGGTCGAGGACCGGATCCGTCACGCCAAGGATTCTGGGCTGGGACGTTTCCCGTCTCGCGAGTTCGCCATCAACCAGACCTGGCTTGCACTGACGATGATCGCCGCCGATCTGGTGGCCTGGCTCAAGATGCTCGCCCTCGACGGCGACCTCGCCAAAGCCGAACCAAAGGCACTCAGGTATCGGCTGCTGCACGTCCCGGCAAGACTCGTTCACGGCGCCCGACGGCGACGACTGCGTCTACCCAAGACCTGGCCCTGGGTCGAGCACCTGGTGGCCGCGTTCGCCCGGATCGCCGCGATCCCACCACCGCACTGACCCCACCCCGTCCGCACCAAGCCGAGGAAACCTGGAGAACCGCCCACCGGCAGCGTCAGCCGGCCAACAGTCACGCCCTCACCCGGCCCAGTGTTCAGATCGGGCGCCGACAGCCCAGCTGGCAGCTCTCAAGCCGCCTCATGAAAGAGGGAGGATAGGCTGGCCCCGTGACCATCACCCCCACCGAAGCCACCCCCTGGGCCGAGCAGGCCGACGCCGTCGCGGCGTCGCTCGGCTCGTCAGCCGCGGGGCTCACCACCGCCGACGTCGACCTGCGCCTCGAAAGGGACGGCGGGAACGAGCTCCCGACGCCGGCTCCGAAGCCCGCCTGGCTGAGGTTCCTGGCCCACTTCAACGACCTGCTCGTCTACATCCTCATCGCCGCGGCGGCGCTCAAGGCGATCAGCGGCGACTGGATCGACTTCACCGTCATCGCCGTCGTCATCGTTGCGACCGCGCTCATCGGCTTCATCCAGGAGGGGCGGGCCGCGTCCGCGCTCGCCAGCCTTCAGACGATGCAGTCGCAGGAGGCCCAGGCGCTGCGGGACGGCACCTGGGGCGTCGTCGACGCCGCGACGCTCGTCGCCGGCGACATCGTGCGGCTGCGCTCCGGCGACCGCGTGCCCGCGGACCTGCGGCTCGTGACCGCGTCGTCGCTGCAGGCCGACGAGGCCGCCCTCACCGGCGAGTCGGTGCCCTCGCAGAAGGAGGTCGACGCCGTCGAGGCGGGCGCGGGCGTGGGCGACCGCACCTCCATGCTCTTCTCGGGCACCCTGATCACCACGGGCACCGCCGAGGGCGTCGTGGTCGCGACCGGCGGTCGCACCGAGATCGGCAAGATCTCCGCGCTCGTCGCCGAGCAGGACAAGCTCGACACCCCGCTCGCCCGGCAGCTGAACAGGCTGGGCACGCAGTTGGCGGGCCTCATCGGCATCCTCGCCGTCGCCATGCTGGCCATCGGCTACTTCGTGCACCGCCTCGCCGCCGACGACCTGATCTCGGCCGCCATCGGATTCGCCGTCGCCGCCGTGCCCGAGGGCCTCCCCGCGCTCGTCACCATCACCCTCGCCCTCGGCGTGCAGCAGATGGCGAAGCGCAACGCCATCACCCGCAAGATGGCCGCCGTCGAGACGCTGGGCTCGGTCACGACGATCTGCTCCGACAAGACCGGCACCCTCACCCAGAACGAGATGACGGTGCGCACCGTCGTCACCGCGCAGGGCACCTACGACGTCGAGGGCACCGGCTACCGGCCGGAGGGCCGCGTCACCGCCGACGGCGCCGTCGCCGAGTTGGCCGAGCACCCGGACCTCGCGGCGCTCGTCACCGCGGCCGGGGCAGCCAACGACGCGCGGGTCGAGGAGACGCCGGAGGGCTGGCGCGTCGTCGGCCAGCCGACCGAAGGCGCGCTCGACGTCCTGGCGGCCAAGGCGGGGGCGGACATCGAGGCGGTGGCGCGGGTGGCGCAGGTGCCCTTCGAGTCCGCCCACAAGTTCTCCGCGACGCTCGACGACGTCCCCGGCGTCGGTCGCGTCGTCCACGCGCTGGGCGCGCCCGACCGGCTGCTCGACCGGGCCACGACCCAGCTCGGCCACGACGGCGAGCTGGTGGGCGTCGACCGCGAGGCCTGGGAACACCACATCGACGTGCTGTCCGGGAAGGGCCTGCGCGTCCTGGCTGCGGCCTCCCGCCCCGCCGACGGCGTGGAGGGCATCGAGCTGGACGACCTCGACTCCGGCCTCACCTTCCTCGGCCTCTGCGGCATCGTCGACCCGCCGCGGCCCGAGGTGCGCGACGCGATCCGCGAGTCCCACACCGCAGGCATCCGCGTGAAGATGATCACCGGCGACCACGCGGGCACCGCCGTCGCGATCTCGCGGGAGTTGGGCATCGCCCCCGCGGAGGGCGACGTCCCCGCCCTGACCGGCGCCGAGCTCGAGGCCATGAGCCAGGAGGAGCTCGCCGAGGTCGCGCGCGACGTCGACATCTACGCCCGCACGTCGCCGGAGCACAAGCTGCGCATCGTGCAGGCCCTGCAGACCCACGGCGAGGTCGTCGCGATGACCGGCGACGGCGTCAACGACGCGCCCTCGATCACGCGGGCCGACGTCGGCGTCGCCATGGGCATCAAGGGCACGGAGGCGACGAAGGAGGCCGCCGACATCGTGCTGGCCGACGACAACTTCGCCACCATCGAGCGCGCGGTCGAGGAGGGGCGCCGGATCTACGACAACATCCGCAAGTCGGTGGTCTTCCTGCTGCCGACCAACGGCGCCCAGTCGCTGGTCATCCTCGTCGCGGTGCTCTTCGGTTGGGCGCTGCCGCTGTCGCCGGTGCAGATCCTGTGGATCAACCTCGTCACCGCCCTGACGCTGTCGCTCGCCCTGGCCGGCGAGCCGGCCGAGCCCGGCATCATGGAGCGCCCTCCGCGCTCCCCCAAGGAGCAGGTGTTGGCGCCGCGCGCGATCGCGCTCGTCCTGTGGACGTCGGTGCTCATCGGCGGCGCCACCCTCGGCGTGTACCTCTACGGCCGCGCGAACGCCGACACGTACGCCATCGGCCAGACGACCGCGGTCACGATGCTCGCGTTCGGCCAGCTCGCCTTCCTGTTCAACTGCCGCTTCCTGAACAGCTCGTCGCTGACCCCGCGGGTGCTTGTGGGCAACCGGGCGGTGTGGGTCGCCGCGGGCCTGATGATCGCGCTGCAGGCGGTCTACGTGTACGCGCCGTTCATGCACTCCTGGTTCGGATCCGCCCCGCTCGACCTCGCGCACTGGCTCGGCGTGCTGTTGCTGAGCCTCGGCATCTTCCTCGTGGTCGAGCTCGGCAAGTGGGCGAGCCGACGCGTCTTCGGCGCCAGTCGCTGAGGCGCGGGGCTGAGAGTGCCCGCGGAGGGCGCCACCTACCCGACAGTGTCGATCCGTTGCC
Source organism: Tessaracoccus defluvii (assembly GCF_014489575.1). Classification (GTDB taxonomy): domain Bacteria; phylum Actinomycetota; class Actinomycetes; order Propionibacteriales; family Propionibacteriaceae; genus Arachnia; species Arachnia defluvii. Next base: position 2,016,030 of record NZ_CP060789.1, read on the forward strand.
CCCCGCGGGCTGCCCTCACGGATCGCGTATCCGGCCTCACCCGCAAGGTCGGCCCTCATCAGCACCGCCGACCCCACCAGGTCGAACAGTTCGTGTGACCACCCCATCTCACTCAGCACGGCACCGGCCAGGCTCAGCAGCGCCCACCCCCTCCGTGAGGACCCGCTGCGCCACGCTGCGAGCCCGGCCACGCCGGCGATGCCGACGAGCGCGATCGCGAACAGCCGATCCGGTGGCGCGACGAGCAGGGCGACCCCCTCAACCGCCCCCAAGGGCGTGAACCCCAACGCAACGGGCCGGAGATCGGGCAGGTAGGCGCGTTTACAGGTGCCTCGTCGGGTCCATCCGTTGATGCAGAATCCGGATGACGTCGACGCCGCCGGCGCGTTCGACGTAGAAAGGCGCGTGGCTGCCAATGCCATACCGCCGATAGCCGACGCGGATCTCGTCGCAGGAGCGCCCGCGACGAGGATCGTCGGCGATACGTTCAATCGCAGACCTGATCTCTGTCACATATGTCTCTGCTTGGCGGATGTCCCTGCGCTCCTCGGTGGAGTCCCAGATCGACGAGAGGTCGCGCTGCGCGGCTGGGGAGAGACGGTAGTTGCTCACGACTTCTTCGCGGCGATGAAGGCGTCGAAGTCGAACTCTTCCGGCACGCCGCTCTCCTCGCCCGCGACCAGAGCCGCACGAAGAGCCCCCAAGCGTGTGTCCTGGTCCTCGAGGAGCCGGAGGCCGGCGCGGATGACCTCGCTGGCGGAGCGGTAACGACCCGACGAGACCTCGCGGGAAAGGAAGTCCGTGAAGTGATCATCCAAGCTGATCGACGTGTTCTGCGCCATGACAGAAGACTGCCAATGATTGGTAGCGATCAGTCCGGCAGACCTGCTGACGAGCCGTCCTGACTCGCACTGACGCTAACTATTCCTGACGCGCTAACGAGGCAAGAGACAGGAGAAGCCCAGGTGGAAGCAAGGTTGAGGGTCACAAGCACGCACGGTCTTGTTGGGGTGGTGGCGGCTCTGTCGCTGCTCCTCAGTGGTTGTGGTGGCGGTGGCAGCGAAGCAACGACACAGACCACTGACTCCACCGTCGATGCTTCGGAAGACGCCTCATCGGTCGCGGAGGACGAGCAGGTTGATGGGACCGCTCAGACATCGGTTGCTCCTGTGGTCTTTCCGCAAGGTTGGGACATCCCAGAGGTCACTGGCGTCACGGTGACTGACTGGGCGATGACGTACGGTCACGCAGGGGAGTTTCGTAGTGGCTCGGTCAGCGCCGATGCGACCAAAGAGCAGGCGAAGGCATGGGTCGAAAGTGTCGGGACGTACTGGGGTGAATCGATCTCCGGCAACGACCAGTTGGAACGCTGGATGGTCAGCAAGGTGCGATCAACCGACATATTGTCTGCTACCGCTACTCGCCAGAAGGACGGGGCAGTGTCATACCGTGGAAGCAACACTGCAGGTTGATGAGAGGTTCTCCGGCGTGACGCAACGACGACCACTGACCGCCCACGACAGGGCCGAGATCTCCACAGGTCTGAAGGCCGGCTGGGGTATCCGACGGATCGCGGTCCACCTTGACCGGGCCCCGTCCGTCATCAGCCGTGAAGTCCGTCGTAACGCCACCAAGACCTGCGGCTACCGCGTGGTCCGAGCCGACGTCGAGGCCCAGCGCCGCCGCCGACGCCCCCAGACCCGCAAAATCGATGCCGACCCGGTACTGCGGGCCCGCGTGCTGGGCGACCTGAAACGATCCCGAACACCACGCCAGATCGCTGGACGGTTGCGTCTGGAGGCCACTGACCCCACTGTGGAGACCATGGTCCACTCCACACCCGCTGATGGTGCTCAGGTCTCCCATGAGGCGATCTACCGGTTCATCTACGCCCTCCCCAAGGGCGAGCTGGCCCGTAACTCGGTGATGCTCAGGTCCAAGCGCACCAGCCGTAAACCACGCTCAAAGGAAGGGCGCGGAGCGCCGATCGTCGCGATGGTCTCGATCGATGACCGGCCCGCTGACGTCCCCGAACGCAGGATCCCCGGCGCGTGGGAGGGAGACCTGATCATCGGTGCCCACGGCAAATCAGCGGCAGCCACGCTGGTTGAACGCGTCACCCGTTTCACAGTCATCTGCGGCCTTCCCGAAGGGAAGAAAGCCGTCGCGGTAGCCGACACGGTGGCCGAGCGGATGTGGCCCTTCCCTGAGGTACTACGAACCTCGCTGACCTGGGACCAGGGCACAGAGATGGCCGAGCATGCCCGGTTGACCGCTGCTGTGAACCTGCCTGTCTACTTCGCCCATCCCCGCTCGCCATGGGAACGGGGCACCAACGAAAACACCAACGGCCTGATCCGGGAGTACCTACCCAAGGGGACCTACATCACCAGCAACCAGGCCTACCTCGACGCGATCGCTGATGAACTCAACGACCGCCCCGAGCATCCCTTGGCTTCTACACCCCAAGAGAAAAATTCGAAGCCCTCCTCGCAGCCGATGTTGCTTCGACGAATTGACACCGCCCGGCTCTGTTCTCTTTTACTACTTAGCCGTGCCGGGCGTCGCGTATAAGCCGATCACTTTGCCTGACAGTTGGAGCGTTCTTCCGTTGCCCGAAGGGATCGATGTCGATGGCGCATCGGTGACCGAACACGGCACTACACCACCGACGTATGAACTGATGTTCGGGGACTTGGTTGTTGTCCCTGCACTCGGAACGTGGATCTCTTCCTTGGGGGCGGACGGCTGGCACGTTGGTGCGGACGGAACCTCCGCGAGCAATGGCGAGTTCTCGGTGTCCTACGAGGTCAAGACACAGTACGGCGACTCCGCCAAGATCTACATTGAGCCGGTTGCAGGAACCGCCATCGATCTCCCACGCGGCGGAGAGGTTTCTGCAACTTCATCAACGTCAGAGACTGCTACGTCTGTCGAAGGAGCCTACGCGGGTGCCGGTGGGGATGTTCCTGACGGAGCAATCGAGATGCCGCGCAGCACTTCCGTCAATCAGTACAACGAGAACCCTTACCAGGTTCAGTCTCCTTCGGGAAACCTGACGTGCGTGGTCTCTGACTATCACGACGGTGGGATGACTTGCGTAATCCGTTCCGCGTGGTCAGAAGGGAAGCAAGCGGTGGCGGACATCCCTGAGTCGGGCGAAGTGTCGTTCGCCGTTGCGGGTAGCGCGCTGGACTGGATCGCCGGAGAAGCCCCGAGCCTGGAGTACGGGCAAGTCGCCTATCAGGGTGACTACGTGTGCGCCTCGGAAGAGGGCGGTATGACCTGCTGGAACGCCAAGAGCGGTCACGGACTGCTCATGAACGCGGACGGTTTCAAGACCTTCTGATCCGCACACCTCCCACCAAGAAAGAAGAGAACACCGTGTCAAAGAAGAAGAACGCTGAGTTCAAGTCGGCTCTTGAACTTGCTCAAACTGACCGTGAGCCTGAGGTGCTCGCGGCTGCCAATCAGGCGAACGCGCTCTTTCAAAGCATCAACTCGGGTGCGTTGGACGCCGGCAGTGTCATACCGTGGAAGCAACACTGCAGGTTGATGAGAGGTTCTCCGGCGTGACGCAACGACGACCACTGACCGCCCACGACAGGGCCGAGATCTCCACAGGTCTGAAGGCCGGCTGGGGTATCCGACGGATCGCGGTCCACCTTGACCGGGCCCCGTCCGTCATCAGCCGTGAAGTCCGTCGTAACGCCACCAAGACCTGCGGCTACCGCGTGGTCCGAGCCGACGTCGAGGCCCAGCGCCGCCGCCGACGCCCCCAGACCCGCAAAATCGATGCCGACCCGGTACTGCGGGCCCGCGTGCTGGGCGACCTGAAACGATCCCGAACACCACGCCAGATCGCTGGACGGTTGCGTCTGGAGGCCACTGACCCCACTGTGGAGACCATGGTCCACTCCACACCCGCTGATGGTGCTCAGGTCTCCCATGAGGCGATCTACCGGTTCATCTACGCCCTCCCCAAGGGCGAGCTGGCCCGTAACTCGGTGATGCTCAGGTCCAAGCGCACCAGCCGTAAACCACGCTCAAAGGAAGGGCGCGGAGCGCCGATCGTCGCGATGGTCTCGATCGATGACCGGCCCGCTGACGTCCCCGAACGCAGGATCCCCGGCGCGTGGGAGGGAGACCTGATCATCGGTGCCCACGGCAAATCAGCGGCAGCCACGCTGGTTGAACGCGTCACCCGTTTCACAGTCATCTGCGGCCTTCCCGAAGGGAAGAAAGCCGTCGCGGTAGCCGACACGGTGGCCGAGCGGATGTGGCCCTTCCCTGAGGTACTACGAACCTCGCTGACCTGGGACCAGGGCACAGAGATGGCCGAGCATGCCCGGTTGACCGCTGCTGTGAACCTGCCTGTCTACTTCGCCCATCCCCGCTCGCCATGGGAACGGGGCACCAACGAAAACACCAACGGCCTGATCCGGGAGTACCTACCCAAGGGGACCTACATCACCAGCAACCAGGCCTACCTCGACGCGATCGCTGATGAACTCAACGACCGCCCCCGAGCATCCCTTGGCTTCTACACCCCAAGAGAAAAATTCGAAGCCCTCCTCGCAGCCGATGTTGCTTCGACGAATTGACACCGCCCTGTCCTACATCGGAGGAACTCGTGAGCCTCTACAACGCCGTCAGTTGGTCCGCATACACAAAGGATCCGGCTCGACTAGCGGCCGCGGTCAGAGCATCGCTGGCCGTCGCCACCGCTCGCCAAGACGGCGAACTGGTCGGTCTCGCTCGCCTTGTCGGAGACGGACAAACAATCGTGTACCTGCAAGACATCCTGATCCGACCTACCCACCAACGCCGCGGGATCGGACGCGAACTCTTCCAACGAATCTTCGCGCCGTACAGTGATGTGCGCCAGAAGGTGCTCATCACCGACGACGAGGCCTCGCAACACGCCTTCTACAAGTCGATGGGGTTCACCGAGACCGGCGATCTCGACTACCCCATACGGACCTTCGTTCAGTTTGGTTGATCGAGGAGCCGCGCCTCTGGCCGCTAAACCGGAACTCCACCACGTCGCGGCCCCTACTCTTCGGTGTCGTGTGATTCGGCAACATGGTTATCGAACCACGTGACCGCGTCATGCTCGCTCGCCGAGGGCGGACTCTCCTGCAGGCATTCATTGCACCGCGCGTGCCACCCGCCTTCGTCATGCCATAGGTGCGGACATCCAGGGGCAACCCAATCCGGCGACCATTTGATGCTGAACGCGTAGTCGATTCGAGTCGATACTGCCCACGCAAGGGTTCGGATCGCCTCGTCCGTGATGCCTAACTTCTCGACGCCGTTGTACACACGGAGTTCATCCCGAACCGCGTCGTAGAGCAGTTCCAGTTCTTTCGTGCCCCACTTGGACCCCTCATCCGAGATCCCTGAAAGGCTATTTCTGCTCATAGCATGCCTAACTGTTCCGCCACCGTTAGCTGTCCGTCGCAGCAGCGCGGCGCGCCGCCGGTCTACGTCTCAGCAAAACGCCCTCGCCGCCAGTGAACTCGATGCGCGCGAGTGTCGCCGCTCTTCCCACTTCTTCGAATCCGAGCGCCTCGTGAAGCCTGATCGACGCGAGATTCTGCGCATTGATCACACTGAATACCGGCTCTTCCGCGGAAGAATCATGGACCTTATCGAGCACGTCCAGCAACAGTCGTGCCGCGATTCCCCGGCGACGATGAACCGGCACAACGGTAAGCCCCGCAATCAGCAATTCCGGCTCCCTCCCAGGCTCGATCACAAATGGTTGCGCACCGCAGTACCCGACCAACTCACGATCGATCTCCGCGACAGAGAGCACCGGCAGCCGCTCAATGAGTCCGCGAGCCTGCTCGCGATACCCGTCCATGTCGCCACCACGCGTTGCCATCACAACGGACAGCGCCTCCGCATCGGAAGCAGTCGCAGGTCGAATGCTGACCGCTTCACCCGCACGTTGAGCGCGCACCAACGGGTCAAAGGCCACGAAATCAGTCATGCGATCTCCACCCCCTCCGGTCCGGCGCCGTCCACCTGAAACAGATCCGCCACTAGCCCAGGACTAACGGAACGTCAATAACGCTCGGCGTTAAACCAGAACTCTACCGAGTTCCGGCACGGAGAACCATCCGGAGCCCCGCCGCTACCCGTCGATCATCGGGAGGGATCGAAGGATGGTGAAGGATCGGATCCCAGCCGTCCGTAGGTGTCCACGTCGATCCGCTGACCGTCCACGAGGAACTTCTCGCGCTCGGTCCCCTCTTTCACGAACCCCGCTCGCCTCGCCACCGCTCCTGATGCGGGGTTATTCACGCGATGACCGAGTTCGAGGCGCTCCAGCCCACGTGTGGTCAGCGCCCACTTCGCGATGGTGGCAGCGGCCGCGGCAGTCCATCCGCGTCCGCGGGCGGCATCCGTCATCCAGTACCAGAACCAGCCGCTACGGTTCTCGTCGTCGACGCTCACGCACACCAGGCCGACGAGCGCACCCTCAGCGACGATGGACCAGGCTTCGTGCGGCGAGCCCGGCTCCATCAACCTGCTCACATAGCGATCCGCCTCGATGAGCGTCGACACGTCGCCCTGGCGCGCCATGTCAGGGTTGGACCTGAAAGCCGAAAGCACGGCAGGAGCATCGTCAGGACGAAGCCGGCGCAGCGCCGGGGACGCATAGCTCATGCGACGCTCAGCGGTGTGATCGACGCGATCTGCTCACCTGCAAGATCCTCTGCACGGTCGAGCTCGTAGTGGCTCTGGAGGTTGATCCAGAACTCCGCCGACGTGCCGAAGTACTTCGCGAGCCGCAGCGCAGTGTCCGCGGTGATCCCCCTCTTGCCGTGCACGATCTCGTTGATGCGGCGTGGTGGCACTCCGATTGAGACGGCGAGCTTGTTCTGAGTGATCCCGAAGCCCTCGATGAAGTCCTCCATGAGGACTTCGCCCGGGTGAATCGGGGGAATCTTGTCAGTGATAGTCAACGATCTCCACCTCCTCTGGTCCAGCATCGGTCCACACGAAGCAGATCCTCCACTGGTCGTTGATCCGGATGCTGTACTGACCGGCTCGATCGCCCTTGAGCGCTTCAAGTCGGTTTCCTGGCGGGATCCGGAGATCGTCGAGCCTCTCCGCAGACCCCACCTGACGAAGCTTGCGCAGCGCAACCCGCTGGATCCTCGGATCGATCGATCGCACGGGCTCACGACGCCACAGCCGTTCGGTCGCCTTGTCGCCGAACGATCTGATCACAGGACCAGTCTAACGGCAGTCGTCAATAACGCTAGACGTTAAACTGGAACTCCACGACGTCGCCGCAGTCAGCGAACGTCTGAAGAGACTGTCACCTGATGTGCCGGCCACGCACTCGGGCGCGAAGCCGACGTCGATAGCCTCGAGGTCGCCGTACGACTGTCCTTGACCTCGGCGAGCGTCCTCCTCCACCTCGACGCGAGTCAGCTCGCGGATGGGTCTTCGTGCCCCGATACTCCGACACGTAGCGTTACCCGCACGCATTGCCCCGGTCAAGGTCGTGCGGCACGACGAAGCTGCGTATGGCGTCCGCCTCGTCGATCGCCGCGGCGAACTCCTCCTCGGTGGCCGAGCTCAGCAGATCGACGGGCGATCGGTCCGAGCCGTCCGCGCCATGGGGCAGGTCCGGGTGCGGCGTCTGCCACCAGTCCAGTAGCGCCCTGGCGACGTCGGTCGGATCCGAGCCTCCGCAGGAGCGGGCGAGCGCCTGGTTGATCTCGGCAAGCGCGTCGATGATCTTCCCGTCGCGGAACTGGAAGGCCGGATAGAACTTCGTCCCTCCGAGCTCGACCTCGATCACGACGTTGTGCTTGAGGTAGGTCCGCAGCAGGCTGCGCTGGGCGGCCTTCTTCGCGTGCGCCGCCTGCGCCGGGGTACGTGTCCGCTCCGCGTCGATCACTTCCGCCCCCGTCACCGATGCGCGGGTCTCGGCGGCGGTCATGCACTCGGCTCGGTCGAGCAGGCTCGCGGCCATCATCGGTGAGCGGTCGAGCGCGAAGGCCCGATCCCAGATCGGGCTGCTCCTCCAACTGTCAGGGAATCCGAGCTGCTCCATGCCGAAGCCGACAGTGCGGGACTTCTCTTCGACGAAGTCGGCCAGGTCCACGACGTCGCCCTTCTCCGGCGCGATGCTCAGCAGGAGGTGGCGCAATACGAGCAGCACTCCGTAGAGCCTGTTGTTCGTCCCTTCTTCCGCGAGCGACGCGAGCAGGTCGTCGGCGTCCTTTCGAGCCTGCCCCGGCGCGTCGATGAGCACATCGAACGAGCGGTTCCACACACGGCCGTAGTGGGCGCAGATGTTCCGCACGTTCCTGAGGTTGTTGAGCCAGTTCCCGAGTGCGCCGCGATCTCCGTGGCCGTCGGCGGTGCGGACCTGGAACCGTGCCGCGAGGATCTCCTGGTCGGGCTGCAGCATCAGGTCGTAGAGGCTGCTCAGCACTCCGAAGGACATCACTTCTGTCGCGACCCAGATGGGCAGGTGCGGACCGTACTGCTGGCGGAAATGTACGACGAAGTCGCCCCGGGCGCGCTGCTCGTGCCGGTCGTACTCCTCGAGCCACTCGCGGTAGGCGGCGGTCGGCTCGGGCGGCGCGCCGGGATCTTTTTGCCTCGTCGCGCCGAACGCCCAGGGGTGTCTGTGCGCGAACGCGTCGATCCTTCCGAGCCGGTGGCCGATGAAGAACCGGAAGGCCGTTTCGACGGTACTGAGGACGTCGCCGAGGCGCATGCGCAGCTCGTGGTCGAACTCGTACAGCGAGACCACGTGCGCGAGGCCGGTCCCGGGCACGAACGTGTCCAGGCGGATCTCGCGGTCCTCTTCGTCGAACCGGGGCGCAGGAGGAGCGGGCCGGTCGCGGTAGAGGTGCCAGTAGCCCGAGAGCCGGTAGTAGCCGTATCGCTGCAGGACCTCGGCCGCGTAGGCGTTGTCGCCGCAGTCCATGCCGCGCCCGCGCAGCCGTCGGATCTGCTCGGGGACCGTGAGGAACGGCTTGGCGTAGGTGCTGTTCGGGGTCGTCATGTGCGCATCGTCCTGGTGTCCCCGACACCCGGGGGTAGAAAGAGAACAGGCCCGCGTCTCATCTAGAGAAGCGAGCCTGTCGTGTTACTTCGAGGGTACGGGTTCCACCTGCGCAGGTCAAACACTCGGTCGCTCAGCGTCGGCAGCTCCGGGCACTGCTTGCCCGGCCACGACCTCGGTGCTGGAACCAACGCGCTGGTGAAGCGCCCTGGGTTCCGTTAGGGAGGCAGTCGGCTCCTGCGGAGGTTGCGCGGGGCCGGTTAAAAGCGAAGGTCAGCGCCATTAACGCTCAGCAACTGATGGTAGATAGGAACTCACCCATCGGACCCAAACGGGAGCCGAGAAGATAAAATCCCTGGTCAGAGGCGATTCTTAGACATTGAACCGGAACTCCACCGAGTTCCGGCACATAAGTACATCTGAACACGGGGTTCACGTGCGCCCTCTCCCCACGGTCAGTGCTCGCTACTGAGCAGGGGACACAGGCTGACCCTCGACGTGGGTCAGCCTGCAGGACGCCACGAAGGCGGTAGCGCGCCATCACGGCGGCAGGGAACCCGGCTGAGACGCCACATACTAGTGGCCTGTCGTTGAGACATGTTTACGTTTCCGGTCTATTCGGTCAAGAATCTGGTCGGGGTTTTGGTCCACATGAATGCTTGTTTGCGTCGGTTCCAACCGTTGATGAAGGTGCGGATCTTGCCTGTGAGGTCGCGGACCGAGGTGAAGGTCCCGCGCCGGATGGCTTGGCGTTCGATGATGCCGAACCAGACCTCGATCAGGTTCAGCCAGGATCCGGAGGTCGGGGTGAAGTGCACGGTGATCCGTGGGTTCGCGGCGAGCCAGTCGCGGACCTCGGCCTTCTTGTGGGTGGCGTAGTTGTCCATCACCAGGTGGAGTTCCTGGGTCGGGTAGGCGCGGGCCACGTGTTTGAGGAAGCCGAGGAACTCCTGATGTCGGTGCCGGTCCTTACACAGGCCGGTGACCTTCCCGGTGGCGACCTCCAACGCCGCGAACAGGGTGGTGGTGCCGTGCCGGACGTAGTCATGGGTGCGCTGCTCCGGATGGCCCGGCGCCATCGGCAGTGTCTTCTGAGTCCGGCTCAACGCCTGGATCTGCGACTTCTCATCCACGCACAACACGATCGCGTTGTCCGGGGTGCGAGGTACAGGCCCACCACGTCGGTGACCTTGGCCACCAGTTCCGGATCGGTGGAGAACTTGAAGGACTCCGCCTTCCACGGGCGGACGCCGTACTCCTTCCACACCGCCGCGACGGTGGCATGGTCGACCCCCACACGCGGCGCCAGCAGCCGAGACGACCAGTGCGTCACCCCCAGGCTGGCCGGAGGCGGGTCCAGAGTCGCGGCGAGGATCGCAACCCGGTCGACCCGGCGGGGTCGCCCCGGGCGGGGCTCATCAGCCAAACCCTGAAGACCGCGCTCGGCGTAGCGGTCCCGCCACAGGTTCACCGTCGGCCTCGACACTCCCACCGTGTCGGCGATCACCTGGTTCCCGACCCCGTCAGCGGCCAGCAACACGATCCGTGCCCGCTGTGCCGTGGAGGCCATCACCGTGGCCGCCCGGGTCAGGCGCTCCAACTCGCTCCGATCGCCGTCGCGTAACTCCAATGCTGGGGCTGTCCTGTTCGCCATGCCCCGATTGTCCCACGCAACCGTAAAGTGACATTACCGACACGCCACTAGGGATCTGAAGAGGGCTCGACCATCCTAGCGGTCGGCCCCTATTCCTTCGCGAGCACGGCGTTATCCGTCAGGCAGAAGTCATCGTTGATCTTGATGACCAGCGCAATGAGTAGACGGAGCGCTGTTAGATACGTGTGGCGGTGAACGCGGTCGTCGTCACCGTCTGCCTGTGATCCATGGAGGTAACGGTTGCGCAGGCTAGGTCCGTTGCTGAACTCCTTATCGTTAAGGAAGTAGTTGAAGTAGCTGACCTCCGCGGTGCTGAGCAGCGTTGATCTCTGCACCAGCCATCCGGCTTTCACCATCTCGTCAATGGCTTTCTGGCCGGCGGCCGAGTGATGGAGACAGCTCGTCGACTCGCACTCCCAGAGTTCCTTGAGCACACGCAATTGTGGCGCGCTTGCGAACGCAATTCGGTCACGATCTCCGGTCAGGATGCCCTTCTCGACCAGGAAGTCGATGTTGCGCTGTTGGTACTCGTGGAACTGGTCGTAAGCGATGTCATTGGCGATGACCAGGTGGAGGAAGCTCTCTGCCTCCAGATTGCTGCTGATGTGCACCAATCCGGATTGGTCCGAGAAGAGCAGGTGCTGAATTCCTTGGATGTCTGCGATACTGACAACGTAAGCGTACTTATCCACAACCTGACTCGGGATGCCGTCGTAGGAAAGCTGCTCCGATGTGATTGTCAGCAGCTCCGGGTCAACCTCGCCGTAGTGGACATGCAGCGTGAACTGCTTGAGGAGGCTCTCCATCTCTGAGAACAGGTGTCGGCTCTTCTCAAGGTAGGTAGCGGTCGGGCTGGAGGCGCGGTACTTCAGCCCCGTGGCACCGAACTCCTGCTCAAGGTAGTCCGTGAAGAACCAAGCGATGACCGACTCGAGCTCTATACGTTCGGAGCTGAGCAAGCGCTCGTACATCAAGGTTTGGAGCCAGGACGCCTCGTCCTTGAGACTGAACGCCACCCCCGTCCGGTAGTCGTCCTTGCCAGGCGTACCCATGAACCGCTCGAAGACGCCAAGTTGCGCTCCGTAGGAAGGGAGTTCTAGGAGCATGTGGTCGTTGGCGAACTGGAACAGGTGAACGAAGTTATTCAGGATGGTCGGGTAGTCGAGGTTCTCCGTGAGCCAGGTTCGGCTGTAGGAGTACTTGCCAACCATGCCGTCCAGAGACTGGACGACCTCTTCGACCTGATCGGCCGAGATTCCCACTTCGCAGCCGGTCTTGATCCCTCCGTGGACTCGAACATGTTCTTCGTGAGCGCATCTGCCTTGCGACGAGCCTTTAGCTTCAGTCGTGCATCGACGCCGGTGTTCTTGTCAGCTCGTGCGGATGCGATCAGCTTGACGAAGTTGAGGTTGGGCTCTTCCTCATCGAGGTAGCGGTCAAACAGGTCACGCTGATCCGCGGGAGTGAGGCTCTTCGGGAGATGGATTGGATCCCGCCCCTCGGACTGGAGGAACTTCCGCGCAAGCAGCTCGGCATTGCGCGGCCCAGCGAGTAGCAGGGCCCGAATCTCCTGGTCGTAGGCACGCACGAGTGGCTGGCATGAGAGCAGATCGCGCGGGTGGAACCTCTGCTCTTGAAGTGCAGCAAGCACGATCGAGTCAGTGCAGCGCTCGAAGACCTTGTTCTTTCCGAGGAGATCGAGGACGTCTGTAAGGTACTGAAAGTCAACGTCCTGAACGAGCGTTGAGAAGGTGGCATCAGTCACTTTGCCGAAGAACCTGCCGACGGCTTTCCGGATCTCGGGGACCTGCGCCAGAGTCGCGTCTCGCTCTGCTTCGGCCAGGCCCTTCAGGAGAACTTTGTGTTCTAGGAACAACGCGAGATGATGCAACTCAACGATGTCATTTATGCCTTGATCGCCACGGGTAGCATCGAACTCACGGACGAGCTCTAGGAGGCGGTCGGCCTGCCAGAAGGTTCCGTAGTCGCTGAGGCCGAAGAACTTCAGTCTCTTCTCTGGTCCGCTTTCCGACACTCGAATCTCCCTCCCGGTAGGCGTCACTCTATGCAGTTCGGGGCGCCTAATGGCACGAACTTGAAGTTGCTACCTGATCGTGCAGCAGTCCCCCTGGACGGAGCCGTCGTCCACGTCGATCGTTGCGCCGGCTCCTCGTTCTGTCGTGGAAGCGAGCCGAACTAGCGGCGCATCACCCCGAGGCGGACACGACCTACATCTCCATGGCCTTGATCCCGCGCCCCCTCGGGCTCCTCCCCGCCGCCGAGCGGCGCACGACGGACGATGCACAACTCCGAGGGTAGGCCCCGTGCAAAAGCGCCGGGCACTAGTCCTGACTCAACATTCGACAAGAATCATCAACGATTCTCACTAGATATTGAACCTGAACTCCACGACGTCGCCGTCCTGCATCACGTAGTCCTTACCCTCCAGACGCAGCTTGCCCGCGGCCTTGGCCGCCGCCTCCGAGCCCGTCTCGATCAGGTCATCGAAGCTCACCACCTGGGCCTTGATGAAGCCCTTCTGGAAGTCCGTGTGGATCACACCGGCCGCCTCCGGGGCCGTCGCGCCCTTCTCGATCGTCCAGCCGCGCGCCTCCTTCGGGCCCGCCGTCAGGTAGCTCTGCAGTCCGAGGGTGTCGTAGCCGACGCGCGCCAGCACATCCAGGCCCGGATGCTCGACGCCCATCTCCGCAAGGAACTCGCGTGCCTCGTCCTCCTCCATCTCGACGAGCTCGGACTCGAACTTCGCGTCGAGGAAGATGGCCTCGCTGGGCGCGACGATGTCGCGCATCTTCTGCTTGAGCTCCTCGTTGGCGAGCTCGTCCTGGTCGCAGTTGAACACGTACAGGTACGGCTTCGCGGTCAGCAGGTGGAGTTCGTACAGCTCCTCGAGGTCGAGGCCGGCCGAGCGGACGCCGATCCCCTTCTCGAGCACGTCCTTGGCGGCTGCGAACGCGGCGGCCTTCGGCTGCGACTCCTTCTTGATCCGCGCCTCCTTCTCGATGCGCGGCAGCGCCTTCTCGACGGTGGCCAGATCGGCGAGGATCAGCTCGGTGGTGATGGTGTCGATGTCGTTGGCGGGGTCCACCTTGCCGTCGACGTGCGTGACGTCCTCGTCGGTGAAGACGCGGGTGACCTGGCAGATCGCGTCAGCCTCGCGGATGTTGGCGAGGAACGCGTTGCCCATGCCCTCACCCTGCGAGGCACCCTTCACGATGCCGGCGATGTCGACGAAGCTGACGGTGGCAGGCACGATCCGCTCCGAGCCGAACACCTCGGCCAGCTTGGGGAGCCGCTCGTCGGGGACTCCGACGACGCCGACGTTGGGCTCGATCGTCGCGAACGGGTAGTTCGCCGCGAGCACGTCGTTGCGGGTCAGTGCATTGAACAGGGTCGACTTGCCGGCATTGGGGAGGCCGACGATTCCGATGGTGAGTGCCACACCGCGTGAGCTTACCGGTCGCCCCCTGCGTCGGCCGAACCCGGACCCCGCCCCCCACCGCCCGCAGCACGCCAACCAGTCCACCTTTTGGGCAGAGTTGCGTCACTTAAATGCAACCAGTTAGGGTTGCCTAAGTCGCGACCGACACCTTCCCCCTACGGAAAGACCACGATGAAGCTCCACACCCGCTTCCTGGCAGCAACGGCCGCCGGTCTCCTGGCTCTGACGACCGCCTGCGGCGCCGGTGCCCCCACCGATCCCGCACCCGCCGGTTCCGAGACGCCCACCGAGACGATCACCGTCACCCACGCGCAGGGCACCGTCGAGTTGGACGGCCCGGCCAAGCGCATCGTCGTTCTCGACCACGGCTCGCTCGATACCGTCCGCGCCCTCGGTGCCTCCGACGCGGTGGTGGGCGTCGCGAAGGGCCAGTTCCTCTCCGACCCCGTCAAGGATTTCGCCGACGACACCACGTACGCCAACGTCGGCACCCTGCAGGAGCCCGACTTCGAGAAGATCGCGGCCCTCGAACCCGACCTGATCATCGCCGGCTTCCGCTCAGCCAAGCAGCAGCCCGAGCTGAACAAGATCGCTCCGACCGTCGACGTCACCTTCGCCTACGACAAGGGGTACTACGTCGGCGTCGAGTACGCCACGAACATCATCGCCGAAGCACTCGGCAAGCAGGACGAGGCCGCGGTCCAGCTCAAGGAACTCGAGGACGCGATCGCCGAAGCGAAGGGCAAGGTCGACCCGGGCAAGAACGCCATGGTCCTGATGACCTCCGGCGGCAAGGTCTCGGTGCACGGCACCAACTCACGCTACGGCGTCCTCTTCAACGACCTCGGCATCGAGCCGACGATCTCCGACGTCGAGGCCGAGGCCCACGGCGACGCGATCTCGTTCGAGGCCATTCAGCAGGCCAACCCCGACATCATGTTCGTCGTCGACCGCGACTCCGCCGTCGGGCAGGAGGGTGCCGCCGCCCAGGAGGTCCTCGACAACGAGCTCATCGCCAGCACCACGGCATGGGCGAACCAGGACGTCGTGTACCTCGACGGCGCCCGCTGGTACATCCTCATCCACGGCGTCGACAACGCCGTCGAGATGATGAAGGACGTGTCGGAGGGGTTGTGACCACCACAGCATCTCCCCTCGCACGACCGTCGGCCAGGCCCGCCGGGCGCCCCCTCAGCTGGGGCCTGCTCGGCGGGCTGGCCGCACTTCTGGTGTTGGCGACCGTTTCCCTGTTCGTCGGGGTCGCAGACCTCTCCCCTCTCGACTTCCTGAGCGGGCAGGCGACCGATCAGCAGCAGCTCAACCTGTTCGCCTACCGGATCCCGCGCACCGCCGCGGTCCTTCTGGCAGGGGCCGCCCTGGCACTGTCGGGGCTGCTGATGCAGTTGCTGGTCCGCAACCGCTTCGTCGAGCCCGGAACCGTCGGCACGACCGAGTCGGCCGGCGTCGGCATCCTGATCGCCGTGATGGTGTTCCCGTCGGCCCCGCTGATCGTGAAGATGGCGATCGCGGTGGTCACGGCCCTGATCGGCACCGCGGTCTTCATCCGACTGATCCGGGCGCTGCCGCCGCGGGCCCCGATCGTCGCGGTCCCGCTGGTCGGCATCATGCTGGCCGGTGTCATCTCGGCAGGAACCACGTTCGTGGCCTACCAGTTCGACCTGCTGCAGAGCCTCGGCATCTGGATGCAGGGCGACTTCTCCGGGGTCCTGCGCGGCCGCTACGAGCTGCTGTGGATCCTCGGCGCCATCGGCCTTGTGCTGTGGGTCTTCGCCGACCGCTTCACGGTGGCGTCGCTGGGCGAGGAGCAGGCGACATCACTCGGCCTGTCCTACACGGCGACGCTGAACCTGGGCCTTGCGCTCGTAGCTGTCGCCTCCGCCGTCACACTCGTCGTGGTCGGCGCGATCGGCTTCGTCGGCCTGATCATCCCCAACCTGATCACCATGTGGCGGGGCGACAACCTGCGCCACAACATCGGCCTGACGGCGATCGCCGGTTCACTGTTCGTCCTGGTCTGCGACCTGCTCGCCCGCACCGTCAACTTCCCCTACGAGATCCCGGTCGGCACCATCTCCGGGGTGCTGGGCGGCGTCATCTTCCTCGTCCTCCTGCTCACGGGAAGGATGAAGACCCGATGAGCGCCGTCGCCACCGCGCCCCTCGCCCCCACCAGGCGAGGGCTCGCCCCCCACACCAGACTGTGGATCGCCCTGGCCGCCTGTGTCCTGGCGTGCCTGGCCTTCCTGACGATCAACGCCACGGGATCACTGGACTTCGTCCTCGCGTTCCGAGGCCGCAAGGTGCTCGCGATGGTGCTCGTCGGCTGGGCCACCGGCGTCGCGACGGTGGCCTTCCAGACCGTGACGAACAACCGTCTGCTCACCCCGTCGATCCTCGGCCTCGACGCCCTGTACGCGTTCATCCAGACGATGCTGGTGTTCCTCCTCGGCGTCAGCTTCGTCGGCACCATCGGCCCCTATGCCATGTTCGCCATCAGTATCGTGCTGATGCTCGCCTCCACCATGGCGCTGACGGGCCTGCTGTTCGGCCGCAAGGGCCGCTCCGTCTACCTCGTCGTCCTCGCCGGCCTGGTTCTCGGCTCGATCCTGCGCTCGCTGTCGTCACTCATCTCGCGGGTCCTCGACCCGGTGAGCTACCTGGTACTGCAGGGCAACCTGTTCGCCTCCTTCAATGCCGT
Organism: Tessaracoccus defluvii; assembly: GCF_014489575.1. GTDB lineage: Bacteria > Actinomycetota > Actinomycetes > Propionibacteriales > Propionibacteriaceae > Arachnia > Arachnia defluvii. Next base: position 2,032,905 of record NZ_CP060789.1, read on the forward strand.
CAACCCCGAGCTGATCGGCCTGAGCGCCGTCGTCGTGGCCGTCTGCAGCTGGTGGCTGTGGCGACAGCGCCACACGCTCGACGTGCTGACCCTCGGCCGCGAGTCGTCCATCAGCCTGGGCGTCGACCATCAGCGCACCGTCCGCGCGGTGCTGCTCGTCTCCACGCTGCTCGTGTGCGTCTCGACCGCCCTCGTCGGGCCCATCACGTTCCTCGGCCTCATCGTCGCGGCCATCGCCTACCAGGTCGCGGGCAACGGTAAACACGCGGACACGCTGCCGATGGCGGGCCTCCTCGGCGTCGGCGTCATCGTCGGCGGCCAGGCGATCCTCGAACAGGTCTTCGGGTTGGGCACCGTCTTGTCCGTCATCATCGAATTCGCCGGAGGCATCGCCTTCATCTGGCTCGTCATCCGAAAGGTGTCCCGCTCATGATCGAAGTCAAGGAAGTCACCAAGCGCTACGGCCGCACGGTCGTCGTGGACGATGTGTCGGTGTCGCTGCCGACCGGCGGCGTGACGGCGATCGTCGGGGCCAACGGCGCGGGCAAGTCGACCCTCTTGTCGATCATCGCGCGTCTCCTCGCGTCCGACGGCGGCAGCGTCAACGTCGGCGGCCTCGACATCGAGAAGGCGGACTCCCGCGAGTTGGCCCGGCGCCTCGCCATCCTGCGCCAGAGCAACGACCTCAACTCGCGCCTGACGGTGCAGGATCTCGTCACGTTCGGCCGCTACCCGCACAGCGGCGGACGTCTCGGCCCCACGGACCACGGGGCGATCGATCAGGCGATCGGGTGGATGAATCTGGAGGACCTGCGCGACCGGTTCCTCGACGAGATGAGTGGCGGCCAGCGGCAGCGTGCCTTCGTCGCCATGGTGCTCGCGCAGGACACCGAGTACGTGCTGCTCGACGAGCCGCTGAACAACCTCGACGTGTCGCACTCGCACGCGATGCTGCAGACGCTGCGCCGGGCCGCGGATGAGTTGGGCAAGACGATCGTGATCGTCGTCCACGACATCAACTACGCGTCCTGCTGGGCCGACCGGATCGTCGCCATGAAGGACGGCAGGGTCCACGCGATCGGCACGCCGTCGGAGATCGTCCAGCGAGACCTGCTGCGGGAGGTGTTCGACCTGGACATCGAGGTCGCCGAGTTCCGCGGCCGCCGCATCGCGCACTTCTATCTGCCGGTGCCGATGTGCGGCCACTGCAACCGGTCCACCAACGACGGCTGCTGCCTCGACGGCTCACCGCACGTCGAGGGCCCGGTGCCGCTGACGCTCAGCCTGCCGACGGCGGTCTAGGACCGGCTCAGCCGATCCAGTAGGCGCCCATCGCCCTGGCCAGGAACCACGGGTCGTCCACGCCGCACAGTTCCCTGGCCGAGTGCATGCTCAGCAGGCCCGCTCCGACGTCGACCGTCGTGATGCCTAGCCGCGTCGCCGTGATCGGGCCGATCGTCGACCCGCACGGCACGGCGTTGTTCGACACGAACGGCTGCGTCGGCACCCCGGCCGCGTCGCAGGCACGCAGCCAGATCGCTGCGCCGACGGCGTCCGTCGCGTAGCGCTGGTTCGCGTTGATCTTCAGCAGCGGCCCGCGGTTGGGCAGCGGCTTGTTCATCGGATCGTGGTGGCCCGGGTAGTTCGGGTGGACGACGTGGCCACAGTCCGCCGACACGCAACTGGACCTGGCGAACATGGCCCGCGTCCCGTCGAGGTCCAGCCCGTAGCCGGCCGCCAGCCGCTCGAGGACGTCCTGCAGCAGGGGGCCTCCGGCGCCGGTGGTGGTGTCGGAGCCGACCTCCTCGTGGTCGAAGGCGGCGAAGATCGCGACGTCGCCGCCCACCTCGAGGCTCTCGAACGCCGTCAGCGCCGCGTGGGTGCTCAGCAGGTTGTCGAGCCGGCCGGAGGCGAAGAACTCGCCCTCGACGCCGATCACGGCGGGGAGCTGCGTGTCGAACAGCGTGAGGTCGTGGAACGCGACGTCGGCGGCGTCGATGCCGGCCAGACCGCAGAGGTGCTCGATGAGCGGCTGCCGCAGGTCGATCGCGAGGATCGGCTGGGTGCTGGTCTGTCGGTCGAGCTTGAGCGCGTCGTTGGCGGTGCGGTCCAGGTGGATCGCGAGCTGCGGGATGCGGGCGATCGCGCCGGTCCGCACGAGGTGGGAGGCGCCGTCGCGGGTGACGATCCGGCCGGCGACCCCGAGGTCACGGTCGAGCCACGAGTTGATCAGCGGCCCGCCGTAGACCTCGACGCCGAGCTGCGTCCAGCCGGCGCTGCGCGGCAGGTCGCCCGGCTTCACCTTGAACGACGGCGAATCGGTGTGGGTGCCGACGATCCGGAAGCCCGCCTCCTCGGTCAGCGTCTCGGGCGCCACCCATGCCACGACGGCGCCGTCGCGGATGAGGAAGCGGCGTCCGCCCGGCTCGCCGAAGGGGCGCCTCGGGTCGACCTGCTCGAATCCGGCCTGCTTCAGCCGGGCCGCGAGCTGGTCGGCGGCGTGGTAGCTGGTGGGCGAGGCGGCGACGAAGTCGGCGAGGTCATCGATGTGGTTCTGGGCGGAGTCGAGCATGCCCCTCAGGCTAGCCCAGCCCTCCGGCGGCCCCCGTCCGGCTCCCGGCGGCCAGCCTCCGCGAAACTGTCGGAGGGCTCTGGTGTGCTGTGGCCATGGAAGCTTCCGAGGTTCTGCTCATCCTCCTGGCGCTCGTGCTGGGCGCCGTCGCCGGCTACGTGCTGGGCCGCCGCACCGCGTCGCCTTCGCCGCAGAGCGACGGAGACAGGCTGGCTCTCACCGACGCCCGCCAGGACGCGGCCACCGCCCGCGCTGAGGCGAGCCGTGCCCGCGAGGAGGCCGCGCTGACGAAGGCCGAGGTGGCGCAGATCCTGGCCGAGAAGTCGGAGCTGCGGACGGCGGCCGCCGAGGCCCAGCGCGTCACGGCCGAGGCACAGGCCGAGACCGCCCGGGTCCGGGCGCAGGTGGCGGCCGCCATGGCGGAGCGCGATGCGGCGATCGAGCGGGCCACCGAGCAGGCCGCCGACAGGGAGAGCCTCGTCGCACAGTTCCGGCTCCTGTCGGCCCAGACCCTCGAGAAGCAGCAGCAGGCGGCCGAGCAGGCCACCGAGCAGCGGTTCAAGGCCACCGAGCACCTGGTGAGCCCTCTGGCCGACGGGCTGCGGCAGATGCAGGAGAAGCTGCACCAGGTGGAGACGGAGCGGGCGAGGATGTCGGCGGAGCTGGGCGAGCAGGTCAGCACGCTGCGGCTCTCCGGCGAGGCGATCCGCCGCGAGACGCTGAGCCTCAGCAACGCGCTGCGCACCCCGCAGGTGCGCGGCTCCTGGGGCGAGTCGAGCCTCAAGCGCATCGTCGAGATCTCGGGCCTGGTGGAACGCTGCGACTTCGACACGCAGACCACCTACACCACCGATGAGGGCCGGTTCCGCCCGGATCTGCGGGTCAATCTGCCGGCAGGCAAGGTGATCTTCGTCGACTCGAAGGTGCCGCTGGCCGCCGTCCTGGAGGCGTACAACACTGAGGACGAGGCGGCCCAGCGGACGCACCTACAGACGTTCGCCCGGCACGTCCGCACCCACATCGACCAGCTGGCCGACAAGAACTACTGGCAGCTCGACCTCGGATCCCCGAGTTCGTCGTGCTGTACCTGCCCAGCGACGAGGTCTACCGGCTCGCCCTGGAACAGGCTCCCGACCTACACGACTACGCCACCCGCCGCCACGTCGTGCTCGCCTCCCCCGGGCTGCTCATCCCGCAACTGCAGATCGTCGCGAACGGCTGGAAACAGGTGGCGGTCACGGAGACCGCCGCGGAGGTCTCCAAGCTGGGCCGCGAGCTGTACGAGCGCCTCGTCACGCTGGGCAACCACTTCGACAAGCTCGGCCGGTCGCTGGGCAGCGCAGTCGGCCACTACAACAAGGCCGTCGGCGCCGTCGAGACCCGCGTCATGGTCTCCGCCCGCCGCTTCCGCGACCTGGGCGTCACTACCGACGACCTGCCGGGGCTGTCGCCGGTGACGGAGTCGGCGCGCGAGGCCGCCGTGCCGGAGATGCTCAACTACCAGGATCTGCGCGAGCTCTCGGGTGGCCTCTTCCATGACGAGCCGACGCCCCTTGACCCGCTGACCACCCAGCGGAAGGTCACCCCGCGGGCCGAGGCAGGTGGCGCCTCCTGAACGTGCCTTGGCTGGGCCCGGTCGGTGGCGTCACAATGGGCGACATGTCCACGCTCACCGACCTGGCCGCAATGATCCCCGACGCCGTCGTCCGGCTCCAGGGGATCGTCCGCCGCACCCCCGTCCAGCTCGACGAGCGCCTCACCGACGCGACCGGCTCCGAGATCTGGCTCAAGCGCGAGGACCTGCAGCCCGTGCGCTCCTACAAGTTGCGCGGCGCCTACAACCTCATGGCCCAGCTCGATGAGGCGGAACGCGAGGCCGGCGTCGTCTGCGCCTCGGCCGGAAACCACGGCCAGGGCGTGGCCTACTCGGCCGCGGCGCTGGGGATCAAGGCCACCGTCGTCGTCCCGCACACCACGCCCCGTCAGAAGCGCCAGCGGATCGTCGCGCTCGGCCAGGGGCAGGTCGAGCTCGTGCTCCACGGCACCACCTACGACGAGGCCTCCGACGAGGCGTCACGCCTGGCCGCCGAGGGCAAGGTCCTTGTCCCCGCCTTCAACGACGCGCGGACGGCGGCCGGGCAGGCCACCCTGGTGGTGGAGGCCTTCGAGCAGCTCGGCTTCGTCCCCGACGTCGTGGTGATCCCGATCGGCGGCGGCGGCCTGGTGTCCGGCGCCTCGGCCTGGCTGCGCGAGAACCACCCGGACGTGCGGATCATCGGCGTCGAACCCGACGGCGCCCCGTGCGTCGCCGCGGCCATCTCGGCGGGCCGCCCCGTCACACTGCACGACATCGACACGTTCGTCGACGGCGCCGCTGTCCGCCGGGTGGGCGAATTCACGTTCGACGCGATCCGCGAGGCCCGCATCGAGCTGGTCCGGGTCCCCGAGGGGCAGATCTGCACCGAGATGCTCGACATGTACCAGACCGACGGCATCATCACCGAGCCGGCCGGCGCGCTCGCCTCCGCGGCCCTGCCCACCGGCGGCGTCGGGCCCCGCGTCCAGATCCACGCCGGCTCCCGGGTGCTGGTGATCGTCTCCGGAGGCAACAATGACGTCTCCCGCTACGCGGAGATCGTCGAGCGCTCACTCATCCACGAGGGCAGGAAGCGGTACTTCCTGGTGGACTTCCCGCAGCGCCCTGGCGCGCTGCGCACATTCCTCGACTCGGTGCTCGGCCCCGAGGACGACATCACGTACTTCGAATACGTCAAGCGCAGCAACCGCGAGACGGGGCCTGCGCTGGTCGGCGTCGAACTCGGCACGCCGGGCGACTACCAGTTCCTGCTGCAGCGCATCGACGAGTGCGGCATGCAGGCAGAAGAGGTCGCCTACGACAGCCCGTTCTTCCAGTTCCTGACGTGATCCTCAGTCGTTGACGGCGGAGCGGCGCAGGTCCTTGCGCAGCTCGGGCGGCAGCGCGAACGTCAAGGTCTCCTCGGTCAGCCGCTCCTCGACGGCGGCCGGGAAGCCCCGCTCCTGCAGGTACTCCAGGACGCCCTGGACCAGGTCGTCCGGCACCGAGGCGCCGGAGGTCACCCCGACGGTGCTGACACCCTCGAGCCAGGCGGGGTCGATCTCGCCGGCGTTGTCGACCCGGTGCGACGCCTTCGCGCCGGCGTCCAGCGCCACCTCCACGAGGCGGACGGAGTTCGATGAGTTTGCCGAGCCGACGACGATCATGAGGTCGCAGCCGTGGCTGGCGATCTGCTTGACGGCGAGCTGACGGTTCTGGGTGGCGTAGCAGATGTCGTCCGACGGCGGATCCATCAGCAGCGGGAACTTCTCCCGCAGCCGCGTCACCGTCTCCATGGTCTCGTCGACGGACAGGGTCGTCTGCGACAGCCAGGCGACGTTGGTGCCCTCGGGCAGTTCAACGTTCTCGACGTCGGCCGGCGACTGCACGAGCGTGGTGCGCTCAGGGGCCTCACCCATGGTGCCCTCGACCTCCTCGTGGCCGGCGTGGCCGATCAGGAGGATCTGGGTGTCCTGCGCGGCGAAGCGCCTCGCCTCGTGGTGCACCTTGGTCACCAGCGGGCAGGTCGCGTCGATGGTCTTGAGTGAACGCTCTGCCGCCTCGGCGTGGACGGCCGGCGACACGCCGTGAGCCGAGAACACGACGGTCGCCCCTGGCGGTACCTCGTCGAGTTCCTCGACGAAGATGGCGCCGCGCTCCTCCAGCGCCTCGACGACGTGGCGGTTGTGCACGATCTGCTTGCGGACGTAGACGGGCGGCCCGTAGAGGTCAAGGGCCTTCTCCACCGTCACCACGGCCCGGTCGACGCCGGCGCAGTAGCCACGGGGGGCCGCCACGACGACACGCTTGGTCTGTTCGCTGGTGCTCGTCATGGGCCCAAGTCTAGGTGGAGTCCCGCAGGACCCCACATCTGTAGCCTTGCGGCATGGACTCGCCGCAGTTGCACGCCGTCGGTTTCGACGCGCCCTCCCTGGACTCCCTGATCGCCGCCGCTTTCGACGCCGGCGTCCGGGGCATCAACACCGCCCCGGGCTTCGCGCTCATCGGTGCCTACTCGGATCCGAGCGGGGCACGCATGGCCTTCCTGCAGCGGTCGGGACAGCAGGCAACGACCACGGCGGCGCTGGTCTCCGACACCCCGTTCCGCGCCCAGGTGGTGCGGTTCACGGACCTGCTGGCCAAGGTGGCGCTGTACGCCCCCGACGGCGAGGGTCGGCTGCTTGCCGAGTTCCTCTCACTGGTCGACGATCCCGTCGCCTACCCGCAGTACGAACTGACGGGCAGCGAGTCGACGGTGGTCCCGGCCCTGGGCGTCGCGGCGCTCGCCATCGACGTGGAGGCCTTCTCCGACGAGGCCGCCTTCCTCGTCTCCCCCGCCGCCGAACTGGGCGGTGCGGCCATGACGGCGGCCACGCTCCTGTCGCCCGGCCTGTACGCGCTGCGCGCCGACGCCATCGGCCCCGGCGAGGCGAGCCCGACGCTGCTGATGGCGGGTACCGTCGTCGCCGTCGAGACCCGCCGCAATGCGCTCACCGGCGTCGATTTCCAGGTGGCCCGGCTCCGCAGCGCCGTCGAGCTGACCGTGGCCATCCCGGCGGAACACCCCGTCGCCCCAGGCAGCGTCGTGTACGGCACGTGGTTCGCCACGTGCTCGGCGGGCACCTGGGACAGGACCGCCTAGACCCGCCAGCCGTTGACCGCGAGCCGCTCGATCACGACGGCGATGCCCTCGTCATTGTTGGTCGGGGCCACCTCGTCGGCGACGGCGATGACCTCGGGCAGTGCGTTGCCCATGGCCACCCCGTGGCCGGCCCAGGCGAGCATCTCCAGGTCGTTGAGGTTGTCTCCGAAGGCGATCACCTCGTCGGCCCGCACCCCGAGGGCCCCGGCGATCCTCACCAGGCCCGTGCCCTTGTCGACGCCGGCGGAGGCGACCTCCAGGAACGGGGCGCCCGATGTCGACGGCGCCACACCGGGCAGGTCGAGTTCCAGCGCTGTTGCCAGCAGCTCCTCGGGCGCGACCGCCGGGTCACGGACGACGAGCTTCACCGACGGCACTGACAGCACCTCGGTCAGGGGGAACTCGGGCAGGTCCCGGGACGGCTGTGGTCCTCGGGGTCCATCATCCCGACGTAGCCGTGCTGCGGCACGAACGTGGCGCCCCCGTCACGGACGGAGACGCAGTGGATGCCGGGGTGCCGCTCCCGCAGCGCGTGGAAGAGTGCGGTCTGCGCCTCGACGGCCAGGGTCGTCTCGAACAGGACGGCGTCCCGGCCGAGGTCGTAGCCGACGGCCCCGTTCGCGCCGAGCACGACGCCGTCGGCCAGGAACGTGCCGGCCAGCACCTCCCCGATGGAGAACGGCTGCCGGCCGGAGGCGGGAACGACGTGCAGGCCGGCCTCGCGGGCGGCCGCGAGTGCGCGGAGCGTGCGGGGAGTGACGGTGTGGTCGCTCGTGAGCAGGGTGCCGTCGAGGTCGGTGGCGATGAGCTTGATCACGCCTCGACCCTAGCCGGACCTCGCGTCGCGGCCACCGTCGGAGGGGGTCGGTAGGGTGCAGCCATGGCCCTGAACAGCTCCGCCGAGCAGCCCCAGCCCCTGGGCCGCGTCATCGGCGCGGTGAAGGACTGGGTCGGCAGGCTCGGGGAGGTGTGGGTCGACGCGCAGGTCGTCGAGATCAAGCGACGCAACGCCCCCACGCAGTTCATGACGTTCCGCGACCGCGTCGCCAACATGTCGGCCCAGGTGACCGTCTCCACCATGGTGCTCGACGCCGCCGGCCCGATCCCCGAGGGCTCCCGGGTGACGGCGCGCGTGCGGCCCCGGCTGTGGGACCGCGACACGTCGCTGAGCTTCGAATGCCTCGAGATCCAGGTCGCCGGCGAGGGCAGGCTGCTGGCCCAGCTCGAGCAGCTCAAGCGGAAGCTGCAGGCCGAAGGACTGTTCGACGGCCATCGAAAGAAGCGACTGCCGCTGCTGCCGCACGTGATCGGGCTGGTCACAGGGCGCGACTCGGACGCGGAGCGCGACGTGGTCACGAACGTGGCGCGCCGCTGGCCCGCGGCCCGGATCCGCACCCGGCACGCCCTCGTCCAGGGGGCGAACTCGGCCGAGTCGGTCATGACGGCGCTGGCGCACCTCGACGCCGACCCCGAGGTGGACGTCATCGTCATCGCCCGCGGCGGCGGATCGCTCGAGGACCTCCTCTCCTTCTCCGACGAGGGCCTGGTCCGGGCCGTCGCCGCCGCCCGGACGCCGATCGTCAGCGCGATCGGCCACGAGCGCGACTACCCGCTCGTCGACTTCGTCGCCGACCTGCGGGCGTCGACCCCCACGGATGCCGCCAAGCGCATCGTCCCCGACCACGCCACCGAGGCGGCCGGCCTCAGCCAGGCCCGGCAGCGTCTCGACCGGGCCCTGCTGACGACGATCACCCGGGAACAGTCACGCCTCGACGCGGTGCGCTCCCGCCCCGTGCTGGTCGACCCGACCAGCGCGTTCGTCGCCCACTACGAGCGGCTGCATCTGCTGCGCCACCGGCTGGAGGCGGGCATCGACCGCCGGATCCGGACGGAGGAGGCCGACGTCCGCGCAGCCGTCACCGCCATCCGGGCCCTGTCGCCGAAGCGGACGCTGGAGCGCGGCTACGCCGTCCTCGTCGACGCCGCCGGACACCGGTCCGTGTCGAGCGTCACGGACGCCGCTACGGGCGACCGCATCCGCGCCTACCTCGCGGACGGAGAACTGAGCCTCGACGTCGTCGGGACCATCGGGAAGGAGCCGGAGCATGGCTGAGGAGAAGCTGACCTACGAGGCGGCACGGGACGAACTGCTGCAGGTCGTCGCGAAGCTGGAGTCCGGGACGCTTTCGCTGGCCGAGTCGATGGAGGTGTGGCAGCGGGGCGAGAAGCTCGCCGACCTGTGCCAGGGGTTCCTCGACGGCGCCCGCGAACAGGTGTCCGCTGCCCGCAAGGAGTCGGCGCAGGAGGAGTGACCGGGTCTGGCAGGCCTCAACCCTGAGCCGGGTCCACGGCCACGAGGGTGGAGGCGAACGCCTCGAGTTCGGCGAAGTCGGTGTCGGCCGTCACGATCGACGCCACGTCCCCGTCGACGTTGACCAGGCTCATGGTGCGACGGTCGGCGCTCTCGTAGCGCTGCCAGGTCCGTCCGGCCAGGTCGACCTCGGCCCGGAGCCCGGACCCGTCACGCGTCACGCCGGAGACGAAGGACCGCAGGGCCTCGTCACGCTGCTGAACGCCGAAGTAGATCCCCTCCGGCGACATGTAGCCGACCTGCCAGGAGTTCCCCTCGGCAGGCTCACCGTCGATCCACTTGTCCCCGCTGGCAGCCCAGGCGACGCGGGTGGCGGTCCACTCGGCGTCGAGGGCCTCGGGAACCAGCAGCGGATAGGGGGACGCGGCCTTCGCCTTCTGCAGCACGGGCGCGACGGAGACCGCCTGCACGGTCGTATCGCCGGGCTGGGAGAAGAACCACACGATCAGTGCCACGGGCACAAGGAGGACCGCCATCGAGATGACCATGTCCCTGCCGCGGGCGTTCGAGTTGCGTCCTGCCATGGCGGCCATCGTAGTGGGGCGCCCCGAACGCCCCCACATCGCGCGTCTCAGCGGCCGTAGCGGCGCTCGCGCTGCGTGTACGAACGCAGCGCGCGGACGAAGTCGACGCGCCGGAAGTCCGGCCAGAGCGCCTCACAGAAGTAGTACTCGCTGTGCGCCGACTGCCACAGCAGGAAGCCGGACAGGCGCTGCTCCCCCGAGGTGCGGATGATCAGGTCGGGGTCGGGCTGTCCCTTGGTGTAGAGATGCTCGGAGATCTCGTCGATCTCCAGCGTCCGCGCGACCTCCTCGAGGGTCGCCCCAGCCTCCGCCCGATCGGCCAGCAGCGACCGGACGGCGTCGCGCAGTTCGTGCCGACCGCCGTAGGCGATCGCGACGTTGACATGCATGCCCGTGTTCCCGGCCGTCGACTCCGACGACTCGCGCAGGGAGGCAGCCAGCCCCTCCGGGAGCAGGTCGAGGGCCCCGACAGCCTGCACCCGCCAGCGCCCGGTCGCGGCGAGGTCCTTGACGAGCGAATCGATGACGTCGAGCAGCGGGCTGAGCTCGTCGTCGTCGCTGCGCTGCAGGTTCTCGGTGCTGAGCACCCACAGCGTGACGACCTTGAGGTCGGCCTCGTCGCACCATTCGACGAACTCCAGGAGCCGGGCAGCCCCCGCCCGGTACCCGGCGACCAGCGGCTGGCCAGGAGCGTTCATCCGCGCCCACCGTCGGTTGCCGTCCGCGAGGACGGCGACGTGGCCGGGGAGGCTGCCCTTGTCGAGCCCGCCGAGCACCTGACGCTCATAGGTCGTGTAGAGCCAGCGCGGCGGCCAGTGCCGCTCGGCGACGCGACTCCACCAGGACATGGACGGCAGCCTACCGGGACTTGGAATGAGGGGCCCCAACGGGGTAACCTACGGTAGCGTAAGTTACGGAAGCGTAGGTACCCCGAGATGACAGCTGCGACCATGACCCTTGAACCCACCATCAGCCTCCCCGCGAAGCCCAAGCTCCGCGGTTGGCTCCACCTCGGCATGGCCCCGGTGGCCCTGATCGTCGGCCTCGTGTTCACCGTCTTCGCGCCGACCCTCGAGGGGCGCATCGGCAGCGGCATCTACACGCTGAGCGCCGTCATCCTGTTCGGCACGAGCGCCGCCTATCACCGCGGCAACTGGACCGACCGCGGCAACGCGATCTTCCGCCGGATCGACCACTCGAACATCTTCATCTTCATCGCCGGCAGCTACACGCCACTGACGCTGACGCTGCTCGAAGGGACGCCCCGCTGGACGCTGCTGATCCTCATCTGGTCGATCGCGCTGCTCGGCGTGGTGTTCCGCACCACCTGGCTGAGCGCCCCACGCTGGCTCTACACCTGCCTGTACATCGCCATGGGCTGGGCCGCTGTCGGCTGGATGAACCAGTTCTGGGCAACGGGCGGCCCCGCCGTCGTCGTCCCCCTGCTGCTCGGCGGGCTCGTGTACTCGCTCGGCGCCGTCGCCTACGCAACCAAGCGCCCCCGCCTGTCGCCGAAGTGGTTCAGCTTCCACGAGGTCTTCCACGCCTGCACGATCATCGCCGCCATCCTGCACATCGCCGCCATCGGCATCGCGGTCTTCGGTGCCTGACGCGCCTCAGGCCCCCTGCACAGCGGACAGAACCTCCACCTCGGGCGGCAGCGGCGTGATCGACGGAACGGGCATGCCGGGCAGGCCGTAGATCTGTTCCGCGTGCCGATCGAAGGCGAACACGACGGCGCCGTGCGAGGCCGCCTCCGCCCCGAGGCGCGCCTCCACCAGCGGCACAGCGAACGGGAGTCCGATCTCAGCCGCGACGGCGTCGCGGAGCGGGTCGAGCAGCCGCTCGTGCTGGGCGGACAGGCCGCCACCGATGACGACCATGGCCGGGTCGAGCGTACGGGGCGGTCGGGCCTTCTCCGTCCGGGCCGGCGAACCCCCGCCTAGGGTGGCCTCATGACCGAACAGTTCCCCACCGACTGGTCCCACGCCGTCATCGTCGTCGCGCATCCGGATGACCCCGAGTACGGCATCGCGCACGCCGTCTCCCAATGGACCCGCGAAGGACGGCGGGTGAGCTACCTGCTGCTGACAAGCGGAGAGGCCGGCATCCAGGGCATGGAGCCTGCGGAATGCGGGCCATTGCGCGAGGAGGAGCAGCGGCGCGCCGGCATGCACGTGGGAGTCACCGACATCGAATTCCTGGGGCTGCCCGACAGCCGACTCAGCGACGTGGACGACCTCGCCGGGAAGGTCGCCGAAGCGCTGACCCGCTACGCCGATGCCGATCTGATCGTCTGCTCCTACCGCGGCCCCGAGTACGCGCCGGGCATCCCGAACCAGCCCGACCACATCGTCACGGGAGAGGCCACCGTCGCCGCGGTGGCGGGGCGCGACCTCTGGGTCTTCGAGGCCGGTCCGGACGGCACAGACCACGTCGACGTCGACGAGCAGGACGTGGCCGCCGCCGTCGCGTCACTGGCCGAGCACCGGGTCTACCTCGAGGTGCTCGATCCCGACACCCCGGTGATCGAGCAGGCGCGGGCGCAGGTGGACCGCGTGACCGATCGGAGCGCCGGCTCCCCGCGCATCTCGCTGGGCCTGGTCCACGCAGCAGGCAAATGACACGGATGTGATTCACCCCGCCCGCCCGGCCTCGGGACGGGTTAGTGTCTCGCTATGGAGACCTCCTCCATCACCGTCACCCCGGTCACCTGACCACGGTCCGGGGATGGTCGAGCACCGCCCCCGGCGAAGGGAGCAAGAAGTGCCCAACCTGACCGCACAACCGACTTCCCCCTCGGCGACACTGCCCGACACGGCGATCCGTACCCACATCATCGACACCTCCGTCCTGTTGTCCGATCCGCGCGCCCTGCTGCGCTTCGCCGAGCACAACGTGGTCATCCCGATCGTCGTCATCACGGAGCTCGAGGCCAAGCGACACCACCCCGAGCTCGGCCACTTCGCCCGCGCGGCGCTGCGCCTCCTCGACGATCTCCGGGCCCAGCACGGTCGCCTGGATGCCCCATCCCGATCAATGACGAGGGCGGGAACCTGCGGGTCGAGCTCAATCACACCGACCCCGGGGCCCTGCCGCCCGGATTCCGGCTCGGCGACAACGACACCCGGATCCTCGCTGTGGCCCTCAACTACGCGGGCGAGGGCCACCATGTCGTCCTCGTCTCCAAGGACCTGCCCCTGCGGATCAAGGCGTCCGCCGTCGGGCTGGCCGCCGAGGAGTACCGCAACGAACTGCCCGCCGAGACCGGCTACACCGGCCTGGGCAGCCTCGACGTCACCGCCGACGACCTCGCCACCCTCTACGAGGAGGGCACGCTCCGTCTCGCTGGGGTCGGGCTCCCGTCAACTGTGGCGTCGTGCTGCACGCGCCGTCGTCGTCTGCGCTGGCCAGGGTCGGCGTCGACGGGACGCTGCGCCTCATCCGCCCCGACCGCGAGGTGTTCGGCCTGAAGGGCCGCTCCGCAGAGCAGCGGGTGGCGCTCGACCTGCTGCTGGACGAGTCGATCGGCATCGTGTCGTTGGGCGGCCGAGCCGGCACCGGCAAATCGGCGCTCGCGCTCTGCGCCGGCCTCGAGGCCACGCTGGAGCAGCGCCGCTACTCGAAGGTGATGGTGTTCCGCCCCCTGTACGCGGTCGGCGGCCAGGACCTCGGCTATCTGCCGGGCACCGCCGACGAGAAGATGCAGCCGTGGGGCGAGGCCGTGTTCGACACCCTCTCGGCGGTGACCAACAAGTACGTCATCGACGAACTGCTGGCGCAGGACATGATCGAGGTGCTTCCGCTCACCCACATCCGCGGCCGCTCCCTGCACGACGCGTTCGTGATCGTCGACGAGGCCCAATCGCTGGAGCGCAACGTGCTGCTGACGGTGCTGTCGCGCATCGGTCAGAACTCGCGGGTCGTGCTCACCCACGACGTCGCGCAACGCGACAACCTGCGGGTCGGCAGGCACGACGGGGTGGTGGCGGTGGTCGAGAAGCTCAAGGGCAACCCGCTGTTCGCCCATGTGACGTTGACCCGATCGGAACGCTCCCCGATCGCCGCGCTCGTCACGGAGCTGCTCGAGGAGCTCTGAGCGGGGACGTGGGCCCCGCCGGAGGGCGGGGCCCCGCCGTCAGACGCGCGACCAGAGGGGCGTCTTCAGCTCCGCATAGTCGCTGACCGGGTCGAAGCAGACGGTGCCGCGGCACACATAGGCCAGCCCGTCCACGCGGCTCTCGAGGTAGCTGCCGAACCCCTCGGCGCCCTCGGGCGCCGTCAGCACGATCGAGCCGGCCGGGGCGAGTCGCCAGGCGGCGCGGGTGAGCTCACCGAACGGGTCGTCGGACACGACGACGGCGACCGCCGGCTTCAGCCCGCGGCGGGCCTCGTCGGAGATCATCAGGTCGGCCAGCGCAGCCCCGGCGAACCGGGGGTGCTCCGCGACGCCCGCCCACTTGGTGCGGGCCGCCAGGTCGGCGCGGGCCACGAGTTCCGGGCGCTCCGACAGCAGCCCGACGGCGCGGAGGGCGGCGATCATGGCCGACGTTCCACTGGGGGTGACGTTGTCGGTCAGCGAACGGGCTCGGTCGAACAGGCCTGCGTCGACGGCGTCGTAGAACCCGCCGTCCTCATGCCCGAACAGCTCGACGGCCCGGTCGACGAGGGCCTCGGCGCGACGCAGCCAGGCCGGGTCGCCTGTCGCGGCGGCCAGCGCCACGAACGCCTCGGCGACCGCCCCGAAGTCCTCTGCGCCACCCACATGGGTGTCGGCGACGCCGTCACGGGAGGTGCGGCGCAGGTCGCCGTCGGTCAGATGCACGTCGACGAGGTACATGGCGGCGCGCAGGGCCAGCTCGAGCCAGGCCGGCTCGTCGAACACGAGGGCGCCCTGCACCAGCGAGGAGATGGTCCAGCCGTTCCAGGCGGCCACGACGAGGTTGTCGGTGGCCGGACGGAACCGGGTCTCACGTTCTGCGAGGAGCCGCCCGCACATGTCCTCCAGGCGGACGAAGTCGGGCCTGCCGCGCAACTGGAGGGTCGACAGCCCGTCCTCGAACGTGCCGCCGCGCGTCACGTGGAAGACCTCGGCCGCCCAGGCGCCGTCCTCGGCGCCGAGGCTGTCGTCGAGGAGTTCGGGGTTCCACAGGTAGAAGATACCCTCGTGCACGGCGCCGCGGATGTCGCAGGAGTCGGCGTCGAGGCCGGCGACGAAGCCACCCTCCTCCCCCACCATCTCGCGCTCCAGCCATTCCACGATGCCGTAGGCGGTGCGCTCGAACAGGGCCCGGAGGCCGGAGTCGTGATCGGCCGTGCGCCGCCAGCCGCGGACGTAGGTGCCCAGCAGCAGCGCGTTGTCGTAGAGCATCTTCTCGAAGTGCGGCACGACCCAGCCAGGGTCGACGGCGTAGCGGTGGAAGCCGCCACCGACCTGGTCGTAGATGCCGCCGCGGGCCATGCTCTCCAGGGTCCGCTGCGCCAGTTCGAGGGTGCGTGGATCGCCCTTGACGAGCAGCGCGTCGATGAGGGTCGGCGCTGGGAACTTGGGGCTGGTGCCGAAGCCGCCGTGGATCAGGTCGAAGTCGGCTTCGACGGCGTCGACGGCGGCACGCAGGTCCGGCGCGGCGTCGGCCACGGGCTCGACCCGGCCGGTCAGCAGTTCAACCACGTAGTCGGCGGACATCACGATCTTGTCCTTGCGGGTGCGCCAGCCGTCAGCGGCCGCCTCGAGCACCTGCCGGAAGGACGGCATGCCGGGCTGGGGCTCCGGCGGGAAGTAGGTGCCCGTGAAGAAGGGGCGACCCTGGGGGTCAGGAAGGCGGTCATGGGCCAGCCGCCGTTGCCGTTGTTCATGGCCTGCGTCGCCGTCATGAAGACGGCGTCGAGGTCGGGGCGCTGCTGCCGGTCGACCTTGATCGGCACGAAGTGCTCGTTGATGTAGGCGGCGACGGAGTGGTCGTCGAACGACTCGTGGCTCATCACGTGGCACCAGTGACAGGACGCGTAGCCCACGCTCAGCAGGATCGGCACGTCCCGCCCGGCCGCCTCGGCGAGGGCGGCATCGGACCACTCCCACCAGTCGACGCTCTGATGGGCGTGCTGGCGGAGGTAATCGCTGGACGATTCGGCGAGGCGGTTGACCATGGGCACCAGCCTAACGGGGCCCTCCGGCAGCGACGATTCGGGCGCTACCCACCCGCCGGGGTTGTGTCCCCGGGCATACTGGAGGCATGAGCGAGACCGCAGCCAAGCCCCGTTCCCGCGTCGCCGACGCCTTCATCGTCGTCGGCGGCATGCTGGCGCTGATGTGGGTGCTCGAGGGCATCGACACGGTGACGCTCAACGCGCTCGACAGCTTCGGCGTCCAGTCCTGGGTTCCGGCGAGCCTTGTCAACGTGCTCTGGTCGCCCTTCCTGCACTTCGGCTGGCCCCACCTGATCGGCAACAGCGTGCCGTTCCTCGTCCTCGGCGTGCTGACGTACCTGTCCGGCCCTGCCCGTTGGCTGTTCACGACCGTGTTCACCACGATCGTCTCCGGGCTGTTCGCCTGGCTGTTCTCCCCGCTCGGCACGATCACGGCCGGCGCCTCCGGCCTCATCTTCGGCTACCTGACCTATCTGCTGGCCCGCGGCATCTACACCCGCAAGCTCGGGCAGATCCTGGTCTCGGTCGTCGTGTTCCTAGCCTACGGTAGCGTGCTGCTCGGGGTGCTGCCCACCCAGATGGGGGTCAGCTGGCAGGCGCACCTCGGCGGCGCGATCGCCGGCGTCGCGTCGGCGTGGTACCTGCACGGCAGGGACCGTCGCCGCAGCACCGTGGCCTGAGCCACCGTCAGATCATGAACTCCGGCACGAGCGGATCCGGCCGCAGGCCGCTGAACAGGTCGTCCTCGGGGATCATCGTCGGCACCCGCGAGATCGCCAGCTGGTAGTCCTCCGTCGGCCAGCCCGCCTGCTGGATCGCCAAGGGCACCGCGAACCAGGGCCCGTCCGGGTCGATCTGGGTAGCATGCGCCCGCAAGGCCTCGTCGCGGACCGGGAAGTACTCGGAGCACTCCACGAAGGTGGTCAGCCGCCCGTAGGAGAAGGGGTCCTCGTCACGGGTGGGGAACTCGCAGTCGAGCCCCTGCTCATGCATGAGGGCCTCGAGCTGTTCGTAGCGGCGGCGGTGGAAGCTCATGTGGTAGTACAGCTTGGCCGTCTGCCAGGCGGGGCCGTGCTCGGGCCAGAGGTGCGGGTCGGCGGCCGCCCGGAAAGCCTCGACGGTGATCCTGTGGCACATGACGTGGTCGGGGTGGGGATAGCCGCCCTGTTCGTCATAGGTGGTGATGACGTGCGGCCGGAACTCTCGGATCACCTTCACGAGTCGCCCCGCCGCGACGACGGGGTCCTCCAGGCCGAAGGCACCCTCCGGCAGCGGCGGCAGTGGATCGCCTTCGGGCAGCCCCGAGTCGGTGAACCCGAGCCACACCTGCGAGATGCCGAGGATCTCTCGGGCGCGGGCCATCTCGGCCCGCCGCAACTCGGCCAGGTTCTTCCAGACCTCGGGGTCGTCCTGCAGCTTCGCGTTGAGCACCGAGCCCCGCTCCCCACCGGTGCAGGTGGCCACCATCACCTCGACGCCCTCGGCGACGTACTTCGCGGTCGTCGCCGCGCCCTTGCTCGACTCGTCATCGGGGTGGGCGTGGACGTGCAGCAACCGCAGCTGGGGGGCGTGCGTGACCGACATGGAGGTCATTGTGCCGCGTGCCCGGCGCAGGGGTTGTTCGCGTCTCAGGCACAATGGAGCCCGTGACCGACGACGAAGCCCGCATCCGGGCGCGCTACCCGCGCCGAACGACTGCCGACGTGCTGTTGGGAGGCATCGCGCTCGTCGGCGTCCTGGGCGCCATCGCCGTGGTCCTGGTGACAGGCCTGGTGCGCGCCAACCCACCGGTGGTGGCCATGGTCCGCAGCTTCGAGGTCGTCAGCCCGACGGTCATGGAGGCCGAACTCGTGGTGCAGCGCAAGGACCCTTCCGCCGCCGCGCAGTGCCGGGTGTTCGCGCAGGCCGAATCGTACGAGCGGGTGGCGGAGGCCACCATCGATGTTCCGCCAGGCACGGAGACGCTCACTACGGTCGACATCTCGTTGAGCACGATCAAGGAGGCGACCGCCATCGAGATCGAGTACTGCCAGTTGAGTGACTGATAGGCTCCTGCAATGTCCGAATCTACGATCAACGTGGTGTGGCTCACCCAGGAGGCCTACGACAAGCTCCAGGACGAGCTCGACCAGCTCAAGACCGTTGGGCGCCCTGAAGTGACCGCACGCATCGCCGCTGCCCGCGAAGAGGGCGACCTGTCCGAGAACGGCGGCTATCACGCCGCGCGCGAGGAGCAGGGCCAGATGGAGGGGCGGATCCGCCAGCTCGAGGACCTGCTGCGACGCGCACAGGTCGGGGAACCCACCGGAGACAGCGACGAGGTGACTCCCGGCCGGCTCGTCACGATCGCCTTCGACGGCGACGAGGATGACACCGACACGTTCCTGCTCGGCTCGCGCGAGGTGCTTGGCACCGACAGCTCCGTCGACTACTCCGTCTACTCCCCGCAGTCGCCGCTGGGTGCGGCGGTCCTCGGCGCCAAGGTTGGCGACGAGGTCCGCTACGCGGCACCCAGCGGCAAGGAGATCACGGTGGTGGTGCTCAAGGTCGGAAACCTCTGAGCCTCGTCCGTCAGCCCAGGAGCTGCGCGGCGACCTCCGGCGAGATCTCTCCGGAAGCGACGCGCGCCAGGATCTGATCGGTGGCCGGGTCGCCTGACGGCTCGGCCACCTTCTCTTCCCCGTCCGAAGCGTCCGACGGTTCCGCCTGCTGCTCCGTCTGCTCGGACTGGTCCAGCCCCAGGCGACCCAGCACGGCATCGAGGCGGGCCCGCGCCGTCGGGTAGGACACCTGCAGGTGCTTCTCGACCTCGCGCAGGTTCCCCCGCGACGCGAGGAAGACCTTCAGCAGGGTGAGGTCAGCCTCGCTGAGGACGCAGAACTCGCAGCTGGCGAACTCGCCGGCGATCTCGGTGCCGCAGTGCAGGCAGCCTTTGCGGGTGGTGATCAGCGCGTCGCCGCACACGGGGCACTCGGCGGGCGCGTGGTACAGGTGGCGTGCCATGTCAGGCCTCCGACTTCACGGTGGCCATGCCCATGACGACGGCCACGTCGAGGCGGGCGGAGCCGTTGCCGACGACGTACTCGTCGACCTTGTCTCCGCCGTCCGGCCAACTGATGCGGCCGAGGCGCGCCTCGCCACGGATCGTGACGTTGGCTCCCCGCGCCAGGTTGAGCGCGAGCGAGCCCGACTCCACCTTCAGCCGGGAACGCCCGACGCTGATCGGGCCCTCGACGGTGACGCTGCCGGCCTGGCTGAGCAGGTCCTCGACCTCCTCGACGCCCTCGAGCGTCGAGCCGCCCGCGGTGACGCGGATCCGGCCGAGCCGCGGCACCTTGACCGTGCGCAGGCCGCCGGTGGTGACCTCCGCGTCGACGATCAGCTGCGGGTTGACGCGGATGACCAGTTCCTTGCCCAGCCCGATGTCGCGCAGGTCGTCCAGGCTGCGGGGCATGTTGATCAGTGAGAAGCCCTGGAAGCTCGGGCCGATCTCGCCGGCCGAACTCACCTCCATGACGGTGCCGACACGGCGCAGGACGTGCGGGCCGTCGATAGACAGCGTCGCCACGCTCGGGTCGCCCTCGATGCGGACGCGTCGTCCGACGGCCGTCACGGAGATGCGGGACAAGCCTCCGGCCTGGGGGCCTCCCTGCGGGTGGTGTCTGCGGACTCGTCGGCCTGCGTCGATGCTGCATCGACGCCGGCAGCGGCTTTGGCTGCCTCTATGCGGTTCGCGGCCTCTCTGGCGTCGATGCGCCCGGCTGCGAGGTCGTCCAGGATCGGACCGAGATCTACGTTGTGCATGCGTAAATCTTAGTCGCGTTTGCCATTATTTCAAGAGACGCTTTCCACTCTGAAAAATCGCCAGCTGCCCGGCGCCAGCGGCGGCCCTGTGCCAGAGTGATGCCATGCGGAAGCCACTCACCGAGAACGTCGCCCCCGACTGGGCCCTGGCCCTCGCCCCGTCGAACACACCATCGCCAGCCTGGGCGACTTCCTGCGGGCCGAGGGAGCCGAGGGCCGCCGCTACCTCCCGGCGGGTCAGAACGTGCTGCGCGCCTTCACCCTGCCGCTGGCCGACGTCCGGGTGCTGATCCTCGGGCAGGATCCCTACCCGACTCCCGGCCATCCGGTGGGGCTGTCCTTCTCTGTAGCTCCGGATGCGCGGCCGCTCCCCGGGAGCCTGCGCAACATCTTCCAGGAACTGCAGGCGGACCTGGGCATCCGGCCGTCCCCGCACGGGGACCTCTCGGCCTGGTTCGACCAGGGCGTCCTCCTGCTGAACCGCGTGCTCACCGTGCGTCCCGGAACGCCCGGCTCGCACCGGGGGAAGGGCTGGGAGGAGGTCACGGCCTGCGCCATCGAGGCGCTGGCCCGCCGCGGCGGACCGTTGGTGGCGATCCTGTGGGGCCGCGACGCGCAGACGGCACGCCCGCTGCTCGGCGACGTGCCGGTCATCGCCTCCGCGCACCCCTCTCCCCTGTCCGCCCGCAACGGCTTCTTCGGCTCGCGGCCCTTCAGCGCCGCGAACCGGCTTCTGACCGAGCAGGGTTCGGCACCCATCGACTGGGCTCTGCCGCCCCTGCTGGCAGACTGAGCCCATGCCGTACACGCCGAAGCAGTCCGAGCCGCAGGAGCCAGAGGAGACGTCCGCTCCCGAGCCGACCGCGACGGACACCGCGCAGACGACGCGGACCCGCAAGATCCTCTGGGCGCTCGGCCTTGCGGTCGGCCTCTACTGGATCGTCACGGGCCTGTGGGGCGTGCTGACACAGGGCGGCGGGTAGCCCCCGTCGCTTCCCGGGCCGGGTAGCGTTGCGGCATGGATATCGACGTCGCCGCCTGGCTGAGCCGGCAGCTCAGCACCCCGACTCCTGTCTCGCCGGAGTCGGCCCTCCCTGGCCGCGCGGAGCCCGTTCTCGACCCGATGCCCACGCACACCGTCCTCGGGCTCACTCTCGACGAGGTGCCCACGGGCAGCGAGGTGGCCTACTTCGCGCTCGGCTGCTACTGGGGCGAGGAGAGGATGTTCTGGGAGACGCCGGGCGTGCGCAACACCGCCGTCGGCTTCATGGGCGGATTCACACCCAACCCCACCTACCGCGAGTGCTGCACCGGCCGCACCGGTCACACGGAGACGGTCCGCGTCGTGTTCGACCCTGCGGTCGTCAGCTACGACGACCTGCTGCAGAAGTTCTGGGAGAACCACGACCCCACGCAGCTCAACCGCCAGGGCAACGACGTCGGCACGCAGTACCGCTCGGCGATCTTCCCCGTCGACGCACAACAGCACGAGGCCGCCGCGGCCAGCCTGGCCCGGTTCCAGGAGCGGCTCCGGGAGGCTGGCTACGGCGAGATCGCCACAGAGATCAGCGACGACCAGACGTTCTACTACGCCGAGGACGAGCACCAGCAGTACCTGGACAAGAACCCCGACGGGTACTGCCCGAACCACGCCACTGGCGTCCGCTGCGGTCCGCGTGACTGACGGGACGCCCGGCGCCGGGCTGGCCGACGTCGCCTGGGGCGATGTCATCTCCGACAAGGACGGCGTGCTCGTGGTCCGCGGCGACGTCGACGACGTCCCCGTCGTCGTCAAGCGCTACGCCACGGCCCGGCAACGGCGCGAGATCGCCACGTACGACCTGCTGGGCCGGCTGGGGGTGCCGACGCTGCCGGTGTTCGGCGCCGGCGAGGACTGGCTCATCCTCGAGGACCTCGTTTCCGCCGGCTACCGGCCGGCGACCACGGCCGATCTGCAGGATCCGGCCATCGGCAGGCTGATCGCCGGCTGGTACGACAAGCTCCACGCGGCCGGGGACACCCTCGTCGACGCCGTCATCGACTACAGCGAACTCGACCTCATCGACGATGCAGGGCTCGCGGGCGTGGAGGCACGCTGGCCCGAGTTGGCGCCGCGGGTGGCGTGGGCACGGGCCGAGCTCCCCGGCTGGCACGAACTCATCGCCCATCTGCCCCGCACGCTGACGCACAACGACTTCGCCGCGACCAACCTCGCCATCGCCTGGCACGGCGGGGACGCGCTCATGTACGACCACAACCTCACCGGCATGGGGCTGCGCGCCAGCGACCTGCGCAACGTGCGCCTCGGGCTCGGCGGGGCCGCGGCCGCCGCATTCCTGGACGAGTACGCCCGCCTGGCGGAGGCGAGGGGTGTCGTCGCGTCGCCCGAGGCCGAGGCCCTGGACGACGCGACGTCACACCTGGTTGCCCTGATCCTGGCGAGCGAGTTGGACCCGACCCCGGCCTGGGCGAGCGCGTCGCTGGCGTGGGCAGGGGCATGAGCCGTACTCAGCTGGCCTGCCAGGCCTCGAACTCCTCGAGCTTCAGGTAGAAGTCCTCGAACATCAGGCGCTGGTCGACGGACGTGTACACGCGCATGGGACGCGTCCCGTTCATTGGCCGGTAGGCACCCTCTGCGGTCAGTTGCGGCGTGGGTTTCACCACGTACGGGCTCGAGGTCGAGTCGGGCTCAAACGTCGACCTCAGCGCCGTCACCAGAACAAGTGGGGAGTCCCCCAGTGCATACGACTCGGGCATCCTGCCGAGCGCCATGATCTGGCGAATCTCGACGTACAGATGGCGCCCGAGCGGTCCCGCTGCTGCCACCCGCCGCCGTAACTCTGCTTCGGAGACCAGGCACTGCCGGTAGACGTCGCGGGGGATCTGCCAAATCTCCAGGTCGTGCGCGTCGAAGAGGACCTGCCCGGCAGTGATGTCGATCAGGAGGTTGTACTCGATCGGCATCGCGTTGAGCGGGGGAACGGCCAGCCCGTCATGCTCGGCGCCGCCGATCCAGACCAGAGTGAGGCGCGACGCGATCCGCGGCTCGATGAGGTAGGCGGACGCCAGGTCGGTGAGGCCACCACCGGCCAGATAGAACAGCGGCAGGTCGGTATCGTCACGCATCGCCTCGGCGATGATCGCCCGCGCGGCCTCGCTGTCCTGCGGTGCGTCGGCCGACCCCAGCGCCGCCGAGGCACCCTTGAGGATCAACTCGTCCGACAGGAGCCCCATCCGGGCGAAGACGTCCCGCGCCACGGCGACGGCGTCCGCGGCTGAGTCTCCGTCACCTGCCCACGGATCACCGTCGCGCAGGTGTGAACAGATGACCCCGCGAATCTCCAGCGTGGGCGTCAACACCTGGTGAACGATCTGGAACAGGTCGTCCGGATCACCGGAGAAGTCGTTGTCGACCAGGACACGGGCGTGAGGGGGGAACGGCTCCTCATCCCGCCAGGGAACCTCGCCGATCCGCCAGCGCTTCTCTGCTGCAATACCGTGATCTGTCACGATCTCAGGAACTCTCGTCATTGTGTCCTCCAGCCGGTATGTTACGCATAACGCAACCTGTTGACAAGGGGATTCTGTGGTCCATCAGAAGCGCCGCCAGGCCAGCATGGCCGACGTCGGACGACTCGCCCGTGTCTCCGCCCAGACCGTGTCGCGCTACTTCAACGACGGCTACGTCTCCGACGACGCCAGAGAGCGGATCACCGCGGCGGTCGCCGAACTCGGCTACCGACAGAATGCCCTCCCTCGTAACCTGCGTCGCGCCCGCACCGACTCGATCGGCTACGCGAACATCGGCCCCCTCAACTACGGCGGAGCCAGCATTCTGACGGGCTTAAGCCGCGCCGCCCGGGCCGCGGGGCAGTCACTGCTCACCACCCAGCTCGACATCGACCCCACCGCCCCCGAGTCGACGGAGGAGGTGCGCCACGCGCTCGAGACGTTCCTGTCGCTACGCGTCGACGGCATCATCGTCGGCACCCCCTTCGAGTGGCTCAACGACGTGCTCGAGGCGGTTGAACGGGTCGTTCCTGTCGTCGGCATC
Source organism: Tessaracoccus defluvii (assembly GCF_014489575.1). Lineage (GTDB taxonomy): Bacteria > Actinomycetota > Actinomycetes > Propionibacteriales > Propionibacteriaceae > Arachnia > Arachnia defluvii. The sequence continues at coordinate 2,057,095 of NZ_CP060789.1, forward strand.
GCAGAACGTCTCGGAACGAACGGGCATCCGTGGTCCGGCGCCTCCTGCTCGGCCGGGCGCCTCGCCGTCGAGCACCTGGCGTCGCTCGGGCACCGCCGCATCCTGCACCTCGGAGGGCCACAGGAGACGAACGAGGCCAGGGAACGTCACCGTGGCTACCGGGAGACCATGGAACGCCTCGGGCTCATCCCCCTGCCGCCTCGCCATGCAACCGCCTGGACCGCCCAGGCCGGCTACGACGCGGCCGCAGGGATCAACCCGGCCGAGTTCACCGCCGTGTTCGCCGCCAACGACCTGCTGGCACTCGGGCTCACGAGTCGGCTCCGGACCTTGGGACTGACCTGCCCGGACGACTTCTCCGTGGTGGGGGTCGATGACTCCCCCGACGTCGACTTCTACTCGCCTCCCCTGACGACGGTGCGGATCGACTTCGAGCGACTCGGCGAGCTCGCCTGCGCCCAACTCCTCCACCGCATCGACGCCGGCGGACCGGAAGAACCCATCGGCGTCGACGTCGACCTCCGGGTCAGAGCATCGACGGCGCTCCCCACCGTTCCCTGAACCGGCTCGCCCCCTCCTCAGTGGGTGCGGAGCGCCTCGATGAGTTCGGCCTTACGCATCGTCGAGCGACCCTTCACGCCGATCTCGGCGGCACGGCGTCGCAGCTCCGACACGGTCCGGTCCTCGTAATCCTCTGCGGTCGCGCCCTTGTGTCCCACTGCGCTACGTGAGGTGGCGGCGGCCGCGTTGGCGATCCGGGCTGACTTCTCCTTGGAGTTACCTTCGCGCCGTAGCGCCTCGTAGAGTTCCTTGTCTTTGACGCTCGGACCGGGGTCCTGCTTCCGTGGCATGGTGTCTCCTCTCGACCGTCGCCACGTTACGCCCGTCCCGGTCTCACCCGGCCGCGCACGCCGATGCCGCCGGTCAGTAGCCCGGCTCGTTGCCGGTGCGCGAGACTCTGACCCGGCTCACCGCGCCGGGCGCCTGCGGTCCGCAGAGCCAGCCCTCCAGAACATCGAGGGCACCGTTGTCGCCACAGGCCTCCACCACGACGGTGCCGTCGTCGCGGTTGGTCGCCGTCCCTTGCAGGCCCAGTTCGTCGAGCTTCGCCCGGGTGCTCCACCGAAATCCGACCCCCTGCACCCGGCCGTGCACCACGGCCCGCAGCCGCCCGACCATGGCCGTCAGGCCCGTCCGGTCACGACGATGGGGACCCGCCGGAAGCCGCCCACCGGATGCACCTCACGCTCGGCGTCGGCCCCCAGCACGAAGTCCGAGGTTCCGGCGAGGAACTCCTGGACGAACACCCGCAGCTCCATTGTCGCGAGCCCCCTGCCGGGGCAGACGTGCGGCCCGATGCCGTAGACGAGGTTGTGGGCCGCGTGGGCGGCCGGATCGAACACGGGGCCGAAGCGGGTCTCGTCCCGGTTGGCCGACGTCCAGTGGAGTTTGACGACCTCGCCCTCCGGGATCTCAACCCCGGCGACCTTCACGGGGCACGTGGTGCGGCGGCGGTTGGACGTGAATGGGTCGTCAACCCGCAGGATCTCGTCGATGACCGCGTCGAGTTCCGCATCGGACACACCCGATCGCAGGCGCGCCGTCAGCTCGCGGTCGAGCGCCAGATGCCACGCGATCACCCCGACGCACAGCGCGATGGACCCGAGGTCGCCGCCGGTCCAGTTCCGCAGGATCGAGACGAGTTCCTCGTCAGAGAAGGGCCGCCCCTGCCAGCCGTCGGCCATCAGGACACTGGTCACGTCGTCGGTCGGGCGCTCCCGCCGGGGCTCCAGCACCTCGCGGATGATGGCGTCGAAGTCCTCGGCCACGGCGGCCATCCGGGGCCGCTCGCCCGACCGGGTGGCCGCGTGGTTGGCGACGACCCAGTCCAGGAGGCGCTGCTCCAGCGAGGCGGGCCAGCCCAGCCACGCCGACTGGGCGCGGACGGCGAAGACGGCGCCGAGGTCGCCGACCGCCTCCACCTCGGCGCCGGACCGCAGCGACGCGACGAGGTCGCGCGCGATGCGGCGAAACGCAGGCTCGAACGGGGCCAACGCCTCCGGCGTGAGGTAGCGGTCCAGGACCTCGCGGGCCTCGGTGTGGAGGGCTCCGTCGAGACCGTTGGGGACCTGCAGGTGGGCCGACACCCCGCTCGAGAAGCGTGCGGGGTCGACGGCCGCCTGCACCACCTCGGCGTGGCCGAGAAGCACCCACTCGCCGCGCACGTTGCGCACCACCCGGTGCCCCGCCCGCAACTCGTCGGTGAGCTCGCGCAGGTCGTGTCCCGTCGGGTCCAGATCGTCCGGCATGTGCTCAGTCATTCCCCCATCCTGACAGCCAACCCGTCGCGGCGGAAGCAGACGGCTCCCCTACACTGGCGCAATGATCAGGCGACGAGCGACCGCGCTGCTCGCCATCGCTCTCCTGGCGGGGTGCAGCCCGGCCGACGCCGATCCGCCCTCCTCCACTCCCACCCCGACCGCCGTCGTGTCGTCCACGCCGTCGCCCGCCCCGTCGCCGACCCAGGCGCCCCTCCCCACGCCGGCATCGTCGCCGGTGCCGGACAGCGAACTGCCGCTGTCGTACCCCATCGCGGACTCGCCGCTGGACGGCCACACATCCGACATCCTGGCCGAGCTGCATCGCGTGGCGGGCGGCCTGCCCATCCTGAAGGTCGACATCACCGCCTCCCAGATCACCCTCACCGCGCTGCTGGACGACCGTGGCGTCGTCAGTTACGCCTGGCGTGGCGGGCAGATCACCAAGGTGGACTCCGACTTCCAGTACCTCGGCCAGGCGACGTTCGATCCCGCCGACTACCCCGTCGATTCGGCCCGCCGCATGTTCGACGTCGCCGGCCTGAACGGCGTGCGCGGTGACGAACTCGTGCTACAGATCGTCCAATACCGCACCGAGGGCATCTGGATGACCGTCAGCTCCCGCCCTGAGTCCACGCTCGTCTTCTTCGACAACGACGGCTCAGCCATCCCTCTGCTCGGCACCACCAGCGTCGACGACATCCAGGCGGGTATCACTGCGACTGTCGGGGAGGCGACGGCGATCTACCAGTTCGGGTTCAACCTGACGCAGGGCTACTGGGTCGATCTGCCCGACACGGAGGAGGGGCGGGTGCGGACCCGCAGCCGCCGTCTCAACCTGCCCGTGTTCGAGACGCTGCGCACCGACTCCCCCGGCTACGACACCTTTGACCCCGCGCTCCTCGACGCCGCCGGCCTGGCCCGCGCCGTCGCCCGGGCACAGGTGACGCCGGAGCAGGAGTGCGCCGTGACCGTCGACCTGCAGCATCGCCGCTCCGCGCCCGTCGCCCGTATCGTCTGTGACGGGGTCACGCACTACGCGGACATGGTCGGCCGTGACATGACGGCGCTGATCGGCTGAGCCGACCTAGGCTGGGCGCATGACGAACCCCGCCCTGGATGCCCTGGCCGCCTCGGGGCTCAGCCACACCGTGACCTGTCACGGACCCGTGCGGTCCCTCGCCGAGGCGGCGGCCGCCCGCGGCGTGGAGCCCGGCGACATCGTCAAGACGATGGTGGTGCGTCGCGGCCCGGACGACTATCTGCTGGTGCTGGTCCCGGGCGACGCAACGATCTCGTGGCCGAAGCTGCGGGCGGTGCTGGGCGTCAACAGGCTGTCGATGCCCGACGCCGAGGAGGCACGGGCGGTGACCGGCTTCGAGCGGGGCACGATCACGCCGTTCGGCACCCTGACGCGACTGCCGGTGATCGCGGACGCGCGGGTGCCGGGCAGGGTCGTCTCGATCGGGGCCGGAGCGCACGGGGTGGCGGCCACCGTCGACGGCTCGGCGCTTGTCGAGACGCTGGGCGCGACGGTCGCCGACGTCACGGAACCGTAGCGTAGGGCCGTGTCCGCGCCCCAGCATGCGCACCGGATCCCCCGATCACAATGTCTCCTCCCACGCGGGCCGCGGGATTCACCGAGGCGGCCCGCCTGAGCCGAGCTTCACATAAGCTGCACCGGACGGGAGCACCGTGCCCCGAGATCACAAGGAGGAACCCGTGCGAATTGGTTCTGCCATCGTTCTGATCGCCCTCGGCGCCATCCTGGCGTTCGCGGTCGAAGCCGAAATCCCCTACATCAGCCTCGATCTTGTGGGCTACATCCTCATCGGCGCTGGCGTCATCGGGCTGATCTGGGTCCTGCTCGCGTCGCAGCGCACGCGTGTCACCCAGTCGCGCACCGTCCAGGATCCGAACACGGGCGAGACCGTCCGTCGTTCCGAGTCCCACGAAGGCCTCTGACCCGACGGCGGCGATCCCGCCCGCACCCACCGCCCCGACCCCGGCGCTGGGCACCTTCCCGTCAGCCTCCCAGCTGATCCGTGGAGAAGGTGTCGCAGCTGCCGGGGTCGCCGCTGTTGAAGCCGATGGCCACCCAGTACTGGCGCATCTGGGACGAGCCGTGGGTCCAGCTCTCGGGAACCACACGCCCGGTGGACTGGGCCTGGATGTGGTCGTCGCCGACGGCGCGGGCGGCGGCGACGATGCGGTCCAGGTCGTCCTGCGTGACCGATGCGATGGGCGAGCTCGGATCCTTCAACGTGTTGTTGAAGAAGACGCCCGCGTAGCAGTCGGCCTGCAGTTCGAGGCGGACCTGGCCCGACTTGGGACCCGTCTGGTTGCCTCCGGCGCGGGCCTTGGCCATGTCGCCGGTGAGGTTGGAGATGTGGTGGCCGTACTCGTGGCCGACGATGTAGAGCTCCGCGGCGTCGCTGCGCTCGGTGCCGAGCTGCGCGAGCAGCTGGCCCATGTAGTCGTCGTCGACGTAGATCTCGTAGTCGCCCGGGCAGTAGAAGGGGCCCATCTCTGAGCTGCCGGTGCCGCAGGCGGTGGCGATCTGGCCGGTGAAGATGTTCATCGCCTCGATCGGCTTGAAGCCCGACTCGAACGCGCTCTGCCAATAGTTGGTGAGCGCGACGTCATAGGCCTGCCAGCGGCAGTCGCGGTTCTGCTCGATGTCCGCCGCCGTCTGGCACTCGGCCCCGCCCTGCTGCTGCGACTGCTGGGGCTGCGGCTGCTGCGCGGTGCCCAGCAGGTCGCCGATGTCGCTGCCGAAGAACAGCGCGAGGAGCAGGACGAGTATGCCGCCGAGACCGCCGCCCACGGCGACCTTCCCGCCGCGGCCACCTCGCCCGCCGCTGCCACCTCCGTATCGCACACGAGACTTGCTGATGTCGGCGTCGCCGCGATATTCCATAGCCCAACCGCCATTTCCGCCGGGGCCTGGCGCTGACGCCACGGCCTGATCAGGACCACATTAGCGGCGGCACCCCCATGGAGCGCACATTCCGGGTGGCTCCGGCTGGTGCCACTAGACTTGCGCGATGCGCGTCGTCGGAGTCTCCCATCCCCTCGGGGCTCCGGTCGCCAGTTTCGTCGTGGAACACGGCGCGCATCCGCGGGTGACGATGTTCGACGCCGGCTTCGTGCCGATCCGGCCGCTGGCCGCCGCGCTGCACGAGGGCGAGATCCTGTTCACCTGGCTGGTGCGGGAGGTCCTGGAGGCTGATCCGCGCCCCGCCGAACGTCACGCCGTCTACGTCGCACCCTGTGCCGAGACACCCCGCCGCCATCAGCGGATCGGCGCCTACGCGCTGGTGCTGTCGGAACGCGGCGTGCTCGGCACGGTCAACTCCGCCGCCACGAAGGCGCCCGGCGTGTGGACGCTGCCGGGAGGCGGCATCGACGCAGGTGAGTCGCCTTCGGACGCGGTGCTGCGGGAGATCTTCGAGGAGACCGGCCAGGAGGTCGTCATCGACCGGGTCCTGACGCTGGAGTCCGAACACTGGATCGGCAGGACGATGTCGGGCGCACTGGAGGATTTTCACGCCCTGCGCATCATCTACGGCGCGACATGCGAAACACCCAGCGACCCCGTCGTCCACGATGTCGGTGGATCGACCGAGGGGGCCGGCTGGGTGCCTCTGCGAGCATGGCGCTCGCTGCATTGGACGAACAGCTCGCGGACGCTGCTGTCGCAGTACGCCCGCAAGCTGTCGCGAAGGGTCAGTCCCTGAAGTAGGACATGATGCGCAGGATCTCGACGTACAGCCACACCATGGTGACCGTGATGCCGAGAGCCGCGCGCCACGACTCGGATGCCGGGGCCTTGGCGGCGATGCCGCGCTCGACCGCGTCGAAGTCGGTGATCAGGCTGAGCACAGCGAGCACGACGGCGACGATGGAGATGCCGATGGCGAGCAGGCCCGCCTGCGAGCCGGTCTCGATGATCCCGGTGCGGATCCCGAACAGCGACAGGACGAGGTTCGCCAGGTAGGTGAGGGCCAGCGCCGCGGTGCCGATGAAGACGACCTTACGGAACTTGGGCGTCACCCTGATGTTGAAGAACTTGTAGGCGGCAAGCGTGATGCCAGCCGTCACGAACGTGGCGAGAACCGCCGGCGCGACGATGCCCGGGTAGACCATGTCGAAGAAGGCGGTGACGGCGCCGACGAACAGGCCCTCGACGACCGCGTAGACCATGACGCCCGCAGGCGAGACGGTCTGCTTGCGGCTCACGATGAAGACCGTGATCAGGCCTGCGATGGCGGAGGCGATCCAGACGGGGGTCAGCAGCGCCTCCGGGATGAGGAAGAACGTCGCCGCAGCCACCAGGGCGACCGTGCCGAGCGTGATGGCCGTCTTCGCCAGCACATCGTCGAGCGTCATGACGGGGCCGACGGTCACCGGCTGCTGGTACGGGGTGAACGTGGGCTGCTGCTGCCCGTACTGCTGGTAGGGGTCGTTGGCCGGGCCCTGCGGATACGCCTGCTGCGGCGAGCTGTGGCGGGTGAAGGCGTCTGGGCTACCGATGATCGGGTTTGCCATGGGGTGTCCTATTCGTGTCCTCGAAGACTCTTTCCGTCCATGGTACCTACCCTGACAACGCACGCCACCCATCTCGTGCAGGCCTCCTCGACCGATCGGCCCCGGCTTCGGCCGCGGGGTGCCACGATCAGGTATGTCCACTCCCCAGACCGCGACCCTGACTTTCCTCGGCGCGGCCGGCACCGTCACGGGCTCCCGGTTCCTGTTGACGGTGGACGGCCGCCGCACCATGATCGATGCCGGCATGTTCCAGGGCGAGAAGCACCTGCGGCGTCGGAACCGGGAGAAGTTCCCGGTCGATCCGTCGACCATCACCGACATCCTCATCACGCATGCGCATGCGGACCACACGTCGTATCTTCCGGCGCTGGTCCGGCACGGCTTCCAGGGCCGGATCCACGCGACGTGGCCGACGATCCGGCTGGCCGAGATCGTCCTGCGCGACGCGGGCAGGCTGCAGGAGCAGGCCGCCGACGACGCGCGGCGCGGCGGCTGGTCGAAGCACGAGTCACCGGCCCCGCTGTATACGACCGCCGACGTCGAGGCGACCCTGCCGCTGTTTCGACCGGTCGAGTTCGACACGAACATCGACCTGGATCCGCTGTGGGTCCGATGGACCCGTGCGGGCCACATCCTCGGATCGGCCAGCATCCATGTGACGATCGGTGCCCGTTCGCTGCTGGTTTCCGGCGACCTTGGCCGCCACGACCATCCGATCCTGCGTCCCCGGGACATCCCGCCCGCGGCTGACATCGTGCTGTGTGAGTCCACCTACGGCGACAGGGAGCATCCGGAGCCGGAGCAGCCACACGAGGTCCTGGCCGACGCGATCGGCCGGACGGTCGAGCGGCGGGGCCAAGTGGTCATCCCCGCCTTCGCGATCGACCGGACCGAGACCGTCCTCCACGCGCTCGTCCAGCTGCGGCGCGCCGGCCGCATCCCTGACATCCCCGTCATCGTCGACGGGCCCATGTCTCTGAAGGCGCTCGACGTCTACAAGGACAGCGCCGAGGAGTTGGCCGACGGCGTCACCCTGGCCGAGTTCACCGACCTGGATCTGCTCGAGACACGCGACGGCGCCGAGAGCCGTCGCCTCAACGGCCGCACGGATCCGATGATCATCATCTCGTCGTCGGGCATGGCCGAGGGGGGACGGGTGCTGTACCACCTGGCCCGGCTGCTCCCCGATCCCCGCAACACCGTCCTCCTGTCCGGTTACCAGGCCGTCGGCACCCGCGGCCGGGCGCTGCAGGAGGGCGCCCGGCACGTGAAGATCAACGGGCATTACGTCGCGGTGAAGGCCGAGGTGCTGCGGGACAACGAGTTCTCCGTCCACGCCGATGCCTCGGACCTCATCGACTGGCTCGCCGCCCTGGAGGAGCCGCCGGAGACGGTGTTCCTGGTGCACGGCGAACAGGCGGCCTCCGAGGCTCTGGGCGAACGGATAGCAACGGAACTCGACCTGGTCACGGTGGTGCCGCAGCACGGTGAGGTGATCGACCTGATGGCGTGAGCGGGCGCCGTCAGGCCGACGGCGCCACCGCACTCTCGGCGTCCCGCAGCGGGTTCTCCATGAGCAGGACCGCGGCCAGCGCCACCAGCAGCACCCCCGCCGGCAGCAGCATCGACTGCTCCATCGCCGCGGAGAAGCCTTCCAGCACCTGTGGCGGCATCGGCCCCGTCGCCGCCCCCTGTCCCTGGGACGCGGCGCCCGGCCCGAGCTCGGCGACGAGCCGGGCCGTGATCACCGCCGAGATGGCGGCCGAACCGATCACGGAGCCGACCTGGCGGGTCGTGTTGTAGACGCCTGATCCCGCACCGGCGAGCAGCGGCGACAGCCGTCGGGTCGCGACGATCCCCAGCGGCCCCCAGATGAGCGAGCTGGACAGTCCGACGAACAGGCTGGGCAGCAGCAGCCACCAGGGGTTCCTGGCCGGGTCCATCCACAGCCCATACCACGCGTTGGCCAGAGCGAGCCCCAGCAACCCGGCTGCCATGTAGGGCCGGGCGTCACGATCCTGCAGGAACCGGCCCGTGAACGGCGACAGCACGCCCGACGAGACGGCCATCGGCACCATCAGCAGCGCCGACTCGGTCGGCGTGAAGCCCCTGGCCGACTGGACGTAGAGGATGATCGGGATGTTCACGGCCGCAACGGACATACCGACCATCGCGATGGCCGTGTTGGCGAGGACGAAGTTCCGGTCCTCGAAGAGGCGCGGCGGGACCAGTGGTTCGCGGGCGTTGACCCGCTGCCACCACACGAACGCGGCCATGGCGACCGCGCCGAAGGCGATGATCAGCCAGATGGGAAGGTCGAAGCGGAGCGGGCCGAGCCCCACCGGGATTGCTCCCCACTCGTAGGTCTGCCCCTCCTGAATGCCGAAGACGATGCAGAACAGGCCGACGGCGCTGAGCGCGACCCCGAGCAGATCGAACGAGTGCGTGTGCAGTTCCAGTCGCGGCACGTTGACGGCGACCAGCACGATGCCCGCGATCCCGACGGGCACGTTGACGAAGAAGATCCACTCCCAGCCGGCCGCGTCGATGAGGAAGCCGCCGAGCAATGGCCCCACCAGCATCGCGACCCCGGCGACACCGCCCCACAGGCCCATCGCCGAGCCGCGCCGGTTCGGCGGGAAGGTCCGCATGATGACGGCCATCGTCTGCGGCGCCATCAGCGCGGCACCGAGCCCCTGGACGACGCGGGCCACGATCAGCATGGTGATGCTGCCCGCCAGCCCGCACCACAGCGACGAGGCGGTGAACACCGTCAGCCCCAGCAGGAAGATCGGTTTGGGGCCGAACCGGTCGCCGAGCCGACCGGTGACGAGCAGCGGGACGGCGTAGGCGAGCAGGTAGGCGCTGGTCACCCAGATGACCTCGTTGATGCCTGCCCCGAGCCCGCTCATGATGTGCGGGATCGCGACCGTCACGATGGTGGCGTCGACGAGGATCATGAAGAAGCCGATGATCATCGACAGCAGGCCGGGCCAGGGTGACCGGTCGGTGTGCGTCACGGTGTCCGCCTCTCGGGCTGGTCCTCGCCCGTGGCGGCGGGTGACGAACGGAATCTACGCCGGGGCCTGTCGCCGAACAAGACCTGTCGGGCGAGCGTGGACACCTGCGGCACCGGACGGGTGCAGACTGAGCGGATGGATACGGCACTGCAGCTGGTGGTGGACACGTCAGCCGCGGTCGCGGGCACTTCGGCCCGCGGCGGCAAGATCTCGCTGATCGCCGACGTGCTGCGCGCCGTCGCCCCGGAGGACCTTGAGGTAACGGCGACCTACCTCGCCGGCGGCATCCGGCAACGCAGGACGGGCGTCGACTGGGGGACGCTGCGGACGCTGCCCGCCCCCTCGCCCACCGCCTCGCTGACGGTGCGCGACCTCGACACCGCCCTCGAACACCTGGCCGGACTCTCCGGGCCGGGCTCGGCGACTGCCCGCCGATCCGCCGTTGACGCCGTCTTCTCCTCCGCCACGGCCGCCGAGCAGCGTTGGCTCGTCTCCGTCCTCGCCGACGGCGTCCGTCAGGGCGCGCTCGACGCTGTCCTCATCGAGGCGGCCGCGAAGGCCGCGGGGGTGGCTGTGGCAGAGGTGCGTCGGGCGGCGATGCTGGCCGGCTCCCCCGCGACCGCGACAGCCATCGCGTTGACGGCGGGCGTCGAGGGACTGCGGGCAGTCGGGCTCGAGGTCGGTCGCCCCGTGCTCCCGATGCTGGCTGGCTCGGCGCCCGACGTGGCCGCCGCCATGGAGAAGGCCGGTGGCGGGACGGTCGCCGTCGACGCGAAGCTCGACGGGATCCGGCTGCAGGCCCACCGCGACGGCGACACCGTCGCCCTGTTCACCCGTGGGCTGCAGGACATCACCGACCGGCTCCCCGAGACCGCCGCTCTGGTGCGGTCCCTGCCGGTGACGAGCTGCGTGCTAGACGGCGAGGCGATGGCCCTCAGCCCCGACGGGCGACCACGGCCGTTCCAGGAGACGGCGGCGCGGACGGCCTCGGGCACCGGGATGGAGGTGACCGCGTTCTTCTTCGACGCGCTCCAGATCGACGGCCGCGACCTCCTCGACGCCCCGGGTGCCGAACGGTTCGCCGAACTCGCTCGCATCGTCCCGGAGTCCCATCAGGTGCGCAGGCTCGTCACCGCCGACGCCGCCGAGGCGGAGGCCTTCCTGACGGCGACGCTGGCCGCCGGACACGAGGGCGTCGTCGTCAAGGACCTCCAGGCCGGCTACGCGGCGGGGCGACGCGGCTCCTCCTGGGTGAAGGTGAAGCCGATCCACACGCTCGATCTGGTGGTGCTCGCCGTCGAACGGGGCAGCGGACGGCGCGCTGGCACCCTGTCGAACATCCACCTCGGCGCCCGTGACGCTGACGGCGGCTTCGTCATGCTCGGCAAGACCTTCAAGGGCATGACCGATGCCATGCTCGCCTGGCAGACCGAGAGGTTCCGGGAGTTGGAGGTCAGCGACGACGGATGGACCGTCACGGTGCGTCCGGAGCAGGTGGTCGAGATCGCGTTCGACGGCGTGCAGCGGTCGAGCCGCTATCCGGGCGGGGTGACGCTGCGGTTCGCCCGCGTGGTGCGCTACCGCGACGACAAGCCGGCCGCGGAGGCAGACACGCTCGACGCCGTCCGGGCGTTCAGTCCGTCCCGCTGACGCTGAGGGCGGCGAGGATCGGCCGCTGTCCCTTCGTCAACAGGACGCCGGCCCGGTCGAGTTCCACCCATTCGGCGCGGTCGAGTTCCGGGAACTCCTGGATCCTGCCCGAGCGCGGCGGCCATTCGAGTTCGAAGGTGCCGAATACGACGGCGGCCAGGTCGACGGAACCGTGCAGCCGGAAGGCGGTCAGAGACTTGCCGGAGGTGACGCGGAACTCGCCCAGGGCTTCGGGCTCGCCGTCGGGCACGTCGATCCCGAGCTCCTCGCGGAACTCGCGGCGGGCCGCATCCCAGGCCGTCTCGGTCGCCGAGTCGAACTCGCCCTTGGGGATCGACCAGGCGCCCTCGTCCTTGCGGGCCCAGAAGGGGCCGCCCATGTGCCCGAGAAGGATCTGCGTCCGGCCGTCGACGTCACGTTGCACCACGATGCCCGCGCTGTGTCTCATCGGACCTCCTGGGGGCTGTGGTTCTCCCTGTCTCAGGGCCACCAAACTACTACCAGGCATCAGGCGAGGACGGCGTTGCGGCTCGGCGATCGCGCCTCACCGGGCACGACCAGCGTCCCGAACGGCGTCACCTCGTACCGATACCCCAACGGGCTCATCCACACCAGCCTCCCCGGCTCAGGCTGACTGACCCGCCAGAACCCAGCCGTCTTCGCCCGGTGCACCGTGCGGCTGAGCGGAGCCAGATTCCCCAGCGCCGTCTGCCCGCCGCGCCCCGGCCGGTAGGCGACGGTGTGGTCGAGGTCGAGCCCCGAGGCGGAGCGGGACGAGAACGGGAACGGCTCGTGAGGGGAGACCTGCTCGACGGCGCGGCGCATCCGCGGCGTCGGCACGTACCGGGCGGCAGGCTCAAGGTTCGGCAGGTCGATCACCGGATACACCTTCAGCATCACACCGTGACCCTCGCCAAGCAGTTCACCGAGCAACGCGGTCGTGATATGCCCCGCCCGCTCGACCCGCGCGACCCCGGTGAGGCCACCGAGCGCGTCCGAATGGATGTGAACAGCCAGGCCCAACGTCGGCCGAAGCCGCCCCAACAGCGCCGGATCGATCACAGGCCCAAGATCGGGAGGACCGGCCGGCCCGTAGCCTGCCGCGGGCAGAGCCCTCCCCTGAACCGGGTCGCCGGTTGGCTCGACACTCGCCCATGCGGGCTCCGGCGGCTCCAGCTCTTCAGGCGGCGGCGGGGACCACTCATCGAGGGGCTCCGGCGCCGTAGTCAGACGGGACCGCGACGCGGAAGGCAGCACCGGGACCAGAGGCAGTTCCCCCTGCACCGCCTGCTGGAGCAGGGCCAGCGCGTAGGCGGGGTTGGCCAGCAGCCCGAGCGCCTTGGCCCGGCGCTGGTTGTGGTCCAGGCCAGGGCACTCACCCACGAGGAGCCGGGCCAGCTCGTCGAGCCGGACGTCGAGGAAACGGGCGTCGAGCACATCGAGCCTGCCGGTGAGGTTCATAGCGCCGGCGTCGAGTCCCCAGGTCCAGACCCCGCGCGCCTCGCGGGTCTTGCGCTCCCGCTCGGCGGCCAGATCGTCGTCGGCCGTGATGATCAGCCGGTCCAGCAGGCTGAAGGCCGCGGTCCAGCCGAGGCCCGCCTGCGCCGGAAGCCACCGGTCGGTGACCCAATCGGCCTCCACCGGCCCAAGCTCTCGACACCGCCGCGCGGCCCGGAGCGCCCGCTGCGCATCGATCGACAACGCCTGGACCGCCTCGAACAGCCGCGGATGACGAAACTTCAGATCAATCGCCCCAGCAATATGCTCCGTAGCCATCCCGGCAGAGCAACCGAGAAGGCCCGCCACCTCCAGACGCAGAAACTCAGACACAGCAGGCGTACCCTCGCCGCCAACCGTCACCAGATGCTCATCCAGCGGCTCGAACAGCTCAGCCTCAGACACCCGATAGCAGGCAGCCAGATCACACAACGCACGAATCGTCTGCGCCTCACCACGACGGCGCAGCAGGAGACCCTCGCGGACATCCGCGAAGGCCTCCCGGGCAGTGATGAGCGCCAGCTTCTCCATAACCCATTATCGGTCGCCCAGGCACCCATTTCCCAGAGCAATCCGGGACCTGTGGACAACCTCAAACACGCTCCGACAACGAGGGATACCGAGTTCAGACGGCGGGCACTCCCGCGCGCGGAGGACGACGAACGGCATGTCGGGAACGCCTGGCCCGTCGGACCTTACGTGCCCTCGACGGGATTCGAACCCGCACCGCAGCGGGTTTAAGCCGCCTGCCTCTGCCAATTGGGCCACGAGGGCGTGGGTGAATCCTAGCCAGACCGGTTCCCTCCCGGTCCAGACCGGTGGCCCCTGCCCCGGGTAAGCTGGAGGTCCCCAGCCGAAAGGTGCCAGGTGACCGTCTTCCTGATCATCGGAGCCGTGGGTGTGGCGTTGGTTCTCATGGCTCTGGTTGTCGGTGATGTGCTTGACGGCCTGTTTCACTTCGACGCTCTCGGGGGCGACCTGTTCTCGCTGTCCAGCATCGCCGCGTTCGTCGGCGCGTTCGGGTTCGGCGGTGCCATCGGCCTTGCCCTCCTCGACAACACGTTCTTCGCGTCCCTCGTCGGCATCGTGACCGGAGGCGCCGCCGCGTTCGGCGCCTACAAGGTCACCCAGGCCCTGAAATCAGGAGAGTCGGCCGCCTCGTTTCGCTCCGACTCGATGATCGGCCACACCGGGCGCGTCATCACCGCCATCCCCGAGGGTGGCTACGGCGAGATCACCATCAGCGTCGGCGGCCACGTCCGCAAGATCAGCGCGAAATCCCCCGTCGCCCTCTCCGCAGGCGACGAGGTGTGGGTTTCGTCGATCCTCTCCCCACCGCCGTCGAGGTCACGTCGACGGCGACTCCCCGGAACTGACCCAGTAACCCGACTGAAAGGCACTCCATGCCAGATCCCATCCTGACGGCCGTCGTCGGCCTAGTCGTCCTTGTTCTGCTGATCGGTCTGTTGATCGCCAGCCGCTACAAGGTCGCCAAGCCGTCCGAGGCCTTTATCATCACCGGCCGCAAGGGCAGGGAGGTGCGCAACCCGGAGACCGGCATGGTGTCGACAGACCTGAGCGGCCAGAAGGTCGTCATGGGTGGCGGCGTCTTCGTGGTCCCGTTCATCCAGCGCCTGCACGTCCTCGACCTGTCGTCGCGCCGCATCATGGTCACCATCCGCAACGCCGTCTCCGGCCAGGGCATCAAGCTGAACGTCGACGGCGTCGCCATTGTCAAGGTCGGCGGCAACGAGGATTCGATCCGCGCCGCCGCGCAGCGCTTCCTCTCCCAGCAGGACGAGATCGAGCCCTTCACGCAGGAGACCCTCGCCGGCTCGCTGCGCTCCATCGTCGGTTCGCTGACGGTCGAGCAGATCATCCGTGACCGTGCGGCCTTCGCGCAGCGCGTCACCGACGAGTCCGAGTCCTCGCTCACCGGCCAGGGCCTGGTGCTCGACACCTTCCAGATCCAGGACATCACCGACGACGGCACGTACCTGAACGACCTGGGTCGTCCCGAGTCGGCAAAGCTGGGCCGCATGGCCGCCGTCGCCGAGGCCGAGGCCCGCCGCGAGGCGGAGCAGGCGCAGATCGCCGCCGAGCAGCAGATCGCCATCTCCAACCGCGAACTGATCCTGAAGAAGGCCGAGATCCAGTCCGAGACCGACGCCGCCCGCGCCACCGCGGCCTCCGCCGGTCCCCTGGCCCAGGCCGACCGCGACCAGGCGATCCTGCAGGAGCAGGAGAAGGTCGCCGTCGCGCAGGCCGCGCTGAAGGAACGACAGCTCGACACCGAGGTCCGTCGCCCCGCCGACGCCGAGCGGTACCGCGTCGAGACCGAGGCCGAGGCCAAGCGCAACGCCGCGATCTTCGAGGCAGATGCCCGCAAGGCTGCATCGATCGCAGCCGCAGAGGCTGAGGCCGAGAAGGCGCGTCTGTCCGGTGTGGGTGAGAAGTCCCGCCGTTCCGCGCTCGCCGAGGCCGAGGCCATCGAGGGTGCACGCCGAGGCGAGGCTGAGAAGGCCCGCCGTATCGCCGAGGCCGAGGCCCTGCGGGCCGAGGGTGAGGCGCAGGCGGCCGCGGTGCTCGCCGTCGGCCAGGCCGAGGCAGAGGCGATGGAGAAGCGGGCCGAAGCGTTCGCGCACTACAACGACGCCGCGACCCTGCAGATGCTGATCGAGGTCCTGCCGCAGATGGCCGAGAAGATCGCGGCGCCGATGAGCGCCATCGATACGCTCACCGTCATCTCCAGCGACGGTGCCTCGACGCTGCCGCGTCAGGTGACCGACAACGTGATGCAGACCATGCAGATGCTGAAGGACACCACCGGCTTCGATCTGACGGCGCTCATCGACCGCTTCGGAAAGAAGGACGACACCGTCAAGGGCGAGGTCGCCGGCGAGTAGCCTGCACCGCTCCACGCCGACGCGCCGGTCCCTGTGGGGGCCGGCGCGTCGGCCTTTCTGGTGTCAGGGGGCGGGCGTGGGGCTTCCGTGCGTGCCTTCACCCATGGCCCGGATTGCGGCGCCTCGCTCAGTACTTCTGCGTCGGGCTCTCGTCCGGGCCGTCGTCTTCCAGCGGGACCTCGATCCGCTGTTCGATCCAGTCGGCCTCGTCGGCCTCAGTGTCGGGGCCGCCCTCCGGCTCCTCGACGTCGTCGGGATCGATATCCAACTGCTGGTCGGCGAAGTCGGCCTCGTCCACCTCGTGACCGGGGCCCGGGGTCTCTGTCGTCATGTCGCTCACCTCTCCACAGGGTCGCTGTTCCTGCCCCCGACACTACCCGCGGCGGGGCGGGCCGGGAGTCCGGGCGCGATGCCGCCGAGGCCCGGAGCTTCGGGGAACCCCGATCAGGTCGACACGGACGCGAGGCGTCGGCGCATGCCCTCGGCGTACTGTTCGGCCTCCAGCCCTGCGACCAGGTGCCACACCCCCGGCGACACCTCCACGACGCCTGCGAGCCCGGCCCGACGCAGCGCCTCGGCGTCGACCAGGGCCGAGTCGAGCACCTGCACCCGCACCCGGGTCTCGGCGATCGGCTCCACGGAGGCGATGTTGGTCTCCCCGCCGAGCGCGGCCACCCACTGCTTGGCCTGGTTGGTCTCGACGTCCCCGACGACGATGACCCGCGGCTCCACCGGGGCCGGGGCATCCGCATCCCCCCGCGCCCTGGCCGCGGCCTTCTGCTCCGGGGTGCGGTAGTCGAGGAGGACCACCAGCGTCATGGACGTGATGAACGCGGCCACGACGGCGATCGCGTACAGCGGCATGTTGTTGAACGCCGGGATCGTCAGGAGTGACGTGAACACGAACGCCTGCGTGGTGACCGGCGTGGTCAGGCTGCCGCCGATGCCGAGGATGAGGCCACCGACCAGACAGCCGATGAGCATCCGCGGATAGATCTTCTTGAACCGCAGATGGATGCCGTACAGCGAGGGCTCCGAGATGCCGCCGAGTAGACCCGCCGCCAGCGCGCCGGTGGCGGTCTGCCGCATCTGCACGTCCCGGTCACGCCAGGCCAGATACAGCACGCCCGCCGTCGCCCCGAAGCAGGCAAAGTTCCAGGCACCCATCGGGCCCTGGATGTAGTCGAAGCCGAGCTGCTGGATGTTGAGCAGCATGACGGCGTTGAGGGGCCAGTGCAGGCCGAGGGGCACCATGAACGGATAGGCCAGCGGGATGATGATCGCGAAGATCAGCGGGCTGACCCCGTTGATCGCCCCGAGCGCGCCAGCCACCCAGGCGCCGACGAAGACGCCGAGCGGGCCGATCAGGAAGGCCGTGAGCGGAAGCATGATGAGCATCGCGAGGAACGGCACGAAGATGAGCTGCAGATTGTCGGGGATCAGTTTCTTCAGCAGCTTGTACAGCGGCCCCAGCAGCGCCGCCATCAGCAGGGGCGGGAACACCTGCGAGTTGTAGCTGAACAGGGTCAGGGGGACCCCGAAGATGTCGATCAGAGTGACATTCGAGCCGGCGATGACGGCCGTGTACGCCGCGTCCGACTCCATCAGGGAGGTAAATCCCGGCAACATGACCAGCGCCATGATCCCGAACCCGACCCACGGGTCGGCGCCGACCTTCTTGCTGGCGTTGTAGGCCACCATCAGGGGCAGGAACACGAACACCGACTGCCACAGCAGGTTCACGAACTGCCACGACGGCGGGAGCTCGACACGGGGGTCGGCCCAGTTGCCGATCACCCCGAGCGTCGACATCAGCGACATGAACGTGATGAAGAGCGACGCGCCGAGCAGCGCGCCGAGAATCGGCCGGAAGGAATCGGACAGGAACTCGAAGAACGAGTCGACCCACGCGAACCTGCCGCGCACTCCCCGGCCCGGGCGGCGGCCTTGAGTTCGGCATCCGTCGGCTCATGCCTCGTCGACATTTCGGGGAGCGCGTTGATCTCGTTGTAGGCGTTCTGGACGGCGCCGCCCATGATCACCTGGTACCGGTCCCCCGACTGCGGGACGGCGCCCATCACTCCCTTGATGGACTCGACGCGCGCCGTGTCGATCCCGGACGCGTCGACGAGTTGGAACCGCAGCCGGGTGGCGCAGTGGCTGAGGCTGACGATGTTGTCGGCGCCGCCGACCGCGGCGACGATCTCCTGTGCAGTGCTCATGTCCTTGTCCTTACGCCTCGTCGTCGGGCACCAGTGCCCGGACTTCCTCGGGAGTGGAGCAGGCGACGGCTCTGGCGGCGAGCTCCCTGCACGTGTCGAGCGAGTAGCGCCGCACCATGGCCTTGACTGACGGGATGGCGGGGATGGAGCAGCTGAGCTCGTCGACCCCCAGCCCGACGAGGATCGGGACGGCCTGCCTGTCGGACGCCACGCCGCCGCAGATCCCCAGCCACTTGCCGCGCTCGTGCAGCGCCTCCGCGGCCTGGCCGATCAGCGTCAGGACCGCCGGGTTGCACGGATCGACTTGGGCGGCCAGCTTGGGGTGCCCCCGGTCCATCGCCAGCGTGTAGCTGGTGAGGTCGTTGGTGCCGACGCTGAAGAAGTCGCAGCCGTCCTCCGCGGCGAACTGCCTGGCCATGACGGCGACGGAGGGGACCTCCATCATGATGCCGACGCTGACGGGTGTTCCGACGCCGCTGGCGTCGCGCTCCTCGTCGAAGATGGCCTTGGCGCGGCGCCAGTCGGCCATGGTGGCGATCATCGGGAACATCACCTGCAGGTGCGCCCCGGCGTCGGCCGCCGCGAGGATCGCACGGATCTGGGTGCGGAGCACCGCCGGCTGCTCGAGCCCGACCCGGACGCCCCTGATTCCGAGGAACGGGTTCTCCTCGGCGGGGATCGGCAGATAGGTCAGGGGCTTGTCGCCGCCGACATCGAGGGTGCGGATCACCAGCGGCTGGCCGGGCGTCAGCGCCCGTGCACAGTCCGCGTAGACGGCGGCCTGCTCGGCCTCGGTCGGCGCCGTCGTCCGCTCCATGAACAGGAACTCGGAGCGGAGCAGCCCCACCCCCTCGGCGCCCTTGGTCATGGCCTCCCGGGCGTCCGCGACACCGCCGATGTTGGCGACCACCGCGACCCGGTGCCCGTCGGTGGTGATGGCCGGCTCGTCGCGCAGCGCGTCCTCCCGCTCCCTGCGTTCCGCGAGCCGTCGCTGCCGCTCAAGGATCCCCGCGATGTCCTCCTCGGACAGGTTGCGCTGGACGAGGCCCGCGGTCCCGTCGAGAACGACCCGTTCGCCGTCGGGGAGGTCGAGGGCCCGCGCCTCGATGCCCGCCACGGCCGGGATGTCGAAGGACCTGGCGATGATGGCGACGTGGGAGGAGGCCCCGCCGCGGGTGGTCGCAAACCCGACGACGCGGCTGCGGTCCAGCTGCGCCGTGTCGGACGGGGTCAGGTCCTCGGCGATCAGGATCGCCTGCGCGGGCAGGGCTGCCCGCTCGGAGCGCTGCCCCGTCAGTTCCTCCAAGACACGTCGCCCGACGTCACGGACGTCGGCCGCGCGGCCGGCCATCACCTCGTTCTGCAGCCCTGCGAGCTGCTCGGCGAAGGAACTGTAGGCGGCGCGCCACGCGAACGGGGCGCTCCTGCCCTTGTCGATGGCGCTGACCGCGATGTCGAGCAGGTCGGGGTCCTCGAGGATCTCCCGGTGGGCCTGGAAGATGGCTGCCTTGCCGGGGTCGGCGTCGGCCTCGAGCCTGCCCTGCAGTGCCGAGAGGTCGAGCAGCGCCCTGTCGATGGCCGCGTTGAGCTTGCGTCGCTCCGTGTGATGGTCGTCGCCGAACTCGGCGACCTCGATGTCGTCGTGGCGAATCTGGACGACGGTGCCCACCCCGAGGCCCGGCGAGGCCGCGACGCCCAGATAGCGGTCGGGGTCGCCCGAGCTGGGGGCCGCCGGCTCCGGTTCCGGCATGGTCGCGGGAGGGGCCTCCGAAGCGGGCGCGGCCGTCACCGGGGTCACCTCCTCGCCGAGCCCGTCACGGATCGCGTCGGCGAGGGCGGCGACAGCCTCTGGCGCGTCGCTGCCGTGGGCGGTGACGACCACCTTCTGGCCGTACCCGACGGCGAGCTTCATGATCGCCGTGATGGACTTGGCGTTGGCGGAGTCCTCGCCGCTCCTCAGTCTGATGTCGGACCGGAAGCCCTTGGCCAGGCCGACGAGCGTGGCGGACGGGCGGGCGTGCAGACCGCTCGGGTTGGCGACGATGAGCCCATCGGACGTCGCGCTCCTTGCGGGACCGGTGTCGACGTCCGCTCCTGTCGTCGCGGAGAGCTCGATCGTCGCCGCCACGTCGTCTCCCGCCGTGACGAGGCCGGTGGCGGGCAAGACGGCGGCGACCCGGTCCATGGTAGTGATGACGACCTGGGTGAGGAGGCTCTTGGCCTTCCTCGCCACCAGGTCAAGGTCGAACTCGATGAGCGGGTCGCCGACGCGGACCGCGGTTCCCTCCGCGACCCTCGGCGTGAAGCCCTCGCCGAGCAGGGCGACCGTGTCCAGCCCGATGTGCATGAGGATCTCCAGCCCATCTGCGCTGCGGATCGTGACGGCGTGGTGTGACGGTTGCAGGTCTGCCACCTCGCCGTCGATCGGCGCCACGAGCAGGTTGCCGAGCGGGTCGATGGAGAAGCCGTCACCGACCATCTTCCTGGCGAAGACCGGGTCAGGCACCTGATCGAGCGGCACCATGACGCCGGTGAGCGGCGCGACGATCGTGAGCGGGGGCCTGCGTCCGACCTCACCGATCTCATCGGACGCGGCGGTCGAGCCGTCGGTGCCGGCTGGGGCTGCTGTCATGCGCCACTCTCCTCCGTCGGGCGGTGCGGCCGCTGAACCGCACAGCGCGTTCCCGAGCGACACTAGGTGGCGTTGCCGAGGATCGCAGCGCTTCTGCTCCATGCGAAGACGAAAGTTACTGCGCGGGGCCCTCGGGCCGGGCGACGGGGCAGACCTAGGGAGAGCCGACCGGGTCGAGCAACTCGTGCGCGATCCCGTCGAGGATGTCCGTCTCGCTCACGAGCACCTCGCCGGCCGGGACCCGGCGCACGATCTCGGCCAGGATCGTCGACCCGGCCCCGATCACCGCCGCCCGTAGCGGGTGCATCAGCGAATGGGCGACGATCTCGTCGGTCGTCTGCCCCAGCCAACGCTGGTTGGCCTCGTCGATGACGGCGCGCGTCAGCACCGTCCCGTGGACGGCGTCGCGCGAATACTCCCGCAGGCCGAGGTGGTCGGCCGCGACGCTGGTGACCGTGCCGGCGACGCCGATGGCCGCGGCGATGGAGGCGAAGTCGGTGCCGGAGCCGTCGAGCTTCTCGTCGATGAACGCCCGGGCCGCGGCCTGCTGGGCCTGCGTCGGCGGCTCCGTCGGCAGGAAGCGCTCGTTGATGCGGACGGCGCCGATGTCCAGGCTGACCGCCGAGGCGACGTCGCCGTCCTCGCCGACGACGACCAGCTCGGTCGATCCGCCGCCGATGTCGAAGATCAGCGTCGGCCGGGCGGAGTCGACCCCGCTCAGCACGCCGGCCGACGACAGCCGCGCCTCCTCGTCCCCGCTGATCACGTCGACGCCCACTCCGAGGCGCTCCCGCACCCCTGCCTCGAGCACGTCCCGGTTGGTGACGTCACGGGCTGCGGAGGTGGCGACGAAGCGGGTGCTGTCGACCCCATGTGCGGCGATGACGTCGCGGTACTCGTCGAGGACCGCGAACGTGCGGGCCAGGGCATCGGGGTGGAACTCGCCGGTCGCATCGACGCCCTGGCCGAGCCGGGCCAGCCGCGTCAGCCGGGTCAGTTCGGCCAGCGAGCCGTCGTCCTCGCGTCGGAGGACCAGCAGGCGGACGGAGTTGGTGCCGCAGTCGACGGCGGCGACGGTGCGGCTCACGCCTGCGCGCTTCCAGGGACGGAGCCGAGGCCGGTGGGGTCGGCGGCGCAGGCCCGGTGCCAGTCGTCGCCGAGGAGGTCGAGCGCCTCGTCACCGAACGGGTTGACGCCGCGGCCGGCGGCGAGCGCGTGTCCAACGAGGACGTGCAGGCACTTGACGCGGGTGGGCATGCCTCCGGCGGAGATTCCGTCGATCTCGTCGACGTGCCCGAGTGACTCACGGTCGGCGAGGTACGCCTCGTGGGCGGCGCGGTAGTGGGCGGCCAGGTCTGCATCGTCGGCGAGACGCGCCGTCATCTCGGTCATCAGCCCGGACGCCTCGAGCGTCGACACCGCGGACACCAATTGGGGGTTGGTCAGGTAGTACGTCGTGGGAAACGGCGTGCCGTTGGGCAGCCGCGGCAGCGTCTTCACCACGCCGGGCTTGCCGCACGGGCACCGCCACGCGACCTCTGCGACACCGCGGGGTTCGCGGCCGAGCTGCGCCTCGACGACGGCGAGGTCGTCGGCGGTGGGTTGCGTCATGGATGGTCCTTATCGGTGTGGGGTGGGCGAGGGGCTCACCACGATGGTGCGCTCGGGCTCGGGTTCGGGCTCCGGCTCCTCCGCGGGCTGGTCGGCGATCTGGACCGACCCCCACATCTTCTCCCACCACAGGCCGGGAGGCTCCTCCTCTGCGCCGATCTCGGAGCCGACAAGGGGCTTCCCGTCGGCCCCGATCACCCGGTAGCCGACCTCGCCGGGCATCACCCAGCCGAGCCGGACCCGGGCGATGGAGCGAACGTACTCGGGGTCGTCCCACCGGTTGAGCTGGTCCTCGAGGTCCGCGATGCGTTCCTGCTCCGTGGCGATCTGCTCACGCACCGCGGTCAGCTCGGAGGCCTGCACGAAGTAGACGCGCAGTGAGGTGGCAAGCACCAGCAGCAGACCCGCGATGACGATGAACAGGACGATGAGCCGCCACGTCGCCGTCATGGCGCGCTGGGCGCGCGGCAGGGGTGCGGGCTGGTCGGACAGCACCTGTCCGACGTCGTCCCGGTCGAGGGGCTCGATGCGGGGCCGGTGCGCCCGCTCCCCCGGACGCGCAGTGGTCCGGGTCCGCGGAGTTCCGCGGCCCGGACCACTGGCGGCCTTGTGATTTCTGGGGGTTTGAGGCACGGCTCAAGTATTCCTCACACCCCGCTGGTTATCAGCCCTTGAAACGCGGGAAGGCCGAACGACCCGCGTACACCGCGGCCTCGTCCAGGTCGTCCTCGATACGGAGGAGCTGGTTGTACTTGGCGACGCGGTCGGTGCGCGCGGGGGCGCCCGACTTGATCTGGCCACAGCCCAGGGCAACCGCCAGGTCGGCGATGGTGACGTCCTCGGTCTCACCGGAGCGGTGCGACATCATGGTGCGGAACCCGTTGCGGTGCGCGAGGTCGACAGCGTCGATAGTCTCGGTCAGCGAGCCGATCTGGTTGACCTTCACGAGCAGCGCGTTGGCGGTGTTCGTGTCGATACCACGCTGCAGGCGGGTGACGTTGGTGACGAACAGGTCGTCGCCGACGATCTGGACCTTGTCGCCGAGACGATCGGTCATCAGCTTCCAGCCGTCCCAGTCCTCTTCGTTCAGCGGGTCCTCGATGGAGACCAGCGGGTAGAACTTCACGAGGTCCTCGTAGTACGCCACCATCTCTTCGGAGGACTTCTTCTCGCCCTCGAAGTTGTAGGAGCCGTCCTCGAAGAACTCGGAGGCCGCGACGTCCATCGCCAGCGCAATGTCGGAGCCGGGCTGGTAGCCGGCGTCCGTGATCGCGGTGATGATGAGGTCGAGGGCCTCACGGTTGCTGTCCAGGTTCGGGGCGAAGCCGCCCTCGTCGCCGAGGCCGGTCGACAGGCCGCGGGCCTTGAGGACCTTCTTCAGCTCGTGGTAGACGCTGGCGCCCATCTCGAGGGCCTGAGCGAAGCTCTCGGCACCAATGGGGGCGATCATGAACTCCTGGACGTCGACGTTCGAGTCGGCGTGCGAGCCACCGTTCAGGATGTTCATCATCGGAACGGGCAGGATGTGCGCGTTGGGGCCACCGACGTACTTGTACAGCGGCAGGCCGGCCTCTTCGGCGGCGGCGTGCGCGACGGCCAGCGAGACGCCGAGGATGGCGTTGGCGCCGAGCTTCGCCTTGTTGTCGGTGCCGTCGAGCTCGAGCATCGCCTGGTCGACGAGACGCTGCTCGTCGGCCTCGAGGCCGAGGATCTCCTCGCCGATGATCTCAGCGGCGTTCTTGACGGCGGTGAGGACGCCCTTGCCGCCGTAGCGGCCCTTGTCGCCGTCACGGAGCTCAACGGCCTCGAAGGCGCCGGTCGAGGCACCCGAGGGGACGGCGGCGCGGCCGCTGGCGCCGGAGTCAAGCTCAACCTCGACCTCGATGGTCGGGTTGCCGCGCGAATCGAGGATCTCGCGCGCCTGGATGAATTCGATGGATGCCATTAGCTCCCTTTCAGAGTCCTTCTCTTCGTCCCCAGCCTAGCGACATCGGCGGCGATATCCGATGCCGGGGGCACGATGGTGCAAGCGGTCCGCCCGGCTCAGGCCTCGGCGTCACGGACGCGGGCCTCGAGCGCACGCAGCGCCTCCCTGACGGCAGCGTCCGCGTCGACGCCACTCGCCTCGGCTCGGGCGACGAGCACCGCGATCCCTTCACCGACCTCGGCGGCCGTGACGGGCTCAGAGGGCAGCTCGACGGCGACGCGGTGACTGCGCGCGCGGGAGACCACCTTCTGGGTGCGGGCCAGGGCGCTGAGCGAGTCGGCGATGCCCTCCAGCGACGAGGTGCGGCCCTTCTCGGCGCGCTTGCGTTCCTCCCAGGAGCGCCACATGTCGTCGGGCACCTCGGCGCCGTCGAACACGTGGGGGTGACGGCGGACGAGCTTGTCCGCGATGCCGCGGGCGACGTCCTCGAGGTCGAAACGCCCGTCGTCCTGGGCGATCCGGGCGTGGAAGTAGACCTGCAGGAGCAGGTCGCCCAGTTCCTCGCGCAGGTCGTCGTCGTCACCCGTCTCGACGGCGTCGACCACCTCGGCGGACTCCTCGATCAGGTGCTTGAGCAGCGAGCGGTGCGTCTGCTGCGCATCCCACGGGCATTCGGCCCGGAGCCGGTCCATGACGCCACGGAGCCGCTCCAGCTCGGAGGTCACTTCAGGATGGAGGCGGCGGGAGTCGACAGCGAGCCGGACTGGCTGAAGATCTGGGTCTCGTCGGGGCTCCAGCGCCCGTAACGCGGGTTCATCTGCACGTCGACGCCCTGCAGCTGCTCGAGGATGTCGGCGCCTGCCGCCTGGCTCAGGAAGCCCTGCCACACCTGGGCCCGCGCCAGCGGAGCGCAGTCCTGGTGGGCCATCATCTGCTGCATCTCAGCGTTGCTCGCGACCGCCTGATCGATGAGGTCATCGGTGACGCCCGCGTCGGCGAGCAGGACCTTGCTCACCTCACCGAGGGTCAGGATCTGGACGATCCCGATGCGGTTGAGGTCGGTGGTCTCGACGTTCAGTGCGGTGGCGCAGCCGTTGACGGCGGCCTCGATGGCGTTCTCGCTGATGGTCACACCCTCGACGGCGACGGCAGTGCCCGGCAGCGGGCTGCAGGCCCCAGCAGGGCCGCGGCGGCAGAGGCCGCGACGACGGCGGTGAGGCGTGTCAGCTTCATGGTGGTCCTCTCGCAAGGCGATTTCGGGCGCGCTCGGCGCAACGTCGTCAGGCTACCGCATCGTGCGGCGGGGTCCCGCCTAGGCGTACAGCTGCGTCAACAGGGTGGTGGCCCAGCCGAGGTAGTCACCGTCCGGCTTCGGTACCAGGATCTGGTCCACGGCGGACTTGACCGTCGACCCCGGATAGAGGCGCTGCAGCCGCAGCTGCTTCGACTCCGGCAGGCTCACCGGCGCGAACCTCACGACCCGCCCCTGCGGGACGATCTCGGCGATGCCGTGGCGGCGGCTGAGGTTCCGCAGCCCGGCGACGCCGAGCAGCGCCTCCACCGGAGCCGGCAGTTCCCCGTAGCGGTCCACGAGCTCAGCCCGGACGGCGTCGACGTCGGCGTCGGTGCGGATCTCGGCGATCTGCTTGTACATCTCGAGCCGGAGCCGCTCCGAGGAGATGTAGTCCTCCGGCAGGTGAGCGTCGACGGGGATCTCGACCCGCATCGTCGGCTCGGGCTCCTCCGCGTCGCCGCGGTAGCTGGCGACGGCCTCGCCGACCATGCGCAGGTACATGTCAAAGCCGACACCCTCGATGTGGCCGGACTGGTCCTCCCCTAGGAGGTTGCCTGCGCCGCGGAGCTCGAGGTCGCGCATCGCGATCGCCATGCCCGCCCCAACTCGGTGTTGGCGGCCATGGTGGCCAGCCGTTCGTGCGAGGCCTCCGTCAGTGGCTTGTCCGGGGGGTAGAGGAAGTAGGCGTAGCCGCGTTCCCGGGACCGGCCGACGCGGCCGCGCAGCTGGTGCAGCTGCGCCAGGCCGAGCATGTCGGCCCGGTCGATGATGAGGGTGTTCGCCGTCTGGATGTTGAGGCCTGCTTCGACGATCGTCGTACACACCAGCACGTCGGAGCGGCGCTCACCGAAGTCGAGCATCACCTGCTCGAGTCGCTTCTCGTTCATCTGGCCGTGGGCGGTCACGATGCGCGCCTCCGGCACCAGCTCCCGCAGCTGCGCCGCCGTCTTCTCGATCGTGGTCACCCGGTTGTGCAGGAAGAACACCTGCCCCTCGCGGGCCAGTTCCCGGCGGATGGCGGCCTTGACCTGCGCGTTGTCGTAGGGGCCCGCGAAGGTGAGGACCGGATGCCGCTCCTCCGGCGGCGTCGCGATGACGCTCATCTCCCGGATGCCGGTGATCGCGATCTCCAGCGTGCGGGGAATGGGGGTCGCCGACATCGACAGGACGTCGACGTTGACCCGCATCGCCTTCAGCTTCTCCTTGTGGTCGACGCCGAACCGCTGCTCCTCGTCGATGATGACGAGCCCGAGGTCCTTGAACTGCACTTCGCTGCCGAAGATCCGGTGGGTGCCGATG
Organism: Tessaracoccus defluvii; assembly: GCF_014489575.1. Taxonomy (GTDB): domain Bacteria; phylum Actinomycetota; class Actinomycetes; order Propionibacteriales; family Propionibacteriaceae; genus Arachnia; species Arachnia defluvii. The sequence continues at coordinate 2,084,022 of NZ_CP060789.1, forward strand.
ACGACGTCGACCTTGCCGGTGGCGAGCCCGTCGATGACCTTCTTCGCCTCCGCGTCTGTCTGGAAGCGGGACAGCTGCGCCAGGTGGATGGGGAAGCCTGCGAACCGCGACGCGAAGGTCTGGTAGTGCTGCGTGACGAGCAGCGTCGTCGGCACCAGGACGGCGACCTGCTTGCCGTCCTGCACGGCCTTGAACGCGGCGCGGACGGCGATCTCGGTCTTGCCGTAGCCGACGTCTCCGCAGATGAGCCGGTCCATGGGGACCAGCTTCTCCATGTCGGACTTCACCTCGGTGATGGCCGCCAGCTGGTCGGGGGTCTCGATGTAGCTGAAGGCATCCTCCAACTCCCGCTGCCACGGGGTGTCCGGCCCGAAGGCGTGGCCCTTCGTCGCCTGCCGTGCGGCGTAGAGCTTGATCAGCTCGCTGGAGATCTCGCGGACCGCCTTACGGGCCTTGGCCTTGCGCTTCGTCCAGTCCCCGCCGCCCATCTTGTCGAGGGCGGGCGACTCGGATCCGACGTAGCGGCTCAACTGATCCAGCTGGTCCATCGGCACGAACAGCCGGTCGCCGGGGTGTCCGCGCTTGCTGGGGGCGTACTCGATGACGAGGTAGTCGCGGGTGGCCCCGTGCACCTCACGCTGCAGGAGCTCGACGAAGCGGCCCACCCCATGTTGCTCGTGGACGACGGCGTCGCCGGACTTCAGCTCCAGGGGCTGGATGGTCGCCTTACGTCGTGCCGGCAGCTTCCGCTCCGCGCGGTCGGGGGCGGCCTGACCGGTCAGCTCGGCAGCGGTGATGACCTCCAGGCGCGCATGATCGTCTCGCCACCCCTGCCGCAACGAGGACTGTACGACGGTGATCGAACCAGGCTCCGGCGGCTCGGTGAGGTCACCGAGCTGGGCCCGGAGGCCCACCTCGCCGAGGATCTCGATGAGCCGCTGCCCCAGTCCCCTGCCCTCGACGGCGAGGATGATGCGCCATCCGTCAGCGACCCGGCCAGAGATGTGGCCGATGGCGGCCTCGGTATCGCCGCGGAACGTCTCCGACGGCGCGATACCGAGTGTGCGGGAGTGGACCGAGTCGGCGTCGAACGCGACCTCCTCGTCGCCGGCGGCGAACGGGGACAGCGACCACCAGCGCACACCCCGGCTGAGGGCATGCTGGCGGACGTCGCCGAGGGTCCAGTAGGCGGAGGCCCCCAGGTCGATCGGGGAGCGGCCGCCGCCCGCGGCGGCGGCCCAGCTGGCCTCCAGGAACTCCTGGCTGGTCTGGACGAGTTCGGCCGCGCGGGCGCGGATCAGCTCCGGCGACGCCGCCAGCACGATCGACCCCTTCGGCAGGACGTCGACCAACAGTTCCACCCCGTCCACGAGGGCGGGTGTGAGCGCCTCCATGCCTTCGACGGCGTGCCCTTCGGCGACACGGCTGAGCATGTCGGCGAGTTCCGGGTGTGCGGTGGCGAGCATCTTCGCACGCTTCCGGACGGCGTCCGTGAGCAGAAGTTCGCGGCAGGGGGTGGCGACGATCTCGTCGGTCTCGTCGCCGGTGGAGCGCTGGTCCGCGATCGTGAAGTAGCGGATGGCCTCTACTTCGTCGCCGAAGAAGTCGATGCGGACCGGGTGTTCCTCAGTGGGCGGGAACAGGTCGACGATGCCGCCCCGGACGGCGAACTCGCCGCGCCGCTCGACCATGTCGACCCGGTTGTAGGCGGCGCCGGTCAGGTCGGCCAGCAGCGTGCCCAGTTCGTACTCGGCACCGGTGCGGACCCGGACAGGGGTCATGTCGGCGAGGCCGACGACCTGCGGCTGCAGCACGGAGCGGACGGGGGCGACGAGCACCTTGGGTGGCTCCCCCTCGCCCCCTGCCAGCCGGCGCAGGACGGCGAGCCTGCGGCCCACGGTGTCGGCCCGCGGCGACAGGCGCTCATGCGGAAGGGTCTCCCAGGCCGGGTAGTACGCGACGGTGTCCTCGCCGAGCAGGCCGCCCAGCTCCGCCGTCAGCTGCTCCGCCTCGCGGTACGTGCTGGTGACCAGCAGGATCGTGCGGCCCGACTCGCTGGCGATGGCCGCCGTCAGCAGGGGAAAGAAGGAGGTGACGGCGGTGACGTCGAGCGTCGTCACGCCGGGGCGTCGAGCGTCCGCAAGGGTCGCCGCGAAGTGTTCATCGCCCTCGAGTACGGACAGCAACCCCGGATACTTCACCGGGCAACCTTACCGCCGGGGCAAACCTCAGCTGTTGAAGCGGTTCTGGGTGGCGTCGAGGCCCTCGCGGGCCAGAAACTCGACGGCGTCGGCGGCGATCGCAGCGTCGACACGCATGGCGTCCAGGTCGGAGGGGCGGAGCTTGGCCAGCACGTAGTCGGCGGCCGCCTGCCTGCCCGGCGGACGGCCGATGCCGACGCGCACCCGGAAGAAGTCGCCCGTGCCGAGGTGCTGACGGATCGACTTGAGCCCGTTGTGGCCGTTGTCTCCCCACCCTGCTTGACGCGCAGGCGCCCCGGGTCGAGGTCGAGTTCGTCGTGGATCACGATGACGCGGTCGGCCGGGATCTTGTGGAACGTGGCGAGCGCCTTGACGGCCACCCCCGACTCGTTCATGTACGTGGTCGGCTTCATCAGCACCAGCTTGAGCGGCTCCGGCCCGGGCAGCGTCACCGACGTCGTCTCGGCCCGCTGGCGGGAGTTCATGGAGAAGCCGGAGCCGTAGCGGTCCGCGAGGTCCGCTACGGCCCAGAACCCGACGTTGTGCCGGGTGATGTCGTAGGTCGGGCCCGGATTCCCGAGCCCGACCACGAGGAAGGGAGTGCTCACTCGGCAGCTTCGGCCTCAGCCTCGGCGGCGTCACCCTCGCCCTCGGTTTCGAGAACCGCGACGGGAGCAGGAACGACGGACAGGACCAGGGTGTCACCCTCGATCGCGGTCTCGACACCCTCGGGGAGGACGATGTCGGAGACGAGGATCTGGGCGCCGACCTCGAGGCCCTGGACGGAGACCTCGAACTCGGTGGGAATGTCGGTGGCCGGAGCCAGGACCGACAGGGCGACGAGATCCTGGTTCACGAGGGTGCCGCTCTCGGCCTCGCCGACCAGGATGAGCTGGACGTCGACGGTGACCTTCTCGCCGGCCTTCACGAGGATGAGGTCGAGGTGCTCGATCGCGGGGAGGATCGGGTCGCGGGTGATCTGCTTGGGCAGCGCGAGGATCGGCTTGGCCTCACCCTCGACGGCGATCTCCAGCAGGGCGTTGGCGGTGCGCAGCGCCAGGAAGGTCTCGTGGGCGTTGAGCGCCAGGTGCATCGGCTCGATGCCGTGGCCGTAGACGACGGCGGGAGTCTGGCCGGCGCGGCGCAGGCGGCGGGCGGCGCCCTTGCCGAACTCGGTACGGGTGGTGGCGGTAAGCTTGGCGTCTGCCATGGCAATGTCCTCTAGCTCTGGGTGACGGGGCACGAAATTGCGGGCACCGAGCGAGGAAAGCTAGTCGATAACGGACACAGGTCCCTCGCCAGGCAACCAGCACAGCCTACACCGTACCCGGGTGCCCCGGAAATCCCCGTCCTCCTCTTGGCTAAGGTGGCATCCGTGATGGCCAGCAACGGGGCACCCCGGATCAGCATGCGTGAGGTCGCCGCGTTGGCGAAGGTGTCGATCGGCACCGTGTCCAATGTCCTCAACAACCCCGACCGGGTTCTGCCCGCGACCCGCGAGCGAGTGGAGCGCGCTATCGCCGAGACCGGCTGGGTGCCGAACCAGCAGGCCCAGCAGCTGCGCGCCGGGCACGGCCGCACCGTCGGCCTCGCCGTCATGGACGTCACGAACCCGTTCTTCGCCGACCTGTTGCGCGGCGCGCAGTCGACGCTGTCCGAGCACGGCTACACCGCCACCATCGGCGACGCCGACAACGATCCCGCGCGGCAGACGGCGATCCTGCGCAGCTTCCTGGAACAGCGCGTGCGCGGCGTGATCCTCGGCCCCATCGGCAACTCCCCCGGCGAGGTCGACGAACTGACCCGCGCCGGCATCCACACGGTGCTGGTCGACCGGATCACGACCACCTCGGAGACCTGCACCGTCGGCGTCGACGACGTGGCCGGCGGCAGGATCGCCGTCGAGCACCTCACCGAGCGGGGCCACCGCCGCATCGCGTTCGCGGGCGGCCCGTCGACGCTGGTGCAGGTGCGCGACCGCATGGAGGGCGCCCTGCAGGCTGCCGAGGCGGCCGGCGCGACCCTGATCACCATCTCCGTCCCGATCCTGGAGTTCGCGGGCGGACGCCGCGCCGCGGACGAGATCGCGCTGATGCCGCTCGAGGAGCGCCCCACCGCCGTCTTCTGCGCCAACGACCTCGTCGCCATCGGCCTCCTCCAGGGCCTGATCGCCGTCGGGCTGCGGGTGCCCGACGACATCGCGATCGTCGGCTACGACGACATCGAGTTCGCCGCCGCTGCCGCCGTGCCGCTCTCCAGCGTCGCCCAGCCCCGCCGCGACCTCGGCACCACCGCGGCCCGGCTGCTGGTGGCCGAGTTCGAGCAGGGCGCGGAGCACCGCCACGAGGCCGTCACGTTCACCCCCGAACTGTCCGTGCGCGCCTCGAGCGCCCACCGCGTGAACTGAGCCGTTTCCCTTGACGTCCGGGGCAGGCAGGACTATGGTGAATGAAACGATTCAACACACCCAATGGAGGGCCGCGATGACGACCTTTGCTTCCATCACCGACCAACTCGCGCAGCAGGCCATCGAGGTTCCCTCATGGGCCTACGGAAACTCGGGCACCCGCTTCCGGGTCTTCGGGACACCGGGCACCCCGCGCACGGTCTTCGAGAAGCTCGCCGATGCCGCCCAGGTGAACGCCTACACGGGCCTCGCCCCCAAGGTCGCCCTCCACTACCCCTGGGACAGGGTCGACAACTGGGCCGAGGTCGTCGACTACGCGGCCGAGGTCGGCGTCGGGCTGGGCACCGTCAACTCCAACACCTTCCAGGATGCCGAGTACAAGTTCGGCAGCCTCGCGCACCACGACGCGGCTGTCCGCCAGAAGGCGATCGACCACCACCTCGAGTGCATCGACGTCATGAACCAGATCGGCTCCCAGGACCTCAAGATCTGGCTCGCCGACGGCACCAACTACCCGGGTCAGGGCGACATCCGCCGCCGGCAGGACTGGCTGGCCGACTCGCTGGCGAAGATCTACGCCCACATCGGCGAGGACCAGCGCCTCGTGCTCGAGTACAAGTTCTTCGAGCCGTCGTTCTACCACACCGATGTTCCGGACTGGGGCACGTCGTACACCCAGGTCGCCGCTCTCGGTGAGCGCGCCGTCGTCTGCCTCGACACCGGGCACCACGCCCCCGGCACCAACATTGAGTTCATCGTCGCGCAGCTGCTGCGCCTCGGGAAGCTCGGCTCGTTCGACTTCAATTCCCGCTTCTACGCCGATGATGACCTGATCGTCGGCGCGGCCGACCCGTTCCAGCTGTTCCGCATCCTGTGGGAGGTGCGCCGCGGCAACGGCTTCGCCCCTGAGACGGGCGTCGCGTTCATGCTCGACCAGTGCCACAACATCGAGGACAAGATCCCCGGCCAGATCCGCTCCGTGCTCAACGTGCAGGAGATGACGGCGCGGGTGCTGCTCGTCGACACGGAGGCCCTCGAGGCGGCCCAGGTTGCTGGCGACGTGCTGGGCGCCAACGCCATCCTCATGGACGCCTTCTACACCGACGTGCGCCCGGACCTGGCGGCGTGGCGCGAGAGCCGCGGTTTCCCGGCCGACCCGATGAAGGCGTTCGCGGATTCCGGCTACCTGGCGAAGATCGCCGAGGAGCGGGTGGGCGGCGTTCAGGCCGGTTGGGGGGCCTGAGTGTCGGGCTCCGTCATCGCGGTCGACCTGGGCGCCACGAGCGGCCGGGTCGTCCTGGCGACGCTGGCCGACGGCCGGCTGTCGCTCACGGAGGCCCACCGGTTCTCCACCGCTGCACACCGCACCGAGCTGGGTCTCCAGCTCGACGTGATGCGTCTGTTCGACGAGATCCAGGCCGGGATCGGTAAGGCTGTCGCCGCCGCTCCCGGCCCGGTCTCGGGGCTGGGCATCGACTCCTGGGGCGTCGACTACGGACTCGTCGGGGCCGACGGCCTGATCGGCATGCCCTTCAACTACCGCGACGACCGCACCCTGCGCGGCCGCGAACTGGTGCGCGCCGTCGTCGACCAGTCGGAGCTGTATGGGCGCGTCGGCATCCACGACAACCCGTTCAACACGATCAACCAGCTCGCCGACGACCTGGCCGAGGGCCGGCTCGACGACGCCGAGGCCTTCCTGTTGCTGCCCGACCTCCTCGGATACCTGCTGACGGGCCGCCGCTACGCCGAGCGCACGAACACGTCGACCGGCGCGATGCTCGATCCGGGCACCCGCGACTGGGACTGGGAGCTGATCGACCGCGTCGGTCTGCCGCGACGGATCTTCCCGGAACTGGTCGACGCGGGCACCGTCATCGGCCCCATCATCAACGGGCTGGCCGCCGGTGTTCCGCTGGTCACCGTCGGTTCGCACGACACCGCCTCCGCGGTCGTCGGCGCCCCGCTGACAGGCCCTGACGACGTGTTCGTCTCCTCGGGTACCTGGTCGCTGATCGGCATGGAACTCGATCGCCCCATCGTGACCGAGGAGGCCCGCCTGGCCGCCCTCGCCAACGAGGGCGGCGTCGACGGCACCACCCGGTTCCTGAAGAACGTCATGGGCATGTGGATCCTGTCCGAGGCGATGCGCACCTGGGAGGCGGAGGGCCGCGACGTGTCGCTGCCGGACCTGCTGGCCAGGGCTGCGACGATCACGGGCGTCCCCCGCTTCGACGCCACGGACGAAGCCCTCATGGCGCCCGGTGACATGCCGGCCCGCGTGGCCCGCCTCGTCGGCGACGATCCGCGCATGGACGACCCGGCCTTCTTCACGCGCTCGGTGCTCGAGTCGTTGGCCGACGCCTACGCCGCCACTGTCGAGGAACTCGCCCAGTTCACGGGACGGCGTCCCACCCGCATCGCGGTCGTCGGCGGCGGTTCGCAGAACGCCCTGCTCAACCAACTGACCGCTGACCGCACCGGCATGACCGTCTCGGCGGGCCCCGTCGAGGCGACAGCGATGGGCAACGCCCTGATCCAGGCCCGCGCCGTCGGGCTCACTCCCCATACCCTCGCCGACCTCAGGAGCATCGTCATGGCCTCGGCAGACCTCACCACCTTCACCCCGGCATCCGACAAGGACGCCGTCCTCGCCGAGATCACGGCCCTGTCCAATGAGTTCGGCGCCGACCCCCTGTTCACCCGGGCCGGCGGTGGCAACTCGTCGGCGAAGGTCGACGGCGTGCTGTACATCAAGCCGAGCGGCGTCTCGATGGCGACGATGGCGGCCGACGATCTGGTTCCGCTGGATCTGAAGGTCCTCAACGACGCGCTGGACGCGCCGGATCCGGACCCCTCGTTCGGCGACCCCGTCAACCACATCGCCACGGTCGCCCGCGTCGTCGAGGGCCCGCGGCGTCCCTCGGTGGAGATCCTCTTCCACGCGCTGATCCCGGAGACCTACGTCCTCCACACGCATCCGCTGCTGATCAACTCGATCACGTGCAACGCCGACGGCGAGGCCCTGACCCGTGAGCTGTTCGGCGACGACGTCGTGTGGGTGCCGTACGTGGATCCGGGGCTGCCGCTGGCGCGCCTGATCAAGCAGCGTCGGGCCGAGCACGCCGAGCGGACGGGGCACCGGTCCCCCGGATCGTGTTCCTGATGAACCACGGCCTCATCGTCTCCGGCGACAACGCGGACGACGTGCGCGAGCTGAGCGCCATGGTGACCCGTCGCATCGAGGAGCGGCTCGCCGCCGCCCCCGAGGTGGCCGGCTCCGCGGCCGACGGCGACCTGGCCGCGATCGCGGAGCAGTTCCGGGCCGCGACGGGATCCGCCGCGGTAGCTACGGATGCCGGGCCGCTGGCCCGTGACTTCACGGGCGGCGAGGCCGGCCGCGCCTACCTGGGCGCCGGTCCGCTGATCCCCGACCAGATCGTGTACGCGGGCAGCTTCGCCCTTGTGCTGGAGCCGGGCGCCGACGTCGCAGCGGCCCTGGCGGATTTCACTGCGGAGCGGGGCGTGTCGCCGATCATCGCGGTGGCCCCGGGCGTCGGGGTGGCCGCGGTGGGCGGCTCGGAGAAGCAGGCGACGACGGCCCTGGAGGTCTTCGTCGATGCCCTGACGGTCGTCCGCAACGCGTCGCGTCTCGGCTCGGTCCGCGCCCTCGACGAGCGGGAGCGCCGCTTCATCGAGACGTGGGAGGCGGAGGCGTACCGCCAGAAGGTCGCCAACAGCTGACCTGAACACGCTCACACGCCACGGAGGCCGGTCCCGAGGGACCGGCCTCCGTCCTCCTTCGACAGGCTCAGGAACCTCCTTCGACAGGCTCAGGAACCTCCTTCGACAGGCTCAGGAGCCTCAGTCGACGGCCAGCGCCTCCGTCGGCGTCGCGTTGGCCGCCTTCCGGCCCGGCAGCACCGACGCGAGGGCCGCAGCCGCGAGGCAGGCCAGGATCAGGCCGGCCGTGTACAGGCCGTCGAGGGCGAACACCGTCTCGAACTCCACCGGCATCATGCCCATCACCGAGCTGACGCCCAGCCAGCCGAAGAATGAGCCGGCCGCCAGGCCGATCAGCGTCCCGAGCCCGACCAGCGCGATCGCCTCGATCAGCAGCATCGACCGCAGACTTGCCCGCTGCATACCCAGCGCCCGCAGCAGCGCCGACTCGCGCTGCCGTTCGATCACGGACAGGCTCAGCGTGTTGGCGACACCGACCAGGGCGATGACCACGGCGACCCCGAGCAGGGCCGTCATCACGATCAGCATCACGTTCAGAAACTGGGTGAAGACCGAGGCCATGACGGCGCCGCCGCCGCTGATCCTGGCATCGGGGTAGCCCTCGACGGTCCTCAGCACCTGGTTCAGTACCGTGGCATCGGTGCGGTCGGTGAGCCCGATCCACACCTCGAGAGTCTCCGCCTCACCCGCGACCTTCGCGAACGTGGCTTCGGAGACGATCACCTGGTCGTAGTCGACGTTCTCCGAGGTCTTCGCCTCGAGGTCGAGCGGGCCGTCGATTCCCGGCAGCGTGAGCCGCTTGTTCTCCGTGACGATCGCGCCGGACGCGCTGATGATGGCCGCGGTGTCGTTCGGCACGCGGGTCTCCCGCGGCTCGATGCCCAGTTCCGCGTAGGCGGCCTTCGGGGAGAGGACCGCGGCGCGATGCCCGTCGTAGCTGGCAGCCTCACCCAGGTCGACCCGCTTGCCGGGCACCTCGACCGCAGCCTTGACCCCGCTGGTGCGCGCCAGCGTCTCCACGAACCCGTCCGGGACGGATCCCTCGAAGGTGACGGCGAGGTCGGTGGGGTACGACTCGTTGATCGCCTGCATCCCCGAGGTGCGGGTGGTCGCGAGCGCCACCTGCAGCGTGACGATGAGGCCGACGGCGAGCATCAGCGCCGTCGCCGTGGCAGCGGCCCGCTGCGGGTTCCGCGCGGCGTTGGTGAAGGCGAGCCGGGTGGTGGGCCCGAGCCTGCCGAAGAGTTTGCCGGCCAGCCGCAGCAGCGGGGCCACGTAGAACGGGGCACCGCCGAGGACCGCAATGGTCAACAGGATGCCGGCGGGGATGGCGTAGAAGATCGCGTTCTCGGAGTCGGTCCGGCTGAGGACGACGAGCCCGACGCCCACCACCCCCGTGACGCCGCACACGATGGCGCGCGCCAGGCCCGCACGCCGAGCCTCGGCGGCGGTGGGAACGCTCTGGAGCGCCTCGATCGGGCGCGTTCTGGCCGCCCGCAGCGAGGGCACGACGGCGGCGACGAAGGTCGCGATCACGCCGGCCAGCCAGGCGAGCAGCAGTTCGACGGGCCGCAACGCGAGGCCGAAGTAGTTCGACTCGGTGACGAAGCCGCCGATCCACGCGACCAGCGCACCCAGCCCGAGGCCGACCAGCGAGCCGACGGCGCCCAGCAGCAGCGCCTCGACCATGAGCCGTCCCTGCACCTGGCCGGGCGAGGCGCCGACGGCGCGCAGCAAGCCCGTCTGACGGCGCCGCTGCGCCGCGAGGATCGTGAACGTGTTGGCGATGGTGATGGCGCCGACGAGCAGCGCGACCGCGGCGAACGCCTGCAGCATGTTCTTCAGCGCATCGAACCCGTCGGTCAACGACAGCAGCGACTCGGAGCGGGCCTCGTCGCCGGTCACCACGGAGATGTCCTGGCCCAGCTCGGCGGCCTGCCGCTTCACGGCGGCCAGCGTGGTGGGCTCCGACGCTCCCGGCGCGAGGCGCACGGCCAGCTCCCAGGCGTACAGGTCTTCCGCGTCGGGCGAGACGTAGCCGGTCGTGGCGAACAGCGCGCTCGGGTCGTCGGTGACGCCGACCACGGTGAACGTCGCCTCCTCCCCCTCGGCGGAGAGGGTGTCGCCGACACGTGCGCCCAGATCGGCCATGGCCCCGCGGGACAGGGCGACCTCCCCCTTCTTCGCGGGGAGCCGCCCCTCGACGACCTGTGCCCAGTGCTGCCACTCCTGCGGCACCCGGTACAGGTTCGTCTGGGCGCTGCGGTCGCCGTGGGTGAGGTAGTACAGCATCGAGATCGGCATCTCCGCGACGCCGTCGACGCCCGCGACGGACGAGAGCCGGGAGATGGCCTCGTCGACGGGCGTGTCGTCCAGCCGGACGATGAGGTCGGCCTGCGACATCGGCAGCGCGGCGAGCCGCTCCATGGCGTTCTGCTGCGAGTTGACGAAGATCGAGATGGCGGAGATGAACCCGACGCTGATGGCGATCGCGATCAGGGTGGCGATGTATCGCCCCGGATGGAGCCTCAGCTCACTGACGGCGTGCTTCCACATCAGAGCGCCACCGCGTTCAGGAGCGCGAAGACCTCGTCGGCGGTCGGGTCGTCGACATCGTTGACGATGCGTCCGTCCAACAGCATCAGCACCCTGTCGGCGTAGGCGGCGGCCTTCGGGTCGTGCGTGACCATGATGATCGTCTGCCCATGCTGGCGGGAGCGTCGCTGCAGGTACTCGAGCAGGGCGGTGCCGGTGCGCTGGTCGAGGGCGCCGGTGGGTTCGTCGGCGAAGACGACCTCGGGGTCGCTCATCATGGCGCGGGCGACGGCGACGCGCTGCTGCTGACCGCCCGACAGCTGGCTGGGGCGGTGCCGCAGCCGGTCGGTCAGCCCGAGCGACGTTGTCAGTTCGTTGAACACGGCCCGGTCGACGCGCCGTCCTGCCAGTTCGAGCGGAAGCAGGATGTTCTGCTCCGCCGTCAGGGTCGGGAGGAGGTTGAACGACTGGAAGACGAAGCCGACGCTGTCGCGGCGCACCCGCGTGACGGCCTTCTCCGGCAGCCGCGCGATGTTCTCATTGCCGATGAACACCTCGCCGCGCGTGGGGCGGTCGAGGCCCGCCATGCAATGCATCAGGGTGGACTTGCCGGAACCCGAGGGGCCCATGACGGCGGTAAAGCTGCCCTTGCCGATCGCGACGGTGACGTCGTCCACAGCGACCACCGGCTGATCCGCCGATCCGAAGATCCTGGTCAGGTTCTGCACGCTGCAGGCGGGCGGGTTCTGGTTCACGAGGGTGTCCTTCCATCGGTCGACGCCCTAACGCTAGGGCGCGACCGGGGCCCAGCGGATCGGCTCATCGTCGCCGCCTGTCACCGCGCGACTCCTACTCCGGTCGGACGGGCACCACCCGGTGGCGTACGGGACACCCCCTAGGATCGATCACCATGCAGCGCCGAACCGTCACCCTGCTCGGGCCCGCCTTCGTCACCGCACTCGCCTACGTGGATCCCGGCAACGTCGCGGCGAACCTGAGCGCCGGCGCCAACTACGGCTATCTGCTGGTGTGGGCGCTCGTCCTGGCGTGCCTGATGGCGATGCTGGTGCAGTACCTGTCGGCGAAGCTGGGCGTGGTCACCGGACAGTCGCTCAGCGCGCTGGTCCGCGACCGGCTCAACGCCAGGAGCCACTGGCGCCTGTGGCGGACCGCCTACGGGGCGCAGGCGGTCGTCGTCGCCATCGCCACCGACCTTGCGGAGGTGGTGGGCGGGGCCATCGCGCTCTACCTGCTGTTCGGGCTCCCACTGTGGCTGGGCGCGATCATCGTCGGGGCCGTCGCCATCCTGGCGCTGCACTGGATGCGGTCGCGCGGCGAGCACTTCTTCGAGATCCTGATGGCCGCGGTGCTGGCCACGATAGCCGTCGGCTTCCTGGCGACGCTGGTCTGGCTGCCGCCGGACCCGGCCGGGGTCCTGGGCGGCATGCTGCCGCGCTTCAGCGACGCAGGCTCGGTGCAGCTTGCCGCGGCGATGCTGGGCGCAACCGTCATGCCGCACGCCATCTACCTGCACTCGGCGCTGGCCAATCAGCGGCACGAGGGCTCCGGGGAGACCGTGGGTCGGCTGCTGCAGGTGCAGCGCATCGACGTGGCAGTCGCGCTGACGATCGCCGCCGCCGTCAACCTCTCCATGCTGCTGTTCGCTGCCTCCGGGCTGCGGGGCTCAACCATCGACTCCATCGAGGGCGCACACGCGGAGATCGCGGCGCTGGTGGGTTCCGTCCCGGCGACGGTGTTCGCGGTGGGGCTGCTCGTGTCGGGACTCGGGTCGGCGATCGTCGGCACCGACGCCGGCGCCGGCATGGTCAAGGACCTGATCTCGCCGCGCATCACGCCGACGACACGGCGCCTCATCACGCTGGTGCCCTCGGTCGCCGTCCTGGTGGCGGGACTGCATCCGACACAGGCGCTGGTCCAGTCCCAGCTGGTGTTGAGCTTCGGCATCGCCTTCGCACTGATCCCGCTGGTGCTGCTGACGAGCAACGCGACGGTGATGGGCGCGCATCGCTCTGGGCCGGTGGTGCGCACCCTCGCATGGATCGTCGTCGCCGCCGTCATCGCCTTGAACGTGGCGGTGATCGTCACGGCGTGACGGCGGGCGCCGCGACACGCTCCGGACGCAGAAGGGGCGGCCACCAGATGGCGGCCGCCCCCTCAAGGTCGTGCGGTGGTCAGGCCTGGCCTCCGAAGAGGGACGTGACCGAGCCGTCGAGGAAGACGGCGTTGATGGCCTTGGCGATCAGCGGCGCGATCGACAGGACCGTCAGGTTCTTGATCGGCTCAGGGGTGTTGATCGGCAGGGTGTTGGTGACGATGATCTCCTCCATGCCGCAGTTGTTCAGGCGCTCGGCGGCGGGCCGGAGAACACCGGGTGGGTAGCGGCGCAGATGACCTTCTTGGCGCCCCGTTCGCGGAGCGCGGCGGCCGCCTGGACGATGGTCCCCGCGGTGTCGACCATGTCGTCGACAAGCAGGCACGTCTTGCCCGCGACATCACCGACGACCTCGTGGACGGCGACGGTGTTGGCCAGGTTGGGATCGCGACGCTTGTGGATGATGGCCAGCGGGCAGCCGAGCTTGTCGGTCCACATGTCTGCCAGCCGCACGCGGCCGGCGTCCGGGGACACGACGGCCATCTCCTCGGTGCCGTAGCGCTCCTTGACGTAGTCGGAGAGCACCGGCAGGCCCCACAGGTGGTCGACGGGGCCGTCGAAGAAGCCCTGGATCTGCGAGGCGTGCAGGTCGACCGACATGATGCGGTCGGCGCCGGCTGCCTTGTACAGGTCGGCGACGAGGCGCGCCGAGATGGGCTCACGACCGAGGTGTTTCTTGTCCTGCCGGGCGTACGGGTAGAAGGGGGCGACGACGGTGATGCGCTTGGCGGAGGCCCGCTTCAGCGCGTCGACCATGATCAACTGCTCCATGATCCACTCGTTGACCGGGGCCGTGTGAGACTGGATGACGAACGCGTCGCAGCCGCGCACCGACTCCTCAAAGCGGACGTAGATCTCGGAGTTCGCGTAGGTCAGCGCCCGCGTCGGCACGAGGTCCGTGCCCATCAGCGTCGCCACCTCACTGGCGAGCTCCGGGTACGCACGGCCGCTGAACAACATTAGGTGTTTGTCGTTCTTGGCGATCTGGGACATGGACACTAGGCCTTCTTCTCTCGGGACTCGATGACGGCTGGGTGGACTGCACCGTCGCTCGCTGCTGCGGCGACGGCCTGCTTGGAGGCGGGGCGCTTCTCGGCGACGTAGCCGTCGATGTTGCGCTGGCGGCCCCGCGCGACGCCGAGGGCGCCCGCGGGAACGTCTTCTGTGATGGCTGAGCCGGCGGCGACGAGGGCTCCCGCGCCCACGTCGATGGGGGCCACGAGAACCGTGTTCGACCCGACGAAGGCACCTTCGCCGACGTGCGTCGTGGACTTGTAGGTGCCGTCGTAGTTGGCGAAGATCGTGCCCGCACCGATGTTGACGTTCTCGTCGATGATCGCGTCACCGACGTAGGACAGGTGCGGCACCTTGGCGCCGTCACCGATGGTGGCGTTCTTCGACTCGACGAACGCGCCGATCTTGCCCTTGGCGCCGAGGATGGTGCCGGGGCGCAGGTAGGAGAACGGGCCGACGGTGGCGCCGTCGCCGATCACCGCGAAGGAGCCGTGGGTGCGGACGACCTCGGCGCCGACGCCGACCTCGACGTCCATCAGCGACGTGTCGGGACCGATGACGGCGCCGCTGGCGATGCTCGTCGCGCCCTGGAGGATGACGCCCGGCATGAGGGTGACATCCGGGGAGAGGTCGACGTCGACGTCGATGAAGGTGCTGGCCGGGTCGACCATGGTGACACCCTTGAGCATCCACGCGTCGCGGATGCGGCGGTTCATCTCGGCGTTCATGCGGGCCAGCTGGACCCGGTCGTTGACGCCCTCGACCTGCCACACATCGTCGATCAGGTGCGCTCCGACCTTCTCGTTCTGCGCGGCGGCGAAGTGCAGCACCTCGGTGAGGTACAGCTCGCCCTGCGCGTTGTCGGTGTTGAGCGACGCGAGGCCGGCGCGGAGGATGGCGGCGTCGAAGACGTAGATGCCCGAGTTGATCTCGTCGATGCGGCGCTGCTCCTCGGTGGCGTCGCGGTGCTCGACGATGCCGACGACGGCGTCACCGTCGCGCAGGACACGGCCGTAGCCCGCGGGGTCGGCGACGCGTGCCGTCAACACCGTCGCCGCGTGCTGGTTGGCGCGGTGGACGGCGACGAGCTGGCGCAGCGTGTCGCCGGTGAGCATCGGGACGTCGGCGTAGGTGACGACGACGTCACCGGTCAGGTGCTCGAGCCCCTCCAGGCCACAGGAGACGGCGTGCCCGGTGCCGAGCTGCTCCTCCTGGACGGCGGTGACGACCGTCTCGCTGAGCTTGTCGAGGTGGGCCTCGACCTGCTCACGGAGGTGCCCGACGACCACGACGAGGTGGTCGGGGTTCAGCGCGGCCGCCGAGGACACGGCGAAGCTCAGCATCGACTTGCCTGCGACCTCGTGCAGAAGTTTGGACTTGGTGGACTTCATCCGGGTTCCGCCGCCTGCGGCGAGAACCACGACGGCTGCGACGGGCGCGAGCTCGCTGTCGGTTGGCAAGGTTTCTCCTTCGTGGCCAAACGTGCGTACCGCGCAGCGCGCCGAGCCGTGCCCTTCGGGTGTGCCAGGCGCCTACGGGGTTCGCAACGCATCATACGGCGTCGCGGGCGATGGAGCAGCCTGCGCGTCAGCCGCAGGTGCCGGCGGCGATCGCCTCCGCCGCGTCGTGCGACGCCTCCGTCATGTAATAGGCGTTGTCAGGGTCGTCCATCTGCAGCCGCTCGAAGTCGGCGCCGAGGAGCAGGACGGCGTACGAGTTGGTCGCCGCCTCCTTGCGTCCGCCTGCGATGGAGGGGCTGATGGTGCCGCACAGCGCATGGATGCGGCCGTGGGAGATCTCGTGGCGGATGGTGTCGACGTAGCGCGGCTGTGAGTAGTAGTCGGGGTATATCCGTGTGTGTTCCGCGTTGATGTAGATCACCGACGGCGTGGCCGGGCAGTACATGGCCGCCCAGGTGTCCTGGTCCGGGCTCTTGGTGCAGTACCCTTCCGCGGCCGCGAACCCGTAGCTGACGGTCATCCCGAAGGCGGCGGCGACCTCTTCGCCCGCAGCGCGGTAGTCGCCGGACGCGTCGGGCTGCGCGACGTATCGTCGCGCCCACGCCTCGGGGTCGTCACTGGCGGGTGTGGGGGCCGTGCCGTCGCTTTCGAAGACGGTGCCGTCGGCGCGCACGATGCGCACGGTGAAGCCGAGGTCCTCCCCGGCGAGGAACTTCTGCTCCAACTGATCGACCTGGACGACGACCGCGTTGATGTTGTTGTCGACATCGTGGGGGTCTGTGCCACCCGTGACAGAGCCCCACCTCAGGGCGAGGCTGATGTCGGTCAGCTTGAACAGGAAGGCAGTCGCGTAGTCGTCGTCCACTGTGACGCCGGGGTTGACCAGATCGTTGAGCGTGCCGGCGTCGCGGGCCGCCTCGTAGCGACCGATCACCGTCTCCACATGTTCGACCATCGTCTGGTACCCCGGTCGCTCGTACGCCTCGTACCAGGTGGGCTCGGTCGCGGTCGGTGAGCCGGACGTTGTGACATCGGCTGACGGCGGGGGCGTCTGGCTGCGCGGAGCGGCTGGCGTTATGGCCGGCGTTCCCGGGCCCGCAGGAGTGGTCTGGGTGACCGGCGGCGTGGCCCCACCGGAGCCGCTCCTCGCCCACAGGATGCCGACGACGATGAGTGTGACGGCGAGGACGCCGGCGACGGCGTAGAGGATCACGTCGCGGCGGGATGACCCCGGGGCGGGCGCCGGGGGCTGCGGCGCAGCGGGCGGCGGCGAGTCCCAGCCGCTCAGCGGGGGCTGCCCCGAGCCGGGCGGGGGCTGGGCGGCTGGAAGTCCGGTGATCCTGGCGGCTGCGTCACGCGTGCCAGGGTACGGACCTGCAGGCTCATCCGATCCTCATCCAGGCCGACGGGCGTCTCCCCCGGAACTGTCGGTGCGAACAGCCACACTGAACACACGACAAGGAGAGGAGGCCTCGATGCCTCGGCCCGAGTACGTCTTCCCCAGCAAGGAGGAAGCTGACGAGGCCCGCGAAGCCGGCCGCGCCGACGCGCTCGCCAACCGGGCCCGGCGCCCCGAGTGGGATCGGCCGGTCAAGGACTTCACGGAGGGTTGCCTCCGGTGGGCCTACCTCCGGGGCTACAACCGGGGAATGCAGGAGCTGCTCCAGGAGCGCTTCGGCGATCCTCCGTACTGACGGCTCCCCGGGCAGGAGTCGAACCTGCTTCGCTAATCCTGATTCAAAGTCAGGCGGGCCCTACCGAAAGACCAACCGGGGACCGGCCCTCGCGGGCCGCACCCAGAGTCTAGGCCACTTCGGCAGAGCGGGCCACAGCGGTCGCCTGGGTTGCCCGACGGTTGTCCACAGGTTCAGATCCGGCTCTGGTCAGTGTCGGAGCGGGCTGCGAGAGTGGGAGCCCCACAACAGGAGGCGACGCATGACCAGGCAACGGTGCTTCGGCACGGGTGATCCCCTCTACGAGGCGTACCACGACGAGGAGTGGGGCCACCCAGCCCCCGATTCGCCCGACGAACGGGAGCTGTTCGAGCGGATCGCGCTCGAGGGTTTCCAGTCCGGGCTGAGCTGGATCACGGTGCTGCGGAAGCGGCCACGGTTCCGGGAGGTGTTCCACGACTTCGCCCCGGCAGCGGTCGCCGCGTTCGACGAGTCCGACATCGAGCGCCTTCTTGGCGACCCGGGCATTGTCCGGAACCGGCTGAAGATCGAGGCCACGATCAGCAACGCGAAGGCGATGCTGGCGATGCACGAGCGGGGCGAGCGGCTCGCCGAGGTGATCGCCGCCCACACCCCTCCCCCGCGTGGCCGGGCACCGGAGCGTGACGAGGTCGCCGTCCAGACCCCCGAATCCGCAGAGCTGAGCCGGAGCCTGAAGAAGCTGGGCTTCCGGTTCGTGGGTCCGACGACGGCCTACGCGACGATGCAGGCGGTGGGCGCCGTCGACGATCACGTCGTCGGCTGCTGGCTCGCTCAACGCTGACAGACACCCCCGCGCGGGCCATGCCAGAATGGGGGCCGTGTCCACACGTCAGCCCGCCACCAGGGCCCGCCGCTCCCGTACCAGGATGTCGGCCGTCGAGCGCCGAGAGCAGCTGATCGAGATCGCCTGCGAACTCTTCGCGGAGCGTGGCTTCGAGGGCACCTCCGTCGAGGAGATCGCGGCGAGGGCCGGCGTCTCGAAACCAGTGGTCTACGAACACTTCGGTGGTAAGGAAGGCGCGTACGCCGTCGTCGTCGACCGTGAGACGAAGACCCTGCACACGGCGATCCGCGATGCCCTCGACACCCCGGGCGGCGGGGCGCGGGAGCTGCTGGAGCGCGGAGCGATGGCGCTCCTGGAGTACATCGAGAAGCGTCCGGACGGGTTCCGGATCCTGTCGCGCGATCCCGCGACCGAGCCGACCCCCGGGCAGCCGAGTGGGTCGTTCGCGTCGATCCTGTCGGACATCGCCGTCCAGGCCGAAGAGCTACTGGTCGCCCAGTTCCACAAGTCGGGACACGACCCGCAGTTCGCCGGGCTCTATGCCCGGGCGATGGTGGGGCTGGTGGCCCAGACCGGACAGTACTGGCTGGATGCCGGCGAGCCGTCCCGTGAGGTGGTCGCGCAGCACCTGATCAACCTCGCCTGGAACGGGCTGGCGCATCTGAAGCCGGACCCAAAGCTGGTGATCTCCGCGATCGACAAGCGCACCGAATCGCGGGCCGAGGGAACTCCCGGCCACGCCTGAAGCAGGCCGTCAGTCCTGTTGCAGCAGGCGGCGCAGGTCGTCGGCGAGTCGGGCGGTGTCGTCGTCGCCAAGCCCCGCAAGCAGTTCCCGTTCGACCGTGACGAGCGACTCCAGCGCTGCATCGACCAGGGCCAGCCCCGCGGGCGTGATGGCCACGAGTACTGCGCGGCGGTCCTTCGGGTCCGTGGTGCGGGTGACGAGGCCGCGGGCTGCGAGCCTGTCGACCCGGTTGGTCATGGTGCCGGAGGTGACGAACGTCTCCTTCAGCAGTTGGCCGGGGGTGAGGGTGTGGGGCTCGCCGGCCCGGCGGAGCGCTGCGAGAACGTCGAACTCCCAGCCCTCGATGCCGTGGGACTGGAAGGCGGCTTTGCGGCGGTCGGCGAGCAGGCGTCCGAGCCGGTCGATGCGCGACCAGATGTGCATCGGTTCAAGCTCGAGGTCACCACGCTGGGCGCGCCAGGCCTCGATGAGGGCGTCGACCTCGTCGCTCACGGCAGCACCTGCGCCCCGGTGACGGGCCCGTAGGCGCGCCGGACGGCGCGCACCCCGGAGAACAGGGCGAGGGACTCGGACAGCTCGAGGCTGTGGGCGTCTGAGCCGGCCAGGAACGCGCAGGTGGGTCCGGAGCCGCTGACGATGGCGCCGAGGGCGCCGCCCTGGAGCCCGAGCCGTAGCGTGTGCTCGAGGCCCGGCTGCAGCGAGATGGCGGCCTCCTCCAGGTCGTTGGTGAGCGCGGCACCGACGGCGGCATTGTCGCCGGTCCGCAGCGCCGTCAGCAGGTCCGGGGGATCGTCGTCGGCCGCGGTTTGGAGATGCGATCGAACTCCCGGAACACCGCGGGCGTGGAGAGGCCTGTGTGGGAGAGGGCGAAGGTCCAGTGGTAGGTGCCGCTGGTCATCACCGGGTTGAGGTCGATGCCACGACCGGTGCCGACGGCCGTGCCTCCCAGCAGCATGAAGGGGACGTCGGAGCCGAGCTGCGCTGCGAGCGGGTGGAGGTCGTCACGGGTGGCCCCCAACTCCCACAGGGCGTTACAGGCCACGAGCACCGCCGCGGCATCTGCGGAGCCGCCGGCCATGCCGCCTGCGACCGGGATGCGCTTGCGGATGGCGAGGGTGACTCCGAGATCGGGCCGCTGGTAGTGGGCCGCCAGGAGCTTCGCCGCGCGGATCGCCAGGTTCGTGTCGTCGACGGGAAGGAAGCCGGCGCCTTCACCCTGGAAGGAGAGCCGGAAGCTGCCAGCGGGCGCCGCCTCGGCGGTGACCTCGTCACCGAGACTCACGGCCTGGAAGACGGTGCCCAGCTCGTGGAAGCCGTCGGGGTCGGTCCCTCCGACCTTGAGCGCGAGGTTGACCTTGGCAGGGACCCGTACTCGCACCGTCTTCGTCACGGTGCTGAACTTACCTGTTCACGGTGACGGCCTGCAGTTCGCCCACGATGACCTCGGCCTCGCGGCGGAGTCAGCAGGATGCTTCGACGTTGCTCAGCCCAGACAGACGCCATTTCCCATCCCTCCCCTGTTCCATCTGTGCCGTCTCTTGGAGGGTCCCTGCACGTGGAAGACGCTCCCCTGTGTCGAGGTTGAAGACGCGGAGCTGAGCAGCATCAATGCAGTAGGTGACCGTCGCCGTTCTTGCCCCGTCTGAACCCTCGGACACTTCGGTGAGATCGACATTGCGGAAGATGAAGCCACCATCCGACCGCAGCCGAGCCAGTCGCATCCTCTCGATCTGCTCAATGATCATGTTCGCGGCATCGACAGTCAATACGTACTGCGTCTCCGAGAAATCGGTGTAGCCGAACGGATCCGTCGTGAACTTCTCCATAACCCGGAAGTACTCCCGCCAGCCGGCGATGATCGCAGCCGACTCCGGATCCCCCGTCGGCAGATCAGCCGGATACGACTCCACCACCGTCGGAGACGGCGACGGGCTCGGCGACACACTGGGAATCGACGACGGGGTCGGAGTCGGCGATGGCGACGGCGTCACCGCCATCGGGCTCGGCGACCCAGACGGCTCCTCCGCAGGCGAACACCCCACGAGCAACACCAGACACGAGACCACCGCCACCGCGCTTGTGCCCACACCCGTCGCCCACCGCGAAAAGAGTTCACAGCGCTCAACAGAGTCAGGGATGCGCACCCGTATCAGCACGAGGCCGCCTGATTTCGGACCTTCGCCACACGCCATTTCCCATCAGCCCCTTCCTCCATCGTGAACGCCTCAAGGAGTGTTCGCTCAACCAGGACCCGTTCACCGGTCGAGATCCTGAACAGCCGCACTCTCGACGAGTCAGAGCAGAACTTCACAGTCGCAGTACGGATCCCAAGATCATCGGGAACGGGTGTGCTCACCGACACATCGCGAATCTGCAGACCGCCCTCAACACGCAGATCCTCTTCACGCAGGTGAGCGATCCCATCAAGAACCTCGTTCGCCTCATCACCCGTTGTCACGTACATCAGTTCACTGAAGTCGCTGTACCCCAGCGGGTCCGCCGCGTACTTCTCATAGACCCGGAAGTACTCCTGCCAGCCCGCGACGATCGCAGCCGACTCCGGATCCCCCGTCGGCAGATCAGCCGGATACGACTCCACCACCGCCGGAGATGGCGACGGGCTGGGACTCGGTGACGGCGACGGCGAGGGCGAGGGCGTCAGCGACGGGCTGAGCGACGACGACACCGCCGTCGGAGTCGACGGCCCAGACGCCCCCTCCGGAGGCGCACAGGCCATGAGTAACACCACACAGGAAACCACCGCCACCACACGCATGACCACTCCGTTCCCCGGGAATGGAGCGATCCTGCCAACCGGGACGTCCAAAGAAATGACTCCCCTGGCAGATTGTGGACAAAGGTCAACTGCGGCTCCCGCGGGGCGGCCCCGTCGCGGGGCATGAGAAGACCCGCAAGGATCATCCTTGCGGGTCTGGATGTGCGACCTAAGCCGCGCTGCGCGCCTTGTGTCTGGCTATCGCGCGAAGTGCGATTTCGCGATCAGGCGTCTCGAAGGACGCAGCGAGCAGCCCGAGGTTCCGTACATCGCTGAAGTCCATCGCGAGCGGGGCGCCTTCCAGCGCAGTGATGGCTGCGACCTCAAACTCCCCAGCGTCGAGGTCGTCCCGGAGGATCCTTGCGGCACCATCCTCCATGTGGGGCAGGGCGCGAGCAACCATGCGCTCGGCTAGCTCCGCGATCGTCATCATGGAGCGAGTTTACCGTTGGGTGGATATGCGGTCCAGAAGATCGGCGGATCCTGGTCGAGGCGAATGTGCACCCGGACAAGCTCTCCGCCGACTTCGCGATCGAAGGTCAGCTTGTCGCCGCTGCGGCTGACTACCGCAGGATCAGCGCCCGCCATGTCGATGGCTGTCATGATGTCGTCGTCTGACCAACCCTCGGGGAACATCGTCTTCATGGGAGCATTTGCTCCGCGGCGATGCTTCGCCAAAACCCTTGCCCGATCCTCATCTGATGGGCGAGGCCGGTCGCGGGGCGCGAACGGCACTCGCCACCCGTCGGGAAGTGGGGGGTACTCTTCGGGGAAGTCCATTTCGGCCAGGTCGAACCGGCCCGGTGGTTTCTTCCCATTGCCTGCGCCGCCGGTCTGCGTCTCGGGCGCACGGGAGTCGCTGACGACGCCTTGGCCCAGTCCGCGCATCTTCGCAGTGATGTTCTCACCGGTCCTGGGCAGGCCCCCGGCGTCGCGTGCCTCGGCAGCCCGTTCGTACAGGTCGATGTACTCGCGCTCCCGCGAAGTCGGCGGAGAGTCGCCGAGGGACTCCTCGACGCTGCATCCGCAGTAGTCGTGGTACTTCTCGCCGCGGCCGCGGCACCGAACCCCGGCCCGAGCTGCCAGCGCACACCGAACGTCACGATGACCTGGGCCGGCGCAACAACCTTCTAGCAGGGCGCGAGCTCCGTCTCTGTCAGCGCGGCCCGCCATGACCCATCTGGAAGCAGCTTCATGAGCACCGTGACCTTCATGGTGTCTTCAGGCCTGATCGCTTCCACCCCGCCCTGCTCGCAGGTGTCGATGTCAACGGTGCGCATGAACTTTGGGTCGAAGCAGTACCGAACCTCTGACATCATGACGCCGTCGCCGTTGATCGCAGGTTCAGAGATCACAGCATCACGCAGGATCAGGTCTCCCTCACGCCTCAAGTTGCTGTCCCGGAGACCCCAGATGCCCGTGACGACGTCGTCCGCCTCCTGTCCTGTCGTGACGTACTGGGTCTCGGTGAGATCCTTCAGGTCCGGGTCTCGGACGAACTTGTCAATGACGCGCTCGAACTCCTGCCACCCAGCGCGCACCTCTGCCTGGGCTGCAGAATCCCCCGACGGGTCGTCGGGAAACGACTCGACGGCAGTCGCCAGTGCGAGCGGGGAGGGTGCGGCTGTGGTCGGACTAGGCGACGGAGTCAGGCCGGTTGACGCCGTCGGCCCCGGCGACGCCGGCTTGGTCACGTTGGGGGATGGAATCGGCGCCTCAGCCGGTCCGTCGCCCGGCGCGCACGCGGCAACGAGGAGCAGGCATGCGGCCCCACGGCCGAGCACCTGCACAGACCGGCCCTGACCGTCAGCAAGACGCTTCGCTGTTCCGGATACGCGAGACTCTCCATTTCGCATCCGCCCCCTGCTCCATCGTCGTGGTTTCCGTGTAGGTACCTGAGCGAGGCAGTTGCTCGCCCGTATCGACGTAGAAGACCCGAAGGGCGTTCACGTCAAGGCAGTAGTCCAAGGTCGCTTCACGAGCCCCGGACTCCCCGGTGCCAATGATGGTGAGCGTCACGTCCCGGAACACGAGCCCGCCTTCTGACCGCAGACGCTCATTCCGAAGCATCTGCATCTCGTCGAGGATCACGTTGGCCGCCTCTCCTGTCGTCACATACTGCGTCTCGGAGAAGTCCGAGAACCCCAGGGGATCCGCAGCGAACTTCTCCAAGACGCGCTGGTACTCCTGCCAGCCCGCGATGATCGCAGCCGACTCCGGATCCCCCGTCGGCAGATCAGTCGGATACGACTCCACCACCGTCGGAGAAGGTGACGGGCTCGGCGGAGGCGACGGGCTGGGACTCGGCGATGGAGCTGGCGAAGGCGGAGGGGCCGGCGACGACACCGACGCCGCCGGAGACACACTCGGCGCCCCGGGCGGCCCCTCCGCAGGAGAACAGGCCACGAGCATCGCCAAACACGAGACCACCGTCACTGCACGCATGCCCACTCCGTTCCCCCTGGAATGGGGTGATCCTGCCAACCAGGAGGCGCAACCTGAAGGGCACTCGTGTGAACTGTGGACAAAGGTCAATCGCCGTCCCAGCTCAATACCTCCGCCTATCCCAGGCTCACTACCTTGCCGATCTCGCCGCTCGTCAGGGCTTCCTTGAACTGCCTCGAGCCGCACCTCGAGGTCAGCCGGAGCCACACGAACGTCCAGGCGAGCTGTGAGGCTCGAATGGTCACCGGCGCGTTACACAGGTGCGGCTACTCGACGCGGGCGCTACTTCAAGTAGCGGCCTGGTGGTCGGTCCGTTCGCCGGCCAGCACCAGCGCTGCTCAGCGATTGACGCTGACGGTCTGGAGCTCACCGACGATCACCTCGGCCTCACGACTCAACGTCAACGGGATCGTCCCCGACTGGCCACCACCGGACCAGGCCACCTCCCACGTCGACGACCCCCGCACCGTGTACCGACCGTCAGCCTCATAGACATACCCACACGTCGGCGACGCCACGTTCTTCCCACCCGTAGCAGCCAACGTCCAGGCGGTTCCCTTGCCACACGAGACTGAGTCTCCGTTACCCATATCCCACGTCATCGACGTCACCCGCGCCGTCAAACTCACGGACACACCGCCTTCAGACTGCGACGCGGACACAGGGCCCCACTGTCGATCCGAATCGGCGGCAGCCCACAGCCACACGTTCCAGCCCACGAAGCCCATCCGCTGGGCAGAGTCTCCTCGGGGGAAGACACCCAGTTCGGGCGATTCTAGGTCCAACTCAGCCAGGATCCGCCACGCGATCGTCTCAGGATCCGGTGCCTCCGGCGCCGCCGGCAACCACCGCGTCACCACCATCGCCGGATCGGGAATCCCACTATGCGCTGGACGGGTACAGAGGTAGATCGCACCCGTCGTGTTCCCACCCCACGCAGAATCAGACAACGGCGGCTGTGGCACCCGCAAGGTGCACCACGCTTCTACCCGGTTACTCCAGTAGCCGACCGCATTCGAGCAGGGAATCTCGTACCCATTGAAGCGGCACGGCTGAGGAGGACCATCGGGCGCGACAACCAAAACCGGCATTCCCGGGCCAGGCGCCCCATCGATCCAGACAAGACAGACGCCGCGCTTCGGCTCATACCGAATGCACTCAGGGTCACCCGACGCCACGGGCACATTGCAAATGCCACTGAAGATGGCCAGAACCACGGCTATTACACTCAGCACGACGCTTCGCTGTTGCGGACGCGTGAGACTCTCCATTTCGCATCCTCCCCCTGCTCCATCGTCGTGGTTTCGCTATAGACCCCAGAACGCGGCAGTTGCTCCCCGGTATCGATGTTAAAGACCCGAAGATCACTCACGTCCAGGCAGTACTCAAGCGTCGCTTCACGAACACCCGATTCACCGGTGCCGACGCTGGCAATCGTGACGTCACGGAAGACAAGCCCACCATCGGAGCGCAACCGCTGCTGCCGAAGCCCCTCGATTTCCAGAATGATCTCGTTCGCCGCGTCACCAGTCGTTACATACTGCGTCTCCCCAAAGTCTTTGAACCCGAAAGGGTCCGAAGTGAACTTCTCCAAGACACGCTGGTACTCCTGCCAGCCCGCGATGATCGCAGCCGACTCCGGATCCCCCGTCGGCAGATCAGCCGGATACGACTCCACTGCCGTCGGAGACGGCGACGGGCTGGGACTCGGTGAAGGAGATGGACTCGGCGAGGGCGAGGGCGTCGGCGACGACGTCACCGCCGTCGGACTCGGCGACGGAGACGGCACCTCCGCAGGCGAACACCCCACGAGTAACACCAGACACGAGACCACCGCCACCACACGCATGACCACTCCGTTCCCCCGGGAATGGGGTGATCCTGCCAACCAGGACGTCCAAAGTGAAGACTCCTTGTGCAAACTGTGGACAAAGGTCTACCCCGGCCAGGCTCCAGGAAAAAGTGTCAGTGGGGGTCCGTAGCGTAGGAACATGGAAGCCACACTCCGTCGCCAGTCGACCGCCGCAGCCGAGGCGCTGCTCGCGGCCGACAGCATGCGTCGCCGTGGCGAAGCCGACGCGATCACCGCCCTCTGCGCCATCGCCGAGACCTACCGCGTCGACGAGGGCGAGCTTCTCGAGGTCCTGACTGAACGCTTCGTGTCCGTCGGCGGCGTGGGCACCCCCACCGTCTCGGAGTTCCTGCGCCTCGAGTTGGCCGGGCTGCTGCGCTGCTCACCGGATGCAGCGCTGGCGAAGCTGGCCGACGCGATCAACCTGAAGTACCGCCACCCACGCCTCTACGAGGCCGTCCGCAGCTACGACATCGAGCCGGCCCGCGCGCTGCGCGCCGCTCGCATGTGCCGCGACCTGCACCCCATGCTCGCCGACCCGGTGACCGCCGAGTGGCTCCACCTGCAGGCGGGCCACTCCTGGGCCGCGGCGTTCGCCCTGCTCACCCGGCTCATCCTGGAGGCCGACCCCGAGGAGGCCTCCCGCAAGGAGACCAACGCCCGTGGCTTCCGTGGGGTCTGGACGTGGGGCCTGGCCGACGGCGCCATGAACCTCACCGGCCGGCTCGACGTGCTCGATGCCAAGTTCTTCGACGCACGGCTCGACGAACTCGCCCGCCACATCGCATCCACCTACCCCGACCTCACCCAGGACCAGCGCCGCGCCAAAGCCGTCGGTGTGCTGGCCCATCCCGCCGAGGCGCTACGCCTCCTGCAGGAGGCCTACCAGCCCACCTTCGGCCTGACACCAGCCGGGACCGCTGCCCAGGCAACCGCACCACGCGAGGAGCCTGCACCCTCCGCCGCTCCACAGGACGGGCACACGCCCCCGCCAGGGCACGGCCCCGACTGCATCGGGCCCCACTGCGGGCGGATCACCGTCCCTCCGGCCCGGCTCCGACCCCGCCTGGGGCTGGCGGTCCACATCCACAGCGACGCCGTCGGCGAGCTGACGGGTGCGGCACGTGTCGAGAGGGCAGGGTGGATCACCGCGGAGCTCCTAGCCGAGTTGCTCGGCGACGGCATCAACGGCAGCGGTGTACAGCTGAGCGTCCAACCTGTCATCGATCTGCCCCGCCTTGAGCCTGCCGACGCGTACGTCCCGCCGCCGCGTATGGAGCGCGCGATCCGACTGACCTTCCCCACCGAGGCGTTCCCCTACTCCAACCGCGCCTCGGCCGGGCTGGATCTCGACCACACCGACCCCTACCGGCCCGGCCGCCGTGGCCAGACGCGGCTCGGCAACCTGGCTCCCCTGACGCGAGGGGTCCACCGGCCCAAGACCGCCGGCTTCTGGGTGATGGATCAGGTCGAGCCCGGCCGCATCCTCTGGACGAGCCCGCTGGGCTACCGCTACGAGACCACCCCGATGGGAACGGGCCTGGCGAAGCGCGCCGGCCCCCTGGCTGCGACGGCGGTGTAGGGCTCGCCGCTACTCGGCGAGCCCGGTCGCACCCCAGTGCTGCATGGCGGATCGGAGATGGTCCGGCGTCAGCATGAACATCGGTTGAAGCTCCTCCCACACGGGATGGGGTTCACGCTGTCTCCGCCGCGAGCTGCTCCGCGATCGCCGCGAACGCCGTCACGTCCAGCATCTCGCCGCGCAGCTGCGGATCGATCCCCGCCCGCCCGATGATCTCCGACGACGCCGCCGCCGACCCCGTGATCCCCGCCAGCGCCGCCCGCAGCATCTTCCGCCGCTGCGCGAACGCCGCATCGATCACCCGGAACGTCTCCTCACGGCTCGCCGACGACGCCGGCGCCGGTCGACGCGTGATCCGCACCAGCCCCGAGTCGACGTTCGGCACAGGCCAGAACACCTTCGGTGGGACCGTACCCACCCGGGCCGTCTCCGCGTACCAGGCGGTCTTCGCGCTCGGCACCCCGTAGACCTTCGAGCCGGGCTTCGCCGCCAGCCGGTCGGCCACCTCCAACTGCACCATCACCAAGCCGTTCTCCCACGTCGGGAACAGTTCCAGCATCCGCAGCAACACGGGCACCGACACGTTGTACGGCAGGTTCGCCACCAGCGCCGTCGGCGCCCACGGCAGCTCGTCGACCGTCAGCGCATCCTCCGCCACCACCGCGAGCCGCTCGGCAGCATCGTCGCCGAGGCGTTCCCGCACCGTCCGCATCAGCCGTCCCGCCAGCCGCTCGTCGATCTCGACGGCGACCACCCGGGCCCCCAGCTCCAGCAGCCCCAGCGTCAGCGACCCGAGCCCGGGCCCGATCTCGAGGACGACATCGTCCGCGGTCACCTCTGACAGCGTGACGATGCGCCGCACCGTGTTGGGATCGACGACGAAGTTCTGGCCCCGCTGCTTCGTGGGACGCAGGTCGAGTTCGGCGGCGATGCGCCGCACGGAGTTCGGGTCGAGCAGTCCGAGGTCAGGCATCGTGGCCCCACTTCCCATAGGCGGCAAACGTGTTGGCGACGACGAGGTCGCAGAACTCACCGACGTCGACGCCGAGCTCTGCGGCGACGAACCGTGCGGTGTGCGGCAGCAGGTACGGCGCATTCGCCTTCCCCGGCACGGCTTCGGCGTCAGGTAGGGCGCGTCGGTCTCGATCAGGATCCTGTCGCGCGGCGTCACCGCCAGCGCCTCCCGCAGCGACCCCGCCGACCCGAAGGTGACCACCCCGGGATAGGACAGCCAGAACCCACGCTCGACACACTGCCGCGCGAAGTCGACGTCGCCCGAGAAGCAGTGCATGACGACCCGCTCCGGGACGCCCGCATCGTCGAGGACCCGCAGGATGTCGGCGTGAGCGTCGCGGTCGTGGATCATCAGCGTGCGGCCGTGCCGCTTCGCCCACTCGATGTGACGGCGGAACGACATCTCCTGCACCGCCTGCCCCGCCGCGTCGCGGGTCCGGAAGTAGTCGAGCCCCGTCTCCCCGACGGCGACCACCACCTCCGACGGCACGAGCCCCTCGATGACGGCGAGCGCCTCCTCGAGCGCCGCCTCCCCCGCCGAGGCGACCAGCCGGGCCGCGTCGTTGGGGTGGATGGCGACGGCGGCCCGCACCCTCGGGTCACGGCCGGCCAGGTCGACGGCGAAGCGGGCGTCCGCGACATCGCAGCCCACCTCGATCACGCGGGTGACCCCGACGGACGCGGCCAGCTCCAGCGCCTCGGCGACCGGCAGCCCCGAATATCCGTGGGTCGAGGCGAGGTGGGTGTGGTTGTCGATGATGGGACGCGGCAGCGGCTCCGGCAGGGGCGGCAGCCCCAGCTCGTCGATGACGCTCACTTGCCCTCCTTCGCGGCCAGCGCGGCCGCGTACAGTCCCTTGCGGTTCAGCCCCGTGAGCTTCGCCACGTCACCGACCGCCGCGGACAGTTTCGCACCCCCGGCCACGGCCTGCCGAACCAGCTCCAGTGCGTCAGCCTCCGAATCGAGCCGCGTCTCGGCCCCGGCGACGACGACCGTCACCTCCCCGCGGGCCCCCTCGACCGCCCACTGCGCCAGTTCCCGCAGCCCACCGCGGACGACCTCTTCATGCGGTTTCGTCAGCTCCCGACACACCGCGGCGGGGCGCTCGTCGCCGAGCGCGTCGGCGGCGTCGGCGAGGAACTCCGCCAGCCGGTGGGGGCCTCGAAGAACACCATCGTGCGCTCCTCCGCCGCCAGCGACCCCAGCCGACGGCGCCGCTCCCCCGCCTTGCGGGGCAGGAACCCCTCGAAGCAGAACCGGTCGACCCCCAGCCCCGACACGGCCAGCGCCGTCAACACCGCCGACGGCCCCGGCACCGCGGTGACCCGCAGGCCGGCCTCGACGCACGCGACGACAGCCCGGTAGCCCGGGTCCGACACCGACGGCATGCCGGCGTCGGTGACCAGCACCACCCGTTGCCCGGCTGCGACGGCGTCGACCAGTTCCTGTGTCCGCGACGCCTCGTTGCCCTCGAAGTAGCTGACCACCCTGCCGCCCGGTTCGATCCCGATGCGCCGCGCCAACGTGAGGAAGCGGCGCGTGTCCTCTGCCGCGATCACGTCGGCCGTTGTCAGCGCCTCGCTCAGCCGTGGGCTGGCGTCCGTGGAAGTGCCGATGGGCGTGCCCGCCAGGATCAGTGCGCCGTCAGAATGGGGTGTCATGCCGTCAGCCTAGAATGCTCACGTGCAGACGACCCTCCAAGCCCTCGACGACGGCCGCCTGCACGACCGCGCCCGCGCATGGGTGATGACCATCACGATCACCGCCATCGCCTTCGTCCTGCGCTTCTACAACGTGGCCTTCCCCAACAAGATCCTCTTCGATGAGACCTACTACGCCAAGGATGCGTGGGGCATCCTCCAGTCCGGCTACGAACGCCGCTGGGCCGAGGACGCCAGCACCCAGATCCCGCAGGGCGACCTGTCGGGCCTGCTCGATGCTCCTGCCTTCGTGGTGCACCCGCCGCTGGGCAAGATCCTGATCAGCTGGGGCGAGGCGCTGTTCGGGATGACCTCGCTGGGCTGGCGTTTCGCGTCGGTGATCTTCGGGACGCTGCTGGTGTTCTTCACGATCCGGATGGCGCGCCGCCTGTCCCGCTCGACGCTGGTCGGCGCGATCGCGGGCATCCTGCTCACCTTCGACGGCCTCGCGTTCGTGATGAGCCGGCTCGCGCTGCTCGACATCTTCCAGGCCACGTTCGCCGTCGCCGCCGTCTCGGCCCTGATCGCCGACCGCGACTACTTCCGCCACAGACTCGCCGACCATCTCCGCGCCAACAACCTGCCCGACCTCGACGGCGCCTACGGGCCCCTCCTGTGGTGGCGGCCGTGGCGCTACGTGGCCGGCATCATGTTCGGCCTCAGCTGCGCCGTGAAGTGGAACTCCATCTTCATGATCGCCGTCTTCGGAATCCTGACGGTGGTCTGGGACGTCGGCGCCCGCCGCCTCGCAGGCTCCGGCCGCAAGTCGTACCTGTCGCTGGTCAGCGACGCCCCCTGGGCCTTCGTCCAGCTCGTCATCGTCGCGATCCCCACCTACCTGCTCACCTGGTGGAACTGGCTCGCCACCGATGGCGGCTACACCCGCGACTGGGGCTCCAAGCACCCCGACGAGTGGCTGGTCCGGACCTTCGGGGAGGCCTTCGGGTCGCTGCTCAAGTACCACCAGCAGGCCTACGAGTTCCACGTCGGCGACGGCATGATGGTCGACGCCACCCACCCCTACGAGGCGCACCCGGCCGGCTGGCTGCTGATGCTGCGCCCCATCGGCATCGAGGCCGAGAACGGCATTGAGCCGGGCGCGCAGGGCTGCGAGGCCGTCGGCACCACCTGCCTGCGGATCATCTCCGGCATGGGCACCCCGCTGCTGTGGTGGGCCGCCGTCGCCGCGATCGTGCTCGCCGTGTTCTGGTGGATCGCCGGGCGCGACTGGCGCTTCGGCGTGCCGCTGCTCGCCATCGCGTCCACCTGGCTGCCGTGGTTCCGCTACGCCGACCGCCCGCTGTTCTTCTTCTACGCCATCATGATCATCCCGTTCAGCGCGACGCTGCTCGCGATGGCTCTCGGCAAGTTCCTCGGCCCGAAGGACCATCCTCGACGGCGGCTGCGGGCCATGATCGTCGGCATCATCGTGGCGCTGATCGTGGCGAACTTCGCGTTCATCTACCCGATCCTGACCGCCGAACTCCTCACCCGCCCGAATGGCTGTGGCGGATGTGGCTGGGCAACCTCTGGATCTGACCGTCGTCTCAGCGACGGCGTAGCCGCCGCATCCCGAACGCCCGCAGCTGGCTGGTCGGCGGCAGCGCTGTCCCGGAACTGCGCGGGTCGGCGATCAGGCCGGCGAGATAGTGCGCCGACGCCGTCCCGTTCATCAGTTCGCCGCGCCCGTTGCCGCGGGCGTAGAAGCCACCGGGGATGGCCGAGGCACCGACGACGGGACGCCCGTGGTCGCTCGGATCGATCGCGAGGCGACCGGGGACGATGTCCGTGGCGCCGAACTCGTCCAGGACCCAGGCGGACAGTTCGTCGACGGCGCCGTCAATCCCGCTGAGCGTCGTCTTGCGTCCGAGGACGAGGATCCCGTCGTCGGAGGTGGGGCGGACCATCCAGGCGGTCGCCGAGTCCCGCAGCGTCACGTCGGCGACGGGGTCGGGGACACGGCAGTTGATGACCGGCACCCACTGCGCCGGCCCGATCCGGGCGGCCCGTCCCCAGGGGCTGACGCCGAGCGTGTCGACGACGGCGTGGCCGGAGATCATGCCCGGCTCCCGGGCCCAGGCGAGGTTGCTGCGGAAGTAGATGCGGGTGGCGCCTTCGTTGCGTGTCAGGTGAGTGACGGTGGTGCCGTGGACCACCTGCGCCCCGGCCTTCACGGCCGCGGCGCGCAGGGTGGCGGCGTACGCGACGGGGTCGAGGACGAGGGCAGTGGTCCGCACGAGCGCTCCGTCGGGGCCATTGACTACCTCGGCCACGCCGCCGGCCTCCTGGAACCGGCGCGCGACCTCGCGGGTCTCCCTGCTGCTGCCGCCAGGAAGCGAGCTGTCGTACAGCGGCACCTCCGTCGCCTCCGGGTGCAGCTTCCGGATCGCGGCCATGCCGGCGAGGTTCCGCACGAGGTGCTCCTGGACGACGCCCGGGCCGTAGGCGTGGTCCATGGTGGCCACCGTCGACGCGTGCCCGATGGCGGCGACGCCATGGCCGACGGCGGCGCTGCGCCCCTCCACGTTGGGGTCGATCACCACGACGTCGAACCCGCGGCGCGCCAACCTTCTGGCCAGCGTCAGGCCGGCGATGGTGGCGCCGAGCACCACAACGTCATGTGCCATGACCCGAACCCTACCGGCGGGCACCCTGCTGCGACTCGCCAGGTGACCAGTAACATGCCCCGACGAAAGGACTCAGCCCCATGTGGAAGCTGCACAACAACGGAATTCTTGAGCCAGGAGCGGTAGTCAGGCCGCGGGAGCGGCTCAGCTGGGGCAGGACGATCGGGCTGGGTGCCCAGCACGTCGTCGCCATGTTCGGCGCGACGTTCGTCTTCCCCTCCTCATGGGCCTCAACGCCCAGCTCGCCGTCATGATGTCGGGCGTCGCGACGCTGATCTTCCTGTTCGTCGTCAAACACAAGGTGCCCAGCTACCTGGGGTCTTCTGCCTCGTTCGTGGGCGTCGCGACGGCGATCTACTCGGCCGGCGGTAACCCGGCCGACCTGACGGGCGCCCTGTTCGTCGTCGGCCTGACCCTGTTCATGGTCGGCCTCATCATCCACTTCGCCGGCGCCCGCGTCATCCACAAGGCGCTGCCGCCGGTCGTCACCGGCGCGGTCGTGCTGCTGATCGGCTTCAACCTGGCCCCCGTCGTCGCGACGGTGTACTGGCCGGTCGACCCGTGGCTGGCCTTCGTCGTCATGCTGATCGTCATCGCCCTGTCCATCGGGCTGCGCGGATTCCTGGGCCGCATCGCGATCTTCCTTGCGCTCGTGATCGGCTACATCCTGTCCTGGATCGTCGACCTGGTCGCCGGCCCCATGACGTCGGTCGACGCCTCCGGCGCGGCAGTCGAGACGTTCCGCGTCGACTGGTCGGGTGTCGTCTCGGCCAACTGGTTCGGCTTGCCGCCCGTCACCGACCTGGCCAACTGGGCCTACGGCGCCGATACCAACGTCGTCGGCTTCCACCTGCCCAGCTTCAACCTGGCCGCCATCATCGTCGCGCTGCCCGTCGTCATCGCCCTCATCGCGGAGAACGCAGGCCACGTGAAGGCCGTCGCCGAGATGACCGGCGACGACCTCGACCCGCTCATGGGCCGCGCGGTCGCCGCCGACGGCGCCACCTCGATGCTGGCCACCGTCGTCGGCGCTGGCCCGACGACCACCTACGCAGAGAACATCGGCGTCATGGCCGCCTCCCGCGTCTACTCGACGGCGGCGTACGTCGTGGCCGCCATCGTCGCCATCCTGTTCGGCTTCTCCCCGAAGTTCGGCGCCGTGATCTCGGCCACCCCGTCGGCGGTGCTCGGCGGCATCACCGTCGTGCTTTACGGCATGATCGGCCTTCTCGGAGCGAAGATCTGGCACGAGAACAAGGTCGACTTCGGCAACCCGCTCAACCTGATCCCCGCCGCGGCGGGCATCATCATCGGCATCGGCAACGTGTCGGTCCCGATCGGCGACGACTTCGAACTCGGCGGCATCGCGCTCGGCACCATGGTCACGATCGGCGTCTACCACCTGGCCCGCCTCATTGCGCCGAAGTCGATGAAGGACGCCGCCGACGGCGCGTCGCTGATCTACGACGCGCCTGGCATCTACGAGTCGGACGGCGACGACCCCGCGGAGGACCGCGCCTGACTCCGGCCTCCTCGCCCCGAGGGCCGGTCAACCGACGCGGCGGGGAACTGGAATATCGGAGAGCACGGCGACCTGGGCGTAGCGGACGAAGATCGGACGCCGCCCAGGCTCAGGCGGCGGGTGTCCTGCTCCGCCCGATCACCCACGCCCGTAGCACGATCCCGACGGCGACGACGCCGCCCAGCACCTGCCACAGGACGCCGTCGGTGAGGAAGATCAGCGCCATCGCCGTCAGGGTCGGGACCATGAAGCGCAGGCTGGCGACGATGTAGCCGCCAAACGACGGCGTCTCCACGCCGTCCGCGTCGGCGACGGACTTGACCATGAAGTTGGGCCCGTTGCCGATGTAGGTGAGCGCCCCGCCGAAGACGGCACCCAGGGAGATCGCCACCAGCAGCGCCTCCGGCACCCCCGCCACCCGCGGGTCGCCGGGAAGCGCGGTGGCGATCTCGAAGAACGTTGCGTAGGTGGGGGCGTTGTCGAGCAAGCCAGAGATGCCTCCGGTGAAGATGAACATGGTGATGCGGTTGAGCGGCAGCCTGTCGGCGATCTGGCCCAGGTAGTTGAGGGCGGGGATCATCGTCAGGAAGATGCCGATGAACAGCGCCGCGACCTCGAGAATGGGGGTCCAGGTGAACTGGTTCTGCTCGAATCGCACCTTCCTGCTGCCCAGGAAGTAGGAACCCGCCGCACACGCCAGCATCAGCAGCTCGCGCCACGGGACGGCGTCCGTCCAGACCCCGTGCCCCGACTCGAGTGCGTGCAGGTCGATGGAGGGGACGAACGCGACACCGGCGATGATGCCGGCAAAGAAGGCCAGGTTGAGCGCGCCGTGGAGCCGCAGCGGCTCCCGCTGCGTGTCGTCGAAGAAGATCGCGTCCGGCTCCTCGTCGGCGTACGCGCGCCGGTCGAGGGCGTAGTAGGTGATCAACAGGAGGGTGTTGACCAGCAGCCACTGCGGGAACAGCCCGAACGTCCAGGTGAAGGGGACACCGCGCAGCATGCCGAGGAACAGCGGCGGGTCGCCCAGCGGCGTCAGCAGACCGCCGCTGTTGGCGACGACAAGGATGGTGAAGATCACTGTGTGCGCCTTGTTGCGGCGCTCCCAGTTGGTGTTCAGCAGCGGTCGGATCAGCAGCATGGCGGCGCCGGTGGTGCCGATGAACGACGCGGCGACGGCGCCGATGGCCAGGAAGATCGTGTTGTTGCGGGGGGTGGCGCGGATGTCGCCCGCGAGGAACAGCCCGCCTGCGACGACGAACAGCGCCAGCAGCAGGATGATGAACTGCCCGTACTCGACCAGCGCGTGGACGACCTCGATCCCGGCCCCGGCGAACGTGAACCAGGCGGCGATCGGCAGGCCCAGGACCAGTGCGACCGTCAGCTTGACCGAGTTCTTCTCCCAGGCGTGCGCCGTCCTCGGAATCAACGGCAGAACCGCGATACAGAGCAGCAGGGTCACGAACGGGATGGCACTCCACCAGGCGACAAGCATGGGGAAAAACCTATCAGGGCCTCCCTAGAAGCCATTTCGCTCAGGGCGCACGGACAGCGTCCGGACGGCGTGGGGCGTCAACTAGCCTCGGGGTGTGGACAATCTTGAAGCAGAGTTCCGGGAGGCGATGGCGCGAGTCTCGTCCCCGGTCACGATCATCACGGCGGTCATCGACGGCCAGCCGACGGGCACGACGGTGTCCAGCTTCGCATCGCTGTCCATCGACCCGCCGATGGTGTTCTTCGCCCTCGACAACCGGGGCGCCATGATCGAGCGGACCCACCGGGCCGGACGGATCGGGATCAACATCCTGGCCGGCGACCAGTCCGAGATCGCGCTGCGTTTCGCCCGCCGCGGCGTGGAGGATCGCTTCGCGGGAATCGACTGGCGCCTCGACAACGGGCTCCCGCACATCGCCGGTGTGGCGTCATGGCTGCAGAGCGACCACCTCACCTTCGAGCCGGGCGGCGACCACACCCTCGTCCTGGCCAAGATCTCCCACGCCGAGACCTACGGCGATTCCTCCCTCGGATACCACCTGCGGCAGTTCCGTGATGTGAGGCCGCAGCTGCGCGAGGTTCCGCCACTCCCCACTGTCGCGAACGGCTGATTGTCGGTTCCTCATGTCACACTAGGAGCCATGAGTTACGACCCGTACGCCACCGACGACCAGAACCCGGCCGAGCCCTCCGACGAGCGGCCCGAGTACACGTACGGGCCCGGCCCCGTCACGGAGCCCTCGTTCGCCCCGTCGCCGTACGCCGAGCCGTACGCTGCACCGCAGCCGTACGCCACACAGCCCTACGGCCAGCAGCCGCAGACGTACGGACCGCCGGCACAGCCCTATGCCGACCCCGCCCAGCCGTACGGCGCACCCGTCGGCCCCTACGGCCAGCAGGTGCAGTCCTACGGCGTCGCTCCGTACGGCCAGCCCGGTCAGGTCACCGGCTACCCCGTCAGCCCCGGCTACGGCCGTCCGCTCATCGACGACCCGACCGGTCCCGATGCGCCGCTGCGCGGAGCCACCTTCCCGGAGGCCGTCAAGCGCTACTGGACGCGCGGCGTCACGTTCACCGGCCGCGCCAGCCGCTCCGAGTACCTGTGGGCCTCGTTGATGAACGTCATCGCCATCTTCGGCCTCGGCTCGCTCGGCGCCCTGACCGACGGCACCGCGTTCAACTCACTGATCGCCCTGCTCATGGGACTCTTCCTGCTGGGCACGGTCGTCCCGGGCATCGCGCTGACGATCCGTCGTCTGCACGACACCAACACGCAGGGCACGATGTTCCTGCTGTCGCTGATCCCCTACCTGGGCTCGTTCATCGTCATGATCATGTGCCTGATGCCCGAGAAGCCCGAGGGCGCCCGCTTCGACAAGATCAACGGCGCCGGCTAACGCGTCACCTCGTCCAGGCCGACGGTGGGGTCCGCGAATCTGCGCGGATCCGCCGGCCTGGCCTGACGCAGCAGCGCCTCCAACGAGTCGCCTTCCCACTGGTTGACGTTCATCGCCGCCCGCGGCACACCGTCCCGGTTCAGCCAGATCACCAGGTATTCCGCACCGCTGCCGCGCTGGATCATGGTGGCCTCGTCCGGGATGACGCCACGGAACTCCATGCTCAGGTCGTACTGGTCGGTGTAGAAGAACGGCGGGCCGTCGAAGTGCGCCTCGTCACCGACCAGGGTGCGGGCCGCGATGGCCGGCTGCGTCAGCGCAGTGGCCCAGTGCTCCACGCGTAGTCGGCCTCCGAACCAGGCGTTCTCCGGGGCCGCGATGTCACCGACGGCGACGATGCGGGGATCGCTGGTGGCGAGCGTGTCGTCCACGAGGACACCGTTGCCGACCTCCAGCCCGGCCTCGCGGGCGAGTTCCACCCGCGGCTCGGCCCCGACGGCGATCAGCACCCGGCGGGCCTCGATCACCCGGCCACCCACCAACGTGACCCCGGTGACGGGCCCCCTGTCGCCGTCGCCGTCGATCGAGGCGAGCTCACCACCGAAGACGAACTCCACACCGTGCTTCCGGTGCAGTTCGATGAAGCGTTTGCCGATCTCGTGGCCGAGCGCCGGCAGCACGGTCCGGTCCCGCACGAGGACCGTGACGGGCGCGCCGTGGTGGCGGGCCGCCGCGGCCGCCTCGAGCCCGATCCAGCCGCCGCCGACGATGACGATGGGGTCGCCCGCCGCCAGCGAGTCCCGCAGCTGCGTCGACTCCGGCAACGTCCGCAGGGTCTGCACGCCGGGCCGTCCGACCCCAGGCACGGTGAGGCTGCGGGGCCGGGAGCCGGTGGCCAGCGCCAGGCCGTCGTAGTGGATGCTGGTGCCGTCGGTGAGGTACACGAGCTGCGCGGCCGGGTCGATGGATGAGGCGTTCTGTCCGGCGTGCAGCTCGATCTGGTTGTCGGTGAACCAGCCGGCGTCGTGCAGGACGATGTCGTTCTCCTGCTTGGCGCCCAGCAGGTAGTCCTTGGTCAGGGGCGGCCGGTCGTACGGCAGCGCCGCCTCCCCGGCCACAAGGACGATCCGCGCGTCGCCGTCGAGGTCGCGCAGTTCCTCGGCGGTCCGGGTTCCGGCGAGCCCGCCGCCGACGATCACGTAGGTGCTCATAGGGTTCCTCCTGTCACCCCCGAGGCTAGGCGCGAACCCCATTGTCCGAGCGGGATCCGGGTTATCCCCTTCGAGACGCTCGCTGGCGCTCACTCCTCAGGGAACACCTTCGAGACGCTCGCTGGCGCTCACTCCTCAGGGAACACCTTCGAGACGCTCGCTGGCGCTCACTCCTCAGGGAACGCCTTCGAGACGCTCGCTGGCGCTCACTCCTCAGGGACCGTGACGACCACCCGCTGGTGCCGCGTGAGCGTTGGGGTGCCCGAGTCCCGCGCCGTGCAGATCACGTGGATCCTCTCCCCCGGCGACGCCGTCGGAGGGACGACGAACGACACCGTCTCCCCCACCACGTCCAGCTCCAGCGTCGACGACGACGTGCCCGCCTCCACGTACTGCCACCACTCGACCCTGACCTCGTCGCCGTCCGGATCCCAGGTCTCTGCCGTCAGTCTGACGACGTCGCCCGCGGCCGCCGTCCGCTCCAGCCCGTCGACCACCCGGACCACCGGGTGATGGTTGGCCGCCGCGTACTCCCCCTCCACCGACCACCGCAGCCGCGCCGCGAAGTCGTTCTGGAACTCGCCGATCCAGCGCGCCGAGTCCCACTCGTCCACGTTGCTCCACGACGACGGATCGTCGGCTGCCCGCTCCTGGCGGCCACCCCAGCCGCCCCAGCCCGGCTCAACCCAGCTGCGCAGCCCGTTGTCGACCAGGAGGGCAAAGTTGGAGGAGTCGCCCTCCGAGATGAACGCGCCCTGCTCCTGCGGAGGCATCCAAACCTCGTAGCCCTGCGCCGCCAGTTCGTCGGCCGACAGCCCGCTCAGCCCGAAGTAGTCCTCGGCATCGAACCCGTCGGCCATCTGCTTCCCATCGCCCCACACGCGGTACTCGGCACCGAGCGGCCCGACGGCGGTGACGTTGCGGCGCGTCCACTCCGCCGTCAGCAGGTGCTGATCCTCGTCGGCGACGACCGTGCGGGCGAAGTAGCCCCACACCCGTGTGGCGACCTCCCTGCTCTCCAGCGCCGGCCAGTTCGGCCGGATGTAGTCGGCGAAGGTGTGGTCCTGGTGGCCGAAGCTCGTGACGACGGCCTTCGCCGAGATCCGGTCCCGCAGCCGCGGCCATTCCGGCGTCGCGCCGAATTCGTCCTGGATCGACCGCAGGGCCCGGGCGACGGTGTTGTGGCCGCCCCACACCTGCAGGAACACCCGGCCGGGCTCATCGTCGAGCAGGATGCGGCGGATGAGGTCGGAGCCGGGGGTGTCGGCAGCCATGTCGCCGACGTCGGCGACGTTGCCCCACGCGATCAGCGACCGCAGGTGTTCCGGCGTGGGGTACCGGTCGTCGTGAACGACGAGGTTGTGGTGCACGCGGGCGTAGGCGTCGACGG
The DNA here is from genome assembly GCF_014489575.1 of Tessaracoccus defluvii. Lineage (GTDB taxonomy): Bacteria > Actinomycetota > Actinomycetes > Propionibacteriales > Propionibacteriaceae > Arachnia > Arachnia defluvii. The sequence goes on from NZ_CP060789.1 coordinate 2,123,810, forward strand.
CCTGGTCGATGTGGAAGACGGCGCCCGGCGCGGGCCAGCGGAACGGCGGCCTGCCTTCGGCGGCGTCGCCGGCGTAGTGGAACTGGCTCGACGAGTACACGAGGCCGACGATGTCGATCTCGTTGCTGTACAGCAGCAGCCGCAGCATCGAGTTCAGGTCGTCGAGTTCCGGGTCCGTCGTGATGATCGTGCGGGGGGCCGCGTCGTCGCCGCGCGCAGTGCTCATGTTCGTCACCGTTCCATTCTGGTCGCCGTCGGGCGGCCGTTGCCATACTGAGGGCCATGTCGATCGATGCTGCTCACCGGCCCGATGCCGGGCCCGTGCCCACCCTGACGTGGGCCGCCAACCGCTTCTTCCGCGACGGCGCCCCCACCAGGTACTCGCCGGCTCCCTGCACTACTTCCGCGTGCATCCCGACCAGTGGCGCGACCGGCTGCAGCGGCTCATCGACCTGGGCCTCAACACCGTCGACACCTACGTCGCGTGGAACTTCCACCAGGCCACCAAGGACGCCGCGGCCGACTTCACCGGCTGGCGCGACCTGCGGCGCTTCCTGGAGATCGCCGCGGAGGTCGGCCTCGACGCGATCGTCCGGCCCGGCCCCTACATCTGCGCCGAGTGGGCCAATGGTGGCCTGCCTGTGTGGATCACCCGCGGCGGCGCACCGCTGCGCACCATCCGCGGCGATTTCCTCGCCCGGGTGGCCGACTGGTTCGACGTGCTCCTGCCGCAGTTCGTCGACCTGCAGGCCGGCCGCGGCGGCAACGTCGTCGCCGTGCAGGTGGAAAACGAGTTCGGCAGCTACGGCAACGACGGTGACTACGTCGCCGCCATGGCCGAGCTGCTGCGGGAGCGCGGCATCACCGAGCTGCTGTTCACCGCCGACGGCCCCACCGACCCCATGCTCACCGAGGGCACCACCCCCGGCGTGCTGGCGGCCGTCACGCTCGGCTCGAAGCCGGCCGAGGCCAGGGCGCTCGTGCGCACCCACCGTCCCGACGAGCCGTTCTTCGTCGCCGAGTTCTGGAACGGCTGGTTCGACCACTGGGGCACCAACCACCACGTCCGCACCCCGGAGAATGCGGCCGCCAACCTCGCCGAGATCATCTCCGACGGCGGCAGCGTCAGCATCTACATGGCCCACGGCGGCACCAACTTCGGGCTGTGGGCAGGCGCCAACCGGGTCGACGGCCGGATCCGGTCGACGATCACCAGCTACGACTCGGACGCCCCGATCGCCGAGGATGGCACCCTGACCGCCAAGTTCCACGCGATGCGCGAGGTGCTGGGCGCGACGGCCCCATCGTCAGCGAACCTCCGACGTTCCTGCCCGAGGCAACCATCCCGGTCCGTGCCGGCGCCGGCCTGCCCACCCTGCTGCGCACGTTCGCCGGCGACCCGCTCGAGGTCGCGGCGACCAGCGCCTTCGAGGATCTGCCGGGGGTGCCCGCCGCAGTGGTCTACCGGGCCGACGTCCGGCTCCCGGCCGGCGACGTCGACCTCATCTTCACGGGCGTCGCCGACCGCGCCACGGTGTTCAGCGACGACGTCGCCGTAGGCTCCGTGCTGGAGGAGGGCTCGATCACACTGCACGGCACCGGGGAGATGGTGGCGCTGACCGTGCTGGTCGAGGACCTGGGCCAGGTCAACTACGGCCACACCACCGGCGGAGCCAAGGGCATGGTCGGCCCCGTGCTGCTCGAGCGCCGCATCGTGCAGCGCTGGACGGCCCAGGAGTTCGACCCGCGCCGCCTCGCCCCGGACGCACTGGCCGGGACCGCCGACCGGGCCACCCCCGACGGCGCCGGCGTGGCCGTCGGCGTGTTCGAGGCGGACGAGCCCCGCGACACGCACCTGGCGCTGCCGGGCTTCGGCCGCGGCTGGGTCTACGTCAACGACTTCCTGGTGGGTCGCTACTCGGCCGAGGGTCCGCAGCGGACGCTGTACGTCCCCGCGCCGCTGGTGGCGCGGGGACGCAACGTGGTCGTCGCCGTCGACCTCGAGGGTCGCGGCACGACCATGGAGCTGCGCGCCGCCGCCGAGCTCGGGCCCGAGGAGGAGTTCGTCGAGGAGTTCTGAGCCACCCCTCCCCCGCCCGGGGCCGACGACGGCGCGCATCGTCAGGAGTTGTCGCCCGCGTAGTCGACGTGGGCGAACGCGACGGTGCCGGAGGTGGCGTAGACGCCGAACACCCGTCCCGTGAACGACCCCGCCGTCTCGTTGGACAGGTAGCGGGCGTCGACCTCCAGCAGAATGTGTTCCCCCGCCTCGTCCCGGTATCCGAGCCTGACAAGGTCGGACGACACGTGGCCGAGGCCCGCGGCGGGCGGCACCCGGGAGCCGAGAATCAGCTCGACGGGCCCGTCACCGACCTGGGCGGTCGCCTCCCGGACGAATCCGGGGATGACGGCGCGCGCCGTGACCGTGCCGTCCGGGGAGGCCTCGACCTCGTAGTGCAGGCCCTCGTCGTAGCGCACGGCCAGGCCGCCGACCCCGGCGGAGGCGTCGGCCACCGTCGCGATCTCGCACGTCTGGTGCTGCTGCCGGTGCCCGATGAAGACGGGGCGGAACGCCCCCATCCCCTCGCCCTCGCCGGTCAGCACGAGCCAGCCCGGGCGCGACGTGAGGTCGGCCAGCTGGTCGGGCCGGCGACGCACGCCGATCCACTGCGGGCCCAGCTCGCCGTCGAAGTCCTCCACCCAGCCGAAGCCGGGGCGTGGGTTCAGCTCGACCTGGTCGATCTCCAGCCACCCGTCGTCGGTCCACCGCGCGGGCGAGATGAACGTCTCGCGACCGAGCGCCGAGAAGGAACGGACCATTCCGCGGGGGCGGGTGCCGAGCATCGCGACGTACCACTGGCCGTCGGGCCCCTCGAACAGGTCCCCGTGGCCGGTGCACTGCACGGGCCGGGCGGTGCCGCGGGCCGTGACCAGCGGGTTGGCCGGGCACGAGGTGAACGGGCCCTCGGGCGATGGTCCCCGGGCGATCGAGATCGAGTGCCCCCGCTCCGTGCCGCCCTCGGCGACCAGCAGGTACCAGTGGTCGCCGTGCCGGTAGAGGTGCGGCGCCTCGGGGAACATGCCGCCGTCGCCCGACCACAGCGACCGCTTCTCCCCCAGCAGTGCGCCGGTGACGGTGTCGATGCGGATCTGCTCGATTCCCCGGTGCGCCCCCAGGTCGGGGCCGGACAGCACCAGCCCCGAGTACGTGACGTAGGCGGTGCCCTCGTCGTCCCAGGCCAGGTCCGGGTCGATGCCCTCCAGGTCGACGACGACGCCGTCACTCCACGGCCCGGCCGGATCGGTGGCCGTGAACAGACAGGTGCCGCGGCCGGCCGTGTCGGTGACGATCAGGTAGAAGACACCGTCGCGGTGCCGGATCGTCGGTGCCCAGACGCCGAGGTTGGTGGGCGCGTTGACGACGCCCAGCTGCTCGTCGCGCACCGCGACGTTGCCGATCTGCGTCCACGTGACCAGGTCGGTCGAGTGGTAGATCGGCACGCCGGGCAGGTACTCGAACGTCGACGTCGCCAGGTACCAGTCGTTGTCGACGCGCACGACGCTCGGGTCGGGATTGAAGCCCGGGATCAGCGGGTTGGGCAGCGCGGTCACAGGACGACCTCCAGTTCAGCGACGGTGTCGACGACGCTCGTGCCGACGTGGAGCAGGAAGCGCCCCGGCTCGAGCTGCCAGCCGCCGTCGAAGTGTTCGAAGCGACGGCGTGGGATGCGGATCTGCACCTCGGTCGCCTCGCCCGCCCCGGCCCGGACGGGGGCGAAGCCGACGAGCCAGCGGACCGGCCGGTCGACGGCGCTGCCCGGGCGCGACGCGTAGACCTGGACGACCTGCTTGCCCGCCCGGTCCCCCGTGTTCGTGACCCGCACGGACACCGTGACGTCGTCCTCGGCGCGCTGCGCCGCCGCGTTCGCGAGCCGCCAATGCGTGTAGCCGAGGCCGTGGCCGAACGGGTACGCCGGCTGGGTGCCCGCCTTCAGCCAGGCGCGGTAGCCGATGTGGATGCCTTCGGCGTAGCTGACCCTGCCCTCCTCGTCCGGGGTGCAGTCGAGCACGGGCACGTCCTCGATGTCGACGGGCCAGGTGGTGGGGAGCCTGCCGCCAGGCTCGGCGGCGCCGAGCAGCATGTCGGCGATGGCGTTGCCGTACTCCTGGCCGCCGAAGTAGCCGAGCAGGATCGCTGCGACGTCGTCGCGCCACGGCAGCAGCACGGGCGAGCCGGAGTTCACGACGACGACGGTGCGCGGGTTCGCAGCGGCGACGGCGCGTACGAGGGCGTCCTGGTGGCCGGGCAGGTCGAGGTCGTCGCGGTCGTAGCCCTCCGACTCGACCCGCGAGTTGGTGCCCACGACGACGACGGCCACGTCGGCCGCGGCCGCGGCGCGGGCCGCGTCCTCGATCAGCACCTGCGGGTCGAGCGCGCGGGGCGCCGTGCCGAAGGTGACGCCGATGGCGCCGGGAACGCCGAACGTGCTCGTCTTCAGGTCAAACTCGACGCGGATCGCCACCGGGGTGCCTGCCGTGAATGCGACGGGACGGGTGCCTGACGGCGGGGCCAGCAGGGCCGCGCCGAGGTCGGAGCCGGTGACGACGGGCTGGTCCTCGAACAGCAGTTCGCCGTCGACAAAGACCCGCCCGCGCAGCGACGTGGCGAAGCCGAGCTCCCGTTCCTCCGTGGTCGCGGGGGTGTAGACGGTCTCCAGGACGAGCTTCTCGGCGGTGCCGATGTACTCCTCGCCGCCGCCGAACCAGGTCAGCGACGTGGCGAAGCGGTCCTCGGTGAAGGCGGCGATCCCGTCGGCGGCGACGAACGACGCGGTCAGGCCGCGGCCGCCCGTGCGCGGGTTGGTCAGCAGCTCGGGATCGAGCGGGCCGACACCCTCCTGCACGATCGCGCCGACGCTGTAGGTCACCTCGACGCCGGGCAGCGCCTCACGGAGCCCCGACAGCGGGTTGACGACGCTCGCCGGCACGACGGTGGCGCTGCCGCCGCCCTGCGTGCGGGCCTCGTCTGCGTTATGGCCGATGACGGCCACGCTGCGGAGCGCGGACGCGTTCAGCGGCAGGATCCCGTCGTTGGCGAGCAGCACGCTGCCCTCCGCGGCGGCGGACCGGACGAACGCGAGCCCGTTGATCGGGGCGACCGGCTTCGGTTCGGCGTCGCCGAGGGCGCCGACGCGCTGGGCCAGCAGGAGCAGCCGGGCGACGTGACGGTCGATGGCCGCCTCGTCGACCTCGCCGCTGCGCACGGCCGCCAGCAGGGCGTCGCCCCAGACGCCGGGGCCGGGCATTTCGAGGTCCTGCTCGGCGTTGGCTGCGGCGGTGCTGCGCACGGCCGTCCAGTCGGACACGACGACGCCGTCCCAGCCCCATTCGGTGCGCAGCGGCTCCCGGAGCAGGTCGTTCTCCGTCATGGTGGTGCCGCCCACGGAGTTGTAGGCGCTCATGATCGACCAGGTGCCTGCCTCGACGGCGCGCTCGAATGGATGCAGGTAGACCTCCCGCAGGGTGCGCTCGTCGACGACGACGTCGACCGTGAACCGGTCGGTCTCGAAGTCGTTGGCGACGTAGTGCTTCGGTGTGGCTGCCACCCCGTTGTCCTGCAGGCCGCGGACGTAACCGTGAGCGAGGTCGCCGGTCAGCATCGGGTCCTCGCTGAAGCACTCGAAGTGGCGGCCGCCTAGCGGGGAGCGGTGCAGGTTGATGGTGGGGCCAAGCACCCAGTCCACGCCCTTGCGGCGGGCCTCTGCGGCGGCGGCTGCGCCGTAGTCGTAGGCCAGGTCGGTGTCCCAGGCGGACGCCAGCGCCGTCGCCGATGGCAGGTTCAGCGACGGCGAACGCTCGTCCCAGACGGGGCCGCGGACGCCGGACGGGCCGTCGGAGAGCGTCAGCTTGCGCAGCCCGATCTCCGGCACCTCGATGGTGGTCCAGAAGTCCTCGCCCGTGATCAGGCGGACCTTGGTCTCCAGGTCGAGCGCGGCCACCAGCTCGGCGACGGTGGTCGTGCGATCGGCGGTGTCGGTCATCGGTTGTCTCCTTGGTTGTCGGTTGCCCGCCTGGACGCGATGAAGTCGCGGTACCAGTAGGCGCTGTCCTTGGGGATGCGGCGTTGGGTGGGGAAGTCGACGTAGACGAGCCCGAAGCGCATCGAGTAGCCCCACGACCACTCGAAGTTGTCCATGAACGACCAACAGAAGTAGCCGACGACGTCGGCGCCGTCGGCCCGGGCCCTGACGACGGCGTCGGTGTAGCCGGCGAGGTACGCGACACGCTCAGGGTCGTGGACCTGGCCGTCCGGGGTCGGGTAGTCGTGGAACGTGGCGCCGTTCTCGGTGACGATGAGCGGCAGGTCCGTGTACTCCCGGGACACCTGCAGGAGCAGGGCGTGCAGCGCCTCCGGCGTGTCCGACCAGTCGAAGCTGGTGGGCGTCGGCTCCACCTGGATCATGCGGTAGCCGTGGAACGGCGACTCGTCGTCGGCGCGGATCAGCACGTTCGTGTAGTGGTTGACGCCGGCGAAGTCGCCGGGCGCGGAGATGAGTGCCAGGTCGCCGTCGCGCACCAGTTCCGGATCGCGCAGCTGCGGGAAGACGGCCTCGACGGCGTCGCCGTAGGCCCCGCGGTACACGGGGTTGAGGAACAGTTCGTTCATCCTGGCCCTGGCCTCGTCGGCCTTGGCAATGTCGGCGGGGCTGTCGGAGAAGGGGCGGATCCGCGATAGCAGGTTGGTGATGCCGACGGCGGCCTCGGGACGGATTCGGCGGAAGTTGGCCAGCGCCAGCCCGTGCGCGAGCAGCAGGTGGTGCGCGGCCCGAACCGCCTCGTCCTCGTCCGTGTGGCCCGGGGCCTGCATGCCCCAGTCGTACGACAGGAACGACGCGCAGATGGCCTCGTTGATGGTGATCCAGTTGTCGGCCAGCTCGCCAAGTTCGGCGATGACCAGCGCGGTGTACTCGCCGAACGCCTCCGCTGTGGAGCGGACCGGCCACCCGCCCTCGTCGGCCAGCGGCTGCGGCAGGTCCCAGTGGTACAGCGTGACGTACGGCTCGATGCCCCGCTCGCGGCAGCCGCGGAGCAGGTCACGGTAGAACGCGACGCCCTCCGGATTCAGCGGCCCACGGCCGGCGGGCTGGAGCCTGGCCCAGGACAGCGACAGCCGGTAGGCGGGGATGCCGAGGGCGGCCATGAGGTCGAGGTCGTCGCGCCACCGGTGGTAGTGGTCGCAGGTGACGTCGGCGTCCTCGCCGTGGAAGATCGCCCCGGGCTGCCGCTGGAACGTGTCCCAGTGCGACGGGCCACGGCCGCCCTCCGCGACGGCCCCCTCGATCTGGAAGGCCGCCGTCGCCACTCCCCAGACGATGCCGGCCGCGTCGGCCGCTGCTGTGCTGACCACGTCAGACTCCTCCTGCTCCGGCCTGCTCGGCCTGTTCGCGTTGTTGTTCGATCATCCGCAGCCGTTCGGCCCGTCGGCGTTCCTGCCGGTCGGGGTCGGGCACGGGGCGGCCATGAAGAGCCGCTGCGTGTACGGGTGTTCGGGCGCGCCCGTCACCTGGGCGACGTCGCCCTGCTCGACGATCTCGCCGCGGTACAGCACCGCGACGCGGTGGCTGACGTGGCGGACGACGGAGAGGTCGTGCGTGACGAACAGGTATGCCACGCCGGTCGCCTCCTGGATCTCGACGAACAGGTCGAGCACGCGGGCCTGCGTCGACAGGTCGAGCGCGGAGACGGCCTCGTCGGCGACGATGAGGCGCGGGTCGAGCGCCAGGGCCCGCGCGATGGCGATGCGCTGCCGCTGGCCGCCGGAGAACTCCTTGGGGAGTCGCCCGGCCGCGTCGGTGGGGAGACGCACCTTGTCGAGCAGGTCCTTGACCTTGTTCCGGGCGGCGCGCCCCTCCACCCCGTTGGCGGTGAGCGGCTCGGCCAGAATCTGTTCGATGGTCATCGAAGGATTGAGCGACGAGTATGGGTCCTGGAAGACCACCTGGATGTCGCCGGCCAGGGTGCGCCGTTCCCGGCGCGATAGGTGCGAGATGTCGCGCCCGTCGAACCGGATCGAGCCGCCGCCGACCGGGGCCAGCCCGAGGACCGCGCGGCCGAGCGTGGTCTTGCCCGAGCCGGACTCCCCCACGAGCCCCACCGTCTCGCCGGGACGGATGTCCAGGCTGACGGACCGGAGCGCGTGGAACGGCTTGCGGCCCCTGCCGCCGGGGTAGATGACGTCGAGGTCGGTGACCTCGAGCAGTGACGCGGTCATGCGTTGCCTCCCAGCGAGAGTGGTGGCCGGACGGGGCCGTCCTCGTCGAGCATGGCGTCGAGGAGCGACGTGGTGTAGTCGTGCAGGGGGTTGGCGAAGATGGACCGGACCGGCCCGGTCTCGACGATCACGCCGTCCTTCATGACGGAGACCCGGTCACACAGGTCGGCGACGACGCCGAAGTTGTGCGTGACAAGGAGCACGGCCATGTGGAGTTCCTCCTGCAGGTCGCGGATCAGGTCGAGCACCTCGGCCTGGATCGTGACGTCGAGCGCCGTGGTGGGCTCGTCGGCGATGAGCAGGTCGGGGTCGCAGGAGACGGCGCCGGCGATCAGCACCCGCTGCGCCATGCCGCCGGAGACCTGATGCGGGTACGCGTTGTACGTCCGCTCCGGGTCCGGGATCCCCACCCTGGCCAGCAGGTCGAGCGACTTCTGCTTCGCTTCCTGGCGGCTCAGCCCCCGGGTCGCGCGCAGCGGTTCACTGAGCTGGCTGCCGATCGTGAACATCGGGTCCAAGTTGCTCATCGGCTCCTGCGGGATGTAGGCGATCTTCTTGCCCCGGACCGCCGCGACGGCCTTGGCGCTGCCTGCGACGAGGTCGGCACCCTCGAAGACGATGCTGCCCGAGACGACGCGACCACCGGTCGGCAGCAGTCCCAGGACCGCGAAGGACGTCTGCGACTTGCCGGAGCCGGACTCGCCGATGAGGCCGTGGACCTCGCCGCGGCGGATCGTCAGGTCGACCCCCTTGACCACCTCGGTGACGCTGCCGTCCGGCTGGTCGTAGCCGACGCGCAGGTCGGTGACCTGCAGCAGCACGTCTCCGGTGCGGGCGGCTGCGCGGGCGTCGTCGTCATGCGTGAGGGTGACGACGGAGCGCTCGGCCGGCGAGGCGACCGCGGCACCGGGACGGCGGCGGGGCCGTCGGACCCGGGCGACGGTGCGCTCCAGTTCGTCGCGCATGACGTTGGCCAGCAGCGTCAGCGACACGGTGGCCAGGCCGATGGCCAGCGAAGGCCACAGCATGTTGATCGGCTTGCGGTACATCGTGTCGAACGCGTCCTTCAACATGGATCCCCAGGTGGGGGTCTGCGCGTCGCCGATGCCGAGGAACTCGAGGCCGGACTGGATGGCGATCGCGATGCCGAGCACCATGGCGGCCTGGATGATGATGGGGGCGCGGACGACGCCGAGGATGTGCCGCGTGATGATCCGGGTGTCGGACAGGCCGGCCACACGGGCGGCGTCGACGTACAACTCCTCGCGGACGGTCGAGACCGACGCGTAGACGAGCCGGTAGAAGCCGGGGCTCATGAGGACGCCGAAGATCATCATGGCCCACCAGACCGAGGGGCCGACGACGGAACGCGCAGCCAGCAGCACGATGATCCCGGGCAGCGCCATGGTCAGCGACGCGATCCAGGTGAAGGCCGTGTCGAGCCATCCCTTGTAGTAGCCCGCGTACAGGCCGGCGAGGACGCCGATCACGAGGGCGACGACCAGGGCGACGATGGCCGCCCCGACCGAGATCTGCGTGGAGACCAGCAGCCGCGACCAGATGTCGCGGCCTGCGCCGTCGCGGCCGAGCAGGGAGCCGTCGCCGGGGTCGGCGAGGATCTGGTAGGCGTCGGCCTCGTTCGCGTCGAACGGCGCCAGCATGCCGCCGAAGAGGGCGACGAACGCGATGGCGGCGAGGATGATGAGCGCGGCGAGGCCGACGGGGTTGCGGAGGATCCGCCGGACGAGGCCGGCCTTGCGCGGGAGCGCCGCGACGGGGATCAGGCTGGTCATGCGAGCCTCACCTTCGGGTTGAGCAGGCCCTGCGCCACATCGATGACGAGGTTGACGACGATGACGATGACGGCGGTGGCGACGACGAGTCCCATCACGATCGGGATGTCGCCCTGCGTCGTGGCGCCGACGGCGAGCTGGCCCAGGCCGGGCATCTGGAAGACCTGCTCGACGATGACAGCGCCGCCGAGCATGCCGACGAACTGGACGTTGAGGACGGCGAGCGCCGGACCGACCGCGTTGCGCAGCACGTGCTTGAACACGACGCTGCGGGTGCTGAGGCCGCGTGACCGGAGGGTCCGGACGTAGTCGCGCTGCAACGCGTCGACGACGGAGCCGCGGATCTGCTGGGTGACGGCGGACGCGCCGCCGATCGACAGGGCGACAATCGGCAGGGTCACGGAGCGGGCCCAGGGGCCGAGGCCCTCGGCGATGGCCGTGTAGCCGGTGGCGCTGAACCAGCCGAGGTTGATCGCGAAGACGAGCACGAGGCCGACGGCGATGAGGAAGCCGGGGACCGCCATGCCGAGCACGGTGAGGAACTGGATGATGCGGTCGACCCAGCCGCCGGCGAGCGCCGCCCAGACGCCGAGCACCACGGCCACGACGGCGGTGATGATGGTGGCGCCCAGGACGAGCGACAGGGTCACCATCAGGCGGTTGGTCACGCCGTCGACGACGAGCTGGCCGGAGAACCAGGAGCGGCCGAGGTCGCCGGTCAGCGCGTTGCCGAGCCAACCGACGTACTGCTCCCAGAGGGGACGGTCGAGCCCGAGCTCGGCCGCCTTCGCCGCCACCTGTTCCTGGGTGGCGGTCTGTCCGAGGATGCGGCGGGCGATGTCGCCGCTGCCGACGTAGAGGAGCAGGAAGGCCAGGGTGGTGATGGCGAACACCAGCACCACCCCGGAGGCCAGTCTGCGCCCGACGAATCCGAGCATCTGTCTGTCCTGACTCAGGCGGGGAGGACGTCGTAGATGTTGGGCAGGGTGTTGGTCGGCAGCATGGTCACCTTGGTGGCCTTGTCCGAAGCGACGACGCCCTCGACACGGTAGAACGGCGCGAACCAGGCCTGCTCGACGATGTAGGCGTTCAGCTCCTTGATGATCTCGGAGCGACGGTCGTCGGCGGCGACGCGGTACTCGTCGAGCATGGCGGCGACCGTGGGATCGGCGTAGCCGAACGGGTTGAAGACCGCATCCTCGGCGATCATGAACTGCGTCAGCTGCCAGTCCGGGTTCTGCTCGAGGGCCATGAAGCAGGCGGACCACTTGGGCGCCAGCAGGTCGGCGATGAAGTTCGTGCCCGGGTCCTCGTGCTTGACCCGGATGCCGATCTCGCCGAGCGCCTGCGCGATCAGGGCGTAGACGGTGGTGCCCAACGCCGTCGAGCTCGGCATCGTGATGTCGAAGCCGTCGGCGTAGCCGGCCTCGGTCATCAGCTGCTTGGCCTTGGCCACGTCGTAGGGGTAGCGCTCGTCGAGGCCGTCGTCATAGGCGGCCGACGTCGTCGGGAACACCTGCCCGGTGACCGTGCCGAAGCCGAGCGCGACGGCCTGCAGCAGCGCGGGGCGGTCGATGGCGTGGTTGATGGCCTGCCGGACCTTGACCTCCCCCATCGGCGCGGACTGGGTGCCGGCTCGGTCGAGCAGGAGGAGGCCCTGGAAGTCGAGCTCGTTCTTGTTCAGCGTCCAGCCGGCGGACGCCGCCTGGTCGAACGTGTCGGCGACGGCGAGCTTGGCGTAGTTGAGTTCGCCCGCGCGGACGGCGTTGAGCATCGAGGTCGGGTCTTGGAAGACGCGCATGACGATCTTGTCGTAGTGCTGCACGTCGGCGTTCCAGTACCCCTCGCGCGCCACGAACGTGTAGCTGGTGCCGGTGACGGTTGCGGCGACGTCGAGCGTGTAGGGGCCGGAGCCGACGGGATTGGTGGGCAGGTCCTCGTTGCCGACGGCCTTGGGGCTCATGACGAGGCCGGCGGTGCGGGTCAGGTAGTTGAGGAAGGCCGGGTCGGGGGCGGTGAAGGTGACGATAACCGTGGTGGCGTCGGGCGCGGTGATGGCGTCGACGTTGCGCATGTAGCCGGCGTCGGGGCCCGTGCCGTCCTTGAAGCGATTCATGCTGAGCGCCACGGCGGCGGCGTCCAGCTTCTCGCCGTCGGAGAACGTGACGCCCTCGCGGATCTTCAGCGTCAGCGTGGTCTGCGGCTCGTCGTAGGTGAACTCAGTGGCCAGGTACGGGTCGATGGTGCCCTCGGGGGTAGCGAGCAGCAGCGTGTCGTAGACGGCCTGGTAGAAGGGAAGCCGGTTGCCCCACTCAGCCATCGACGGATCGAACGAGGTGGGGGCGGTGATCAGCCCCATGACGAGCTGCGCGCCACGGCCACCTCCGCCCGTTCCTCCACCGGTCGGGGTGCTGCCCCCACTGCCCTCACCGCTGCAGGCGGTCAGGCCGATGGCGCCCGCCCCGACGGCTGCGACGCCCAGCTTCATGAAGTCTCTGCGGATCATCCTTGGTCCCTTTCACAGTGGCGTCGCTCCCTATTGCGCTGCCAGTGGAGGCAAAGCTAACACGAAAACCAACCACGCGCTAGGTTTTCATGTGCGAGAATCTCATCGACGCAACCGCCCCGAGCAGAGGAGCCCGAAGATGATGCCTTTTGCGCCGGTCGTCGCAGCCGACGAGGAGCAAGGCCCGCGCGGCCGCTACAAGAAGACGGCCAGGACGCGGGAGCGGATCCTCGACGCCGCACTGGAGGTGTTCGGGGAGAACGGGTTCGAGTCGGGCTCCCTGCGCCAGGTCGCCGAGCGGGCGGGCATCAGCCAGGCCGGCCTGCTGCACCACTACCCCAGCAAGGTCGCCCTGCTGTCGGCGGTCATCGAGCGCCGCGACGAGCGCGCGAGCGTCACCTCGCTGGCGCATTCGCCGGGTGCGCACCAGATCCGCGGCGTCCTCGACTTCGCCCGCGCGAGCGCCGAGCTTCCCTTCGAGATCGATCTGTTCGCCGTGCTGTCCGCCGAGGCGACCCGCCCCGACCACCCCGCCAACGCCTACATGCGCCGTCGGTACGCGTGGGTCTCCGACGTCTTCGAGCGCACGTTCGAGGCGATGGCCGCGGCGGGGCAGCTCCGCGACGGCGTCGACCCGATGGTCTCCGTGAGCCAGTTCATCGCCCTGTGGGACGGGCTGCAGATCCAGTGGCTGCTGCGGGTCGGGGATGTCAACATCGCCGACCGGCTGGAGCTGTTCATGAACCAGCTGCTCGTGCGCCCGCTCGCGGAACTGCTGGCTGAGTCGCCTGACGCGCCGGCCACGGTCGCGGTCGTCGACGGCGCCATCGACAGCTGAGAGCGTCCTCGACGGCGCCGTCGACTGCTGAGAGCGTCCTCGACGGCGCCATCGACTGCTGAGAGCGTCCTCGACGGCGCCATCGACTGCTGAGAGCGTCCTCGACCCCGAGAGCGCGACCGTATGAAACCGCCAGACCCGGGTCCCGCGTGCATAAATCTGGCTTCGGCGAGCATTCGGCTGGCTCAAGCCGCCGCTACGGCGATATGCACACAGCGGCCGCTCAGCGGAGATTCGTGCACAGGGACTGCGATGCGGACACCCGCGCCAGCAACCCGTCGGGCCGGACACACGTCCGGCCGCCCGGGCACGACCCTGCCCCTCCGTGCATAAATCTGGCTGCGCCGAGCATTCTGCTGGCCCAAGACGCCGCTACGGCGATATGCACACAGCGGCGGCCCAGCGGAGATTCATGCACAGGGACGGCGATTCGGGCCCCCCGCGCGCCCACACCGCGTGCACAACCCTGCCCCCTCCGGGCACAGCCCTGCCCCTCCGAGCACAACCCTGCCCCTCCGTGCATAAAACTGGCCCCACCGAGCATTCTGCTGGCCCAAGACGCCGCTACGGCGATATGCACACAGCGGCGGCTCAGCGGAGATTCGTGCACGGGGGCACAGACAAGGACGGGGAGCCGGTCGGCTAGCACAGCTCGCCGGCCGGCTCCGTTTCTATCCCCGGCCCCTGCCCGGGGTGAGATCGAGGCGCCGCAGCAACTGCGCGTTGAGCGCGACGACGACTGTCGAGACCGACATCAGGATCGCACCGACGCTCATCGGCAGCACGAACCCGATCGGCGCCAGCACACCCGCCGCGAGCGGCACGGAGATCAGGTTGTACCCGGCCGCCCACCACAGGTTCTGCTTCATCTTCCGGTACGCGGCCCTGCTCAGCTCGATGACGGAGGTCACGGAGCGCGGGTCGGACGACGCGAGGATTACGCCCGCAGACGCGATCGCCACGTCGGTTCCGGCACCGATCGCGATGCCGACGTCCGCCGTCGCCAGGGCGGGGGCGTCGTTGACGCCGTCGCCCACCATCGCGACGGTGCGCCCCTCGGCCTGCAGCTCGGCGACCTTGGACGCCTTGTCCTCGGGCCTGACCCCGGCGAACACCCGGTCGATGCCGAGTTCGGCCGCCACCGCGTCTGCCACGTCCCGGGCGTCACCGGTGATCATGACGACGCTCATCCCGGCCGCGTGGAGGGCCTCGACGGCCTCGCGGGACTCGGGGCGGATGGCGTCGGCCACCTTCAGCGCGCCCACCACCCGGTCATCGGCCAGGACGTGGAGGATGGTCGCCCCCTCGCCGTTCCACTTCTCCGCCCCCACCAGCGCGGAAACGCCGGCCTCCTGCAGCAGGTACGGGCCGCCGACGGCGATGCGCCTGCCGTCGACCGTCGCGCGGACGCCGACGGCCGGGGAACTGGAGAATTCGGTGGCCGCCGGCAGCGTGAGGCCCCGGTCGGCCGCGGCCCGGGTGATCGCCCTGGCCAGGGGGTGTTCACTGTCGGCCTCGGCGGCCGCGGCCAGCGTGAGCACCCGCTCGTCGTCGAGCCCCTCCGCGCCGACGATGCCGGTGACGGCCGGCTCGCCCATGGTGAGCGTGCCGGTCTTGTCGAAGAGGACGGTGTCGACGGTGCGCATCTGCTCGAGCGCCAGCCTGTCCTTGACCAGAACGCCGCCGCGGGCGGCCCGCTCGGTGGCGATGGACACGACCAGCGGGATCGCCAGACCCAGCGCGTGGGGGCAGGCGATCACCAACACCGTGACCGTCCGCACGACGGCCTCGCCCGGCTCCCCCATGAGCGCCCAGACGATCGCCGTGATCACGGCCGCGCCGAGCGCGAACCAGAAGAGCAGCGCGGCGGCCTTGTCGGCGATCCGCTGGGCGCGGGAACTGGAGTTCTGGGCGTCGCTGACGAGGCGCCGGATCCCGGCCAGCGCGGTGTCGTCACCCGTGGCGGTGACCTCGACCCGCAGGCCGGAGTCGGTGGCGACCGTGCCGGCGACGACGTGGTCGCCGACGCCGCGACGCACGGGCTTCGACTCGCCGGTAATCATGGCCTCGTCGACGTGGGCGGCGCCGTCGACGATGCGGCCGTCCGCGGGGACGGAGGCGCCGGGCCGCACCAGGACGACGTCGCCGACGCGCAGGTCTCCCGGCGCGACGGTGACGACGGCGTCGCCGTCGACCCGCTCCGCCTCGTCCGGCAGCAGTGCGGCGAGGGAGTCGAGCGCGGAGGTCGTCTGCGCCAGCGAGCGCATCTCGATCCAGTGCCCGAGCAGCATGATGACGATCAGCAGCGCCAGCTCCCACCAGAAGTCGAGGTGGTGTGGCAGCACGCCCAGCGTCGCACCCCAGGAGGCGACGAAGGCGACGGTGATCGCCAGTCCGATCAGCAGCATCATGCCCGGCTTGCGGCGGCGCACCTCGTCGACGGCACCGGTCAGGAACGGCCTGCCGCCCCAGAGGTACATGACGGTACCGAGGACCGGCGAGACCCCGGTCAGCCAGCCAGCATCGGGGAGGTCGTAGCCCAGGAGGTCGGCGAACATCGGGTTGAGCCCGACGACGGGGACCGCCATGGCGAGCATGATCCAGAACAACCGCCGGAACTGGCCGACGTGGTCGCCGTGCCCCGCATGACCACTGTGCCCCGCGTGATCGCCCTGCCCGCATGACCACCGTGCCCCGCGTGATTGCCGTGCTCCGCGTGGGGATCGTGTTCGGCGTGCTCCGCGTGGCGCGCGTGCTCCGCGTGATGCGCGTGCCCCGGGGCGGGGGCGCCGGGAGCGTGCTGATGCATCCCGGCGCCGTCCGTCCCGTGATCCATGACGTGGTCTCGTTCTGCTTCCATACCGGAAGCCTATACCCCCCAGGGGTATTGAGCAAGGGTTCTTGGATCAGTGATTGAGCGCCTCCCCCGCCCCGGCCCCGGTCATCGACCGCATCTCCATCTCGATCGCGAGCTCGCCGTCGGCCGCCTTCTTGCTGGTGATCGTCCCCAGCCAGCCGGCGAGGAACGCCAGCGGCACCGACACCAGCGCCGGGTTCGTCAGAGGGAACCAGGCGAAGTTGACGCCCTCGCCGAGCATCGACGACGCGCTGCCCGAGATCGACGGGCTGAACACGATGAGCACGACCGAGCTGATCAGGCCCGTGTAGATGCTCCACACGGAGCCGCGGGTGGTGAAGCGGCGCCAGTACAGCGTGTAGAGGATCGACGGCAGGTTGGCCGACGCGGCGACGGCGAACGCGAGCGAGATCAGGAACGCGATGTTCTGGCCGTTGGCGAGGATGCCACCCAGGATGGCGAGGACGCCGATGACCACTGAGGTGATGCGGGCGACCTTCACCTCCTGCTCCGGGTCGGCCTTGCCGTCCTTGAGGATCGAGTTGTAGACGTCGTGCGCGAAGGATGCCGACGCCGTGATCGTCAGGCCGGCGACCACCGCGAGGATCGTCGCGAACGCGACACCCGAGATGATGCCCATGAACACCTCGCCGCCGAGGTGCAGGGCGAGCAGCGGCGCGGCCGAGTTGGCGGCGCCGGGCGCCTCGAGGATCGTCTGCTGGCCGACGAGCTTCGCCGCACCCATGCCGAGCACCAGGGTGATGAGGAAGAACGCGCCGACGAGCCCGATCGCCCACACCGCCGAGCGGCGGGCCTCCTTCGCCGTCGGGACGGTGTAGAAGCGCATCAGCACGTGGGGCAGGCCGGAGGGGCCCGCGACCAAGGCGATGGACAGCGACAGGAACGACAGCTTGGTGAACTCGGTCTTGCCGTACTGCTGCATGGGCTGCAGCACGTCGACGCCGGTGCCGGTCGCGGGGTCGAGGCCGGCCGCCTGCGCCGACGACAGGAGCGCGGACAGGTTGAACCCGCTGCCGAACAGCACCAGTGCCGCCATGATCGCGGCGCCGCTGACGAGCAGGACGGCCTTGATCATCTGCACCCAGGTGGTGCCCTTCATGCCGCCGATGAGCACGTAGGCCACCATCAGCGCGCCGACCAGCCCGATGACGACGCCCTGCATGGTGCGGTCGGACACGCCGAGCAGCAGCGCGACGAGACCGCCCGCGCCGGCCATCTGTGCCAGCAGGTAGACGAACGAGATGACGAGCGTCGAGGTAGCGGCGGCGGTGCGGACCGGCTTCTGGTTCATCCGGAAGCTCAGCACGTCGGCCATCGTGTACTTGCCGGTGTTGCGCAGCGGCTCGGCCACCAGGAACAGCGCGACGATCCAGGCCACGAAGAAGCCCACCGAGTAGAGGAGGCCGTCGTACCCGTAGAGGGCGATGGCGCCGGTCACGCCCAGGAAGGCGGCCGCGGACAGGTAGTCGCCGGTGATGGCCAGGCCGTTCTGCCTGCCGGAGAAGGCGCCGCCGCCGGTGTAGAAGTCGGATGCCTTGGACTTCTGGCGGGTGACGGCGATGACGATGCCGAGCGTCGCCGCGACGAAGATCGCGAAGACGGCGATGTTGATCGTGGGGTTCCCGTAGGACTCGAGCTGGATCATGCGGGCTCCTCCCCGACGAGACGGGCCTTGAGGTCGGCGGCGATGGGGTCGAGACGACGGGTGGCGTAGCGGACGTAGAGGGCAGTCCACACATACGTGACGGCGAACTGGGCGAGACCGAGCGTCATTCCGACGTTCAGGGATCCAAATAGCGGGGTTGCCATGGCGTCAGTGGCATAGATGGACAGCACCACGTAGACGAAATACGAAGTCAGCCCAGCAATGGTCATCGGGAAGGCGAATGAACGGAATGCGTGGCGCAGCTTTGCGTATTCCGGCGTCGCCGCGGCGGCGACGAACTCGCTCGTCGTCGGCTCCGCGGACGGGGTCTTCTGGCGCGGTTCCGGCTGGGCCGGGGTCGTAGTGGGCAGGTCGGACGGTGTCTTTGACTTGTCGGCCCGGGAATCGGGCTCGTGGTCACGTTCTTGCGTCATGGGGCGCTCCTCACGCGGCCTCCGGACCCCCATTGGCCCGGGTGCGATGACGATAAATTACGCGGCCTTCATCTCCAAATCGGCGCGGAATTAAACGAATCAATGGCAATTGGATCGCCACAATTCATCATCCGGGGGTCGCGGCCTCCTCGAGCGCATCGGCGTCGAGGATGCGGATTCCACGCCGTCCGACGAGTCCGATCGTTCCCGCCGCGGCCAGCGCCGCGAGGCGCCGGCTGAGTGTCTCGGGCGTCGTGCCCAGGTAGCGGGCGACCTCCTGCTTGGCCATGGGCAGCTCCACGTCGACGGCGCCGTCGACGAAGGTTCCGGGCAGGTCGAGCAGATAGGCCGCGACGCGGGCCGTGACGTCGCTGGAGGTGACCGCGGCGAGCAGCCGCTCGACGGAGGAGAGCCGGTCGGAGAGGGTGCGCAGCATCCGCTGGCTGATGTCGGGGTAGTCGCGGAGCAGGGCGGCCAGGTCGGCGTGGTCGAAGACACACATGCGGCTGTCCTCGAGGGCGACGACGAGGTCGCAGGGCCGATGCCCGGTGAGGAAGGCGCGCTCGCCGACGACGTCGCCGTCGGTGACGGTGCGCAGGATCTGCTCCTGACCGTTGAGGGACTCGTGGCTGACCTTGAGGCGGCCGCTGTGCATGACGAGGAGGCGGGAGGTGGGCTGGCCGGGCAGCTGGACGGTGTCGCCGCGGCTCACCTGCATGGGCCGCGCGAACTTGGCGACGCGCAGCTGCTCGGCGCGGGTGAGGCCGCGGAAGATCGGGACGCGGGTGACACACAGGTCGTCGTCTGCCATGGCCACGAGCCTACTGACCCCTCTGACCGCAACTTGATCCGCGTCAAGGAGTAATCGGACGCCGCTGCCTACTTTGGGGTCATCCACCGGGAATGACAACGAAAGGAACCCGAGATGTCCACCATCGACACCACCGCCACCCACACCACCCTCCGCGCCGAGGGCTTCTCCTGCCCGTCGTGCGTCGAGAAGATCGAGGCCCGCGTCGGCCGCATGGACGGCGTCAGCGCCGTCAAGGTCCACTTCGCGTCGGGCCGCATCGAGGTCGACCACGACCCGGCCCGCTCCTCCGTCGAGGATCTCGTCGCCGCCGTCGCCAAGGCCGGCTACACCGCCGCACCGTCGGCGTTCTGACACCCCCTCCCCCGCCCCGCTCGAGGCGGGCCTCCCAGAAAGGTCGATTGACATGACACGGTTCGCCAAGTGGTTCACGAAGAACCCCGTCCCGACCGTCTCCGGCGCGCTCATCCTGCTGTCGTTCGCGGTCGGTCGGATCGCAGGCGGGGCGGCGGACCTGACCCTCACGCCCCGCTGGTGGCTCGACGCCGGCGAACACGCCACAGACGCCGGCACGTTCACCATCAGCGGGGCGCTGATGATCGCGGCCGCGCTGGTCGCCGGGTACGGGATCGTCGTGAAGGCGGCCCGGGCGCTCGCCGTCCGGACCGTCGGGATCGACCTGCTCGTCTCGGTGGCCGCCATCGGCGCCATCGTGATCGGCAACTTCTGGGAGGCCGCGGCGGTGACGTTCCTGTTCGCCGTCGGACACGCCCTCGAGGCCGCCACCCTCAACAAGACACGTTCGGCGCTGGCCGCGCTGGTCGCCGTCGCCCCCGATTCGGCCGTCGTCCTCCGCGACGGCGAACAGGTCGAGATCCCCGCCGGCCAGGTCCGGATGGGCGAGACCGTGCTCGTCAAGAACGGGGCCAAGGTGCCGGTCGACGGCGACGTCGTCGGCGGGACCGGCGCCATCGACGAGGCCTCCATCACCGGCGAGTCGATCCCCGTCGAGAAGTCCGACGGCGACCGCGTGTTCGCCGGCACGGTCTCACGCGGCGGCTTCCTGCAGGTGCGGGCCACCGGCGTCGGGGCCGACACCACGCTCGCGCGGATCATCCACCGCGTCGAGGAGGCGCAGGACGCGAAGGCCCGCACGCAGGCGTTCATCGACCGGTTCTCCCGCTGGTACACGCCGGGCGTGATGGCGCTGGCGCTGGTCGCCGGGCTGATCTCCGGCGACATCGTCCTCGCCCTGACGCTGCTCGTCATCGGCTGCCCCGGCGCGCTCGTCATCTCGATCCCCGTGGCGATCGTCGCCGGCATCGGCCGCGCCGCCCGCTACGGGATCCTGATCAAGGGCGGCGAGTTCCTGGAGACGTCGGCCAAGATCACCGCCGTCGCCCTCGACAAGACGGGCACGCTGACGGAGGGCAGGCCCGAACTGACCGACATCGTCGTCCTCGACCCCGCGCACACCCGGACGGATGTGCTGCGCTGGGCAGCGGCCGCCGAGGCTGGCTCCGAGCACCCCCTCGCGCGCCCCATCCTCGAGACGGCCGCCGCCCACGGCGTCGCACCGCGCGGCATCCCTGCCGAAGTTCTCCCCGTACCCGGCAAGGGGATCGTCGCGACGGTCGACGGGGCGGTCGTGCTGGTCGGCAATCCCCCGCTGCTCGACCAGCACGGCCTGCCCGCCGACGCCGTCGAACGCGCCGCCGGGGCCGCCGCCGAGTTGGCCGCAGCCGGCCGCACGCCGATGATCGTCGCGGTCGACGGCGCGGTGATCGGCGTGGTCGCCGTCGCCGACCGGATCCGGACCGACGCCCGCGAGATGGTGACGCGCCTGCATGCGGCCGGCGTGAAGCGGGTGGTCATGCTGACCGGCGACGCCCGACCGGTCGCCGACGCCGTCTCCGCGGCGACGGGCATTGACGAGGTGCACGCGTCGCTCCTGCCCGAGGACAAGCTCGACGTCGTCGCCGATCTACAGCGCCGCGGCCACGTCGTGGCGATGGTGGGCGACGGCGTCAACGACGCCCCGGCCCTTGCCACGGCCGATATCGGCGTGGCGATGGGCGCGGCCGGCTCGGCGGTCGCCGTCGAGACCGCGGACATCGCGCTGATGGGCGACAACCTGCTCCGGCTGCCGGAGGCGATCGGCCTGGCGCGGCGGACGACGCGGGTGATGCGTCAGAACATCACGATCGCGCTGGTGACCGTGGCACTGCTGCTGGCGGGCGTGTTCGCGGGTGGCGTGACGATGTCGCTGGGGATGCTGGTGCACGAGGCGTCGGTGCTGATCGTGATCGTCAACGGGATGCGCCTGCTGCGGGGCGCGGCGGCGGGGCCGCGGGCGACCGCAGTCGCGGAGTCTCCTCAGCCGGCCGAAGCCGCCGCCGTCTGAGCGGCCACTGGCCTCAGCAGTCGACGTCGAGAGCGCGGCGCAGAAAGGTGCCCGTCGCCGGGAGGGTCCGTATTCCTCCCGGCGGCGGGCATTGAAACGTTTCTCGGGCACCGTAGAACACTTTCAGCCCCGACGCAAGGAGCAATCCACCATCGGCCGGAAATCTGGGAAAGGGCTTGCCCATGACCCGGCTCCGTGCGAGACTTCCACCAACCGCCCGACGGAATGCGCTTTCCGTCAAGCGGTGCTGGACGGGGCCGAGTCCGTACGAGCCCCTACACATGCGAAGTGGTTCCCGCGCCGTAGCGGGGGCCGTCGCTCCTTTGCCGATGCAGACAGAAGGAGAACCCGTGTCCGACCCGTCCGCGCGCTTCCAGCGCGCAGCCTCACCCCAGGCGCCACCGGCGCCACCCCACCGCCCCTTCGTGAGACGCGCCGTCGCCACCGCCGCGACCGCCGCCCTGTTCGGCACGATGATGTCCGTCTCCCCCGCCGCAGCCGATCCCATCCAGGCCAATGACGACGGCGCCTACCTGTTCGACTTCGGCACCGCGACCAGTCCCGTCGCCGACGGCTACACCCCGGTCCATCCCGGCACCGCGTACACCGCCGAGCAGGGCTACGGACTCGCGTCCGGCACCCCGACATCGCGCGACCGCACCGGCAGCACCACCCCCGCCGATCCCCTGGCCAACGACTGGGTCGGCGGCGGCACGTGGGAGTTCCTGGTCGACCTGCCCAACGGCGCCTACGACGTGACCGTCTCCAGCGGCGACCAGCTGGCCGGGACGTCCACCGTCAACACCGAGGTCACCCTCGAGGGAGTCTCCGCGGGACGGATCTCGGCCCGCCAGGCCGTCACCGTCCAGACCTACCGCACCGTCGTCGAGGACGGCCAGCTGTCGGCCACGTTCTCCGGCACCGGCGTCGCGGGCCTGGTCAACGGGCTCGCCATCGCGCCGCTGACACCGGCCGCCCCGGCCGACGTGACCGTCAGCCGCGTCGCCTGGAACGCCGTCGAACTCACCTGGGGCACCGTCGCCGAGGCAGCCACGTACTCCGTGCTGCGCGCCGACGTCGACGCCGCCGGCACCACCGGCGCCTTCAGCCCGCTCACCGACGGCCTCACGGGCACCTCGTTCGTCGACGAGACGGTGGCCGTCGGCGGGTCCTACGCCTACGCCGTCACCGCGGTCAGCGCCTACGACCGCCCGTCCGCCCCCAGCGCCGAGGCCCGCTCCGGCGAGATCCCGGCCCTGGCCGCGCCCGCCGCCCCGGCCGATCTCGCCGTGGCCGCCGTCACGGCGCAGGGCGTCGCGCTCACCTGGTCGGCCGTCGCCAACACCGACGACTACCTCGTCGAGCGGGCCGCTGCGGGCAGCAACGCCTTCCAGAGCGTCGCCACCGTCGCCACGCCCGGCCACACCGACACCGTCGACACCTCGCAGGCGTGGACCTACCGCGTCACGGCCCGCAACGCCGCAGGCGAGGCCGCCGCGACGGTCGTCTCGGCCGTCTACACCACCCCCGTGCCGCTGCCCGACGGCGACGTCATCACCTTCGACTTCGGCCCCGGCCAGCTCGCCGACGGCGCGCTGCCGGTGACCGCCGCCACCGGGTTCAACGCCGAGTGGGGCTACGGCTTCACCACCGCCCCGACGGCGGCCCCCGCCGACGTCGATCGCGGCACCGGCGACGCCCTGCGCAGCGACTTCGTCGCCGTCGCCGGGTCGCAGTTCGCCGTCCAGTTGGGCGCGGGCGACTACTCGGTGCGCCTGATCGCCGGCGACGAGCAGGCCGCCACGACCACCACCCTCACCGCGGAGGGCATCGCGAAGGTGCTCGCCAACCCGCAGGCGGCCGGCTCGTACCTCGACATGTCGTTCACGATCGCGCTGGTCGACGGCGCGCTCACGCTCGACTTCGCCGGTGACGCCGCCGCCCTCAACGGGCTCACCATCACCCGGCTCCCGGAGCGGGTCGCCGGTGCGTTGACCACCGTCTACATGACGGGTGACTCGACGGTGCAGACCTACGACGCGACGGCATACGCGCCGCAGGCCGGCTGGGGCCAGATGTTGGAGCGGTTCTTCGACGACGACATCGCCTTCGCCAACCACGCCATCGGCGGCCGCTCGTCGAAGAACTTCATCACGCAGGGCCGCCTCGACGAGGTGCTGCGGGCGATCCGCCCCGGCGACTACCTGTTCGTGCAGTTCGGCCACAACGACGCCACGCAGGGGGTCGACGACCGCTACGCCAGCCCCGCAGACTACAAGGAGTACCTGCGCACCTATGTGCAGGGCGCCCGCCAGCGCGGAGCGACGCCGGTGCTTGTCACGCCCGTGTCGCGGCGCAGCTTCGACGCGGCCACCGGCCTGTTCAACGTCAGCTTCCCCGAGTATGTGGCGAAGATGATCGAGCTGGCCGACGAGGAGGACGTGCTGCTGGTCGACCTGTCGGCCTCCAGCCGCGCCTACCTCAACGAGATCGGCCCGGAGGCCGCCAAGGCGGTGTTCCTGCACGTCGATCCGGGGATCTTCCCGAACCGGCCCAGCGGCACCGTCGACGACACGCACTTCCAGGAGTACGGCGCCATCCAGATGGCCCGCCTGATCGCGCAGGACGTCGCCGAGCTCGACGACCCGCTGGCCGAGGAGGTCGCCGACATCACGCCCCCGGCCGAGGTGCCGGTCGCGCCGCAGAACGTGGTCGCGGGCGCCATCTCCAACGGTGGGGCGACGCTGCAGTGGGATCCCTCCCCCACCGCCGACATCTACAAGATCTACCGTCAGGCCGTCGCCGATCCCGATACCGGGTGGGCGCTGGTCGGCATGGTGACGCAGACCTCCTCCATCGTGCAGGGGCTCGCCGAGGGCACCGCCTACCGGTACCGCGTCGTGGCCGTCAACGGCCGTGGCGAGTCGGAGGCGTCCGCAGTGGTGACCTTCACCACCAAGGAGGCCAAGTACAAGTTCGACATGCAGCTGGCGGGCAACCCGATCATGGCCGGCTACACCGAGGTGACGCCCGACCTGGGCTACACCGCGGAGCGCGGATTCGGCTGGGCGACCCCGCTCGCCGCGAACGCCGGCCGCGACCGTGGAGCCGCCGACGGCGCCACCGACCTGTCGCGTGACTTCGTCCTGCCGGGCGACGCGTCGACGTTCTCGCTGGACGTGCCCAACGGCACCTACTCCGTCAAGACGTACTCGGGTGACTGGATCGGTTCGACCCGCACCAGCTTCCGCGTCGAGGGCAAGGAGGCCGGCACCGGCAACGCCGGCCGTGGCGCCGTCAACGACACGCTGCGTGGCCCGTTCCTCGTCACCGATGGGCAGCTGAACGTCGAGGCGTACGGCGCCGCGGCAGGCACCCGCTTCAACGGCCTCGAGGTCACCCCGATCCTGCTCGGCCCCACCGGGCTCGAGCTGGTCGACGTCAACACCGACGCGGCTGCGCCGAGCGTGTCGCTGAGGTGGGACGACGAGGCCGGCCTCACCTGGCACGTGTACCGGAAGTCGCCGTTCGAGGCGAAGCCGGTGCTGATCGCCGCCATCGACGCACCCGCGTTCGTCGACGCGTCGGCCCGCCCGGGCCTCGACTACGAGTACCACGTCACCGCCGTCGACCAGACCGACCTGGAGTCGGTGCCGTCGGGCACCGTCACCGTCTCGTTCGTCGACGAGGACGCCACCGCCCCGTCCGCCCCCACGGGCCTGACGGTGGAGGCGCTCGAGGCGCGGATGATCGAGTTCTCCTGGTCGTCGACGCTGGACACCCTCTACTACCTGGTGTTCCGCTCCGAGAAGGCCGGCCAGCAGGGCGAGCTCATCGGCATCGCGCCGACGAACCGCTTCGTCGACACCGATGTGCTGACGACGATCCCGTACTTCTACACGGTGGTCGGCGTGAACGCCGGCGGCGCGGGCGCGCCGTCGGAGCAGCTCGAGACGGAGGCCCCGACCGTGCTGCAGCGCCAGGCCGAGTACCTCGACCGGGCCCCGCATGCGATGGCCACCGACGACGGCAACCTCGTCACCTGGCGTCTGCTGGGCACCGACCCGGCGTCGGTCGGGTTCCACGTCTACCGTGACGGCAAGCGCATCACCGACGAGCCGGTCACCGGGTCGACGAACCTGCTCGATGCCGACGGCGACGTCGACTCGACGTACTTCGTCACGAAGGTGCTGAGCGACGTCGAGACCACCGAGACCGAGCCGTTCGGCGTGCAGAGCAGCGCGTACCTGTCGCTGCCGCTGCAGAAGCCGGCCGACGCGTACACGAAGGACGGGCAGCCGTACAGCTACTCGGCCAACGACGTCTCCGTCGGCGATGTCGACGGCGACGGCCAGTACGAGTACTTCGTCAAGTGGTACCCGTCGAACGCGAAGGACAACTCGCAGTCCGGCTACACCGGCAACGTCTACATCGACGCCTACCGGCTCGACGGGACGCGCCTGTGGCGGGTCGACCTGGGCGTCAACGTCCGGGCCGGCGCGCACTACACCCATCACATGGTCTACGACTTCGACGGCGACGGTTCGGCGGAGATGATCGTCAAGACCGGCGACGGGACCATCGACGGTGTCGGGCAGCCGATCGGGAAGGCGTCCGCCGACCATCGCAACAGCTCCGGCTACGTGTTGACCGGGCCCGAGTACCTGACCGTCTTCGACGGCAGGACGGGGCGGGCGATCGACACGATCGACTACAACCCGTCCCGCGGTGACGTCGGCGCCTGGGGCGACGCGTACGGCAACCGGGTCGACCGGTTCCTCGCCGGCGTGGCGTACCTCGACGGCGAGACCCCGAGCGCGATCTTCAGCCGCGGGTACTACACGCGCGCCGTCGTCGCCACCTACGACTTCGATGGTTCGAAGCTGATCGAACGTTGGGTGGCCGACTCGAACGACGAGGGGCTCGAGGCGCTGTACGGCGAGGGCTACCACTCGTTGTCGGTGGCCGACGTCGACGGTGACAGCAAGGACGAGGTGATCTTCGGATCGGCCACGATCGACGACGACGGCTCGCTGCTGTACGCCACCGGCCTGGGCCATGGCGATGCGCTGCACGTGTCCGACTTCGACCCGAGCCGTCCCGGCCTGGAGGTGTTCGCCTCGCACGAGACGATGGGCGCCTCCGGCAACCGGGGCGCCACGTTCCGCGACGCCGACACCGGGGAGGTCCTCTGGGGCATTCCGGCGCAGGTGGACACCGGCCGTGGCGCCGCCGGCGACATCGACCCGCGTTACGCGGGGCCGAGGGCTGGGCCATCGGCGGCGACGCCGCGTGGAACTCCCGCGTCGGCTACCTGATGTCTGCCGACGGCCAGCGCATCGGGGAGAAGATCCCGGCGGCGAACTTCCTCGCCTGGTTCGACGGCGACGCGCTGCGGGAGATCGTCGACCACTCGTTCGACTCGGACGCCTACTGGGGCTACCCGACGGTGTCCAAGTGGAACTGGGAGACCGGCACCGAGGAGGTCATCCTGGCCGACGAGGGTGCCCGGTCGAACAACGGCACGAAGGGCACGCCCAACGTGCAGGCCGACCTGTTCGGCGACTGGCGCGAGGAGCTGGCGTACCGTTCGGCCGATTCGTCCGAGCTGCGCATCTACTCCACCACCGACGAGACCGATCTGCGGATCCCGACGCTCATGCACGACACCCAGTACCGGGTGGCCGTGGCGTGGCAGAACACCGGCTACAACCAGCCGCCGCACCCGTCGTTCTTCATCGGTGAGGGCATGGATCCCGCTCCCCTGCCGCAGATCGCGGTGACCGGGGCGCCGTCCGGCGAGGGTGACACGACGGCGCCGGTGGTGACCGGGGTTCCGGCCGACGGCACGCTGCTGGCGTCGACCGGCGCGTTCACCGTCGATGTGACGGCGACCGACGACGAGTCCGGGGTGCGCAGCCTCGACATCGCCTTCGACGGCCGTCCCGTCGCCAACGGCGAGACCATCGCCCTGGCCGACCTGGTCGGGACGCACACGTTCACCGTCAGGGCCGTCAACCACGACGGCCTGGTGACGGCGGTGTCGGTGCAGCTGCTGGTGTTCGACGACGAGGGCGCGACCAGGGCCCCCGGCCGCGGCACCCTGTCGAGCGATTCGGGCTGGGACAACGGGCTGCACGATGGCACGTTCACCATCTCGATGAACCTGTGGCACGGCGTCAACGGGTCGGTGTTCCGGCTCTACGAGAACGGCACGCTGATCTCGACGAAGCTGCTGGAGGCGAACTCGCCGAAGGCGCAGCTGACGACGGTCGACATCGCCGGCCGCGCCAACGGCACCTACGTCTACACGGGCGAACTGGTCAACGCCGCGGGCGTGACGAAGACGACGTCGACGACGGTGAAGGTGAGCAACGCGGCCCCGGCGGCGCCGGTGGTGTCGCACGACAACTGGGACAAGGACGGCAACTTCATCGTGACGGCCAACATGTGGTGGGGCACGAACGCCACCACGTACCGGCTGTACGAGAACGGGGTGCTGATCGACGAGCAGCCGCTCGTGGCTGCCACGCCGAACGCACAGAAGGCGAGCACGGCCATCGCGGGTAGGGCGTCGGGCACGTACGTGTACGTGGCTGAGTTCTCGAACGCGGCGGGTGCGACGTCATCGCAGGGGGTGAAGGTGACGGTGAAGTAGTAGGTGGAAGGTTGATGGCCCGGTGCGCTGAGAGGCGCGCCGGGCCATCGGCGTCTGGGTAGGTGCCTGACTAGCGTTCCGCACGAGGCTTGCTGGGGTATAGGAGGTCGCACCCAAAGGGTGGACGACCTGCGATGATCAAACCATGACCACACGCCGACGCGCTTCGCCAAGATACTGGGATGCCGGGCTACTCAAGCGCGGTGAGACATGGCACCACATTCGCGGCCTGCGAGCGTTGAGACCACCGCTAGTGACGGATGAGCGTGCACCGCTCTTCGGCGCAGCGCTGGAGCAGGCTGAGCAACAGTTCCGAGCGGCTGAGGGCGTCCCGTACGTCTCACGGCCGCTCAATCTGTTCTACGGCCTATCGCAAGCTGGTCGCGCCGTGGCAGCTGCTCGAACACCCGAAGGTGAGCAGTTCACGTTGGCCGGGCACGGGATCCGCCAGATCCGCGAGGATCCCAACAATGTCAACCCGAGCAACTTCCCCGACTTCCGCGCGAAGGACCAGCCCCGAGGTGCGTTCGTCCGCCTGGCCGAGGTTCTCGACTCAGCGTCCCTTCCGGAGGGCGGGACCATGGCAGAGCTGTGGCGCGGGCTCTACGAGCCGGTGCTGCACTACCCACTGATCGTCGATGATTCACCATGCATGATTGACGTGATGACGGAGCATCCGCCTGGGTCAGGGTTCGTCTACACGGCAAATATCAAGTACGAGGCCAGCGAGCTGGAGAACCTCAAGGCCGCATACCCGGATATCGCATTGGCTGCCGAAGTTCGACCATGTCGGACCATGCGTCATAACGACGGCAGCGAACTCCTGGCGCTCAATCCGGGCATTCCCCTACGCAGGTACCGCAACACTCCAGTTCTGATGCCGTCGATCGGCGGCCAGGCGAAGACGATGCACCCGCTCCTCGTCTGGTGGGCGATCTTGCACTCGTTATCCATGCTCGCCCGATATCAGCCGGTCGAGTGGACGGCCCTGCTCAAGATCGACCAGTCGCCCGTAGCCAACGCCATCGAGTACTTGCTTGACGTTGCTCTCGACTCAGTTCCCGAGGTCCTGTACGACACGCTGCGCGGGCTCTAGCGCAGGCGCATGGTAGGTGGGTGGCGGGACTGGCGGCAGGCGAGGGAGTCGCGCTGAGGTTCAGATCGTCAGTCTGGGGCCATACGGTACTTCTCGGAATCCCTCCGGCTCCGGAGACCACTCGCACCGCAGCAGGGAGATGCTCCCCTCTCAGCGGCTCAGGACCTTTGAGCGATCAGCGGCCTGTCAAGACCTCCTCGCAGTCAGACCGCGATGCCGTTCACGACGCTCCACTGGACTTGACCCCGCGTTGGCGGGGAGCACGATGAGACGGGCATCGTCGTCCCGGAAGGTGAGCGGATCATCCCCGCGTTGGCGGGGAGCACTCCTCGGGATAGATAGCGTGATCCGTGCCAGACGGGATCATCCCCGCGTTGGCGGGGAGCACTGCTGCGCGGTCTGCACGCGGGACGCGGCCGCCGGATCATCCCCGCGTTGGCGGGGAGCACTCGGTCTGATCACGATGACGTCGGCGGCTGCGCGGATCATCCCCGCGTTGGCGGGGAGCACTGACCATCGAAACCAAGTTCGGCCCCATCGAACGGATCATCCCCGCGTTGGCGGGAGCACGTCTTCGCAACGCCCATCAATGCCGTCATCCGCGGATCATCCCCGCGTTGGCGGGGAGCACGGTTCATCGACCGCGACTAACTAGGTTGGTGCGGGATCATCCCCGCGTTGGCGGGGAGCACGGCACGCCATGGATGTGCGGCGCCCAGTTGCCCGGATCATCCCCGCGTTGGCGGGGAGCACGGCGCCCTCCTGGACGACGACGCAACCCAGCTGGGATCATCCCCGCGTTGGCGGGGAGCACCTCGGCAGAGCCCGCGGTGACGAACCCACTCCCGGATCATCCCCGCGTTGGCGGGGAGCACTGCCACCGCCTCGATGGAGTCCTGGACGACGAGGGATCATCCCGCGTTGGCGGGGAGCACGTGCCCAGATTCGCGGCGGCGTGGATGTGCTGGGGATCATCCCCGCGTTGGCGGGGAGCACTTGCGGGCGATCCGCTGCTCCCGCTCGGCGACCGGATCATCCCCGCGTTGGCGGGGAGCACAGCCCGCGCGACCAGGAGAAGGCGCGCCGGCCCGGATCATCCCCGCGTTGGCGGGGAGCACGGCAATTCACTTTCTTGGGCCTCCAGCATTTCCGGATCATCCCCGCGTTGGCGGGGAGCACCTCGCAGCCTGGGCCCGCTACAACGAGAGCCAGGGATCATCCCCACGTTGGCGGGGAGCACACGGTCACCGTCAGGACGGTGCCGATCGCGCTGGGATCATCCCCGCGTTGGCGGGGAGCACCCCGGCCGTCATCAACCGCATCACGTCTCCCGAGGATCATCCCCGCGTTGGCGGGGAGCACGTGGCGAACTCGTCGGGCGATCTGAACTCGCTGGGATCATCCCCGCGTTGGCGGGGAGCACTGTCGAGGTTGGCGTCGGGCCCGCGCTGCGTCGGGATCATCCCCGCGTTGGCGGGGAGCACCCCGTCGCGGTGTCGCGGATCCAGTCCCACGCCGGATCATCCCCGCGTTGGCGGGGAGCACTTACAGATAGAGAGGAAGTTCCCATGATGAACAGGATCATCCCCGCGTTGGCGGGGAGCACGATGAGACTCTGCGACGTAGGCGCAACGGTGGCGGATCATCCCCGCGTTGGCGGGGAGCACGCGGTCGGCAGCGTGTCGGTCCAGATCCAGGTGGGATCATCCCCGCGTTGGCGGGGAGCACCAACGAGGAGATCACGCGATGAGCACCGACATCGGATCATCCCCGCGTTGGCGGGGAGCACAGATCCAGGGTCCGCGCGTTGTCCTTGCCGCCCGGATCATCCCGCGTTGGCGGGGAGCACGCGAAGCCGCTCGGGTTGGTCACCGGGAAGACGGGATCATCCCCGCGTTGGCGGGGAGCACCCCGCATCCTCGACCACCTCGACGCTCAACGGAGGATCATCCCCGCGTTGGCGGGGAGCACTTTACGGAGCTGACGGCGCGCGAGGCGCTGGAAGCTGACGGCGCGCGAGGCGCTGGAAGGATCATCCCCGCGTTGGCGGGCAGCACCCGCGCTCGCAGCCGGAGGTGTCGGGAAACTGGGGATCATCCCCGCGTTGGCGGGGAGCACGCGTTAAGCGTAGGCCGGTCAATGAACCCAGCGGGATCATCCCCGCGTTGGCGGGGAGCACCGAGTCCACGACGTCTTCACGCGCCGGACGTACGGATCATCCCCGCGTTGGCGGGGAGCACGGTCGTGAACATTCCGACGGGCAGGGCCACCGTCGGATCATCCCCGCGTTGGCGGGGAGCACCCGCTGGGCACGCAGGCTACCGGCGATGTGGCGGGATCATCCCCGCGTTGGCGGGGAGCACCTGCGCCTGTCGCGGGATGCCAACGGGCAGTACGGATCATCCCCGCGTTGGCGGGGAGCACACGAGGACTACCAGCTGGGCATCCTTCGCGAGGGGATCATCCCCGCGTTGGCGGGGAGCACGGATGTTGTGCCCGCGTTCGAGATTGCGGTGAAGGATCATCCCCGCGTTGGCGGGGAGCACGACTGGCGCGTGACGGTCAGGTCCCAGGGGGTGGGATCATCCCCGCGTTGGCGGGGAGCACACCGCGACGACCTCGACGCTGTAGCTGGCGCCGGGATCATCCCCGCGTTGGCGGGGAGCACCTCGACCTGCGCCTACCCGAGTGGGTCCAGGACGGATCATCCCGCGTTGGCGGGAGCACCGCGTGCAAAGTTCTGGCCCACCGCTTGGCCGCGGATCATCCCGCGTTGGCGGGGAGCACAAAGCAGACTGCCGCGCATCGCTGACGCGATGCGGATCATCCCGCGTTGGCGGGGAGCACCCGATGAGGGGCGATCCGGTGGCGACGGAGGCCGGATCATCCCCGCGTTGGCGGGGAGCACATCAGGTTGAGCCAGAGCCCGATTTTGCGGGGCGGATCATCCCGCGTTGGCGGGGAGCACACTACGCCACCGGCGGCATCCGGGAGCGGCATGGGATCATCCCGCGTTGGCGGGGAGCACGTAAGGACGCGGTCACGGCTGCGCAGCGTGAGCGGATCATCCCCGCGTTGGCGGGGAGCACGTGGGCAGGGGAGGAAAAATCATCATCTACTCCGGATCATCCCCGCGTTGGCGGGGAGCACGGACGAGTTGGACGTGACGCCGGTGACGACGAAGGATCATCCCCGCGTTGGCGGGGAGCACGCGGGCCGTGGCTTCTCGGGCGATCTGATTCTTGGATCATCCCCGCGTTGGCGGGGAGCACGGCGTAACCGTGTCACGCTCCCAATCCATGCAGGGATCATCCCCGCGTTGGCGGGGAGCACACCTGGCTACTACCATTTTCGGGCTGGGTGTTAGGATCATCCCCGCGTTGGCGGGGAGCACCCATCGGACGTTACCGACCACATAGAGGGAGGGGGATCATCCCCGCGTTGGCGGGGAGCACGGCCCGGTGTACTCGCCGTCGTAGATGCCGTGCGGATCATCCCGCGTTGGCGGGGAGCACGTCACCTCCTGCGGCCCGGAGATCAGTTTGCCGGGATCATCCCCGCGTTGGCGGGGAGCACGTCACCTCCTGCGGCCCGGAGATCAGTTTGCCGGGATCATCCCGCGTTGGCGGGGAGCACGGACGTATGCGGCAACTGTTGGCGGGATTGTGAGGATCATCCCCGCGTTGGCGGGGAGCACCAGCAATCCGCGACACGTCCGCATCAGACAGGGGGATCATCCCCGCGTTGGCGGGGAGCACCCGCCAGGCACGATGGCGGCGCCGCTCGGGCCCGGATCATCCCCGCGTTGGCGGGGAGCACTCACCGACCGCCGACGTCATGATCGCCACAACAGGATCATCCCCGCGTTGGCGGGGAGCACGCACCGACTCAGCATCACTTCCCGGCCGACACCGGATCATCCCGCGTTGGCGGGGAGCACGCGTCAGATGGTCGTCTCGGCCGGCCTGGCCGACGGATCATCCCCGCGTTGGCGGGGAGCACACCGACGCCGGCCTCGTCGGCAAGATCCGCGTCGGATCATCCCCGCGTTGGCGGGAGCACCCCCAGGACTAGCAACGACAGCAGGAATCGCACGGATCATCCCCGCGTTGGCGGGGAGCACCCAGCGAGTGCGTGGCCACGAATGCAGGTGGCCGGATCATCCCCGCGTTGGCGGGGAGCACAGCGAGAAGGCGCAGCAGCTGGCCGACGATTACGGATCATCCCCGCGTTGGCGGGGAGCACCCCCAGGACTAGCAACGACAGCAGGAATCGCACGGATCATCCCCGCGTTGGCGGGGAGCACCCAGCGAGTGCGTGGCCACGAATGCAGGTGGCCGGATCATCCCCGCGTTGGCGGGGAGCACAGCGAGAAGGCGCAGCAGCTGGCCGACGATTACGGATCATCCCCGCGTTGGCGGGGAGCACCGTATCGGGCTGATGGGTCTCGGGCGAATGATGGGATCATCCCCGCGTTGGCGGGGAGCACCGTTTGCGCCACTCCCAGGCACCCTGCGGCCCGGGATCATCCCCGCGTTGGCGGGGAGCACAGCCAGTACACAGCGTCCGCACCGTCGCCGTCCGGATCATCCCCGCGTTGGCGGGGAGCACAGGTTAGGTTGTCGAAGGATTGGCTGCTGGGGGGGATCATCCCCGCGTTGGCGGGGAGCACGGGGTGGGGGTCTCGGTGCGGGTCGCGGCCTCTGGATCATCCCCGCGTTGGCGGGGAGCACCCTGTCTCGGGGCCCCGGGCCACGATGACAGACGGATCATCCCCGCGTTGGCGGGGAGCACGTGACGCTGCCGCTGTCGTCGAGCAGCGTGCCGGGATCATCCCCGCGTTGGCGGGGAGCACCCATCGAGGCGCTGCTGCGTGAGGCACCCGAGGGGATCATCCCCGCGTTGGCGGGGAGCACCCGTCCTCCAGGCGCGCCAACACCGCCAGAGCGGGATCATCCCCGCGTTGGCGGGGAGCACCGAGGTTTGACGTGCTGCACGGTGCACGCCTGCGGATCATCCCCGCGTTGGCGGGGAGCACGCCACCGACTCCAACCGGTGGACCTCCGCCGACGGATCATCCCCGCGTTGGCGGGGAGCACTCTGTGACCCGCATGACCCGATGGCCTCCGAGCGGATCATCCCCGCGTTGGCGGGGAGCACGTCTCCGTGACCTCCTGCCAGCCGTCGGGCCCGGGATCATCCCCGCGTTGGCGGGGAGCACCAGCCGGCGAACGGGTTCACGATCTTGACGTACGGATCATCCCCGCGTTGGCGGGGAGCACATGGCGAAAAGCGCGTCGCCGAGATCCTCGGCCGGATCATCCCCGCGTTGGCGGGGAGCACACGGCCCGTGTGAAGGTGATGCACGCCAACGGCGGATCATCCCCGCGTTGGCGGGGAGCACACGGCCCGTGTGAAGGTGATGCACGCCAACGGCGGATCATCCCCGCGTTGGCGGGGAGCACTCCCGGTGGATAGGGAGTGGATTGCTGAACACAGGATCATCCCCGCGTTGGCGGGGAGCACAGCCGATCGGCGGCTGCGGGGTTCGATGCGGTGGGATCATCCCCGCGTTGGCGGGGAGCACTATCCGATGAGTATGCAGGCACCTATCCTCGCCGGATCATCCCCGCGTTGGCGGGAAGCACTGCCCCGCCGTCCTCCCCGTCCAACTACGCATAGGATCATCCCCGCGTTGGCGGGGAGCACTCGTCATCGTCATCGAGGTGGGCGAGCGGGTCCGGATCATCCCCGCGTTGGCGGGGAGCACATCGCGCCCCGCCTCGAGGACATGGCCGGCGGGGGATCATCCCCGCGTTGGCGGGGAGCACTTTAACGGGATTTCCGAAGGGGAGCAGGACCGGGGATCATCCCCGCGTTGGCGGGGAGCACCCATGGCCGTGCCGTCCCAGTAGCGCACGGCCGGGATCATCCCCGCGTTGGCGGGGAGCACGACGTGGCCTCGAAACTGGGGTTCGGCGCGGCGGGATCATCCCCGCGTTGGCGGGGAGCACGTTGCCGCATCACCAAGACCGAAAGCCGTGCCCGGATCATCCCCGCGTTGGCGGGGAGCACGTGGAGGGTCCGTTTCCGGAACTCTGCCGGGGGGGATCATCCCCGCGTTGGCGGGGAGCACTCGCGAGCGAACTCGTCGGCCTCCGCCGAAAGCGGATCATCCCCGCGTTGGCGGGGAGCACTTCAACTATGGCCCGCCTCCGGTCGAGTTCAGCGGATCATCCCCGCGTTGGCGGGGAGCACCTGCGCCTGTCTCGGGATGCCAACGGGCAGTACGGATCATCCCCGCGTTGGCGGGGAGCACTCGTCGAACTCGCAGACCCGCGGGTCGTCGAACGGATCATCCCCGCGTTGGCGGGGAGCACTCCGAGATCGCGCAGGTGCTCGGCTGGTCCCGGGGATCATCCCCGCGTTGGCGGGGAGCACCAGGCTGATCTGCTCGGTGTTGCAGGCGGCGCAGGATCATCCCCGCGTTGGCGGGGAGCACTGCGCCTGCGTGAGGCCAGCAGCGGCAGCAGCCGGATCATCCCCGCGTTGGCGGGGAGCACATCCTCGGAGGCATCGGTCGAGCCGGCGTTCGCGGATCATCCCCGCGTTGGCGGGGAGCACGGACCATGACGGACCATGTGCCGGTGCCGCCGGGGATCATCCCCGCGTTGGCGGGGAGCACACCGGCCCGCTGCCCAAGACGGCACTCGAACGCGGATCATCCCCGCGTTGGCGGGGAGCACCCGCCAGGCACGATGACCGCGCCAGACGGCCCCGGATCATCCCCGCGTTGGCGGGGAGCACAGCCCGTCGCACCCGTCGCACCAGACCCACCGGGGATCATCCCCGCGTTGGCGGGGAGCACGCGCACCGCTCGACCAGGTCGGCGGGGATGAGGGGATCATCCCCGCGTTGGCGGGGAGCACGGCAATCGCCGGGGGCTGCTGTCGTTCTAGGCCGGATCATCCCCGCGTTGGCGGGGAGCACACCTGCGTTGCGGTAGCCGACTGGCCAGCCTGCGGATCATCCCCGCGTTGGCGGGGAGCACGCGATGTTGAACACGGCAGTGTTGAGGGTGTCGGGATCATCCCCGCGTTGGCGGGGAGCACGGCTTGGCATAGGTCGTAGCTCACGCGGTCTCCGGATCATCCCCGCGTTGGCGGGGAGCACGTCACGAAGACGGTCAGCGGCACCCCGGAGCAGGGATCATCCCCGCGTTGGCGGGGAGCACCCGTCCAGCTCCTGGGACCTCCCGAGGAACACAGGATCATCCCCGCGTTGGCGGGGAGCACCCGTACCCCCGAAAGGACATTCCGATGGGACTAGGATCATCCCCGCGTTGGCGGGGAGCACTCTCGTGGGGTGTAGCCGTCGGCTCCGGCCTCGGGATCATCCCCGCGTTGGCGGGGAGCACGCGAAGCTTCGGTCGGTCGGTGTCGAGTTTGACGGATCATCCCCGCGTTGGCGGGGAGCACGGAAGGCTGTCACGATCGTGGGCACTGGCTTCCGGATCATCCCCGCGTTGGCGGGAGCACATTTCCGAGGGACCCGGCAATACCGGTCCACAGGGATCATCCCCGCGTTGGCGGGGAGCACTCGCGGACCAGGCCGACGAGGCGACGCTCTTGAGGATCATCCCCGCGTTGGCGGGGAGCACCGGGCGCGCTTGGTGCCGCCTGCGGTGGCGGACGGATCATCCCCGCGTTGGCGGGGAGCACGCGACGAGGGTGACCTTGCCCTTGAAGCCGCCCGGATCATCCCCGCGTTGGCGGGGAGCACTCTAGTTCCGTCCGGCATAACCAGAGCGTGCGGGGATCATCCCCGCGTTGGCGGGGAGCACTGACCATCCTTTCGT
Organism: Tessaracoccus defluvii; assembly: GCF_014489575.1. Lineage (GTDB taxonomy): Bacteria > Actinomycetota > Actinomycetes > Propionibacteriales > Propionibacteriaceae > Arachnia > Arachnia defluvii. The sequence goes on from NZ_CP060789.1 coordinate 2,161,003, forward strand.
TCCGCTCCCGGCCGGCTCGGATCATCCCCGCGTTGGCGGGGAGCACAGGTCGAAGCCGAACTGGCCGCCATGCACGGCGGGATCATCCCCGCGTTGGCGGGGAGCACGCATCTACGACGGCGAGTACACCGGGCCGTGGAGGATCATCCCCGCGTTGGCGGGGAGCACGTCTCGACAGTGCGGATCACGTCGTCCATCGCGGGATCATCCCCGCGTTGGCGGGGAGCACCCTGTCTCGGGGCCCCGGGCCACGATGACAGACGGATCATCCCCGCGTTGGCGGGGAGCACTCTTTATGGTCTGTATCTGGTCTGGTCTGGTCGGGATCATCCCCGCGTTGGCGGGGAGCACGCAGCCAAGCCAGCGGCCAGATATCCGGCCGCCGGATCATCCCCGCGTTGGCGGGGAGCACACGAGGTGGCCGGCTGTGAGTGTGAAGTGACCGGGATCATCCCCGCGTTGGCGGGGAGCACCAATGGCTGGCAGTTGTTTTGTGCAGCGAACCAGGATCATCCCCGCGTTGGCGGGGAGCACTGTGCCCGGAACGCGGCCTACCCGCTGGGCACCGGATCATCCCCGCGTTGGCGGGGAGCACCTCGACCTCAGCGCCGCCGATTGGGAGCCCAGCGGATCATCCCCGCGTTGGCGGGGAGCACGCGCCGGTCGCCGGAGTTGATCGTCTCGGTGACGGATCATCCCCGCGTTGGCGGGGAGCACTACGGCAGCGTCCGGCCCGTGGTGCGGGCCTGGGGATCATCCCCGCGTTGGCGGGGAGCACTGACGGACGGCGCTATCTCCGTAGGTAAGTCCAGGATCATCCCCGCGTTGGCGGGGAGCACACCCCCGCCGCAAACGTCGGCTTGCCCACGACCGGATCATCCCCGCGTTGGCGGGAGCACGACGCGAGATCCGCGCCGGTCTGGATCAGCTCGGGATCATCCCCGCGTTGGCGGGGAGCACTCTACCTGACCCTGGCGGCCGAGTAGTCGGCTGGGATCATCCCCGCGTTGGCGGGGAGCACACCCGAGGAACCTCACCCTGCCCGGTGTGTGGGGGATCATCCCCGCGTTGGCGGGGAGCACTGTCGCCACGGTGCTGCCCTCCCCCGCGCTTACGGATCATCCCCGCGTTGGCGGGGAGCACACAACATTCTTCATGATGAAGTCGGCCAACGTCGGATCATCCCCGCGTTGGCGGGGAGCACTACGAACTCACCAGGCCGAGCGACAAGCAAGTCGGATCATCCCCGCGTTGGCGGGGAGCACGGTGGCTATATCCGGGACTTCGTCATCCCGTACCGGATCATCCCCGCGTTGGCGGGGAGCACGTATGGATTGACGTACTCCCCAGTATGGGGAAGGGATCATCCCCGCGTTGGCGGGGAGCACGTGGGGCGCTGCCGCAGTCGCAGCTGGATGCCCGGATCATCCCCGCGTTGGCGGGGAGCACACCATCATGCAGGCCAGCGCCGATACCGCGGACGGATCATCCCCGCGTTGGCGGGGAGCACGGGGCCTGCCTGCTCGAGCAGTGCGATCAGGGCGGATCATCCCCGCGTTGGCGGGGAGCACCGCTCCACGCAGCCCTCCGGTGACGGTGGGGCAGGATCATCCCCGCGTTGGCGGGGAGCACCCGATGAGGCCACGGTAGAGGCTGACCTGTCGGGGATCATCCCCGCGTTGGCGGGGAGCACACTTGCTGACAAGGACCTTAGTCCACCATCCGCATCATTCTCAGTCGGTTTGCGTCCTGCTTCGCAGGTAGCGGTACCTCGCCGCCTTCGGGATCACGGTTCGAACCGTAGGCCCCGTGATGTCGTTTGCCGGCGGCCTCCGCAACAGCACCATCCCGTCCAGGTCGACCGGCTCCCATCGATGGCCGACATTGCGCACCTCGAAGCCCTGCTCATTTCTTGCCGAGAGCACCATGAGCGCCGTTCCGGTCTCGATCCCGTCACAGGTGATCTTCCATAGTTCGTCCCGCACCCGGGGGTTCACCCGACCGACGAACACCCCCGGCGCCACCTCCATGAGCCACTTGGTCAGGTGTCCCCGGATTCCCTCAGGAACCTTGCTGAGTACGATCGTGATCACCAGTCCACCTCATCCCCGTACGAGACACCGGCCGCCACCGCCCCAGCCCGGTCATCCCACAGCTGGATCACATCGATATCCAACTCAGTCTCGTCACCCGGCAGGAGCAGATCCCTCAGATCCCGGACGCAGCGCTTGAGGATGTCCCCCTCTCGCAACGCGTCGCGCACCGCCCTACGCACCTCCCCCGTAATGTCCGGAGGATCGTCAGCGACGGTGTCGAAGGCGATCGGGATCGTGCACTGCGCCTTGTAGAGGTCGGCCATGTCATAAACCAACGCACGGGAATGGCCAGTGTGAACGAACCCGAGCCCCGGCGAGCATCCGAGGCTGACGATGACCGCGTGAACAACGCCGTAGAGGCAGGAGTGGGCAGCAGACAACGCCTGGTTGATGGCGTCGGAATCAGTGAACGCTTCGGGATCGTAATCGCGACGTTTCCAGTCGACCCCCGTCCGCTCGGAATGGAGCCGATAGATCGACCGGACGCGTGCCCCCTCCCGGCCCCGTAGCTGCTGCATCGTCAGGCCGGAGACGACTTCATCGGGAAACCGCATCTCGTACATGCGCCTCGCGACCGCGAGCCGCTTACGGGTGTTGGAGACCGCATCGGCCTGCGCCTCGAGAAGGCGCGTGCTGCGCGCCAAAGACGAGCCATGCGCGTAGTAGCGGACCCCCTGCTCCCCCACCCACACCACAGTCACCCCGCACTGCGCCAGCAACATCATGGCGTGATGCGTGACCCGCGTTCCGGGGCCCAGCAGCACGGCACTCAGCGTCGCGGCCGGCACATGGACGGTGCCGCGCTGATCGGTCGCGGTGATGGCGTTACTGTCACGGCTGATCGTGCAGCGCTCCAGGTGGAGGAAGGTGACCCTGTCCTCCACCCGGAGCAGCTGACGTGACGACGGAGGCGCCGCCCCCTTCATCACAAGGGCGCGAGTGTCATCAGGCCACAGCCGTAGGCCTTGGCCCTGCCGATCCCTGAGGTCAGCGCCCGTCGGAATGCCTCCGGATCGGTGACTCTCAGAGCACCGTCGAACGTGGCACGCCCCAGCGTGACGGTGCCCTCCGCGCGCCGGAACTTGCGGACCTCACGGCTGGTCAGCGTGAACGTGGGCTCCTCAGCGGACCCCAGGTCCACGCCGATCGCTTCCTGGCGTGACGAGAGCCACCCGACCTGCTGCGCCACCGTCACGTGCGCGACGATCTGCTGTCGCCCGTTGATGGTTGCCCGATGGACCGGGTTGGCCGTCAAGCGGAACGCCCACGCAGACCCCTCCGACACCGCATCAAGGAGAGGCACATACGACATCGACTGGGTCGTCGGCTGGCTCGGCCACCCGGCCTGCTCCTCGACATGGACGAAGTCGGGAGTCTTCTCACTGAGGACGTACAGGGCGGGTCGCAGCGGATCGTCGGGGTCGATCCGCCAGAGAGGCCTGCCCGGCTCCACATCCGGCGGGAACCCACTCATGATCGCCGCATGCATGGCCTGCGGCGAGCCGAGCAGCTTCCGCGCACCGTCACGCCGAACGTTGAGATACGTACGGGTCAGGATCATTTCACTCCTCCCAGGAAGGCCATCGGATCGTGTGCAGGCCCGCCGCGGCTTTCGGCTACGTCGTTGCCGGTGGGGATGACGACGAAACTGTCGACGACCATGCGTGTGCCGTACTGACGGCGCTCGGGGTCCCAGGAGACCGGGACGTCCGGGAGCTCCTTGCTGGGGACCTCGTCCGGGAACACGGACTGGTCGGCCTGAACGGGCAGTTCCACGCTGCTCTCACGCCTCGCCTGCCGCCGCCCCGTCTCGCCTGCCATCCACGGCATGTCGCTCAGCGACTCGGCTACTGACGCCTCGACGATGTCGAGGACAATCCGTCCTTCGGGCACACATGCCCGCCGACCGAAGTACAGCGGAAAAGCGGGATCACGGAGCGACTCCGCCAGCCCCTCCAGCACCTCACGCGGGCCACCGATGTGGGCGGTGAACACCGCATCCGACCAGTAGTAGCGGTCGGTCAACGGCATGGCCGCCCCCGTGACCTGATGATGCGCGGTGTGAAAGTCACGGAGGGGTTGGCCCTGCTGTTCGGTTCGCACTCCGAGCTCGAGCTTCAGCAGGTCCTCGATGGGGTCGCTCCTTCTGCGGCCCTCGGCGGCGGCGAGCAGCCCAAGAATCCCACTCTTGGTGGGAATCGGCTCCGTGCCGCGGCGGGTGAATCGGCTGGTGGCCCCCCAGCTCTGTAGGGGGCCCGCCAACCTGAGCCTCAGGACGCTCACACCGACTCCAGCACGCTGCTGCCAGCAGCCTCCACGAGCTCGTCGAACGAGCGCAGGTCGCCGAGGTCCGCCAGTGCTCCCAGCTCGGACGGCGTACCGGTGACCCACACGCTGCTCGGCTGACGCCAGGTGCCGAACACCTCTGAAGCGTGCTTGGCCAGGGCTTCGACCGCCCGGGCGACGTAGCCGTCACTCGAGCGGATGGGCTTCTCGAAGGCGCCGACGAGGCTGCTCGGCTGGCCGCTGGCGACGGTCACGAGAACGGCAGCCGGCCTGGTGCCGTTCGCGAACGTGTTCTGCTTCCCCGAGGGCATCGAGTTGACGAAACTCCGGACGAAGGCCTCGAGCGCGAGACGCGCCGCCTCCTCATCGCCGAGGTTGGCCCGCAGCTGATCAAGGTTCACCGCGGCGTAGCGGTAGAGGGTCGAGGACACGAAACCGACGGTGCCCATCATTCCGGCGCCCGCGTCCTCCTCGTCAGCGTTACGGCTCTTGGCGTCGTCGACTGCGGTGAAGAAGTCGAACTCGGGGATGGCCTCGTGGACGCTGATGGCATGGGCAACCTGGCAGGCCGCGTCGACGTTGAGATCAGCGGCGTCGGCGACCATCCGGCCGAAGAGGGCGATGTCGACGGAGTGGTCAGCGTCAACGAGATCCTTGACCTTGGCGGCCTTCATGGCATTGAGCGGGTTGTCCTCGCCGCTGGCCTCGATGGCTGCGGCCGCAAGGCTCTCGAGTTGGCGCTGCGACAGGAACACCAGGTACCCGGTTTCCGGAGCCCCCGCCGTGTCCTTGCCGGTCTTGCGGGGTACAGGCTTCTTGAAGCCGGCCGCTTCCATGGCCGCCACAGCAAGCTCCTGAGCCTGGGGGGCCAGGTCTTCACGGGCTTCGACGATCATTTTCTCGATCGACGTGACCAGCATCCGGCTGCGGGTGCCGACGTCCTTCGGATCGAGGTGATTGTTGAAGTCGGTGCGCATGGCGCGCTTCCATGACTGTGAGGACACCCGGGCGCGCGTGACGCCGCCGTAGATGGCGCTCTTGGGGGATCCGGTGTCGTCGCGGTTGAGGTTCGCCGGAGGAACGGACTGGATCGCGTGGATCTCGAGGTACGTGGTCATTCTGAAACTCCTTCGTTGGATTCGGTCTGCAGGTAGTGGAAGTCGCGGCCCCAGCGGCGGTGCACGTCACGTGCACCGGAGGGAGCCAGGAACCAGTAGAGGTCTTCGGCGTATCGGCCGTAGTCGAACGCGATCTCATGCGTGCGAAGCTGGGTGATCAGCCCTCGCGAGTGGGCAAGGAGCCCTGGCAGAGTGCTCGCCGTCGACATGGCAGTGAACCGGCGGTAGACCGGTGACTCATGCGGCTCCGCCTTGTTCGAGATGTCGGCGAGGCGCCGGACGGCACGGCCGAACGGCTGCTTCGGATCGTGCATGTTCCGCGACCGGGACTGCTGATGCACCGCGAACTGCGTGAGGGCGATGTGCACCGCCTGCTCGGCCCGCTCCCGGTAGCCCCGGGGTAGGTCCGCAGGGATGCCTTCCAGGGTCACTGCCCAGACGGCGGGGGCAGTTCCGGGCTCGGCCGCAGCAGCCTGACGCAGCTGCGCCAGGAGAGCCTTGGAGTTCGGCGACATGCGGCCGGGGTCAGCCCCGACCAATTGATGGATGCGTCGGGTGACGAATGACCCGACTTTGAAGTCACTGCTCATTGTCTGCTTCCTTGTTGGGATCCTGCGGGTAGGCAAGCACCAGCTCCTTGCGGAGAGCGGCGCGGAGGTAACTCTCGGCCTTCGCTGCGGTCATATAGCCAAACTTCGTCATGCGCCCCGTTACCGCAGCCGGGCTGCAGCTCACGGCCATGCGAGCGGCCAGGGTTTCGATCACTGCCGCCACGCGCCTGTGCCAGTCGCGGCGGGCCTCGATCGTGTCGGTGTCGGCATCGAGGGTGCCCAGCCAGCTGCGGGCGGGGTGGTCGAGCTCAGCCCAGGCTGTCTCACGGGCACGATCCCGGGCTCCATCGACACCGTCGAAATCCCCGGCAGCGCTGGCGATGTTCGCGGCCATCCGTCCCAGTGCCCACACTGCCTGGTCGGCAGAGCGGACGACGTCGTAGAGCATCAGCTGCACCTCGGCGGCGTCCTCGCCGAGCATGCGGAGCCGCAGGTCGAGTGAGTCGTGCACCATGTCGTTGACGGTCGCTTCCTGTGGACCGTACTCAATGCCGACCAGCTCAACCACCACCTCCGTGTCCAGTTCCGTGAACTGCTCGGAGTGCCCGGCGAGGCTGGCGACCGTCGCCGGCCGGATGCTCTCCTCATGCCCGTCCGCCGTCCGGCTCGGGGCGTCCGAAACCAGTCCCGGCATGCCTCGCCATGCGGCCCGGCTGGGGTCGTGCTTGCGGGGCATGTAGACCGGGATCTTGTGCTTTTTGCTCTGCGGCTCGGAGTAGCGCCATGCGGTCATGTGCTCGAGCGACTGCCGGTTTTGGGGCGTCATCCGATCGCCCTGGGCCAGAACGACACCCGTGACACCGTCGCGATCCCCGACAAGCCGGATCCGGCGCGACTGCCAGACCAGCACTTGTACCGGGCCCTGGGGATCGGGTTCCATCTGTCGCACTGCTGTCTGCGGCACGTCGTTCGTCCAGACTGGGCGATCGAGCGGGTTTTCCGGCGTCGGCACCACGTTGTAGACCAGCGTGTGGGCGAGGGTCTGGCCATGCAGCACAACGCCTCCGATCTGCCCTGCCCAGGCGGGGCCGATGGGGTATCCCTTGCCCGCCTTGACCTCTGGATCCCCGACGGCGCCCGAGCGGATGCCAGCCGCATCGAAGGCCTGCGCATGCACCACCCACAGCGCCGCCTCGTGGGCCGGGATAACCCTCAGTGCTTCCCCTCCACGCGTCGTCAGGAAGGGGGCCCCGTTGGGCACATCGCTGATCAGCTTCTCCAATGGCGAGGCCTCGTCCTTGGCTGTGCGGAGGCCCACGACCTGCATGAACGGACGCTCCGGATGGAAGAGGTCGAAACGGTCCGCGTAGCGATCGAGGTAGGCCGCGATGGTGGACTGGTCCAGCCCATCGCGGAGACTTGCAGCCACGTCCGCGCTCCGATGGAACCCGACCGCGTCGTGATGGATGGCCAGGAGAAGTCTCAGGACGGCGAACGATTGGGTCGGCAGATCTGCGCTGATACGCCGCACCTCGCTGGCACGCGTGAAGGCATCGCGGATGGACAGCCGCACGGCTGAGCCGTCGGTGAGGATCGCCGGGATCCAGCGTTCGGTGAGCAGGTCGTAGCTCATGAGTCGTTCACCTCCATCCCCTGTTCGGGCGAGTAACGCAGCTCATAGCTGCGCGTCCCCACCGTGAGTGTCGTTGACAAGGTGTTACTCCCTTCGTGGGTCTGTGCCATGACGAGCAGCAGTTCGCTGCGGAGCAGTGGGTGTCGCCTCAGAAGCCAGCGCCGGGTGCGGGGGTCGCGGTCGATCTCTTGGATGACCGCATCCAGCGCCCCGTCCCAGCGCGTGAGCCGCCCGGGGAGGCGCACGGACCAGCTGGCCACCTCGCGTGCGAGGTCGTCGCTGGGCAGTGACGAGACGTCCAGGATGCTGGTTCCCGTTTTGAGCCACGGTGGTCGGATCGCACTGGAGCCGTCAGGCAGGGTCGGCACGAGGATGACCTCCAGCGACGGTTCCGTGTCCCGCACCGCGGCACCCATCGCGAGCTCGGTGAAGTCGCCGCTGGTCGCCAGCCACTCGCCGAGCGTCGCGCGGTCGTCCTCCGCGCCGGCCCACGGACGGACGCACCACTGCGCCGCCTTGGCCCGGGCCTTGGCGATCTGAGCCAGATACTTCCCGCGGGCCGTGTTGACGGGTCCTGCCCAGTCCGACAAGAGCTCCGCTTCGGGGCCTAGCGCCGAGGCAACCAGCGGCGCCGTGTCCTGCGGGAGCGTGATGACGGCGCCGTGCTTGGTGAGCGCCTCTGTGGTGCGCAGCAGGAGGTACCCGCCGTAGACGATCTCTGATCCCTTGGTCGGCGCGGGGATGGGACCCGAACCGACGTCGGTCAGGAAAAATGTGCGCGCTTCACGGTGGGACTCCGGGCGGGCTCGCCACGAATGGCGATGGAGCCTGCCGATTCTCTGGAGGAGGAGGTCGGCCGGGGCGATGTCGGTGTAGAGGGCGTCGAAGTCGATGTCCAGACTCTGCTCGACCACCTGCGTCGCCACGACCACCTGGCCGGGCCGAGTTTCCTCGTCAGACCCCTTCCCGAACCGGTGGATGAGGTCGAGGTCGTTGTTGGCGCGGTCGACCGCAATGAATCCCGCATGGTTGAGCGTCACCGGCAACCCCGCCTCGGTCAGCGCATCGGCGGTGGCCTGGGCATCCTTGACGGTGTTGCGCACCACAAGAACACACGCGCCCGCGTCCGCGTCTGCACGAACCGATGCGACGATCTCCTCCACGCTGGTTCCATGCCACGACCAGGTGACGCTGCGTTCCTGGCCCCGCTCGTCCACCACCTCGAGCCTCACGGGCTGGTCATCGCGCGGGACAACCGAGATCAGCGGGTAGTCGTCCTCACACATAGGGAGGGCATCGATCTCTGCGGAGCGCGCGCCCGCGTAGGCTTTCATCATTGCCCGCTTCCGCTCGGCGGTGAGTGTTGCGGAGAGGACGATGATAGAAACGTCGTAGGCGCCCAGCCAGCTGAGAACAGACTCCAGATAAACCGACATGAATTCGTCGCTGGAGTGCGCTTCATCGATGATGACAATCTTCCCGGAGAGTGCGACGTGGGCGAGCATGAGGTGCTTGCGCTGCAGCCCGGCCATGAGCAGCTGATCGATCGTCACCACGCTGAAATTTGCAAGCAGACGACGCTTGGAGGAAAGGAACCACTGATGCACGACGGCATTGCACAGCATGCCGTCGGTTTCATCCTCATGGATGCCGGAGCTTCTGGCTGTGTTGAACACGTGATCGAAGTTACGCACCGCCTCAGACATTTTGGCGTAGCGCCTGTTGAGGGAGGCCTTTCCATGGCCGAGGGTCACGGCCCAGGCCGCGGACTCCTTGGGGAGTTCTGGCAGTCTCTCCAGCCAGTCCGCGATGCGGGTGAACATTGCGTCCGTCGTTGCCTGGGTGGGCAGGGCGATGAGGATTCCCTGAGCTCCCCGTTGGGCGCCAACCACCTCAGCCACAGCCAACGCGGCCTCCGTCTTTCCTCCTCCAGTGCTGGTCTCGATGAACATGAGCCCCACGTCCACAGTCGAAGCCAACTCAACCGCTGTCTGCTGAACGGCGTGCGGAACCGCGTCGTCGGGGAGGGCGAACCGGGCGCGGAAGAACGCCTCGAGGTCGCTCGTGTCCACGGGCGCTGGCTCCCACGGAGGAGGCATCGCCGCCTCCTCCCATCCGTGGAGCGCCCGCGCACCCATGTCAAGAGTCGGCGCCCCATCCTCGTCGCGACCGCGGAGCGGAAACAGTCTCGTGTTTGAGGCCAACCAGTCAGAGACAATCACGAGTCCGGTCACCTCGACCAGAATGGGAAGCGGAATACGCGGCAGATCGCCACTCACGAGAACCTCAGAGAATCCGGTGAGCTCACTGATCCAGTCGATGAGCTCATTGCGCACCGCCCGCCAGGGATCTCCTCCCATTCCCTGCTTCCGAATGCGCGGGTTTCGCATTCGTCCCTCTGCCATCGGGGTACCATGGTGAGCGCCGACGACGGAGGCGAGCGGTTCTGCGACCTCCTTGTCGAGCCCTTCGAGCATGAGCCACTGCCTCAAGGAGTACTCGCTGATCAACGAGTGAGGCAGTTCCCGTCGGTCGTCGCGGATCTCGCTCATCAGGCGGCAGGCGAGGCCGGCGTCGCGTGCCTTCTGCGCCAACGGCTCGCTTTGAGCGACAAACGCGGGGGCTGCTTTTCCCACGTCATGTACGCCCGCGAGAAACAGCACCATAGACCTGAACTGCCCGTCACTCAGTCCCGTGGAATTCCAGCGCTCTCTGACAGTGTGGGAAATCCAACTGTCATAGAGATACGCAGCGATCCAGACGCTGTCGAGGAGATGCTGATCAAGAGGCAGCCACTCGGTTGGCCCTCCGGTCTTGGCCCAGACCGACATCGCCTGCTCACTGAGTTGCCTCGTCGTCATTATCCCCACCCCGGTCGGAGATTGTCTGCGGGCTGTGCAACGCTGCTCATGTCACCCGCGAAGGAACCTTCACTGGCTCCTTCGAAGAAGGATAGCACGCCATCCGTCACGAGGCGGCTAGTTTGCGCAACAATTTCCGGAAGCCCCGCCGAGGCGGGGAACACAGGTACCTACAGGCCTTCGCAAGAGGCGGCTAGCGGATCATCCCCGATCACGGGGCACACCTGCGGGCGCGTCACACCTTACGGGGCGAAGGGCCAGACGGCGAGCAGATCGCGCCGGTCAAGGAGCGCCCTCGCCCACCGCGATGGAGCCGGGTCGGCGTGGTGCCTAGCTAGCTAGTAGTAGTTACCTCCCCGCCCCCGCCCAATCACTCTGGCAGCTTACCGATCCCGATCCAACTGATCTCGAGAGCAGAGGGCACCGGGCTGCTCGGTACCAGCGGTCGCTGTACGAGACTGCCGTGGGCGCGAAGTAATAGGTTTCCCCGTCCATCAGGAACTTGAGCAGGACGAACTCGGCTTCGCTGGCGCTGGCCCCTAGCCTCGATCGTTCATGGCGGAGTGAGCGACGCGTGCTGCAGATAGGCCGGAGTGCCTTCTGACTACGGGATACTTGGACATGCGACTGTTCAAAACCCCTGAAGTGGAAGGCACTCCGTAGGTGAAGCGTACTTCGTGGTCCACCGGTATGTCCGTGACCGGCGATGGCGGCGCGGTGATCGCCCACGCCGGCAGCATCGGACTCAGGATGCTGGCCGAGAACACCGGCCTGACCGGAGCCCTATCGACGGCGATGGCCCGGCGTTCGTTCATCCCCTCGGTGCATGACCGCGGCCAGGTACTGACCGATGTCGCGGTGATGCTCGCCGACGGCGGGGAGGCGATCTCCGACATCGACGTGCTGCGCCACCAGGGGCAGGTGCTGGGGCCGGTCGCGTCTGCTCCGACGGTGTGGCGTGCGTTGGACGAGGTCACCGACGCCAGGCGCAGGAAGATCCAGGCGGCCCGGGCCCGCGTCCGTCGCCACGTCTGGGCCCAACTGACAGCCGCTGGCGGTGTCCCGGCCTCGAAGGTCGCCGGGACCGATCTCGGCAGCACGGTGGTGTTGGATGTCGATGCCACGATCGTGGTGACGCACTCGGAGAAGGAGTTGGCGTCGCCGACGTTTAAGAGGACGTTCGGGTATCACCCGATCGGTGTGTGGTGCGACAACACGGGCGAGTTCCTCGCCGCCGCGCTGCGGACCGGGACGGTGGCAGCGACGCCGGTCCGGCCCGCGGCAGCGGGGCGCCAGTGCGGCTCTCCACGCTCACGCTGGGGCAGGGTGACCCCCACTGCGGGCACGTTTCCGCGGGCGCACACACACCCGCCACTTCAGGCCAACGGCGGGGAGCGCGGAATCGAGCCCGTAGTGGCACCCTCTGGTCTGCTGCCTGAGCGTGGGGCCCCGCACTGGCGCCCCTTCTCCGCGGCGATGGCGGCAGGGCCGCCGGAGCGACCGGTCAGCTGGAACCGGAGTCCATAGCACTTGTTATACTCGGCTCATGTCCAGCACCCTGGCGGAGGCAGCGCGCCGCGCGGACCAACTGATCGCACAGGGCCGTGGCGAGTTGGTCCGAGCCGTGCGGCAGGCTTCTGCAGCCGGAATGACGCAGACGCAGATCGCGGCCGAGATCGGTCGAAGCCAGCCCGAGGTGTCCCGCCTGCTCCGCTTCCACGGCACGTCCCCGTTGGGTCGAAGGTTGCGCCAGCACGCAGGTGAAGTCAAGGGGCTCGTGGCAGCTGCCGGTGGCCGCGATGTCCGCGTCTTCGGATCTGTGGCTACGGGGCAGGACCATGAGGGCTCTGACGTCGATCTGCTGTTCACGATGGCCCGCCCCCTCAGTCTGATGCAGCTCGGTGCGCTTGAGCGCGACGTGAGCCGGGTGGTGGGGTGCCCGGTGGATCTGGTGCCCGACACGGTGTTACGGCCCGATCTTCGGGATCGGATCCTCGCCGAGGCGGTAGCGCTCTGAACAGAGACACTTCTGATATCCGGGGCGACGCTCTTGCCCTCTTCGAGATCATGCAGAGCCACGCTGAGCAGGACCTCAATGACCAACTGGTCATCGACGCCGTCTGCATGCGCCTCTCGGCCGGAATCGAGGCGCTCGCCGCACTGGACCCAACAGAACTTCAGTCGCTGTTCGGCGCTGATTGGTCGCTCATGTGGGGCATGCGGAACCGGATCGCGCATGGATACCTTCTGGTGGACCCGACCGTCATCCGCGCGACGCTAACGCATGACGTTCCAACGATCGTGCGCCGGATCCGTCGAACCCTGGGCATCGCCCCCATTGATGGCGATCGCACGGAGGAACAGGCGTCCGAGCCTGCTGTTTCGCGCGCCAAGGTCGACCCGATCACCGGAGTATCTGACGAAGTTGACAGGTTCTGATGTCCGGCGATCAACAGCTGGATCCACACGGCCGACGTGAGGAGCTGGAGCGTCAAATCGCCAACCTCCGCGTTGAGAACCGGCGCTTGAGGAACCTCCTCAAGGTGACCGACGGCGTGGAGCCGCCGGTGCAGCAACCGACGCTGACGCCTTCCGATCCAGGTCTGGTGACCAACTCGTCACCGCCGGAGGCCAAACTGGCGTTGTTCGCCCGGATGTTCGCGGCGCGACGCGACGTCTACGCGCGGTACTGGGAGAACCCACGGAAGGGCACGAAGGGCTGGTCGCCAGTGGTGCGCGACGCGTTCGGCAAGGGCTCTCTGTGGGACCGGCGCCCGCTTCCGCTGACCGTCGACGCCCTTGTAGCGCACCTTCGGTCCGACGACGACTTGTTCATCGGGCTGTATCCCCTGCTGCCTGATGCGACCTGCTGGTGGCTCGCCGCAGACTTCGACGGTCCGCAGGCGATGCTGGACGCGCACGCCTACTCGAAGGCCGCCAGCTCGCTGGGCGTTCCCTGCGCATTGGAGATCTCCCAATCCGGCAAGGGCGCGCACGTCTGGACCTTCTTCACCTCCGCGACCCCGGCAGCTGACGCGCGGGCGCTGGGTACGGCCTGCATCCACAGGGCGATGGCGCTGCGTGGATCCATGCCGCTGGCCAGCTACGACCGCCTGTTCCCGAACCAGGACACCGTGCCTACAGGCTCGTCTGGGGTCGGAAACCTCATCGCCGCGCCCCTGAATGGCAACCGCCGGGTTGAACGCGGCACAACCCTGTTCATCGACATGGCCACGTGGGAGCCGTGGCCCGACCAGTGGGAGTACCTCTCGCATCTGGACAGGATGACTCCACGCCAGGTGGCAGCGGCGGGACGTCAGGAACGGGTGGTCGTCGGACCTGATGTGACGCGGCTGGAGGCTTCTCCTGCGACCGCGATCCACCCCAGCGTCCCCGCACTGGTGCGGTCGACACTCGGGGCGGCACTGACGATCCGGGATGGGGACCTGACGCCGGAGTTGTCGGCGGCACTGAGGCACAGCGCCACGATTCACAACCCAGCCTTCTACGAGGCGCAGCGCGCCCGCCGTTCCACCTGGAACATTCCCCGGTTCATCCAGGGCTTCGACGTGGCCATCAACGGCGACCTGATCCTCCCGCGCGGGCTTCGCCACCAGGCAGCGGACCTGATCGCGCAGGCCGCGAGCAACCTGGTCAGCGAGGATCAGCGCTGCCAGGGCACTGAGCTCGAAGTGCCTTTCCTCGGGGACCTTGACGACCGACAGACGGCAGCGGTGGACTCGATGCTGGCCCACGAGGACGGGATCCTGCATGCACCCACCGGCTCGGGAAAGACCGTGATGGCCTGCGCGATCATCGCCGAGCGAGCGGTCACCACCCTTGTGCTGATCAACAAGACGGCGCTCGCTTCCCAGTGGCGCGAACAGATTCAAGTCCTCCTCGGAGTCAAGGCCGGGCAACTCGGCGGGGGCCGCGTCAAGACACGGGGAGAGGTCGACATCATGCTTCTGCAGACGCTGGCCAGGCACAGCCCCGACGAGGTCCGCGAGCTCACCGCACCCTACGGCCAGGTCATCGTCGACGAGTGCCACCATCTGGCTGCCGGCTCGTTCGAGAAGGTGGTCTCTCACATCGAGTCGGCCTGGTGGCTGGGCCTCACCGCGACGCCTGAACGCAAGGACGGCCTGGAGCAGGTCACCACCTGGCAACTCGGTCCAATCCGCCACACGATTCGCGACACCCTTCCCAGCGAGGCGACCCTCGTCACCCCCTACGACGGTCCCCATCGCGTCTTGCACGTCCACCAGACTGCTTACTGCAGTCCACGGGACCTCGACATGAGCGCGCCGGGTGCGATCGGCCAACTGGGCGGGCGGCTGGCCGAAGACCCCGACCGCAATCGCCAGATTGCCGCCGACATCAGCGCTGCATTGGCTGACGGCCGCAAGTGCCTGGTTCTGTCGCGCCGTCGCGATCACCTGACTGAGTTGGCCGCGCTCCTGCCGGAGGCAGAAGCGCTGATCATGCGAGGCGGCACCGGGGCCAAGGCCTTGGCCGCGATCAGAGCGAGGATCGCGGACACGTCCGCAGGCGAGTCACTCCTCGTCATGACGACGGTCCCCTATGGAGGCGAAGGATTCGACGCCCCCATCATCGACACCGTCATCCTCGCGGGACCGATCTCCTGCCCGGGGCTGGTCATCCAGGCCGTCGGGCGCGCGCTGCGTCGGCACGAAGGCAAGACGGACGTGGTCGTTCACGACTACGTGGACGCTGAGGTCCCCGTCCTCAGAGCGCAGTATGCCAGGCGCCGGTCGGCGTACCACCAGATGGGCTTCGCCGAGGGTGGCCAGCGGTGAGGGGTGCGGGTGGCGATCTTGTAACCAGCCTCACGGAGGAAGCGTCGCAGGGGCATGACAGCGGCCTGCCCGACTCCGCCGCCGCCCGCAGCGGGCGAGCGCCCACGGCTGAAGATCGGGCACGACACGCCGCCAGGCTTCATGCCCAGAACCTACGGCACAGCGCTGCTCGGGCACCGCATGAAGCGAGCCCCCGGCGGGTATCGGTGCGCACTGTACGGCCAGCCGTCGACCGTGCCGGACTCAGCGATAGACGTCTCGACGATGGTCGATGTGCAGCACCACCACTTCGTCGACGTGATCATTGATGCGGTAGAGCACCCGATAGGTGCCTCGTCGAGCGGACCAGATGCCCTCCAACTCGCGCCGAAGCATCTTGCCCACACGCCGCGGGTTCTCGACCAGCGGTCCGGTCATGAACTCGATCACCGCGGCCGCCACCGCCTCGGGCAGTTCTGACTGGATCGCACGGATGGCGGGCGGAGTCAGGACCAGTTCGTAGTTCGCCCCAGGGCTCACCGGCGAAGGCTCCGGATTGCGTCATCCCCTCGCGCGACGTCGCCTCTGGCATAGGCGGCGTCCGCCTCCCGGATGTCGGCCAGCGCGTCAGGATCTGACAGAACGTCGAGGGTCTCCTCCAGTTCGGCCAGGTCGGCGGGGCTGATCAGCACCGCGACAGGACGGCCATTGCGAGTGACCGTGACCCGTTCATGGTGGAGCTCGACGCGGTCCACGACCTCGCTGAAGTGGTCGCGGACCTCACGCAAGGATTCGGCTGTCATGACCACAATTGTGGCGCCTAATCGTCGGGAGTCAAGGACCTCGGCGGGTTCAGAGCCAAGGGACGAACAACGGCCCGGACCCGGCTAGTCGGTGGTTGACGGGGAGCCAGAGAGGCGGTCGCTCTGTGGGTTGGTCTACCCACCCTCAGAGCGACCGGTTCTCCCGGGACCACCCCGCCCGACGCCTGATGAGCGCGACCAGCGGCTAAGCTCCTTCAGGTCCCGACGAGAGCGAACTCCCCAGCGATGAACCCCCCGACAGACCCGGTGTCACGGTCGACTGCCGCGGGAAACCCACCTGCCCGCGCTCACGCGCGACGGCTGCCGCCCCTGGAGCTTCTCGTAGAGCCCACCCCCGAGGTCGTTTCCTGTGTCTGATTCCCCCCACTACGTCGACAAGGCCGTGCGGCTCTTCACGTTCCTCGCGAAGGCCCAGCTACTCCGGCAGGCCCCCGTCAGCGACATCGACGCCTACCGCCGCGACGGCGCCGTCCACTGGTTGGGCGACCTCCCCGACGCGCACGCCGTCCGGTGGGGCGTCGAGCCCGGACAAGCCTGGGATCAGGGACCCCTCCTCAGCGTGGACAGGCTCATCCCCTCCGATCCGCCCCGCATCCCGACGTCGCTCGACGGCTGGATCACCGGCGACGCCCTCAACCCCACCCAGCGCCCGGTACTCGCCGAGTGGCGGCCAGCCCCCGACGGTCCGCAGCGCTCGGAGGACCACCCCGAGGTGGCAGAGGCCTTCGACGCGTGGAGCGCGAAATGGGACGCCTGGGCCGAGGTGACGCTGCGCGAGCAGCCCGTCCGCGACGCCTACGCCGAACTGTTCAAGCTCTACGTCCAGACCACCCAGAAGAGCGAGGAGCTCGAGCTCCTCCTCGGCGTCGGGCTCCTCGCCTGGGCGCCCGAGGGGCACGAGCGGATGCGGCGACACCTGTTCACCGTGCCGGTGATCCCCAAGCTGGAGGAGTCGAACGGCCGTCTGGACTTCTTCCTCGACGAGGGGTCGGTGGGCATGCACGTCGAGCTGGACATGCTCGACCCCAGCCTGATCCCCGATCAGTCGCTGGTCGGCCAGCTCGAGACCCGCGGCCACGACTTCACCGGCAACCCCCTGGACGCGGCGGACATCGAGCCCCTGGGCCGGACCGTCGCGCTGCAGCTGCACGCGGAGGGCCGCTGGGACGACGCCGCGGCCCTGCCGACGAGCCACGAGTACCCGACGGTGGCCTGGGCTCCCGCGCTAGTGCTACGCCCCCGCAACCGCACCGGCCTGGTACAGGCGTTCCAGGACATCGCTGCCCAGATCGACGCCGCCCAGGAGGTCCCGGCCGGCCTGCTGCCGCTGATCGACCCCGACCGCCTCCCCCCGGTCACCGAGGTCTCCACCCCCGGCGCCATCCTCACCTTCGACGACGAGGTGGTGGCGCCCCTCCCCCTCAACGACGTGCAGCGTCGCATCCTCGAACGCGTCGACCGCCACGCCCAGACCCTGGTGCAGGGCCCGCCGGGCACCGGCAAGACACACACCGCCGCCGCCCTCCTGACACACCTCCTGGCCCAGGGCCAGCGCGTGCTCGTCACCGCCCACACCGACCGCGCCCTCCGCGAGGTCCGCACCAAACTGCCCGCGCAGATCAAGCCGCTGGCCGTGTCCGTCATCGGGGCCAGCCGCGACGACCTCGCCGACCTCCGCACCGCCGTCGACCACATCTCCCGCCGGGCCGGCGATAAC
Source organism: Tessaracoccus defluvii (assembly GCF_014489575.1). Classification (GTDB taxonomy): domain Bacteria; phylum Actinomycetota; class Actinomycetes; order Propionibacteriales; family Propionibacteriaceae; genus Arachnia; species Arachnia defluvii. The sequence goes on from NZ_CP060789.1 coordinate 2,178,888, forward strand.
GACGAGCACGCCTCAGCCCTCCGCATCCAGCAGCTGGCCGATCAGGCAGCCCAGCTGGACAAACGACGGCGCGCGTTGAGCCGCGGCCTCGTCGACGCCCGGTCCCACGAGGTGGCCGAGCTCAGCCACGGCGCCTATTCCGGCACGTTCGCCGCGATCGCACAGCGCTACCAGGCCGAGGCCGGGCAGCACGGGTGGATCGCCGACTTCGTCGGCTTCACCCCCGATTCCGCTTCCCCGCTGTCCGACGACGAGGCCCTCGAATGGCTGGCCCTGCTCCGCGACCGTTCGCTGGGCGAAGACGCCGTCGAGAGCAGCCGTCGCCGGATTCCGAGCGCCACCGTGCTGGACGCGGACACGTTCGCCGCGCACGTGCGCGCGGAGTCCGAGGCCGAGGCCAAGGCCGCCCCCCTCGCCGAGGGCCCCACCCACGAGAGCCGGGCCGCGCTGCGCGCCCTCCCCGTCGAGCAGCGGATGGAGCTGAGGCAGCGACTCGCCGAGCACCTCACCATGGCCGCCGATCTGGCGCGGCTGCCCCTCCAGTGGATCGACGACGCGCTCGCGGCCGTGCGCGGCGGCACCGGCGACATCTGGCGCGCCCGCGCCTCCGAGCTGGCCACAGGCATCGGGCGGATCGACGCCGTCCTCGAACACCTGCCGGCCGGGGTCCGCGTCGAGCTCCCCGGCGACATGGACCGCATGCACGCCATGGCCACCGCCCTGGAGCGCCACCTCGTGAACGGCGGCGCCCTGAAGACCCGCGCCGACGGGACGGTCAAGATCGGCGCCTTCACGCCCGGTGTGGTCAAGGAGTGCCGAGAGGTGCTCGAGCAGGCCCGGGTGGACGGCCTGCCCCCGACGAAGCAGGCGGACCTCAGGGTGCTCATGGCCCACCGCGACGCCTCCGGCCTGCTCGACGAGCTGGACCGGGCGTGGCCGTCGGCGGTGGACATTCCCGAGGAGGACACCCCGCGCGAGCGCGTGGAGTGGCACCGCAGCCAGCTGAGCTACCTGGTCCGGGTGGTGGAGCTCGGCGACCGCATCCGCGCCGAGGACGAGTTCCTCCGGCGGCGCGGGATCGTGCCCCGGCATGGAGCGACGGCGCCTCCGTCGAGCGCCTCACCCGGACGATCGACGCCATCGACGCCGCCGACGCCGTGGCGGCCGCGCGCGGGCCCCTGAACGAACTGGGCGACGCGATCTCCACCGTCGCCGGCTGGTCCGACGCGGCCGAGCCGGTCCACCGGCTCAGCCACGCCGTCGAGGCCCGGGACCACGAGGGCTACGCCCGCGCCCTGGCCCGGCTGGTGCGGCTCGAGCAGGTCTCCGAGGCGACAACCCGCCGCGACACCCTCACCCACCAGGTCCGCACCACCGCCCCCGCCCTCGCGGAAGCCGTCCTGACAAGCCCCGACGACGACGCCTGGGACTCCCGCCTCGCCCACCAAGAGGCCGCGTTCGGGTGGGGCGCCGTCGGCGCGTGGGTGCTCGCCCAGGACCAGGTGGACGCCAACAGCATCCAGGCGCAGATCTCGGTGGCGGACCACCAGTTGCGCACGGTGGCGGAGAACATCGCCGCCGAGCGCGCGTGGGGCCACGCCGTCGGCAGCGAGCGCCTCACGCCGGGCCGCCGCGCGGACCTGCGCAGCTACTCCCAGCAGGTCAGCCGCCTCGGCAAGGGCACCGGCAAGTACGCCGCCCAGCAGCGGGCCGAGATCCGGCGCGCCATGGAGCGCTGCCGCCCGGCCGTCCCGGTGTGGATCATGCCGCTGTACCGGGTGGCCGAGCAGTTCCGAATGCAGGAGAACATGTTCGACGTCGTGGTGGTCGACGAGGCCTCGCAGGCCGGCCTGGAGGCCACGTTCCTGCAGTACCTGGCCCCGAAGATCGTCGTCATCGGCGACGACAAGCAGGTCTCCCCCGCCGCCGTCGGCGTGGACCAGCAGCAGCTCCGCGACCTCGCCGCCCAGTACCTCCACGACGACCGGTACAAGGACACCTGGCAGGACCCGCAGCGCTCACTCTTCGACGAGGCGGCCATGCGCTACGGCGGCCAGCTGACCCTGGTGGAGCACCGGCGCTGCGTGCCGGAAATCATCGGCTTCTCCAACCGCATCGCCTACGAGCCCAACGGCATCCGGCTCATCCCGGTGCGGCAGTTCGGCTCCGACCGGCTGGCCCCTTCGTCGTGACCCACGTGCCCGACGGAGCCGAGGAGGGCACCACCGGCAAGATCAACCGCGCCGAGGCGCGCGCGCTCGTCGACGACCTCAAGGCCTGCCTCGACGACCCGGCCTTCGAGAACGCGTCACTGGCCGTCATCTCGTTGGTGGGGGATCGGCAGGCCAAGTACATCGAGTCGCTGCTGCTGGCCGAGATCCCCGCCGAGGAGTGGGCCCGGCGGAGCCTCCGGGTGGGCACCGCGCCGGACTTCCAGGGCTCGGAGCGCGACGTGGTGTTCCTCTCGATGGTGTCGGCGGTGGAGCCGGGCCGACGGCTGGGCGCGCTGACCCGCGAGATGTACGTGCAGCGCTTCAATGTCGCGGTGAGCCGGGCGAAGGACCAGGTGCGGCTCTTCCACTCCATCTCCTTGGGCGAGCTGCCCAACGCCGAGGACCTGCGCTTCCAGCTGCTCGACTACGCCTACGGCGTGGCCGGTCGCATCACGTCGGACGGCGAGGTCGCCTCGTCGGTGGTGCCGGAGGACGAGCGGGTGGAGCCGTTCGACTCGCTGTTCGAGCAGCGGATCCACAACCGGATCGTGGACCGCGGCTACACGGTGGTGCCCCAGATGGAGGCGCTGGGCTACCGGCTGGACCTGGTGGTGGTCGGGGCCCGGGCGCGGCTGGCGGTGGAGTGCGACGGCGACACCTGGCACGGGCCCGAGGCGTACGAGCGCGACCTCGCCCGCCAGCGGGAGCTGGAGCGGTGCGGGTGGCGGTTCTTCCGCGTCCGGGAGTCGGCCTTCTACGTCGACCCGGCCGCCGCGCTCGCCCCGCTGTGGGATGAGCTCGACAAGATGGGCATCCGTCCCTCCGGCTGGGTTGACGACGGCGTGGAGATCGAGGGGGCCGACGCGGCGCAGGAGTTCGAGCTTGACCCTCCGGAGCCGGAGGGCGTCGGGGAGTTCATGGACGACCTCCTTGAGCCATCGGACGCGGCGCAGGAGTTCGAGCTGGAGCTACCGGAGATGGCGGTTGTCGAGGAGGTCGTCGGGGTGTTCGAGGCCGACGACGGCGCCGTCGAGGCGGAGGACCCTGAGCCGGTCTTCCTCGACCACCCCGACGCGGAGCCTGAGGTGATCGTCGAGGAGAGCGACCCCGAGGTAGAGGCGGACCCTCGCGCTCTGTCCGAGGAGGCACCTCTCGCAGAGACCGACGAGGCTGGATCCGAGACCCTCGGGGCGCCCATCCCGGAGACCGACGGGTCTGATGAGACCACCCTGTACCCCGAGCTCGGAGCCAACCTGCACCTGGCCCTCGATCGGGGGCGGCGCGGCGTCCCCTCCTCCGCCCCCGCGCCCGCGCAGGCGAGGCGCTCGGCGTTGGGTGTGACGTGGGATCCGCTGGCGCAGCTGGGCGGTTCCGTGGACGCGATCTTCCGTCCACCGGCCGGCTTGGACCGGTACCGGGAACTCGACGGGTCAACCGTGCCGGTCGGCGAGGGCACGAGCGCGGACATCCTGGACGGGCTGCTGCGAGTGGTCGCCGTCGAGGGTCCGGTGCGGGGCAACCGGCTCCGCACCGCGTACGTGCGGGCGTCGGGTGGGTCGCGCGTCGGGAAGGCGATCGCCCAGGTCCTGAACTCCGCGATCTACCGAGCCGAGAAGCGCGGCCTCCTGGTGGGAGATGACCCGCTGGGCGCCTCCGGCGTGCACGCCCGCACCTACCGCCTGCCCGAGCAGCCCGAGTTCCGGGTGCGCGAGCTGGGGCCGCGAACGCTCGACGAGGTTCCGCCCCGCGAGCTGGTGGAGGTCATGCGCCGGATCCGAGACGCCAACCCGGCGGCCGACGACGAGCAGCTCCTCCGCGAGACCCTGCGCCTCTACGACCGCGTCTCCCTCACCCAGGCCGCGCGCGCGGTGCTCGTCCCGGTGCTCACCCTGCTGCGTGGCCCCCGGATCTGAGCGTTGACGGCGATGGCCCGCGACACCCCTGGGGGCCGGTCGCTCTGAGGATTGCTCTACCCACCACCGGAGCGACGGTCACAGGGGGCGGCCCGCGTGGAGGTGGCCCAGCGCGATGATGTTGACGCCATCGGGCCGGGTGAAGCTCTCGGCTCCCGCGGTCAGTACGTTCAGGGTGGCCAGGTCCCGCGCGCGCTGCACTGACACCTTGGCGCTCAGCTGCTTCAGGCTGGCCGCGGCGTCGTCGATACTGCTTGCCCCCCAAGCTTGACCTCGAATGCGCTCCATCTGCCATCTCCGAGTTCGACGACGGCATCCACCTCGAGCCCCGAGCTGTCGCGGTAGTGGTAGACCGCGCCGCCCAGCATCTGGGCGTAGATCCGGAGATCACGGACAGCGAGCGACTCGAAGAGCAGCCCGAACGCCTCAAGGTCACCGAGAAGGGCGCCCGGCCCGGCGCGCAGAGCCGCGGTTGCCAGCGATGGGTCGACGAAGTGCCACTTGGGTTGCACTCGCAACCGGACCTTCGAGCGCAGGTGCGGCGCCCAAGCCGGCTGCTCCTCGACGACGAACACCCGGGTCAGCGCGTCGATGTACCTGCGCACAGTCTGCGCGGACACCTCGGGGTTGGCGGTCCCGGGGGCGGGGATCTCCGCCTCCACGCTCAGCTTGGTGGCGGACACCTCGGTGGCGGTGTTCCGGGCCAGAGCCCTCAGCAGGGCGCCCACCCGAATGGGGTCGGCGCTCAGCCCGGCAAACCGCAGATCCGCGCGCGCCACGTCGTCCAGATAGCCGGCGAGATACTCGGTGGGGGATCGGCTCGGCTCGATCACCAGCGCGGGCCAGCCGCCCCGCACGATCAGCGCGGCGTACTCTTCGACGCTTGGACCCCCAGACCGGCGATCCCAGTCGCGTGATCGGCGTCGGCATGGGTGAACAGGTCGTGGAAGCTCACCGCTCGGATGCTGTCGCCGCTCTCGTCGAGCGACATCGGACGCAGGGTGACCCGCTGGAAGCGCCCAGCACCGCTGTGCCGGGTGAGGTCGTCGGCGGGCGTTGCCGAGCCGGTCAGGATGAACTGTCCGGCGAGTCCACGTTGGTCCACCTCGTGGCGGACTGCGTTCCACAGCACCGGTGCCAGCTGCCACTCATCGACCAGGCGAGGAGTTGGGCCAGTCAGCACCGTACCCGGCGAGACTTCCGCCAGCCTCGCTGCGTTCGGCGAGGAGTCCAGACGCACCGAGCTTGCCGACAACTGGAGGCCGGTGGTCGTCTTGCCCACGGCGCGAGGACCCTGGAGGATCACGGCACCGAAGGTGCCCAGCGCTCGACGAACCAGGCTGTCAGCCAAGCGTTCTCGGTACACCATGAGGCAACAGTATCAGTCCTGCACACGGTGAAGTATCACTCTTGCATTCGTTCGGCCATCATTCCTGCACATATCTCGCTATCACTCCTGCACTCCATGGTCACGGTTCTGCCCCCTGGGAGTCAGAACGCCCCAAGCAGGCAACAAGAAGCAACGCCACCGTCTGTGACCCCCGTCCGCCTAGGCTCGAAGAGACCCCACTCCATAGGAGGACTTCCATGAGCGACCGCCTCAAGGCCCTCAGCGACGCCGGCGTCTCCATCTGGCTCGACGACCTCTCCCGCGAGCGTCTCACCTCGGGCAACCTCGCCGAACTCATCGAGACCAAGTCCGTGGTGGGTGTGACCACCAACCCGACGATCTTCGCCTCCGCCCTCAGCGACGGCGACTCCTACGCCGAGCAGCTCCAGGGCCTCACCGACGTCGACCAGGCGATCGAGCTCGCCACCACCACCGACGTCCGCGACGCCGCGGACCTCCTCAAGCCCATCTACGACCGCACCGGCGGCTTCGACGGCCGCGTGTCGATCGAGGTGTCGCCGGAGCTCGCGCACGACACCGACGCCACCGTCGCGGAGGCCCAGAAGCTGTACGACACCGTCGGCCGGGAGAACCTCCTGGTGAAGATCCCCGCCACCAAGGCCGGGATCCCGGCGATCGCGGAGGTCATCGGGCGCGGCATCTCGGTCAACGTCACCCTCATCTTCAATGAGGACCGGTACCGCGAGGTCATGGACGCCTACCTGACCGGGCTTGAGACTGCCGACGCCGCCGGCCGCGACCTCGGCACCATCCACTCCGTCGCGTCGTTCTTCATCTCGCGGGTCGACGTCGAGATCGACGCCCGCCTCACCAAGCTCGGCCGGGAGGACCTCAAGGGCAAGGCCGCAATCGCGAACGCGCAGGTGGCGCTGGGCGCCTTCGAGGAAGTGTTCGGCTCGGAGCGCTTCGCCGCGCTCAAGGCCAAGGGCGCCAACCCGCAGCGCCCGCTGTGGGCGTCGACGGGCACCAAGGACCCGTCCTACCCCGACACGCTGTACGTCTCAGAGCTGGTGGCGAGCAACGTCGTCAACACCATGCCGGAGAAGACGCTCAACGCGTTCGCTGACCACGGCGACATCGGCCCGCGCATGGAGGGCACGGCGGGTGACGGTCGCGCTGTGCTGAAGGAGATCGCGGACGCCGGGGTCGACCTCGACGACGCGTTCCAGGTGCTCGAGGACGAGGGTGTGGAGAAGTTCGTCGTCAGCTGGAAGGAGCTCCAGGAGACGGTGAGGCGCGCCCTCGGCTGACGGGCCACCCCGGGTGAGCGACGCGTCGGCACTGCAACATACTGAACAAATGTTACAGTAAGCCATGACATCAGCCGCCGTCGACGCTGCGCTGGCCCAGACCCCGGACCTGCTTGAGAGCGCCCTCGCCAGGGTGCCTGAGGACCAGTGGTTCGAGCGCAAGTCCGCCGGGGTCTCGCCGCGCGACCTGGCGGTTCCGCTCGTCGCCATGGCGAATGCCGACGGCGGCGTCATCGTGGTCGGCATGCACGACGGCGTCCTCGAGGATGTCCCGCCGCAGCGTCGTAACGCCATCAGGCAGGCGGCCATGGACTTCACGCAGCCTCCCGTGCGCATGCACGTGGAGGAGTTGAGCGTGGGCGGAGACGACCCCCGGACCGTGATGGTGCTCCGCGTGGAGCCCGGGGAGACGGTGCACCACACCCACAAGGGCGATTGCTACCTCCGCATCGGGGACGAGTCTCGCAAGCTCACGGCTGCGCAGGAGCGGGAGCTGGTCTACGACCGCGGGGCCGCCCAGTACGAGGCGTCACCGACCACGCTGGGCGTCGACGACCTCGACCCCGCCCAGCTCACCAGCTACGCCACGCTCATCGGCGTGGGCTCCCCGGAGCGAGCGCTCGCCGCCCGGGACCTCATCGATCGACGGGGCCGCGTCACGGTTGCTGCGGCGCTGCTCTTCGACGAGCGACCGCAACGTGAACTGCCCAACGCGCTCGTGCGCGTGCTCAAGTACGGCGCGGACGAGAGGGGGGTGGGCGACGCGATGACGCTCGAGGCGGGGGGAGACAGGCGGATCGAGGGCTCCATCCCCCAGCAGATCAGGGAAGCGGCCAAGGCGATCGAACCGCTGATGCCCAAGTGGGAGCAGCTCGGCCCCGCCGGCCTGTTCGAGGCCACCTCACGCATCCCCCGCGACGCCTGGCTCGAGGGACTGGTCAACGCGGTCGTGCACCGGTCCTACAGCACAATGGGCGATCACGTCCGGTTCGAGATCTTCCCCAACCGGGTGGAGATCACCTCCCCTGGTCGATTCCCGGGGCTTGCCAACCCGTCGCGCCCGCTGGAGGTGACGCGGTACGCACGCAACCCGCGCATCGCCCGAGTGTGCGCCGACCTTGGGATCACCCGGGAGCTCGGCGAGGGGATCCGGCGCCTCTTCAGCGAGATGCGACGGCGAGGGCTGGCCGACCCCATCTACGAGCAGACGTCCTCCTCCGTGAAGCTCACCCTGCTCGCCGTCGACGCCCTCCCCGCGGAGGTCACCGCGCGTCTCACGTCCAGTGCTCGGGCCATCCTGACCGTGCTCCGGCTCCACCACCGCCCCATGGGCACCGGGGAGCTGGCCGACCTGGCCGGCGTCACCCGGATGACAGCCACCCGGGCGCTGGCCGCGCTGGAGCAGGAGGGCATCGTCACGTGGCGCGGGAACTCCAAGCGCGACCCACGAGCCACCTGGGCACTGGGTCAGCTGTAACACCTACTGCAACATTGGTGTTGCAGTAGGTGTGCCAGAACCGGTCGCTCTCGTGGTGGGTAGACCAACCATGAGAGCGACCGGTTCGCCGCCGCTCACCAGGCGTGGGCCAGCACCTCCCCGAGGAGGTCGTCGCCGTCGACCGCCAGCCCCGCGCGGGTGAACCAGGTGGCCATGTTGGTGCAGTCGCGGTGGAGGAAGTCGAAGGCGTACGGGTTGGACGCCAGGTCCACCAGCTGCGGCACGTCGATGATCACCAGGCACGGCTCGTCGTCGATCCCGGAGACCAGCGTGTTGTACGGGCTGAGGTCGCCGTGGACCAGGCCGAGGCGGGCCATGGTCTGCATCGCTTCCCGGAGCTGCTCGAAGAGCTGCTCGAGCTGCGCCGTCGAGGGCCGGGTCTGGTGGAGGCGCGGGGCCGCGGCGTCGCCGTCGGAGATGAACTCCATGAGGATCTCCGTGCCGTCGATCTGCACGGGGTACGGCACGGGGACGCCGGCCGTGTACAGGGTGACGAGCGCGTTCCACTCGGCGCGCGCCCAGAGGCCCGCCTCGACGGTGCGGCCGTAGGAGGACTTCCGCGCGACGGCACGGGTGTCGCGGCTGTTGCGGAGGCGGCGGCCCTCGGTGTAGCCGGTGTCGCGGTGGAAGAGCCGGCGGTCGGTGGACCGGTAGCGCTTGGCGGCCAGGACGACGGAGCGCGACGGGTCGTCGGGCACAGCGCGTTCGAGCAGGGAGACGTCCGCCTCCTTGCCGGACTTGAGGAGGCCGAGGTCGGTGTCGACGGCCGCCGCGGCGGTCACCAGCCAGTCCGGCCAGGGCTCGGGTCCGCGGCAGAGCCGCTCGATGGAGTCCCAGGTGGACCAGCGTTGATTGTCGGCGAGAGTGTCGCGGTAGGCGGTATTCGGGGCGTCGCTCCAACTGAACGACGACAGAAGGTTGGGCAAGGGTGGTTCTCCTGAGGAGGAGGCACCCGGCGGGCAGTGTCAGGCGGCGGGGGCCTCAAGTGAGTGGGGGGTTGAGAAGGCGTGCACAACGGCAATGGGTGACATCTCTCTCCTCCCTTCACGAGGCTTCCTGGCGCGATCCGCGCACTCCGCCCAGGGTAACAAGGCAATCGCCTGAGGGCTAGAGCGCGAGCGGACGCACACCCGCGGGAATAGCATGGAAGTAGCCCACTCCACGCCACCCGCTCCCGGCATGGTCGTCCCTCGGCTTCGGCCTGGTCTCGCTCGTCGCGCTGGCCTGGCCGCTCCTGTTGAGCCGCACCGCGCCGTCGGGTGAGGAGGGCGAGGTGACGGAATCCAACTCGCAGCTGCTGCCCATGACGTCGATCGCCTTCTCGCTGGCGGGGCTCGCGCTCGCTGTGTACGCCCTCAAGCGCAGCGATCGGCACAGGTCGGTGTGGGTGGGGCTGGTCACGGGCGGCGTGACGGTCGCGTTCTGGCTGTGCTTCCTGATCGCCCACATCGTCTCCCCGGCCTGAGCCGCCCCAGCTGCTCGTAGTAGGTTGACCGGCTAACTAGTCAGGCGTACGATCTAGGTATGGAATCTGACATCGCATGGCCGAGCGAGTGGCTGCGCGGGGTCCTAGGTGTGTGCGTGTTGCGGATCCTCGCCGACGGACCCACTTACGGCTACGAGGTCGCCGCGCGGCTCGCCGCCGCCGGCCTCGGCACGGTCAAGGGCGGAACGCTGTACCCGCTGCTCGGCCGCTTCGAGGATGCTGGCTGGGTCGAGATCGAATGGCGTCCCGGCGAGGGCGGCCCCGGGCGCAAGTACTACAGCCTTACGCCCATCGGCCGAGCCGCGGCTGCTGATGAAGCCGCCCGCTGGGTCCACTTCACCGACACCACCCGACTCCTCACCGACTCACTCGTCGACCCCAGGAAGGCCTGACATGACCGAGATCACCACCCCGCACATCGACAAGCGCTGGCGCGACGACTTCATCATCGCCATGAGGATGCAGGACGCGACTGGCGAGCAGATCGGCGATGCCCTGGCCACCGTCGACGCGCACTGCGCTGAATCCGGCGAGTCCGCGGAAGGGGCATTCGGTGACGCGACGGGCTACGCGACAACGCTGGTTCCCGAGCCCGCCGCAGGATCTCGGCTCGGATCGTCGTTCGTGGTGGGTGCGCTCATGGGTCTGCTCGGGCTCCTGATGGTTCCACGCGCCGTCGACGACTGGGCGGCCGGCACGCAGTTCGCCGTCACGCTCGGCGACATGGTGGCGCTCGCCGTCGTCCTCGGACTGACCAGCACCGTCATGGCCCTCCCCCGGCACGTACTCCCGTGGCTCGCCAAGGCCAGGTACTCCGTGGTGGGCCTTCTGGGCGCGGCACTCATGGCGCTTCTCGTGCTAGCGATGCTGTTCCTGACCGACGTGGTGGCGGAGCTTGACTGGCGTCTCGCGCTCGCGGTGGGCGTCGGGCTGCTGGTGGCCAGCGTGGTCTTGACGTGGCGCGACCTCGCCACCCCGGACCCCGTGGCCGACCCTCGCTCCCCCGACTCCCCACCCCGTCGCACCCAGTGGCTGGCGGCGCTGATGTTCCCGATCCTGACCCTCCTGGTCCTTGGGATCGACGCCCTGTTCCGGTTGGTCTTCTGACCCGCTGTTTCCCAAGGAGGATCCACGAGCGAATGCTAGAGCGTTCTCGTGCAGCGACGTCCCAGCTGAGGAGCCGTTCCTTGTTGAGAGAGAGGAAGTTGATGCCAGGGCCAGCGTCAATGATCGGCCGCGTCACTACACCGAGTCCGCATCGTCCAAGCCGCTGAGGTCCACCTCGACGTCCGGCAGGTCCGAGCTGGCGATCCCCGCCGGGTCATGTTCGACGGGAGCGATCCCGGCCTCGGCGAGTTCTCGAACCACCGACCCGACGGGCAGACCGCGCAGTGCAGCGATCTGCCGGGCTGTCACGACCCCTTCTGCATAGCCATTGATCGCCCGGGCAACCAGCCGCTGAGGCGCCCGCACGCGATCCGAGTCGTCCTGCAGGGAAGCGTAGTAGTCGCCCCACCCGAAGCGGGTTGCGAGGGCTGGGGTGTAGAGGTTCATCCACGCCTCGCACATCTCGGCGGTGATGTAACCCGCCTGCCGTAGGGCAATTGCCGCGATGGCTGGCGACACCAGAAACCGCTGAACCACATCAGAGAGGTCAGCCTCAGTGGTGACTTTCCGGTCGCCTAAGAACTCCGCGATAGCTTCGGTTGGGATGAGGAGGTGACGGGCGAAGGCGTCCGCGCGCTTCTCTTCGAACGGACGGCCACCCGGGGGAACGTCCCAGTCCTGGAAAGTCAGGTGCCCAAGCTCGTGCGCCAGAGTAGAGCGTTGCCGCATCGGGTTTCGGGTTCGGGCGACGCCGATGAACACCCGGTCTCTGGCGGGGTCGCGCATGGTCAGGCCGTGTTCGTCGGGTCCGACGTCAAGGACGGCAACATCGAGTTCGGTGGTCTGCTCGATCAGGGCAACAAGGTCGCCCAGAGGCTGGATTCCGAGACGGTGCGCACGACGGAACTCCCCGGCCGCCTCAGCTGCCTGATGTTCGATGTCGGAGGCCATCACTGCGCCGCAATGGCCTGGTCGTCGAGGTAGGCGTCGAGTTCCATGAAGTGCAGGAGCCGCTGCCGCATCGAATCCATGTCTGCGCCGTTGGTGGCGCGGGCCGCGCACTGCACGCGGTCAGCCACCGCCGATCCGGTGAGCTGGGCGACGGTGCAGCCAGCGGCGTCGGCGATCAGCAGGATCTCGGTCATCTTCGCCGCGCGGGCGCCGGTAAGGATGCGATTCAGGGTGGGCTGCGAGATACCGGTCTGATCCGCCAGCGCACGCTGGGACAGCCCTGCAGCAGCAAGGGCGCCTCGGATCGTCGCCGTCATGTCCTCCATCACCAGCTCCTGAATCATTTCTCGGAAATTGATTCAATCCTAGCTCAAGGCTGGTTCCAGACCAGCTCCAGGCTCTCCGACTCTCGCCGGGCGCAACCGAGGCTGACCTGCGCCAGTCAGCCACTGGGTGGGGCTACCTACCGCTTGAACCACTCGCGCACCTGAGCGGCCTGCTCAGGCGTGAGGCGCCGGCGGTCGTAGGGGACTGACTGCCAGCCCTGGTCCCGCAGCCATGCCTGGACGGTCTTGACGCTGGCACCGAGTTCGACTGCCAACTGCTCGGGTGTGACTGTGTGATGCGGCTCGGCCATGCCGCGAGACTACTCAGCCCGAAGCCCGCAGGAGGACCAGCTGGCCGGGCTAGGGTGAGAGGAGGTCGACTGCTACGGGGGGACCGCGGTGAGGGTAAGCACCATTCTGGATCACATCGATGACGGCGGCGCCGCGCTGCTCGAGACGGCTCTCCAGATGGCCAGCGTCAAGCCCGCAAACACCGTCAGGTTCGCCTGGTGGGGCGCCGAGGAGTCCGGCCTGCTCGGCTCCGAGCACTACGTGGCCGGCCTCACGCCCGCTGAGGCCGCCCGCATCGCCCTCTACCTCAACTTCGACATGGTGGCCTCCCCCAACTACATCTTCGGCGTCTACGACGGAGACAACTCCAGCGGCACCGCACCCGTCTCCATCCCCGCGGGCTCGGACAAGATCGAGGACGTCTTCGAGCGCTACTACGCCGGCCGGGGCGAGCCCTACCAGGACTCGACGTTCTCGGGCGGCTCCGACTACGGGCCCTTCATCGCGGTCGGCATCCCGGCCGGCGGACTGTTCACCGGCGCAGAGGGCCTCAAGACGGCCCAGGAGGTCGCGACCTACGGCGGCACCGCGGGCATCGCGTACGACCCCTGCTACCACCAAGCCTGCGACACGATAGACAACGTCAGCCACCATGCCCTCGACGTGAACTCGGACGCCGTCGCCACGGCCGTGCTCACCTTCGCCATCGACACCACACTGGTCAACGGCGTTGCCGGTAAGCCCGGGAACCGCCTCGGCCAGCTCCGCCCGTACAACCCCACCACGGTCGACCCCATGGCCGATCGCTACAGCAGCTGACCCACCGCACACAGGGCCGGCTGCCCCAGGTGGGGGCTCTCGCCCCAGACAGCCAGCCCTGCACGACGCCTACCCACGGACGGGATCCAGAACCGGACCCACCTCCGGCGAGCGCTGATCCACCCGTCGCGGGGGAGCCCGATGAACGCGATGCCGAAGCACACCAGCGCCTCCACATACGCAGGATGCGCCCAAGGACTGCCCGACACTCCGATCAGGATCGTCAGCAGCAGGGCGGGAAGAATGGCGACGAGCGTCCACGCCGGCAGCCTCATGTCCGACCGAGGGAGCAACGAGAACCCCAGCGCGATGCTTCCCACGAACATCAGCAGGAACGAGACGGTGGCTACTGCCCCGTAGAGGCCGTCACCGTCGAGCATCTCACCGGTCGCCGCCGACACCGCCGTGTTGGTCAGCATGCCGGCCGCCAGGATGAGGAAGACGACGATCAACGCCAGGCGGATGATCCGCCGGAGCCGGCTGCCGTCGTCGACCCGTCGCCCGTATGCGTGCAGTACCCCGGCGAACGCGAGGTAGGCCAGCCCGTGCACCAACCCGGAGACCAGGTACAGGGGGTTGACGCCGAATTCGTCGCTGGCAGCGCTGTAGCTCCCGGTCAACGCGAAGGTGGCCGCGTCGTTGATGGCGATGGCCGAGAGGCCGGCTGCGCCGGCAAGCGCCGCGATCGTCAAGATCTTGGACATGAGACCTCCTAGGTCTTCGAGGGCTTCCGTCGAGCCCGTTGAAGCCAGGCTGCCGTCGGCGGGGTGACGGTGATCGGACGGCTGGCCCAAGCCGTCCCGTCCGCGCGGTGTCTGGTGCTCACGACGTTCGACGTGGACGATTACGTGCTCGGCGCCCTCAGAGCTGGCGCGGCGGGATTCCTCATCAAGACCACCCCGCCGCGCGAACTCATCAGGGCAGTGAAGGACTGTGCCGCTGGCGGATCCGCGCTGGGGCCGAGCATCGTCAGGAGGCTGGTGGCCACCTACGTCGGGGTGGTGAAGCAGCCGGTGCCTGAACTGGAGCGGTTGACTGAGCGGGAGCGCGACGTGCTCGTCGTGATGGCGAAGGGCCTGTCCAACGCCGAGATCGGACTGGAGCTGTACCTGACCGAGAACACGGTGCGCACGCACGTGGCGCACATCCTGGCGAAGCTCGGGGTGCGCGACCGCGTGCAGGCGGTGATCCTGGCGCACCGGGCCGGGCTTGGCTAGGTGCGCTGAAGTCTCGATGACGGAGGGCTCCTAGCGTCTGGAAGAACTGCATGCAGTTCATCAATGACTGTGCACCCGCTGGCGAGCAGTGGCGGGCTCGGATCTCGACGTCGGCGTGGTGGACAAATGATTAGGATCAAGGTGACTGAAACCTAGAGAGGTGCGACGTGGCACGCGACGGGCGATTCGAACGACCATTGGCCCCCTACAGCTGCCCGCGATGCGGGTGGGCCGGGCCGGGCATGGACCTCACGATCGGATCCGTGAGTCAGTACCTCATCGAGTTCTGCTGCCCGGAGTGTGAGAGGGCGCTCGGGGGGTTCTCCAATCCCCTCGTCGGTGAGATTCACGATCCCGATCCGTCCTGGAGCACCATCGCCACCGGCGACCTGCGCACCCAGGAGACGAGGTGGCGAGAGCTGCTCTCCGCGCGCACAACCCCGTGGCGGGATTCATCCGCCTCCGACACCGACCCTGTCCATGCGTCGCTCCAGGTCAGGACCGACAGTCGCGGGACCTGGCTGGTCATCGATGCGAACGGCAGCGAGATCTTCCGTGAACTCGCCGCCGAGGACGACATTGAACCCGCGCCGCGGCTCCTGGCGTATCTCCACGCCCGCTACGGCGACCGTCTGAGGTCGTTCGATCCGTGGCGTGCGTTCGACTTCCTCGCCGGCGACAGCCTCAGCGCGACCGCCCGGATCATGGCCCTGCTTCAGACCCTTCCTGAGCGCGACGGCGCCGCCGCCGATCGACGCTCGCTCGGCGATCCTCCACCGCCGAACGCCAGCCCGATGACGCGTCTGGAGTGGCGCGCCAAGCACGGCGACTCCGACGCGATGTACTGGCTGGGCACGGAACTGCAGGAACGCGACCCTGACACCGCGCGCAGGTGGCTCGAAGAGGCCGCCGACCTCGGCAACCCGAACGCGATGTTCGCGCTCGGCTCGTTCTACCGTTTCTCGGACCTGGATGCCTCGCGCGACTGGCTCGAGAAGGCAGCCGCCCACGGGGACCCGGGCGCCATGTCAAACCTGGGGCTCCTACTCCAGGATTCCGACCCCCAGGCCGCCGACGACTGGGCGGAGGCGGCGGCTGTCAAAGGCGACACCGACGCCGCGTTCAACCGCGGCGCGATGCTGACGCGCCTCAACCAACCGCATGCAGCCCGCGCGTGGTTCGAACGCGCAGCAGCCGGGGGCGATGGCCGCGCCGCATACAACCTCGGCCTGATGGTTGTGGAGTCCGACCCGAGCAGCGCACGCACCTGGTTCGAAAGAGGAGCCCGTCTCGGCTGCGTCGAAGCGATGGCGCATCTCGGGTATCTGCTGATGGAGGAGTCGCCAGCCAAGGCCATGAAGTGGCTCGAGCGCGCCGCGGATGCCGGCGATCGGGACGCCATGGTCAACTGCGGTGTGCTCTCGCAGAGACTCGCCGAATCCTGGTTCAAGAAGGCCGCTGCAGCCGGTGACACCGGAGCCCTCGCGAACCTCGCCTACCTGCTGCGCGGCCTAAGACCCGATGACTCGAGGCAGTGGGCACAGCGGGCAGTCGACTCCACTGACCCAGAGCTCGACGACACCCTCGACATCCTGTTCCCGGACGCAGAACCCAAGATGAGTTGAGTCTGCACCCGGGTCGCTGCTACAGCCGCGAGCGGCGCGGCCGCGTGGCTCAACCCGGTCCTGATCGTTCTCGCACGGGACGCCGTCAACGTCGAGATGCTCGCGACAGCGGTGCTCTCCCACACAGTGAGGAGATCAATCGACCTGCGGGTCGGGTGAAGCCTGCGCCCGTTCCATCAACAGCAGGTCCGGCGCAACTCGGCCCACGATCCGGGCCACATCCTCGCTCGGGACGGCGCGCCACAGCACCTGACGCGCCTCGACGTACTTGGTCGTCGGGGGTTTCCCGGTCCGCGCAGCCAGAGCAGCGACCCGGTCCGGTCGCGAGTTGTGGGCGTTGTCGGCGATCTTGACCAGCGTCGCGTCGTACGACGTCGTGATCCGTGCGATGACCTCGGCATAGGGCATGCCCGCGTGAAGGTTATTGGACACCAGGGCCAGAACCGCCAGAGCACGTTCGGACACGCCGTCGCCGCGCAACGACTCCAGCGTGATCCCCTCACCGTCCTCAACCGCGTCGTGCAGCATGGCGGCGATCTGGAGCTCGAGATCGTAGTCGGCCAGTCCGTCCGCGACCGCCAGGACGTGCTCCATGTAGTCCACGCCGAGCTTGTCGACCTGCCCCGTATGCGCTGCCACAGCTAACGCGTGAGCGTCCTCGAGAGTGAACTGTCTGCTGACCATGAATCAACCTTCCTCCGGCAAGTCAATCAGACAGACCGTTCGGCGAGAACGACCAGCCAGGATTCGATACCCGGACTCGACACCCAAGGGACGCTCGGAAGCCGCAACTGTCAAGCGGGCCCTCGACGCTGGGATCTGACGCCGAAATCTTCGGTGAACTGTCTGAGGAGACTCGCCTCTAGCGGTGCGGCGTCTTCGTCAGCAGTGGTACGCCAAGCCACCAACAGCTCATCCCTGTGCGGCAGATCAGTGCGTTCGGTGGAGCAGGTGCACCTTGGCGTGGTGGCCGCCGCTGTCGAGCTTCGCGACACAGGTGTACAGCGGTGCATCCAGCGCCTCGGCCAGAGCGAGGTACGCGGCGTCGTAGCTCGTGTACTGGTGACGCAACTGCCAGATCCGATCAGCCAATGGTGAGACCTCGTAGCGATTGATGGCGAACGCGAAGTGGTCACGGCGAACCTCCTCCGCGACAGCGGGAACGAGTTTGCCGCCCAGGAGCAAGCCCCGGAGCACGGACAACACCTCGACGTCGAGCAGGTGCGGCGCGTGCACGTCGCCGGTGAGAGCATCCAAGAGCTCGTCGGCGACCTCGCTGCCGATCAGCGCCTCGACCATCGCGGAGGCGTCTAGCACGATCACCGGCGGCCGGCCTGCACGGCTGCGACGATGTCGTCGGAGCTGGGCCCACTGGAGCGGTCCCGCGCCCTGAGCCGAGCAACGATCTGCTCGTTGGTGGGTCGTGTGGCGATCTTGGCCAACTCGGCGGCGACGTAGGCCGACAACGACATGCCTTCCGCCGCCGCCCGTTCCTTCAAGGTAGCGGCGACATCGTCGGAGACGTCGCGGATATACAGGGTCGTCATGACACGATGCTAGCACTCTGCAAGCAGCGCAATCAACACGACCCACCCTCTCACCGCGGCAATCGACGGCGTGCCGTACCCTGCGTTGGCGCCGCGCTTCGCCTCCAGCCATCCTCCGACCCCCGCCGTCGTCGACAGGTACGTAGACGTCGCCGCCCTCGGCCTTCACCACCGCATGGACAATGACCATCACCTCACCCAAGGCTAGGGTGAGCGGAGATCGACTGCTACGGGGGACGCGGTGAGGGTAAGCACCATTCTGGATCACATCGATGACGGCGGGATCGCTCTGCCGGAGTTCCAGCGCGGGTACGTCTGGAACCGTGACCAAGTCCGCGGGCTCTTCACCTCGCTGTACCGCGGGTACCCGGTAGGCAGCTTCATGACGTGGTCGACAGCGGCAGAGACGACAGCGGCGCGGGGAGAGCCGACCGACCGGGACGGCACCATCAAGCTTCTGCTCGACGGCCAACAGCGTGCGACAACGCTGTACGGAGTGATCCGTGGGCGCGCACCACGCTTCTTCGAGGGCAACGACTCGACCTTCCTTGGCCTCTATTTCAACGTCGTCGAGGAGACGTTCGAGTTCTACGCGCGACAGAAGATGCAGAACTCGGCTGAGTGGGTCTCGGTGCCCGACCTCTTTGCCAACCCGGGGAAGTACTACCAGCAAGTGTTGGCCCTCGATACTCCCGAAGCCCGCAACGGCCAGTACGTGACCCGTCTGGCGCAGGTCACAGGCATCGGTGACCGTGACATGCACGTCGAGGAGGTGACCGGGGCCGACAAGACCATCGACGTCGTCGTGGACATCTTCAACCGGGTGAACTCGGGCGGGACCAAGCTCTCCAAGGGCGACCTCGCGCTGGCCAAGATCTGCGCCAGTTGGCCCGAGGCACGACACCAGATGAATGAGCACCTGAGGTACTGGCGGGAACGCGGCTACGACTTCAGCCTGGACTGGCTGCTCCGTGTCGTCAACGGGATCGTGACTGGAAAGGCACGGTTCACCGCTCTTGCCGACCGTCCCGTGCGCGAAGTGCAGACGGGGCTGGGGCTGGCCTTCACCTACGTGAATCAGTGGCTGAACGTCATCGCCGGACACCTCGGGCTTGACCACGCACGGGTGCTCTTCCCCTTCCCGCTCGTCGTACTCGCGCGACACATGCACAGGAACGGCGGTCGCCTGCCGGACGCGTCCGAACAGGCGCGGCTCCTCTACTGGTACATCCACACGGGCATGTGGGGCCGCTACGCGGCCTCGACCGAGACCTATCTCACGCAGGACCTGGAAGCCGTCGACGAGGCGGGCGTCGAGGGCTTGATCCGCCTACTGGAGCTCTCGCGCGGCGACCTGGCGGTGCGTCCTGAGGACTTCGCCGGCACAAGCATGGGTGCTCGGTTCTACCCGACGCTCTACATGCTGACCCGTGTCATGAAGGCCCGCGACTTCGGCACCGGCGTCCCCATTTCGAACGCGCTGTTGGGGAGGCTCAACGGTCTTCAGGTCCACCACATCTTCCCCAAGGCCAAGCTCTACGCGGCCGGCTACGCGCGGGGTCAGGTCAACGCCATCGCGAACTTCTGCCTGATCACTCAGGACACCAACCTGCAGGTGAGCGATGCCGATCCCGCGATCTACATGCCCGAGATCGAAGCTCGTGTTCCAGGCGCCCTGGCCAGTCAGTGGGTGCCAATGGAGGATCACCTGTGGCAGATCGACAACTACCCCGATTTCCTTGCTGCCCGCCGCGAGTTGCTCTCCACAGCCGCGAACTCCCTTCTGCAGAGATTGCGTTCGGGGCAGCTCGACCCTGCTCTAGTCGGCCCCGGACCGGTAGAGGGTAACTACCCGGTGGTCGTCGGCGACGATGACGCCGCCGATACCCGCAACCAGGAGATCGACGCTCTGGTCGAGTGGCTTACGACCCAGGGCTACGCGGAACCGGAGCGCGACCTTGAGATCGCGCACCCCGACACGGGGAGGGTGCTGTCCATCGCGGAGGCTGTGTGGCCACACGGGCTGCAAGAGGGGCTGGGCGAGAAGGTGGTCCTCGAACTCGACGAAGACGACTTCGACGAGGACGCCTTGGCCGCGTTGGGCTACCGGGTCTTCACCTCGATTGCGGCCCTTCGCGAGTTCGTGGAGCGGTCGAGCAGCGAGGAGTCATCTGCTTCTCTCTGAGTTGCCCTGGGGCGGTGATCTCCATCGGTCCGTGGTGTCACGGCGACAGTCGAGCCGATCAACAACTCACCACCCTTGTCGAGTGCTGGGCTCACCAGGGGCCGGCCAAGGTGGCCCAGAAAAGCAAGCTCGTCACAGACGCCGTGAAGCTGCACTGGGTTGCCCAGTCCCTCAGCCCCGCCCCGGACCTGGGTTCCGCAGATGAGTTGCCGGCCTAGGCCGCCCAAATTGCGTGTTTGGCTAGGAGGAATGCGTGTTGGGGTGGTGACACGGCGTGTCACTAGGGGGCGCTGTGGCTAGGGGTGATGCTGGCCCGGGTCAGGTGGTGGGGGTGAGGTCGAGGATCCGCGGTGGTGGGGCGAGTTTCAGCTGGTCCAGGATCCGTTGTTGGGTGGGGGTGGGCTGTGTGGTCTGTTGGTAGGTGCCGGCGCTGCCGGTGAAGGTGCCGACGTGGAGTCGTTGCAGTTCGGCGCGGAGGTTGGTCCAGGTGTCGCCGCAGGTGGTTTCGATGATCCGGATCAGCAGCAGCGCGAGCCAGCACAAGATGATGTGGGCGCGGATCCGGTCCTCCAGTCGGTGGTACACCGGGCGGAGGTCGAGGATCTGTTTCATGTCCCGCCAGCCGCGTTCGACCTCGAGGAGTTGCTTGTAGCCGACGGCGATGTCTTCGGCGGTCAGGGTCGGGTCGTTGGAGCGGAGCAGGTACTTGCCGTCCAGCTTGGCTTCGGCGGCGATCGCTTTGGCGTCGACGCGCAGGAGGCCGCCGGGGGTGACGCGCAGGTACCGGTTCAGGCCGGGTTTGGTGCTGATCACCCCGCGGAGTTCGGCCCGTTTGGTGTCGGTGAGCTTGTCGGACTCGGCGATCAGCCCACGCAGGTGCTCCACCAGATGGGTGCGCACGGTGGCGTCACGTTCGGCCGCTTCGGGGTTGTGGCACACCACGAACCGCTCGTGGTCGCTGATCTTGACTTCCTTGACCCGCAGGTTCCCGGCAACCTCCTGGTAACGCCCCGGCCGGGCGAGGGCGGCGTCGGCTTCACCGGTGCCGGAGCGGAGCTTCTCGCCCAGGATGTAGCCGCCGGCGCCGCGTTGCAGGTAGCGGCGGTTCTCCGCCGAGGTGAACCCGCGGTCAGCGACACACACCACCCGGGCCAGGCTCCAGTCCCGCAGGTCGTCCTTGACCTGGCGGATCAGGGCCGAGTCGGAGGTGTTGCCCGGCCAGCACCAGCACCTCACCGGGATCCCGTCCCGGGTGACCGCCATCCCGACCACCACCTGGGGCAGGTCGTCGCGGTGGTCCTTCGACTTGCCCCACGTCCGGAACCCGGCCTGCTTCACCCCACCAGCCGGCGGCGCCACCTCGCCGTCAGCGGTTCGGTCAGCGGTGGCGTCGGGGGCGGGTTGGAGGGGGCGGCCGCTGTGGTCGCGCCACACGGGATCGTCAGCGGTCTCGGTGACGAAGTACGTCGAGGTGGTGTCGAAGAACAACAGGTCGACCTCCAGGTTCAACAGGTCCGCCACCTGGTGGTACACGTCCTTGGCGAGGGTGGCCTCCACCTCCAGCAGCCAGTCCATCGCCCGGTAACACGCGTCGTCGGACACCTCCACCAGGCCGGGCAGGTGCACGTCGTGGTTCACCCAACTCGTGGCGGCCAGCTTCGAGGAGGGCGCCAACGCCCGGTTCGCGACCAGGGCGAACAACACCCGTTCGGTGACCGGGTCCCGACGGGTGGCGCCCAGCAGGCCTCGCAGGGTCTTGGCCAACCCGAGCCGATCCCATAGACCGTTCAACACGTACGCGCCACCCAATGGTCGGGACTGCGTGAACTCCAACCCCGGGGTCCCCGCACCGGGCAGCATCGCTTCGGAGCCCAGCACGCGCGTCAACGATCCGATCAGACGTTCGATCCCCGCACGGTCGACCTGGTCGGCGCGGCCGAAGTTGTACACCACCTTCATCTTCGACGACTTCGCCGCCGGGTCCCACTCGTTGTGGACCAGCTGAAGATAGCTCACCGCCGTGCCGTCCCGGTTCCGTCGCGTCGACGTCCGAACGAACATGTCACCAGCCCTCCACCATCAACACCGCTACACCCGAGCGCAGCCTACACCCAAATCGTGTCACTATGAGATTGCGCGTGTGTCACCACCCCAAACACGTCTGACAAGCCACAACACCCACCCACGAGCACCAGAAACCCGATTAGCTGCGGAACGCAGGTCGTGGCCCACACCGCTGTGAGGGGCACGTCGGCTGCTGAGCCGCCTCGGATCAGGTGGCCGATCAGCGGGTTCCGGATGACGGTTCCTGTGACGGCCGTGCTGCTTGTCCTGGTGCTCGGGGCCGCGGTCTCGCTGTCCCAGCCCTTGGTGTTGTTGGGTGCCATCCCGCTGATCGGCAATGCGTGGTGGCAGAGTGACGGCGCATTGCTGATGCTGCAGCCAGCGGTGATCGAGGAAGGCCAGTTGTTGCCATCGCAGGTGATGGCGCGGATCCGGGCCGAGGCGGAGTTGGCTGGTCCGTCGCCGCTGGATCGGGTCGACGTCGTGAAGGCTGCCTACGGTCGGCTTCTGGGTGACATCGTGTATCGGATCGAGAACTCTCACGCGGTGTGGGCTGCGGGATGAAATCCG
Organism: Tessaracoccus defluvii; assembly: GCF_014489575.1. Taxonomy (GTDB): domain Bacteria; phylum Actinomycetota; class Actinomycetes; order Propionibacteriales; family Propionibacteriaceae; genus Arachnia; species Arachnia defluvii. The sequence continues at coordinate 2,201,361 of NZ_CP060789.1, forward strand.
GACCGCTTGATATTCATGTTTCAGGCTGCCTTGTTGGTTTCGTACCAGTCCTGCTCTGCTTCGTTCGGGGTACGATATTGAAGCGCGGAATGCAACCGTTTCTGATTGTAACGCAACTCGATGTAGCGTGCAATATCCCGGATAGCATGCCGCCGAGTCGGATACACGGTCCGATGAACCCGCTCCACTTTCAAGGTCGCATTGAACGACTCCGCCCACGCATTGTCATAGCAGATACCAGTCCGTCCGACCGACCGAACAATCCCAGCCGCGCGCGTGAACTCGGCAAACTCGGCCGACATGTATTGAGTCCCGCGATCCGAATGGAAAATCGTCTCCCCGCTGCGGATATGGCCATTACTGATCGCCATGGCCAGGGCGTCGGTGACCAGCTCGGTTCGCATGTGCTCGGCCATCGCGTACCCGACGACCTTCTTCGTGCAGCAGTCCAGCACGGTGGCCAGATACACCCACCCCTGCCAGGTCGGAATGTAGGTGATGTCGCCGACCAGCTTGAGCCCGGGCTCGTCGGCGGTGAAGTCCCTGTTGACCAGATCCGGCAGATCCTTCGCGTCAGCCGGGATCGTGGTCCTGGGCCCGCTGCGGCGCGGCTGACAAGCCACCAAGCCGCGCTCGGCCATGATCGCACGCACCGTCTGCGGGTCACACGGCCTCCCGGCCCGCACCAAGGCGGCATGGATCCGTCGGTAGCCGTAGGTGGCGTCGGAGTCGGCGAACAGGACCTCGATGATGTCGCCGAGCTCGTCGCGCCACCGCTGGGTCACCGAGACCGGCCGGTTGAGCCACTCGTAGTAGCCGGCCCTCGACACCCTCGCCCACCGACACATGCTCCGGATCGAGTAGTTGCCTTCTTCGCTGTTGATGAACGCGTACTTCGCGGTCACCGGAACTCTTTGGCGAAGAAGGCCGCCGCTTTTCCCAGGAACTCCCGCTCGGCCTTCAACTCACGGACCTCCTTACGCAACCGTGCCAGTTCTGCACGCTCCGGTTCGCTGATCTCCGGTAACTCATCCGGGTGGTCCCGCCGATACGCATTCACCCAATTCCTGAGTGTTTCCGAGCCGATACCATGATCACGCGCGACCTCGGCAACAGTCCGCGACGACTCAATCACCGCACGAACCGCTTCCGCCTTGAATTCCGGGCTGAACTTCTTCCGGGTCATTCGATCCCTTCCATTTCTCCCACGGATTCTACCGGTGGCGGCTCTTGGTCCGGAAACAATCCCTCACTTCAGTGTCGATCCTGCGCTCACAAGATCGAGATCGTCGGCTGACCCCCTCTGTCCCCGCGACAGCCCTGCCCCCACGCCGAGTGCGGCTGATGCCGGACGTCGCCGCTAACGTCGTTGGCTGGCCCGCACACGAGCACGTTCCGTCAGAGTGCCGTCGGTCGACGCAACGCCGCGGCGTGCGGGCGTCAGCCCTTGACGGCGCCGGCAGCCAGTCCGGATTGCCAGGAGCGCTGCAGTGTCAGGAACAGGGCCACGATCGGCAGGACGCCCAGGAGGGAGCCAAGCATGACGGCACCCTTGACCGGCGCGAAGTAGCTCATCATGCCGTACAGCCCGAGCGTCACGGGTTTGAGTTCCGGGGTCGAGACCATCATCAGCGGCAGCATGAAGTTGTTCCACGTCGCGACGAAGATGAACAGGAAGATCGTCACCATTGCGGGCGCCAGTAGCCGCAGCACGATGGTGACGAAGATCCGCGCCTCGCTCGCACCGTCGATGCGCGCCGATTCCAGCAGCTCGTCCGGGACAGAGGTGCGCCAGGGCCTCGGCGTTCAGAGACTGTACGGACGCGAACACATGCTTCCAGTGAGCGGGCCGGTACCCGGCGACGAGCAGCTCACCGAATCCGCCGTCGGCCAGCACCTCGCGATAGGTGCGCAGGCTCTGTTCGAGAATCTCGCGGCGATGCGCCACGAAGAGCAGGCTGGGCCGCGATCCGCGGGCGGCGGCGAGCCGCTGGTAGTCCAACGCGGCCACCACCGTCTTACCTGTGCCGGTGGCCGCGACGACGAGGTTGCGGTGGCGGTCGTGCACCTCGCGCTCGACCTCCAACGCCTCCAGCATCCGATCCTGGTGCGGCCACGGGCGGACCTCGAGCCCCGAGACGGTCAGCGCGGCGGTTTGGCGGGACCTCCCCGACGCCTCGGCTAGGGCGCGCTCGAGCCGCTCACCGTCGGCGAGGGTGTAGGGCTCGAAGGCCGGGTCGTTCCAATAGCTGTCGAACGTGGCGGTGAACTTGCGGAGGAGGTCAGGGGTGGACGTGGCGGTCAGCCGCACGTTCCACTCGACGCCGTCCAGCATCGCCGTGCTGGTGAGGTTGGAGGAGCCCACGTAGGCGGTGTCGAAGCCGGTGTTGCGGTAGAAGCGCCAGGCCTTGGCGTGCAGCCTGGTGCGGGAAGTCTCGTAGCTGACCCGAACATCGGCCCCGAACTGCTCGATGAGACGGTCCAACGCAGCTCGCTCCGTGGAGCCCAGGTAGGTGGAGGTAATCACCCTGAAGGGAATCCCGCGCTCCCGGATGCTGACCAGCTGCTTCTCCAGCGTGCGGATGCCGTACCACTTGATGAACGCGCAGAGCAGTTCCACCCGGTCTGCCGAGCCGAGCTCCGAGGCGATCTCGCTGCCCATCGTCGGCTCGCCCCGCGCGTTGGTGAGGAGGGCCGGCTGGGAGAGGGGAGTCTCCGGCGCGCCGAGGTAGCGGGCGGCGTGCCCCGGCGCCGCAGGGGCGAGCAGCGACAGGAGCCGGGCGGGCTCGCCGTCGACGCCCTCATCCTCAGCGTCCAGGCCTACGAGCATCCGCTCCACCGCCTCGCGGCGGGTTGATTCGCTCATCGACGCGAAGGCGCTCCTGGCCACTCGTCTCACGTGCTCGGCGAGCACCTCGGGCAACTCCGCCGGTTCGACGGAGGCCGTGGTGGGGTGGAGGGTAGAGAGTGCGATGTCGCGGCGGAGCGCCCGCGTGATCAGCGCATCGTAGAAGCCCTCCGGCACGTCGCTGCTGCTCACGGGCCCAGCATTGCAGCTCACCCCGACGAGAAGGATGCCGCCTCGCCTTGTCAGCCCGGTTCCGCCGGGAGATCGAGGTGCATGTCGAAGTTCGGGACCCGGACGCCCCGCGTCCAGTTGTCCGGGTTCTCGCGGTCAATGACGAAGCCGAGCCGCTCGAAGGCCGGCCTCGCCGTCCTGCTCGCGTGAGTCACCACGCGGGTCAGACCCCGCCGTCGGGCCTCCCCAGGACCGCCTCGACAAGCAGCCTCGCCACTCCCTGCCCGCCGACGTCCGGGTGGACGAACAGCATGTCCAGCACCCCGTCGTCGGTGAGGTCGCTGAACCCCACCACCCGATCCCCATCAACAGCCACCAGCGTCCAGGCCGCCGCCCGCCGTCGGCCCCAGGCCTCGAGGTTCACCTCGTCGGGCGACCAGGCCTCCAGCTGCTCAGGCGTGTAGTCCATGGCGCCCGTCACGCGCACCGCCGCGTGGAAGACCTGCCAGGTGGGCTCGGCGTCGGTGTCGCGGTAAGGACGAAGCGTGACGGGCATCCGGCAACGCTACCTTCGAGGTCACCCGCACAGCCCACATGCGCGACACTCACAGGCATGTCAATGGGTCTCGCCACGGCTGACCGTTACATGTAACCTACTGGTATGGCCGTCAGCGATCGAGTGGGGCAACATCGCCACCGGATGCGAGCACGGGGCTACCGCCCGGTGCAGATCTGGGTGCCCGACGTGCGCACCGAGCAGTTCGCGCGCGAGGCTGGTCACCAGGCGGCGCTCGTCGCGCAGAACGACCGTGAAGGAGATGACCAGGACTTCATCGAGGCCGTGACGGTGGGCTGGGACGAGGAATGAGGCGAGCAGAGGTGTGGACCGTGGCGGGCGGGATCTCTGCCTCCAAACCTCGTCCGGCCATAATCGTCCAAGACGATGTCTTCGAACTCACAGATTCAATCACCGTCGCTCCCCTGACGACGACCCTGGTCGATGCGCCCCTCCTTCGCCTCCGGGTCCCAGCGGGCGGTCTCACCGGCCTTGCTCAGGACAGCGACGTGATGGTGGACAAGCTGACGACTGTGCGACGCAGCAATGTGCAGGTCAGGATCGGGCGCCTCTCAAGGCAGCAGATGGTCGAGTTGGAGCGCCTCCTGATGACATTCCTTGGGATGGCCCGATAGGTCAAGTTTCGTCACATGCCACAGCGACGAGCCACCAACCGCCGCTCCGCGAACCTACCGACGGCAGACTCTCTGTCCACAGCCAAGGAGCGAGATGACATCAGACGAGGACCCCGGCACCCACACGCCGGTCACCTTCGAGACCTGCTTCCACGTCGAGGGGCCGTTCTACCACGGCACGAAGTCGGCGGTGGAGGTCGGCACCGAGCTCGTTCCCGGCCATGGCTCGAACTTCCACGCGGCGCGAGTGTCGAACCACATCTACTTCTCGGCGCTGGTGGAGACAGCCGTGTGGGGAGCGGAGCTGGCTACCGCTCTGGCCAGCAGTGAGGAGCGCGGTCACGTGTATGTGGTGCAGCCCACGGGCCCGTTCGAGGACGACCCCAACGTGACCGACAAGCGGTTCCCGGGCAACCCCACGAGGTCATACCGGACCCGGCATCCGCTGCGCGTCGTCGCGGAGCTTGAGGACTGGGAGGGTCACGACCCGGCAGTGTTGAAGGGAATGCTGGACCACCTCGCGCAGCTCCGCGAGCAGGGCCTCGACGTCATCGAGGACTAGCTGCTGGGAGCGGGGAATCGACCCCTGGGGTCATCGGTGGGGGATCTCGAAGGATCGTCGCGCACGCCACAAACAGGTCGCGCTGAACCTCACGCCACGACCCTTCGAGACGCGCCGCGCCGCTACGCGGACGACGCTCCTCAGGGAGCGAGTAGGTGGTCGAGACAGGCGGCCGGGTGGCCCTAGAGGACGTACTCGAACAGGTGGAACTGGTCCAGCTCAGTGCCGTCGTAGCGCACCGTGTGGCAGCCCAGATCGGTGAAGCCGCACCGCTCATGCAGCCTTCGCGCGGGGAGGTTCTCGACGTAGGTGTCCAGGCGCACCACCCGGCAGTTCCTCTCGCGTGCCACCCTGATCGACGCGTCCACCAGGAACCGCCCCACGCCCAGTCCGAGATGGTCAGGTACCACGCCGAGCGCGTGGACGATCAGCACCTCGTCCTGCTCCGCCTCGATCGCCCAGCCCGCATTCCGGTACTCGTCAGCGGCGTCATGGTTGAGCACCACCACCCCGGCGATGGTCTCGTCGGCGTCGACAGCCAGGTACAGCTCCCCGGCTTCGACCCACCCCGCGACCTCCGCCGGCGTGGGGTGGTTCTCGGTGTGCCAGTGGGGATAGTCCACCGTCTCGGCGAGGTGGTCGATGATCGCGCGGTAGGCGGCCTGCGCCGCCGTGGTGTCGTGCGGCTCGGCCCGTCGGAAGCTCAGGTCCATCCTCAGTGTCCTTCTGTCGATCAGTCGCAGCGCACGAGCGCCGAGGAACACAGATCCTATCTGAGGGCCCCCAGTGGTCATCACCGCGATCGGCGACCACGATGCAATGTGCTTTCCTGGGACGGCTGGACCCTCGGCGAACTAGCGGTGACGACCACCAGCTTCCCCCGAGCATTGCGCCGGTGGCTCCAGACCACGAGGACCGTGATCAAAGCGCAGGCTATGTCCGACGACGAAAGGGGGCCGCGCACCCACACGCGGCCCCCTCGTCGATGTTCGCTCTAGGACACCAGAGCGAACACCCCCCACGTGAGGAGGAACCCGGTCACGCCCAGGATGGTCGAGAGCACGGTCCACGTCTTCAGGCCGTCCTTGACGCTGAGGCCCAGGTACTTGGTGACGATCCAGAAGCCCGAATCGTTGATGTGGCTCAGGCCCAGGCCGCCGAACGCGATGGCCAGCGTGACCAGCGTCATCTGGGTGGGGTTGTACCCCGCGTCGAGGATGGGCTGGGCCAACAGGCCCGCGGCGGTGAGGATGGCCACCGTCGCCGAGCCCTGCGACGCGCGCAGCGCCAGCGAGATGAGGAACCCGGCCAGGATGATCGGCATGTTGATGGCGATCAGCGCCTCCGAGAAGGCCGCGCCGATGCCGGAGGTGACGAGAACGTTGGCGAACACACCGCCGGCGCCGGTGACGAACACGATCACCGCGACATCAGGCAGAGCCGAGTCCAGCACAGACCCACGCTTCCCCAGCGACCACTTCTGGTTGTGGCCCACCACCAGGTACCCCACGATCACCGCGGTCAGCAGCGCGATGGGCGAGGAGCCGATCATTCCGGCCAGCCCGCGGGCGGTGGAACCCTCCGCGAGGGTCATGTTGCCGACGGTGCCCACCATGATCTGCAGGATGGGCAGCAGGATCAGCGCCAGGACGGTGCCGGCGCCGAGGACGCGCTTCGGGCCGTCGACGGCCTCGTCGTGGATGACGGTGGACTTCGTGGCGGGAGACTCCAGCAGCTCGTACTTCTCCGCCTTGATCAGCTTCGAGGCGAAGTAGCCGACGACGGCGGTGACCGCGGCGATCGGCAGGCCGATGAGCAGCATCATGCCGACGTCGGCGCCGGTGATGCCGGCGGCGGCCACGGGGCCGGGGTGCGGCGGGAGCGCCACGTGGACGGTGAGCATGGCGCCGGCCACCGGCAGCCCGAGGACCAGCGGGTTGAGCTTGGCCACGCGGGCGAAGCCGAACACGATGGGCGCCAGGATGATGAAGCCGACGTCGAAGAAGACGGGGATGCCGAGCACGAAGGCGGCGGCGACGACGGCGGCCACCACGCGCTTGGGTCCGAGGACGGCGGAGAACTTCTCAGCCAGTGCGTCGGCGCCGCCGGACACCTCGATGAGGCGGCCGAGCATGGCGCCGAGGCCGACGACGATCATGACGCTGGAGAGCGTCTTGCCCATGCCCTCGGTCATGGTGGGCACCACGTCGGTCAGCGCGATGCCCGACGCCAGCGCGGTGCCGAACGCCACCAGCAGCAGCGCCACGAAGGCGGACATCTTGATCCGGATCACCAGGATCAGCAGGAGGACGATCGCGCCGACGGCGATGCCCAGCAGGCTTGCGGCTCCCACGGCTCAGCCCTTCTTCGGGGTGACGAGGCGGATGACCGACGAGTCGTCCATGGCACCCTGCCCGTTGGCGAGGCCCTGGAGGTAGAGCTGCTCGGCGGCCGCGGCCACCGGCACGGGCATGCCCACGGACTTCGCCGCGGAGGTGACGATGCCCATGTCCTTGACGAAGATGTCCAGGCGGCTCTTCACCTCGGCGTCCTCGCCGGCGTAGGCCTGGATGGCGCGGGGTCCGCGGTCGCCCAGCATGAACGACGCCGCGGCGCCGGACATCAGCGCCTCGAGCGCCTTCGTCTGGTCGAGCCCGAGCTCGCCGGCCAGGGCCATCGCCTCGGCGGCGGCGGCGATGTGCACGCCGCACAGCAGCTGGTTGACGGTCTTCATGCATTGCCCCTTGCCGGGGGCCTCGCCCACCCAGACGAGGTTGGAGGCCATGGCCTCCAGCACCGGGCGGCAGTGCTCGTAGACGGCCGGGTAGGCGCCGACGGTGACCAGCAGGTCTCCCTTGCCCGCGCGGGCGGGGCCGCCGGAGACGGGGGCGTCGGCCAGGCCGATGCCGTCCTGCTGCAGGCGCGCGGCGACGGTCTCGACCGCCTGGATGCCGACGGTGGAGGTGAGGATGATCGCGGCGCCGCGGCTCAGCGCGGGGACGATGCCGGCCTCGCCGTAGAGCAGCTCCTCCAGCTGGGCCTGGTTGCGGACGGCGACCAGCACGATGTCGGCGCCGTCGCAGGCCTCGCGGGCGGAGGGGCGGCAGGTGACGCCCGAGTCGGTGGCGAGCTGGACGCGCGCCTCCGCGATGTCGAAGGCGGTGACCGGGAATGACTGGCCTAGCCAGGTGGCCATGGGCAGGCCCATGGCGCCGAGTCCGAGAACGGCGATGTTCATGGAAGGGGGTTCCTTTCGAGGGTGGATCAGGCTTGGGTGAGGGTGTCGACGACTGCGGCCAGGGAGTCGGCGGCGCCGACGTTGCCGGCGAAGACCACGTAGGGGATGCCTGCGGCCGGGCCGTCCTGGCCGGACCACAGCGACACGATGCCGGGCAGCATGGGGCTGATGACATTGGCATGGCGGAAGCCGAGGCCCTTCGTCGCCACGTCGGAGGAGGTGATGCCGCCCTTGGCCACGACGAACCGCGGCGGGTTGGCGGCCAGCACCCGCTGGACCACCTCGACGACGGCGGCCGAGACCTGGCGGGAGATGTGGAGCGACTCGTCGCCGTCGGCGCCGGTGACCAGCGCGCGCGAGGTGCGAACCACGACGGTGCCGTCGTTGAGCGCCTCGGCGGCGCGGGCGGCGATGTCGCGGACGTGGGCGTCGCGGAGGGCGGCGTCGATCACCTGGGCCACCTCGATCTCCAACTCGACGGGGTGCGCGGCCTCGCGGAGGTGGGCGAGCTGGCGGGTGGTGAGGTCCACGTGGCTGCCCACGACGACGAGCCCGCCCGTGGCCAGCTCGCGCTCGCTGCGGGAGCTGCGGATCTCGTCGAGGGTCACCGGCGGGTGCACGGCCTGGCCGATGCGGGCTCGGGTGAACGGCGGGCCCACCCGGTAGACGAAGCGCGAGCCGGCGGCCTCGGCGTCGATGAGCGCGAGGGAGAGCTGCCGGAGGTCCTCCTCCTCGACGATGTCCACGACGATGACGGCTGCCCCGGTGGCGGAGCGGAGGATCTCGACGGTCCGGGCGCGGTCGGTGCGCAGCGTGGTGAGGTCGAGGTGGAGGACGTCGTCGGCCTTGGTTCCGCCCTGGGTCTTCTCCTCGACCCAGTCCGCGAGACGCGAGGAGCGGTAGCCGAAGGTGGCGTCGCGGGCGAACTCGGTCTCCCCCACCGGGGTGAAGCCGGCGTCGCGGGAGCCGGCGTAGTGGACGCCGTCGACGGTGATGCGGCCGGCGTCGCCGAACGCGGGGACCACGACGATGCCGTCGACCCCGTGACCGGTGGCGGTGCGGATCTCCTCGGCGATCGTCAGCGGCTCCAGCGGGAAGTGGCCGCGGAGGGTGGAGTCGGAGCGGGAGACGAAGGCGACGGGGGTGTCTCCGGCGGCCTGGAGCGCGGCGGCGACCACCTCGCGGTTGACCCGCTCGGCGTCGGCCGGGGCCAGCGAGCGCGAGTTGGTCATCACGTAGACGGCGGGCTTGCCGGTGTCGAACGCCCAGCGGAAGTCGTCGACCTCCCAGGCGGTCAGCACGGGCAGGTCGGCCACCGACTGCGTGCCGGTGGGGTCGTCGTCGAGGACGACGTAGACGGTGTGGTCGTGGGCGCGATGGCGGGCCTCGACGACGTCGTCGGCGGACACGGGCACCACGGACGGATGGTTGCTCAACAGATCGGACAGGTCCACTGTCATGAAGTCACTCCTTTGTGCTCAGACCTCAGAGTTCTAAGGAAAGAATGACACATTGACCGGCCCGGTGCAAGACCCCCTCCTGCCGGCTGAGGAGCGAGGAGCGAAGCGACGAGCCCATCCCGCGGGCTGAGGAGCGAGGAACGAAGCGACGCGCTTCGAAGCCTCAGAAACCCACGCTGACAAGGTCACTTTCTCTAGACTTCGAGGCCGCTACGCGGCACCCTAGCCAGCGGGGTGCTACTCCGCGGCGAGCCCGTCAATGGGTGTGGAGCCGGGGGAATGGGCCGCCTCAGCCCCATGGCGGAGTGTTGACGCTCTTCTCCGACGCGGCCAACCTCACAGCTGGCTCAGTTCACGGCGCGAAAGATCCCCCGGAGCGTCAGCCACACGACGGCGATCGGGAGGAAGGACACAAGGTAGATCATCGCTGCTCCCGTCGCGTCGACGAGTTGGTGGCATTCCAGCCCTTCCGCGGCCGGGGTGCCGATTATGGCTCCCCCGGCCAGTGTGATCAGAGCCATGCCCGTGCCTATCGTCCACATCGAGTATCTCGGCTTCCAACCGATAAGACCCCCCAGGACAACGGCGCCGCCCACCACGAAGGCGCGCCCGACTCCGGTGAAGCTCAGGATGGCCGTCGTCGACATGAAGGTCAGGAGTTCCACCAGCCCGAACCAGCCGAGGCCGATCTTCCCGAACTCGGTGAAGAGCCCACCCAAGAACACCGAGTGAAGCAACCCGAATCCACCGACGAACGCGACGGCGATCAGCACCAGCACCCTCCCCCACAGGGGGATCGCTGAGACGCATCCCTCTCCTAGATATGCAGCCAGGGCTGGGATCGAGGCAGCGATGCCCACACCACCAGCAGCGAATTGAGCGACCGCGTAGAACGCGCGTGATTGCCACGCCAGGAACACGGCGACAGCCAGGGCGAATGCGCCGGTTGCGTCGAAGCCGGATCCGACGAGCGTTGCGAGCGCGATTGAGGCCAACAAACCCTCCAGGAAGACGACGGACTCCCGTGCCGGCTCCGCCGCCGTGGCCACCATCATCGCCCTCCCGCGCCGGCGAACTCCAACTCCAGTTCGGCGAGCATCTCGTCGAACCCCTCACTCGGCACCGGCTCGTCACCGCCCGCAACGGCCCTCACGGCGCTCCTCAGCGCCTCTCGGGACGAGCGTCCGGAAGCCAGATTTCTGCGGAAGTCTGCTCGGAGCAGCCGCCCCACGACGGAATCGATGTCCACGTCCGTCGCCTCCACGGCATCATCGGGGAGTTCGTCGATGACTCCGTGCGAGTTGAGCGGAAGCGTGAGGTTGTTGAACACCCACTCGTGGCCGGCACACTCCCTCGCCACGCACAGGACGCGGTTGATGTCGTGCCTGACCGTCTCCGGTCCGTTCCATCCCGGGAAGTAGGTGGCGCGTTCGATGACCAGGCCGTCCACGGGCCACCTCCCGTTGACGTGGTGGGCGCTGAACGGGTATGACCTCATGATGCGGAACAGCGTCACCAACCATGGGCCCTCGGGGCCGGCGTCCGATTCCAGGTGGGCGATGATGCGTGCCGCCACGCCGTCGCAGCGGCCCGGCTTGGCCGGGAAACCCATCGCCACACGCTCTGCGCGCTTCAGCTCGATCAGTTCCCTCGCTGCCACGCGTCCGGCGTAGGCTCCGAGGTCGGCGATGGCAGACCCGGCGTCACCATCCCTGTGTTGCAGCTTCGCCAGGACCCGCACCAGCAGGTCGTGCAACAGGTCAAGGCAGCCTGCCGACATGCAGTGCTCATGGACTCTGCGCGCCTGGGGATCTCGCGAGCCGTAGGGAGCGCTCCGCGTGAGGCACCTGCCCCGCCGGTGGCAGCGGGTTTCCCGCTCCTCCCTCGTGACGCGCCAAGCCGCATCCGCGATCTGATTGAGTTCCTCGACGGAAAGGCCATCGAAGCTGCCCCCTGCGAATTGTGCGTCGCCCATGCGCCCACGTTCCCAAGAGGGCACCCGGGGCGGACATAAGCCCTAGACCATGTCAGAAAGTTGGCACGGCGACGTCTGGCGTCTCAGCCCACCGCCAACGCACCCCGTAGCAGAAGCCCGGCTTCATCGTCATGAACGAGAAGTGATGGCGGGCAAGGATCGGCTCTACCGGCTCCGCGCCCGGGATCTGGGACACGTGCCCCACGGGGGGAGCCTCCTGAAACCTCTCCAACGCCACCGGTCTGCGGTCGCCGAACTGCAGGTCGACGGCGGCGTCGTAGCTGGCGGTGTGGGGAAAGAAGCCCACAACCGGTTCGAGCGAGTCATGGTCGGGAAGGCGGACAGACACTGCGAACGTGTGCTCTTCACCCGCGTTCAGGGGTCTGGGGAAGCTCAGGGTGATCGCCCACATTCCTGGGGTCAGGAAGTTGTTGCTCTCGACCCGGCACCCTTCGAGGGCACGGAAGTGGAGTTGTTGGTGGCGCATCCTGGGGAGGTTCACTCGCTCGTCGATCCGGCTCACCCCGTCGCTGCGCGCCGAGATGGTGCGCTCCATGACCATGAGGGGGGCGTCTCCCGTCAGGTCGACCCGGAAGTGGGACCGGAGGAAGACGTAGTCGAGATCAACCAGCGCCGGGCGTCCATCCCTCGATTGCAGGAGGAGCGCCATCTCCGCCACTGCCTCGTCCACCCGCCGGTAGGCCGTCCGTTCGGACGTGCCCAGCATCGTGGCGGTGGCCTTGATCCGGTCTCCCGCGGCCGGAGCGGCGTCGCGACGGAAGCCGGCCGACTCGAGGAAAGCGCGACGCAGGTCGGGATCGAGGCGTTCGGCCAGGGCGAACAGCCCGGCCCTGACCCGTTCGCGGGCCTCGGCGGGCGGAACGTCGGCCGAGATCTTGAGGGAGGCCAACAACGCCGGCGGAACATCCGCGACGCGCTGAACACCGGTTGAGCGCACCTTGTCGATCGCGGAGCGCAACTCGCCGAGAGCGGCTGTGCCCTCCTCGACGCCGACCTGAGTCATACACCACCACCCCTCGCCCGTTGCAGCGAATCGTAGCGACACGCCATCGGGCGCGACGCGACGGGTCCGCCGAGTGACCCGTCCGTCACGCACAGATATGACGACAGTGGGATTGGTGTGACTCGCACCCGGGTGCCCTCCCCTGCCGCGACAACGCGTCCGGAGCCCACCCGCGCACATCCGGGATACCTCGAAGACGTCCTGGCGCTGGCGATGGCACGTGCTCTGACGATGGACGTGACGGTCTCCCGAGCGCTGCTCAGAGAGCGGCTCGCCTCATCCGTTCGCCGCATCGAGAGCGAGGGGGAGACGATCTCGGAGATGGAGATGGACGCGGTCGTGTCGACCATTCTCCACAACATGGCCGGGCCGGACGGGGCGGTGGGGCGCACCTGATCGGTGCGCCCCACCCTCGTGACCTCTACCGTCCGCCGCTGCCGCCGATCACCAGTACCACCACATGGCCGGCTCCTCTCTGAATCGATTCCTCGATGCAGATACGGATCAGGACCGCGTTGTTTTCGGGTTTTCTTGCAGGGGCTACCTCACAGAACAGCCAGGCGTCTGTCGGGGTCGCGGCAACGCGACGTCGGCACGGCCAGAGCAGGAACGGCAACTCCCCCGCCGCCTGATCGCGGACGGGCGCGGACTTACGCTGCCCGGGCCTGCCTTACGGGATCGAGCCGGCGTGATGGTGACGTCGGGGCTAGGCATGGGGGCCACGCCCGAGCGGATTGCCCAGCTCAGGGCGCTATCGAGAGGTGCCGGATCACCGGCCGTACGACGGGGGTCCTACAGCGCAGCGATGTCGTCGTGGGTCTGGGTCATGTGGCCGCGCATCGCGTCCTTCGCTGTCGCGGGGTCGCCGTCGGAGATCGCCCGGAAGATCCGACGGTGGTGCTCCTGCGCCCGCGACCTCACGTCCTCGCGCGCCGCCGTCGTCCGCCGCGACGCCGAGAGCGCCTCCGCCAACGGCTGCATGATCGCGGCCAGGAACGGGTTGCCGGACGCCGCGAGGATAGCCTCGTGGAAGGCGATGTCCAGTTCCGCCACCTCGTCGACATCGTCCGCCGTGGCAGCCGCGTCATAGCGGTTCAGAAGGTCCCCCATCCGCGCCACATCGTCATCGGTCCGGTGCTCCGCGGCCAGCCCGGCGGCGCCCACCTCGAGCATCCGCCGCACCTGGATGAGCTGCAGCCCGAGGTCGCGCGACGGCGTGGTGCGGGCCAGGACGCCGATCAGCGTGGGCAGGTCCCGCCACTCCTCCTGCGGGGCGACGAACGTGCCGCGGCCGTGCACCACTCGGAGCACCCCACGGTCACTCAGCGACCGGACCGCCTCGCGCATGGTGGGGCGGCTGACCTCGAGCAGCGCGGCGAGATCCGCTTCCGGCGGAAGTGAGCTGCCAGCGGGGAACTCACCGTCGACGACGCGGTCGAGGATGCCCTGAATGGCTTCATCAACCAACCCGCGACGACCCATCGCCCCCCCTTCCGCTCAACATCTCTTGTCTCGCAGCCTACGCCACAACACGCCGACCCCAACGGGTCGACGAGGGCTGCCCGGGACCCCGAGGCCCATCTACCCGAACCCGTCGCATTGCAGAGCCGCAGGCTTTCTCGGCCGCCCCTTCTCAGATGCTCGCGGGCACAGATCGCTCCCGCCAGTAACCGGCCGACCAGGCAATAGCCTCGCCGTCTGACAGGCCCATGACGAGCGTCCGGCGACCGATTCTTTCGGCTCAATACGACCTGAGATGACCCTACTGACGCTAAGGTCGCATGCAATGGAAACGAACGCCGCGGATGCGTGGCCAGAGCGGGTATTCGTGTGTCACAGCTCGCTGGATGCGAGCGTGGCTGCGAGGTTGGTGGCTGCACTTGAGAGTGCCCGGATCGCATGCTGGATCGCGCCTCGAGATGTGGAGTCTGGGGTCCCCTACCCCCGGCAACTCGTGAAGGCCATCATCGAATGCCGAGTGTTCCTACTCTTGGTGACAAACAACTCGGCATCATCCGACCACGTGGTCAGGGAGTTGGAGCAAGCAGTCAAACATCGACGCCCCATCCTCCCGGTGGTCGTGGGCGGCGCGATGTCCGCCGATCTCGACTACTATCTTGGCGCAGTTCACCAGATTCACGGCTCGGACGCCGACGAGGTGATCTCACTGGTCGAGGCATACTTCGCCGCTCCCAACCGGAACCCACGTCCGCCGTCGCCTCTCCCCGCCCAGCCTGCACTGCCGGACAAGCCACAGAGCAGGGACACGCAGGCGCTACACGTGGGCGTGATCCCCTGGCCCCCCTTTTCGATGCATGCACCCCCTGGAGGAAGCCCGCAGGGCCTGTTCATTGATTTGCTGACTCGGTTCGGTGAGGTGAACAACCGCGACGTCCAGTTCACTTCGATCTCCAACGAGCAGTCAACAAGACTTGTGGACGAGGGGCTCATCGACGTGGTGGCCTGCCTCTATCGCACACCGCGTCGTGACCGATCCTACGACTTCGCCGCATGCCTATACGCCGGAACGATGGGCGCGGTGGTGCGTGCCTCCGAAGAGCGCGTGACCAGCTTTGGGGACCTGATGCGCGAAGAGATCAGGATCGTTGCCTGCCAGGGGAGATCGGGGCTGAATTGGCCTCCGATCAATTCGGAGCTCGTCCAGGCTCGGCGCGGCTCGTTGAAATGGACACCGTGAACGTTCGCCACATAGGGATTCTGGTTGCCGCCGGGGCCGCCGACGTAGCCATCACCGACAGTCTCACGTGCCAATTGATGCTCGAGGAAGTCGGGCCCGTCCTCAGGCAGGCCTTCCCGCTCTTTCCCCTCTACGTCGGCCACATCGGCCTGCTCATGTCGAACGGCAGGACTGGTCTGCGTGACCAATTGACGGCGGATCTTCGGCAGCTACGAGAGGGTGATGACTTCCGTCAACTCGAGCGTGAGGCACTCGCGCCTTTTCGAGGCATGTTGCAAGCCCTATGAGGGTTGTCACAACCGGCCGTCTGGCAGAGCCCGTCGCAGCCCTCTTACGAGCCCACGGGGACTCGCTGCAGGTTCGCGCCCTGCCCGAGCCTAGCCGGGAGGACCTACTCTGGGCTGACTGCCTGGCCGGGTTCTCGTGGCCCCAGCGCAGTGGGGTCCGGATCGACTGGATCCACGCGATGGGGCTCGGTGTCGACGGATTCGCCCGTGCCCCCAGACCCCGTGTGTGCACCAGGACGGTCGGGACTCTGCCAGACCAGATGGGGCGGTTCGTGCTCAGCTCCTTGGCTGCATTCGCTCAGCGGCACCTCACTCTGCAGAATGCCCAGATGCGGCGCGAATGGGCGCCGGTCGACGCCCGCTGGCCCGCAGAGGCGTTGGTCTTGGGAACTGGAGTTGCAGCTCAGGCTGTAGCCCGCGTCCTGAGGGCAACTGGAGTATCCCCAATAGGCGTGAACAGGTCCGGACGCGAAGCACCTTCCTTCGCCTACACCATCGCCTGGGCCGCCATTTCTGGTCGCTTCACTGATGGACTTCCGCAGGCCGTGGTGAACCTTCTCCCGCTGACCAACGCCACGCAGAACGTCGTCGGCGCCGAACTGTGCAACCGGCTCACGCAAGCACTATTCATCAACGTCGGGCGCGGCTCCACAGTGGACGAGTCCGCATTGCGCGCTGCCTTGGGCGCAGGACACATCGCTGAGGCGTGGCTCGATGTGCACCGGACCGAGCCGCTTCCCTCGCACCATTGGGCCTGGTCGCACCCCAAGGTGCATGTGACGCCCCACGTCGCGGCCATCTCCACCGCAGAGGATGTGGTAGCCGACTTCTTGGCCGCCATGGCTGCCCTCGAGGCGGGGAAAGCGCCTCAGAACGCTGTCGATCTTGGCGACTACGAGTAAGGAAGGTGAGCGTTCTGCTATGGACGTGCTGATGCCCGTGACAAAGGACCGCGTTGAGGATGTCGTGAAACTCTTCGCGCAGGCGTGGTGGACGAAGAACCGCTCTGCTGAAGACGTCGCGGACATCCTCAACGAGAGCGACCTCACTGCTGGGATCGTCGACGGTGACCAGCTGGTCGCCTTCGTGCGTGCGTTGACAGACTGGCGGTTCAAAGCGGTC
This sequence comes from Tessaracoccus defluvii, assembly GCF_014489575.1. Classification (GTDB taxonomy): domain Bacteria; phylum Actinomycetota; class Actinomycetes; order Propionibacteriales; family Propionibacteriaceae; genus Arachnia; species Arachnia defluvii. The sequence goes on from NZ_CP060789.1 coordinate 2,217,937, forward strand.
GTCATGGATCTGATCGTCGACGACTCCTACCGCAACATAGGGCTAGGAAGGCGTCTCTGCGAGGTCCTGCTGAAGGATCCCCGCGTAGCCGCCATCGAAGACGTCGAGTTGTACTGCCACTCGGATCTGGTGGGCTATTACGCCGCGATGGGTTTCGTCCAACCTCCAGAGACCCAGTTCATGCGCAGGAGCAACTCCACGTCGTGACCGAGCAGGCGTTGATAGCCGCCACTCGAGTGGGTCAGCCCAGCCGTCCCAGCGCCCGTTCCACAGCGCTCACGAAGTTGGCCACTGCCGAGGGGACTGTCGCAGTGAAGTAGTTCGGTTCGAAGAGTTCGAGTTCCAGAACGGAGGGTTGACCATCGGCGTCCCTCGCGATGTCGACTCTGGCGTAGAGGGGCGCAGCTGACGCTCGGCTCAGTCCGGCGCTCGCAGCGCGCTGGCGCACTACTTGGATACAACGTTCTGCCACGTCGATCTCGTCATCGAGAGGCGTGGCCGCTGTGATCACTTCGGCGTATTCGCCACCAACATAGCCACCGCCTTCGGCCAGGATCGTGGCCTTATGCGCAGCGTGGGAGTATCGGCCGTCGAAGACCACCAACGAACGTTCGCCGTTCTGGGCAACATCTGGGAGAGCTGGCATCACCATGGGGACCTTTCCCTGTCGCAGGATATGTCCGACCAGTCTGAGAGCCGCTGGATCCTCTCGGTTGAACAGCCCCGTGTTCCGGGATCCGGCCGATACAGTCGGTTTGACCACCACACGATGCGAATCGATACCCCGAAGCACCTGCTGTGCCTCATCCATGCTTGCTGGGGTCACAAACGCTGGGGTGCGGACGCCCTCAGCCTGCAGATCCCACAGGTATCGCTTGTCAATGTTCCATCGAATGATCCACGGATGGTTGAGGATAGGAACGTGTGCCGCTGTAGCGTCAAGCCACGCGACGAACTCTTCGGCCCTCATGGAGTAGTCCCACGGGGATTTGAGGATGAGCATGTCGTACGCGGTCCAGTCGTTCTCGGTGCTCCAGACGACGGCCTCCGCATCCAGTCCGTCGTGACGCAGCGCTTGCACGAGTTGATCAATCTCCGGATCGGAATGGACATCCCTCGAGCTGGGGTCGTAGGTCACCAAACCGATGCGTCTTGTCATAGCCCACAGACTACGAGCAGGCGAAACGCGTGCCGAGGCGGGTAACGGAAGCCGGGCTGCGGCATTCGCTTCCAGGGCCCGCCCTCATCGCCACGATCTGGGCCCAGGGATCCGACTCGGTCCGTCACTCTTCGGTGGGGTGCACGCACGCGCCGGCAAAGGAGGAATACGGTGAATCGACGTTTCGACGCGTTTCTGTCGTACTCAAGGCAGGCCTCCGGGCCCGTCGCCGTGGCCGTGCAGAACGCTCTTCAGCGTTTCGCCAAGCCGTGGTACCAACTCCGCGCCATCAGGGTCTTCCGCGACGACGCCAGCCTGGCCGCGAACACCAAGCTGTGGGGCACGATCGCCGCCGGTCTGGACGATTCCGGCTGGCTGATCCTGCTGGCCTCACCGGCAGCCGCAGTGTCCGAATACGTCGACCGCGAGGTGCAGTACTGGCTCGCCTCGCGAGGGGACGCGGATCGGATTCTGGTCGTGCACTGCGCCGGCACCATCGGCTGGGACCGCGTGCACGGCACATTCACGGCTGAGACTAACTGCATCCCACCGTCCCTGGCCCGCGCGTACGCGGAGGAGCCCCGCTGGATCGACCTCACCTGGTGGGACGACGTAGAGGACGGGCAGGGCGATCCGCGATTCATGGAACGCGTCGCCGACCTGTCGGCGGCCATCCGCGAGGTGGATCGCGACGCCCTCATCGGCGAGGACGTGCGTCAGCACCGGCGCGCTCGCCGTCTGTCCAGGGCCGCCATCGTCACCCTGGCGGTGCTGCTGGTGACGAGCCTGGCCGCTGCCTTGCTCGCGGTCCGTTCGGCTGAGGAGGCCGCTCGGCAGCGTGACGCCGCGCTCGAGAGCCTGGTGGCCAGCCGGGCCCGGGTCACCGCGGCCACCGATCTCGAGACCGCCCTCGTCTGGGCCGACACCGCCCATCGGTCCGCCGGGGATCCGGCCTCGGCGCAAGCCCTTCACGAAGTGGCGTCCGCCACCCCGGAATTGCTCCGCTTCTTCCATGTGGGCGGTCAGGTGTCGGCTGCGGACGCCACACCCGACGCGGCGGTGGTCGTGGCGGGCACCGCATCGGGCAACGTGGTGCGTTTCGACCAGGCCGCCGGTGAGTCCGCCACCCTCGGTCAACTGGCCGGGGAGATCGAGTTCGTGGGTGTGAGCGCGGACGGCCGCACCGTCGTGGCCAGCGCCAGGCAGCGCAGGGACGATGACGTCAGCGGGCGGACGACGTGGACACGGTGGGTCGACGGCGTCCAGGACGGTGGCGGCGGCGGCCGGGTGGCCGCGCTGTCGCCGTCCGGCGGCTCCGTCGCTGTGATCCCCGCCGAAGGTTTCCTGGAGGAGTACCTCCTGCAGGTGCACATCAACGACCAGGTGTGGGACTACACCACGGGCGGGCTGACGCCCTCGTGGGTGGTGCTGCCGGATGACGAGAGCGTGGCCGCGATGAACGAGTACGGAGAATATCTTCGAGCCACTCACGGGAACGCGGAGAGTCGCGGCCGGATTCCCATGGGCACCTACATGTTCGGCGGATCCCTGGCGGCGGACGGCGTCCACTTCACCTACACCAACGGCGGCAGCATGATCGAGGTGTGGGATCTGTCCGAGGCCCGGGGCCCAGACATCGAGGTTGAGGCGCAGCTCGCCGGGTGGACCGAGTCGGCCGCCGTGACCGGCATCACCCTTGACTCGACGGGAGGCCGGCTGGTGACCGCCGCGGACGGGAAGCTGCAGGTCTCCAGAACAGGACCGCCGGGCGGCGAGCGCCCACCCGTCCGCGTGCTTGAGGGCGCCGGCCCTGCCCCGCACGCGCTCCGATTCGTGGGACCCGACATCCTGGTCAGCGCAGCCGGCGGATCCGTGGCGGTCTGGGATCTGAGCCGCACCATGGCCATGGGCACGTCGTACCCTGTGCCACTCCAACCCTGTCGATCATGCGGCCTGTACTCGGTGGCGGTCAACGACGCCCGGACGGCGGCCGTGGCGCAGCTGAGCAACGCCGACTTTCACATTGTCGATCTCGGCACGGGACGCGACCAGCAGGGCGAGTTTGGGTCCTGGGCTGTCGCGTCGGCGACCGGCGCCTGGATCGACGACCAGCGGCTGCTCGTGGTCAACTTGGGCGCTGGTGAGGCCATGATCCTCAGCCAGAGCGGACCGCCCGAGCCGTCGATCACGTTGCCCTCCACAGAGTGCTCCTTCGGCGAGGGCACGCCATGGGGCGGCACCGCCCGCCGGGACGACGGCCAGGTGGTGGTGCTCACCGACCGGGCGAGGATCCTCATCGACCCGTCGCAGCGCACCGCCCAGTGCCACCCCATCGACGCCGTCGCGGTCACATCGGACGGCAACTACCTGCTGCGCGTCCCCGCCGACCAGCCTGCCGGCACCGTCGAGCTGCTGTCCGCCGACGACCTGACGATGATCGCCTCAGCGAGGGCGGAGGGAACACCCCTCGGGATCGCGGAGAGGTTGCCCTCAGGCCGGGTAGCGGTCCTGGTGCACGACGACGACGCCGGGACTGTGAGGACAGTGGAGATAGACGTCGACACCGGCGACATCGTGGGAGGGCGATTCCTGACGACGGCCTCCTCCGCGTGGCGGGTGCCCCTCTACGGGGCCAAGGTGAACCGCGGCCGCATGGTGACACTGGAGGGCAACACGGTGGCCCTGTATGACCTCGAGACCGCAACGAGGGTGCCGCTGCTTGATGTGGGCACGTCGGTGATCAGCGAGCCAGGCTTCGGATTCTCGCCGGACGGCCGCACCCTGGCGGTCAGCAGCGAAGGCGACGGCGCGCTCCACGTGATCCCACTGGACCCTGACGAGTGGTCGTCACGGGCCTGCGGGCGCGTGTGGGGCGCCGACGGCGGCCCTGACCTGGCCGGAATCCTCGTCGAGTCGCCGTCGATGGTTGCAGGGTGTGCGTCATGATGCGCGCAGTGGTTACGCACCACCCGACCTTTGCTGCCCCGGCTTCGTGCCAGAGGGCGGGGTGGAGAGAGCAGCGATGATCGATCTGACTGACGAAGACCTGCAACGCCTCGGCTCCGCGGCGAAGTCAATCCGGCTCTACAACGCTGACCGCATCATGGGCGACGAACTGCTGAGCGAGCTGCTGGAGGCGCTTCAGCCCTGGGCGCCGGACAGGCGCGCTCACGCCGCTGAGGTGATGGCGCTCCTCGCGCACGCCGGTGCCCCCGCCCCCGTACTCGGATTCGCCTACGAGATCGCGGATCGGTCCGCCGCCATGACGCTCGACCCTCTGGTTGATCGGGAGCTTGCCCGTGCTGAGGACGAGCCCGAGATCCCCAACTCGCTGGCGGATCTAGCACTCGCCGTTGTTGGTCGCCGTCCTCTGCCGGGGACCTTCCTGCAAACCGTCTCCGTCAAAGGCGAGCCGACGCTCGCGTCTCTCCTCTCGCTGCTGGACGCCCTCAGGGAGTGTGACCGAGACCGCGTCCAGTCGCTCGTGACCGATGCGGCTCGCCACGGATGCGTCGGCCCCTTGCGAACGGCGATGGCATTCGAGCGTCCGGCACTTTCCTCGGCTGAGTGCCTCGAGACCATCGCCTGTTTCGATCTTGCTTCGCTGCGCTCCGAGGGCCGCTGGGGAGCCATCGCGGCGTGCGTCGCCCTCGCGGCGCGCCACTGCGCCTTCGACCTGGCTCTGAGTTGGTCCGGTGCCGTGAAGGACGAGAACCTGGTCGACGACAAGCCTGGGCTGTGCGCGACGTCGCATGGATGGGGCTGCGATAGCGCCTGCAGCATGATCTCGAGCCAGTTGCTGGGCGTACTGGCCACAGTCGACTGGGTCTGCGGCGAGCATGAGCGAGCCGTTCAGCGCGCGCGTTCCTTCTCCGAGCGTGATGATGGATGTTTCCCGAGCGCAGTGGAGAGGGCACTGACCCAGTGGGTCCTGGCTCAGGCGGCCCCCTCCGCGGCGAGGTACACGCTGCTCGCGAAGATCGGGGACGCAGACGATTGGCTGGGTCTTCTTGCGGCGCAGGTGGCGCAGGACAAGGCCGATCTCTGCACCGACCCCGACGCGGCCGCCGTGCACACACAAGCTCGTGACCACGCCCTGGCACGTCCACAGCCACGGCTGCACTTCGGCGCCTTCGATTTCGACGACGTCCTGTGGGCACTCCCGGTGGCCCGCCACCCTGCTTGACTACGACTGAGACCGTCAGGGCGGAGTCCCGAGGAGGTCTCCGCCCTGCCAATCTCCGGCTCGGTGATCACGCCCCCTTCCGCGACGAGATGGTGTTTCCCGGCCGCGGCAGCGCACTCTGTGGTGAGGGAGCGTTCGCACCGCCCGTCGCTGAGACCACCGAACCCAAGCGCTCCTGCACTCTCTCGTGCGAGGTGCTTTCGCACACGTCGGTACGGCGGGAGCGTGCCAGATTCGCTGTTTCTATGCACTCTTTCGTGCGAGGTGCTTTCGCACCGTCGGGCTCTTCGGCACCTGCGGGTCCTCAACGTTTCTATGCACTCTTTCGTCCGAGGTGCTTTCGCACCGGGCGTCACGCCTTCGGGTGGGACGGTCGTGTGTTTCTATGCACTCTTTCGTGCGAGGTGCTTTCGCACTACCAGAATCAATGGTTGCAGGTGTCGCCGACGTTTCTATGCACTCTTTCGTGCGAGGTGCTTTCGCACATCGGAGAAAAAGAGATAAACATGAACAAGCTGAGTTTCTATGCACTCTTTCGTGCGAGGTGCTTTCGCACACACGACCGTGTCAGTCCATACGTCCACGAAAGGGGTTTCTATGCACTCTTTCGTGCGAGGTGCTTTCGCACAGATCTACCTGCAGGATGCGATGTTGCGAAGTTTCTATGCACTCTTTCGTGCGAGGTGCTTTCGCACAAGGGCGAGGCAGAGGCGTACTACAGCCAGCACAAGTTTCTATGCACTCTTTCGTGCGAGGTGCTTTCGCACCGGAACCTTCACAGGAACCGAGCCCCGAGCCCTGTTTCTATGCACTCTTTCGTGCGAGGTGCTTTCGCACAACAAGGGCAGGGTCATCCGCTCTCGTCCTCAGTCGTTTCTATGCACTCTTTCGTGCGAGGTGCTTTCGCACCCCGGCCTTGCAGCTGGCCAGCTGACAACGGACGATACCAGCCCGAAGCAGACCACGTCTCCTGCGCCGCGCCAAACGCTGCAGCCGGTGTGGCGTGACGGTGAAAGGCCTTGTCAATGGCATGCAGATCCGACGGCAGTGTCATACCGTGGAAGCAACACTGCAGGTTGATGAGAGGTTCTCCGGCGTGACGCAACGACGACCACTGACCGCCCACGACAGGGCCGAGATCTCCACAGGTCTGAAGGCCGGCTGGGGTATCCGACGGATCGCGGTCCACCTTGACCGGGCCCCGTCCGTCATCAGCCGTGAAGTCCGTCGTAACGCCACCAAGACCTGCGGCTACCGCGTGGTCCGAGCCGACGTCGAGGCCCAGCGCCGCCGCCGACGCCCCCAGACCCGCAAAATCGATGCCGACCCGGTACTGCGGGCCCGCGTGCTGGGCGACCTGAAACGATCCCGAACACCACGCCAGATCGCTGGACGGTTGCGTCTGGAGGCCACTGACCCCACTGTGGAGACCATGGTCCACTCCACACCGGCTGATGGTGCTCAGGTCTCCCATGAGGCGATCTACCGGTTCATCTACGCCCTCCCCAAGGGCGAGCTGGCCCGTAACTCGGTGATGCTCAGGTCCAAGCGCACCAGCCGTAAACCACGCTCAAAGGAAGGGCGCGGAGCGCCGATCGTCGCGATGGTCTCGATCGATGACCGGCCCGCTGACGTCCCCGAACGCAGGATCCCCGGCGCGTGGGAGGGAGACCTGATCATCGGTGCTCACGGCAAATCAGCGGCAGCCACGCTGGTTGAACGCGTCACCCGTTTCACAGTCATCTGCGGCCTTCCCGAAGGGAAGAAAGCCGTCGCGGTAGCCGACACGGTGGCCGAGCGGATGTGGCCCTTCCCTGAGGTACTACGAACCTCGCTGACCTGGGACCAGGGCACAGAGATGGCCGAGCATGCCCGGTTGACCGCTGCTGTGAACCTGCCTGTCTACTTCGCCCATCCCCGCTCGCCATGGGAACGGGGCACCAACGAAAACACCAACGGCCTGATCCGGGAGTACCTACCCAAGGGGACCTACATCACCAGCAACCAGGCCTACCTCGACGCGATCGCTGATGAACTCAACGACCGCCCCCGAGCATCCCTTGGCTTCTACACCCCAAGAGAAAAATTCGAAGCCCTCCTCGCAGCCGATGTTGCTTCGACGAATTGACACCGCCGACCCCTTCTGAAGCGCTTCGCGCACAGGGTTGCAGCGCGGCGCCCACGCCCGGAGGCGCGCCTCTTGGCGGGTGGTCTGGCACGCGCAGACGTGCATCACCGTCACAGCACCGCCCAGTGCAGCGACCGAGGCGCGAGATCGGTCTGTCCCAGCCTCACCACCACACCCCAGCAGTCCGCGCACTGGCGAGCGAACCACAGGGAGTCTGTATCGGCATCGATGAGTGCCAGTGCCCGTGCCTGGAGCTCGCAGAAATCAGGCTCGTCGATGCTCAGGAGGAAGACGGACTTCTGGACCCGGTCTCCGTGCACCTGCAACAGCGCCGCCAGCCGCGACCGTCTGTCGTCCTCGCGCACGTCGTACGCGGCCACCATCGTCAGCGCCACGACAACCCCGTCCATGGGGTCCCCGGGTTCATGATGCTCACCATCAGCCTCTGCGCCTGACGGTAGAGATGGCGGCGGTAGCTGCCCGCGTAGTCGGGCAAGGCCCCGGACACGTCGCGATTCATGCGCTGTTCGTAGGCGGTCAGCAGTATCTCCTTGCCTGCCTTGGTCAGCAGCACAGCCGATCCCTCGTCGGGCCGGGCGTGCTCCGGACGTAGCCGCTGGAGCCGGCAGGCGTTGACCACCACCTGGTCGACGATGAGCGGACGCAGCTCCTCCATGAGGTCCAACGCGAGGCTGGGCCGGTTGTCCTGTGGGGTGTGCAGCACGCCGATCCCCGGGTCCAGGCCGGCCGCGTGCAGAGCGGTCACGCACTCCCCCAGCAGGATTGTGTAGAGGTAGGACAGCGCCGCGTTGACGACGTCTCGCGGCGGACGTCGGCTCCTCAGGGTGAATCGCATGCCCTCCGGCACCAGCAGCCCCAGAGCTGGGAAGTACACCTGCGCGGCCGCCCCTTCCACTCCCATGATCTCCGCCTGTCCACGGGCCTCAGGCAGCAGGCGCCCGTACTGCTGCAACTGGACGACGGCTTCGGCCACCTCGTCATGCACGGGGCGACGGTTGAAGTGCATGAGGAGCGTGCGTTGATGCATGAGCTTCGAGGCAACTATGGCGCGGGCCAGGGCGTCGCCGCGGTCGGTCCCCTGGGTGGCGAGTTGGGCACGCAGGCGAGCCGGGCGGAACGGATGGGAGCCGCTATGGAGGCTGCCCTGATAGCTGCCCGAGCGTGAGGCGAACACCACGTCCACATCGGAACCCAGCGCCCAGCTGCGCGCCCCTGCCGAGAGACCCACCGACCCGAACAGCACCACCCGTCCCACGTGGCCGGTGGGCACATCCAGCAGCACAGCGTCGTCCTTGCTCTCAACAAGGAGGCGACCCGACTGGATGCGCACCCGCCCACCCTGCACAGCCACGTAGACCACCTTCTCGTCGGGCTCCTTGACGCGATGCTCGTCGAGCGGTGGCGGGTAGCGGGACCCGAAGTCTTCGCCGAGGAACGTGAACCCTTCTGCGAACGACCTCACCGCCGTCTTCTTGGCGCCCAGGGACATACCCAACTCCTCTGCGGCTCGTGACGCTACTCGGAGGGCCTCGAGTGCGTCGTCGGTGTGATGGCAGGCGATGACGATGTCGTCGGCGTAACGCACCAACGGGAATCCGGCGCTCTGAACGTCGGTGTCCAGATCACGAAGTACGAGATTGGCCAGAAGCGGAGAGAGCGGGCACCCTTGCGGTACCCCTTCCAGGCTCCTCAACCCGCCGCCGCGCAGCCGCCTTGGGCGCGCCGCGAACAGATCTAGGAGGTGCGTCAACTCCTCGTCCGGCACCATCGCCTTGAGCGCTCGGACGGCGAGATCGCGCTTCACGCTCGGGAAGCAGTCGGCCACATCAGTGCGGACCACCCAGGAGAATCCCTCCTCGCGCAATCCGACCACCTCCTGCACCGCGTCCGTCACACCCAGGCCCGGTCGGTACCCGAAGCTGGCCCGCCCGAGCGACGGGTCCACCAGCGGGGTGATCATCTCGAGGACCCGCCGGGCGACGATCCGGTCCTCCACCACAGGAATGTGGAGAACCCGACGCTTGGCGCCTGGGAGCACCATCTCGACAAGCGGATGCGGCTGCCAGGAGCCGGCATCGAGGGCCTCCGACCGCTCATCCAGGTAACGGTCGGCCTCCTCCCGAAAACGCCGCACGCCGTACGACAAGGTGCCATCGGCAACGTCGTCGCGCAGGATCCGTTCCCAGACAGGCTTGAGTTCATCGACGGCGAATCCCCGACCCCCCATCATCTCCGCCCTTCCCACTGCGTTCCTCATTGCGACGCCCATGGGAACCCCACGGATTCACTCGATGATTCAGCACGCTCTCTCGCGCCGCCCCGCCTCGCCCCTTGTGTGGCGAGGAGGCGATGCTCGTCGTGCGAAGTGCCTTGGCACACGTGGCGACCAACTGGACGACGACCGATGGCGGCTGGTTTCTATGCACTCTTCGTGCGGAGTGCTTTCGCACTCGATGCAACCAAGGACCAGCAGACCGTCACGCTTCCATGCACTCTCTCGCACCACCGCAAGCCAACGAGGCGCTGCTCGAGCCCAAGTTCCTATGCGCTCTTTCGTGCGGAGTGCGTTTGCGCTCGCCAACTGGGATGCCGACCTGGAGGAGATGTTGTTTCTATGCACTCTTCCGTGCGGAGTGCTTTCGCACGGGACGAGTACCGCGACGCACTCAAGGAGAGACTGTGATCGTTTCTATGCACTCTTTCGTGCGGACTGCTTTCGCACATCGGATTCTGGACAGCAATGCCCGTAAGGCGGTTTCTATGCACTCTTTCGTGCGGAGTGCTTTCGCACCGGCGCTCGAGGGCGCCAATGACAGCAACCGCGCCCGGCGTTTCTATGCACTGTTTCGTGCGGAGTGCTTTCGCACGAGCAGTTTCCGGTCGAGCTCGAGCCCACGATGGTTTCTATGCACTCTTTCGTGCGGAGTGCTTTCGCACCGCTGATCGACAACCAGCGTTACGGCGTCGACTTCCAGATCGTTTCTATGCACTCTTTCGTGCGGAGTGCTTTCGCACAGGCGGCCACTGGCGTAGGACGCAGCGAAAGAGGGTTTCTGTGCACTCTTTCGTGCGGAGTGCTTTCGCACTCGTATACCACACCGTTGCGGTGTACGAAAGCCACGCGGAGTTTCTATGCACTCTTTCGTGCGGAGTGCTTTCGCACAACTACTAAAAGACGCTCTTCTCACCATGTCCGGTTTCTATGCACTCTTTCGTGCGGAGTGCTTTCGCACGTGATCGAGGCCCCTGAGGACGAGGGTACGGAGGAGTTTCTATGCACTCTTTCGTGCGGAGTGCTTTCGCACAGAGCGCATTCGTACGGCTGAGATCATCGGTCTGATGTTTCTATGCACTCTTTCGTGCGGAGTGCTTTCGCACAAGCCGACTCCGACGCCGACGGACCCCCCGTTTCTATGCACTCTTTCGTGCGGAGTGCTTTCGCACCGTGCGACGAGCGAGTGACCGATGCCGGTCAGCGGCAGGTTTCTATGCACTCTTTCGTGCGGAGTGCTTTCGCACACGTGGCAATTGTGCCGGTCTGTAAGGCTGGCCAAAAGTTTCTATGCACTCTTTCGTGCGGAGTGCTTTCGCACCTCACACCACAACGGGTGACCGAAGTTCTGTGGTGTTTCTATGCACTCTTTCGTGCGGAGTGCTTTCGCACTGAGATCCTCGAACGGATCGCCCAGGAGCTCGGCGTTGTTTCTATGCACTCTTTCGTGCGGAGTGCTTTCGCACCCCAGCCTTCGAGACGGCCAACTAACAACGGACGATACCACCTCCTTGCAGACTCGACGCGGAACACCCCGCGACGGGGACCACGACGCGCCCCTCATGCGCGAAGACCCTTGTCAAGGGCACGCAGATCCGAAGCCCCTCGGGCGCTTCCGCGCACAGGGTCCTGGGGGTCCTGCCTCCCGCCTGAACGCCGCATTCGGGAGGTCGCCGACCGCGATGGAACGGCGCGATCCGCAGCAGCCCGGGCATGGCGCGTCAGACCCCCGCCGCTACGGGGCGACGCAGCGTGTCCGAGCGGGTCCTGCGCCCAGATCCCGCACGGCTGGCGCTCGGTGCGTCTGAGCGCACGCTGACAGTGCCGAACCCACGCGCCGTGTACGACCCGACCCCTGAGAACTGGGCCACCGCGAGCAGAAGAGACATGCTGCGGGCCACGCCGGCGTCGTCGCTCACGTAGCGCACCCTGCCCACCAGCCCGGGCACGCTCTTGCGGCCCGCGAGCACTGGCAGTGTGGAGATCTCTGCCAACTCCACTCGGACCGACCGCGCCACCGCCACCGGGTCGTAGGCCAACAGCGGCACGCCACTCCAGGAGGTCCACGCCTCCAATGGCGAGCGCAGCAGCACTGAGGGGGTGGGCAGGACACTGGGCCGCCCCGATGTCCGGAACACCGTCGGCGTCTGGAACTCCACGTCCCACGTCGGAGACGGGCGCGTAAGCGCAAGCTGGCCCCACGAGGCCGATGCGGTCAGCCACGGACGTCCGGTGCGGATGATCTGCCGGCCGAGCCGCACAGTGGAACCGGTCGCCGCGCGTTCGAGGAACAGACTGCGCGCGTCGTCGGACAGGACCGACACCGAGATTCCGGGCGTTCCGTCCAACTCGCCGACCATCGATAGGGAGTACGGTTTGGAGATGGCCCCGTGAGGCACCTTGCGCGGATCGGGCTCCTCCTCCTCGGCGTCGAACCAGCGGGTGAACGCGGCGTGGAGGTGATCCGCCTCAACCGGGTAGCCGACGTCCAAGGGCACCCAGTAGGTCTCTGGCATCGCTCACTGCCCCCAGCGACGAGGCGGTAAAACGTCAGAGGCACCCGCGTGCTGCCGGAGCCATGCTGCGAGGCCACCGCCACCACGTGCTGCTGCAAGGTGACCGCCGGGGCGCCGGAGTTGTCATGGAAGGCGCTTCCGGGCATGCGGATCTTGCCCGAGTCGTTGCCCCACACGGCCACGTCCTGCGGGGCACCCGCCTCGGCCGCGGCCACGCGAGCGCCCACCATCCCACCGGGCAGCGATCCGTCCACGCGCACCCGCACCAGTTCGGTGGCTGACCATCCCCACAGGTGGGACAGCTGCGCGGGCCGGGTGGCCGGCAGCCGCCCGTGGTGCAGGCCGCCCTCCTCCATGTCCAGCCAGAGCCACCCGTCTGCTTTGAGCTGCACAAGCTCGTCCCACGACGATGCCCCAAGGGCTTGATCTGGTTCACACTTCCTCCTTCGTGGTCTTATCGGGGTTGAGCCCCTTACCGGGCGCAGTCACCGCGGCCAGGAGTTCCTGGACGACGACGGGCCCCAGTTCCCCGAGCGATTCGGCAGTCACCGCTCCCGCCGGCATCCCCCGGCGTGCGATTTGAGTTCCAGCCAGCCGTAGCCCCGGGTACCCATGCCGCCCACCGTGGCGAGGCCGTCGTGCAGATCGCGCGCGACGTGGAGCATCAGGTTGCGGACAGGTTTCGGCATGTCGCCGCGGTTCCACCGGACCCGCAGCGGCACGTCCGTGCCGCGCTTCACGGCGCGGACCGTGAATAGCGAACCGTCCCTGGCGCCGCCGGTGAACCGGTCGATGGCCACGTGGGTGCGTGTGATGCAGCCAGCGCTCAGATCGGTCTCGCCGAACCACAACGCCCCCCGGCCGGTGCCTTGGGAACCGAAGAGGCCCGTCTCCACGGCCTTCACCTGGGACTCGTCGGCGCCGACGGCCTCGAGGATCGTTCGGGCGCGGTGCCGGAACACTCCCTTCCACGACGTGCCGGGCACGAGGGGTGCCCCGCCGCCGGCGTGGGCGATGACGGCGTGCTCCTGATGGGTTCCAACCTGGATCTTCTCCCCGTTGCCGACGTGGAGGGGTTCCTTGGCCGTGAAGTGGAGGGTGGTCCAACCGGATGGGGCGGCCGCTGCGGCGTCGACCGGCGGCCTGCTGGTGAACCACTCGCTGCGCTCGCCAAGCCAGAACGTGAGGCCGTCCTCGGTGTTGAGGTCGACGGTGAAGTCGTCCACCCGAAGCACCTCGCACTCCCCCATGCCGGTGCCGCGGCCGCGACCGATGTGTGGGCGCCAGGACTTCAGGCTCGTGATGAGGTCCTCGGAGCGGTCGCCGTCGTGCTGGAAGGCGATGGTCAGGGTGGTGGGCGCGGACCACTCGTAGCTGCGCAGCGTGCGACCGCTCGCCGCGCCGCGCCGCGGGTCGACCTCGGTTGAGCCGCTGGTGTCGCGCTCGGCCGCCACGATGGCCCCGAGTACCGCCAGCCGGCTCGCCACCCGATCACCGTTGCCCGTGAGTTGCTCGAAGCCCTGCGGATCCGGGCCCAGCCAGTCATCGCCCCTCTCCTCAAGGTGGCGCTTCAGGGACCCGGCGATGCTGCTGCCCGGGATCCACGGTTGGTTCGTGCGCGGGTCCACGAGCACGGGCAGCTTCACGTTGTCGTCGGCTGCGGCGACGGTGCCGACGGCCCACCGCGACGTCAGCCGGGCGTGGACGGCGATCAGGGTGACCTTGTTCTCGCTCATCCGAGCCCCTTCAGTTGTGCGATGGCCTGGCGCCGATCGGATGACCTCTTCAGCGACGAGAGCAGCCCTTCCGCGACGCCGGGGGGTACGTCGTCCAGCCATGCCGCCTTGGCGGCCTCCCCAAGCTTGCCGGTGATCAGCATGCGCTGCATCGGGTTGGTCTCCATCCTCTCCAGATCGTGGGCGAGGTCCAGGAGGTTGCCGACCACCTGTGCGCGATCCGCCGCCGCGACGCGATCGACGAGCACGGCCAGATCCACCGCCGGCTGAGCCAAGACCTGCGCGCGCGGTGGGACTGGCGGCGCCTCTGCCTGTGGCGGCGGCTCGGTCGATGTCACCGGTTGCCTGATGACCGCCGGCCCCACCTCGGGGCGCGCCTCGGGGGCCACCAGCGCCACCGCGCCGTAACCCTCGAGCCGACGGATGCCGAGGCCGCCGTGCAGCGCCTGCCATGCGGCCGGGTCTGTCGCCTTGAGCAGCGCCGATGAGCCCGCCTCCAGCGCCCAGTCCATCGGTTTCGGGATCCCCGCGCGGCCGTGCCATCCTCCGACGGACACGGGACGGGTCCGAACCTCGCCCACCTCGACCGAGGTACCGGCTGCTTCGACGGCCGCCTGGATCGCACCTGAGAGGTCCAGCGAACCGGCCCCCAGCTCATCGAGCAGGATGATCGGCTGCAGAGCGACGAGCATCACGGTGCCCGCCGTCGTCGGCGCGGGGAACGGGTCATCCGTCTCCTCGCACTCCCAGCGGCAGCGTCCCAGTACGGACCGCTGGCCGCCCACCGAGACGTTCCGGCCCGTCCTCAGCCAGCTCACCGTCTCCTGGTCGGGGTCCTCCAGCCGGAGGTAGCCGCTGTACACCACGCCCTTGCCGGAGGCCCGGCGGGTGAAGAGGACGCCGTCGACCGCCACGCCGTTCTTGAGGCTGGTGCGGGTGCTGGCCGTCATCCACTCGCGGGGCACGGACCAGCCCCGGCCCGCGACTCGGCCGTTGGCGGACGTCGCGGCGGTGGCCTCGTACTCCTGGTTGCCGTACTTCTCCCTGCTCCACAGCATGGGGATCAGCTGGGCGGCCTCGTCGCCGAGGGTGGGGACTGCGGCGTGAACGGTCATCAGGGAGCCGAACAGCTCATCGAACCGCTGCTGGTCTCCGGCTCGCTCCTGCCACCAGCCGGCGCCCAGCGCCCCGCGGACGACGGTGCCCGGGAGCACGTCGTAGGCGGGGCGGTCGAAGCCCACCTCCCGGGAGCGGCCCGCAGACACCACGGTGCGCGGTTCGAGCGTGTAGCGCAACCAGGTCATGACGCCACCGCCCTGACCAGTTTGAACAGCTCGGCAGGCAGGTCCGGCTGTGCGTCCCGCCCCCGGACCACCACCCATCCCGAGCCGCGCAGGCGTGACTCGCCCAGCGCGGTGATGCTGGCCGCCGCTGCGAAGAGGACCGTCCGGTGCCTGCCCAGTTCCTCCTCCGGGATGTGGAGGCGCTGCTCGACGGTGAAGCTGCCTGTGGTGGCCCACACCTGTTCGCCGAACCGGAGGAAGCCGCGCATGGCGTGGCCGTCGTCGTCGACCCGCACCTTGGTGCTCGGCCCGAAGCGGGGGCTGGTGAGGGTCGCGTCGCTCCACACCCAGGGGCACTCGTGATGCTTGGAGCCGAAGACCCGTGCCACCAACTCGGTGGGGAGCCCAAGCCGCTCGGAAGCCTCCGCGCGCATGAGGCCCTTGAGGCTGGTCGACGGCAGCGGGTTGGTGCGGTCGACGGGGGCGTCATACCCGTTGATGGGAGCCCCCGCGCCGATCCTGAACGGTCCGTTGAACGTGATGTCGAAGCTCAGGATCACGATGCCTCCTTCGTCTCTTCATCGATGTCTTCGTCAGGCAGATCCGGCCACCAGCGCGCCCGCGACAGGGTGGCAGGGAGGTGCGGGACCGCCGCGGCGGAGACGGTGTTGCCGGTGCGCTTCGCCCACTTCGCCACGGCGTCGCCGAGGTCGGCCGGCGCGGAGCGCACCAGATCGGTCAGCGAGCCGCGCGCCGAGGGGCCGAGCTTGAACACGTCGTTGGGGACGACCTTGCTGAGCTCGCCGCTGGCCGAAGACACCTCGACGGTGTGGATCTTGTCAGCAGCGAAGGTGAGGTCCACCCAGCCGATGGCAGACGCCCCGCCCCGGGTGGATGCCTTGGCTGCGGCCAGCGCGGCATGGGCGGCCTCGCTGGTGCCGGAGATGGGCACGGCGCGGCGGGCGAAGGCGACGCCGATCCCCAGCCCGAGCGAGCCGATGGCCGCTCTCAGCCCCTCCGCACCCTCGATGTCGTCGGTCACCCGTGCAGCCAGGTGTGTGCGCAGCTCCTCGAACTGCTCGCCTAGGGTGACGGCGAAGCGCCAGGCCGACGGCGCGGCCACGGACACGAACACGTCGTCGCCACCGACGTAGTGCGGGATCACAGCCATGGTGCTGACGTCCGTGCCACAGGCCTTCGCGGCCTCGGTCACGGCGCTCCTCGTCGCCTCGTTGAGGAGCCTCACCGCGTCGGCGCGCAGCCGGGGCAGTTTGGCCTGGGCGATCATCCGGAACAGGGCCCCGATGCCGTTGCCGTCGGCGGCGACGGTGGCCAGGTGGCTACGGGAATCGGTGCGGCCGACTGCCTCCTGCTCGGTGGCGCCCTGATGGGTGCCGCCGAAGACGGCCAGGCTCTCGAACTCCCTGGGCCAGCTGCCCGGGATCTCGTTCCAGAACTCGTCGTGGGTGTTCCGCGCCCGTGCCTCCTCCTTGTCGCGGGCCGCCTTCCTGGCGAGGCAGCTGGGACCCGCCTGGCCGTCCTTCTCCCACTCCTTGAGCGGGCCGATGGCGGGTTCCACGCCGCAGAAGTCGCAGGTGCGGGCCAGGCCCAGCTCGGTGAGCGGAGGCAGAGACCGGTAGTCAGCGGCCTTGTCTCCGTGGCTCTCGTAGGCCTGCAGGTAGGACCCGCCCTCAGCAATCCAGGCCTCCCATTGAAGGCCGGGGATGTCAGAGTCGAGCTTCGCGAGGAGAGCTTCGGTGGCCGCCCTCAGCGCCGCCTTGTCGTTCGAGACGAGCACGACGACGCCGTCGACGTCCCCCGCATCCTCAGCGACCCTGACCGTCCGGTGGTGCTTGGCCAGCCACTCCGAAACCGCGCTGTTCGCGGTCTTGGAGCTCAGCAGAACCGACGCCCCGCGGACGAGGGCGAGCTTGCTGGCCGACTGCGCGATCCAGGTCTGGATGCGTACGGCCCCGATGCTTGCGTAGTAGCTCATCACGGCTCCCACCTGATGATCTGGGGGTCTCCTGCCAAGGGCAGGGTGGTGAATGGCTTGACCTTCCCTTTCGCCTTCTGGAGTCCGTTGTTGTCCGAGAAGAACTGGTAGCTCTCGGCGAAATCCTTGGTGCCGAATGCACTCCATGAAAGGGCGGGCGGGTAGCTGACGTGATTCTGCTCATCGCGACTCAGGCCATCTAGGTCGAGCAGCCTCAGGAGCTGGCCCAGCGGCGGGGTACCCACTTGGCCGACGATGGCACGGAGCTTCTCGACATCGAGAAGGGGCGGGATTCGCCGTGGCCCAGACCCGTATCGCTCGGCAACCGTCCACAGGCTGGCCGCAGCCACCGTCGGTACCGCGGAGCCCAAGCCGAGTGGTTTGCCCCCGCCCAGCCTCACGGCAGGAGACCTGTGCCGATGCGTCTCAAGGCAGTCGGCGACGCGTTGCGGGACGATTGCAGCCAGCAACGCCTGGACCGCCGGCATCGGCAACCGGTCGAACGACACGCTCCCGGTCAGGACCGTCGGTCGGCCATTGCCGAGCTTCGGGTCAACCACACGGACACCGTCCACGGCCAACGGCTGACCCGGGGCGGCCTTGTATCTGGGCCGGGCCGATGTCGCTCCGGACTCATGCCAATGCTTGCTCTGCTGATCAGGGTCCGAATGCCAGTAGAACTTCCTGCCACGCAGCTTCGCGCCAGTGTCCGCTTCGCTGCCCCAGTGGGAGGCCACGTCTCCCTCGGTTCGTCCTGTGGCGCCGTTGAGGCCTCGGAGGTAGAACGGGCCGGCGCTCGGCTTGGGTGCGGACAAGGGGGCCCTCGTGACGACCTGGCTCGACACACCGTTTGCCGTCGCTGAGGAGAACCGGACGTGACCGCCGTACCCCACCGACTCGCCGTCGGACTCATCCTTCTTCGTGGCGTCGATGGAGCCAAACGTGGCGCAGGACAGGCACAGACCCTCCCCTCCTCCCCTGGCTTGCAGGCGAGGTGTGTCCCGCCGACGCGCCAGGCGCTCCCGGCTTCGTGTTCCCCCTTGTGACGCCACAGTTGCGAGAGGAGCATTTCTTTCAGCTGCGGACCGTCGTCGTTGTGGCGCAGACGCACCCACACAACGTCTCCGGCGAAGAGCAGGCCCGTCTGCCGGATCCGTCGCCCCAGGAGCGGCCCCTTGCGCACCTCCGCGAACGTCGCGCGTTGTTGCCACCCGGGGATCTCGCCACCGATGGCTCGTCGGCGGTCGTCGGTCCCCTCGGCGCACTCGACGAACAGCCGGAGCGCCGGCGCATCCCTCGGGCCCACCACGTGGACTTCGTCGGTCAGCTCCGCCGCGGCCCAGGAGATGGGGTGCTTCCCACGGGCGGAGATGCTCGTGACGATGAAGACGCACCCCTCGAGCGCCCGATCTCTGGCGAGGATCTTCTGGACCTCTCCTCGCTGTGTCACACGCTCCACGGTGGGCTCGGGGAGTTCGTAGCGCCTGTTGCCGTTGGGCAGCGGACGCTCAAACCTGTCATCGATGTTCAGCTCCACGACGTCGCCCGTTGTCGGAACCGAGGACATCACTTGCGCCAGTGCGGGCGCGGAGACGAACGTCAGTTTGTCCGTCAGGCGAAGCGCCGTGGGGAGCCCGTCGGCAGCTCGCGTGACGAGCGCCAGGCGCCACTCCTCGTCCTCGTCGAGCTGCGCCGATACGGCCGGCATCCGGTGAACGGGGATGTACTTCTCGTCGAAGATGCGCAGGCATCCGTTGAACATCGCCTCGTGCAGCGAGCGGACAGCCCCCTTGATGGACGAGCCAGGGATGCGAACCGTGCTGGTGCCAGGGTCCCACCACTCGTGCAGGGCATCGCCCGGAGGCAGCTGGAGTGGCGTTTTCAGCTCCCACTGGACCTCGATCCGTCCCGAGTAGAGGGCCCTGCCCTCCTCGTGGAACCAGTCGCCCTCCCTGGTGGTTGCCGGGCCCACGTGACCCCAGGCGCGGTTGCGGCGCACCTCAGCCGGGAATGGTGCGAAGTTGTACGGATTGACGAATCCCATGAGCTCCCCTGCCCTCAACTGCTCGAATCCTGCCAGTGGCGCGCCTCGCCACCCCCGCGACACACCCACCAACGCGACGGGCGGCCGGATGGCCGGCCACCCGTCCCCCATCGCGCCGGGGCTGTGCCCACCCCGTCATGACGGACGAGCCACGACCGGCCACCCGGGCGCACCCGCCCGGGCCCCCGGTGGCAGGATCAGCCCCAGGCCCAGAGAGGGGCCACAGGTCGAGGCTGGGGGCACGATGTCAATCCAATGGTCTGAGCTGAACGCGGAGCCCGAGGGGCCGGTCTTCATCTCCTATCGCCACAGTGGCGGCCGCGACATGGCCGACGTGCTCGCCGGCATTCTCCGCACGGGCGGCATCGTGCCGTGGTTCGATCAGTCCGATCTCGGCGGCGGGATCATCCGCCGACGGATCCACGAGGCGATGGAGGAGGGCATCTCAGCCGGGGTGCTCGTCGTGACGGACGGAATCGAGAAGAGCGACTTCATCCCCCAGGAGGAGTTGCCGCGCTTGTTGGCGCTGGACACGCGTGCCAAGCAGGAGGGAAGCGGCCCGTCCTCGGACTTCCGCCTCTACGTTCTCAACGCCCTCAGTCTGGCAAGGCAGCTGGCCAACTCCGACGGCGACAACGTGGATCCCGCGGCGCCTGACAAGCTCCTCCTGACCGGACGTCCTCGCCCGGTCAGGTTGTGGGGCCAGAGGCTGGACCAGCGCATGCAGTATGACATCGCCCACGTGCCGACCCTCCTCAGAGATCTCCTGGCGCGCCGCCTCGCCTCACGGCACACGCAGCTGGATGATCGCCAGGTCTCGGTCTGGATCCAGACACGGCCGGAGCCGCACGTCGACAGGTTCGCCCGGACGCGCATGAGCGCCATGCGTGACCTGTCGGTTCGCCTCCATCAGGACTCCTTGCTGGGGATCCCCAGCGAGCTCGACTACCGCTGCTTCCAGATCTCCTTGCCCATCCTGGCCGACGCCGTCTACGCCTCGGTCAACCCCCTCCGCACGGACATCGCAGGCTCGGCACTCACACCGAAGGTCACCATCGCCGGAGGCGGGCATCCCAGCGTCTGGTGGGCGGTCGGGGCTGCCCTGCCAGAGGCGCGCCACGCCCCGGGGTCCGTGGAGTGCGTGGACATCCGCTTCAGCGACACCGGAGAGCGTCTGGTGTGGCGCGAGGAGCTGATTGCGTCGGATCAGGTCAAGCACGAGGTTCGGCAAGGGGAGCCATTGCCGCGCAGTGATCGTTCAGACGCGCGCACCCACGATGGCCCAAGTCAGGTCGCCGTCCTCCTCAAGGGCACGTACGCCGATCTCTCCCTACTGGAGGACCTCCGCGACAGCCTCCCCCGCTGTGACCAGGCACTCGTCTGCGAGGTGACCAACATTGCAGACCCGACGTCCAAGTCCCACTTTCCGGCCGCCGAGGGCTACAGGCTCGCCAAGCAGTTCGCGACGATCCTGCGTTCGCTCCACAATGACAAGCACTACGAACTCCACGTGGCCACCACTCTCCCGGTCCCCCTGGTCCTCCTCATCGCCCGCCTGTGCAACACCATCCCCGTGACGTTCTACGAGCGGGCCACGCCCCGCGGCCTGCCTTCCTACTACGTCCCGGCGATCACAGTCGAGGCGGGGACGCCCATGGGCCCGATCACGCGGGTTCACTCGCAACGCTGGATGGAGGCTGTCGACACCGGCAGCACGACGCTGATCAACCTCACCCCGCACGACGTCACGCTCTTCGACGACGACGTGCCCGTGCGCACCTGGCCGGCGCCGGGGACGGCGGAGGACACCACAACGTGGGTGCGTCGCAACGACACCGTCGTCGTGGCTCCGCCCCTTCACATCGACGATGCCGAAGGGGGGATCGTCGCTCCCGTGAAGACCTACACCCCCGGCTCCCTGGTCAACGTTCCGCCGATCGTTCCAGGAACCACCTACATCGTGTCCCGGCTGAGCGCAGAAGCCTCCCACCGCAGCGACTTCGTTTTCCCCGCCGACGAGGTTCGCGACGAGGGCCGCATCATCGGCTGCCGCACCTTCGGCCGCTTCGCGCCCAGCCCCCACGTGGCGTCGATCCTCAGCCTCATGACCCGGGGGTCCGGCGGTGCTGCTGGGGCCGGGGCGCCTTGTAGAGCGCCCTCGGCCCCCTCGTCAGAGCCAGATCACGGCACGTCGTACCCGCAGTAGGAGCACTTGTAGGCGCTCGACGTGTCCCCCACCTTCTTGAACGTGGTGTGGCCCTTGGGACAGGTGGTGGCCACGGTGTAGTTGCCCTCCGGTGACCGCTTGGTCTCGACCTTGAACATCCGTGTTCTCCTTCTGTTGTGGATCCATCTGGTGGAGCGGACGCTCCGCCCGGGTGGGTGCAGCCCAGGCAACGCGCGGCTTGAGCCGCGCGTCCCCCAATGCCCGGGCTGCACCTGACTTCTCATGACGGACGGGACTGGAGGGCCGGAGAATCCGCGAAGTCGTCGGAGACGATCCCCAACCGGCGGCGGGCCTCCGTCTGCACCGCGGTCACAGCCGCCTGGGGTACCTGGCGCCTGAGAGCCGCAAACGTGAGCCGCGACTCCTCGGCGTCCCGCAGCCCGAGCGTCGCCTTCGTCCTCTCGACGATGCCCAGCGCCACCTCCTCCCCGGTCCGGACCGCCCTCTCGTTGTGATCCACCACCAGGCTGAACGCATCGGTCAGTCCCCCGCCGGTGGAGAGCGTGCAGGCCGCCGTCAGCCGGGGCAACCGGGTGAGGCTGCCGCCGGCCCATGAGCCCAGCCGCTCCAGCGATGACGCGGCCTCTCGGTGCCCCGTCCGGAACACCACCGCGTTGTTGGTCGACGACTGGAGCGCCTCCCTCAACGACGGCGTGAGCTGCTCCAGGTTCTGGTGCGCCGCCACCACCGCCACCCCGAACTTGCGCGCCTGCGTCAGCAGCCGCGGCAGCAGGCCGGAGGCGAAGAGGTGCGCCTCGTCGACGATGAGCAGGTGCGGGGTCGACGGGTCTGCCCGCTGCGCCAGCGCCTCCCAGTGCTTGGCCAGCCACATCTCGCCCAGGAGCTGGGCACCGAGATCGCCGACGACGGGGGCAGCGAGATCGACCAGCAGCGCTCCCCTGCGGTCCATGATGGTGGCGACGTCCACCGCGTCCAGCCCCGAGCCCAGGATGGCCCGCAGGTGCGGCGAGCCCAACAGCCGCTGGAACTTGGACGTGAACCAGGTGCTGGTCTCGGCGAACTCCTCCTCTCTGCCGCTGACCAGCGGCCACGCGTCGCGGCCGGCCGCCGGGTGGGAGCGCCGCATGGCAGCCACCAGGTTCTGCAGCCGCTGCCGATCCTCGACGATCTCCGGCAGGAGGGACATCGTGGCCCGTGGGCCGATCAGTGCGCGCTGGAGGTGCATGCACGCCGCGAACCAGCGCTCCCACACCGGGCCCATGAACCCCTGATTCGACGGGTCGTGCAGCTCGCGCAGCACGGTCACCATGACGTCGGCCATCAGCTCCGGGTTGCGGCCCGCGAACGGGTTGAGCGGCACCGGACGATCCAGATCCCCGCTGTGAACAGTCACCACGGCGTCCGCCTCCTCGGCCCGGGTCTCCCCGAGGATCCGCTCGACGAGGTGGCCGTGGGGGTCGATGACGCTCACGCCCAGGCCGTCGTGGCGTGCCTCCCGGACCAGCGCCGCCAGGAGGGACGACTTGCCCGAGCCCGTCGAACCCGTGAGCTGGGTGTGGAGGAGGAGATCCTCGCGGGTGACGCGCACGTCGCGCCATCCGCCGCCGGTGGCGCGCGCCCTCCCGAGCCGCAGACCGTCACGGCACAGCTGGTCGGCGATCGGCACCTCCTGGGCCACCGGCTCCCGAGTCGGGACCCCGCAGACTCCCGGCTGGACGCCGGCGGCGGCCACGACGGTGAGGCACTGCGCAGCTCCGAGCGGCAGGGCGGATAGGCACAGCTCCTGCGGCTGCCCCTCCCACGCTCGGCGGGTGGCCTCGGACTGCCCGTCCAGCTCGTTCAACCGGAGCCCCAGGCCCTGCGACATCAGCGCGGCCCGGAGCCGGGGGGAGAGGGGGCCGTGGTGCCCCACCAGCAGCCGAGCCGAGACCGGCGTGCCGAGATAGGCGGCGAACGTGGCGGGGTCGCGAGCCAGGGTGCTGCGGCGCGCCTCATGGACCGCCATCTGGGTTGAAATCTCCGATGCCGGAGCCAGATGCAGGCGGATCTCGCCCCTCGTCGCGCGGAGCGCCTTGAGAACCTCCAAGCCGGAGCGCAGCCCGGGGACCGGCCACACGTCGTTGCGCGGGTCCGCCTGGGGCGGAGACGCCGCGTCTGAATCCAGCTCGGCCCACACGTTGGGGAGCGGATGCCTCACCGCAGCCACCAGCTCGGTGACCATGGGGACGCCCACCGGCAGCGGGGCGTGGGACGGCACGACGTCGGCCACGTCTTCCCACACCCAGCCGACGAGGGCGTCCAGGTCCGGGCATTCACTGCGGCAGCACAGGGTGATCCGGACCTCCCCGTCGCCTGGGGAGGCCAACCGCAGCTCCAGCGAGTCGCCGGTGTCGAGGCCGGACGCGAGGGCAAGCAGGCGGTCCCCCGCCCGACGTGCGAAGAGATGGGGCTCGGGGGTTCGGAGCAGCGACGACACCAGCCAGGTGTGGACGGTCATGGGAATCCTCCTCGGGATCGCAGCGGAGCGGGACGCAGTAGCGCCCCTGCCCATACGTCCGAGGGCCCCGGGAGTTCGGGAAATCTCAGCTGCGGTGTACCTCCACGCCCGCGTCGGCGAGGAGCCGGATCACCTGACGGGCGATGTGCAGGTCGTACTCCTTGGCGCCGTCGGTCACCCGCACGCCGTCCGGGCCGTCCCAGGGCCGCATCCACGCGTGGTCGTTGGCGCCGTTGCGGCGTTGGTGGATGGCCCACCGCCGATGCTCGAGCTCGGCGAGGCGCGCCTGTTCGGCGTCGGTGAGCGCGAGGACGGTGGGATCCTCGGAGGCACGCCAGTCCAAGCCCACCGCTGCGTGAGACACGGCCGCCCCCGGCAGGACCGCGCGATTGGAAGCTCGGTAGAACTCGGTGACGCTGTCCCACATCTCGTAGGCCAGCGACGACCCCGTGGCGTTGCCGGTCTGGGCGCTGATGTCCTGATACGCAAGGTGCACCAGCGGCGCCAGCAGCTCGACGTGCTCGTGCGTGAGGAGCGGAGCGTAGCCGTCAGGCCGCCGGCATCGCAGCCCGGCGCGGCCCAACAGGGCGGGCAGCCGCGCGGCCAGTTCCAGCGCCGTCAGACGCGTCCCGTCGGTGGCTGGAGCACCAACGGCCCGCAGAATCACAGCCGCCATGGCGGTCAGCTCGGCCGGGGTGAGGATGACCGGCTCGGCCTCCTCCCCGATCACGAGGTGCCCGGCCTGGAGCAGCTCCGGTTGGGCCGCCACCAGGGCCTCGATCTGCCTCCTCAACCGCGTCGGCTCGTCGACGGGTGCGAAGACGGGCTCCATCGGGCGCGTCACGGCCGGTTCCGGAGCAGCCACCCAGGTGCAGTCCTCCAGGAGCCTTTCCATCAGGAGCGACTCGGCGTCGGTGCGCATGTGGACCGCCGCAGCCCTCGCCGCAGCGGTCGAGAACACCTCCACCCCGGGCAGCGGCGGCCATACCTCCGCGTCCGGAACCACCACGGCCACGCGGGCCGTCGAGAAGCGGGCAGCCACGGCGGCCGCGATGCCCACCGCCTCGACAGGCTCCCCCAGAGCGACGATGACGGCCGGCCCGGCTGGGGTGGCGTGCTTCTTCGGCGGTGCCGCCCATTCTGCGAGCAGTGCACGGATCCGGTGCACGACGGGCATCGGCCGGGGCGGAAGCTCGGACCACAGCAGCCGCACGTGGGGGCCCGAGGCCTCGTCGGCCTCCTGCGCCCAGGCGGCCTGCGCACCGAGGCAGTGCACCGTGAACGGCTGACCGGGCTCGGACCATCCGTCCGCCAGGGCCGTGACGATGTGCGTGGCCAGCGGTCCGTCACCCACCACGATCGGCGGTGGGGAAACGCACCCGAGGGGGCTCGGCGGGCAGGCCTGGGTCACCTGTCCCGCCAGCACCGGAAGCCACGCCACGGCACGGACTCCCTCCAGGTCCCGGAAGACGGCGGCGATCTCCGGCTCGGCGAACACCGCGACGACGGGGAGATCCGGCCGGTCCCGCCGCGTGTCGGCGAGCTCCTGGACGGTCTCAAGGTCGGTGGCGCCGGCCACAAGAAGGGGCTCGGGCGCAGTCGTTGGCTCAGGCGGGTGGGTCACGGAGACTCCTCTTCTGGTCTGGCAGGCTAAGTCTCGCACCGGACGGGTGTCGGGCGAGGGGCAGAGCGGGGGTGCGGGTGATGGCTGAACGTCAGGTGGTGCAGATCGTCGGCGACGGTGTGACCGGCCGCTGGGTGACCTGGCGGTGGGGCGGTCAGGGGCGCACCGGCGGTGTCGGGGAGGTGCCCGAGGCCGCGCGCGTCACGGACCGGCTACGCGCCGCGCTCGTTGTGGACGGCGCCCTCACGGATCGGGCGGCCGAATCGGAGCTCATGACCGACCTCGGCATGGCGCTCCTCCCGGCCCCGCTGCGCGAACAACTTCTCGGCGCGGCCCACACCGGCCAACACGTCGAGGTTCGAGTGGCCCCTTCGCCTAGTGCGGCCGCGGTGCCGTGGGGCCTGCTGGTCCTCAGCGAGCGCGGAACCCGGCTGCTGGACGTCGCCGACGTGTCGTGGATCGCACCGCTGCTTCCCCGCGACGTCTCGGAGCCCGCCGGCCGCGCCTCCTGGGCAGACGCCCGCAGCCTGCCCTCGCTGCACATCCTCGATCCGGCTCAGGACACGATGGGGCGCGTGTTGGAGCCGGGCCGGCCGGTCGCGGTGGCCGGGCAGGTCGGCGGCGCCGTCGTCCGGGGGACCCGGTTCGGGGCGGTCGACCTGGCGGAGGCGCTGGCCGGCGGGCTCTCGAGGTTGTTCCTGCTGGGCCACTGCGTCACCAGCCGCACCGCCGCCAGCACCGGATTCGTCCTGTCGGACTCCGACGGCGCCTGGCCGGTGCCGCTGGACGCCGCCACTCTCCTCCGTGCGCCGGAAAGGTGGCCCATGCCTCCTCGGGTGGCCGTCGTGGCCTGCGCATCGGGAGTCGACATGGCCGACCACGAGCCGTTCGGCCTGGCCACGGCTCTCCTCCACGCGGGGGCGGAGGCGGTGCAGGCCACGCTGTGGACGCTGCCCACGGACCAGGGTCTGCGCCGGGCCGACCCGGCCAGCGGGCCGGCGTTTACACGCCTGGCCGAGGCGATCGACCGGGCGCAGCTCGCTGACGATCCCGTCCAGGCGCTCTGCTCATGGCAGCGCGGGCGCCTCGCGGAGTGGCGACGTCCGCCGTCGCCGGGCACCTCACCTCTGGAGACCTCACCCCTGGTGTGGGGGTCGGCCATGACCATGACGGCGCCGTCGCGGAGACTCGGTCAGCAGAACCGGCACTCTCCCCCGCTGCCCATCGACGACACGCCGCCGTCGATGTAGTGCAGCCGCGGGACGGGCAGGAGCGGGATGTCGGCCTCGCCGGCGTCGCGGAGGTGTGGTGCCACGATGCCCGCCGTGCGCGAGAAGACGATGAGATCCGAGGCCACCGTCGTGTCGCCGCACGTGAACGCCAGCTCGATGGCGAAATCCATGGACGGGCCGATCTCAGCCGCCGTCCAGGTATCGCGGTGGCGCCTGGTCTGCATGAGGAATCTGACCCCATCCAGCTCCTGCACCCCCAGGAGAGCATGGTCCAGGGCCTCCTTCATCCGCCCGTAGGCGTGGAGTGTCCGCGCCAACTCCATGCGTCCGCGCGCGAGCCACAGCCCCATCCCCTCCAGCCGCCCGAGGGCGGTCAACGCTCTGCGGAGCGCCCTCTCGGAGTGCAGGAGGAACGGCCCACCGCGACACTCGCGCAGCGCCGCCCCCGCCTCGACATAGGCGATGGCCTGGGCGCGGGCCTCGTCGGGGTCTCCGTCCAGGCATTCGATCTGCGCGATGAGCCACGACGCCGCCTCGATCGTGCGCGTCCCCCTGTGCGTGGCGAAGTCGTCGAGGATGAGGCGCACACGCTCGACGTCACGGGAGCGGGCCGGGTCCACGAGCGCCTGGAGCCTGCTGCGGCTGCTGGAGCGCGACAGGAGGGCCACAGGGGATGACCCCTGGCCGGCATCCGTGCCGAGCGTGAAGGGGCTTGCCCTGGGTGGCACCGGCGCATGAGGCCGGCTGTGGGAGTGGTCCGTGACCCCGTCGTCGCCGGTCCTGATCCGCGACAATTCGCCGCGCGCCTCGGCCACCTGCCCCCACGCGGCCAGGCATTCGGCCCGGAGCCGGTACAGCAGGCGCTCTTCTGCACCAAGGCCGGTGCACGCCGCGAGATCGCGTCGGACCTGCTTGAGAAGCGCCCAGGCCTCGGCGATCCTGCCGCGGGCCACCCGGTTCTCCGCCAGGACGAGCCCGTGCCCGATCCGGAGGCGGCGCTGGTTGCCCCCGGCCCACGCCGCCAGATCCTCCTCGAGGAGGCGCCCCGCCTGCCGTGCCTCCGCCGCCCGGGTGAGAGCCAGCCCCAGCAGGACGCGCGGCCAGGAGGCGTCGGTGTGTCCGGGCGTTCGCTCGGTCTCGGCCACCGCGTTGCACAATGCCGAGACGGCGCCGTCGACGTCGCCACGTTCGAGCAGCGCCCGCCCCGTCACGCTCCACGCCCTCGCCGCCAGCCGCGGGTCATCGTCGTGGCGCCAGCGCTCGGCCAGCCCGATCGCGCTCGACGGATCGTGCGCCTCCACGGCGCACGCCGCCACCTCCAGCGTGACGGACGCGGCGAGACGCTCGTCCGTGGTAAGCCGCGGCAGTCGAATCAGCCTGGCGGCGTGCCCGGCCGACTCGAGTGCGGCGAACGGCTCGCCGCGGTGCCGCCGCACCCGGGCCAGGAGCCTGAATGCCTCCACCCGGTGCGACAGGCCGCCGTCGTGCCCCGCGGCGAGCTGCAGCTGATGCGCCAGCGCGAGCGCCGCGTCGAGCTCGCCATCCCGGTCCGCCACCAGTACCTCGACGCTCGTGACCGGCGCCACGCGGGTCACAAGCCGGGTCGCCAGGCAGCCAGCTCGGCCAGGTACGGCCGGGCCGCGTCGAGCACCAGCTCGTCGCCGAGCACGGGCACACCCTCGTACGTGTCGCGGCGGGACCGCACCACGGCGTCGATCCAAGCGCAGGTGCGTCGGATGGAGGCCTGGTCGCGGAACGACCCCGGGGCCCGGTCACCGTGGACGTGGACGGACACCTCCTCGGGCAGGAAGGGCAGGGTTGCCTCGCCGCGGTACCGGTGCCCGTCCCGGCGGAGGTGCGCCGTCACGAGCTCTCCATCGGCGACGACGGTGGCCAGCAGCCGGTCCACCGGCGAGTTCCCCACCGGGACAACCACCTTGATGCTAATCCGCTCATCCGCGACTTCGACCTGCCAGGACACGTTGGGCATGTCCGGCGCCACCGAGCGTGCAGGCACCAGCAGTGGGTCGACGGTGGCACGGCCGCCGCCCTCAGTCCCCTCGCCGGCTGCGACGGCCAGCTCGGGTTCGGGATGGGCCGGCAGCCACTCCTCGTTGCGAAGATCGCTCACGAGCCGATCCTGCTCCCGCAGAGCGTCCCGGACGGCCTCCACGGTGCGGAGCTGGGCGTCTTCGGGCTGCGTGGACACGTAGGCGTCACAGGCCTGCCGCACGACATGGTCGGCGAGGACCCGCCGCCAGCCGGTCCACGCCCGGACCCGCTCCTGGACGGCCCGCAGAGTTGGAGCCGAACCCTGAAGGAGCCGAGCGGCCTCCGAGGTGGATCCGAGCGTCGACGCCTGCCCCCAGGCCTCGGTGCCCACCTCGAGGCGGAGCAGGCCCTCGTCGAGGGGGTATCGCTGGTCCTCGCTGCCGGGATGCCAGCGCAGCAGCCAGCGCCCGAACGCGTAGCGGCTGAGCGGCAGGGTCTCCTCCCACGGATCGGCCTCCACCCGGCCTGCCCCCGCGCGGACATCGGCAACCGCCGGAGCGGTGAGGAGGCTGGGAAGCCACGGCGCGTCGGCCGTTTTGGCGCGGATGGCCGGAGGCGAGGCGAGCCGCCCCGGGTCCCAGGTCACCTCGCCGTCGGGCAGCTGCACGGTGGCGAGGACCTCGGGTACGTCATCGTGAGAGTCGAGCCAGCTCGGGCGCAGTTCGATCAGGCCGCCCTGGCGTCCGACGGCGTACTCGGGCTCATCTGAGCCGTCGGGGCCCCTGACGGCAAGGACGCGGTTGAGCAGGGCGCGGTTGAGCCTGCCCGTCTCGTCGTTCGAGCTCGCGGCCAGGTACCAGCCCGTTCCGGGCGCGACGTGGGTGACGAAGCCCTGGAGCTGAGCCCATTGGTCGTCGGAGTCGAGGAACTGCCTGGCGCGTTCTGCGTTGAAACCGCCCTCGACCTCCCTGGCGAGCCGCTCGGCATCCGCGGAGCCGGCCAGGAGTAGGAGGAGAGAGAGGTCGTCGGGGGAGATGTCATCTGATTGCATGGTGGAACCTCAGACTGGCCGGTGGTGTTCGGGGCATCGGACGATGCATCGGAACCGCGGCGGTGAATAGTGCTGGTGGGGGACGTGGGAGGCATAGAGCGCCTCGGCTCGGTGCAGGCCGGTCAGGACCTGGGCATCGCTGCGCTGCTCCAGGGTGGTGGCGAGATCCCTCCGCGCCGTTTGCAAGTACAGGCCGAGGTCGATGCGCCAGTCGTGATTCCGCCGCTCCAGGAGCGGACCGGCCTTCTGCAGCAGCTTCCTCGTGGCGGTGACGAGGCCGTGACCGTCCACGTACGCGACGTCGTAGAGGGTGCTCATCACCTCGCGCTCGATCACCGCATCCCCGATGGGGGCCAGAACAACGAAGAGGTAGACGGCCTCCCGGATGCGGTTGGCCACGATCTCCAGCGCCTCCGACACCCGTCCCGGTTTCACATCCAATGAAGCCGCCAGGGCGCCTTTCCATTGATCAGGCAGCTTGGCCGCCAACTCGACGTCCTGCTGTGACAAGGAATCGAGCCCGAGATCCAGCTCGAGGAAGAATCGCGCCACCGTCGCTGCGATCTCGCTCATGCGCGGCTGCGCGGCGCGGCTTGCGACCACGTCAAGCGCGCGAGTGGCCACCAAGCTGAGCACTGACGGCGCCATGGCGGACAGGTAGTTGTCCACCGCTCGATGGTCGCTCGTGCTGATCGTGGAGTCACTGAGAGGCACGAACCG
Organism: Tessaracoccus defluvii; assembly: GCF_014489575.1. GTDB lineage: Bacteria > Actinomycetota > Actinomycetes > Propionibacteriales > Propionibacteriaceae > Arachnia > Arachnia defluvii. The sequence continues at coordinate 2,248,582 of NZ_CP060789.1, forward strand.
AGCGGTCCTTGGTGCTCGTGCTGGAGCGGGGTCAAAGTCCGCCTCTCCGCCTGCGCCCTCGGGTGCCGGCACGGTTTGAGCTCGTGCGATGTCGCTCGCGGCAGTGTTCACAGCTGTGCGAAGGTACTGCGGTCCGGTCACCCATGGCCGCGCAGTTCCACCGGCCCGCCACTCTTTGTTCATCACGTTCATGATCTTCAGAGCGGCGATCCCGAGGGCCTCCTCAAACCGGTCTCTCCGCCAAGGGGTCGTGATCTGTCCGATGCGTTCGCGTTCGACCTCAACGTTCGCGGCCAGCTGCTCAGTGAGCTCTCGGTACTCGTCCTCGCTCACCGGGCGGCTGGCCTTCAGTGAGGCCACCGCTTCTTCCGTGAACCGTTCGTACTGCACGGCGCCCCTCCCCTTCGCACTGAGCGTCATCCTAGGATCACGCGGGAGTGTTGGGAGGGGCGCCCAGTGGATTGTGCGGTCAGGCGACCAAGAGCCCCCTGTGACCCGTGGGCTCGGCGTCGTCCTCCTCCAGTGACACAGGGGCGGGCTCGTGGGGTGCGCGGACCAGCGGGGCGGCGTCTGGGGCGCCCACAGCGCGCGCGATGGCGTCGCGGGCATAGCCCTTGAGGCTCTTCTCCCGGGCGTCCACCCTGCCCAGTGCATGGTCGAGGGTCTCGGTCATCCGCTCCGTCCGGCTGTCTCTGGACCCCAGCCGCTCCTCGATCGCCACCAGCTGTGAGCCCAGCTCGGTCAGCCGCTCAAGCGCCTCCGCCCGGGCCTTGGCATGGCGCTTGAGTTCCTGGCGCGCCGGCACGAAGAGCTTCAACGCCGACGAGTAGACGACCACGGCGGACAGGACGAACAGGGCTAGCATGAAGACGATGGCCGGCGTCTCGTCCTCTACCGTGACGGGCGCACCGGCGAAGCCCGATGTGTCCGCACCTCCACCCACCAGCCCTTCGGAGAGCCGGAGGTACGCGAGACAGACGCCCAGCGCGAGGACGGCGCCGAGGGTGCCCCAGCTGAGGCGGCGCTGCCCGAGGTTGCGGTTGATCGCTGCCGAGGTGGCGCCCTCCGCGACACCCACGCCGACGATGACCAGCAGGATGCTGGTGACAGTGGGGTTGAGGTCGAAGAGCCGCCCGAACACGGATGCCGCCAGGAGTGCGTCGATGGCCAGGCCGCCGAGGGCGGCCAGGTACATGATCGGGAGGTACCAGGGCACATGGAGGCCGGGGGCGTGGGGTGCCGCGTGGCTGTCTCCCGGGTTGTGGCCCGCCGGGCCGCGCTCGCTCCCGGCGTCGATTCCGAGGGTGGTGACTGTGGTGGTCATGATGATCTCCTGGTTCAGGCGGTGGTGGTGGGGGTGGGGATGTCGCGACGGGGCTGCTGGCCGGTGAGCTTGACGTACGCCCTGTCGTAGCCCTGCGTGTGCTCGCTGTAGACCGCGCGCCACGCCGCGAGCTCTGCGCGGACCCGGCTCTCGGCCGCCCTGGCCTGCTCCACAAGGAACTGCTCCACATTGAGGGCCTGGGTGTGTGAGTCTCGGACAATCTGCCGGAGCTCGTCCATCTCGTCGTGGATCGGGCGGTCGACCAGGTCCGGGACAAGGCCGTCGAGGTCTCCGCTGGCGGCGTGCGCCGCGATCAGCCGCTCGACCCACTCCCGCTGCTGGTCGGCCGGCGGCAGCTCCCAGGCAGGCAGCGGCGGGGCGAAGGAGCTCCAGTCCTTCAGGTGAACGAAGTGGTCGTCGTGGACGGTGTGATCGGCCAGGTTGACCCGGCTGGGGCCGCTGAGGGTGCGCGGTTGAGGGGTGGCGGGCTGCCGGGTGAGCCGCCGGCGGAGCCTGTCGAGGAAGGTCATGGTGGATCCTTTCTGTGGTGAATGTCAGGCTGCGGAGGCAGCAGCGGAGATGGCCCCGGAAGGCCGCGGGACGTCGCCCAGTTCGGCGCCGAGCCAGGCGGGGGCGGGCATGGCGGGAGCGGTGAGCCTCTGGCCCTCGCGGCGGCGCTCCATGGCCCGGGTGTAGGTGCCCGCCCGCCGCTGGTAGTGGGCCTGCAGCAGCCGACCGCGCTGCTGCAGGAGGGTCCAGTGGCTGCGGCGCTCCTGCTCCAGCACCGCGATCCGTTGCACCACGGCCCGGCGCCGCGCCTCGGCGCCCGAGGTGTCGGAGGTCAGCCGTGCGCGCCGGCCGGCCTGCTCCCACCGTCGGCGGGCGAGTCTCTCGGCCGGGGTGCTGTACCGCTCCCCGACGCCGAGAATCGCATCGTCGGGTTCGGGCTCGGGGGCACTGTGCCTCGCGTCCAACTGCGCCAGGAGCAGGCCCAGGCTGGCGGCCTCGGACTCCAACTCCGCCCGCTCACCGTCGATGACCGCGACGAGTGCCTCTGCGCGGGTCCGGCCGGCGGCCAGGGCGGTGGCGTACTCCGCCTCGAGGCGCTGCAGCCAGGGCGAGGTGACCGGGGCCGCGTCGCGCTCCGACTCCGCGTTCGGGTCGGTGGACCTGTCCCGCCATCCCGCCCAGGCGTCCCGGGCCCGGAGCCACAGTCCGTAGCGGAGAGGGCGGTCCGGCACCAGGAGGAACGCGTGGAACGCGCGTGGCAGGTGGGCGTGGTCAGGGGACAGGGTGAGGGACTTCATGGCTACTCCTTCGGTGTGGGGAGGGTGAGGCTCAGCAGGTCTGCTGAAGCGTGATGAGCACCTTGCGGTTCTTGGTGCGCTCCGAGGGGATCGGGTTCCCGGCGGAGTCGCGGTCCGGCACGCGGCCGGGATAGTCGGGGCCCAGTCCGTCGATCGCGACGATCTGGTGCTCGGCGACACCTAGCTCGATGAGCAGGCGGGCGGCGGCGGAGGCGCGGAGCCGGCTGAGGTCCTTGCCCTCATTCGGGTCACCCGAGAGGACGTCGGCCGTGGTGCCCTGGATCCGGGCGGTGCGGTCCGGCGACTCCTTCAGCCACTCGGCCAGCGGGGCGAGTGCCGCCGTGGCCTCATCGACGTCCGCCCAGATGTCGGTCTCCGGTTCGAACCGGGCGCCAGAGGCGCCATCGAAGCTGAGCGTCTGGGGTTCGCAGGTGGCGATGGGCTGCATCGTCGGGGCCGGCGGAGGGGTCACCACCGGCACGGTGAACTCCGTGGCGATTGACTCACCGCTCAGCGGCTGTGGATCGACGGTGACCTCCGCCCCACCGGCCATCAGGACCTCCCTCCACAGGGCGGTCAGGTGCTCGACCTCGCTGACTCTCAGGGGGATCTGGGGTGCGGCGGTGGCTCCAGTGGAAGTGAGCACTACGGTGACGCGCGTGAACCCGTCGAAGCGGATGAGCTGGCCCGATGAATCGAGGTAGGAGACGTAGTCCTGTGGTTCCGCCTGGAGGGCACCCTCGTCGAGCATGGACAGGGGGCCGACGGTGTCGAGGCCGCAGGCCAGGCAGATGATGGTGGGGTCCGTCAGCCCCATCGCCAGGGCGGAATCACGGGCCACCGCCAGCGCCGAATAAGCATTCGCTCCGTCGCTGTCGGGCAAGGCGGTAATGCCCATGCCGACCAGCTGAAGGGCCCGCTCCAGGTTCTTCGCCAGCGAATGCTGGTTGTTGCCGGTGACGCGCGGGATGGGCAGGTCCACCTGCCGGGGAGACCCGTCGGCGGACACGATGGTCACCGGCAGGCCGCTGACGAGCACCTCGGTCAGCAGCGAGGTGTTGGCCGGCGACAGGCGGAGGGCGGGGACGTTGGCGCGGGAGTTGGCGACGACGATAACCCCGTCGGTGGGCGGTGGCGCCGCGGGAGGCGGTGTGGTCCCTGACCCACAGGCGGTGACGAGGACGGCGAGGAGCAGGGCGGCAAGTGAGCCGGCGAGGCGGGTGAGTCTGGGCAGTGGTGTTGCGTTCATGCTTTCTATACCCGTGAGGGCGCCAGACTTCGGGATTTCCCTCAGGGCGTGGGAGTTCTGGCCATCCTGCCGTCATGGGCCCCCTTTGACGCAGGCCTGTGGCCCGCTTGAATCCGGCCCAGGCTGTCCGTCACCACCACATGTGCCATTCTTCGAGCGGGGGAGCCGAAGAACTATCTGAAGGGCTGGTCGTGGGGACAGTGACGACAAGTGGTGCGCCCAAGGTGGTTGTGGTGGCCGACGAGGCCTGGGTTCCGCTCGCGCAGGGGATCGCACTGTTCCTTGCGGATCAGGGCCTGGACGCCCGAGTCGGCGTTGCCGACACCGATGACGGCGCCATCGTCGTTCTCCTCGCCTCCCAACTGCCAGCCGGCCTTCAGGCTCTCCTCGACCTGCCGGGGAGACTCGTTCCGGTTGCGGTCGGCCCCGTGGACCCGGCCGCGGTTCCTGGGCAGCTCGCCGAGCTCAACTGGGTGCCTTGGGCCCCACAGCGCGCGGAGGACTCGTTGCAGGCGATCTTCGGGGCCTGCGTCACTGAGTTGGGCGCCTTCCACGCGCTCCAGAGTCTTGAGGCCAAAGTGCGTGGGTGGGAGGCCTCGGGAAGGAACCCCGCAGACCTGGTCGACACAAGGGCAGGCTGGCGTGCGCTCATGAAAGCGGTTGCATCGGTGCCCACGGTGTCCCCGGAAACGTTGGCCTTTCTGAACAGGTCGAGGACAGCCACCCACGCGGCCACCCTGAGGAGCGTGCTGAGAGGCTTGGTCTGGATCACGTTGCTGGCGGTGGCGATCCCGGCCGTGATGGGCGTCCGCCAAACCGTCGTGGCGTATCAGGAACGCCAAGGTCTCCTGCAGCTCGCCACCGGGTCATCCGATGGCTTCCTCCCATCCATACAGATACCCAAGTTCGCCGCGCTCGTGAAGATGAGCGACGATGCGGGGGAACCGGTTCCACTGAACGCCGATGCACAGCTGGCGCTTCTTCTCAGCTCTCCTGGCCCTTCACGCTCCCTGACCACAACTGCTCAAGGCATGCTCATCAACTCCACCGCCGTCGCGCCTGACGGTCAGCTGATGGCACTGAGCGGCGACGGGAAGCTGTGGCGCGGACAACTCCGAACCACCGAGACCGAACTCATCGCCACATTGCCACACCCGGGCTATCTCCTGGCAACAGACCAGGCCCATCAGACATGGGCGGCTGCTGATGACGTCCGCCTCACTGTCGGCCGGGACGACGCTATCACGACAACCAGCAGCCGGTTGGGATCAGGGATCTCAGGCCTGGTGATGGACTCGCGTGGCACCACCCTGCTGGTGCGTGGAGATGATGAGACCGAGGTCTACAGCCTCGCAGCCTCCCCCGCCTCCTCGGCCGGCATGACGACGTAGTCGGATATGGCGAGGTGGAGGGCAGACTCATCCTCCTGAAGCGAAGCGGGTCTGGAGTCATCGTCATCGCCGCTGCGACAGGCGAGGAACTCCGCACTGTGTCCGTCGTCAGCGAGGTCGACGCGGCAACCATCACCGACAACGGGTCCGTTGTCACCGTCATCGACGGGCGCCTCTGGATCGAGCGGGGCGGATCAATGACCAGGTCAGGCATCGCTGTGCCCACACGGGTCACTGACCTTCAGGCCGTGTCGGACAACGAGGTCCTGGTCACCACGATCGGTGGAGGCACTCGCCTGATCGATACCGCGACCGATCTGCCTGGGATGGCCACCTGTACGTCTGGACTCGCGTTCAGCCTGGAGGTCTCGCACGACGGAGCCTGGGTTGTCTGCAGGAATTCAGGGCAAACCTGGATCTGGGACCTCTCACCTGCACGTCCCATGGGGCCGGGGATCGCTGCACAGGGTCTCCGTGAAGCTTCCGGAGGCGTCACGTGGGCCGGCATCATGGACGGTCGGCTGGCGTTGGCGCGCCACGGTGCTCACCTACGCCTGAACGTCGCGGGCAGGCGGCCCGCCGAAGCTGCCGTTGAGGACCTCGAACCCCAGCTGCTGATTGGGGGAACCCTGACCGCACTCGCGCTGTCACCGGACGGATCGAGCGTTGCCTACGCCTCCGACGACGGCTCAGTGGTCGTGGCGGATGTCTCCCCCGACCTGGGGCTGAAAGTGGTGGCAGTCTGGCGGGCGCCCGACGCCGTGCCGGTCAATGGTCTCGAGTTCACCGGTGACGCGCTGCTGGTGCGCACCACGAGCGCGACCTGGAGCCTGAACCCCTGCGCTGGCTGCCGCCTGGACAGAGGCGTCCTCTGGGAGGCGCTCTCGAGGAAGCAGGAGCCCTGTTACGAGGCCACACTTGCCGACATCGTTCCCAGCCGCGCCCTCGACGCCCTGGGGATCCGGCTCTGCGAAGGGAGTGGGGGACCTTGATCTCCGTCTTCGTCTCGTACTCCAGGCTCGACGCCAACCGGGTACTGCCACTGGTCGAGAAACTCAAGGCGTCTGGGTTCATCGTGTGGATCGACCAGACCTCCATAGCGGCATCGGTGCCCTGGCACGAGGAGATCATCAAGGCCATCCGCTCGGCTGACCTGGTGATCGTGATGGACTCCACGCACTTTCGGGAGTCCCAAGCCTGCGCTGCGGAGGTGTCCGTCGCCGACAGGCTGCGCAAGTCGTCGCTGGTGATCGATCTCGCCGATACCCGAACAAACTGGGTCGAACTGGTGACGCTCGAAGCGGACCAGATCGGTCCGATCGAGCGGGTACGGTCCCTGCTGCTCGGCGCGAGCTACCGATGGGACAGGGCGGGGCGCCCCCGAGATCACCTCGTGCGCGGGCCTCTCCTCTCGAACTTCGCCACCGTCCTGCCCCTCACCGACGACCCCTACGCCGCGGAGTTCGTCCGCGCCTCCAGAAAGCGGCGACGACGACGACGCTATGCCGCGGCATTTGCGGGCCTGACGACGGTCTCGATCATCCTCGCATCGAGGGTGGTGGCCGAACTCGACGATGCGGTCCACTCGAGGATCGAGTCGGCGACCGTCGACATGGCCACCGCCCACGAGGTCGAGGCTGCGCTTCGCAGGAGCCCGGCAGCGGGGCTGCGACTTGCCGTTGCGGAGGCGGAGGCTGCCGACACGTGGTCCACGCGCATGGGCCTGGCGGGGGCACTGCAGCAGGATCTGCCCCTCTCAGTGACCCGCCCCGGCGAGGGGGCAAGTCCCGGGACAGCGCCCACCCTTCCCTCCGGCTTCGAGGCCACCCAAGGGAGCCAGAGGATAGTGGTCACGCCCGCAGGTCTGCGGATCGAAGGGCCGGTCCCTCTCCGGCTCTCCCTCGGCCCCGTCACCGCTGTGGCGTGGAGCCAGGACGGACGGCTGATCGCCGCTGCGACGGCGCAGGGGGTCAGGGTCATCCGGGTTGACAGCGGCATCGAGCTGGCCGTGCTACGAGGCTTCGAAGGGGCGATCACGGACCTCGCGTGGTCGGATGAAGGGCTCACTGCCGTAGCGGGGACCAGCACCGCAACGTGGGCCCAGCCGGCAGTCACTCCGTCCGCCACAACCGATTTCGAGGTGCACGCCGCGTCGATGGGACCCACCGGATCGGCTCTCCTCGTTGGGGCTGCCGGAGAACTGGCTTTGTGGGACGGCCAAGCCCTTGCTCATCTGGCTGGCTCAATACCATTCACCGACTTCCTTTCGGTCCGCTCAACAGGGAGCGGGTGGGTGGTTGCCAGCAACACGGAGGACGGCGGGGGACTCCTCACCCCTGTCTCGAGCTCCGGCGAGATAGGCCCAGAGACCCGGCTCGGCGGGTGTGAGCCGTTCGCCATGGCGGTAGCAGACTCCACGGCCATCATCGGCTGTTTCGCCTCCGACGTCCTGCAGGTCCGGTTGGCTGACGGGCACAGTGAGAGACTGCCCGTCAATGACTTCCAAGTAGCCGGCCTCATTCGCGATACCGACGGCACCCTCCTGGCCACCTCGGTCTATGGCGAGTTCTTCAGGTGGACCGGGGAGGAGTGGGCGATGCTGGGCGCATGGAGCACCGGCTGCACATTCGGCTCCACGATCCTGGAGCCCTCCCCCGACGGCCGACGCATCCTGGTCAGCGGCAGCGGTGTGTCTTCTCTGTGCACACACCTGCGAAATCACCCCGATGATCGAAGTGACCAGAACCGCCTCGTTCCACCATCAGGAGTCCAGACCATCCGCGCGGCAAGCTGGTCCCCAGATGGTCGGACGCTGGCAGCAGCGGCAGCGTCCGGCGAACTCTGGTTGTTCGACGCCGAGCACTACGTCACCCGTGAGGTGATGGTCCCCTCGGGCCTCGAACTCGTCGGGGTGGAGTTCATCGATTCATCGTCAGTTCTCATCGCCACGCGGGACGGCGAGATTCTCACGGTCGACGTCTCCATGGCGACGGCTGACCTGGCCGGTCAACGAGCCCTGGCCGAGGAGATGCTGATCATCGCCGAACAGCTCGAGGACGCCTGAGCCGAGTACGCCGTTTGCTCAGACAGGCCACTTCGGCACCGCACCAAGAGGGAGAGAAGCATGGACCGTAGCGGCCACTTTTATGCGTGCTATGTGGTGGACGAGATCTCGAGAGCCAGACTGCTGGAGTTGATTCCGCCGAGGTATCCGGACGTCATCGCGCACCACATCACCGTCCAGTTCGACGTTCCGAGGGATGCGGCACCACCCGACCCGCCATCGAGCGTCTGCGTCACCGGAATCGCGGATGACGGACATGCCGTTCAGGGACTGCGAGTCGCGATCGACGGCTCCTCGGTGCGGCCAGACGGACGGATCTACCACATCACGTGGAGCATCGATCGATCGAAGGGCGCCAGGCCGGTTGACACCAACCTCGTGATGTCGTTGACCACAGAGCTGGCACCCATCGATATCGCGGTGACGCCGGCGGTGTTCGGCGAAGGCTAGCGCGCGGAGACGGCCCCCGCGTGCCGTCGGTCACACCCCCTCGCGCGAACACCCGGCCTGCCCCAGCGGTCAGCCGGCGTCCCGTCGCCGCCACGGCCGCAGAGCGACGCCTGTGAGCACCATCACGACCCCAAGGCCCAGGATCGCGTAGAGCCACGGCCCTCCTCGCGGGAGGACCTGCACCTCAACCGCCACCGCTCGAACCGTGCCGTCCGCGCCTTGGCCGAGGACGACGGCGTGATGCTCCCCGGCCGGCAGGTCCGAGGGAAGTCTGACGAGTGCCGAGACCCGCCCTTCGTCGTCGGCCAGGGCGGAGCCCAGGACCCGTGGATCCGACTCGATGAGGATCACCACTTCCGTGGCAGGCAGGAACCCGTCAGCGTCCACGTTGAGCGGTCCACCCGCCTGGGTGCGTGGCATGTCATAGCCGAGGAGCCTGAGCGAGAAGCCTTCGAGCGGGTTGGGAGGGGTCCGGGTGATCTCGGGGTCCCAGATCGGCGTGCCGACGAGATCGAACTCTTCGGCGGCAGGCGTTTGAGACCACGCGACAATGGCGCGCGCCATCGCTGTGTGTCCCTCCGGCGTCGGGTGCAGCAGCTCCTGCGTGTTGAGCAGCTGTATCCCGGCGTCCACCGGCGTGCGCGACAAGCTGGTGGTGCTGACGGTGACCCCGTAGCTGAGCTCTCCCCCTCGCAGATCGTGTGGTCAGGCTGGAATGCGCCTTCCACCGTCGTGACCACGAACACCGGGCGTCCTTCACTGCGGAGGGTGTAGGCGGCCAGCGACACGCTCGTGTTGAGCGCATCGAGGAACTGGTTGAGATAGGCCAGTTCACTACCACCGACGCCAAGCACGCATCCGGACGGGGAGGCGTTGCCGGGAAGCGTCTCCGGGACGATCCGCGGATAGGGCACCACGACGATCGGCACAGTCCGTCGTGACCGATTCCGGGCCGCCTCGTCGTCGTTGACGACGGCGTCGACGGATCTCAGGACGTCGACGATGTCGCCCTGGACAGCCATGGCGCGCTCCAACGCATCGGTCGTCGAGGTCCGGGCGCCCGACCAGTCCACCTCGATTCCCTGGTCACACCTCCACCCGGCCGGCCAGGAGAAGACGCGGAGCTCCGCCAGGACGTTGCCGTAGATGCAGCGCCTACCGATGAGCCCGAAGCCCGCATCGTTGCCCCCGATGGACATGACAACGGCCTCCGGCGGGTCGTCTCCCAGCATCAGGTCGCGCAGCGCCAGCAGTTGCGGCCTCACCGCCTGGTCTCCGGAGTTCTGCGGGGCGAAGAAGTCGGACGTGACCGCCCCCGAGCACGCGATGACGGTGGTGTTGTCCGCCCAGATCGCGTGAGCGTACGTCGACTGCGAGCGGTGGCAGAGCGAATCGCCCTCACCGCCGTCGGTGTCACCTGAGTAGAAGCTGGCCCCTTCGCCCGACGAGTACGAATCGCCGAGCACCACCACGGAGTCGACTTCGGCGAGCACACCCCCGAGTTCGGTGCGCGACACGGCACTGTCGATGTGGAAGGTGCCGTCGACGATGGCCGGGGCTGCGTTGGTCGCGGTGGCCGTGACGGTCCAGGAGGCGTCCCGGGACCATTCGAGATCATCGGGACGCACCGCGAACACCAGGCTCCTGGAGACGCCGACATCGAGGTTGCCCAGGAAGCGCACGGGGCGCGGAACCAGGACGGTGCTGGTGCCCGTGTCGTCCGTCGAACGCACGGTCAGCGAGACGCGGACGTCGGCCGCTGCCACCCGTCCCCCGGCCCGGACCGTGACCACGACGTCGCCTCCGCTACTGCCGGTGGTGCCGTTGACCACGCGTACCGAATCCGGTGCATCGACCGTCAGCGACAAGGTGGCTTGTGCCGACGACGCGATCGCAGCTGAGAGCTCGTCCCCCGAACCGTCGCCGGCGTCGACGTAGCGACCACCGGTCGCGTCAGCTACACACCGCATCTCGGCCTCTGCCGCGCCTGCCAGATTCAGGCCGACGGTGTTGATCTGGACGTCCAGGCCGCTGTCGCGGATCTCATCGGCCACCTCACACACCGGCGGTTCTCCGCAGTTGGATTCGCCGTCTGACACCAGCACGATGACGCCCCGGGCCTCCTTACCGTAGCTGTCCCGGATCAGGGAGGCTGCGTGGCGAAGGGCCGGACCCGTTGGCGTGTTTCCGTCCGGAGTGAGCCGGCGCACGGCGGCGGCAGCCGCGGCGGGATCCAGCGGCCCAGGGGCGACCTCCACCCGTCCCGTTTTGCAGCCGTCGACCACCAAGGCGCCGCGTCCTGGATAGGCCAACAGCCCGAACGGCTGGTCTGCACCGAGGCTGCCGACCAGATCCAGGACGGCGGAGCGGGCTGCCTGGATGCGTGAGTATCGCTCGCTGATCAGCCCACCCACCCCCTCGTTCATCGAGTCCGACGTGTCCATCACCACGACGACGGGCGTGAACATCCCGAACGGATCATTATCGGCCGCCGTCGCGGCTGGCAGGACGACAATGGACGCGGCGACTGCGGCCAAAACTGCGAGACAGCACCCCTGCATCCACCGCGTGGACCGTGCGGTGAGGCTCATCGTGACGCCTCGAGGTCCGCGAGTTGCTCGGAGGTCCCGAGCAGACGGGCATCTCCGAGCACGGCGACGGGTTCGCCGTCGACCGCGATGATCTCGATGCGCAGGCGCAACACCTCGCGCAGGTCCACCCGCACCTGCGTTGTCTCCCCGTAGGCGGCGGTGGCTTCGGCGAGCACCTTGCCGTCCCCCAGGACGCGGACGGCGGCCCTTCCCACATCGCCCCGGTCCGAGACACCGATGGTGGCCTCCAGCGCGGACACTCGTCGTGACAGGACCCACTCGCCGGCGGCTGCACCATCATCGAAACGGCAGGCAACACTGTCCTGGACGGCGATGCCATTGAGCATGGCCGAGTCGACGGCCCTGCAGGACGTGGGCTCAGCGAATGGCAGGGCCGAGAGGGACAGCGCGTCGCCGGCGTCTGCCACCACCACACGCAGCACCGGGCCGAGGGGTTCGCCAGCCTCTGGGTCGATTGAGAGGACGGTGCCGTCGGCGACGGTGGGATCGACATCGCGGGTGACGTGGACCACGGCGCCCAGCGACTCCACGAGTCGACGGGCCTCGGAGAGCTGTGTGCCGATGAGCTCAGGTGTGGCCACTGACTCCGACAAGGTGATGGTGACACCGCCGATCGCCTCGTCCCCCGGGGTCGGCACCTGCTCAGTCACCACACCCTCCGGTCCGGCAGCAGGTGCCGTCATGGTTGTGACCGCAGAGGTGATGCCGGCGTCGGCGAGGACCCGCGCGACCACGTCGGACGTCAGACCCAGCAGATCGGGCATCGTCGCCACGGCCTCCGCGACGGGGCTCGACTCGGTCTCGACGGCCACCACCCGATCTGGCGCCACCACGGTGCGTGGAAACAGCAGCTGGCCTCCGGCGAACCCGATGAGAAGCAGCCCAATCACAGCGATCACCCATCCCAGGGGGCGCACCCAACGACGGTTCATGCGAGTTCCTTCGTGTCAGCCGGGTCGCCAATCTCGATGCCCTCGGCGGCCAGTGCGCGTGCCATCATCTCGACGTTGCTGCGATCGAGCCCCCGTTCACTGCCGAGAGCGGACCACGGCTTGACGAAACTGTGGCCCTCGGCGCCGTTCCTGCGTTGGAAGTGCGACCAGCGACGATGCTCCGCCTCAGCCAGCAGGCTGACCTGGTCATCGGTCAGGTGGTGGAGTACGGGGTTGTCGGACCGCCGCCAATCCAGACCCACCAGGGCGAGCTTCACCGGATAGTCCCTCACCACCGCCCGGTTGGAGGCCTGGTAGAACTCGCTCATCTCGTCCCAGGCCGCGGTGGCCAGCGCCGACTGGGTGGGGTTGCGCAGGTCTGCCTGCTTGTCCACGTAGGCCTGGTGGACCAGCGGGGCAAGCCTTTCCACCGCCGCGTCATCCAGGAGGGGCTCCTCGCGAGAACTCACCCCCAGCCCGCGCACTGGATGAGCCCCGGCAGGCGGGCTGCCGTCTCCAGCGCCCACGCCGTCGCCTCCGGCCCCGTCGGGAGCAGCCCGTCCATCCCGGAGAGCAGGATCTTGGCCATCTCCCGCAGCCGGGCCGGTCCGACGATCGGGGGTTCGCATGGGCGGGCCCCGGGCCGCGCGTCCAGACCGCCGGCCTCCAACACCTCGAATGCCAGCCTCGCGCCATTCCCGACGAGCCGGCGGATGCCGACTCCGACCCTCGCGTCATCCGGACGGACGTCGATCAGTTCGCCCGTCGTGTCTCGGACGAGTCGCCCGAAGATGGACGGGCTCTCGGGCGGCCACGCGCGGGCGTCGGCCGCCACCTCGTCCGCCAGGAGGTCCACCGAGCTGCGCTTGAGGACGGACAGATCGCTCAGCAGCGTGCCCCTGGAGATCCAGACAAGGCGGTCCTCATTCGATCCGAGGGACGTGGTCCAGTGCTCGGCGTCGTCCACGATCACCGCCACCCGCGCGTCGGGCAGCTCGCGCAGCAACGCCCGGGCCACCGGCAACGAGTCGCTGCCCCGGGCCAGGGCCACGTAGGCGCGCAGCCCCGACGATCGCCCTTTACCTTCTGGAGGCGGCGGCCAGCCTTCCATCACCCGTTGCGCGGCGGCCGCGACCCGGGCCGGGGTGAGGCACGGCTCCTCGCTGACCCGCAGCGAGTGGTCCAGGCCATCACCGCGAAGCGCCGAGGCGAACGTCGGTCCGACGCTCAGACAGTGCACGGCCGGGCGACGGCCGTCGCGCCAACCCGCCACGAGGATCCGGCGCACCAGCTCGGTGGCCAGCAGATCGTCCCCGATCACGAGGGGAGGGGGAACCGCATGCTCGGCCGGGTAGGGAGGAGAGATTCGGAGGGTCTCGAGCGCAACCTGCGTGGATCGGCACACCGCGTGCACTCCGGACGCGGGGCGTCGGAGCCACTCCCTCGTCAAATCCGGTGACTCGAGCACCACCGTGCGGTCAGCGGTCGAAGTGGCCGGCATCACGCTGGAGAGGAGCCGGACCGTCTCGTCATCGCTGTCGCCGACGACGATCACGCGAGATGCGTCACGCAGGACTCCGTCGAGTTCACGCTCGCCCAGTCCGGACAGCACCCGGATTCTCTGCGCGGTGAGTTGAGCGGCCTCGTCGTCTGCCAGGTCGCCGACCACAGAGACGCTGCCGTGGGATGCGCCGCGCCGGATGCCCTGGGCCAGTCCCCGGATCTCAGGTCCGGTGCCGACGAGGACGGAGTGTCCCTTGTCTCGCGTGGCCAGGTACAACGTGATCTGGGAGCTGAGCACGGCGGTGATCACGCGAAGGACGGCGTAGAACGCTACCCCTACCGCGAGAAAGCGGGCCGCCTGCAGCGGCCAGACAGGGTCCGTGCCCTCGTACGACACCGCGAACAGCTGAAGGGAGCGGTAAAGGTGGTCCAGGAACGAACCGGCGGGGTCCTGCTGCCACCAGCCGAGCACCCCGAGCCCCAGCACGAGCAGCGCAACGCTGCCGATCACCGGGATCTCCCGCCTGGCCCACCGGCCCTTCGTCCAGCGGTCACGCCCCATGTCGAGCCCCTCCGTCCTCGGTGGGCCGATACCGCCCGTGGAACTGATCCCCGGGCACCACCCACATGGCCCCATCGAGCCGCACCACCCAGTCTCCGGCCCGCGCCACGCCAGGGCCCTCAGTGCTGTCCACTGCCTCGCCGTGGGAGGCCGGCCTGGCCTCCGCCCACCCTGACCGCTCGAAGACCCCGGTGTCGACAGGCCGGTAGGAGGATCGCAACGCCTCCTCCGTGATGCTCCATCTGTCATCCGGCCGGCGCGGGTCCCAGAGGCGCCAGTCACCGGCAGCCGCCCTCATCGTGCTGCCGGAGGCGGTGGACCACACCCATGCGGCGGAGAGCACCTCACCGTGCACCGTGCCGACCCGCCGGAACCACCTCCAGGGGCCAACCGCCGTCACAGGTGACTCGCGCTCTCGATGACCACGGAGCCTGTATAGCAGGTTGTCTCGGCCTGCAGGACGTCGGCGGTACACACCCCGAGATCGGGCGTGACGGCGCTGTGCTGCCGTGATGAACACCGTTCCTGATTGCCGTAGCCCCGCACCGGCACATACTCCGGTGCGCTCAGTCGCGCCACGAAGTCGGTGAGAGGGAGCTGCCGCGGCCCGACGGTGATCCCGGGTTCAGCGAGGATGCGCATGCAGAGCAACACCCTGGTTTGGCGGGTCCATGTCTCGAGCCTTCAGCAGACCAGAAGCCTCGTGGCCAGCTACCTTCGGGCGCGGGTGCCGTTGATCATCGTCGAATCGATCGAGCCGGGGCGCGTCATGGAGCTCTTGAGAGACGTGGCCGACGAGATCCGCTCGATGAACTTCTACGAGCACTCCCGCACCGAGGGCATCAAGGACCTCCTCACGCAGCAGACCATGGGCGACGACACCTCCCTCGCCGCGGCGCTCGACCAGGCCCGCGTCACGTTCAAGGCCCGCAAGAACGTCAACTTCGTTCTCACCGACGTCGAGGATCTGGCCGACGAGACCTCGACGTCGCGGCACCTCGCGGAGATGGTTCGTCTTGCCGAGACCTGCAGCGGCAGCATCATCCTCATCGAGTCCAAGCCCGTCTGGGGCGGCTTGGCCCGCCAGGGCATGAGCGTGGCCCTGGACGTGCCGACCACCGACGAGCTGGTCCGCACCCTCCAGGGCATCATCGACGACCACCAGGGGGTGGTGACGGTCGAATGGGGCACCGCGGAAGTCCGTCGCGGCGCTGAGATCCTCACCGGCATCACCGAGACCGAGGCCGTCAACGTCCTCATGACCATGCTGGCGAACAAGCACCTCGCCAACGCCGACCTTGCCCAGCTCTCGGAGTACAAGGACCGCGTCTTCGGTTCGCTGGCCGGGATCGAGCGGGTCCCCCTGCGTGAGGACTACCGCGTCGGGGGTCTGCAGCAGCTCCAGGACTGGCTGGTGGACCGCGAGACCCTGATGAAGGCCGACCTGTCGACCACCCGCCTGCACCCGCCCAAGGGCGTCCTCCTCGTGGGAGTGCCCGGCTGCGGGAAGTCCCTGTCCGCCAAGGCCATCGCCCACAAGTGGGGGCTTCCGCTGTACCGGCTGGACATGGCGGGGATCCTCGGGATGTACGTCGGGCAGTCCGAATCTCGGCTCCGCGAGGCGCTTGCGGCGGCGGATCGGGTGGCACCGTGTGTCCTGTGGATCGATGAGATCGAGAAAGCCCTGTCCACCTCCGCCGGTGACGGAGGTACGTCCCGACGTCTGATCGGCCAGTTCCTCTACTGGCTGCAGGAGTCGACGTCGAAGACCTTCCTGGTGGCCACGGCCAACGATGTCACCACCCTGCCGCCGGAGCTACTCCGCAAGGGGCGATTCGACGAGATGTTCTTCGTCGACCTGCCCGACTCCGAGGACCGGGAGGAGATCCTCCGCCTCTACTTCGACCGCTACCTTGACATGGAAATTCCGCCGCACCTGGCGGCTGAGCTGGTGGACCTCACCCATGGGTTCTCCGGGTCGGACATCGACTCGGTTGTCCATGCCATCGCCACGCGGATGTACACCAAGGGGACCACCGTTCTCCCACCCGAGCAGGAGCTGCGGGCGTGGTTCGCCGACGTCGTCCCCTACCGCCGCTCCAACGAGGAGGACGTCGCCGCGCTCCGGGCCTGGGCCAACGGCCGATGCCTGCCCGCCGGGACACCTCGCACCGCAGGCCACGCAGGGACGGCAACCGCCACCCGCCGCCTCGTCGTGGCATAGCCGAGGAGCGACGTGAGCACCACACCTCAACCCTCATCCCGAAGTTTCCCCATTCCAGCGCTACTGATCGGACTCGGCGTGCTCCTCATCATCGGCTACCTGGCCTGGCAGATGACCAGCGCGGCCACGGACAGCGCCGTGCCCGCGGCTGCCTCCACCCTGGAGCTCCTCCCCGCACCATCGGAGCCGACCCCCGCCGAACCGGCCGAGGAGCCGTCACCCGAGAGCGCCGAGCCCAGCGAGAGCACCCCGGGGCCCACAGCGAGCGAACCCGCACCGTCGACACCGACGGAGGAGCCCTTCTCGGGGGCTGACGATGAGGCGCTGCCAGGCGACGCAGGCGGCGACGCCTACAGCTCGGAGGAAGCCGCCCTCGAGCAGCTCGCCGGCTACGCCCGGGGATACGACGCCATCATCCCGAAGAACAGCCAGTGGGTGGTCCAGCTGTCGTCGAAGTACGTGGGCGTGAGCGATCCGCTCCTCACCGCGGCCAACGGCACCCACACCTTCTACGCCACCGACATCGTGGCGGAGTTCGAGCAGATCGCCCAGTCGGTCACCAGCGTCCAGGTGGTGCTGCTCGACAGCCGCACCTACGGAAAGCAGCAGCTCATCGACGGTAAGAACCTCTGGGTCACCTTCGGGCTCAGCGACTACTTCACCAGCGAGGACGACGTGCTGAGCTGGTGCGCCGGGGAGTTCCCCTACCTCGAGGGACGGGAGCGGCTGAACGTCTGCATGCCCACCCGACTGAAGCCACCGAACGGATAGCCATCGACGGTCGCGGACCCCCGTCGATCTCCAGGAGCCCAGCTTCCGGGCCGGTCCCCGTTCGGCTGCCGCCACGACACCCGAGTCCGCGAGGACAGGGCGTGACAGGAACGTGACAAAACCGCAGCCTGTGTGGAGCCGGAGCGATCGCCTCGCCCAGAATCACGACCGTGAAGGTTCGGCGCAGCACAGACGACCAAAGCGCCGACGCTCCCCACCGGAGTGCAACAACTACCAACAGATCCTGGAGGAATCATGACAACCTGGAATGACGTCAAGCGCTACATCCACTCGAACTACAAGGCCGAGGACCTCACTGACGATGCGATCAAGCTCCTGTTCGACACTGGACGGCTCAGAAGCCAACTCGTGTTCCTCGTGCACATCGAATCCGAGAGCGGTGAGAGCTGGCTGCAGGTCCACTCACCGATCGGAGACCGCGGAGAAGTGAACCTCGAGCGAGCGGCGGAGATCCTGAGCACTAAGGTGGCCGGGGGTCTGATGATCATCGGGGACAAGGTTCTCGTCACCAACAGCTCGCCCCTGAGCAACCTGGACACCAACGAACTGGTGGATCCCATGCTCTCGATTCTCCGGACGGCCGACGAGTTGGAGGACACGCTCCTGGGGGTGGATCGGCACTGAGCAACCGGACGCCCGGGACGGAGTCCGGCTGATCACAACCAGACTCCGCCCCGCTGTCCGTCAGGTCCGGCGTCGAAGCCAGGAGGGTCGTATGCGCGCAGATGTCACCGGAAGACGGCCGTGAGCGGCCCGAAGGGGTACGGCTACTCGGTGGTCTCGGCGGAGGAGTTGCGCCGTCGGGAGGACGGGGCCCGCAACGGCCGGTGCGAGCAGCACGTGATCACGCTGGCCGGCCTGATCGGTCAGCTGCGTCACCTCGGCGTCGCCACTCCCAAGGAGGTCGTGCGGCCGTCGAAGCCGACCCACGACGCGCTGATCGCGTGGGAGAAGTCGCTGGAGAAGGCCATCGCCGAAGCCGAGAAGCGGGTCGCCGACGAGTCGGCGAAGGCGATCCTGCGTCGCCTGAACGCGACGCGAGAAGCCGTCGATGTCACGGGCGTCAGCCTCGGGGGCGCCCGCACCCGACCGACCACGGGCGCGGGTCGGCCTGCGCGGCACCCCGCCCTCGAGCAGGTCGCAGGCGGCGTCACAACGGTGGTGACGCTGGTGGCAGGTCTGCACGACCCGGCGGAGCGCGACGCGTTGACAGCGATGGCGGAGACGATTCTCGGAACCACCAATCCAGCCCAGGCGCAGGGAGACCTCCTCACGCTCAAGACCAGGGTGACCAATGCTCGTCGGGTCCAGGAGTGCCGCGAGCAGGCTGCCCAGGCCGTGCTGGAGGTAGCAGGCATCGAGTCCCCGGAGGCGGACCTACTGCGGGAGCGTGCAGCGGAGGCCTTGACGCCCGGGGACGTGACGGCGCTCAGGGGTGCGGTCAGGTCGCTGGCTGAGCGGGCGGCGCGCGACGCCGACGCCACGTATGTGCGGCGCGCCCTTGAGGACGTGGTGGCCGAGTTGGGCTTCAGCGTGGCCGAGGGCTTCTCGCTGACGAAATTCGGTGCGGTCGGGGTGGCCGAGCACGCGGATCATCCCGGCTACGGGCTACGGCTCCAGGTGAACCCCACGTCCGGCCAGCTCCTCACGCGCGTGGTGGCCGACGGGGTGACCACGGCCGAGGCTGACGCCCGCGCCGAGCGGGAGACCTGTGAGAAGGTCCATGCAGTCGCGGCAGGGCTCGCCCGGCACGGCGTCGCGACGGACCTCACGGTCGAGCGCCAGCCGGGTGAAGCCCCCGTCCTACGCCGCGAGGCCGGGTCGACGAAGCGGAACCCCGCCACCCCACGGAGGACCAGACGCACCGCCGACGCGAAGGAGCGCGCCAGGTGACCACTCAACCCTCGCCCGCCTCCAGCGCGGTCCCGGCCTGGCTGCGTCCGGAGGAGAAGGCCACCCCGATGTGGCTGAGGACGCTCTATGCCTCGCTGCCCGTGGCGGCAGTGTGCGTGGTGCACGGTGGCATCCACGACCTGCACCCGATTCCGCTGGGCGGCCAGCTGCGCCCCGATACCACGATGAATGCCATCTGGCAGGTGCTCTCCGAGTGCGGCTTCCACGCCTTGCTGACCTTCGACCCGCTCAATGGGCTGACGATCTTCAGGACGGCTTCGGGGTGGGACCCTGCCGGTATCCAGCATGCGCTGAGCGCCCAGACTCGATCGACGCTGGTGAAGAACCTGCTGCAGACCCCCACCGAGCGGGCCCTCCGGGCGGCGGACGATCCGGGGGCGGCACAGGTGAGCTTCATGGGAATGGACGCCATTGCGGAGACCGTCGCGCAGACGGCGGAGCCGGCGATGGCTCTGGTGATCGACTACAACTCTCAGATGCGCGGCGACAACCGCGAGGACGATCCGGGATTCCGTCAGCTCATGCTGGCATCCCTGATGCTGGCCAACTCCCACTCCCTCGTCAAGGACAAGCTGGTCCGGTTTGCATGGCCCGGTCGCGACGGCCAGCTACGGCATCCCGTGATCTGGCTCGTCGACCGGCCCGACGACCTACCCGGCTGGCTCACGCAGGGAGACGGCATCCGGCAGATCCCGATCGCCACCCCCGACGTGGACTCCCGGCTGCGGGTGGCACGGCTCCTGGTGTCAGGCCAGGTCCCAGCCGGCGACGTGGGGTCTGTGGCGCAACGCTTCGCCGATGCCACGGAGGGGTTCTCCACCAGGGGCATGTTCGAGGCGGTGCAGCTGGCGCGCGGCACGAACTCGGTGGCCGGGGACATCGAGGGCGCCGTTCGCACCTACCGCGAGGGGTTGTCGGAGAACCCGTGGCAGTCCACCCGGCTGCGCGAACAGTTGGCCGATGGACGCACGGTCCTGCAACGCCGCGTGAAGGGGCAGGATGAGGCGGTGGAGCGGGTGCTCGACATCCTCAAGCGGTCGACCCTGGGTCTCACGGGCGCGCACCAGCGGCAACAGGCCACCGCGCCCCGAGGCGTGTTGTACTTCGCGGGCCCCACCGGCGTGGGCAAGACCGAGATGGCGAAGGCCATCGCCGAGCTGGTGTTCGCCGACGAGCGGGCGTTGGTGCGGTTCGACATGTCGGAGTTTCAGGACGACCACGCCAAGATCCGCCTGATCGGCGCCCCTCCCAGCTACGTGGGGTACGGGGCCGGCGGCGAGCTGACCAACGCAATCCAGCAGCGACCCCATTCCATCGTCCTGTTCGACGAGATGGACAAGGCCGGGCGGGACGTCAACGACCTGTTCCTGCAGATCCTCTCCGACGGGAGGCTCACGGACGGGGCTGGACGCACCGCGTTGTTCAGCGAGTCGCTGATCGTGTTCACCTCCAATCAGGGCGCCACCACCGCCGGAGACCTGCTCAACCTCGATCTGGACGCCCCGGGACAGGCCGAGCTGTATGAGGACACCATCAAGGGGTCGGTCGAGAATCATTTCCGCGAAACCCTTGGGCGGCCTGAGCTCCTCGGGCGCCTGGGCGACAACATCGTCGTCTTCCGGCCGATGCGCGGCCAGACTGCCACGGGTCTGGCAGACACTCTCATCGACACCATCGTGTCCAACGTCCGCATCCGCGTCGGCAACGATGTGATCCTCACCGCTGGAGCCAGATCAGCGCTGCTCGAGGCGGTGACCACAGCCGACGACCTGGCCCGCGGCGGCAGAGGCATCACGACGGCGTTGGAGAACCGCCTCACCAATCCGCTGGGGCGCGCGCTCTTCAGCCTCGGCCCGGATGTCGCGGTCACCGTCACGGCAATCGGTGTGGGCAGCGACGGCCGGCCCACCCTGGACATCGAGCGTCGATGAGGCTCCAGCTCAGCCGGGTGGCGCATCCCGTCACCGTCCTCGGGCCGGGACGTCGTCTGGGCCTGTGGGTTCAGGGCTGCTCCATCCACTGCGCAGGCTGCGCATCGATCGACACCTGGGATCCCGCCGGCGGCCACCGCGCCGACACGGAGCCACTCGCCGCGCAGTTCGCTGACCTCATCGTCGAGGCTCGCCTGTCGGGCCTGACCATCACCGGCGGGGAGCCCACCGAGCAGTCCGACGCCCTGGCGGACCTCGTCGTCCGCGTGCAGCGCTCCCTGGACGAGCGTGGTGTGCGGCCTGTCGACGTCCTGGTGTTCACGGGCCGCACAGCCCGGGCCGCGGCCCAGAGCGCCCCGGCCTTGTGGGGGGTCGCGGACGCCGCGGTCTGCGGTCCGTACCGCGCCGACAGGCCCAGTGATGAGCCGCTGACATCCAGCTCGAACCAGCGCCTCGTCACGCTGACTCCCTTGGGCCGGTTGCGCTTCCCAGGCGAGGCGCCCCTCGCCGGCCGCGGCCTGCAGACCCACGTCGCGGACGGCGAGATCACCCTCATCGGTCTGCCGAATCCCGGCGACCTGCCTCGGCTGGAGGAAGCGCTGCGCCGACGCGGCATCACGATGGAAGGACGATCATGGCCCACACCATGACCTGCCCGCTGTGCGGGCAGCAGCACCCGGCCTCGACCACCTACTGCATGACCATGCTGGCCGAGATCCCCACGGTCCCGACTGAGCTGCCCGGCCAGGATGGGGCCCCCGGTCTGCAGGGGATGGCCAGGTGCCCGTTCGACGACCACGAGCACCCGGTGACCGAGACCTACTGCAGGTGGGCGTTCACGCCGTTGCCCGAGAACTGGTTCGTCCCCGGGGCGCCCCAGCATCCGAGCCCGGCCAGCGCTCCGGTGACCTGCTCAGAGTGCGGAATGGCCGGCCAGGCAGGAACGGAATGCGTCCAATGCGGGGCACCGCTGAGCCACCCCACCGGAGCGGCGAGAACTGTGGCCGAACTCCCGTCGGGCAGGACCGTCGTGATCCCCCACGGGCGCGAGGTGGTCATCGGCCGGCGCAGCGAGATCCCCGACATCCGGGACGGGTTGGAGCAGTTCGACGCGGTGTCGCGTCGCCACTGCCTCATCACCATCTCGCCGGCGGGAGACCGGGTGACCGTGCGGGACCAGGACTCGGCGAACGGCACCTGGGTGGGTGACGCTCCCGAGGAGGTCGCGCCCGACGAGACGCGAACCTCGACCCTCCCGGTTCGGCTCCGGCTGGGACAACGCGTGTACGTCACACTCAGGCCGGAAGGCGGCGAATCATGACCCAGCCCGTTCCAGGAGACCCGGCCCGCACCTTCACGGTCCGGGCGGAGATCTGCGGCAGCACCGAGGTGGGGCCCACCCGGGCCGACAACCAGGACGCCATCATGATCGCCAGTGCCGTCGGCACCGCGAGTGGGACCCGCCTCTCCTGGGCCGGCGTGATCGGCGCTGCGGGCGTCCCCGTCGCCGTGATCGACGGCATGGGCGGCTACGCAGGCGGCGCCGAGGCGGCAGCCCTGACCGCAACCGGGCTGGCGGGCGTGAGCCTCGATCAGGACCCCGAGGGCTGGGACGCCACGTTCGCCGATCTGTCCCGGCGCATCGCGCTCGCGGGTCAGGCCTGGGGCACCCCGCGCATGGGTGCGACAGCCGCGCTCCTGGCCATCACGCCGGGGGCCCTCGTCATGGTCAATGTCGGCGACTGCCGGATCTACCGCGTGGCCGGCGGCCACCTCGGGCAGATCAGCGTCGACGACCGGACCGACGATCCCGGCTCGTCGGCGGTCACGCAGGCTCTCGGCGGGTACGAACACATCGACGCACACACATGGCGCCAGGAGTACCGGGGCGGTCGCGAACGCTACGTCCTCTGCTCCGACGGGGTGTGGGGCACGCTCGACCCGGCCGTGCTCCGTGACATCTGCACGGCGGACCGCTCCCCCGCCCAGATCGTCGACGCCGTGACCGCGTCGATCTACGCGCAGCAGGCCACCGACAACTGCTCCATCGTGGTGGTGGACCTGACGGCCACCCCCGTCGACCCCGGTGGCCGGCAGTCGGTCGCGGCCTCCCCCGGGCGGTCGGTCGACATCCAGACCATCGACGAGGAACAGAGGTCCGTGCGATGAGCGACGACCCCACCGTGGTCGAGCACGGCAACGGTACAGAACCGGCCACCCCCACTCGCCGAGAGCAGCAAGGCCGCCGCGGTACACCCACCCGGCGCGAGGGTGGAGGGGCCGGGGGCACCCGTCGTGAGACACCCGGCCCGCCTCAGCCTCCGACGAGCCAGCGGCTCAAGCTCCCCCCCAGAGTGGACGCCGACTACACCTACCTGCGCGACCTCCACTCGGGCGGCGAGGCGGATGCGGCGCTGCTGGAGCACAAGTCGAACGGTGAGGTGGTCTTCTTCAAGTCCTACCGGCCCCAGTACCGGCCCGACCGGCTGGCGATCGAGAGCCTCACGCAAGCAGGGCGGGCGGAGGGTGGGTCCCCGCACCTGGTGAAGATCATCGACTCCGATGCCGACCCGGCCGGGACGTGGGAGATCCAGGAGTACTGCCCGCTCGGGTCCTTGGGCGACTGGGTGGCCGCGAAGGGCGGGAGGCTGGACAAAGAGACCCTGACGTCGGTGGTGCGGGAGCTGGCCGAGGCGCTCCGATTCCTGCACAGCTTGGGCTCCGGCATCGCGCACCGCGATCTGAAGCCCCACAACGTGCTCGTGCGCACTGCGGAGAAGCCGGACCTCGTGTTGGCCGACTTCGGCCTGGCCAGGGCCCACCAGGAGGTCACGCATCTCACCACCACAGCGAAGGGCACCTGGCACTACGCCGCGCCTGAGGTCCACGCCAAGGAATCATCGGCCAAATCGGACTGGTTCGCCCTGGGCGCCATGGTCTACGAGTTCTACGTCGGCCGGAAGCTGTTCTCCATGGCCGACGGCACTGAGGTCTCGGACGACGATGCCCGGGCTCGATGCCTGAACCGCACCTTCACCACGGAGCTGATCGACGACCCGCGGTGGAGGCTTCTCGCCGACGGCCTCCTGACCGCGGACAAGGACCTTCGCTGGGGCGCCGACCAGGTGGAGGCGTGGATGCGTGGCGAGTCCCCCCAGGTGCACGCCTCCCCGGTGGCCTCCGACGGCAGAACCCCGCGTCCGGCCGGCGGCTACCGCCCGAACTGGAGTCCGACTCTGGTCTACACCCCGCCGGAGCTTGCCGAACAACTCCGAAAGCACTGGGACGACGCTGCCACCGAGCTGGCCGGCCGGCCCGACGCCTACATGATCCAATTCCTCCAGCGTTTCCCCGACATGGAGCACGCGGTGAGGATCATCGAATCGACGGAGGCTCCTGGTCCGAAGCTGGTCCGTCTCCAGCCGCTGCTCGACCCGGACGGCCCCATCCACTACGACGGCACGCCGATCGACGATCAACACCTCAGGCAGCGCATTCAGGCGGCCGCAGGCGGAGATGACAGAGCGCTGGACTGGCTCGACTCGATGGTCAAGGATCGGATCCTCAGCACGTTCGGTGAGGCGCTGAACTCCGATGTGGTCTCGCACGCCGCCTACCTGCTCGCGAGGTGGCGCGACCAGGCGGAGTCGGCGACGCGGCCGCTGTCGAAGGAGTACAAGACGCTGGCCCGGCAGGCGTACCGTGGCGCGCTGCCAATGCTGTTCACGCGCGCCCTCACTGCGGAAGGTGGCCTCGCATGAGCGGCATCCCGGCTTTCGTCGCGGAGGCCCGACGGGCGGCAGCGCGCGATGTCGGCCAGAACGCGACGATGAAACAGCTCGCCCAACTGGTCGAGGGAGCGAGCGACGACGATCTCGGCACCCTGGTCGTGGCTCACGCCGTGCTGACGCACGCCGCCGACCAGCGCGCCGCGGAGGTCGCAGGTGAGAAGGCCGCCGCGGAGGAGCGGCGGAGGGCAGCGGCCAGACGAGCCGTCGAAGCACGTCAGGAGGCGATCGGCCGGCGCCGCAGCACGCGGGTCTCCCGGCTTCGCCAGCAGTTCGTGCCGAGGCTCATCCTCAGCGCCATCTACGCGGCGTTCGTCGGCTACGTCACCGCCCAGATCGATCAGGGGAGCTTCTTGGAGAGGGCCATCCCCGTCTTCGCGGTGTGCGCCGTCACGGTGGCGGGCACCCTGCTGTTCGACTGGTTCGCCTACTCGTCGGGGTCCGGGCTTCCCAGCAGCGACCCGGGAGGCCGCCTGCGCAAGTGGTGCGTCGGGGCAGGAGGCCTGGTAGGTGCGGCTCCGTGGCTCCGCTTCCTCTCCGAGTGGGGCGGGAACGGCTACCCCGACCTGGGACCGTCGCTCAGCGTGGGGCAATTCGTCACCAGCTGGACGGCCGTCACGCTCCCGGTCGCTCTGGCCTGCGGCTGGATCATCGGCGGGATGATCACCGTCGCGGTCGGGAGCAACGCGGACCCGACCCACGGCTCGCGCATCGAGCGAACTCAGCGGTTCCTCCTCCCCCTTTCCTGGCTGGGTCCCATCTCGGCGGTGAGCACCTTCCTCCTCTTCAACTGGTCGCAACTGGCGTACTGGTTGATAGGCGGCCTCGGGACACCCCCGGTCATCCCGCAGTGGAACCCGTTCCTCCTGTGGAGTCACCCGGTCTGGCTGATCATCCTCGGGACCACGGCGATGGTGCTCCACCACGCTGCAAGTCAGCTCAGCGGGCGCGCGGTCTGGCTCGGGTACGCCGCGGCCTACCTGGGCGCGCTGCTGGGTCTGCTGAGCCTGGTCACCAACCCCGGCCACATCGTCACCTGGCTCCTGGACTGGGCTGTGCGGTCGTTCAGCTGAGGATTCGGCACGGTCCGTCCGTCATAGTCGGTCGACGGATCGAGACAGCGAAGGCGCCGCCATCCCGGAGGCACCGCGATCCAGGAAAGAGGGGGAACCGACCATGTTCAAGACCGAGGCGTCGAAGACGAAGCAGGGCAACTGGCTGCTCGAGGCGAGCTGCGCCAAGGGACACACCGTGTTCAAGGACCAGATGCACCCGCAGGGCCCGTACAAGTGCCCGTACTGCGGGGCGGACGTCTACTGAGTTCGCGGCCCTCGGCGGACGGGGGTCCGGAGCCCGGTTGACGACCACCCGGCAGCTGTCCGTCAAGACCGTGTGAGTGGCCGGATCCCCGGATTGGGCCACTCACACGGGTCGTCATGTGATCAAGGAGGGGCGTATGCGCGGACATGTGCGGGGAAGGGCACTGATCCTTGCCGTGGCGGCGATGGTTCTGTGGTGCTGGGCCCCCCTGGCCCTTGCCGAAGGCGAGGCGGCGACGCCCAGCACCATCGACGAGCTGCTGGAGATCTACGGTGTCGCGGACCAGCCGGCGGACTTCGTCCTGGCCATCGACACCTCCAGCAGCATGATGGATGAACCCGCGATCTACCCCGAGGTGAAGGATGCCTACGCCGGCTTCCTTGAGGCCGTCAACGACGGCGACTTCCTCAGCCTCATCACCTTCGACACCACCGCGAAGCTGCGGTTCAGCTCCAACCTCACCCAGGACGCCCGCGCCGAGGCGTTGGGCAGCCTCCCCGCCACCGCAGACGGCGGCGGCACCAACACCGGCGCCGCCATCCGGATGGCCATCGACCAGCTCGGCCGCGCCGACGCCAACGACGTGCAGCTCGTGATCTTCCTTACCGACGGACAGCCGAACGTGTCCGCCGACTACGCCGCCATGAAGGAGGCCGCCGACGCTGCCATCCAGGGGCGCCAGGTGCGCGTCCTAGGGGCCAGCCTCGGCACCAGCGAGAAGACGGGGGCCTCGCAGCTGGAGGCTGTCTTCCCGGGGCGGACCCAGGTGGTCGCGCTCCCCAACGACCAGCTGAAGGGCTTCTTCGCAGACGCCATCAAACGCGCCCGGATAGCCCAGCTCTACCAGCCCATCCGGGACGAGATCGGGCAGGGCGCGGTCCAGGTCACCACCTCCGACGTGTCGCTGGACGACCCCCTGCGCGTGGAGTTCACCCTCACCAACGGCTACGGCCCGCTGGGCGCGACGGTCACCGTTGAGGGCGCCCGGGTGGCCACGGCCAGCGGTGAGGAGTTGCCGTCGGTGCTCGTCGACGGCCGCCGCACCATCGTCCTGGCGCCCGGCGAGACCTCGGAGCCCCTGGTGGTCGAGGTGGATTCGGGCGTGCCGGAGGAGCCGATCCGTGCCGGTGAGGTCACGGAGGAGGAGTACTACCGGCTCACCGTCGACGCCTCCGTGCGGGTGGAGCCGGGGGATCTCATCGTCCAGAGCGTCCAGGTGGACACCACCGGCAAGGTCAGCCAGGAGCCACAGACGCGGGCGTCGCGCACGTTCGGCATCGCCTACTGGATGATCGGGGCGGCGCTGGCCGCACTGGTGCTCATGCTGGCGCTTCTGGTGTTCCTCTGGCGCCGGTTCATCGCCACCCCTCCGCTGTGGGGGACCCTGGTGGTCCGGGGAGGTGCCAGCTACGCGCTGCGCGGCACGAGGGTCACCATCCCGAACAAGCAGGCGAAGCCGGCGGGCGCGGGCATGGCCAGCGCCGAGTTCTCCACCCGCCGCGGCAGGTTCCACCGCGGCAAGCCGCAGATCTTCGCCACCACCAACGGCGAGGCCTCCATCACCAGCAACGGGCACCGCGTCAGCCAGTGGCCGCACCGCATGCGCCGGGGCGACGTCGTGAAGCTCGAACGAGCCAAGCTCGAATTCCAGGAAAAGCCGATCCCCACGCAGCAGGAGAAGTGATGAGCCCCATTCCCACCCCCCTGATGGACACCGACGGCGGGATGCGCGTCGCCGGCATCCAGGCCCTCGCCGACGAGATCGGCACACTGAGCACCGGGGTCATCATCGGACTCGGGGGCAGCGGCATCCAGACCATCTCCAGGCTTCGCTCACGCGTGCAGAGCGTCCGCCCCGACGCCATCGCCACGGCCTCGCTCGCGTTCCTGGGGATCGACTCGGTGACCACGGAGCGCCAGGTCCCGCCGCTCCCGCCGGGCGTGGGGCTTGAGCCCTCCGAGTACGTGAACCTCACCGAGAACACCTTCGACGCCCATTCATTCATCCGGCACAACACGCACGACGCCACGCTGTCGTCCTGGTGGGACGACTTCCGCACCGTCCCCCACGGACCCCAGACCGACGGCATGAAGCAGGACCGCATGCTCGGCCGCCTCGCCTTCTACCGCGACGGGTCCACGCTCTCCTCCCGCATCGTGAGCGCCGTCAGCAAGGCGCTGACGCTCAATCGCCACAAGATGCAGCAGGGCTTTGGCGGCGCGGGCACCCCCGCCGGGACCGCCCGGTTCTACATCGTCAACTCCAGTTGCGGTGGCACCGGCAGCTCCGGCCTGCTGGAGGTGCTCTATGCCATCTGGAGCGCCTGCCGATCCAACGCGATGACGCCCGCCATCACCATGTTCACCTACACGCCCGGGGTCTTCGAGCCCGAGATCTCCCGCACCTCGCAGTCGGCGGCCGACGAGCTGTCCAACCTGCGCGCGAACGCCTACGCGTACTTCCGGGAGCTCGATCACTTCGTGGAGAGGACGGGCGAGTTGTCCACCGCCATCGGGCACGCCCACAACCTGGCCGATCCCGAACTGGCCGACGGAGATCTGGTGAGGCAGGTGTTCCTCATCGATTCGCTGGTCCCCGGCGCGGGTTACATCCCGGACATCACGGACACCTACGAGATGACCGCCGAGGCGATGTTCCAGTTCCTCATGACGCCCGCGGGGGACGAGGCGCTCAGGATCAACGCCACCAACTCCCCCGTTCTCGAGGACCGCGACGTGCACCACAAGCGCCGCCTCTACTGCGGCCTGCTCATCGGGTCGGCCACCTATCCGGGCGACACCATCCGATACCACCTCGGGCACCGGTTCTACGAGTACGTGATCCGGCGCACCCTCCTGGAGCAGCCGGTCAACCTCACGGAGGTGGTGGCCCAGTCGGGCTCCCGAACCCGCCTGGTGGATCAGCTGCACGAGCTCACCGACGACCTCACGTCCGTCGAGTTGCCGGAGGGCCTCGACGATGTGCGGCACGTGGCGGAGGGCGCGCCGGAGACCCTCCGCGCCGACCCCGAGGAGGAGATGGTGGCCAACACCGTGGCCACCATCCGGAGCGGCCTGCACTGGGGCATCACGCAGTATTCCCAGGCCCTGCAGCGCAAGCGCAGGGCCATCGCGGACAGGGCTCCCGATCTGGTCATCGAAACCTCCCTCGACGCGGGCAAGGGCGCACCGTTCGTCATCGAGCTGCTGAGCGTGGCCCGGCGGGACCTCGAGCACCGGCTCCGCGAGACCGACGGCGACCTGGAGGCCACCAGGCGCGAGGCCGAGGAGGGGGAGCCGCGGAGCCAATCCGCCTACGCCGAGTTCACCCGGGTGCGGTCCCGCTGGTTCGCCGCCGTCCTCTCGCGGAGCACCGAACAGGCCGCGGAACACCTGGGCCAGATGCTGAAGTCCTGGGTGGGCGACGCCATCACGCGCGAGCGGCTGAAGGCGCGGGCCGAGCTGCTGAGGGACCTCATCGGAACCCTGCGCACGCTCGAGGAGCAGACGATCCGGTCTCAGCGGACGCTGGAGCGGCTCGCCACCCAGGCCTCTTCGCAGTGGCGCCAGGACAACCTGATCGGCAAGGATCGCAACCCCCTGGCGCTGACCGCGCTGGTCCCGGACGACATCCTGCCCCAGGTGGAGGAGTGCCGCCTCAACGTCGACGCCTTCACGAAGGTGCAGGGCGTCCTGGAGGCGGCGGATCTCGACGAGGAGCTGAGCCGGTTGATGCACCGCTGGCGCGGGCGCGCGTCGCTGGCGCTGTTCGGCCTGGGATCACTGCTCGACGACGACCGCAGCGCCAGCCAGCGGACGCTCATGGCGGAGCTCGGCGAACTGGCCGACCTGTACGTCTTCGAGTCCGGCAAGTCCGTGCCGGCCGACCCCACCGCGCCACCGCCCCAGTTCATCGTGCCCCGCAGCCTGGAGGCGGCGGCCGACGCCGTCGACGGCGGCAAGAGCCTCGACAAGGCGCTGATCAGCCTCCAGGGGCTCGCGAAGAAGGTGGCGCTCGCCATCGACGAGGCGAAGCTCGGGGCCGGCGTCAACCCGCCCGCGCCGACCACCACCATCGTCGCCCCCCACGGGTTGCTGCCGAAGGTGACGCGCATGTTCCCCGAGGGGAACGGGCTCCAGGTGGTGGAGGGGGTGGACCAGGAAAAGGTGGTGGCCATCAACATGCGGTGGGGTGCCTCGCTGCACTCCGTCAGCCAGGTGTCGGCGTGGGAGGTGGACTACAGGAGGCGGCTGGCCCGGTTGCCCCACGAGCCCCAGATGAAGCGCTTCCACCTCCACCGCGAGTGGCACAGCCTCGCGGGATACCTCACCGTGTTGGTCCCCGACTACGTCAACTACGAGCTGGCCGCAGACGTCTTCGCCCGGCTGGAACTCGCCTCGCGGCTGTTGGACCGAGACGCCGGGCTCGTGGAGGCGGTGTTCCCCGCCGGGCTCCCCGCTCTCACCGGCTCCCGACCCCTGTGGGTCGAGCGGCACCCGCAGGGGGCCGTCTGGCAGGCGACGGTCTACCGGGCGGACCCCGACCCCACGCGTGGCTGGCACCTCCAGCGGTCCCTGCCGCTGGGCGACAGTCACGACGACGCTCTGGCAGGCGTGGGCAAGGACATGTCCGTGGCCCAGTACGCCCCGGCCTTCACCGACCAACTCGTCGATGCCGCGGGACTCGATGCGGCCATCACGGTCCTCGCGACGATGATCGCCGACCATGACAAGCTGATCGCCACGTACCCGCGGGGCAGCTCGGATGCCGAGGCGATCGGGCGGATCCGGCACTCGGCCAACGAGCTGCTCAGGCGATTCGAGCGCAACCGGATCCAGTTCAGGTAGGCCCCGGCACGATGTCAGACAGCGCCATCCTCATCGGGCACGGCCAGGCGGGACTGGCTGTGGCGCGGCGCGCCGCGGCGCTGGCAGGCCACTCGGACAGGGTGCAGGCGTGCGAGCCCTCGGACTTCCTCGCCACCTTGGAGCGGCGGGCCGGCCAGGTGCCGGGCAACACGGCCATCAGAACTGTGCACGTCGTCCAGACCGACGGCGAGGAGGACATGCGGGCCGCGCTGGCCTTCCTGCCGGAGGTGGCCCGCATCGACACCACCATCGCCGTCCATGTCGATCAGTGGATCATCGCCATGGTGGGCCAGCGGTGGGATGACGCTGAACTGGACATCCTGACCGGTGCCGACCCGGGGCGACCCCCCTACTCCCTGCTGGTGGTCAGCCGCTCCAACGAGGCTCGGGCGCTGCTCCCCCCCGAGGCGGAGTTGGCCATGGCCGGCGATCTGGCGCACGCGCTGACCTCCGGACCCCTGAGGCAGGCGCTGGTCGCGGGCAGGGGAGGGTCCAGGTGGGGGCAGGTGCGGCAGCCGCGTACTACCGTCGCGAGCCCATCCTCGCCGGCATCCTCGCCTTCCATGCCAGGCGCTCCCTGCTGGATCCGATCCTCGAGCCGTGGCCCTCGGAGGGCCGCTACGCGCAGCAGGCCGACGGGTGGCTCGACGCCGTGTCCGGCGGCGTCGAGGCGCTCGGCGCCGAGCTCGCCAGGGGTATCAACGGGCCCAGGCCGCGGGACCTGGTGGCCGTCGATCCCCACACGGGCACGGCCACCCCTCCTGAGCTGTTGGTGGACACCCTGCAAACCTACATCGACCTGACCGTCAACGACCGCCTGGCCCGCGCCACGCGCAGCGTCGACGAGGTGGCGGCCCGCCAGCGCGCCCGGCTCCGGGAGCAGCTGTTCACCTCGACGATGGAGGTTCTCCACGAATCCCAGAACCTCGGGGCCACCACCGAGTTCCTCGAGTACCTCTCCACGGCGCTCGGCCGGGAAGCAGGTGCGGTGTGGGCAGCCTCCAGCGCCGTGGGCCCCGAGTTCGATCCGCCGCCCCTGCTCAAGGAAATCGGGGAAGCCGTCGCCGGTCTCCCCCATGGGCCGTCGGGTGCCACACGGGCCGCGGGCATGGCGGGCATCGGCCTGGGGGTGGGCGTGGTGCTCGGCGGCTTCGTCGCGCCTCTGGTCGCCCTCGGGGTGGGAGCCGCGGCCGCGTTGACCGGGGCAGGTGGGGTGCTCCTGGGCGTCTGGATGAAGCGACGGGCTCTGGACGGCGCCAGGCGACGGCTGCTGGATCAGCTGCAGCAGCACGTCTGGTTCCGGGTGGAGCAGCACATCACCGATCAGCTGTGGGGCCTGCTGGCCTACCTGGTCCGGCTCGTCGGACGCCCCGACGACCTGGAGTCCGGCTGCCTCGGCGGGGTGGCCAAGATGCGGGCCAGCTCGCAGGACTACCTGCAGCACCTCGAGCGGGTCATCGCGGAGCGCTTCCACGAGGAGCTGACTCCCACCGAGTTCAGCATCTTCCTCCCAAGGCCTGAGGACTCACCCACCGAGGCGCTGGCCGCGAGGTACGGGCTGCCGCCCGAGTTCGACGTGACCAGGGCCCTGCTCGCCGGAATCACCGACGGCATGGACCGACCCGGGGGGTTCGTGCCGGAGGAAGCCTTCGCGCGGTTCTACACGGCAGGCGGCGCCAACCCACCCAGCGGGCTCTGGAACAACCTTTCCGAACTGCTCGCCGACTCGCCCGGGGCCTTGGCGGCCGTGGGGGGCTCCTGTCGCAGGGGACCGCCCCCCTCGCCCACCCCCAAGAGGACGTCCCGCAGGACAAGGTCTCCCGGTTCGCGTACCTCAGCCGCAATCTTCCGGAGGACACCGCAGCCTCCCTGCTGGCGTACGCCGATGCGACGGGTTCCTCTCGCGGCGACGACCCGGACGCCATCACCTGGGTGTCGGTGCGCAGGATCCAGGACGTGCGCACCACGGACGCAGGGGGTTCCCGTGACCACGACTGACCCCTCCCCGGCACCCCGGCCGACGGTGGTCCGCCCGACGTGCGGCCACCAGAGGCGCCGTCGCTGCAGAACCCGCTGGCCCCGCTCATCGCTGGGTGCGCGATCGCGCCGCTCTTCCTGGGTTGGCAGTGGGTCACGGAGTACGTGCCGTGGTGGGCACTGTGGGTGGCGGCCGCGGCCGTGTGGGCCTGGGCCTTCGCCTCGACCGCTCGGCTGGATCGCCCCTTGGCCAGCCGCCACCGCGACTGGTTCGAGGCCGCGGCAGACAACACGGGCATGTACGGCTGGTCGGTCTTCGGCGCGCTCGCAGGCCTGGCGATGGTGATCGGCCTGCTGATCATGGGCCGTTGGGAGGGACTGCCCATGCCCGCAGCGCTGACCGCCGGTTTCATCCGACTCCTGGCCCGCGGTCCGGCAGAACGCTCCTCACACCGCCTGGCCGAGATCGACGTGTCCCAGTGGGACGAGCCCGGGGACGAGGACGACCCGGATCTCGAGCCGCGGGACTTCAGCTGGACGGTGCGGGCGTTGAGCCTCACCAACGACCACCAGGCCACGGTGCGCATCAGCAGGTCCGCCTATCAACGCATGCGGCAGCTCAACCCGTTCACGCTGGGCGAGTGCCCCCAGGGGAGACCATCGGACGTTGGGTGACGGAGGGCCATACGGTTGACGTCGACCGCGCGGCCCAGGCCCTCTCGCAGATCTCGGAGGAGCACGGCTACTCGTCCTTCGCGGAGATGTCCAGCGTCCTGGCATTCGCGCAGACAACCAGCTATCAGTCCGACGAGGACACCCGGGGACAACCCGAGTTCTGGCAGTACCCGGTGGAAACGCTGTACGACCGTACGGGCGACTGCGAAGACAGCACCATCCTGACCGCGGCCCTGCTCCGGCGGCTCGGCCACGGTGTGGTGATACTCCTCATGCCCGATCACGCGGCCATCGGCGTGGCCGCGCCACCCGGCATCCAGGGAGACTTCGTGACGTGGAACGGGACCCGCTACTTCTATGCTGAGACAACCGCCGAAGGTTGGCGGATCGGAGACATGCCGGCGCGGTACACGAGCGCCGACGCGGAGGTTGTGCCCATCCCGGCGCGGTCAGCGGAACTCGGAGGAGGGCTGTTCGACGGCGACGGAGACCACGGCGGCAGGTGAGGGGGGTGTAACCAGGATGTGGGAGAGGGGCCTCAGGTGTGCAGGGGGTCTGACAAGGCCGAACACCGCCCAGCGGCGCTCCACTGGCCCCGCCGACCGTCGATGCCCAGAGCAGGTGTGCAAACGGCTCACGTACCCCCTTGTCACGACGGCGTGTCGGAGGGTAGGGTCGGAACCGACTACCGCGAATGCAGCGGATTGAAACGAACCCGACGTCGAGCCCCGCCTCGTTGGCTGTGCTGTCGGAACCGACTACCGCGAATGCAGCGGATTGAAACATGCCCGTTACGGCACAAGGTCGAGAAGGTATCGTCGGAACCGACTACCGCGAATGCAGCGGATTGAAACCAGGATCACAGCGTCAGCGCGGTAGCCCAGCTTGTGGGTCGGAACCGACTACCGCGAATGCAGCGGATTGAAACTGTATATCCGAAATCCACGGGCTCCGATACTTAGTGGTCGGAACCGACTACCGCGAATGCAGCGGATTGAAACGTGACCTGTTGGTCGCCGTCGAGGACCTCGGCGATGATGTCGGAACCGACTACCGCGAATGCAGCGGATTGAAACTGGCCTGAACGGCCTGCTGCGGGGTGATCGTCGGCTGGTCGGAACCGACTACCGCGAATGCAGCGGATTGAAACCAAAGACTCGTACCGCCTCCCCGTAGATTGCAGACAGTCGGAACCGACTACCGCGAATGCAGCGGATTGAAACCGCCAAGCGGCACGCAAGACGACAAAATTGTCGGAACCGACTACCGCGAATGCAGCGGATTGAAACCTACCCCACCGAGACTGACTCACGTCCGCTTGAAGGGTGGTCGGAACCGACTACCGCGAATGCAGCGGATTGAAACTACATCCTCTCGTCGGACAACTTCACCCAGGAGTCGGAACCGACTACCGCGAATGCAGCGGATTGAAACTAGTCCTGCCAAGGCGGTCAGCGTAATGGCGGACGTCGGAACCGACTACCGCGAATGCAGCGGATTGAAACCGAACAGCTCCACCCTCTCCTCCGGCTCAGGGAGTCGGAACCGACTACCGCGAATGCAGCGGATTGAAACAGGCCGGCATCCCGTGGACTGTCATTTGAGCAGCCCGGTCGGAACCGACTACCGCGAATGCAGCGGATTGAAACAAGTGACCAGGTGGTCCAGCGAGCATGCGAGGCCTGTCGGAACCGACTACCGCGAATGCAGCGGATTGAAACCTAGCACGTCGGCAGGAGTGGAGCACTGGGGGTCGGAACCGACTACCGCGAATGCAGCGGATTGAAACCCATCCGACATCGATGAGACTGCAGGTAGTGCTGAAGGTCGGAACCGACTACCGCGAATACAGCGGATTGAAACGCGTCCGGCTTTGCCGTAGGTCAGGTTCAATTCGGACCCGTCGGAACCGACTACCGCGAATGCAGCGGATTGAAACCCCGGCGGGCGTGTAGACGTCGACTCGGATGGACGTGCTGGTCGGAACCGACTACCGCGAATGCAGCGGATTGAAACGGTAGCGGGGGTAACCCTCGACCTCGACGGTCGTCGGAACCGACTACCGCGAATGCAGCGGATTGAAACCAGCGGATACCCTTCAGGATCTGTGCGTTGGCCATGGGTCGGAACCGACTACCGCGAATGCAGCGGATTGAAACGCTTGCGCAGTGCCTCCTCAGCCTGCCGGCCGGTGTCGGAACCGACTACCGCGAATGCAGCGGATTGAAACGAATTCAGCCTGACGGCGGTCGGATGAGAGCTATCGGAACCGACTACCGCGAATGCAGCGGATTGAAACCGGTAGCGCTTGCAGCTCACGCGGGTGTTGACCGCGATGAGGTCGGAACCGACTACCGCGAATGCAGCGGATTGAAACTTGGGCTCGTTGGCGAGGCGGCCGATGAGGGTTCCGGTGGTCGGAACCGACTACCACGAATGCAGCGGATTGAAACGGTCGGGTCTTCTCCAGGAGTGACGCTTAGTCGTCGGAACCGACTACCGCGAATGCAGCGGATTGAAACGATCGGGGCGAAATTGAACAGCCGAAACAGCACAGCTGCGGTCGGAACCGACTACCGCGAAAACGCGGACTGGAACACAACACTCACGTTGTTGCCTTCCATGTCAAAGAACCACGTCGAGAACGAATACTGCGATAACAGCGGGTTGGCGCTCACCGCCAGGCGCCACTTCGAATCGACGCGACAAGTGGGCATCTGTGTCAATGCAGAGAGGGGAGGTGGCCGAAATGGGACTGGAGACATTCAGCTTCGACGCATTGTCTCGCGCCTGGGAGGAGGTGCAGGAGAACGACGCCGAGGACGGTGTCATGAGCGCCGGTGTCGAGCGCTTCGGGCGCGACGCGGAGGATCGACTCAAGGAGCTTCAGGAGTTGCTGGTCACAGGGGCCTATGTCCCCCGCGACCTTGCCGAAGTCCGAATTCCGAAGTCCGGCGGTGAGCGGGTCCTCAACATCCCCGCTGTGCAGGACCGCGTCGTGGAACGCTGCATTCTCGACGCAGTCACTCCCCTCGTCGATCCCCACCTGGGCTCAGCCTCGTACGCCTACCGTCCGGGCCTCGGAGTGGCCGACGCCATCGGCGCCGTCGTGGCGCTGCGTGAGGAGGGCTTGGCGTGGGTCTTGCGCACGGACGTCGACGACTGCTTCCCCAGCATCCGGGTTCCACTGGCCCGGCGTCTCCTGGCCGCAATCGTCGACGACGAGCCGCTCATGGAGATCGTCGACGCCCTCCTCGGGCGCATGACAGTCGTCCCGAAGCGCGGTCGCCGGCCCTTCCCCGGCCTTCCTCAAGGGGCCCCGCTCTCACCCTTGCTCGCCAACCTGGTGCTGGTGAGCCTCGACACGCGGCTCCAGGAAGCAGGGTTCCCCGTAGTGCGCTACGCCGACGACCTCGTCTAGCGGCCGCAGCGCGCGAGGAGGCCTGGGAGGCCGCCCGGATAGCCAGCAGAGCCGCCCACGAGATTGGAGTCACCATGGGCGCGGACAAGACAGACGTGATGTCCTTCGACGAGGGCTTCGCCTTCCTGGGGGAGGACTTCGGGCCAAGGTACCCACCGATGCTGGAGGGGGCCCGCTCGCCCGAGCCCGACAAGAAGCTGCTCTATGTCGCTCGGCAGGGGTGCAGAGTCGCCGTAAGGCGAGGGCGCGTGATCGTCGAGCACGACGAGGCCGAGTTGCTGTCCGTGCCCACCTCACAGGTCGGGCGCCTGGTGTGCTTCGGCTCAGTGGGAATCACCGCCGGATGCCGCACGTGGGCGCTGAGCCAGGACGTCAGCGTGACCCTCGCCTCCCGACGCGGCAACTTCCTCGGCTCCATCGTCAACGACTCGTGGCCCGCCCGAAGCTCCCGCGTCCGCGCCCAGCTCGCCTTCGAGGGCACCGACGCCGAGATCGCGGCGGCGCGCGCCATCGTCGACTCCAAGCTGGGGCACCAGATCACCGTGCTCCGGAGGTTCGGGCGCCGGCAGCACGCCGACGAGGTTGCCGAAGCCGTCCACCAGATCCAGGGGATGCGTCGGATGCTGCCCGAGGCCGCCACCCGCGACGAGGTGATGGGCCTTGAAGGCGCGGCCGCCGCCTCCTACTGGCCCTGCGTGGGGCTCCTGATGCCCGAGGAACTCCGGTTTTCATTCAGATCCCGCCAGCCGCCCGCCGACATCCCCAACGCCGCGTTCTCGTTCCTCTACACGCTCCTCCTCGGCGAGTGCGTCACCGCCATCCACGCCGCCGGTCTCGATGCCGGCATTGGAGTGCTGCACAGCACCGAGGACCGCAGGCCCAGCCTCGCCCTGGACCTCATGGAGGAGTTCCGCCCGCTCGTCGTCGACCAGACCGTCGTGGCCGCCGCCAGGCGTGGGGCCCTCACCGCCGGCCACGGCCAAGCGCCCCCAGGCAAGAGCGGGGTCTGGTTGACGGCCGCCGGTCGGGAGGCGGTCATCGACGCCTACGAGACCCGCATGCTACAGACCACCAAGGGGGCGCTGGCCGGGTTCGCCGGCTCCTGGCGGCGGCACGTGTACCGGCAGGCCCAGCGTCTCCGGCGCACCATCGAGTATCGGGAACCCTGGACGGGGCTGTCATGGCGGTAACCCACGTGGCGGCGTACGACGTGTCCGAGGATCAGCGGCGAGCTCGGCTGGCCGCGCTCCTGCAGGCGTACGGGGACCGCATCCAGAAGTCGGTGTTCCTCATCAGCGCAGACGCCGAGGCCCTGGCCGCGATCGCGGCGAAGGGTGCGGGGATCATCGACGAGCAGACGGACTCCTTGTGGATCATGCGCCAGTGCGCGTCCTGTTGGGACGTGGTCGAGCAGGTGGGGCAGGCGTCGCCGCCGTCCCTGACGAGATACTGGGCCGTCATGTAGCTTCGCCGAGGCCCTGTGGACCACGGCGCGTGCCCGGACCAGCGGTACCGGCGGCAGCGTCCCACCTTTCCCTGTCCGTCAGGTTCAGGCAGAGAGATATCCACCCCGGCACCGGGGGTCTCGGAGGGGATAGCCATGGACTCATCATCGATCTTCGTGTCCTACCGCCACGGAAGCGACGGGGACCGTCTCGTGTCCCGCGTGGCCGCGCTCCTTCGATGTAGCGGCCTCCGGCCGTGGATCGACCATGTGG
The DNA here is from genome assembly GCF_014489575.1 of Tessaracoccus defluvii. GTDB lineage: Bacteria > Actinomycetota > Actinomycetes > Propionibacteriales > Propionibacteriaceae > Arachnia > Arachnia defluvii. Next base: position 2,287,605 of record NZ_CP060789.1, read on the forward strand.
ACACGGGAGCCGGCGCGATCGACCAGCGAATCCTGGACGGACTTGAGCGGGCCGCGGGTGGCGTGCTGATCGTCACGGATGATCTCGTGAACAGCAACTACATCCGGGACAAGGAACTTCCTCGGATGATCCAGAGGGTGGCCGAACAGCGGTTGCCCATGATGGTGGTCAACAACTACCGCGATCCCGCCACCGGCGAGATCGACGTCCGCAAGCCCGACGAAATCGTCCAGAGCGCTACCGACATCCCCCTCGTTGACATCACCCAAGCCGACGTCGATTCGGTGGAGGGTCAGGGCCGATTCGTGTACGGCTTCCTCCGCCGGCATGCCGAGCACTGGGTGGAGGAGAAGATGACGCATCTCACCCTGTTCATCCAGACCGGTCCCGGCGACGCAGTGCCGCAGTCCGACCTGGAGATGTCCTTCGAAGAGTCCGACGAGAACATCCCCGCCGACGAATACCGCCGTGCGCTGGCAGTGGGGTTGCCGGAGCTCGCCCGCGCATGTCAGCGGGCCCAGATCACCTCCCTTGCCGTCGCTGGGGGCGCTCGCCTGTCCGTCGCCGTGACACTTGGCGCGATGTTCCCCCGCCAAGGCAAGATCGACCGTCTCACCATCAACGAAGACTGGGGCAACCCCGAGAAGCCCGACCCTGAGGTGCACGGCATCGAGCAGACAGAGCTCCCCCACGCCGATGACGACGGCGACAGCGTCGCCGTCTTCATCAAGCTCAAGAAGACGGGCGACAGCGCCTCGGGCAACGACCACGCCTTCACCCGGCTTGCCGCCCAGTTGCGTCCCCGGCGATGTGTTCGCCTTGACCTCACCGGCGACGGCTTCATCGATCCCGGTGAGGGATCCCGGCTGGGCGCTCAGATCGGACGGATCATCACGTCGATCACGGACGAGGCCGACACTCCCCGGGTACACCTCTGCTTCATCGGGCCGTTCACCATGGGAGTGCTGATCGGACGCGAACTCAACAGGCTGCACACCACGGTCTACGAGTACCTGGATGACACCAGCACCTACCTTCCACTGTTCCGGCTGCGGCCAAGTGCGCGGCGGCAGCCCATCACGGCCATCAGCCACCGCCAGGACACGTTCGACGAGTTGCACAACCTCACCCCGCACGCCGTGACCCTGCTGTCCGGCGACGGCGAGACGATCGCCTCCTGGCCGGCGGCCGAACGCTGGGCGCGCTTGGCCGAACACGCCGACGAACAGTCCGTGCACGTCGGGTCCACGGCGATCCCCTCCGCGCAGGTCCGCTACGGGGGGCCGGTCGATCTTCCGCCGGTGCGGGAGGGCGTCGGACTCATCGTCCCCCGGGTGCTGGCCGAGAAGGTGCGCCGCCCCGACCTGCTCTTCCCCGGTGGCGAGGTGCGCGACGAGTCCGGCGCCATCGTCGGCTGCCGACGCCTGGACAGCTACAAGGGTCAGGAGTAATGGCATGAGATGCCTTGCCTTCGTTACAGCAACCGACGACCCGGATGCCGTTGAGGTCCGGCCTCTGACCGCCCTCCCGATGGCGGTCGGGGGATTCGACGAGGTGGTGGAGCCCGGACCCGAGGTGGCCGTCGTGGATGCAGGGTGGCTCGAGGGCCACGAGCTGCCCGGCTACTTCGATCTGGACCTGGTCGACGACATCGTGGATGACCTGAGACGTCTGGACGTGACTCCGGCGCAGTTTCGCCGTCGCGGTGCGACGGGGCTGCTGGTGGGAAACGCCGTCGTCTCCTTCACCGGGCCCGAGATGGCGGGTGGGCAGCCAACAGGCAGTTGGAGGGATCGTCTCCTCAACCGGGGTCCCACGCTCAAGGAAGCCGCTGCTCCGGGCGGCAGGCTCTTGATCTGGGATGGAACCCCCTCCTTCCGGCAGTGGATCGACGAGTGCCAGCGCCGGGACAGGGAGCGCGAGGAGTGTACGCTCAAGCACGCGGAGCAGGCCGCCGAACGCGCGCGCATCCAGGCGGAAGAGGCGCTCCAGAACAACATCGACGACGGGGCTCACTTCGTCAATCCATACACCTTCGTGCCCCTTCCCCTGCAGGTCCTCCGATCGAGGCCGGCCGGTCACGAACGCGCCGCAGAAGGCAACCTCACCGGCTACATTGACGCGTCCTTCCACCTGAAGACGCCGATGATGCTGGACAACGACTTCGAGCCCCCCGGCGACGGCAATCCCCAGCAGGTAGTGGTCCGCGTGCCGGGATCGAGCATCCGGGGCGCTGTCCGGTCGCTCTACGAGGTGATGACCGACAGTTGCCTCTCCGTCATCGATGCGGATTACCTGCCGGTTCATCGGGCCCCACTCCGCGTCGATCCCAAGGCCCGCCTCGCCGTCGTCACTAAGTGCGCAACGGACGGATCCCCCACCCACGTGCGCCCTACCTCCAGGATCGTCTGGATTCCGGCCCTCTGGCTCCACGCGCACTTCCCCATCCACCCGGAGAACCTGCGCTCCGGGCAACTCATCACCTTCGACGAGGCCAAAGTCTCTGCCCAGAAATACGGCACGGGTGTCTACAGGGATGAGTTGACCTCATCGGGGCGGAGCACGATCAAACTCGCCGTCGGAGCAGCACAGGCCGGGCAATGGGTGGTTCATGTCGCGGATGCCGGTGCCAAGGGCAGACACCCCGCCAGCAGGATCTTCGTCGCCGTCGGGAAACTCGAGGCTCACGACATCCCCCTCGCTGACGGCGCCTGGGACGACTATCGGGCACGCTGTCTGGGCTCACAGGACGTCGAACGAGGGCAACTGGCGAACGTTGCACCGGCATGGACGGCCCCCGAGTGGCAAGGCGTGGTAGTCAACCACGCCCACCAGCCCAAGAGAGGACCCAAACAGCATCACGTCATCGGAAGCCGCCGCAAGAGCGACGGCGCCCTGGCGGAGGGCGACTCCATCTGGATCATCCCGACGAGCCAGGGCGGAATGCGGAGCGCCAGCGGCCTCAGCATGTCGGCCGCCTGGCGGATCTGGGGCAAGGGCTCGGTGCGCGACCGACTGCCAGACAAATCGCTTCTCCCGTGCACAGACCCGGAGAACCTGTGCCCCGCCTGCGCCGTCTTCGGGTTCGTTGAGCAGCGCTCCGGGAAGGCGGCTCGCGACAGGGCTCGGGAGCAGAACGCGTACGCCTCCCACGTGCGTTTCTCGGCTTTCTTTGAGACCGACAAACCTGTCGGCGTCCAGCAGATCCATCCGCCGCCGTTGCGCTCGCCACGCCCCAGCGCGGGCAACTTCTACCTGGCGCATCCAGACGCCACGCCACCACTGCGGGAGAGCGGCGTCGCCAAACTGGGGCATTCCTCGGCCCATTGGGGGGCCAACGACAACCCGCTGCGGAAGATCGCGGGGCGGAAGTTCTATTGGCACGGCCAGCAGGACTGGGACACCGATCCCACCCCTCGGCAGAAGCGACGGGACACGCCGCAGAACAAGGACGCGAAGCGCTGGCTGATGGAGGAGGGCTCCGAGTTGCGAGGCCGGGTGTACTTCGAGAACATCACCCGCACTCAGTTGGCTTTCCTGCTCATGGCCGTCGATCCCGGGCGGCTCCAAGGGCTCGACGGCGCCCCGGACGCCATCGGCGAGCTCCAAACCCACCTGGGAGGGGGCAAGCCGCTGGGGTTCGGGAGCGCCACCGCCACCGTCACGGTGGTCGCGGAGGACGCCGCGGGGCGGTGCCTCAGCACTACCACTCCGCTGGATGCCGACGAGTTGATGGCGATGCAGGCGCCAGTGCCCCCCGATGCCCACTGGCTGCCGGGCCTGGCCAAGGCGCTGAGTAGCCAGGCGGTCTCCGCCAACCGGATCTGGTACCCCACCCTGGGCAACTTCAACCGAAGGGCCACCACCGCGCAGCAGCGGGAGTTTGACGAGAGCCACAAATACTACGCCGCCTTCTCCGGGGCGAACAAGCCCCGGCAAGTCGAGCCACTCGCCCGGATGCGCACCCTGCCGAACATCGACGAGGCCAGCCAGTTCATGTCCAACGAGCACCCCGGGGAGCAGTGATGTTCTACGCATCTGTCGGCGTCAAACAGATCCAGGCCCACCTGGCTCGTTCCCGGCATCTCTGGGGCGCCGGGGAGCCTCCGACATGCTCTTCTACCTCACTGACATCTCCGGCGTCGCCGACGACATCCCCGTCGCCACGCGCGGCCTCAGGACCGTCCGCGAGATCCTCGAGGAGCACCCCGGCGTTGTCATCAACATCGACTCGGTCGACACCGACGGTGTGGTCCAGCTGCAAGGCCCGGGCCGCTCAGCCGTGGAGGCCGCGGCGCGCGCCATCGCCCACAACCTGAAGCTCCACCTCCCCGCGGCCTCCGTCGAGACGAGTATCCGCGAGGCCGCATCGTCTGTTGCCGTCCTTCGCGCCGAGAGGGAGGGGGAACCGGCCAGCACCACTGCGTATCCCCGACGGTGATCGAGTTCCCGCTGGCGCACCACTGCGACGAATGCTCCTCGGCCATGGCCTCGCGTGAGGTCAGAGTCCGCGAGCAGTTGCTTCGCCTCTGCGGCGACTGCGCCGCCCGGAACGAGGGGCCGAGAAACGAGACCCTGAGGAGTTCCGCGACGGTGCCCACCTCCGGGTTCATGGTCGAGCAGCGGATGCTGCGCAGCCTCCAGCTGACTCAGGTGCAGGACTTCAAGCAGTTGGCCGGGCTCGGTCAGCTGCCAGCAGAGGAGGCGCGCCGCACCACAACCAACAACCACATCGCGACAGTCTTCGCCGATGGCAACGGGCTCGGCGGGCTCTTCGGCCACCTGCGGGACGAGGCCATCCGGGACGGCAGCACACGCCATCTGCTCGAGGTGTCCAAGCGGATCAAGCAGGCCACTGAGAACGGCCTGCGGGCGGCCATCGAAACCTCACGCATCGCTGAGCGCGATGGCAAAGTCATGGCGGCGATTCCGCACATTCTCGGCGGCGACGACGTGCTGGTGAGCGTCCCCGCCACACGGGTGTGGACGTTCCTCATCACATTCATGACCACGATGCAGCAACTGCTGGGCGAAGACCCATACGAGGAGGCCCGATCCATCAGCTTCTCGGCCGGAGTGGTGATCTGCCATCAGGCGTTCCCCATCGGAGATCAGGTGGAGTTGGCCGAGCGGCTCCTCCGCCAGGCCAAGTGGGTCGAGCAGGGGCAGGAGTGGACGTTCGCCTGGCAGGACGTGACCAACGAGGGCAGCCAGCCGCTAGAGCGCGTCGTCAGGCTCGACGAGTGGCCACGCCACGAGGCGCTCATGGAAGCCGCCCGCCACATCGGCGGGGAGAAAGGCGGAAACACCGCCCGCGCCACCCTCAGGGCCGAGTTGCGCCTCCCCGACATCGGGGCCCGCACCCTTCGTCTCCGGCATCTCGCCGATCGGATGGAGGGGGCCGAGGACCTGTTCAACCTCGCCTTCGGACAAGAGTGGAGAGACGAACCCGTGACCGACGCCCACACCCGCGACCTCCTCGGGGCGCTCAGCATCATGAGGTGGCTGCCATGAGCACCGTCATCACCGTGACGATCACCGTCAACTCCGGCTTCCGGATCTCCACCGGCCAGGCCGTCGAGGCAGCGGACGCCGCGCTCGACCACGACAATCCGCTCCCCGGACGCTCCCTCAAGGGAGACCTCCGGGCCTCAGCACGCCAACTGCTGCCCGGAACTCGGCTCCCCAGCGGCCAATGGGACGACGACCCACTCGTCAAGGAGGTCTTCGGCGAGCGCGGCGGAGACGGGTGCCCCTGGCATTTCGGCGATGCCGTCCTCGACGAGGTCCACTACCGGCCCCGCACGAGGATCGCCCTCGACTCCCAGCGGAGGGTGGTTCCCGGGGCCATGCTCGTGGGTGAGGAGGCCCACACCGCGCAGGCCACCCAGACCATCACACAGATCGCCCCCCTCGACGCCGAGCGGCTGAAGCTTCATGCCGCCCTGCTCCACGTCAGCGCCCGGCTCATCGACGGAGTGGGCCACGGACGCCGCCGGGGCCTCGGGTGGGTCACGATCACCACCGACGCACCTCGGATTGACGACTCCGTGGAACTCGTCATGGACTACACAGCCAGCCGGAAGAAGGCCTGACATGACCACCTGGCTGAAAGTGACAGCCACCTGCCTCCAGGACATCACCATCGGCACCGGGGCCACCCGGGCCTTCATGAGCCCCACCATGGACCACGTCCCCGGCAGCACCGTTCGCGGAGCCCTGGCGAGAGCCTGGCGGTTCAAGCATGGCGACGGCCATCCCCGATTCCGCGATGTGTTCGACGGGACTGTCCGGTTCGGTCCGCTGCGGGCGATTGGGAGCGACGTCGCCAACCAGTCCGTGTGGGGATGCAAGTACCACTCGGACCACGGTGAGCCCGAGTACCTCGACGCAGCGTTCGCCTGCCCACACTGCGGGCGCGAAGGAACCGTCGACCCCTGCCCAGGCTGCGGGGTGTCACCGCGGGTGGCCCCCTCGATGTGCGGACGGCCGGGCGAGCGGCTGAAGGGCACCATCATGTTCGGCGCGCAGAGCACCAAGCTGGTCACCTCGACAGCCATCGACCCCGAGCGCATGACCGCGCTCGAGTCGAGCCTCTTCGCCCGGGAGGTGTTCCCGCGAGGCACCGTCTTCGACGGCCACATCGTCGGCGACCCCACCCTCACGGCTCTACTGAAGGACTTCGAGAGGATCGCCCTCGGCGGGCGAAAGTCCGTCCTCGGCGCAGTCCAGCTAGCCGTGGAAGAGGTGCCCGCGCCCCTCCCCGCACAGCCCACCGGACCCGTCGTGCTGCGCACCGTCTCGCCCACCATCCTCGTCGACCACACAGGCGCGCCCAGCGTCGACCTTCCCGCCGCCTTCCCTGTCGGGGTGGTCGCGGACATCTGGGGCGGGCGGCTGGCCGCCGATGGAACGAGCGGTTGGCACGCGGCCTCCCGGCTCCCGAAGCCAGGCGACGTGGCACTCGCGCCAGGCGCCGTCATCGCGCTGTCCGGCATCGATGGGCATGACCTGCGAAGGCTCCTCGACGAGGGCATCGGCCTGCGCCGGCCCGAGGGCTTCGGCTGGCTGGAGATCGTCGAGGGCGCCTGGAAGCCCCCGGCGAAGCCCGCGGTCCAAGAAGTCCAGATCGATGCCGTGGTCGTCCACCGATTCGGACCTCTGACGCGCCCTGAGCGGAAGTGGCTTGCGGGCTGGTTGCGCGTGCCACGCGAGTGGGACGACTCACACTACTTCGCGGCCTTGTGGGAGACCGCGACCGGCAAGAACCTCAACCCCCGCAAGCGAGAGATGGTGCGGGAACTCCTTGAGGCCACGCTGCCTGGCGACCGAACTGCGCTGGCCAGCGAACTGGAGAGGGTTTGACATGCACGTCACCTACCTGAGAGTGGACCTCAAGCCCACATCACCGTTCCGGATCGGCTCCCTGACCGGTGCGAGGAACGCGCTGGCCGTGGAGACGGACATCGACGGCCGCCCCGTCGTCCCCGCCTCGGGACTTGCCGGCAGCTTCCGCGCCCACATCGGCGAGGTCGCGGCGGCTCTGCACATGGGCCGGGTTGAAGCCGGCGCCGACGGCGCAGAGTTCTTCGCCTCGAACTTGTGGTTCCTGGGGACCGCGCTCGACGGCTTGGCCGAGAAGAGGTCGCGCACGGCCACGGCCATCGATCGGAGGCGTCGGGCCGCGCGCAATACCAGCTCCCACACGGTGGAGGAGGTCTACGATGCCTCCCTGATCAAGCTCTACCTCCGCTACGAGGGGCGGGCCGACGACATCCTGGGACTGCTCGCCTCCTGGCCGGTTCTGATCGGCGGAGGAGTCAGCAGCGGCCTCGGTCAGGCGCGGGTCACGGGTATCCGGCATCGGACCCTCGACATGACCGACCCTGGGGACGTCCTCGCCCGCGCCTCACTCTCCGGGGCGGGACCCGAGGCGATGGATTCGTTGCTCGACGGCGCGGCCAACTACCTCGATGACCCGCACGAAGGGGACACCTCTGCAGGCGAGTTCCCCATCGAGATCGACGCCGCCTGCCACATTCACGGCCTCAACATCCCCGTGGCCAACAGGGGTGATGGGTCCCGGCCGGAGCACTACTGGTTCCGCGGCACCAGCTGGAAGGGCCTGCTCCGCAGCCGCGTCGAGTACATCGGCCGAAGCCTGGGCCTCGAGATCTGCGGGGTAGACGGGAAGACCTGGGACGGGTGCGGCCGCTGCACGGTGTGCGAGGTCTTCGGATCGTCGGTGACCGGCGTCGGACGGTGGAGCTTCTCGTTCACGAAGCTCACGGACGAAGCCGCCCAGCGAGACCGCACGCGGGTCTCCATCGACCGGTTCACCGGCGGCGCCGCGGACGCACGGCTGTTCCCGGAGCGGACCCTCAGCGACGACAACGCCAGATTCACCGTCCGCCGTCTGGCCACAGACGAACTGGAACCCCGGCACGCGTGGGTGGCCAAGGCCCTGCTCCTGGCGCTGCTGGACCTTCACGAGGGCTACACGGGCATCGGCGGCAGGAGCGCTACGGGTCTGGGCACGGTGACCTTCAACACGATCATCCTCGGGGCCGACTTCGCAGACCAGCAGTTCTCGTCAGTTGCTGAGACCGGCCTCCCCGCGGTTCCCCGGATCACGCCGGAGGATCTGGAAGCGGCCCGCCGAGACAAGGAGACCAACAATGGCTGAGCAGCCCCCCGAGCCTGAGAACCGACACCTGCTGGGATGGGGTGAGGTGCAGTGGGAACGGCTCGCCACCGCTGCCGCAGGTCTCACCTGCGCGTGGGCCGACTACGACGGGTTTCACATCGGACACTGCCCACCCACCGCCCCTCCGTACAGCCACATCTGGGGATGGTCTCGCGACGGGTCGGTTTTGATGCGAGGGCGGATCAACGGGACCAACGTCACCGTCGGGTGGCTTCATGCGGACAGTGACGCCGATGGGGAGCCCGTGGCCTGCGTGGCCCGGCCCCTGATTCCATGGGAGGAGGGGCATCAACGGATCAATCCCCGCCTCGCTGAATCGACGTCCATGCCTTCCTCGATGATGGCCGTCGACGTCCTGGATGGTATGCCGAGCACGTTCATTGGGGCCTGGTGATGCCGTCACGATTCTGGGTGCCACTGCACGTCGCCGCGATGCCCGAGCAGCATCACATCCATGCCGCGTTCTCCGGCTGGTTCGATCGGGACGGAGACGAGCCCGCAGTCGTCTCCCATGACTCCGTCATGAAGCCCTACACGCTCAGTCCCCCGTCGGTGCAGGAACACAGCGTCGGCGTGGAGGTCACTACCCTCACCGACGAGGCCGAGGCGCGCCTGTGGACCATGGCAGCAGCCACGTCGAGCATCCGGCTGGGGTCGGAGCGAATCCGGGTTGGCCAACCGCAGCGGACGCTGACAGCCACCTGGGGGGGCCTCAGGGCCGCCACGCCGGCCCGGGAGTGGACCGTGGAGTTCCTGACGCCGACAGCGTTCCGATCGGGAAAGAACCCGCACCTGCTCCCCACAGCAGGACTGATCCTCCGATCAGCGCAACTGGCGTGGAACAGGTACAGCCCTGGCCCGCCAATACCGCTGGATCGCGCGATCCTCGACGCGGTCATGCCCGTAGACCTGGAGCTGACCACCGGCACGATCCAGATCGGGGCCCGGATCCAGCGGGGCTGCCTCGGGTGGGTCACGTATCGATGCGCGGACCGCGTTGTGTCAGCCCACGTCGCTCCGCTCTTCGGTCTCCTCCCCTACAGTGGAGTCGGATCCCACCGGATCAAGGGTCTCGGGCAGGTTGTGGTGTCGGCCTCGGAGCCTGCTGCCGCGTCTCGCCAAGCCGCGGCCCAGTGAACCGGCGCCGCAGGAGGGGGTGCTGGAACTGTGTCCAGATGCGCCTCAGGTGTGCAGGCACCTGACAAGGCCAAATGCCCACTTCCGGCGCGATGCGGCCCAAAGCCTCACCTCCCGGCACCCCTGGTGTGCGAACACGATCCAAGAGCCCTTGTCACGACGGCGTGCCGGAGGGTAGGGTCGGAAACGACTACCGCGACAACAGCGGATTGAAACTCATCCGTGATCTCAGCCGTAGCAGTGGCGGTGGGTCGGAAACGACTACCGCGACAACAGCGGATTGAAACGCAGGGCCACTCGACGCCGTACTCGCCGTACTCTCCGGTCGGAAACGACTACCGCGACAACAGCGGATTGAAACCTGGACCCTCGATGGGGTCGGGGGTGGGCTCCTCGTCGGAAACGACTACCGCGACAACAGCGGATTGAAACTCGTCGAGAAGGTTGGCCACCCTGATGGCCTCCCGTCGGAAACGACTACCGCGACAACAGCGGATTGAAACTGAAGTAGTTCACCCCCACCTCCTCGAACGTGGCGGTCGGAAACGACTACCGCGACAACAGCGGATTGAAACGAAACCACTTGGCCACCAAGTTTTAAGGGATGGGGTCGGAAACGACTACCGCGACAACAGCGGATTGAAACAGCCGCACCGGCGAGTGCCTCGTAGATCTGCGCGCCGTGTCGGAAAACGACTACCGCGAGAACAGCGTGAGTATTTGACGCTGTGGGAGCCGGTGGTTCGTGCGGTCCAGCGCCGGGGTTGGTGCGGGTGAGCGCCGGTGGTGACGTGGCTGGGAGCCACCACCGGCGCTGACCCTGCGGGGTTAGGTCTGCGCGGCGGTGTGCTCGCGCATGTTGTAGGTGCCGGTCTCGATCCAGAGTGTGTTGTGGACGATGCGGTCCATGATGGCGTCGGCGTGGACGCCGGCGCCGAGGCGCTGGTGCCAGTCCTTCTGCTGATACTGGGTGCAGAATACGGTTGAGGTTTCGCCATAGCGGCGTTCCATCAGTTCCAGCAGCATCCCTCGCATCGATTCGGTGGGACGATCCAGAAGCCATTCATCGATCACCAGCAGCGTGAAGGCAGCGTACTTGCGGAGGAACTTCCCGGCTCCACCGGTCTGTTCCTGGGCCGCGGTCCAGGCCTCCTCGAGGTCGGGCATCCGCATGTAATGGGCCCGGATCCGGTGTTCGCAGGCCCGTTTCGCCAGCGCGCATCCCAGATACGACTTCCCGGATCCGGTGAAGCCTTGGAACACGACGTTCTGCTGGCGGGTAACGAACTGGCAGGAGCCCAGATGGGACAGCAGGCTGCGGTCCAGCCCTCGTTCCTCAAGCAGGTCGATCCGGCGCAGGTCAGCGTTCGGGTAACGCAAACCGGCGCGTCGGATCAGGCCGGTGACCTTGGAGTGGGTGAACGACGAGTAGGCCTCATCGACAGCCATCCGGAGCCTGTCCTCGAACGCCAACCCGGCCGAGACCACTGGGTCTTGGGTGTCGATCGCAGTCAGCAGGTCGGTGGCGTTCATCTCCCGCAGCTTGCGTTTGGTCTCGATGTCCAGCAGCGAGGCGCTCATCGGGTCCCTCCGGCGTAGTAGTCGCTGCCGCGGACATAGCCGCCAACCTCGTCGGCGGTCTCGACGCTCTGACCGGTCTTGTCCTGCCCGGTGTCCAGGATCGGTCTCAGATGGGCGTAGCGGATGTTGCGCACCGGTCCCCGCAGCGCCAACTGGCAAGCTGCCTCCACCCGGGCCGGGGAGAATCGTCTGGTCAGGCGCAGGATCGCCAACGCAGGGTCATGGGCCTGTTCGTCGACCTGGACCGACTCGAAGACCCGGTCGGTCACCGTCTTGGTGGCTGGCCCCACCCTGGCCGCCCAGGCGTCGATGCGTGGCCTGTCCCACGGTTGCCAACCCCGACCCTCGGGCAAGTCAGCATCGTTGGTGCGGTACTTGTTCGAGGTGTTTGAGGGCAGCAGCAAGTGACTGGCCAGGCGTTCATCGCCGCGGTAAATCTCGATCATGGACTGCGTGATCCGCAGGTCGACCTTCGCCCCAATATGGGCGAACGGGACCGAGTAGTAGTTCTTCGACCAGACGACATGGCCGTTGCGGCCCACCTTGCGGCCATAGACCCACTGGCTGATCTCGAACGGCGCCGCCGGCAACGTCCCGAGCAGCGGCCGTTCCTCGGATGCGAAGACGCTGCGGCGGGACCCTTCCCGCTTCTGGAACGGTGTGGTGTTGTAGGCATCCACGCGTTCCCGGATCCGGGCCTGCAACCCGGACAAGGTGGTGAACGTCTCGCTCCGCAGCCCCGCGATCACCCACGTCGCCACGTGCGCGACGGTGTTCTCGACACTGGGTTTGTCCTTCTTATCCCGAACTCGGGATAAGAAGGACTATCCCGAGGATTGTGTTATCCCGAGCGCTGGTCGTCGCGCCTTGTCAGCGGTGGTAGGGACGGGTGCTTTCTCGGGATAACCGAGCATGTCTATGTTCCTCATCTCTGTAGTTCTTCAAGTGGAGGTGAGGGGTCATGAGTGTTCCTGTTGGGGAGTTGATCGCGCGGACTGACTCGGCTGTGACCGCGCTGGGGCTTGCGCCGTCGACGTTGTGGCAGTACCGGTGGGCGTGGTCGCAGGTGGAGTTGTTCTGTTCCCAGCGAGGCGACGATGAGCTCACAGACGAGATCACGGCCGAGTTCTTGTGCTTCGTGGCGGGAGAGCATGGACTGGGCCGGATCAAGGACTGGAAGCGCAAGCTGCTGCGCAAGGCCGTGCTGGTGTTGTCGGAGGTGGCCAGGACCGGGACCTACAGGTGGTCGGTGTCCCGGCGGAGGCATCCCAACGACGGCCTGGAGGCGGTGTTGCGTCGGGTCCAGGATCAGTTCGAGGAGTGGCTGACGGGCCGCGGGTTGGCGCTCGACACTCAGCATCTGTATGCGACCGTGGCCCGAACAGTGCTGGCCTGGCTGCCCGAACGGGGGATCACCGACGTGCGGCAGCTGTCGCGTGAGGACGTGTCCGCGGCGGTGGTGTTCCTGGGTGGACGCTACCGGCCGGGCAGTATGCGCACCGTGGTGACCGCGCTGCGGGTGTGGTGCCGCTTCCTGGAGGACGCCGGTCTGCGCGCGGGGCTGGACGGCGCGGTTCCGGCGGTGTTCTCCCGACGCATCCACGCGGTGAGGGTACTGTCGGCGCGCGCCGTTGAGCAGTTGGTCGATTCGACTGATCCTGGCACTCTGACCGGCCGCCGGGACCGGGCGATGCTGCTGTTGGCGGCCCGGACGGGATTGCGTCCGGGCGATATCGCTGGCCTGCGGCTGCAAGACATCGATTGGCGGCAGGGCCAGATCACGCTGATCCAGCGCAAGACGGCGACGGTGTTGACGCTGCCGCTGTTGGCGGATGTGGGTACCGCGATCGCCGAGTATCTCCTCCACGATAGACCTGCTGGCGTCGGCGACGATCACGTGTTCCTGAGATCGCAGGCCCCGCATGTCGCCTTGTCGCCGTCGAGTGATCTGTATCACGTGGCGGCAGGGGCGTTCGCCCGCACCCATGCCGCCTCGACCGGCGAGGCGGGCCGCGGGATGCGGGTGCTGCGGGCATCGTTGGCGACCAGGATGCTCGAGCGGGACACGCCGTTGCCGGTGATCGCCGGCGCCTTGGGGCATCGGGGAATCGACTCCGCGAAGCACTACCTCGCCGCCGACGAAGACCGAATGCGGCAGTGCTGTCTGGACCTCGTAGGCATCGAACCGGACCAGGCCCGGCCGTGACCGGGCTGGTCAGTGGCTTGGCCACGCACATCCAGTCCCTCCTGCAGGTCAAGCACGCGCTCGGGCTGCCCTACACGACATCGCAGCGGCATCTGCACGATTTCGACGCGATGTGCGCCGCGGCGGATCCCGGGCAGACCACCCTGACCCGCGAGATGGCCATGAAATGGGCCGCCGGCCGGCCAGGCGAGCACGTCAACGGGCAGATGCGAAGGATCACCCCCGTCAGGCAGCTGGCCAAACACATGACCGGGCTCGGGGTCGACGCCTACGTGATCCCGCAAGGCATTCCGGGCAAGCAGATCCGCTACCGCCCGCACCTCTACACCCGTTCGCAGCTACGGGCGATCTTCGACGCGGCCGACCGAATCACCGAGTCCCCTTACGGCGCGCTGCGGCATCTGATCATCCCGGTGATGTTCCGGATGATCTACTGCCTGGGTCTGCGACCCGGCGAGGCCCGCCAGCTCCACCGCAACGACGTCGACCTCGCCCACGGCACCATCCACATCCGCGAATCGAAAGGACACAAGGACCGGCTGGTGTTCCTCTCTCCCGACCTGCACGACTACTGCCGCCGATACGACACCGCGATCAGCCCACACCACCGGGACCGGGTCGCGTTCTTCCCGAACCGCACGGGCGGCTTCTACAGCCGAAGCACCATCGACCACTGGTTCAGCGAACTACTCGACGGCGCCGACCCGCCGATCACGGCCAGCCCCGGCTCACCGCCGCGTGTCTACGACCTTCGCCACGCCCACGTCGTCGAGGTCATCAACCGATGGGCCCGCGCGGGCCGCGACCCAGAGGCGCTGGTCATCTACCTGAGCCTGCATCTGGGCCACACCAATCCCGACGACACCTGGTACTACTTCCACCTCGCCCCAGATTTCCATCCCGACCTGCGCCGACTCGCCAACACCGACCTCGAAACCACCCTCCCGGAGGCGTCCCATGCAGTCCTCTGACGACTTCTTCCGGCTCGTCCGCTCCTGGCTGACTATCCACCTGCCCCGAGCACGCAGACTCAGCCCCCACACCATCCGCTCCTACAAGACCGCGCTGACCATGCTGCTGACCTACCTGCGTGAAACCCGCCACCTCGAGCTGAGCCAGGTCACCTTCGACGTCATCGACCGCGCCACCATCGCCGGGTTCACCCTCTGGCTGACCGACACCCAACACCTGGCCGCCTCGTCGGCGAACCAACGCCTGGCCGCGATCAAATCGTTCCTCTCCTACTGCGCTGGGGAAGACCCAGCGCTCGTGGCCCTTTGGCTGGACGTGAAGCAGACACGCCCCGCCCGCACCCCTGCCCGCGCCCCCGACCCGCTGACCATCCCCGCCGTCGACGCCCTGATCCGCGCACCCGGACAACACACCCGCCGAGGCCTCCGCGACACCACGCTCATCCTGCTCCTCTTCGACACCGCCGCCCGCATCCAAGAAGTCCTGGACCTGCGGATCGCCGACATCGACACCGCCCCGGCCGCGGGAGGGTGACCGTCACCGGCAAAGGCCACAAGACCAGAACCATTCCCATCATGGACAAAACCGGCCGCCACCTCGACCACTACGCCAGCGTCTTCCACCCAGGCAAGGCGGCGCCCGAGGCGCTGCTGTTCTACACCACCCGCTCGGGCCGACCCCAGCCGATGAGCCAGGACAACGTCACCTTCCTGCTCAACAAGCACGCCAGGAACGCGCGCACCGACTGCCCAGAACTCCCTGAACGGATCCACGCCCACCAGCTACGGCACGCCCGCGCCATGCAAATGCTGCGCGCCGGAGTGCCGCTGCCCCACATCAAGGAGTTCCTCGGCCACGCCAGCATCACCACCACCAGCATCTACGCCACAGCCGACAGCCAAATGGTCCGCGACGCGATCCAGAAAGCCGCCGTCACCACACCCGACCCCGCACCCCTCTGGAAAGGAAACGACGACCTGATCCTCCAACTCGCCGGACTCACATGATTATCCCGAGAACCCACCCGTCCCTACCACCGCTGACAAGGCGCGACGACCAGCGCTCGGGATAACACAATCCTCGGGATAGTCCTTTGGGTGCCTGACACGGCCCGGCAGCACCGCGGCCGAGTAGTGCCCTGCCAGCTCCCGGTAGGCGTCATTGAGGACGACCTCCCCCTCACGGGGATGGGAGATCACACCGGTCTTCAAGTTGTCCGGCACGATCCTGGGGACCGTGCCGCCGAAGAACTCGAACATCGCCACGTGCGCCCGCAACCACGACTCCTGCCGCATATCCAACGAGGCGTGCACGAACGCGAACCTGCTGAACGGCAGACACGCCACGAACAAATACACCTTCGACACCTCGCCGGTGGTCGGATCCAGCAGCTCCATCGTCGGCCCTGACCAGTCGACCTCGACGCTGCGGCCAGCCTTGTGACCCACCCTCGACGAAGCACCCAGGACGGCCGCGTAGTCGGCATACAACCGGCAGAACCGGTCGTAACTCATCACCGGCTGCCGGTCCCGCACCGCCGCGTCCTGATACTCCTGATGAAGCAGCCGAAGCGTCACCCCGACCCGGGCGAGTTCCCGATGCACCCGCCCCCAGTCAGGCTGGGCGAAGACGCTCTCCCGGACACCGCGGCCCGGGAACAACACCTCGTAGACCTGCCCGTCAGACATGCCCTCCGCCCGGTCCCAGCCCAGCCCGGCCTCCTCGGCAGCGTCGATGACCGCCTGCACGCTGTGCCTGGACATGCCCTGCCCGGCAGCAATCGCTCTGCCCGACAACCCTTGCGAACGAAGCTGCAACACCAACTTCGCCTTGATCCTGCGTACCATTACCGGTACTCCTTCCCGCCCACGTGGCCCTCACATAGGCGGGAAGGAGCCTAGAAGCAGGTGGCGCTCAACCACACCAACCCCGGCGCTCAACCACACGATTCGGCACCCGGGCCGGTGGCGCTCAACCGCACCACACCCGGCCCCCAGGACCGCCAATACTCACAGCGGATTGAAACGCCGTGGCGTCCTGTCGCGCCCTCGGCCTGTACCCCGTCGGAAACGACTACCGCGGCAAGAGCGGTCGCGTGCTACCTCGTCGGCCCGTCAGCCGAGGACATCACACGATCAACGAGGGACGCGGAGGGCCGCCCCTTCTCCCTCGGCGGAGAACCGGGCGGGCCACGGGAGCTTGGTCGGGACGGTGGCGAGGGTCAGGTCGGCGTCGTCCGGCTCGTAGTCCTCGAACCTGTCGGCCAGCAGCAGACTGATCCTCTCGAACGGCAGGTCCTCGACGCCCGGCACCTGCCTGGCCACGGGCATCGACTGCGACCTCTGGAACTCGATGAGTTCCGCTATCGCCCTCGTGTCACCCACCGCCTCAGCGGCAACCAGACCGACCTCGACGAGAGTGAGCCGCAGGTGGCGCAACCGGGACCGTTCCCGGCTGCTGCGCTGGGTTCCGATCACCTTCTCGCACAGTCGCAGACCCTCCTCGACGGAGTCGAGACCAGCCCGATACTGCCCGGCCACCCGGACCTCGATGAGCGCGCAGGCCAAGTCGACCACCAGGAGTATGAAGTGCCGAGCCCTGGTCGTCGGAAGCTCACGAAAGCGCCGGGCTCGGGCCAATGCCACCTCGGGCGCGTCCCTGGCCAGCCGGCACACCTCCTCGAGCATGACGAAGAACTCCGGGCCCACGCCCTGCCACCCCGCACCCTCCCCCGCGTCAGCCGCGAGGGCCTCAGCCTGTGTCCGCAGTTGCCCGCCACGCGGATCTCCGGAGCCGGCAGCCACCACGGCCGCCAACCGCAGGAGCGCCTCCTCCGACTCGGACGAGCCCGACTCCCGGCTCCGCCGGGCCAAGTCCACCAGCGCGTCCACCTCCGCCGTGGTCATGACGCCGCTCCCCACGCGGCGACTGATCTGATCCATCTCGGACTGGATCGCCACAAAGTCCGGATCGAGCACGTCCGGATCCATGCCGTCAAGGATGAGGTCGGCCCCGTCCCAGTCGAGGTGGGCGCGGGCGACGGCGTGGGCAAGCGTCGCCAATCGTCCCTGCTGCTCCGAGTCGCCCAACTGCGCCACCGTCTGGGCCTGCCGGCGGATGAGGTCGGACAGGTCCTCCACCCGCGTGAGGCCGAACAGCGCCTCCGCCTCGACGACGGCGGCCTCAGCCCGGAAGACGGGCTCGTCAATGCTGTCCGACGCCAGGGCGAGCCAGCCCAATGCCTGCTCGTAGAGACTGCACAGGATGCACAGCCGGGCGAATCCGATGACGTAGGGATCGCTGTCCTCGTCGGGCACCCACTCCGGATGGGCCGCGAGCTCGGTGAGTATCCCTGCCAGTTCACGGCGGTCGCCAGTATCAGCGCCCAGCAGCTGCTCCATCCACTTCCAGTGGAGGCGCGCCCAGCACTCCCGCAGGTCTTCGGCCGGGTCCTCGCCCCGCTCCAGTGCGCCCTGGAGCGCGGCGGCCGCCCAGGTGGCTCCGGTGGCTGCCGTCTCCTCCACGTCGAGCAGGTCAGCGACGAGGGCCTCGAGGCCCTGGTCCGGCCCGAGGTCCCGGAGGCACCGTTGGGCCCGTCCGAGCGCCTCCTTGCTCTGCCCCTCGAGCGCCAGAAGCCACGCGCACTGCCCGTCGACGAAGGCCTGCAACTCCTCGTCGGCGGTGTCCAGGTGGGTGAGCCGGTCGGCCTCCTCGACGCACCGGAGCACTTCACCCTCCCGCTCCCACGCGAGCCGGCACCAGATCAGTGCCAGGTGCGGCTCCGGCCATCTCGTGCTGAGGTCGGCCAACACGTCTGCCACCGGGATCCAGTCCGACTCCTCCGCCTGCTCCTCGGTCACCCACTGCTCGAAGCCTTCAACCAGTGCGGCCGCCAGCCAGGGGTGCGATCGGCAGAGCTCAGCCACCTGCTCGATCACCCACCATCGGTCCGCGTCGGTCAGGCGGGCGGCCTGCGACACCAGCTCCACCGCCTGGCCGTACACCTCCTCCTCAGTCACCGTTTGCCTCCGCGACGATCGTGGTCAAGGACGCCCACATCAGCGGGGAGTCCGCCGGGTGTCCGTCGCGGCGCCAGGCGTCGAGCCGATCGAGTTGCCACCGCCGCAGGTGATCAACGGGTTCGGGCGACTGATGCGCCCGCAGGACTGCGAGCGCGAGACGGCTCAGCGCCTCGTTGCCGAGCGACTCGTCGGTGGGCAGGGGCCACAGAGTGGTGGTCACGAGTTGTGCACCGGCGTTGATGCACGCTGTTACCAGCCCGGCCTGCTCGGCGAATCCCGAGTCGTCTCCCTGGCAGCCGATGAGCCCGACGCGCGCAGGCGCGGGCCACCGGTCCGGGTCCGCCAGCCAGGACCGGGCCGACAACCGCGCCGCACTGTCGCCCTGCGCCAGCACCAACGATGCCGCCCCAGGGGTTTCGTCGGTGCCGCCGGCAAGGTGCCCGACGTAGAGCCACCGCGACCACTCGTCGAATCGCAGCTGCTCCCCCACCTCGTCCGGGGAGGTGGGGCCGAGCACCAACACGTCGTCCGGCGGCAGCCCCTCCTGCGCCATTAGCATCCCGGGCAGCCCCCCCGGGTAGATGGGGCCCACCGCGCCCACGAGCGGCCCCGGATCGATGGTGGCCAGCCCGGGGACTCCGGAGAACCGGGCCGCAGGCCGGTGGCGAGTGGCGACGACGCCGGGCGCGAGCGTGCCGAGGACGCGTGCCGCCTCGATCAGGCGTCGCCCGTCCGGAAGTTGGAACGCGGCCCACGGGACCCGGGCGAGCCAGCCCCGCGCCGAGATGGAGAGCGTGTGCCGCGCCGTGCGGTCCATCAACCGGGCCCGGAGGACCGCCGGGAGGGCCGTCTCCGCCAGCTCGCGCGACCATCGCTGCTCCGTCTCGCGCCGCACCAGCACACCCGACGTTGCGTCCGCACCGACTGCCTCGGCCACGAGGTCCTGGAGCCCGTTCGCGACCGGCACGGTGCCCGCATCCTCCAGCGAGACGGCCCCGTCACCCCGGTTGGCGAACAGTGACCACGCGAAGCTCCGGCCGAGAGGCTCGACGGCGAGCCGCCAGCCGATGCGTCGGCTCACCCCGTCGCCTCCATGAGCCATCGTTCGGCCAGGCTGATGGGGAACCTGGGCAGCGGCCGGTCGTCGGCAGCCGGCCTCTGTCCCCAGACCCGCCTCTCCACGGTCCGCTCAGCGGCGGCCCGCAACTCCAAGGATCCACACACCTTGGCCGCCTCCTTGAAATTCCGGTGGCGCCACAGGTTCCCCGCTCGATGCAGGGCGTCGGCCGCCGCCTTGCGCAGGGACGGCTCCGGCTGCATCGCGTCGAGACGGAGCAGGCTCAGCCCCCTGGCCGCATATCGCTGCGCCTCCGACTCCATCGGCTGTTCCGGCGGCCAGGTCGCACCGCCATGGACCCGGATGGTGATCGCCTTCCCCCGGCCGATTGCGGCCGTGACGGCGGCCCGCGCAGGCGTCTCCAGCCGCGCCTGGCCGACCCAGGCCTCGGCAGGTCCCTCTGGCCGCAGTCGCCCAGCCGCGACGGGGAAGGGCCATCCGGGCAGGAGGAGATCGAACGCAAGAGTGTCGATCCGTCGCGGAGCGCGGCCCAGGGCTGGGTGCGTGAGCACGGGCTCCGCGGCTTCGACTCCCACCGACAAGGTGGCGTCCTCGTCCTCGATCTGCAGGGTCCACTGCACATTGCGCTCAGCTCGGCTGGTGGTGCCCACCGGGACGTCACCCCAGCCCACGGTGCTGGTTCCCACGTACAAGGACGACTCGGCTCCTGCGTGCAGTGCCCCCACCGGAGCCAGCTCACGGCTCAGCCGCCCCGCGTCAAAGGTCGGGGTGTGGGGCGAACCCGGCGGCGTGGACCAGCGGGCGAGCCGGCTCGCCGCGTCCAGCCTCAGCCGATCCGCGACCGGCAGGTGGTTGGCCAGCAGTTCCAGCCCGTCGGCCACGACGTCGGCCAGGCCCTCGGGCCGGAACTCTCGCTCATCGGCCAGCCGCAGGAGGTGCGGACCCATATCGACGAGGGAGTCGAGCCACAGCTCATCGAGGGGATCCAGCAGCTCCGCGATCTGGCCGAGCAGCACGCACTCCTCGAGCTCCAGGAGCCCGTGATCGAGCGGGAGCGGCGAGTTGCTCCGAAGCCACCTGACGGTGCCGAGCCGGATGACCACGTCCAACTCCCGGCCGGCGGTGAAGGGGACCTCCTCCGGCCCGTCGGACCGGTCGTCGAGCTCCGTGAGTCGTCGCGCGACGGCGGGGCCGTAGAGCGCCTCGATGACGACAGCCGCCGAGCCCGGGTCGCTCACCAGGCAGTGGGGCGGCTCCTCCGGGGTGCACGGATCCACGGTGACCAGGCATCCGAGGAGCGAGACGGTGGCGGCGCCGGCGGGAGCATGCTGCTCGCGGCCCAGGCTCACGACGCCGAGCCCGCTCGGCTCGATCGCCAGGCTGCGTTCACTGGTCATCCTCGGCTCCTTCTTCGTCCTCGGGGTCGGGCAGGTCGAGACCCCGGCCGATTTTCAGCAGCTGATCCAGGGGAAGCATCGCACCGCCCAGGGCAGCTTCGGTGTACTGACGGGCCTCCGTCGCATCGCCCTGGAACAGTCGAAGCGAGCGCTGAGTGCCTATGCGTGCGACATACCCGATCGAGGCGGTGCGCAGCGTGTCATCGTCGAGGAGGGGGTGGTTGGGCACGAGCTTCCGCCGAAGGTCCTGCCCTGTGGGAATGCCCTTGAACACGGCGATGCGGACGATTGTCATCGCCTGGCCGGCGTCTGGCTGGACGTCCCGCCTGTCCTCGGTCAGGCACTGCATCCACCCCCGCCTCAGCGCGTCGTCCTGCGCCTCATCAACACGGTGGGTCACCCTGAGCAACCGACCCGACGGCTCGCGCCTCAGGTACGTCGCCAGAAGCGCCTGGGCGTAGGCTGCCAACTCGCCGTGCACGTGACTCCCCGAGGGCGCCAGCGGATGCTCGGCGGGTGATTCGCGGAGCGGCCCCGGTTCCCGCTGCCACTCCGGTGAGAACTCGCCCGCACCAGGATGCACGTCGCCGCGATCCATGGGGGCGTGCGCCAGCCCGGACCACAGGCTCCTCAGCACGACGAACGTGCCCTCCAGCAACAGCCCCCACCGGCCACAGGCGCGATCGACCTCGCCGCGCGCCACAACGTGGGCGTCTCCCACCACTTCGTCATCCCGTGCTGCCAGGTGGTAGCGGGAGTAGACGGATCTGCCGGTGCCGCGCAGCTGGTTCTCGCGGCCGGGGCGGACCAGAGGCGGCGGCTCATCGGGCCCGAGCCCGGCCTCATCGTGCGGAAAGTCACGGAGATTGGCCTCGCCGACGGCGCGCCACCTGGCCTCGAAGACCTGGCCGTACGCCCGTGCGAACTCGGAGCGGGGCAGGCTCCGCCGTGCGGGCGGGGCCTTCTCAAGCCTGGCAGCGACGTAGGCGGCGGCGTCCGCCTCCGTGACGTGACGGCCTGCTCTGATGGCGTGACCCATCGCCCGCAGGACCGACTGCCCCACCTGCAGCGCGGTGACATCCAGATTGCGCTCGACTGCGACGTCCATCCCATCGTCCAGCGCAGCCCGCGCCAGCAACAGATGCTGGTTCACGGCGTCCTCCACTTCGCCCAGCTCCTCCTCCAGCACCCCAGCCTCCGCCGGCCCCTCGGGACCGCCCCGGCCCCGTCGACGGTGACGCTCCAACTCCGGCGCGACAAGGTGCTTGACCACGTCCGAGGCGGTGAGGCCGGCTCCGCGGACCCCCACCATCCTCCACCGGGAAAGCGACCGGAGCCACTCCTGACACTCGTCCCGCTCAGTCGCACTCACCAGTCCACCTCCTCCGTTCGTGGGGTTATGACGGACGGCCTCCGGAGGCCAGGCGCCCCTCCCGTAAACTCCGTGTCCGGGGAAGAGGAGTGCCATGAGCGCCCAGGCTGAGATTGATGACATCAGGCGGCCGGACACGGCTGAGTTCACGTCGCTGGTGGCGGAGCTCAAGTTGCTGGCACGGAGCGGGCCGCGCGCGGTGGGCTCGTGCCGCAACCTCATGGCCGCCTACGGACTTCCGGCGGACGTCAGCCCTGAAGTCGCGTGGCGCACCGTCGAGTCCCGGCTGAAGTCCGCCGCGACGCACCTCGACCCGCGCCTCCGCCTGGCGCTGATCGAAGGGATGGGGCTTCGTCCGGGCTCGCCCAGGGACTTCGGCGAGCGCCTCCAGCTCATCGGTACCCACCAGGACCGCAGCGGGCGGACGGCCCGCCGCCGCGTGTATGAGGCCCTCGAGGCTGTGGCGCGGCTCACCCTCTCCGGCAAGGCGAAGTCGCTGGTGCCGACGCCGGACTGGCTCATGGTGCAGGCCAGCGTCCACGCAGACCTCCGGGGTAAAGCTCCGAGCGTCGTGATGACCCGAACCATCCTGGCTCTGGCTCCCGAGGTGGGGCTGTTCGAGGAGAAGATCTCGGTCCCGAGGCTGGCCCCGTCAGAAGCGGTCCGCGTCCTGGCTCTGGACGGCTGCCGGTCGGTCGAGGTCGAAGCCCAAGCCAACGCAACCTTCGGCATCTCAACGCAGCTCAGCCGATCCATCCCCTACGGTGCCGAGCACACCTTCACGATCTCGATTCAGTTGCCCCGCCACGAGGCGATGACCCCCATGGTCGGGTTCTACCCGCTCAATCCCACCCGAGAGATCCGAGCGTCGGTCACCTTCGGGTCGACGAGGCCGACATCGGTCGCCCGGTTCGAGGGCGATATTCCCGTCGGAACGTTCCTGCCGGTCACCCACGAGCTGGACCCGGGGCTCCGACGCCACGAGTGCGTGTTCCGCGACGCCCAGGTGGGGCGCGGGTACGGCGTCAGCTGGAAGTGGGACTGACCAGGCCACCGCCCCCGTTGTGCGGCGTGACAAAATTGTGACAGTTTCGCCGCATCTGTCGAGGCACTTGAGACAGGGACAACACACTCCTTCCTATGGGGGAAATGGGGCTGGGTCTCCTGGAGACGACGACTCTCTGGGGAGGCATCGACGTGGTGCGGATTGCGCCTGCGACGTGGACCGCAACAGCGGAGGCTCGGGCGGCCCAACACTCGCCGGGTGGGTACTGTCCCACCCGGCGAGTACCGTACGGCCCCGCGGATCTACGGGCCGAGCTGGTGGCGGACGCCTGCCACAGCACCGGCTGCTTCGACATCTTCCATGACCTGCTGGTCGGCGTCGTCGCCAAGGTCCGCCGCCACATCGAGCTCCACCCAGGTCAGTCCATCGACAACCTGCCGGCCTTCGCCTCCAGCGTGGCGCGGTGCCAGGTGAGCGAGCTGCAACGCACCGGCCGGACCCGCCGCGGACTGCCGGCGAAACCCACCCGCAACGACGGGGCCGCGGGCCGCGTCAACTGCGTGCTGGCGCGCAGGCCTGAGATCGGCGAGTGGCTCGTCATCCTCTTCCGGATCCTGCGCGCCTACCCGTTCAGCCGCCACCACGTCTGCGGCAGTTGGCCCATCGACGGTCTGGTTGAGGAGCGGGCCAAGTACCTGCCGGGCGGCGACAGGTCCGTGGTCCGACGCGAGATCGACCTCGTCATGGCCACCGCCACCGCCGAGGCGGGGTTCGCATGGATGTACGACAACCTCACCGGCCCGTTGATGTCAGAGGGCGTCCCCGGCGAGCTGGCGGACGATGTGGCGGATCCCGCCCCGGTCCCGTTCGCCGACAAGGCGATGGCCGGGCTGCTGCACCGTGCCTACCTGGATCTCCGTGGGCGGGGCTACTCGCGGCGCGCCGCGCTCGCCGAGGCGAGCCGCGAGGTGTGCGGGATCGTTCCGGTGATCGACGCAGCCATGGAGGAGATCCTCGACGAGCTGGAGGCGCAGCCCCTGCTCAGGCCGACACCACCTCGATGCCCGCGGCGCTGAGGATCGCCGGGAGGCTGCGCACAATGTGCTCGTCGTAGCTCCTCTGCCCCTCGTCGAGCTGACTCCAGGGGTGGACCACTTGTGGCTCTGCCGCCCGTTGGCCCGCTGGTTCACCGCCCATCGGCGGTGTTCGAGCTCCGCCAAGCGGTTGACGGTCTCGCCCTCGAAGGCGCGGATCGATGGCTCGTCGGAGAGGATCCAGTCGAGCCCCTCGGCCGCGAAGTAGACCGCGGAGCCGACGAGGACGGCCCTGCTTGAGGACTTCTCGTAATCCCCCAGCTCCTGCCAGGCGACACCGGCCCAAGGTGACGCTGTGGCGTTGTTGGTGCGGGCGCTGATCTGCTGGTAGGCGTCGTGCACCAGCGGCGCGAGGGCCTCGACCTTGTCGAAGGACAGCACGTCACCACGGTCAGCGCCGCGCGTGAGCACAAGTCCGGCGCGGGCAGCGATCGTCGGCAGGCGGAGCGCCAGCTCGAGCGCGGAGAGCCTGGCGTCAGGAGTCGCCTCCACAGCCATCAGGCCCAGCAGCTCGCCGCTCATCGCCCACAGGTCTCCAGGGCTCAGCACCGGAGGAAGGCCCAGCTCCTGGCCCACCGGCGCCACCTCCACACCCCCGGCGGCGAGCACGGCGCCCAGGTTGTCCACGACGAGCAGGAGCCTCGTCAGCGCGTCGTCGGGTTGCTCTTCGAGAGGAAGAGCATCCCCCGCCTCGCTTCGGGCCAGCCCGAGCAGGTCCACGAGCGGGGCCGTGACGAGCGCCTCCGGCGCCATCATCCACGTGACGTCGGAGTACAGCGCCTCGAGGAGTTCGTCTGCCTCGCCCTGGGTGACCGCCCGGGTCACGCAGGCGTCGCGGGCAACCTGAGTGACCCCCCGCAGAGCCGGCCACAGCCCCTCCTCGTCGACGGCGACCGCCACCCGTGCCGTCGGAAGCGCAGCGGCCACCGTCCGGGCCACAGGGAGCCCCTCAGCGGCCCGCTCCAGGGCGACGATGACGGTCGGTCCCGCCGAATCGGTGAAGGCTGGCAGTTCCCCCTCGGCAGCGACGATCTCCACGACCCGATGCGCAACGTCGATGGGACGCATCGACAGCTGGGACCACAGCAGCAGACCCCTCGCCCCGACCTCGGTCATGGCGGACACCGCCCACTCCGGGTCACGACCAAAGCAGTGCAGGGTGAGCGGCTCACCAGGCGCCGCCGACCTGACCACGAGCTCTGTTGCGACGATGCGTGCAAGGTCGCCGTCCCCGACGACGACGGCCGGCGGTGCCGCCCGATCTGCGGGCCTGGCCGGGAATCTCCGCGCCAACTCGCGACCAAGTTCTTGGTCAGAGGACACGACCCGCACCCCGGCCACGTCCTCGAACAGGGGCGGGAGGTCGGCGCCGCGCACCACGGCCACGACCTCGGGATGGGCCTCGCCGAGGTCGCGGAGCTGCCGCACCACATCCTCGTCGGACTGTGCCCTGATCACCACCGGCTTCTCGTTCACTGTGCCTCCTCCGCCCCAGACTAGGGGGGTCTGCGACCATAGGCTCAGCGCATGTGGGGGTGAGCCCGTGGAGGGGAAGAGACAGCTGCAGATCATCGGCGACGGAGCCCGTGGGCGCTGGCTCGCCTGGCAGTGGGACGACGGCAGGCTGGGCATCGAGGAGATCGACGCCACCGTTGCCCTCTCACGGCTGGAGGATGCGCTTCCCCGCCCTGCGGAGGATCTCGAGGCGCTCGGTTTCGACGGTGAGCTGGCCCGCCCGGACCTGGAACCTCACCTCGCCCTCGCCCTGTCCGAAGCACTGATCCCTGCGGAGCTGCGGCGACAGATCCGCGAGGCTGCCTCCGACGGCCCGCTGGACCTCCACGTGGCTCCCTCCCGGCAGTGCGCGCAGGTGCCGTGGGGCTGCTTGCGCTCGACGACCAACGCCGCCTCCTCGACGTGGCCGACATCTCCTGGATAGGTCCCACTCTGCCGAGAGACCTCGCCCCCGACGCCTCCCCAGAACCTGCCCCCTGGGAGGAGGCCCGGGAGCTGCCTGCCCTGCACATCCTCGATCCCCTGTCCTCGCGTGGTCAGGGATCCGTCCTCAACCCGGCGGGCACGAGGCGGTGGAGGGATCTGGGCGCCGGCCGCCCGGCCGCCACCTGGCGAGTCCAGACCGGCGTCGGTCCGGGAACCCTGTCCGCGCTGCTGACGGAGAGGCAGTGGTCTCGGCTCTTCCTCGTCGCGCACGTGGGAGTCCGGCAGGGAGACACCATCCTCGCCCTCTCCGACGAGTTGAGCGCCACCCGCCTGCTGACCGGCAGGCAGGACGGCGCCGAGGGCAGGGCGGCCACCATCTGTGGCCCATGCCCCCACGGGTAGCGGTGGTGGCGTGCGCATCCGGCCTCGACTTGGCCCAACCCGAACCGTTCGGACTCGCCACCGCCTTCCTCGCCAACGGGGCGAACACCGTCCACGCCACGCTGTGGACCCTGCCCACCGACGAGGCCTTCGAGCGCCGCGGAGGCCCGGCCGCCCTGTCGGAGCTGGCCGTGGCCGTCGACAGTGCACAGACCGCCGACCGCCCCGTGGCCGCCATCAACGCGTGGCAGCGCGCCAAGCTGCACCAATGGCGGACCGATCCGAGCCTGACCTGCGCACCGCTGATGTGGGCATCCGTGGCGACGATCAGCGCTCCGAACCGACGGGCTGCGGGGTCACATCCCGACGAATCACCCCTAGCAGAATAGGCAAGGGGCTCCCTCGCCCAGGGACGAGACCTCCCCGTCCAGGAACCGGAACCGAGGCGGGGGCACCAGCGGCACATCACCGAGCGTCGGCCGGCGGTGCGGGAGCTCAGTGCCCGGCGAGACGACCCCGGCGGCCCTGGACCTGACGATGAGGTCGCGGGCCAGCGACGTCTCGCTTTGGACAACAGCGAGCCGGATCGCCAGGTCGTAGGCAGGCTCGATCTCGACGGACAGCCAGGTGGCACGCCAGTCCCGGGTGGCCATGGCGAAGCGTTCTCCATCCAGGACCAGCAGCGCCTCGACGATGAGGCTCAGCGCCTCCTCGGACCGGCCGCTGTCAGCGAGGAGCCCCGCGAGCTGCACGCGCACGCGGCCACGCAGGGTCTCCAGCCCAGGGAGGAACTCGAGCCGTGCCTCGGCACGGCGCAGCAGCCGCTCCCGCCACTGGAGGGCCTCGGCGTCGGCTGGGTCCAAGCGACGCGCCGCACGGAACAGGGCGAAGACCTCGTCACGCTCGTAGCCCGAGACGCCCTGCAGGCGTTCGCACTGGCCGACGACGAAGCGCACGCCTCTGCTTCCCCGCACCTGGTCCTCCGTCAGGCGGTCCAGTGCCTCCAGCACCTCGTCGTCGAGGCGCTGCGACGGGTGCGTCCCCGCGGGGACATCTGAGGCACCCAGAGCGAGCGGTGCCGGTGGCAGGGGTGGCTCCTGCACACGGGTCCTGGCCCTCGGAGACGGCTGATCAACAGGTTGGGCCTTGTGCGCAGCGGCCAACTCAGCGTCGGCCCGTCCGAACTGTCCCCACTCCCAGTAACACTCGGCCCGAAGCCGATGCATCCGCGCCCGTTCCACGCGCATGCCTGTGGTGCTGTCGAGGAGCTCCCGCGCCTCGGCGAGCAGGCGAAGCGACTCCCGATCTCTCCTCGGCTCCGGGCGTTGGCGGCCGAGGTGAGCCGGTGAAGGATCGAGACTCGCCGCACCGGTGCATCCCCGGTCCACACGGCGCGGTCCTCGGTGAGGGCTCGGTGCGCCTCCTCGACACGTCCCGCGTCGTCCAGCGCGACGGCGAGCCACAGCCGCGCGGCAGCGGTCCGGTGGGCGTGCCCGTGGCGCTGGAACTCGGCGATCGCGTTGTGCATCGAGGCGATCGCCGGGAAGTGGCGGCCCTGCGCAAGGCGCGAGCGGCCGACGATGAGGTGCGCCCAGCCGGAGATCGCCGGATCCGGATGGTCCCGGACACCCTCGACCCTCCGGATGGCCGCATCCACGTCTCCGCTGGCCAGCTCACACGCCGCCACCTCGAGCGAGGCCAGCGTCACGGCCGTCCCGTTGGGCGTCGGCGCGGCCTGGGAGATGGCCAAGGCGGAGCCCGCGGCGTTGCCGGCATTCCGGAGGCTGGCCCTCTCGTGTCTGTGGCGCAACACCCGCGCGCCGACGCGGAGCAGCCTGCTTCGGATCTGGACGGTGGCCGTGGGCTGCAGCTCCAGGCGGAGCCGCTCCACCTCCTCCTTCGCCCCATCGAGGTCTCCTGCCCGATCCAGCTGCTTGACACGCTCGAGGGCCGCCTCCACGGTGGGGTCAGGAGTGGTCATCGACAGCTATCTCGGCCCGGAAGGCCCTCCCCGGCGAGGTGTCGTCGGGGTCCGGCTCACGCCGGAACGCCAGCACCGCGGAAACGAACTCGGCGTCCTCGTCGCCGGCTCCGGCGGCCAGGGCCAGATGGGCTCGGCCCAACGGGGCCGCCACCAGAGGATCCGCTCCGCAGGCGCTGAGGGTGGCGAAATCCGGCCTCGTGCCCGGTGGGAAGTAGGCCACCCACTCATCGAACGTGGCGATCTCTGCTGCCACCCGCCAGTACTCGAGCTCCAGCTCCGAGTTGACGCGATCCGGGTCGTTCGCACGCTCATCGGTCACCGGTCATCCCCTCGTCGATGTCCCGGGTGGAAGTCTACGAGGCCTCCACCCGGGACATCGGGGACGGCTCAGGTATCGGATCGGGGCGCGGAGGCCTGGGGCTCGTGCGGTGCGCCGACGATCGGCGCGGAGCCGGGGTCCGCCAGCGTGGACGTGATGGCGAGAAGCGTTCGACGTGGCATGGGTTGTGCCTTCCTGGTTGGGGGTTCGGCGTGGGGCCTGCCGAAGCAGGCCCCACAGGGTTTGACGGGACGGTCCGCCGGATGTGGGTGTTTCACACCCGCCGGACTGACGTGGCGATGTTGCGAGTGACCAGATGCGGTGACAACCGCACACTCACGCTGGTCACCAGACGATCCACAAAGCCGCTCTCCTCTCCGTTGCTCTCCCGACCTACCGATTCGCGATTCCCGGGGGCCGGGGCCGCGGCTCGGGGCCGTTGGGGAATGAACGGAGAGACAGGAGGCGAGTGAGGGATTCCCGTCGACGGGCTCATTGAGGCAAGACCGACACGCGGGTGCCGGTCTCGCAGGTGAGTGCGGCGTGGGCGGACAGTTCCCGCCGCTGTGGGGACAGGTGTCCGTCAGATGGAGGTACGGGAGCCGAGGGGGGCGAAGGTGAAGAAGCAGGCGGCCGAGGCCGAATCGTCGAAGGCGGAGCTCTTTCTAGAGGGGCTGCTCGGCGCCGTTGCGTTGGGGGTGTTGAGCGGCGGGCAGCTCGACGTGGCGTTCGGGATGATGCTGGCTGCGGTGGTGCTGCTGGGATGGGTCGCCGGCACGGTCAGCCGCGTGGCGTCCGTCGGCCTCGGAATCGTGGGCATCGCCGCCTCACTGCCGGGTGTCGCCGAGTACCTCGCCGGCGACAACTGCCTGCTTGGCGTAGGCCTGGGATGGCGCATCGCCATGATGTTCTCAATGGCCGCGATGTTCGCGTACGGCGGGATCCACACCATCTTTCTGGGCCGCAGCCTCAAGGCAGCCGGCCAGGTTGGCCTGGGGTGGTTCTCGATGGTGGAGCTGTTGACCTTCGCCTCCACGACGGCCGTTCTATCCCAACACTCGGTGGGGTTCACGGTCGTCCTGATCGGGGTTCTGGCCTTGGGGGCCATCGTCGGGCGCTGGCCACAGATCGGGATCTGGGCCGTCGGCGTCGGGATGGCGCTCATCACCATCGCCGGCAGCACCTACGCAGGGGTGACGTCCGACGACGCGCTGGGTTGTCAGCCTCTGAGCAACGCGACGGGCTCGGCGGTGACCTATCTCGCTTCTTTCATCCCGGTCTGGATCGGCATGTCCATCTTCCGCGCTGTCTTCAGGCGATGATCCGTGAGGCGCCAGGGGACACACCGCCCTCTCATGGGGTCCGTCCGTCAGTTCTCTGTGTCGGTGCAGGCCGCACCAGCGGCTGGCACCCGGAGGGACAGGCCCCCAGAAATGACCCGAATCAAGAAACACCAGAGGGAAGCAGCGATGCCCAGCTGGCTGAGCACCAGGTGGCGGCTGCTGACGCTGATCTGTCTGGCGACCGTTGCCATCGCCATGGGCACCTGCGCCCTCTATGAGCCGCGCGCCGATCACCGTTTCTTCGGGGGTCTCGATGGCCTTGCCCTCGTCGACGCGATCTACCTTGCGCTGAGCCTATTCACCCTCAACGACGTCGGCCCAAGTCCCGCACCGCTACTCCTGCAGGTGGCCAGGTTCGCTGCCGCGACCGTCACCTTCTCCACATTGCTCATGGCGTTCTTCACGGTGATGCGAGGCAACCCTGATGCCGCCAAGGCTCGGAAGCTGCAGGACCACGCCGTGATCGTTGGAACCGGTCCAGAGGCCCTACGGCTGGCTGTCCGCCACGCCCAGCTGGGAAATCGGCCCGTGTGGGTGGGAGACGTCGACGTGACGGACACCGAGGCGGCCCGCGCCGCGGGAGTCACCCTCCCCGGGCCCTCCTCCGATGCTGCGCTCCGCGCCATCCTTGCTGGCGCGAAATCCGTGACGGTCACCGCCCCCAGCGACACCGAAGCGGTGGGGCTGGCCCGCGAGATCGACCACCACGCCGACGCCCCGTTGATCCTCCTGCTGGACAGCTCCGACCTGGCCTCCCAGCTCCTGGCCGACCAGGCCCTCAACATTCTGCCCGTGCCCAGACTCGCTGTTGTCGCCCGAGAGGCCGTGGCGGCCAACCCGCCCATCCGCGAGGCGGCCTGCCCCGCACCCATAGTGGTTGGCGACGGGGAGTTGGCCGCCGAGATCGTCCGGCAGATCGCCCGGGGCTGGCAGGAGTACGGCGCCCCACAACGCATCCATTGCGTCGGGAGCGAACTCTCCTGGGTGGACGCGGTCGAGGCGGAGGTCGAGGGTCTCGCCGACCTGCGCAGGCGGCCGGCTCCGGCCACCCCGCGCGGGGCCTTGACGGCCTGCCGCGGCCTGATCGACGGGTGGACCAGACCGAACGCGGACAAGGTCGCGTCAACTGGTCCCGCAATCATCGTCGCCATTGAAGACGACGCGCGGGCGCTCTCGGTGGCCCGAGGTCTGCAGTGTGGCCTCCCAACGGCGCGTGTGTCGGTCGTGGTCGAGTCGGCCGGCACCTGGACGGAGCTGCTGGGAACACTGGACTCCTCGGCCATGGTCTCCACGGAGGAGCTTCTCGCCGAGCCGGACCAGCTCGGGAAGGACCGCGCGGCCCTCCTCCGAGTGCAACTGAGCACCTCTCTGGCCACCTGGTCCTCGATCAGCCGCAGCGTGTTCGGGGACTACCTCGACGGCCGCGACGCCGCCCCCGACGAGGGCGAGGATCTCGCAGACCGGCTCACCGAGCGCCTCCTCGGCCCGGTCGCGGGCTCCGACTTCGCGCTGGACCGCGTGCTGGGCGCCGGGGGCCTCGCCCGTACCGACGAGGACACGGTCGAGGCCATGCCGCTGCTCGACCCGGGGCAGCTTCACCGGATGGCTGCCGAGCTGCTGGCGGTGGTCGACGGCCTTGTGCCGACCTTCCTGACGGAGCGGGATCGGTGGGCCTGGGGGGTGGAGTTCTCGCAATGGCTCCCGGTCGCGTGTGCCCGCGCCGGATGGGGCCTCGAGTGGCCGCACGCGACGCCAGTCCTTCCCGCGGCCGACATGGAGGAGTTCGCGGTGGCCCTGCACGCGGCCTACCTCGTGACCTCGGAGCAGACCGGGAACGCGACCGGGTCCGACCTCGCCCACGTGCAGTGGCCCGGCCTCTCGGAAGAGGACAAGGCCTCCAACCGCTCGTCGGCGCGGGCCGTCACCGTGAAGCTCGCAAGCCTCGGGCTGGACTGGCGTTCCGCATCGTCCCCTGTCGATCCATGGCGGCCCGACGCCGACACACTGACCTGGCTTGGCGAGGCCGAACACCGACGATGGGCACGCCACCAGGTGGCGCACGGACGGCGACACCGTCACGTGAGGGGCTGGGCCGACCTGGCCGAGAGCACGAGACGCTACGACACCGACGCGGTGCTCGCGCACTTCTCCCATCTCGCCGACCTCCGCATCGACGTGTTCGACCCCGCGGAGGATCGATGATCTTCACGTGCCCGACGTGCGGGCGCTACACGGCCGGACGGGCGTGCGAGCAGTGCCCGGCGCAGGCTCCGCCCCCGCCTGATCCCACCCCACACCGTCCCATCTCGCCCACACCGGCCCCTGTCCCGTTGCCCAACCACTGGAGCCGGGCCCTCGGACAGGTTCCGGCCAGTGGTTTCCGGCTGCACGGTGTCGTCATCGACGGCAGTCCCGTGCACACCGGGGCGGCCTTCCCCGTGAGCGCGGTCAAGGTGGCGGTGCTCGTGATGATGGCCGGACTACTCATCGCCTACCGGGACCTCGTCACGCTGATGATCCTGGAACTCACACTCGCCTTCCTGCCGGTCCTTCTGCTCGCAGTGGTGGGCTTCGTCGTCATGGCACGGTTGGGGAGCGGCTGCCTCGGGCACCTCCTGGGTGGCGCCCTGGTCGGCGGTCTGTCCCGCCCGCGCACCGAGCCGGACGGCTGGGACCTCGTGATCGAGGCCGACGACGGGCTCGTCCACGCCCGGGTGGCCGCGGTGATTCCACTCTCGGAAGGCGACGAGGTAGAGATCTCCGGCCCCAACCTGCGCGGCGTCAAGCAGGCCTGGCTGTTGCGGCGGGTCGCCCCCGCCACGGCGGTCAGGCTCGGGCGCGGCATCTTCGGGATGGGCCTGGCGCTCACCGCCGGCGTTCTCCTCTTCGCATTGATGCTCATCGCCTAGGCTGCCGACTGTCATGGCGAATCCTCCCCGGCACGGCGCGGACTGGCGACCGTTCAGGCGCATCGGGCTACCGGTGGCGGCCGAGCTCCTGCGCGAGGAGCTCGTCTGGACCACCGCGGACGGAGCAACGATGCACGGCCAGGCGGGTCATTGGAAGCTCTGGGAGCCGGGGCGGCCGAGGCGGGTGTGGACCATCACGGACCGGGACTTTCGGGCCACATACGAGCCCATCGAGGATGGACTCTTCCGGTCGGTCGGCCGTGTCCTGGCCCGGCCCGCGAGCGTCGACGAGCTCGTGGAGTCACCAGAAGGCACGAGGGTGGCCCAGGCAGGGGACTGGGTCGTCACCCGGGAGGGGCACCGATGGGTGGTCTCCCGCGTCGAATTCCAGCGCCGCTATCGGCCCGACCCCGACGGCGCTGTCTAGCTCAGCCCCGTGCAGCGGACCGACCACTCTCCCGAATTCACTCACAACCGGCCGTCAGGGCCGTTCGTGTGGTGTGCCTCCCCACCCGATCGCGGATCGGTAGGTCCTGTAGGCACACGGAAGGAGCCCTCATGAATCAGCACCCCGACCCCAACGTCTGGCGCATCGACGCCCTGATCCGGCACGACGCGCCCGTCCTGGCCGCCCGCCGAGCCGGCGATCGGCTGCTCACCGTGGTGGCCGGACTGCCCGTCAACACCACCGTCGAGGTAAGGACGGTCGCCACCGGCAGCGGCGGCATCGACTTGGCGGTGGCCTCACCAATGGACCTCGGAGATGAACTCTCCTGGGTCTTCGAGGATGTGGCACGCCTCGTGCGCGCCCCACGCTGCCCGGAAGGCACCGAACCGCAGTGTGTGTCGGAGCTGGTGCCCGCGGCGGGCGTCATGGCACCGGATCCGTTCGCCTTCCTCGAGCCGGAAAACGAACCCCGGCGCAGGACTCCATGGTTCTGGCCCGTAGCCGTGGCCGACGATCCCCTCGCGCTCCTCCGGGCCATGCGGAAAGAATCGGTCGAGGTCCGCCTGCACCTGGCGCCGTGCCACGACTTCGAACTGGCTCAGCTGCCCCAGCAGTTCACCGCCGGCACCCAGGCGGACGACCACACGCGCGTGGTGGCATACCTCGGGACCCCCGTCGAGGCCCGCCTGCTGGTCGGGCACGGCGCCATCCTGCCGCCCAGGGTGCGGGCGGCGCTCCTAGCGCAGGGTCAGGCGTCGCGCTCGCTGCGCTGCCCATGCCCTCCCGTGAGACGGCGCGGGCGTGGGAAGGCTCAGCCGACTCGCTGATCGGGCACGCGGTTCCGTTCGGGCTGGCCCGTTGCCTGGCGTCGATCCCCGCGACGGCCGACGCCACGGTCTGCGGGCTCCCGACGATCCAGCCGGGCGTGGGGTCGGTGCCACTCGCTGAGGACCTCTGCCGAACCGGGCTTCGCCTGGGCACCGCCTCCTCCTCGGACGGGACGCGGCGCGACGTGAGGATCGGAGCGTCGGACCTGCTGGGACACGTCCAGGTCCTCGGGTCGACGGGGTCGGGCAAGTCGTCCCTGCTGGCCGCACTCGCCCACGAGGCCATCGCGGCAGGGCTGGGCGTCAGCATCCTCGATCCCCACGGAACACTCGTCGACCGGGTGCTGAGCGAAGCACCCGCCACCTCAGTCGAACGGATCCACGTCGTGCGCAGCGGAGACGCCTCCGCACCGGTGCCGATCAACCCGCTGGCGGGCAACAACCCCGAACTTGCGACCGACGTCATCATCACGGTGCTCCGCGAGTTGTTCGACCCTCGTCAACAGGGGTTCATGGGGCCGGTCTGGGAGCGAGGCTTCGCCAGCCTGATGGCGGCCCAGCGAGCACTCCTCGGCAGGCGGGCGAACCTGGCGCTGGTCCCGGAGTTCGCAGGCAGCCAGGCCCGGCTGAAGGCCGTGGCCGACGCCCTCGAGGACTCTCATCCGGTCGTGGCGATGGATCTGCGCAACAGCTTCGTCAACCGCAGGCCTGAGGACTTCGCGGAGTTCACCACCTGGTTCGTGTCGAAGTTCCAGCGCATGATCAATTCCCCCGAGCTGCGGGGAATCCTCGGCACGGGACTGGACGGGGTCCGAGTCATCGACGTCATCGACGCGCGGCACTCGCTGCTCATCGATCTGGCGTCGCCGACCCTCGGTGACACGAGCGCACAACTTCTCGGTGAGCTGTGGCTCACCAAGCACTGGGCCGGGCTGGCCTCCCGGGGCGATCGCACGGTACCCCACCTGCTCATCGTCGACGAGGCACACCTGTTCGCCAGCGGGCTACTTCCCCGGCTGCTGCAGCAGGCGCGCAAGTTCGGCCTCGGGGTGGTGCTGGCCCATCAGAACCTCGAGCAGCTCACCCGGTCGCTGGCGGAGGCCGTCCAGTCCACCTGCAACAACGTGGCTGCCTTCCGCACCGGCATCCGGGAGGCCCGGGCGGCTGAGGAGCGGCTCGGCGGATGGGAGGGGGGCTCGCTGACCAGGCTCCGCCGCCTGCAGTGCGCCGCCACGCTCAGCAGCGACGGCTCCCTCACCGACGCCTTCACCCTCACCGTTGACCACAACGACCGGGCGTCAGGTGACGCGGTGGTCGCGGAGAAGGTGGAGGCCCGGAGCCGTCGACGGTTCGCCGTCGATCTCGGGCAGGTGCCACCGCTGACCTTCCAGGATGTCGAGCGGATGATGCGCGTGACTCAGCAGGGTAGGGACCGACAGTCGGTGGAGAGTCGACGCCTCGACGAGGCGCGGCGCAGACGCGACCTGCTCGAGGAAGTCCAGCGATTGGCTCAATCCCAGTCGATCGGTTCAGACGGCTGAGAGGCTATTCCGCCCGCAGCTGGTCCAGTAGGGCTCGGATGCGTGCCACCGTCAGAGGCGCAACGACCTCCGCGCTGGCACGCAACGAGTCCCACGCATCGCCGAACTGGACATTCTTCAGGCCGGTGGTCGCCTGAACCGCCGCGCCCGCCAGGTGTTCGGCCGTCATCCATGCCGCCTCCGTAGCGACGGCGCGGGCGGCGGACATTGCGATCATCCGCTTGGCCCGTGTGCCACGCGGATCCCCCGAACCCGGGTGGCCAACTCCCCCTCGAGCGCGTCGATGCTCACGGCGAGGCCACCGGGCGAGCCGGCCTGGCTCACTATCTGGAGCGCCCGCGTCACGAGGTGGCTGCTCTCGCGCACCGACTGCTCCCCCCGTCGGAGGGCCTGCTCCGCCTCGGTCAGCTGCCGGTCAATGCCCTCGTGCACCGCCGAGGCGTCCCCAAGCCCGGCAGTGGCCGACTGGCAGTTCTCGCTCGCAGTATCGATCAGGCGGTTGGCGGCGTCGACGTGCTCACCCAGGTCGGTTGCGTGGCGGGTGATCACCGCGAGACTGGTGGCAACCTCGTCGACGTCCGGCCGAATGCGCGAGGCGGCAGCGTCCTCCCAACCCGCCAACTGACCCGCGGCCGACGTCAGGAGCCCTTCGGCATCGCGAAGACGGCGGCGGATCTCGGCCGTGGCTGTTGCGGTCATGGCTGTTGCCCTCGATCGATGCGACTGAGCTGCTCTGCGGCATCGTCGAGTCCTCGTTCGGCACGCAGGGCGCTCGACGACAGCGCACTGGTGGCCTCTGCCGTCTCGCGGAGCGAGCGCTTGGCGAAGGCGAGGTGATCGGTGGCGCTCAGGACGGCCTGACGGGCTGCGTCGACGTGGGTTGAGGACTCTCCTGCGATGGCCGCTACCTGTTCGAGGTGGCCCTCCGCGTCCTCGACCCGGGCGAGGCCGGTCTGAAGGTCGTCGTCGGCTCGGCTGACGGCCAGTGCCGCGAGTGCCGCAACGCCGGCGGCCTCCCTGCAGCGGGCCACGGCGGCTTGGGCGCACCGGATCCGTTCTGTGAGTGCCCTCAGTTCGGCCTCCCGCCCGCCCTCCTCACCCCGCTTGCCCGCGCCGCTGCGGGCGCTGAGCGCAGACACCTCATGCTGCCGGGCGGTCAGCTCCGCCTCCCACCCGGCCCGGATCCGGTCGATGAGCGCCGGGGAGGCTACGTCCCAGTGCCTCTACTCGGGTGTCGACGCGCACCTCACCCCCACCGGCGGCGCTCAGGGTGGCGTCCGGGCCGATCTCCGCGGCCACGACGTGGAACGGGACCGTGGCCGTCAGGTCGAGGTGGCGGGCCACGAGACCGTCGGGCCCCGAGGTGACGTCGGTACCGGTGCCGACGACGTCGAGGAGCGGCGTTCCCGCGGCGACGATGGAGCCGGCCTCCAGCGAGATGTCACCGAGCCAGACCTCGTCCTCGGCGAGATCCGAGGGCGGGGTGGCATCCGCGCTGGGTCCGGCCGCGGAGGGCATCGGTGTGCCGACGCTTGGCGTGGCATCCGCGCTGCCCACCGGCCGCGTGATCGACAGCCAGAACAGCAGCAGCGCGAGGAGCAGTAGGCTGAGCGTGACGAGGGCGCCGATCACCCAGTCGAGCACGCGCCCTCGCAGACGTCGACGCGATGACGCCGGAGCTGCGACGGTGCGACCCTTGCCCCCCGGGGGCATGGCCTGACCGGCAGGGCCGCCCTCGTCCGGGCCACCGTCTGGCTGCACCGGGTACTGGTCAGGCATTCGCGCGCTCCTTGCCGACTCGAGTGCGCCGTTCACGCTTGAGGATGCCTGACGGCCAACTGCTCGGCGGGCCCACCAGCGTGATCAGTGACGGCACGAGCAGCGCCCGGACGACGAACACATCGATGAGGATCCCGACGCCCAGCAGGAAGCCCAGTTCGCGGAACGGTCCCAGCGGGACCAGGGCCAGAAGCCCGAAGCTCGCGGCCAGCGCGAGGCCTGCGGAGGTGATCGCCCGGGTCGACTCCGGGGTGGCGACGAGGAGGGCCTCCTTCATCGACCGGTGACGGGCCTCCTGCCAGACGTGGCCGACGGCGAAGATGTTGTAGTCGGACCCCAGGGACAGCAGGAGCACCGACCCCGCGAACGGCACGTAGAAGGTGAGGTCGTCCTGCCCGAGGAAGTCCTGGAAGAACAGCACAGACAGGCCCAGCGTCGCCCCCAGCGCGAGGACGCTCGACGCGAGGAGGTACAGCGGGGCGACCAACGCCCGCAGGAAGATGACCAGGAGGAGCAGGTTCACGGCGAGCGCGACCAGCCCGATCCGGAGGAGATCGTTGGCGGTGTCGGCGATGATGCCCGAGGCGGCGGCTGGGGCGCACCGGGCGGCGACCTGGAACAGTTCGCAACATGACGCTGCTGGCCACCAATGACAACGAGTTGCTGCGGGCTGTGGCTCTGCTGCTCTTGTGGTCCGAGAGCTTCGTAGAAGCCATCAAGGCCCCACCCTCTCCCGCTCACATCGCTGCACAGCAGCTCCTCGCGATCACCCTCCAGGAGGGGCAGGTCGGTCGTAACGTGTGGCGCGATTGGATCGGAGACCTCCCCCTCATCGCCCCAGAAGACGAGGAGAGCCTCCTCTCAGAACTGCTTGACCAGGGATGGCTGGCCAGCGACGGCGACATGCTCATAGTGGGGCCTACGGCAGAAGGCCGCTACGGCCGGCGTCACTTCATGGAAGTGATGACGGTATTCACTTCCGATCCGCAGGTGACGGTACTTCATGGACGTTCGGAGATCGGCTCCGTTGACCCCATGGTCCTGCTGACCAAGACGACAGGGCCCCGACGATTGGCGCTTGCCGGGCGATCCTGGGTCGTCACTTCCGTGGACTGGCCCCACCGTCGCGCATACGTCGAACCCTCGGCCGGAGTAGGGCTCGCACGCTGGATGGGATCACCAAGCCCACTGAGCTTCGAGCTCGTGGACGCGATGCGGCGGGTGCTCCTCGGCGCCGAGCTCACGGGCGTGACACTGAGCAGGCGGGCCAAGGAACAGCTTGAGGAGATCCGAACGACCCACGCCAACCGAGTCGATGCTCGGCGCACGGTCCTGCTCCATGAGTCTGAGGAGACCCGGTGGTGGAGGTGGGCCGGAAGCAGAGCCAATGCAGTGCTGTGGTCGGCACTTAACTTAACCAGGCGGCGCCGGGCATATGCGACCCTGAGTCGACGTTCAGCAATGACCACGTGGTACTCCGTGCGAATGCGACATCCGCTGAGCTACGCGAGGCGCTGGAGGCCGCCAGGGCCAGGTTCGGACGTGATCTCTCGGGCGTGGAGCCGGAGGTCACGGAGCGAGCGGTCCGGGATTTGAA
Organism: Tessaracoccus defluvii; assembly: GCF_014489575.1. Classification (GTDB taxonomy): domain Bacteria; phylum Actinomycetota; class Actinomycetes; order Propionibacteriales; family Propionibacteriaceae; genus Arachnia; species Arachnia defluvii. The sequence goes on from NZ_CP060789.1 coordinate 2,327,246, forward strand.
GTTCTCTGACATGCTCCCGGAAGCGTTGGCCGTACGGACGTTGGCCACCCGCCTCTCCGACCTCCACAGCGCGTCTCGGGCCGCCGCGGAGGCGATTGCCGAAAGACGCATTACCGGCTGAGCGCACATCGGCCACTGCGGCAGCGCTGGCTGTGCTCTCTCTCGTCGGGGAGCAGTACGAGGCGGCGGTAGAGCAGTTGCTCGACGAAGCCACTTGGGCTGGTCGCTGCCAAGAGGCGATGGGCTCGGCTGAGCACTGGTGCAATCCGCCTGCTGGGTTCCCCCTCCCCCGACAAAACGCCTCAGAGGTTACCCGCTGGGAAGCAACCACCTGGGCTATCGCGCTGTCACCGCCACTTCGGCAGCGCTCCGTGCCAGGCATGCCCCGGAGGCAACCCGACGCGACCCTCCTGCGCAAGCGTCCAGAAGCACGCCGGAAGCAGCACAGGCGCCTCAGACTCATCGACCAGCAACAGATCCCAGCGATCCTCGTACCGCTCGAAAATGGAAAGCGACACCCGTGAACGGTCAACTGGCGCGTTCCGCTTCCCTGGTTCGATCCCTGGCTCGGTGAGCCAGTTCATGTGTGCGATCCAGGCGGCAGCGGCCACGTGCGAACGCGGTACCACGAAGCTCCGTGGCCGAACGGTGAGGCCGTGCGGCACAGCCACCAAGACGAAGTACTCCCGCTCGTGCTGGCTCGGCCCCTGCGTCTTCGATCCGGGCGGCCAGCTGATCGATCCCCAGACGGCCGCACGCGCCGTCTTCACCTGGATCTCGACCATCCGGCGGTTCTCCGGGTCGGAAAGAACAGCGAGGATGTCTGTGCGCTCAAGGCCATCGCGTGTCAGCGCCGGTGCCCAGCCACGTCGTGCCAGCTACGCCGCAGCGTGATGCTCGCCAATGGTCTTTGTCTGCTTCGTGTCCCTCACAGGATCGAGGCTACCGAGCAGCCCTGCCAACGAAAGAACCACGTCTGCCCACTGTTGCGTCCCGGTGCCGACAGAAAGCACCCTGCCCGCCATCAGGCGGGGCAGGACTCATTATGTTTCTGTGGAGCTAGGGGGATTCGAACCCCCGGCCTTCTCATTGCGAACGAGACGCGCTACCAACTGCGCCATAGCCCCATGCTTTCCAGCGTCCGCGAGTCTAGCAGCGTCTGCTTTCAGCGTCCAAGTCGGGACAGGCGGCTACTCGCCGACCGCCCGCGGGCGGAACTCGGCCAGGTTCGCCACCGTCGCCTCCTCGATCTCGCGGGCCTCCTCGGCCGGGTTGTCGGCCGTCGGGACGACGGGAGCCGTCTGCGGGATGGGCGCCGACAGGTCGATCGTGCGGACCGAACGCGGCAGCAGCGGCTGCGACACGTAGGTCGCCGGCGTCACCGGGATCGGCTCCCACAGCCCGCCGCTCGTGACGGTGGGCATCGACAGGTCGACGGAGATCTCGACGCTCTCGGTGGACTCGGCGTCGTTCAGATTGATGACACCGGTGTCCTCGTTCTCGGAGTAGCCGGCCTCGATCGCGGCCGCGCGGGCGTCGAGGCTGCGGTGCATCGCAACGACCGAGAAGCGGGCGATCCCGAGGAAGACCACCAGCAAGCCGGTGGGGATCAGCGGAGCCCACCATGCGACGACGGAGAACAGGGCCAGCCCGGTCAGCACCAGCGCCGAGAACAGCAGGGCCGACACCACGATGAGCCGACGGCGCGCCGCCTGGCGGGCGACCATCCGCAGCTCGTGGAGATTGGCGCGCCTCGTCAGCGGCGTGGAGACGGCGACCCCTTCGTCCTCGTCACGCTCATCGGACAGGTCCTGGTGGAGGATGCGGGCCGACTGGGAGAAACGCTCGGTCGGATCACCGTCGAGGTCCTGCTCGGGTGCGCGAAGAGAGGCCACCCAGGGCAGAGCGAACACCAGACCAGCAACGACGACGATGGTGATGATGATTCCGGCGAGCATGGAGCAAACCTAAACAACAAGGGTGTAGTTCGGGTGGAGGGTGCTCGGTGCGTCGCTGGGTTGGACTGTTCTTCCGGTCACTCGCCGTCGAGGAACCAGACCTTGACCGCCTCACCCGGCCGCACCAGCTCAACGTGCTCATCCATCACGATCAACACATTCGACTCCGCCAGCTGCCCCAGCGCGTACGGCGACGTCACCTGCGTCACGTGCGTGACCTTCTGATCCGACACAGTCTGGCCCCGCAGTAGATGCAGCTGCCCCTCGTTCGAACGCAGCGTGCCCGTCGCGATCGCCCGCCCCGGGCGCGGACCCGTGTCCGCCCCCATCAGCTGGCGCAGCAGCGGCTTGGCGAACACGTGGAACGTCACGTAGGCGCTGACCGGGTTGCCCGGCAGCATCAGCATCGGCACCTGCTCGTCGCCGACAAGCCCGAACGTCTGCGTGCTGCCCGGCGACATGGCCACATTGGCCTCGTCGACCAGCCCGATCTCCTTCATCACCGCGACCATCGCCTCGTAGTCCTCGCGGCTGCCGCCGGTGGCGGAGATGACGAGGTCGGCGCGGATCAGCTGATCGGTGATGACCTGCTTGATGGTCTCGCGGTCGTTGGTGTGGACGGCGACGCGGAACACCGTCGCGCCGACGGCCCGGGCCGCGGCGGCGATCATGTACGAGTTGGCGTCGGCGGACTCCCCTGGGGCCAGCTCGACACCCGGCTCCACCAGATTGTCGCCCGAGCTGATCACCACGACGCGCGGCCGGGGCCGCACCATCGCCTTGTCGATGCCGGCACCGGCCAGCAGCCCGATGGCGCGTTCGGTGAGGATGTCACCCTGGCTCAGCAGCCGGGTGCCCAGCGCGAGATGCTCGCCGGCGGCACGGACGTACTCTCCCGCCTCGACCTTCTCGATTAGCGTGGCCCTCCCTTCCTCGACCGTGGCGAACGTGCCGGGAAGGACGGCGTTGGCGCCGGCCGGCAGCACATCGCCCGGCTGCACCGGAAGGGCCGCACCAATGGGCAGCCGGTCGTCGACGGCGTCGACCACGTCCAGCGTCTCGACGAGCCGCCCGTCGTCCTCGGTGAGGTCGCTGGAACGCACCGCGTAGCCGTCGACCTTCGCGGTCGAGAACGCGGGGACGGAGATCATCGAGTCGATGTCCTCACACACCACCTGGTTCCAGCCCTCGAGCAGCGTCATGCCGAACGGCCGCAGCGGATCGACCAGGCTGAGCAGGTACGCGGTGTGATCGGCGACGCTCCGCAGCCCGGCCTCATTGAGGGCGGGCGGCTCGGGGAGACGGGGCTCCTCGACGACCTCCTCGTCGACGACGGGCTCCTGCTTACTACGGGCGAACCATGCCATGGCCCCTACGATAGGCCAATGCCTCAGGACCCCTCGAAGGACGCGCTGCGCCTCGCCGTCCTATCGGCGCGGGAACTGGTCACGGCGGCCGATTGGGCCGCCGAGGACGCCTCCCGCACCGCCGCGCTCCTAGCCATCGCCGATCGGATGACGCCGGGGACGGTGGCGCTGTACGCGTCGCGGCCCGGCGAACCCGGCACCGACGCACTGCTCGACGGGTTCACCGCGCGCGGCTGGGACATCCTGCTGCCGGTGATCGCGAAGCGCGTCTACTGGGCGCGCCTGGAGCCGGAGACGGAGCTGGTCGTCGGCTGGGGAGGCATCCCGCAGCCAGCCGGGTCGCGGCTGCCTGCTGAGGCGCTGGCGGAGGCGACGTTGATCGTCGCGCCGTGCCTGGCGCTCGGGGAGGACCTGACCCGGCTGGGCACCGGCGGCGGCTGGTACGACAGGGCCCTGCTGCACCGCTCCCCCGCCGCGCCCGTGGTGGCCCTGACGCGGGAGGCGGAGCTGCTGCCGACGGTGCCGGTGGAGCCGCACGATCAGCGCGTCGACGGCTACGTGACGGAGCACCGTTCGGTACTCGTTGATCGGTGAACTACCATGGTGGGCGGTCGCCCCCTTCGAGACGCCGCTCGTACCTCACGGCTCCTCAGGGAGCGAAACTGTTGTCGTCCAGAGGAACACATGCCCACCTATCAGTACCGTTGCACCGCCTGCGCCGCCGACCTCGAGGTCGTCCAGAAGTTCACCGACCCGTCCCTGACGGTATGCCCCGAATGCGACGGCGAACTGCGCAAGGTCTTCAACGCGGTGGGCGTCGTGTTCAAGGGCTCGGGCTTCTACAAGACCGACTCCCGCTCCTCCTCGAAGCCGTCGGGCTCCCCAAAGCCCGCGGAATCGAAGCCGTCCGAGTCGAAGCCGGCGGCCAAGATCGACTCCTCGAAGGTCGCCGCCACCTCCTGACCCCTGTGGACAGCGGGCGGTGACTCCCCCGGCGCCCCACAACGGAGCATGCGCCGGATCACTGAGAGTCTCGTCTCCTTCGTCTCCTGGCATCGCCGTGCCGTCGGTGCCCTGCTCGCCGTCCTGGCCGTCTTGACGCTCGGCCACTCCCTCGCGTTGGGCCCGCCCACGACCGCGGTGGTGATGGTCACCGCCCCGATCGCCGCGGGCTCCGAGATCCGCGACGGCGACGTCGCCGTCCGCGACCTCCCCACCGCAGCTCTGCCGGAGGCGGCGTTCACCGACAGGGCCGACGTCGTCGGCCAGACCGCCGCCGTCTCGCTGCCCCACGGCACGATCCTGCAGCCGACGCTGCTCACCACCACAACGCAGCCCGAGTCCGGGCGCGCCGTCGTGCCGATCTCCGTGCGCGACCCCACCCTGCGCGACCTGCTGCGGGCCGGTGACGTCATCTCGCTGGTGGCGTCGGGCGGCGAGTTCGTCGAGGTGGTCTGCTCCGACGCCCGGGTGCTGACGATCCCGGCGCGGGAGGCGTCCGGCTCGGCCGTCGCCCTGGCGACGGGATCCCGCAACGGGCTGATCCTGGTCGACGTGCCCGCCCCCGACGCAGGCCTGGTCGCCGCGCTGGGTCAGGATGGGCAGCTGGGGGTGGTCATCGGCCGACTGTGACCATCACGGGTTCGCCTCCCGGGTCTGCGCCCCCGCCGCGGCTACTCTCATCGCCATGAAGGGTTTCAAAGAATTTCTGCTGCGCGGCAACCTCATCGAGCTCGCCGTCGCATTCATCATCGGCGCCGCGTTCAGCTCGGTCGTCGAGTCGTTCACCGCTCTGTTCATCGACCTGCTGGGCAAGCTGGGCGGCCAGCCCGACTTCTCGTCGGTCTCCGTCGCCGGCATCGGCGTCGGCGCCTTCCTGACGGCGCTCGTCTCGTTCGTGCTGACGGCCGCCGTCGTCTACTTCGGCGTCGTGCTGCCCTACAACAAGGCCAAGGCGTTCGCCGACCGCAACAAGCCGGTCGAGGAGGCCGCCCCGACCTCCGAGGAGCTCCTCGCGCAGATCCGCGACGAGCTGCGGGCCCAGCGCAACAGCTAACCCCAGTGCGGCGGCCGGTCCTGGATCAGCCGCCGCTCATCAGCGTTCATCGGACGTGTGGCTGGCCGGGCCGGTTCGAGCCCGGTCAGCCCCGACACCCTGCGGGCCTCCGCCAGCGCCGCATCGAAGCGCGCGAACCCGACGGAGCGCAGCCGCTCCACCTCCACCGGGAAGGGCCACGGCTCCCGCCGCTCCTGCCTCCCGTGCCGCAGCTCGGCCAACGCCTCGGGCGTCCAGCCCAGTTCCGCCAGCTCTGCGACGACGGCGTCCGCCGACGTCAGCGGCAGGAGCTCGCCGGTGAGGGCGAGCCCCAACGCCACCGCCAGGTCGGCGTCAGTGCCCAATGCGGGCGCCGTCCTGCACCTGCGACGGCTCGCCCGCATCTGCCAGCTCAGCCTCGCCGACGACGACGACCCCGCTGCCGAACGTCCAGTCACCCTTGACCTTCAGCGACTTCGCCTTCTTCAGCGACGGCGCGCACGGGATGCGCTCCGTGAAGTCGTCTACCAGCTTGAAGTACTTCGAGTCGAGGCTGATCTCCGGCGTGCGGTCGGTGCGGGCCACCAGCCGTCCCTCGGCGGTCAGCTCGTAGACGTCGGAGCGCAGCAGCAGCAGCTCGTTGGTCGTCTTCACGGGCAGGAAGCGGTCGCGGCCGACGCAGATCGCCGTGGCGCCCGGGAACACCTCGATCGCCGCGCCCATCGCGGACTCGACCTGGATGACCGGCGTCGACGACGGATCCGACGGGTCGACCGTCTTCTCGTTGCGGATCAGCGGCAGGCCGAGCACGGAGTTGCGCTCGGTCAGCGCCTCGCGCAGCTTCGCCAGGTCGAACCACAGGTTGTTGGTGTGGAAGAACGGGTGACGGTACTCGTCGGTGAAGAAGTCCATCTCCTCCGGTGCCGTCTGCGCGGTGTCGCGCAGGATCAGCTGCCCGTCGGCCTTCCGGATGGCCAGATGGCCGCCCTTCTTGTCGTTGACGGTGCGGCGGCACACCTCGGCGGCGTACGGGGCGCCCGAGTGGGCGAACCAGCCGGCGATCGTCGCGTTCGGCACGGCGCCCAGGTTGTCGCCGTTGGAGACGCAGGCGTAGCGGTAGCCCTGCTCGAGCAACTGGTCGAGGATGCCGGAGCCCTCGAGCGCCGGGTACAGGTCGCCGTGGCCGGGCGGGCACCACTCGAGCGACGGGTCGGCCGGCCACTCGACGGGGGTCAGGTCGTCGGCGCGCAGCTTCGGCTCCTGGTTCTGCAGGAAGCTGAGCGGCAGGTCGTCGACGGGGAGCTCCGGGTACTTCCGCAGGAAGTTGAGGGTGTCCTCCTCCGTGCGGAACGAGTTCATCAGCAGCAGCGGCAGCCGGGCGCCGTAGCGCTCGCGGGCGGCCAGCACCTGGCGGACGAGCAGGTCGAGGAACGTGTAGCCGTCGCGCACCTTGAGGAGCGTCTTGGCCTTGTCGAGCCCCATCGACGTGCCGAGGCCGCCGTTGAGCTTGATGACGACGGTCTTGTCGATGGCGGCGCGCGCATCCTCGTTGGTGACGTCGATGTCCGCGAGCATGGGCGGATCGAGCAGCGGAGCGATGCTGTCCTCACGGATCACACCGGTCGCACCGGACTCCAGCAGTTCATAGAACCGGGAGAAAACCTCGATCGCGGGGGTGGACACCCCGGCGTCGATCATCTTCTGACGGGCAGCCTGCAGGCCAGCTTCCGACACAGCGATTCCCTTCGTAGGTGAACGAGCCGATACTAGCCACCCGCCGCGCCAGCCGGAACATCCGGGCATCCCGGCTGGGCGGGTCCCCTCCCCGTCAGCCCTTCACGGCCCCGCTCGTCATGCCCGCGACGATCTGCCTGTTGAAGAAGATGTACATGATCAGCGGCGGGATCGTGATGAGCAGAATGTTGGTGAACAGCAGGTTCCACTGGCTCACGTTCTGCGACTGGAAGTTGTAGAGCGTGAGCTGGACCGTGACGTTCTTGTCTCCCGGCAGGAAGTACAGCGGGCCAGTGAAGTCGTTGAAGACGGCGACGGCCTGGACGACGATCACCGTCACCATCACCGGCTTCAGCAGCGGCATGATCACCGTGAAGAACAGCCGCAGAGGCCCGGCACCGTCGAGCAGCGCCGCCTCGTCGAGCTCCCGCGGGATGGTCGCCACGAACGCCTTGAACAGAAGGATCGAGAACGACAGCCCGAAGGTGACCTCGATGAGGATCATGCCCGGCATCGTCTTGAACAGGCCGAGGCTCTGCATCACCCACACGGTCGGCACGATGGCCGGCGGCACGATGAGCCCGGCCATCACCAGGAAGTTCAGCGCCACGTTCCAGCGGGACTTGCGGCGCTGCAGGATGTAACCCGCCATGCCGGCCAGCACCACCATGATGGTGACGCTCGTGACCGTCAGGACGGTGCTGTTGATGAAGGCGCGCAGCAGCATGAAGTTGCGGGTCGCGATGACCTCGGCGATGTTGTCGAACAGGAACCAGCCCTGCTTCGGCAGCGAGAACTCCAGCAGCGACGCCTCCCGCTTCGACTTGGCGGCCGTCAGGAAGATGAATGCGAACGGCACGATGAACACGATCACCGACGCGATGATCGCCACCACACCTGCGACGTAGCGCGACCAGAACCGCTGCCTGGATATGGAGGCGCCGGAGCTGGGGCGGGTGGTCTGTGTGAGGGTGCTCATAGCTCCACCTGCTTCTTGGTGATGAGGTGCGAGATCGGCAGGATGATGACGGTCACGACGATGAAGAGGACGACGTTGCCGGCCGTCGACAACCCGTAGAACCCGGCCTGGTACTGCTTGTAGATGACCGACCCGATGACGTCGCTGGTGAAGCCGGGCCCACCCTTGGTCATGGCCCAGATGAGGTCGAACGACCGGAGCCCGCTGATCAGCGACAGCAGGATGACGGTGCCCATGGCGGGCTGCACGAGCGGAAGGGTGATGGTGCGGAAGCGCTGCCAGGCAGTGGCGCCGTCGACGCGGGCCGCCTCGTAGTACTCCTGCGGGATAGCCACCAGGCCGGCGATGAAGATGAGGGTGGCGATGCCGATGCCCTTCCAGACGTCGACCATCGCGATCGACATGAGCGCCCACGCCGGGTCGGTCAGCCAGCCGGGGCCGTTGATCCCGACGAGGCGGAGGGTCTCATTGATGAGCCCGTCGAACGGGTCCATCAGCACCTTGAATGTGACGCCGACGCCGACGGTCGAGACCAGGACGGGGAAGAAGATGGTGGAGCGGAGGTAGCCGCGGCCGAGGATCGTGCTCGTCAGCAGCATGCCGAGCGCCAGCCCGAGCACCACCTTCGCGCCGGAGGTGACGAAGCCGTAGACGAATGTGTTGATGAAGCCCTTGAGCAGCATCGGCTCGGTGAAGAACTGTCTGAAGTTGGCGAGCCCGATGAACTCGGTCTCGAACAGGGTCCAGCGGGTGAGGCTGAAGTAGAACGACGCGAAGGTGGGCACTGCGAACAGCACCACGTACAACACGACCGTGGGTATGTAGAACCACAAGGGGTAGAACCGGCCGCCGATGTCGCGTCGCCGGCGTCGCGGCGGGTCGGCTACCTCGGTGGGCGGGTCTTCTCTGAGCAACGTCTCTGTCGTCATGGGAACTCCGGTCAGGGGTGGGGCCCTCCGGAGAGGGCCCCACCACGGGTGTCAGGGCTATCGGACGGTGCGGCCTACCAGCCTTCGAGCCCGAGCTGCTGCGCCTGCTTCTTGACGTCCTCGTCGTAGAGGGCGGCGCCGTCCTCGGCCGACCGGATGCCGGAGCCGACCTCGACCAGGATGTTCTCCAGGTTCGGGCCCTTGATCGGCGAGAGGTACTCGAGCGCGGGCTTCGACTTGCCGGCATCGACGTAGCCCTGCATGTCCTTCAGCATGGCCGGGACGCTGTCGGGGAGCTTGCAGCTGCTGATGGCGTAGGGGCCGGACGGCACGAGGTACTCGTTCTGGATCGCGCAGCCGTCCTCGCTGTTCATGAACGCCACGAACTTCTTGGCGGCCTCGAGCTTGGCGCCCTCGGTGGTCTTCGGGATGTACATGGCGTTGGGCAGCCACATCGTCAGGTTGGTGTTGGCCGCGTCGATGGCGGGCACCGGGAAGACGCCGACGTCGTCGATGTGCTCCGGGTAGTTCTGGCTGAGGTTGCTGATGGCGCCGGTGAGCATCGGGTAGTGCGCGGCCTCACCGGTGGCGATCCAGCCGATGCCGGTGTCGAAGCGGGCCGAGGCGAAGTCCTCGTTGAACCAGCCGGCCTTGAACGACTCCTCCAGATACTTGAAGCTCTGCAGCGCGGGCATGTCGGCGAACTTGGCCTCGTTGGCCGTGTACTTGTCCGCCCAGTCCGGATCCTGCGCCTGGACGTTGGCGAAGTCGCCCAGCACGTACAACTGGCTGGAGAACGTGTCGCCGTAGGTCTGGACGACGGCGGTCTTGCCCGCGGCCTTGATCTTCTCGTTGTTGGCGGCGTAATCGGCCCACGACTGCGGGATCTCGAGGCCCAGCTCCTTGTAGAGGGGCTTGTTGTAGAGGATGCCGCCGGCCTGCGTGGAGCCCCACGGCGCGCCGTAGACGCCGTTCTTCGTCGACACGACCGCCGTCATCGACGGGTCCATGTCCTTCATCCACGGCTCGTCGGAGAGGTCGACGAGGTTCTGGTCGGGGTTGATGGCCTGCAGCAGCGAGCCGGAGTTGTAGAAGAAGACGTCGGCCATCTCGCCGGTCGCCAGGCGCGTCTTGGTGAGGTTGTCGCCCTCGGTGCCCGCCGGCTGGGTCTCCAGCGTGACCTTGATGTCGGGATTCGCGTCCTGGAAGGCCGCGATCAGCGCATCGGACGACGACGTGTTGTCGTCCGACATGGGCACCAGGAAGGTGATCTCGACGGGCGAGCCGGCGTCGCCGCCGCCTCCCGGTGCGCCTTCCTCGCCGCCACAGGCGGCGAGGGGAACCACGAGCGCCAGCGCCCCGAGGGCGGCGGCGATACGGATACGTCTGGTCATGTCTAGCCTTTCGATTCTGTCGTCCTTGACATGAGTGAAGGTGGAAAGTGTTCCTCCTTGAAACCTTTCAGGTAAGAACGTAACCATTCCCGGGGCGCAGGTCAACCCCTTCGGTAGGTCACAGTTTCGCAACGATCGTCCGGCCTTGACACGTTTCATGAAACGATTCAGACTGGAGCCGACCGCCCACCGGACACCGTTGCCCGGGGGCCGGTCACCGTCCCCACGACCTCAGGATCAGCATGACTCTCCCCGCAGTCTCCAGAATCACCGTCGACGCGCCCCACGGCTCGTCGTTCGTCCCCACCCCCACCCCGGTCCTCGGCTGGTGGACCAGCACGCCGACCCCCGGCTGGCAGCAGGCAGCGGCCGAGATCGAGGCCATCCGGGCGGGGGTGTCCGAGACGCGGGTCATCGACGGCGACCGCTCGGTCGACGTCGCCTGGCCGTTCGAGCCGCTGACCCCGAAAGAGGACGTGAACCTCCGCGTTCGGGTCCGCGGTGCCGAAGAGGAATTCGGGCCGTGGAGCGAACCCCGGATCCTGCGCGCCGGGTTCCTCTCCGACGGCGCCTGGACGGCCGCGACCATCGCCGCCGACGCCCCCTCCGCCGACGCACAGCCGGTGCTGCTGCGCCGCGAGTTCACCCTCGACGGCCCGGCGGGCTCCGCGCTGCTGTACGCGGCGGCCGTCGGCGTCTACCAGGTGTCCATCAACGGCGTCGACATCGACGACCACGTCCTCAAGCCGGGCTGGACCGCCTACCAGGCGCGCACCGTCCACGACACCACCGATGTCGCAGGGCTCCTGCGCGAGGGCGCAAACACGATCACGGTGTGCCTCGGCGGCGGCTGGGCGACCGAGTTGTACGGCTTCTCCGGCAACTGGCACACCATCTACGCCGCCCAGCCCACCTTCGCGGCCCAGCTGCACGTGAGCGTCGACGGCGTCGAGACCGTCGTCGCCACCGACGCCGACTGGCAGTGGGCCGAGGGCCCCGTCGTCGACGCCTCCATCTACCACGGCGAGACCTACGACCAGCGGCGGCAGCCCGCCGGGCCGGAGGCGTGGCACCCCGTCCGGGTGGCCGAGCCGATGCCGGTCCCCGAGGCCCGCGTGTCGCCGTTCGTCCGGCGCACGGAGGAGATCGGCGTCGCCGAGGTCATCACCACGCCGTCCGGGAAACTGGTGCTCGACTTCGGACAGAACCTCGTCGGCCGCCTGCGGCTCACCGTCGACGGCCCGGCAGGCGCGACCATCACGCTGCGTCACGCCGAGGTGCTCGAACACGGTGAGCTGGGCATCCGGCCGCTGCGGGAGGCCCGCGCCACCGACCGGCTCACGTTGGCCGGCACCGGCCCGTTCACCTGGGAGCCCGAGTTCACGTTCCACGGTTTCCGCTACGCCCAGATCGACGGCTGGCCCGGCACGTTCGACCCTGCCGCCGTCACGGCCCAGGTCATCCACAGCGACATGGAGCGGACCGGCTGGTTCGAGACGTCGCATGAGCTGGTCCAGAAGCTGCATGACAACGTCGTGTGGGGGCTGCGCGGCAACTTCCTGAGCATCCCCACCGACTGCCCGCAGCGCGACGAGCGCCTCGGCTGGACCGGCGACATCCAGGTGTTCGCGCCGACGGCGTCGTTCCTCTACGACGTCAACGGGTTCCTGACCTCGTGGCTCCGCGATCTCGTGATCGAGCAGGTCGACGGCGTTGCGCCGTTCGTGGTGCCCAACGTGCTGGGCGACGCGCGCCCGGCGGCCGCGTGGGGCGACGCGGCCACCGTCGTGCCCAGGGTGCTGCACGAGCGCTACGGCGACGAGGGCGTGCTGCGGCGCCAGTTCGACTCGATGAAGGCGTGGGTCGACGCCATCGACCGCCGCTCCCCCGGGCACCTCTGGGAGGGTGCGTTCCAGTTCGGCGACTGGCTCGACCCGGACGCGCCGCCGGAGAACGCCGCCAAGGCGAAGGCCGATCCGGGGCTGGTGGCGACCGCGCACCTGTTCCTGTCGGCCCGCATCGTCGGCGAGACGGCCGCCCTGCTCGGTCGCCCCGTCGACGCCGCCCGCTACACGGCACTGGCCGAGGCGACGCGGATCGTGTTCCTCGACACCTTCGTCACCGGCGCCGGGCGCATGCTCTCCGACGCCCCGACGGCGTACGCGCTGGCCATCGTCTTCGGCATCGCCCCCGACGATCTGCGCCCGACCCTCGGCCGCCGTCTCGCCCACCTGGTCGCCGCGAACAGCTACCGCATCAGCACCGGCTTCGTCGGGACCCCGATCATCACGGACGCCCTGACACAGACGGGGCAGGTCGAGACGGCACGCAGGCTGCTGCTGTCCACGCAGAACCCGTCGTGGCTGTATCCGGTCACGATGGGCGCGACGACGATCTGGGAGCGCTGGGACTCGATGCTGCCGGACGGCACGATCAACCCCGGCGAGATGACGTCGTTCAACCACTACGCGCTGGGCGCGGTGGCGGACTGGCTGCACCGTCGCGTCGCAGGCCTGGCGCCCGCCGCGCCGGGCTACGCCGAGCTGGAGATCGCGCCGATCCTGCTGGAGGGCCTCGGCTCCGCCCACGCCCGTCACCTCACACCGTACGGGCCGGCTGCCGCAGGCTGGCGCCGCGACGGCGACGAGGTCACCGTCACCGCCCTCGTCCCGCCGAACACGCAGGCCCACGTGCTGCTGCCGGACGGCACGAGGCACGAGGTCGGCTCCGGGGAGCACTCGTGGACGACGGCGTGGGTGGCCAGCGCGCCGGCCCCGACCGCGCTGACCGTGCAGAGCACACTCGACAAGGTGATCGTCGACGAGGAGGCGCACGGACTGCTGACGTCGACGGTCGGCGAGGACGCGGATGAGCGGATCCGGGTGATGACGGGCTGGGGCGCGGGCACGACGGTGCGCGACATGGTGGAGTCGTTCCACCTGGGCGCGCGGCTGCCGGAGCTGGTCGAGGGGTTCAGGGAGCTGAACCGGTCGCGCGGCCTGGCGTGATTGAGCGGGGCCTACGGGTTCGTGACCTCCACGATCCCGTGGGCCCCGCGCTCCGCGTCGATCATGATGTGGCTCACCACCGGATAGTGCCCCGCCTCCGGGAACGTCAGCTCCACGAAACCGCCCTCCGCCGGCTGCAGCGCCAACGCCTGCGAGCCGGCGTTCTGCGTGCCGAACGCGTCGACGCCGTCCTTGATCAGGTAGCCGCCCTCGCGGAACACCGTGTCGAACTGGCCGCCCACGATGTGGAAGCTGCTGGCCCGGTTCGGGCCCGCGTCCAGCACGTAGAACCGCACCCTCTCGCCGACCTTCGCCTGGAACGGCTCCTGGTCGTACTGGTTCGCGACACCGTTGAACACCACGCGGTCGATCTGCTCGGCGCTCACCTTGGCCGGGTCGATGTCCGTGGCCTCCTCGGCCGAGCGTGCGTCGTCGGTGAACACCTCGGACTGCACGACCACGTACTCGCGGTCCACCTCGGGCAGCCCCTCGGCGGGTTCGACGATGACCGTCCCGTGCATGCCGGCGGCGATGTGCGCGCTCATCGGCATCGTCGAGCAGTGGTACATCCACACCCCGACCCGCTCGGCCGTGAACCGGTAGATCAGCGTCTCGCCGGGCGCGATGGTGCGCATCGGCTCGTCGGGGGCGACGGCGCCGGCGTGGAAGTCGATCGAGTGCCCCATGGTGCCGTCGTTGATGAGCGTGATCTCCACCTCGTCGCCGGCGCGGAGCCGCAGCGTCGGGCCGACGCTCTCGCCGTTGAACGTCCAGCGCCGCTGCCACAGGCCGGGGGCCACCTCGAGCGGCACCTCCGTCACCCGGAACTCGTAGCGGTGCACGTCGGCCGGCTCGTAGGCGGGCAGGACGGGATCGACGACGCCCGAGAGCGGCGCCTCGGGATCGCCGACGGCGTCGTGGCCGGAGTGGTCGGTCTCCCCGGGGGTGGGGGTCTCCGAGCCGGCGGCCTGGCCGTCGACGATGACCTGGAACGTCATGCCCATCTGCCGGTGCCCGACGACGGTGCACCAGCCCTCGACGGACGCACCGACGACACCGAGGTCGAGCTCCGCCGTCTCGCCGGCGGCCAGGCGCGGCGTCCGCACACCGCCGACCAGCAGGTCGTGGACATTCGTCTCGTCCTCGTTGGTCAGCTCGATGACGACGCGGTCGCCGGCGTTGACCTGGACCCGGTCGGGCACGAACTTCATGCCGCGCGCCGCCACCTCGACACGCACCGTCTGGCCGGTGGGGGTGACGTCGACGGAACCGGTGGGCGTCGAACCGGGCAGCCCGGCCGCGCCGGGGTCCATGCCGAAGCCGACGGTGAGCGCCAGCGCGAGCGCGGCGACGCCCGCCAGCAGGCCGCTGCCCGTGAAGACGCTGCGCCGCTCCGGCCGGGGGCCGCCGGCTCCCCGGCGGCGGCGCGCCGCTTCTCCAGCACCGAAGCGCGGACGCCGGCGATGAGCAGCGGCACGAACAGGGACAAGACGACGAGCACCAGCGTCGAGACCGTGACCATCGCCCAGCTCGGCAGCGGCAGCAGCCACAGCACCAGGCCGCCGTTGATGACGGTCAGCCGCGCTGTCGCCCACCGGTCGAAGTGCACTCCCCCGGCACGCACGACGCGCGGCCCGCCGCCGAGCACTGACGGGATGAGGTACGACAGGGCCCCGGTCACCAGCTGCACCAGGAAGCCGACCACCCAGATGCTGGCGATCATCGAATAGCCGCCCGCGAGCTGGATGTCGTCGGAGAGGGCAACGTGGATGGCGGTCAGCACCAGCGCCACACACGCCCACAGCGCCCCGGCGAGGATCGATGCCGCCGCGAACTCGCGCGGCGGCTGCTTCCTGGCGGGCGCGATCAGGCAGCGCCCGAACCAGAACAGCCCGGCGGTGTAGCCGACGATGCCGACGGCGGCGACGACCCGCACGCCGAACAGCGAGCCGGCGATGATGACGGCGAGCGAGACGAGCAGCACCGGCAGGGCCTGCCGGGCGAGCCGTTCGGCGCGGTCGTCCATCCGCGTGCGCAGGACGGTGGGCCAGAACGTCACGAGCGTGCCGACGACGGTGAGGCCGACCCAGCCGAGCAGCATGGTCAGGGAGTGTGCGACGAGCAGGTTCGCATGCCAGAAGTCCCCCAGCCCGAACGCGAGCGTCACGCCGAAGCCGGCGCCGACGGGCAGGCAGAGGGCGGCGGCGACGTAGTAACGGATGCAGATGCGGAACCGGCCGGGCAGCGCGCGGCGCAGGTTCCCGACGAGGTCGATCGCGTGCCACAGCACCGCCGTCGACACGATGGAGGCGCCCACCACGGCCAGCCACCAGGTCGCCGTCGGGACACCGATGAAGACCAGCAGGGAGCCGAGGGCCAGCCCGCCAAGGCGGACGTCGGCGAGGCGGCGGGTGTGGTCGTCGTCGCGGGTCTTCAGCAGCGCCGCCGTGAAGTGGGCGCTCCACACCATGATCGCGTGGGTGATCGCGCCGAGCGCCACCAGGTGCACCAGCAGCCAGTTCGCCTCGGGGATCCACCGGTGCGTCAGCGCGACGACGATGGCCGCGACGAACCAGGCGACGACGGTGTAGTCGCGCAGCGACCGCTTGCCCCTCATCCCCTCACCACCGCGACGACGACGGTGACGGCGAACAACAGGACGGCGAGCACGGTGATGGTTCCTCCGACTTGGTAGACGACGGTGGCCTGGGAGAGGCCGCCGCCGATGCGGACGACCAACCCGAGGTTGAGCAGGGCCAGGGGCCCCCACATGGCGGCCCGGTACGGCAGGGGCCGCCCGAGGACCGCCGGGAAGATGATGGGCGCATGCGCCATGATCATCGCCATCCCGAAGCCGAGGAAGACCCCATGGATGACGGCATCGTAGGCGCCGGCTGACGTCGGCCGGCCCACGATGAGCCAGATGACACCGGAGACGGCGAGCCAGAAGTTGCCGGTGAGCAGGGCGGCGGCGTTGAAGCGGCGCAGGCCGCTGGTGCGGATCATGCGGCGGCCGACGTCGTCGCGCAGCAGCCAGGCCGCCGTCAGGACGCAGCCGAGGCCGAAGACCCGGTCGCCGACGGCGGGCAGAACGGTGCTGAGCGCGGCGCCGAGGGCCAGGACGCTGGCGAGCGCCAGCAGCGTCGGCACGGCCCGCGGCCCCATCGTAAGCTGCGCCAACTCGGCCCGTTCGGAGGCGATGGTCAGCACGAGGAACGCAGCGAGCAGGGTGACGACGGCGGGGAAATCGGCGACGAGCCACAGCCCGGCGGCCAGCGCGGCGAACGTCGCAGACAGTGCCTGCGCTGCGACGAGTCCGAGCGGGGCCCGCACCCACAGCGCCAGCGCGAGGACGACCCAGGCGACGGCGCCGTCGAACAGGAGGAGCTTGCCCAGCGCCACGGGGGCCCCGGCGAGCAGCGCGAGGGAGCCGAGCCCGAGCAGGGCGGGCGCCAGGTAGGCGAGGGGGTTGCGCATGGCCTGGGCGCGTTCGAGCGAGATGAGGGTGCCCATGAAGCCGAGCACCATGACGGGGCCGTGGAGGTCGGCGACCCGGTCGGAGACGACGGGGGCCCACACTCCGAGCCGCAGCAGGGCGGCATTGAGGCCGCTGATCAGCGAGGCGCCCGCGAGGGCGATCAACGCAACGCGCCACCCGCGGGTGCGCTCGGCGAGGGAGCGCTGGGGGCGGGTGGCGGGGGCTGTGTCGGTCACGTCATCTCTTGTGTTGTAGCTCCGTCGGGGCGGCCAGTGGACGCTGTGACGCCCCGACGGAGGGCTGGGGATCAGGCGTGGGTCAGCTTCAGCTTCCAGGCCTCGGGGCCGCGCTGCACGTACTCGACGGCGATGGCCTCGCCGTGCCGGTCGGCGATCTGCGCCAGCAGCGGGATGGGGTCGTGCGGGGCGACGAGCACGAAGGAGGCGCCGGGCCGCAGCGAGTCCACGACACCGTGGATCGAGGCGTGGCGGATCGCGTGCGGGATGGTGCGGGCGTCGAGCTCGGGGAGCTGATCGTGGGTGCCGCCGCAGCCGCAGGAGGACGTGGGGGTGAGGTTCAGTTCGGTCACGAGAGGGATATTACTATGAATACTTTGGGTAAATACGCGGGGGCCTGCGAGTGGTCCCTGAGGAGCGAGCGCCTGCGCGAGCGTCTCGAAGGGGGGCCGCACCCACCGCCCCTTCGACACGGCCGCAAGCGGCCGGCTCAGGGAACGGAAAGGCTCGAACCCTGCCGTCGTGCGGCGGCGGCGCCGGGGCCGCTATCCTTGTCCGCGTTGGCCCCGTAGCTCAGGGGATAGAGCACCGCTCTCCTAAAGCGGGTGTCGTTGGTTCGAATCCAACCGGGGTCGCCACACGGGAAACGGCCCGGCGAACTCCAGTCGCCGGGCCGTTTCTTTTCGTCTAGGTCAGTTGACCTCGTTCGGGTCCGCGCCCACGCGGCCCGAGCCGTCGGCCACGTTCAGGTCCGAGATCGCCGCGACCTCCGCCGCCGTCAGCTCGAAGCCGAACAGGTCGAAGTTCTCCCGCAGCCGCTCCGTGCGCACCGACTTCGGGAACACGATCCGCCCCTCCTGCAGGTGCCAGCGCAGCACCACCTGGGCGACGCTCCTGCCGTGCGCGGCGGCCGCCGCCGTGATCGGCTCGAACTCGCCGAGGTCGTACTTCGCCTGGCCGAGCGGGCCCCAGGCCTCGACGGCGACGCCGTGCTCCGCGCACCACGCGGTCACGTCGCGCTGCTGGTGGCGCGGGTGCAGCTCGATCTGGTCGATCGACGGCGTCACGCCGACCTCGGCGACGAGCCGGTCGAGGTGCGCCACCATGTGGTTGGAGACGCCGGCGCTGCGGGTGAGGCCGCGGTCGCGGATCGCGACGATCTTCTCCCACGCGTGCACGTAGTTGTCCTTGGCCGGGGTGGGCCAGTGCGTGAGGTAGAGGTCGACGAAGTCGAGGCCCAGCTTGGTGAGGCTCCGCTCGATGGCCTCGTCGGGCAGGTCACCGTCGTGCATGTCGTTCCACAGCTTCGTGGTGATGAACAGCTCGTCGCGGGCGATGCCGCTGGCCGCGATGGCGGCGCCGACGCCCTCCTCGTTGCCGTAGATGGCGGCCGTGTCGATGTGGCGGTAGCCGATCTCCAGGGCCTCGCTGACGGCGCGCTCAGTGTCGGCGGGGTCGACGCGGAAGACGCCGTAACCGAGCTGCGGGATCTGGACATCGTCGTTCAGGGTGATGAAAGGAACAGTCATGACCCCATGCAACCCCGCTTCGCCTCGTCGCGCAACTATCTGCGCCGCGAACCGACGCCGGTCACCCCACCCCCGCCCTGACAGAAGCAGGAAACGGCCAGCGCCCGGCCGATCGACCGGGCGCTGGCCGTCGCGGGTCACCTCAGCGCAGCGACCCGTACGTCGACTTCGCCTTCTCCAGCGCCGACACGTAGCCGGCGCGCTCGTAGGCGTCGGCGGCCGCCTCCTTCGGGACAGCCAGCAGGCCGCGGGCCTTCTCCAGCGTCAGCTCGCGGGCCGTCAGCCACTGCGCCAGCCCGTCGATCAGCACCTGCGCGTAGGCGGGTCCACGGCGCACCAGCGACGACGTCGTCATGACCACGTCGGCTCCGGCGAGGATGTACTTGATCACGTCGTCGGCCGTGTCGACACCCGTCGTCGCGGCCAGCGAGGCGCTGATCCTGTCGTGCAGGACGGCGATCCAGGTGCGCGGCAGGCGCCCCTCGACCGGCGACGACAGCGACACCCCGGACTCGACCGTCACCCGGTCGACGTCGATGTCCGGCTGCAGGAACCGGTTGAACAGCACCAGTCCGTCGGCGCCGGCGGCGTCGAGCTGGAGGGCCATGTTGCCGACCGACGAGAAGAACGGGCTCAGCTTGACGGCGACCGGCACGTCGACGGCGCCCTTCACCGCGCTGACGATCTCCAGGTGCCGCTCCTCCACCGCCCGGCCCGACATGGTGATGTCGCCCGGCACGAAGTAGATGTTCAGCTCGATGGCGGCCGCGCCGGCGTCGGCGAGGCTCTTGGCCGTCCTGGTCCACCCGCCCATCGAGGCGCCGTTCAGCGACGCGATGAGCGGCACGTCGATGGCCCGGGCGGCCTCCTCGACGAGCTTCACGTACGCGTTGCTGGCGTCCTTCTCGGCCCGCGGCACCGACGGGAAGTAGCTGAGCGCCTCGGCGAACGAGTCGTCGTAGAGCTCCTCGAGCTCCGCGGCCGACTCGGCCTCACGCCGCAGCTGCTCCTCGAACAGCGAGTACATGACGACCGCGCCGACGCCGCCGTCGGCGAGAGACTTGACCCCGGCCACCGTCTGCGACAGCGGCCCGGCCGAGGCGACGACGGGGTTGCGCAGCGTCAGCCCCAGGTAGTTGGTGCTCAGATCCATCTCAGTCCTTCCTCGTGTCGGCGGCGAACTGGTCAGCCCCCCGCGTCGCAAGTTCCTCGTACTCGGCCCAGCGCCGGTCGACCTGCTCCTGGGCCAGCGACACCAGCCGCGCCGACTCGTCCGGGTCCGCCGCCTTCAGCACCTTGTAGCGCAGCTCGGCGGACTGGTACGCCGACAGCGACATGCGCGGCCGCGGCGAATCCAGCAGGAACGGGTTGTTGCCCATGTCGCGCAGCACCGGGTTGTAGCGCATCAGCGGCCAGTGGCCGGAGTTGACGGCCTTGTACTGCTGGTCGAGACCCTTGCGGATGTCGTAGCCGTGCGCGATGCAGTGGCTGTAGGCGATGATCAGGCTCGGGCCGTCGTAGGCCTCCGCCTCCCGGAAGGCCTTCAGCGTCTGCTGCGGATCGGCACCCATGGCGACGCGCGCCACATACACCGAGCCGTACGCCATGGCCTGCATGGCCATGTCCTTCTTGTTGGTCTGCTTGCCGCCGGTGGCGAACTTCGCGACGGCGCCCAGCGGCGTGGACTTCGACGCCTGCCCACCCGTGTTGGAGTACACCTCGGTGTCGAGCACCAGCACGTTGACGTCGCGGCCGGAGGCCAGCACATGGTCGACTCCGGCAGAGCCGATGTCGTAGGCCCAGCCGTCACCGCCGACGATCCACACGGACCGCCGCACCAGGTGGTCGGCCACGCTCTTCAGGTCCTCGGCTGCGGGACCGGTCAGCCCGGCGATCCGCTCCTTGAGGACGTCGACGCGTTCGATCTGCGCCGCCAGCTCGGAGCCGTGCTGCTGCGGGGCGTCCAGGATGGCGTCGACGAGCGCGTCGTCGCCCACCTCGTCACGCAGCTGCGCGAGCCGGGTGGCCGCCAGGTCGTGGTGCAGGTCGGCGGCGAGCCGCATGCCCAGCCCGAACTCGGCATTGTCCTCGAACAGCGAGTTCGACCAGGCGGGGCCGCGGCCGGCGGCGTTCTTCGCCCACGGCGTCGTCGGCAGGTTGCCGCCGTAGATCGACGAGCAGCCGGTGGCGTTGGCGATGGTCGCCCGGTCACCGAACAGCTGCGACAGCAGCTTCAGGTACGGCGTCTCGCCGCAGCCGGAGCAGGCGCCCGAGAACTCGAACAGCGGCTCCAGGAACTGCGTGCCGCGGACGGTGCCGAAGTCGACGCGGGCCCTGTCGTTGTACGGGATCTGCTCGAAGAACTCGATGGCCTTGCGGTCATCCTCGCGCTCCAGCTTCGGCACGAGGTTGATGGCCCGGCGCGACGGCTGGTCGATCGGCTTGACGGGGCAGGCTTCGACACACAGGCCGCAGCCGGTGCAGTCCTCGACGTAGACCTGCAGCGTGTAGCGGGTCTGCGGCAGGCCGGCCGCGTTCAGCGGCACGCTGACGAAGCCGGGGGCGCACCCTCCGCCTCGCCGTCCGGGTACGACTTGGCGCGCAGCACCGCGTGCGGGCAGACGAACGCACAGTTGCCGCACTGGATGCAGCTCTCGGCCTCCCACTCGGCGACGATGTCGGAGATGTTGCGCTTCTCGTACTTCGTGGTGCCGGACGGGTAGGTGCCGTCGTCGGGCAGCGCAGAGACGGGCAGGTCGTCGCCGCGGCCCTGCAGCATCGTCGCGGTGACGGTGCGCACGAACTCCGGCGCGTCGGCCGGAACCGGCGGGATGAACCCGTGGGCGGAGGTCTCCACCTCCGGCACCTCGACCTTGTGCAGGTCGGCCAGAGCGGTGTCGACGGCGGCGTGGTTCTTGCGGACCACCTCGGCCGACTTGCGGGCGTACGTCTTGGTGATCGCCGTCTTGATCTTCTCGATCGCCTCCTCGCGCGGCAGGACGCCGGAGATCGCGAAGAAACAGGTCTGCAGGATCGTGTTGGTGCGGCTGCCGAGCCCGGCGGCCCGCGCGACCTTGCCCGCGTCGATCTGGTAGACGTTCAGCCCGAGCTCGATGATCCGCCGCTGCATGGGCGCCGGCAGGTGGTGCCAGGTGTCGTCGCCGTGGGGCGAGTTGATCAGCAGCGTGGAGCCGGGGCGGGCGAACTCGAGCACGTCGACGCGCTCGAGGATCGACCAGTGGTGGCAGCCGATGAAGCCGGCCCGGTTCACCAGGTACGGAGCCTTGATCGGGTTGGGGCCGAAGCGCAGGTGGGAGACGGTGCGCGAGCCGGACTTCTTCGAGTCGTACACGAAGTAGCCCTGCGCGAACGTGTCGTCGGAGGAGCCGAGGATCTTGATCGTGTTCTTGTTGGCGCCGACGGTGCCGTCGGAGCCGAGGCCGTAGAACACGGCCCGCAGCGTCTGCGGATCCTCGAGGTCGACGCTGGCGTCGTAGTCGAGCGACAGGTGCGTCACGTCGTCGTTGATGCCGACAGTGAAACGCGGACGGGGAGACTCGGCGGCCAGCTCGTCGTAGACGGCCGTGACCATGCCCGGCGTGAACTCCTTCGACGACAGGCCGTAGCGGCCGCCGATGACGACCGGCAGGTTCTCCCGCCGGCCGGTGGAGACGGCCTCCGCCAGCACGCTGGTGACGTCGAGGAACATGGGCTCGCCGGACGCGCCGGGCTCCTTGGTCCGGTCGAGGACGGCGACGCGACGTGCCGTGGCGGGCAGAGCCGCCAGGAACGCCTCGGTCGGGAACGGCCGGTAGAGGCGCATCTGGATGACGCCCACCTTGGCGCCGTCGGCGTTGAGCCGGTCGACGACGGGGCCGATCGCCTCGGCGCCCGAGCCCATGACGACGACGACGCGGTCCGCGTCGGGCGCGCCGTGGTACTCGACCAGGTTGTAGCGGCGACCGGTGAGCTGTGCGAACTCGTCCATGACCCCGGTCAGGATCTCCGGCACCCGCAGGTAGTACGGGTTGGAGCTCTCGCGGGACTGGAAGTAGGTGTCGGGGTTCTGCGCGGTGCCGCGGATGAACGGGTTGGCCGGGCTGAGGGCCCGGGCGCGGTGCTGCAGGATCAGCTCCCGCGGGATGAGTGCGGCCAGCTGCTCGTCGCTGATCTTCGTCAGCGTGTTCAGCTCGTGCGACGTGCGGAAGCCGTCGAAGAAGTGGACGAACGGGATCCGGGCGCGCAGCGTCGCGGCGTGCGCGACGGCGGCCATGTCGTGCGACTCCTGCACCGAGGCGGAGCTGAGCAGACAGACGCCGGTCTGGCGGATGGCCATGACGTCCTGGTGGTCGCCGAAGATCGACAGGCCCTGCGTCGCGAGCGAGCGGGCCGCGACGTGGAACACCGTCGACGTGAGCTCGCCGGCGATCCGGTACAGGTTGGGGATCATCAGCAGCAGGCCCTGCGACGCCGTGAAGGTCGTCGACAGCGCGCCGCCCTGCAGCGCGCCGTGCATGGCGCCGGCGGCCCCACCCTCGGACTGCATCTCGATGACGGTGGGGATCTGGCCCCAGATGTTGGGGCGGCGGTGGGCGGCCCACTCGTCCGCCAGCTCGGCCATGGTGGAGCTGGGCGTGATCGGGTAGATCGAGCACAGCTCACTCAGCCGGTAGGCGACGTCGACCGCGGCCTCGTTGCCGTCGATGATGGCCTTCATCGCTTGTCCTCCTGGATCATCTCGATGGCGTGCACCGGGCACTGCTCGTAGCAGGTGGCGCAGCCGGTGCATTTCTCGTAGTCGAATCGGTAACGGTTGCCCTTACCGAGCTTGATGACGGCATCCTCCGGGCAGGCGCCGAAGCAGCCGTCACACTCGAAGCAGTTGCCGCAGCTGAGGCAGCGCCTGGCCTCGAAGTCGGCCTCGGCGTCGGTGAGGCCGGCGACGATCTCGCCGAAACCCTCGATGCGCTCGTTGGCGGCGGTCTCGACCTGCTGCCTGCGGGCGTGGTCGCCGAAGTACCAGAGGTTCATCTGGTCGATGGTCACCACGTCGTGCTTGGGCCGGGTGACCCATTCCTCGGTGTTCAGCCAGGCGTCGATGCGGCGGGCGGCCTTCTTGCCGTGGCCGACGCCGATCGTGACGGTCCGGTCGGACGGGACGGCGTCGCCGCCGGCGAAGATGCCCGGCACCGCCGTCATGAGGGAGTGGGGATCGACGTCGACGACGTCGTCGTGGAAGCTCATGCCGGGGATGGCGTGCAGGAAGTCGGTGTCGGCCCGCTGCCCCAGCGCGAGGATGACGGTGTCGGCGGCCAGCTTCTCGTAGCGGCCCGTGCCGACGGCCTTGCCGTCGTCGTCGAGTTCCATGATCTCGACGGTCAGGTCGGCGTCGTCCATCGAGGTGATGGTGCGCAGCCAGTTCATCTTCACGCCCTCGGTCTCGGCGCCCTCGCGCTCCTCCTCGTGCGCTGGCATCTGCTCCTGGGTGCGGCGGTAGACGACGACGGACTCCTCGGCGCCCAGGCGGCGGGCGACGCGGGCCGCGTCCATGGCCGTGTTGCCGCCGCCGTAGACAGCGACCTTGCGGCCGATGACGGGCCGCTCACCCGAGGCGACGTCACGCAGGAAGCTGACGGCGTCGACGACGCGGGAGGCGTCGGCCGAGGGGATGTCGACCCGCTTGGAGATGTGCGCGCCGACGGCGACGAAGACGGCGTCGAAGTTCTCCTCGGCCTGCATGGCCAGCAGGTCCTTGATGGGGGTGTTCTGGCGGAACACGACCCCGAGCACGCGGAGCCGGTCGATCTCGGCGTCCAGCACATCGCGCGGCAGCCGGTACTCGGGGATGCCGTAGCGCATCATGCCGCCGGGCAGGTCGCCGGCGTCGAAGATCTCGACGTGGTGGCCCATCTTCGCCAGGTGGTAGGCGGCGGACAGGCCGGACGGGCCGGCGCCGACGACCATGACGCGGCGGCCGGAGCTGCGGCGCGGCTTCGGGAACTGCCAGCCCTTCTCGATGGCCAGGTCGCCGAGGTAGCGCTCGACGGAGTGGATGGAGACGGCGGAGTCGAGGTCCTTGCGGTTGCAGGCGGTCTCACACGGGTGGTAGCAGACGCGGCCGTGGATCGCGGGGAACGGGTTGTCGCTGACGAGCTGGCGCCAGGCGGCCTCGGCCTCGCCCGCCTTGATGAGCCGGAGCCACTCCTGGATGTTCTCGCCGGCCGGGCAGCCGGCGTTGCACGGCGGCAGCATGTCGAGGTAGATCGGCTTGCGCGACCGCACCGGGGCGACTCGCCCCTCCCCCGGCTGAGGTCAGGGTGGACCGTCATATCTTTGCGTTCGGGCTTCATCGCCGTCCCCTCTCGAGTCACTACTACACGTCATCGTAGAGGGCTCGGGATGCGCTGTGACGCCCGCCTTTACCTAAGGATTTGACGCAAAAAACCTCCCTTAAATGAACCGGGAGGTTTTGAGCGCGAGTGCAGGAAAGCGCATACCCGCCGTGGGGCGGGTACGCGCTTCCAGGATCAGGCCTGGCCGGCGGCCTTGGCCTTCTCAGTCTCGATGTCGAGCGCCTCGATCTGTTCGATGAGCGAGTCGAGCTGCCCGCCGGACAGCATGCCGGCCTGCCGGAACACGAGGTTGCCCTCCTTGAAGCCCATGATCGTGGGGATGGACTGGATCTCGAGCGCGGCGGAGAGGTCGCGCGCGTCCTCGGTGTCGACCTTGCCGAAGACGACGTTCTCGTGGCGGCCGGAGGCGTCCTCGTAGATGGGCGAGAAGCGCTTGCACGGCTGACACCAGTCGGCCCAGAAGTCGACGAGGACAATCCCGTTGTCCTTCACGGTGCTCTCGAAGTTCTCAGCGGTCAGGGCGATGGTCGCCATCAGAAACCCCTTTCATGGGCTCACGTTCGTTTACAGTTCAACATTCGAGGCCGGCGGAATATTCCCGCCGAAACCTGAACCAGGTATACCCCCCAGAGTATCCGGAGGTGCCCCCGGAACCAAGCGGAGCGGCTACTTGATCGCGATGATCCGCCGCATCGGCATCGGCACCCGCAGCGCCTCGCCGCCTGCCCACGACACCAGCGTCTCGACCGCGCCGGCCGCACGGGCGTCGTCGACGGTGCCCCTCAGCCCCTCCAGCAGGATGCGCGCGTCCTCCTGGGTGCGGACCTCGTAGTAGTAGCGGGCGCGCTTGTCCTCGGCCTTGGTCAGGCCGGCGGCGGCCAGCGCCGGCTTGGCCTTGAACTCGGTGACGCCGGGCAGGTGGGGCGGGAAACGCAACTGGTTGGCCAGCCGTCCGACGAGCCGCAGCTCCTCGACGCTGACCGGCCGCAGCGACGGCGTCAGCGCCGCGAACACGCCACCGGGACGCAGCACCCGCGCCACCTCGGCCAGAAGGCGGGGGCGGTTCGCCACGACCGCCAGCCCGAGCGCGCTGACGACGGCGTCGAGGGAGCCGTCCGCGAACGGCAGGTAGAAGGCGTCGCCGCGCACGAGGGGGCCACGGCCGCGGGCACGGGCCTCCCCCAGCTCGCCGGGAGAGCGGTCCAGGCCGATCACCGTCCGGCCCGGGCGGGCGAGGCGGTCGATCATGGCCCCGGCCCGCAGGCGAGGTCGAGCACCAGGGCCGCGGACCCCGACACCGAACGGGCGAGCCACTCGTAGGGGGAATGGTCGCCGCCGCGCGCGCGGGACACCACCGCCTCGATCGAGCCGGGTCCGCGTGCGATCAGGTCACTCATCGGCCCCCACGAACAGCAGTTCGGCGGCGAAGGGATCAAGCTCGACGACGGCCCCGTCGAGTGTGAGGGCGATCACGTCGGTCCGTTTGACGGCCGTGAACTGGACGCCCGGTCTGAGCCCGGCCGCCGCCAGGGTCGCCAGTGTCTCGGCGGCGGCCTGGAGGTTCTCGCTCATGCGCCGCAGCGTGAAGGTGCGCGGGGTGTCGGCGACGACGTCGGCGAGCGGCTCCACCCCTCCCGGAAGCGGACCTGGGGGGTCTCGACGCCCAGCTCCTGCAGCCCGGGGATCGGGTTGCCGTACGGGGAGGTGGTGGGCGCCTGCAGGATCTGCACGAGCCTCCGCTCGACGTCGGTGGAGATGACGTGTTCCCAGCGGCAGGCCTCCTCGTGCGCCTTGTCCCACTCGAGGCCGATGACCTCAGTGAGCAGGCACTCGGCAAGGCGGTGTTTGCGCATCACGTCGCGGGCCAGCGTCCCGCCCTTGCGGGTCAGCCGGATGGTGCGATCGGGTTCGACGACGAGCAGCCCGTCGCGCTCCATGCGGGCGACGGTCTGCGAGACGGTGGGCCCGGACTGGTGGAGCCGCTCCGCGATGCGGGCACGCAGTGGCTGCACGCCCTCCTCCAACAGCTCGTAGACCGTCCGGAGGTACATCTCGGTGGTATCAATCAGGTCGCTCATCGTCACCCCTTCGCGCCCCATCCTAGACGCGGACGCCGACGCCCGACCGGCCTCTCGGCAACCGACCCGGGGCTCCGGGCCGGTCGTCGCCGCAGCTCAGACTGCGGGCGTGACGGCCCATTCGCCGCGGCGGATGACGCCGTGCAGCACGCCGTCGTCGTCGACGAGGCAGATGTCGGCGAACAGCCCGGGGGCCAGTCGGCCGACCTCGTCGAGGCCGTGGAACGCGGCGGGCGTGGTCGCGGCCATCGCAGCCGCGTCGGGGATGCTGACGCCGACCTGCTGCACGACGAACTCGAACGCCTTGGCCATGGTGAGGGTGGAGCCGGCGATGGCGCCCTGCGAGCCGTCGGCGGTCACGAGGCGGGCGGTGCCGTCCTCGACGTCAACCTCCAGCTCGCCGAGGATGTAGCGGCCGTCGCCGTGCCCGGTGGCGCTCATCGCGTCGGTGACCAGCGCCACCCGCCCGGGCCCTGCCGCCTCGATCGCCATCGCGGCGATGACGGGGGCGTGGTGGACGCCGTCACAGATGAGCTCGACCATCACGCGCTCGTCGACGAGGAGCACCGGCACAGGGCCGGGTTCGCGGTGGTGGATGGAGCGCATGGCGCTGAACAGGTGCGTGGCGATGGTGGCGCCCCACTCGATCTGCTGGGCGCAGGTGACCTCGTCGGCGTCGGAGTGGCCGAACGCGACCTTGACGCCGGCCTCGACGAAGCGGCGGGTCGCCTCCTCGCCGAACTGCCGCTCGGGCGCGAGCGTGATCATCTTCAGGGCAGGGCCGCCGGCCGCGATGAGGCGCTCGACCGACTCTGCGTCGGGATCGCGCAGGAGGGCCAGGTCGTGGGCGCCCTTCTTCTCGGGCGCGAGGAACGGGCCCTCGAGGTGGATGCCGCCGAGCTCACCCGCGGCGTGCAGCCCGCGCAGCACCCGCAGCTGCGCCTCCAGCTTCTCGATCGGTTCGGTGACGGTGGAGGCGAAGATCGTGGTGGTGCCCTGGGTCAGGTGGTAGGCGATGGCGCGGCGGTTGGCCTCGACGTCGGGGTTGCCGAAGGCGATCCCCACGGCGCCGTGGCTGTGGGTGTCGACGAAGCCGGGCACCGCCCACAGGCCGGCCGTGGCGCCGCCGTCCGCACCCTGGCCGCCCGGCGCGACGGCGGCGATCCGGCCGTCGGCGATGGTGATGACGGCGTCGTCGACGACTCCGGTGGGGGTGACGGCGTGGGCAACCTGCAGCTGGGTGATGGGCATGGCCCCAAGGTAGTCGCAGCGGCGTCGATCGCGCCGCCTGTGGGCTGCGGCACTGCGCGTTTCACCGTCACCCGGGCCGCCGGGGCCCGCGGCGGGTCGGTCGTAGGATGTGGCCGTGCAGATCCAGATCCCCACCGACCTCCTCCCCGTCGACGGCCGCTTCGGCTCCGGCCCCGCCAAGGTGCGCCCCGAGGCGCTCGACTACCTGGCGATGCGCGGCGACCTCATGGGCACCTCGCACCGGCAGGCACCGGTCCGCGGCCTCGTGCGCGCGGTGCAGGAGTCCCTGGCGGAGCTGTACCGGATCCCCGAGGGCTACGAGGTGGTCCTCGGCAACGGCGGCTCCACCCTGTTCTGGGACCTGGCCGTCTCCTCGCTGATCGAGCGCCGCTCGGCGCACGGAGTGTTCGGCGAGTTCTCCCGCAAGTTCGCCTCGGCCGCCGGGCGGGCCCCGCACCTCGAGGCGCCCGCGGTGTCCGAGGCGCCCGCCGGTTCGGTCGCGCTGCCCGAGGCGGGCGACGCGGACGTGTACGCCTGGGCGCAGAACGAGACGTCGACGGGTGCCGCGGCGCCGGTCCGCCGGATCGGCGACGGCCTGGTGCTGATCGACGCCACGTCGGCGGCGGGCGGCATGGACGCCGACATCGCCGAGACGGACGTCTACTACTTCGCCCCACAGAAGAACTTCTCCTCCGACGGCGGGCTGTGGCTGGCGTTCGCCTCGCCGGCAGCCATCGAACGGGCGGAGCGGATCAAGGCGTCGGGCCGGTGGATCCCGGAAACGCTGGACTTCACGGTCGCCGTCAAGAACTCGCGCCTGAACCAGACGCTGAACACGCCTGCCCTGGCGACGCTGCTGCTGCTGGAGGACCAGCTGGGCTGGATGTTGGAGCTGGGCGGCATGGAGGCCGTGGCTGCGCGCTGCGCCGAGTCGACGTCGACGCTGTACGCGTGGGCCGAGTCGCGCGACTTCGCGTCGCCGTTCGTCGCCGATCCGGCGTTCCGCTCCCCCGTGGTGGCGACGATCGACCTGGCCGACGAGATCGATGCCAAGGCCGTAATCGCGGCGCTGCGGATGAACGGGATCGTCGACGTCGACCCGTACCGGGCGCTGAACCGCAACCAGCTGCGGGTGGGCTGCTACGCGTCGGTCGACCCGGCTGATGTGGAGGCGCTGGTCGGCTGCCTCGACTACGTGATCGGGGCCCTGGCCTGAGTCAGCGGCGGTAGAAGAACGTCACCGCTCCGGCAGCCAGCGCGACGCCGCCGGCGATGATCAGCGCCGTCAGCGTGCCGCGACGACCCGCGGCACCGGAGCTGCCCGGCCCCGGGTCGGTGGTGGCTGTCGCCGTCGGGGTGGCCGTGGGCGACGCGCTCGGGCTCGCGGACGGATCGGCGCCCGGGCTCGTGGAGGGGCTGGGCGACGGTGACGCCGTCGCCTCGACGTCGGTCGTGCGGTCCGCGGACGGCACGTCGGTCTCCCGCACCACCGGGTTGCCGCCGACGTAGATGACGTCGTCGGGGCCCGCCGCGATGGACTCGTCGTCGGGCGCCCCGATCAGCGTGTCGGTGACGGTCGGCTTCCAGGTCATCGCGTCGATGTACTCGATGCCCTCCGCCGTGCGCAGCGCCATGGTGGTGCCGTCGTCGAGGAAGACGCCGTCGGTGACGCCCTCGGGGCGTCGGCGACGCGGGTGAGGCGGTTCATGTCCTGCCGCGACGGCTCGGACGGCGCACGGTAAATGCCAGCGTCGTCGCCGTCGGTGGCCAGGTAGATGCGGCCCTTGCCGGAGATCATCAGCGCCGTCGCGTTGGGGGCGCCGTCCGGGAAGACGAAGTCGTAGGCCTGGTAGTTGGTGGGGCCGGAGTCGGCGTCGCCGTAGCGGTAAACGACGATGAAGTCGCGGTCGCCGTCCGGGTCGCCGATGTCGCCGAGCCAGATGCGCCCCTCGTGGAACGCGAGCGCCTGCACCGAGACTGGCTCGGCGCTGATGCTCAGCGCCACGCCGTCGGTGGTGACGATCTCGCCCTTCGCAACCCCCGGGCCCGCCAGCCAGAGGGCGTCGCGGGTGGTGTCCCAGGCCATGCCGACCGCGGGCGTGGCGTCGTCGGGCGGGGTGATGTCGGCGGCGGCCAACGGGGCGACGGCGACCCCCGCGAGCCCGAGCGTCAGCCCGGCCGCGATCGCCCTACCCGTCGTGTTCATCGGGGACAGCATATTCAGGGTTGTCCGAATCCCCACACTCCCCCCGCGATGGCGAGGACGACCAGCGCCACCAGCACGCTCGTAACGATCAGGCGTCGGGTTCTCGGATTCACGGTGCCGATGGTACGCCGCCGCTAGCGTGGCTGCATGCAGCGGCTTGTCATCTACGCGTTGGGCATCAACGACGTGCGCGACATCTTCGGGGCTGACGAGACACTCGCCGGGCGGCTCCGGGAGGCGGCGCGCGCCCACTACTCCGAGGCGCCCCCGCAGCGACGGCGGTGGTTCGGGCCGCTGCTGCGCCGCGACCCGGCCACGGAGGTGGACCCGGGCGGCCGTCGACGGCCGACGTCGACGCGCTGCTGTCGGGCGGCTTCGTCTCTTCGGAGCGGGTCACCCCCTGCTGGCGCCTGCTGCACGTCTGGCTCGCGGAACTGGCCCCGCGAGCAGGGCCGTCGACTACGACGAGGACCTGCTCGACCGTGTCGAGTGGGAGCTGGCGACGCTGGGTCTCGGCTCCGACCATGCGCTCCGGTCGCTGGCCGAGCGGCGCCTGGGTATCCCGCTGGCGCCGCTGCCCGGCCAGGTCGTCGGCTACGCCAAGCATCTGCACGCCGTCGAGGTGCTGCGTCATCTGCGGCCGATCCTGGAGCTGCCGGAGCTGACCGCCGAGACGGCGGCGTTCGTCGGGCCGATCGTCGAGGTGCTCGCCGCCGCGGAGGGCGACGAGCGTCTCGACATCCTGGCCATCGGAACCGTGTAGGCGGTTACGCCGGGTCGATCACGACGACGAGGTCGCCGCCCTCGAGCTGCGTGGTGCCCTGCAGCACGACCCGCTTGATGGTGCCGGCGACCGGCGCCGCGATCGCGGCCTCCATCTTCATGGCCTCGATGGTGGCCACCTGGTCGCCGACGGCGACGACGTCACCCTCGGCCACCGTCGGGGTGACCGCTCCGGAGAACGGGACGGCGACGTGGCCGCGGTTGGCCGGGTCGGCCTTCTCCGCCAGCGGCACCTCGGACTTGATCTTCAGGTCGCGGACGCGGACCGGGCGGAGCTGGCCGTTGAGCAGGCACATGACGGTTCGCTTGCCGCGCTTGTCCGGCTCGGAGATCGCCTCGACACCCGCGAGCAGCGTGACGCCCTTGTCGATCGTGATGGCGTACTCCTTGCCCGGCTGCATCCCGTAGAGGTACGGCACGGTGGGCAGCACGGAGATGTCGCTGAAGTTGGCACGGAGCTGTTCGAACTCGCGCGTCGGGCCGGGGAACAGGAGGCGGTTCAGCGTCTCCTGCCGGGGCCTGCCTGCCTCGCGGAGCACCGCGAGATCCTCCTCGGCGACCTCGGTGATCCGCACCGGGGTGCGGCGGCCGTCGGTCGCCTTCGTGTGGAACGGCTCGGGCCAGCCGCCGGCGGGAACGCCGAGCTCGCCGTTGAGGAAGCCGATCACGGAGTCGGGGATGTCGAAACGCTGCGGATCGGCCTCGAACTCGGCCGGGTCGGCGCCGACAGCCACCAGGTGCAGGGCGAGGTCGCCGACCACCTTCGACGACGGCGTCACCTTCGTCGGGCGGCCGAGGATCTTGTCGGCAGCCTCGTACATGTCCTCGATGGCCTCGAACTTCTCGCCCAGGCCCAGCGCGATCGCCTGCTGGCGCAGGTTCGACAACTGACCGCCGGGGATCTCGTGGTCGTAGACGCGGCCCGTCGGCGCGGGCAGGCCCGACTCGAACGGGGCGTACACCTTCCGCACGGCCTCCCAGTACGGCTCCAGCGCGAGGACGGCCTCGGCGTCCACCTCCGGCTGCCGGGGCGTGTGCTCGAGCGCCATCAGCAGCGCGGACATCGGCGGCTGCGAAGTCGTCGAGCTCATGGCCGAGTTGGCCACGTCGACGGCGTCGACGCCTGCCTCGATCGCGGCGAGCAGCGTCGCCACCTGGCCGCCCGTCGTGTCGTGGGTGTGCAGGTGGACGGGCATGTCGAACCGCTCCCGCAGCGCCGTCACGAGGCGGCGGGCCGCCTCCGGCCGCAGCAGGCCGGCCATGTCCTTGATGGCGAGGATGTGGGCCCCGGACTCGGCGATCTGCTCCGCCAACCGCAGGTAGTAGTCGAGTGTGTAGATCTTCTCCGCCGGGTTCAGCAGGTTCGACGTGTAGCAGAGCGCCACCTCCGCGATGGAGGAGGTGCCGCGGACGGCGTCGATGGCGGGACGCATCTGGTCGACGTCGTTGAGGGCGTCGAAGATGCGGAAGATGTCGATGCCGGTCTCGGCGGCCTCGGCGACGAACGCCTCGGTGACCTCGGTCGGATACGGCGTGTAGCCGACGGTGTTGCGACCCCGCAGCAGCATCTGGAGGTTCTGGTTCGGCATCGCGTCGCGCAGCTTGGCGAGCCGCTCCCACGGGTCCTCGCCGAGGAACCGCAGCGCCACGTCGTAGGTGGCGCCGCCCCAGCACTCCACCGACAGCATCTCCGGCAGCAGGCGGGCCTGGACGGGAGCGATGGCGAGCAGGTCCCGGGTGCGGACGCGGGTGGCGAGCAGCGACTGGTGCGCGTCGCGGTAGGTGGTGTCGGTCACGCCGACGGCGGTGGCCTCGCGCAGGCTGCGGGCGAAGCCCTCCGGGCCGAGCGCGAGCAGCTGCTGGCGGGGGCCGTCGGGGACGGGCTGCGTCAGGTCGACGTGCGGCAGCTTGAGCCGCGGGTCGAGCTGCGTCGGCGCGTCGCCGTGCGGCTTGTTGACGGTGACCTCGGCCAGATGGCGAAGCAGCTTGGTGGCGCGGTCGGCCGGGGTGCGGGCGCTCAGCAGGTACGGCCGCTCGTCGATGAAGGAGGTGGTCACTCCCCCGCGCTCGAAGTCGGGGTCGTCGAGGACGGCCCGCAGGAACGGGATGTTGGTGGCCACGCCGCGGACGCGGAACTCGGCCAGGGCGCGGCGGGCGCGGGCCGTGGCCATCGTCAGGTCGTGTCCGCGGGCGGTGAGCTTCACGAGCAGCGAGTCGAAGTGGGGGCTGATCTCCACGCCGGTGCCGGTGGTGCCGCCGTCGAGCCGGATCCCGGCGCCGGAGGCGGAACGGTAGGCCGTGATGACGCCGGTGTCGGGGCGGAACGCGTTGGACGGGTCCTCGGTGGTGATGCGGCACTGGAGGGCGGCGCCGCGGATCTGCAGCTCCTCCTGCCGGATGCCGATCTGCTCGAGGGTCTCGCCCTGCGCGATGCGCATCTGGGCCTGCACCAGGTCGACGTCGGTGATCTCCTCCGTGACGGTGTGCTCCACCTGGATGCGGGGGTTCATCTCGATGAAGACATGCTGCCCGGCCCGGGGGCCCTCGGTCTCCACGAGGAACTCGACGGTGCCGGCGCACGTGTAGTTGATGGCCTTGGCGAACTTGACGGCGTCGCTGGTCAGCTTGTCGCGGAGCTCCTGGCTGATGTGCGGCGCCGGGGCGATCTCGATGACCTTCTGGTGGCGGCGCTGGATCGAGCAGTCGCGCTCGAAGAGGTGGACGGTGTTGCCCTGGCTGTCGGCGAGGATCTGGACCTCGATGTGACGGGGCGCGGCGACGGCCTGCTCAATGAACACCGTCGAGTCGCCGAAGGCGCCCTCGGCCTCACGCATGGCGGCGCCGAGCTCGGACTCGAGCCTGGCAGGGTCGTCGACCCGGCGCATGCCGCGGCCACCGCCGCCGGCGACGGCCTTGATGAAGACGGGGAAGCCGATCTCGTGGGCGCCCGCGATGAGGACCTCCGGATCGGTCGACGGGGGCGTCGACGCCAGCGTCGGCACGCCGGCCTTGCGGGCCTGCGTGATGGCGGCCACCTTGTTGCCGGCCATCTCGAGCACCTCCGGCCCGGGGCCGATGAAGGTGATCCCGTTGGCGGCGCAGGCGGCGGCGAGGTCGGGGTTCTCGGAGAGGAAACCGTAGCCGGGGTAGACGGCGTCTGCGCCGGACTCCTTGGCGGCCCGGATGATCTCGTCGATGTCCAGGTAGGCCCGCACCGGGTGACCCTCGGTGCCGATCAGGTAGGACTCACGCGCCTTCACACGGTGATCGGCCTTGCGGTCCTCCACGGTGAACACTGCGACTGTGCCGAGGCCGAGCTCGTACGCTGCGCGGAAAGCGCGGACGGCGATCTCGCCTCGGTTGGCAACCAATACCTTCTGGAACATGGGCGTCACAATAGCGGCGTCGGCCGCCGCCCCGACGGGACGGTCCGTGCGCGGGCGGGCGTCTTGACTGCCCCGGGCGGCTGCCGTAAAGCGGCTCGGGCCCCGCGTCTCCTCTGCGGAGACACGGGGCCCGATGCGGTCGTGCGGGTGGATCAGCCGTTGATGAGGCCGAGAATGACGCCCTGTGCGAAGTACACGACGAACATGCCGGCCACCACGCACATCAGCGGGTGGATCTTGCGCCACTCGCCCTTGATGAGGCGGATGAACACGTAGGCGAGGAAGCCCGCGCCGATGCCGACGGTGATCGAGTAGGCGAACGGCATCAGGATGATCGTCAGGAACACCGGGATGCCGATCTCCGGCTTGGTCCAGTCGATGTCCGTGACCTGCGAGATCATCAGGAAGCCGACGAACACCAGCACGGGGCTGGCGGCCTCGAACGGCACCAGGTTGACCAGCGGGGCCAGGAAGATCGCCAGCAGGAACGCCGCGCCCGTGACGACGGAGGCGAGGCCCGTGCGGGCACCCTCACCGACGCCGGCCGTCGACTCGACGTAGCTGGTGGTCGACGACACGGACCCGAGGCCGCCGGCGACGGCGCCCAGGGAGTCGACGAGCAGGATCTCGGTGGTGCGCGGCGGCATGCCGTCGCCGTCGAGCAGGTCACCCTCGGAGCCGACGGCGACCATGGTGCCCATGGTGTCGAAGAAGTCGGCCAGCAGCAGCGAGAAGACCAGGACGACGAGCGCGAGGAAGTGGGCGAGCTGGAACTTGCCGTCGACGAAGAAGGCGCCGATCATGTCGACCCGGCCGAGGAGGCCGAGGTCGGGCATCGAGAAGCTCGTGAGGCTCGGAACGTTCAGCGACCAGCCGGTGGGGTTGCTGCCGTCGACGGCCTGGCCGCCGATCGCCAGCGTCGCCTCGAGGATGATCGCGAGCACGGTGGCGGAGATGATCGAGATGAGCATCGCGCCCTTGACCTTCAGCACGTGCAGCGTCACCAGCAGGAAGATGCCGACGAGGAACACGACGATGGGCCAACCCATGAGGTTGCCGTCGACGCCGAGGGTGACGGGGGTACCGGCGCCCTTGCGGATGACGCCCGCGTTGACGAGGCCGATGAAGGCGATGAACAGGCCGATGCCGACCGAGATGGCGGTGCGCAGCGGCGGCGGGACGGCCTTGAAGACAGCGGTGCGGAAGCCCGTCAGCACCAGGATGGTGATGATGATGCCCTCCCACACCACGAGGCCCATGGCCTGCGGCCAGGTCATCTGCGGCGCGAGCGTGTAGGCGACCAGCGCGTTCAGGCCGAGGCCCGACGCAATAGCCATCGGGAAGCGGCCGACGACGCCCATGATCACCGTCATGAGGCCGGCGATCAGCGCGGTCGCGGCGGCGACCATGGCGATCGAGAGGCCGACGGCGGCCCCGTCGACGTTGCCGGCGGCGTCGAGCATCGGCGCGCCCGAGATGAGGTTGCCGTTCATGTCGGGGACGGTGCCGATGATGAGGGGGTTCAGGGCGATGATGTAGGCCATCGCGAAGAACGTGACGAGGCCGCCACGGACTTCACGGCCGACGGTCGAGCGCCGTTTGGTGATGTCGAAGAATCGGTCGAGCCCCGAAAGCGAGGTCTCTGGGGCGGGTGCGGTGGAGGTATCAGTAGCCACGTCACGTCATCGTATAGGTCCGAGGTTGAGAAAGGCATTCTGTCCGCTCCGGAGCCCTTGAACTGGACTCCGGAGCAGGTATGCTCGCGCGCGTCACAGGGCCCGGCGGTACCAGTCGTGCGTCGGGACGACCGGCCGCAGCAGCCCGTCGCCATCGAACTCCAGCGGGGCGAACATCACCTCGCGGCGCCAGCCCGCGCCGCCGTCCATGGCCCACCGGTGGTAGGCCAGGATCCACTCATCGCCGGGGAGACACAGGATGGAGTGGTGCCCGGTGCAGTAGATCCCCTCTTCGGGGCGCTTCTCCACAAGGATCCCGTGGTGGGTCCAGGGCCCCTGCGGCGTCGGCCCGGTCGCGTACTCGAGGTGGTAGTCGTCCTTGCGGGTGTCGCCGACCGACCAGGTGGAGTGCCACAGCCCGGCGCGTTCCTTGAGGTCGATGGCCTCGATGAAGTTGTGGGGTTTCCAGGAGTGCAGGCGGGTGAGGTCGACGGCGGTGCCTGCGTCGTCGAGCGGCGCCATGTGCGCGACACTGTTGCCCCACAGCAGCCAGGGACGGCCCTCGTGGCGCATGATGGCCGCGTCGATCTGGTAGCCGGGGACGGCGTCGGCCCTCACCAGCGGGTGGCCGATGTCGACGAACGGACCGGCGGGGTTGTCCGCGACGGCGGCGGCGATGTTGCCGTCCTCCGCCGTGTACAGGACGTGGCGCCCCGACTGGTGCAGGACGGCGGGCGCCCAGGTGCGGCTGGGGGTCCGGTCCCAGGAGACCGTTGCCAGCGAGTCGTAGGCGACGCCGTGGTCGGTCCACTCGACGAGATCGGTCGACGAGAAGGCGTTGATGGTGGAGTTCACCCAGCCCTCCTGCCCGTCGTTGGTGGCGTAGAGCCAGTACCGGCCTTCCCAGTACGTCAGGTCGGGGTCTCCGAGCAGCGCGGGGATCGGGGACTGCGGCAGCTGCGTCACGTCGCTCATCCCTTCACGCTCCCGGCCGCCAGGCCGGAGACGATCCAGCGCTGGCAGAGGATGAAGAAGATCACCACGGGGATCAGCGCGATCACCGTCAGCGTCATGAACTGCGGCCAGTTGGTGGTGAACTGCCCCACCGCGTTGTAGACCTGCAGCACGATGGTGCGCTTGCTGCTGGAGGAGATGAACACGTTCGGGTAGAGGAAGTCGTTCCACACCCACATCGTCTGGAACACGATGACGGTGACCAGGATGGGCCGGATGAGCGGCAGCACGATGGCCCAGAAGATGCGCAGCGGGCTGGCGCCGTCGAGACGCGCGGCCTCGAAGATCTCGGTCGGCAGCTTGCGCATGTACCCGACGATCAGGAAGTAGCAGAACACCGCGCCGCCGAGGTACATGACGATGAGGCCGAGCAGGCTGTTCACCAGGCCGAGGCTGGCCTCCATCTGGTACAGCGGGATCAGCGTCGCCTGTGACGGGATCACGAAGGCGACCATCAGCAGCATGCCGACCACCGAGGTGAACCGGCTGCGCTTCTGGATCATGCCGTACGCGGCCAGGGCGCCGATCATCACCATGAACCCGACGCCGAAGACGGTGACGATGGCGGTGTTGAGGAAGGACTGGAACACCGGCGTCTTCTCGACGACGGCGACGTAGTTGTCGAAGGACAGCGACGACGGCAGCCCCAGCGGCGACTTCGCCATCTCCGACTGTGTCTTGAAGGTGCTCACCACGATGTAGTAGAGCGGGATCGCGACGGCCACGGCGAGGGAGATGAGGACGACGGACAGCGTCAGCGAGCTGACCCGACGGCGGGTGCGGGGCTTCACGACATGCTCCTTTCGATCCGGTTGGCGACGGCCAGCTGGGCGAGGACGACGGCGGCGACGGCGATGGTGAACAGGACGGCGACCGCCGAGCCGACGTTCGCCCGGCCCTGGGCGATGCCCTGGACGATGATCGACTGGGTCAGCGTGTTGGTGGAGAACCCGGGCCCACCCTTGGTGAGCGTGTAGGGAAGGTCGTAGACCTTGAGCCCGCCGGACATCAGCAGGAAGGTCGACACGACGATGCCGGGCACGAGCTGCGGCAGCGTGATGTTGCCGAACTGCTGCAGCTTGCTGGCGCCGTCGACCTCGGCCTGCTCGTACAGGTCACGCGGGATGGCCTGCAGGTAGGCGAGGTACAAGGTGGCGTGCCAGCCGACGCCGCCCCACACACCCACGAAGATGACGCAGGCGCGGGCGAGCGACGATTCGGCGAGCCACAGCACGGCGTCGGCGCCGAAGACGGTCCGGAGGATGGTGTTGAGCACGCCGCTCTCGAGCGGGGAGAAGATGTACTGCCACACCAGGCCGAGGATGGCCATGGAGGGAACCGAGAGGAAGAAGAAGGTCGAGCGGGCGAAGTCGCGGCCGAAGAACTTCTTGTCGAGCGCGATCGCCAGCGGGATCGCGCAGACCGTGATCAGGATGGTCGTGGAGATCGCGAACAGGAGCGTGAAGGACAGCCCCTGCAGCAGGCCCGGGTCGGAGAACACCTTGCGGTAGTTCTCCAGGCCGACGAAGGAGACGTCGGTCGAGTAGCCGCTGAAGTCGGTGAAGCTGTAGTAGACGGTCTGCGCGAGCGGCACGGCGAACAGGATCGTGAAGACGGCCAGGATCGGCAGCAGGAACCCGGCGCTGGTCAGGTTCTCCATGAACCCGAGGCTTCGTCCCGACGGCGCACGTCGGGGCTCGTTGTGGCTGAAGACATCATTTCCTCCCGGTGGGTGGGGTGCGGGGGGCGGGCCGGCATGGGGGCAGAACGGCCCGCCCTCGCTTCGTCAGCTAGAGATTCCCGAGCTTCACATCAAGCGCCTCGCCGACCTGGCGGGGCGTGATCTGGCCCTGAACCATCTGCTGGAACTGGGCGGTGGCCTCGACCTGAATGGCGTCGGCACCCCGCTTCCAGTGCTCCATGGAGAGGTAGAACTTCGACTCCTTGAGACCCTCGGCGTAGATCGTCTGGTAGACGGGGTTCACCTCGGTGTCGTAGGCGGTCGAGGTGCTCATGGAGCCCCAGTGCTCGGACTGGAGCGCCAGCGCCTCGGGGGTGGCCAGCCACTCGAGCAGCTTGACGGAGGCGTCGCGCTTGGCGCCCTCGGTCTTCGCGGAGATGGCGAAGCCGGGGTCGGACGCGCCGGCGCCGTAGGTGCCGCCGTCGATCCCGGGCTGGAACTGCATGCCGAAGTTGACGCCGCTCTCGTCGAGGGCGGGGAGGTCCCAGGGGCCGGTGATGAACATCGCGACGTTGCCGGCGATGAACTCGTCACGGACCTGCTGGCCGGTGAGGCTCACGGTCTCCATGCCGACGATGCCCTCGTCGTAGATGCGCTTCCACTGCGTCAGCGCCTCGGTCCACTCGTCGGCGAAGGTCGACTCACCGTCGAAGATGACCCCCTCGCTCTCGGGCGCACCCTCGACCGCGTACTGGTCACCGAAGAAGCCCTGCGGGATCCGCGGGATGTCGTCGACGGCCTCGGTGTAGGAGTTGATGCCGGCGGCCTCGAGCTTCTTGCACAGCTCGATGAAGGCGTCCCAGT
The DNA here is from genome assembly GCF_014489575.1 of Tessaracoccus defluvii. Lineage (GTDB taxonomy): Bacteria > Actinomycetota > Actinomycetes > Propionibacteriales > Propionibacteriaceae > Arachnia > Arachnia defluvii. Next base: position 2,367,185 of record NZ_CP060789.1, read on the forward strand.
CCGTCGGGGGCTCGGTGACGCCGACCTCGGCCAGGAGGTCCTTGTTGTAGACGACGCCGGCCTCCCAGGCGCCGAACGAGGCGCCGTAGAGCTTGCCGTCGCTCGTGTAGGCCCGCCTGTTGGCTTCGCCGAGGGTGTCGACGAACGACAGGTCGGACAGGTCGGCCACGTGGCCCTCGCCGATGAGCGCCACCCGGTTCTCGGGGGCGATCCGGAACACGTCGGGGGCCTGGTTGCCCACGATGCGGGTCTGCAGGGTCTGGATGTACTCGGCCACCGGCGGGGCGAAGCTGACCTCGACCTTGACGTCGGGGTTCGCGGCCTCGAACGCCTCGATGACCGGCGTGGCCTGCTCCTCGTTGTTCCAGGAGAGGTAGGTGATGGTGGTGGTTCCGTCGGCGCCCGCGCCACCGCCGTCGCCGCCACAGGCGGTCAGGGTGAGCGAGAGGGCTCCGATGGCGGCGACCGTCGTGATGAGACGGGACACCTTCTTTGGTGCGTCCATGGGTGGGGGCTCCTTTGCTTGGATCGCAGTACGACGCTGTCGAACGGGCTTCGTTCTTAACGTTATATTTTTAACGGTACACGACGATGCTAGAGTCTCGTCAACTGCCCCCTCCCAGTGGGCATCCAGCGAAGGAGAAGACACCGTGGTCACACTCGCCGAGGTCGCCAAAGCCGCCGGCGTCTCGATGATGACGGTGTCCAACGCGCTCAACGGCAAGAGCACCGTCGCCGCCAAGACCCGCGAGCGGGTGCTGCGGATCGCCGACGACCTCGGCTATCGGGCCAACGCCCGCGCCCAGAGCCTCCGCTCCGGCCGGACCTGGGCGATCGGCCTGGCCATCCCCGAGCTGGACATGCCCTTCCCCGCGCACTTCGCGGCAGAGGTCACCAGCGCGGCGGCCCGCCGCGGCCTCGGCGTCATCGTCCAGCAGACCGGCTCCGACCCCGAGAAGGAGCGCGCCATCATCCACGGCGTGCCCACCAGCCTGGTCGACGGCGTCATCGTCAGCGCGCTCGGTGCCGACATCCGGGCCCTCGAGCAGGAGCTGAAGCACCGGCGGGTCGTCCTGTTCGACGAGTCGATCACGGAGACCTACCTGGACCTGGTCTGCTCCCCCAACCGTGAGGGCGCGGCCGCCGCCTGCCGGCACCTCGTCGAGCGCGGCTGCCGCCGGATCGGTGTCGTCGGCACGAACGACGAGCCCATGCCGCCGGGGGCGCTGGCGCCCACGTCGGAGAGCCGATTCCTGGGTGCCGTCGAGGAGTTGCGGGACAACCATCCGCACGTCGAGGTGATCGGGATCAGCGCGACCTGGACGCCGCTCGACGCCCGCCGCGCCGTCGTCGAGGCCATCGACGCCGGTGTCGAGTTCGACGGCCTGTTCTGCCTCACGGATTCGATGGCGCTGGGCGCCCTGCGCGGGCTGGCGGACCGGGGCCTGCGCTGCCCGGAGGATGTGAAGATCGTCGGCTTCGACGGGATCGCCGAGGGCGCCTACTCGGTGCCGACGCTGTCGACGATCGACCTGGGCGTCACGTCGCTGGCGGAGGCCGCCGTCGACATGCTGGTCGACCGCATCGAGCACCAGGACGACGAACGCGAGGGCAGACGGATGGTAGCCAACTTCACGCTGGTCGAGCGCGAGTCGAGCCGCTAGCCCTCCCCCACGGGCGGGTCTACCGTGCGAGTTGTGACGAACGTGCGCCGGGCGGGAATTACAGGGCATGAAAGCACTTGACCCCCCAGAGGCCCAGGACTGGCTGACGGCACTGTTCGACCTCTACGCGACGACGCTGCGCGCCTACGCCACCCGCCGGGTGGGGCCCGACTCTGCCGACGACATCGTCTCGGAGGTGTTCGCCGTCGCCTGGCGACGCCGCGCCAGCGTCCCGGAACCCGCCCTCCCGTGGCTGCTGCGGGTGGCTCACCACACCATCGCGCACGACCGCCGCACCTGGGCCCGGCACCTGAGGATGCTTGACGCCGTCGCCGACACCACCCAGGACACCGCCGCCCCGGGTGCGGACCGCGCCAGCCGTGCGCTCGCCGATAGCATCCTGGCGCAGCTGCCGCCCGTCGACGCCGAGATCCTCCGCCTCACGGCCTGGGAGGGCCTGACCCCGGCAGAGATCGCCATCGTCCTCGACCTCAGCGACTCCGCCGCCCGCACCCGACTCATGCGCGCGAGGAAGCGCGCCCAGCGGCTCCTCGAGCCGACCGTGGCGCCGCGCCTGGCCGCCGTCACCACCACCTAGGAGAAACACCATGAAAGACATCGACACCCTGCTCCGCGAAGCCGACCCCGCCGCCCACACGCCCGACTACACCGAGGCGGAACGCCGCGACCTGCTCGCCGCGGCCCTCACGTCCCCTCCCCGGCGCCGCAGCCGCCTGCTGCCTCGCCTCGCCGCGGTCGCCGCCGCGACGGCGCTGGTGGCCTGGGTCGGGGTGAGCCAGCTCGCCGGCAGCGGCGCCACCGCCCGCGCCGAGGAGGTGCTCACCGAAGCTGCCATCAACGCCGTGGACGAGCCCGCCCGGCCCGACCAGTACTGGGAGATCACCCAGGAGGGTTCGGCAGGGGATCCCGCCTGCCCCGAGTCGAGCATCGAGCGGCGCTACATCGCCGTCGACGGCAACCGGCCGAGCTGGTATTACCTCAAGGACACCTCGCCCGACTGTCACCCCGACACCCCCAACCCCGACGAGTCCGGCTGGCAGTGGGCCAAGAGCCCCAACGAGATGGTCGACAGCTGGACCTACCCGAGCCCCAAGTTCCTCGCCTCGCTGCCCCGCGACCCGATCGCGCTGCGCGACAAGATGGCGGCCGACAGCAGGAAGATGAACTTCATGGAGGAGGCGCTCGATGCGGGCCACGGCCCCTATATGATCATCTCCCGGCTGCTCTCCTCCGATGCGGTTCCGGCCGACCTGCGGGTCGCGTTCTTCGAGGTGCTGAAGATGACCCCCGGGCTCGACATCACCCAGGAGCTGGAGCGCGACGGCCGGGCGGTCGTGATCCTCGAGGTGCCGGATGGCGAGGGGACCGGGCAGCTGATGCTCGACCCGGAGACCGGACAGAGCGTGGGCTACTACTACCAGTGGGGCGAGGACAACGTGCGCGAGGGCACCTTCTCAAGGAAGCTCGTCGATGAGATCCCGCCCGAGGTGGTCGCAGTCTCGGAGGCGTCCGGCTGCATCGTCGTGGACGACTACTCGATGGGGGACCCGATCCGGTGCGGGCTCGAGGGCGAACCCTCGGAACCTCAGTCCCCCTCGCCCTCCCCCCTCGTGTCCCCGTCTCCGTCGCCGTCCCGGTAGCCGACCACCGAAACGGAAATGAGGCGGCCCCCGCGATGCGCGGGGGCCGCCTCATTCTTTGATACAGAGACTCAGTCGAAGAGGGCCTCGTCCACGCCGATCGTGTCGAACACCGGCGCCGGGAGCTCCCTGGCGCGCTGCTCGGCGACGACATCGGAGTGTCCCCCGCAGCCGTGGTCGAGGGAGACGACGGTGCCGTCCGAGGCCGAGTACTGGTTGGTGCAGGCGCCGAACAGGGTGCCGAGCGAGCCGCGCAGCGCCACGAAGTAACCGCAGGTTCCACAGTTGCCCGGGGCCTCGATCGACCCCTCGTCCTTCGGGCCCGGCGTGCCGGCGAGCCAGCGCTCCGCCGCCTCGTCACGGCCGAACCGGCTGAGCACCCGCGCCCGGCCGAGGCCGAGCTCGGCGACGGTGGAGCGCAGCTGCACCCAGTCGGCGTTGTCCGCGTCGACAGGGAGGTCGGTGGCGGCGAAGCCGGGCTCGAGGCGCGGATCGTTGTCCGGGGTCGCCATGAGCGTGCCGGGCGTGATGTCGCCGGGGCCGATGCGGTCGGCCCACGGCACCCAGCTCGGGGCGAGCAGCGCCTCGGCGGTCGGCAGCAGGACGACCTCGTTGACCGTCGGTTCCTTGGCCCTGGACGCGCGAACGAGCGTGACCGCCCAGTGCCAGTCGGCGTACCCGGGCAGCAGGCATTCGAAGCTGTGGGTGACGATGCGGTCGCCGTCCTCAGCGAGTACGGCGAGGTGTTCGCCCACCGCGTCGTCGCCGCCTGCGTCCTCGGCCGCCAGGCGGGCGATATCGACGGCGGCGGCCGTCACAGCATCCAGCTTCGGCTTTGCCATGGGCGTCACAACTCCAGTTCGTCGGCGACGCGGCGCAGCAGCTGCGCCACCTTGCCTGCATGTCGACCGTCGGGGTGGCGGCGGTGTCGGTAGTCGTTGCCGATCCCGTCGAGCATCTTGATCAGATCCTCGATGATGACCGCCATCTGCTCAGGATTCTTCCGCTGAGCCTTCGACAGCGAGACGGGGGCCTCGACGACGCGCAGGCTCAACGCCTGCTCGCCCCTCCGGCCCTCGACGACGCCGAACTCCACGCGCTGGCCGGCCTTGAGGGCGGTGACACCCTCGGGCAGCGCATTGGAGCGCACGTACACATCGCCACCGTCGTCCTTGGTGATGAACCCAAAGCCCTTGTCGGCGTCGAAGAATCGCACTTTCCCGGTCGGCACGTCGTCCTCGCTGAAGCTAGTAGTGAGTAGAACGGCCAGTCTAACGGGTCCGCGCGCGCCGCCCCAATGGCGTCAGTCGACCGCGACGCCCGTGCGGTCGATGTCGCTGGCCTGGATCTGCCGGAAGTACTCGGCGTTCTTCAGCTTCGAGGCGGCGGCCTCGTCGATGATGATGACAGCACGCGGGTGGAACTGCAGGATCGACGCCGGCCACTGGGCGCTGACGCAGCCCTCGACCATCGCGGCGACGGCGTCGGCCTTGCCCTCACCGGACGCGACCAGCAGTGCGACATGCGAGTCCATGATCGTGCCGAGCCCCTGCGTCACGCAGTGCTGCGGAACCTCGTCGACGGAGTCGAAGAAGCGGGCGTTGTCCTCGCGGGTCTGCTGCATGAGGGTCTTGACGCGGGTGCGCGACGAGAACGAGGAGAAGGGCTCGTTGAAGCCGATGTGGCCGTTGCTGCCCACGCCGAGCACCTGCACGTCGACGCCGCCGAGGGCCTCGATCGCGGCGTCGTACTCGTCAGCGGCCGCGGCCAGGTCGTCGGCGAGGCCGTCGGGCACGCGGACGCGGGCGGGATCCATCTTCAGCGGCTCGACGACCGTGCGGCGGATGACGGAGGCGTAGCTCTCGGGGTGCTCGAGCGGCACGCCGACGTACTCGTCGAGGGCGAAGGCCAGCGCGTGGGAGAGGTCGATAACCCCCGCCTCGACGCGCGCGGCAAGCTCGCGGTACAGCGCCAGCGGGGAGCTGCCGGTCGCCAGACCGAGGACCGGCGTGTCCAGCCCCTCGAGGTAGGAGACCATGCGATCGGCAGCGACGCGGCCAACCTCGTCGGCGTCTCGACAGATGACAACTTCCATTGCGCTCAGACCTCGCAGTCCTTCGGGGCCGCCCCGATGGCGGCGGTGGTCCTCCCACACTAGGGAGCCGCGGCCGGAGCGGCCAACAATCGGCAGTCGGCGTGATCATTTCCCCGGGCCGAAACGTCCGACCGGGGCGGGCTGCGGCCCGACTACGATGGGCCGCATGGCCAGTTGGAAGGACGGCGCCGCGTACGCGCCCGTGGAGCGACCGGACGGGTTCGCGACGCCCAGCGCCGAGCCGCTGCCCATCGCGGACCCGTACCGCGCCGAGACACCCGGCGCCGTGGCGGCCCCCGCCCAGCTCACCTCACCCCCCGCGCGACCGCTCGAACAGCTGGGCACCGCCCCCGTGTCGCAGCGGAACCCGAGGGACAGCTTCGCCGTGAGTTCGATGGCGCTGACCACGGTCGGCGGCGGCGGGCAGCGACGCGATCCGCGCACACCCTTCGCCGTCACCACGTCGACGGTGACCACCCCCGGCCCGCCTCCCCCCACCGGGCAGCCGCTGGCCGGACCCGACGCTCCCCCGCCACCGCCGTCCGCCAGGGTCGCGGGAGGGGTGCAGTCTCCTCCGCCGACCGGCCGACCGGCACCAGGCCCCGGGCGGGTCCCGACCCAGGGCGCCTGGGCCCCGCCGTCGCCTCTCCCGCAACAGCAGAATCAGACCCGGCCCGATCCGCAGGCCGTGCGCAGTCAGCGCACGCTGGCCCGGCTGGCGGCCGGCCTGGGAATCGCGGGCTTCATCCTGTCCGCGTCCGCCCCGATCCTCCTGCTGATCGCCGGCGCGCTGGGGCTCCGCACCCGGCTGTTGACGGGCGTGACCGGCCCGATCGTGCTCGGCGGCGCGGCGGCGATGCTGGTGGTCGCCCTTTTCACGGGCACGCTGGGCGAGTCGTCCTGGCTGAACGCGACGGCGGCGCTGGCGGCCGGGTTCGCGTTCGCGATCGGGTCGATGCGTTACAGCTGAGCCCGCTCAGCGCACCGGCACCGTCGACTCCTCGACGTCGCCGAGATCCCGCAGCGCAGCGGCGGCCGGCGCCGCGACGAGTTCGGCGAGCTCCGCAGGCCACACCGGGTCGGGCAGATCGGCGAGCCGGTGCCAATCGGTGCCGACGCGGCGTTGGCGCTCGCGCTCCGTCAGCCCGGCCGCGACCGGCTCAAACCGTTCGACGTCGATCCGGTAGAAGGTCTCCTCCTGGATCAGGATCCTGTCCGAATAGCCGTGCGTGACGCGGCGGACGGCCAGCGGGGCCCCCAGGTCGACGACCTCGAGGGCCAGCCCGGTCTCCTCGAGCAGTTCCCGCACCGCCGCCTCAGCAGACCCCTCCCCCGGGTCGATCCCGCCGCCGGGGGTCTGCCAGAAGCGGGAGCCGGGCAGTCCGGGGTCGGTGTCGGTCTGGAGCAGCACCTCGTCGCCCGCGACGACGATGACCCGCGCGCCGCGGCGGCGGGTGACGGGTCGCTCAGCGGGCGACGCGGGCATACGAAACCTCGTCGTCGATCAGGTCGCGCCAGCTCGTGACGAGGTCGGCGTCCACATAGGCCTTGAACGACCGGCCGGGCCGGGCCGGGGAGCCGATGTGGAAGGCGCGCACGCCCGCCCGGACGAGCCACGGGACGTGCTCCGGCGCGAGGCCGCCGCCGGCCATGATGAGGCGCGCCGCCTCGGGGTCGTTCCTGGCGCGGCGGACGAGGTCGTCGAGGCCGTGCTCGACACCGCGCGCCGAGCCTGCGGTGAGCACCTGGTCGAGGCGGTCGAGGCCGCGCAGGTCCGCCCAGGCGCGCTCCTGGTCGAGGCAGTGGTCGATCGCCCGGTGGAACGTCCACGGGAGCGGCGAGTCGGCGATGAGTTCGTCCACCACCTCGCGGTCGATGCGGTTCAGGCCGTTGAGGAAGCCGAGCACGAAGCCATCGGCCCCGGCGTCGGCGTAGGAGGCGATCAGCCCCTTCAACCGGGTAGCCTCGCCGCCGTCGGTGCCGAAGCCGGCGCGGAGCCGGACCATGGGCCGGATCTGGATGGACGTGGCACGGCGGGCCTTGTCCACGGCGCGGGGTTCAGGCGACAGGCCGTCGTCGTCCATGGTGCCGAGCAACTCGATGCGGTCCGCACCGCCAGCCTCGGCGCGCTCCGCGTCGGCGGCGTGGAGCGCGATGACCTCCAGCAGACTCATGTCGACATTGTGCCCGTCGCGGCCCGACAAGGGGCGACGACCCGCGCAACTCCTCAGCCCTCATCTCTTCCAGACATGACCCTGGACTACCTAACACGTTTGAGTTAGGCTCATCGCACCATCAGCGTCAAGGGAGAACTCATGTCCGACACCGCCTCCGCGCAGGGTCGTCCCCTCGTCCACTTCATGCCCGCCCGCAACTGGATGAACGACCCGAACGGGCTCGTCCACGCCGACGGCGTCTACCACCTGTTCTTCCAGCACAACCCTTCCGGCGAGGCGTGGGGGAACATGAGCTGGGGGCATGCCACCTCGCCCGATCTGGTGACGTGGACGGAGCGTCCTGTCGCCATCGAGCAGGGCGTCGCCGCTGACGGCACCCCCATCGAAGGCATCTTCTCCGGCTCCGCGGTCGTCGATGTCGACGACACCGCCGGCTTCCGCACCTCCCCCGACGGCCCGGCACCGCTGGTGGCCATCTACACCTCCGCACACACCCCCGAGCACCCCACGCTGCCGGGCATCCAGGCGCAGTCGCTGGCCTACAGCCTCGACGGCGGCGTCACCTGGCTTCGGCACGCCGGGAACCCGGTCCTCGACCGTGGCTCGGCCGACTTCCGCGACCCGAAGGTGTTCCGCTACGACGGCCCCGCGGGCAGCTACTGGGTCATGGTCGCCGTCGAGGCCCTGGACAAGAAGGTCGTGCTCTACCGCAGCGACAACCTGCGCGACTGGACCTACCTGTCCGAGTTCGGGCCCGCCAACGCGACCGGCGGCATCTGGGAGTGCCCCGACCTGTTCGAGCTGGCCGTCGACGGCGACCCCGCCACCACCAGGTGGGTGCTCGTCATCAACCTCAACCCCGGCGGCGTGGCGGGCGGCAGCGCCGGCCAGTACTTCGTCGGCGAGTTCGACGGCGTCACCTTCCGCAGCGAGTCCACGGTCCCGGCCGATCCGGGCCTGGAGCCCGGGAGCAGGGCCGAGCTGGAGCGCTACGACTGGCTCGACTGGGGCAGCGACTACTACGCCGCCGTCTCCTTCTTCGGCACCGGCGGCCTCGACCACCGCGTCATGGTCGGCTGGCTGAACAACTGGGAGTACGCCCACGCGCTGGCCGTCGGCCCCATCCTCCGCAGCCGCATGGCGCTGCCGCGCCGCGTGGAGTTGGTGACGACCCCGACCGGCCCCCGCCTGCGCCAGAGCGTCGTGCCCGAGCTCGCGGGCAGGCTCGCGACCGACGCGGCCGTCCGGCGCGACGGGGCCACCCTCGACGGCGTCACCCCCCTCGATGTGGCAGCGACCGCGGCCCACATCAGCGTCACCCTCGCGCCGGGCACCGCGTCTACGTGCGGGCTCCGCCTCCTCGGCGACGATGAGCACGGCACGCTCGTCGGCTACGACGCCCGCACCGGCCGGGTCTTCGTCGACCGCAGCGCGGGCCGCGACCCCGGCGTCGGCGACGCGTTCCTCAGCCGGGACGAGGCGCCGCTGCCGGCGACCGCGACCGACGGCCCCGTCCACCTGGACGTGTACATCGACGGCGGATCGGTCGAGGTGTTCGCAGCCGACGGCCTGCGGACGATCACACAGCTCCAGTTCCCGCCCAGCGGCGCCGGCCGCATCGACGGGTTCGCCACCGACGGGGTGGCCGAGCTCGTCTCGCTGACGGTGACGCCGATCATCTGATCCCCCGGCTCTGCCGGCCGCGCGTCGTCGTGGATCCGGGCACGAAGCTGGCTCAGGCCGCCGCTGTGTGCATATGCGCACAGCGGCGGCTCCACGGAGAAACGTGCACGGGCGTCGGGGGCGCGACCGGGGCCGGGTGGGCCGCTGACACTAGACTCGGGCGGTGCCCCAGCCCATCCTCCGTCCCCCGACGCCCGACGACGCCGAGGCGTGGTTCACCTTCCTGCTGGCCGAGCAGGTGCGCACCTATGACGGCCTCGTGCCCGCGACGTTCGCCGAGCAGCACCTCGAGGCCCGGGCGGAGTGCCTCGCCGACCTCGCCGCGTCGTTTGCCTCCCCGGCACCGCCCGCCGCCTCGTCGCCGAGGCCGACGGCGAACTCGTCGGGGTCGCCGGCATCGTCGATGCGCCGCAGGACTGGGAGATCGGCGCCGGTTTCACCCCCGCCCCGGCGGCGCGGCAGCTGGAGCGGCTCTACCTCCGACCCGACCAGCACGGCACCGGCCTGGCCGCCGCCATGTTCGCCGACGTCGACGACGGCCGCGCGCTGTACCTCTGGCTCATCGACGGCAACGCCCGCGCCCAACGCTTCTACCGCCGTCTGGGGTTCGTCGACCTCGACGAGCGGCACCTCGCCGGCAGCAGCTGGGGCGGCACGCCCATGCACCGGATGGTTCGGCCGGCCGGCGGCTGACGGCCGCCGGGCACATCCCCGACCCGGGAGTGGCACTGTGACCCCCACCGGGTATCGTCGAACCGTGGCAACAGCGACGGCGACACGGGGCGGCATCCGCGGCGGCGCGTGCCGTCGCGCGGTCGTGCTGGGGTCGCTTCTCGCCTTCGCCCTCATCGTCGGCCTGCTCACCGTGTGCACACTCAACGCGTGGGGCCATTCGCACGATGCCCCGGTCGCCGCCCCGGCGGCGCACCATGCCGACGCGGGCCTTGCCGCCCCCGCGCCGCTCGGCTCCGAGGGCCCCGAGCACGCGCCCGGGGCCGCCGCGGCCCTGTGCGCCATGGCGCTGCTCACCTTCGTCGTGGCGCTCGGGCTGCCCCGTGCCGACGCGTCCCGCGTCGAGCCCCGGACCCGCCGGGCCGCTGTGACGGTGTCGCGGCTGGTCCGACCGGCCCCGCCGCCGTCCCTCCTGGTTCTCTGCATCAGCCGCACGTGACGCTCCGGCGGTCGTCCCGACGGCGCCGCCACCACGCCACACCCCCGCGCCCACGCGCGACCCCACGCAGACATCACAGGAGAACACCATGAAGGCCCCCTCGCCCTCGCCGCCGCAGTCTTCGCCGCGGCCACCCTCGCGCTGGCCGGCTGCGCCGCCGACGCGCAGCCCACCCCCACCACGGGCCAGTCGTCCCCCGCGTCCGCCGACGAGTTCCTCCGGACCCACGACCTGGCAGGCCTCGACGCCCGCCAGATCATCGACCGGCTCGACGCCACGCCCCTGGCCGAGCGGCCGACCGACCTGATCGCCTCCGTCCGGCCCGACGAACTGCTGCTGAAGGGTGCCGACGGCGCCGAGTTCACGCTGCCGATGCCCGCCGACGAGACGTACGTGTCCTTCGCCCCCTACGTCGAGCAGACACACGACTGCTACTTCCACAGCCTCACCACCTGCACCGGTGAACTGCGCAACGCGGTCGTGGAGGTGACGGTGACCGACAACGCGACGGGCGAGGTCGTCCACGAGGCGGAGGCCACCACCTTCGACAACGGCTTCCTCGGCCTCTGGCTCCCCCGTGGGCTCGACGGGACCCTGACGGTGACCGCCGACGGCCTGACGGCCACCGCGCCGATCGCCACCACCGGCGCCGAGGACGCCACCTGCCTCACCACGCTGCAGCTGGCCTGACGTGGCTCCGGCCCCGGTCAGGCCGGCGCGGAGGGCTGCACCAGCACCGCCACCGAGCGGCCGGGAATGCTCAGCGTGCCCGACGGCGCATCCCACGTCGTCCGCGTCAGGACCGGATCACCGCCTGCCAGCAGCAGCGGCGCCAGCGACAGCCGCAGCCCGGCCATGCCGTCGACCTCCTCGACGATCGTCTCCGGGGAGGCGTTGAAGGCGACCAGCAGCCCGTCGAGATCGGGGTCGACGTCGCGGCCGCGGGTGTCGTCGATGCGCAGCAGGATCAACCCGGCGCTCTGGCCGGGGCCGGCGTTCGGAAAGCTCACCTTGGCCCGGATGCGGCGCGCCGACCCGAGCCGCAGCAGCGGGTAGGCGCGGCGCAGGCGGAGCAGGTCGAGCGCCCGGGCGTGCGCCTCGGCGATGTCGGCGGGCGACGGCGTCAGCGCCGGGTCGGCCAGCAGCGGCCGCATCGCTGCCCACTGGGCGGCATTGTGGGAGGCGGGCGGGAGCCCGACGCCGAAGTTGTTGCGCCGCATGGCCCAGTCGAGCCGGTTGAAGTGGTCGCCGGAGTTGAACGAGTCCCGGTCGAGCGACTTGGAGCGCAGCAGGTCGGTGCCCGCGTGCCAGAACAGGGGCGATTGGCCCAGCGCGACGGTCGCCAGGGCGAGGGTGTTCATCCGGATCCTGGCGGCCATCGGGGTGCCGACGGGGAGCTTCCAGATGCCAATGTCGAAGAGGGTCTCGTTGTCGTGGGCGTCGACGTAGGCCAGCGCCTCGTCCGGCTCCTCGGCGTAGCCGGCGGGCAGCCCGTTGTAGCCGAGCTCGGCGCCACTCTGGACGCGGCCGTCTCTCGTCTCGAAGGCGTAGTCGCGGAGATTTCCGGCCAGCGAGAGGCGGATCAGGTCCTGCCGGTGCAGCAGGTCGGCGCGCTGCTGCTCGGGCGTCGCCGTCGAAGCCCCGTTGGGGTCGCTGAACAGGCCGGTGCCGAAGCCCTGCCCGGCCACCTTGTCCGAGTCGAATGGGGAGCCGCCGAGGACGGCGTCGCGGAGGCGGTCGTTGAACGTCGCGATGTGGGTGCCGGCCAGCTGCCCCTGCGTGGCCTGCCGGAAGCGGGCGTTGCCCGCGACCTCCCCGAAGTCCCAGCCCTCGCCGTAGAGGAGGACGGCGCGGCCGTCGACGCCGTCGGCCTCGAGGGTCAGTGCGTCGAGGGCGTTCCTGACGGCGAGCAGGTTGGCGCCGGAGTGGTGGCCCATGAGGTCGAAGCGGAACCCGTCGACCCGGTAGGCGGTGGCCCAGGTCACCACCGAGTCGACCATGAGCCGCTCCATCATGGCGTGCTCCGTGGCGGTGTTGTGGCAGCAGGTGGAGTTCTCGACGGCGCCCCTGGCGTCGAGGCGGTGGTAGTAGCCGGGCACGATCCGGTCGAGCACGGAGACCCGTCCCTGCCCGGAGTCGGCGGTGTGGTTGAACACCTGATCGAGGACCACCTGGTAGCCGGCGCGGTGCAGCGCGCCCACCATCTCGCGGAAGGCGACGGTGCGGGCGCCACCCTCCTGGCGGTCGGCGGGGGCGTACGAGCCCTCGGGCGTCGAGTAGTGGAAGGGGTCGTAGCCCCAGTTGTAGGCGTCGTGGTCGGCCACGGCGACGACGGCGGCCTGCTGCGCCTCGTCGGCCGGGCCCGCCTCGGGACGACGGCGACCCGCTGCCGGGCGCGGTCCTCCTCGATGGTGGCGATGTCGAAGCACGGCAGGAGGTGGACGGTGTTCATGCCCGCAGCGGCCAGCTCGGCGAGCCGGGTCATGCCGTCCGAGTCGGGCACCGTGAACGCGGAGTAGGTGCCGCGGAGCTCCTCGGGGACGGTCTCGTCGTGGGCGGAGAAGTCGCGGATGTGGAGTTCGTAGATGGCGCGGTCGACGCGCCGTTCGACCCGGGGGGCCCGCGTGTCGGTCCAGCCCGCGGGGGCCAGCGCCGGGTCGGCCAGGTCGACGAGGACGGAGCGGGTGGAGTTGACGGTCAGGCCCACGGAGTACGGGTCGGTGACCTTGCTGGTGACGACGGCCCCCACCGACGGGGCGTAGACCGTGACGGCGAAGCGGTAGCGGGCGTCCCGCCAGCCCGGTTCCCCCGTGACACTCCACACGCCGTCGAGGCCGCGGGCCATGGGCAGCGACACCGGCGCGTGCCACCGTCGGCCGGGTGCCGCCGCGGAGGTCTGCTCGAGTAGGAGCCGCACCCCGGTCGCCGTCGGCGCCCACAGCCGCACCGTGGGCACACCGTCCCGGCCGAAGGAGGGGCCGAGCGTGGAGGCGCGGGCGGCGTCGGCGTAGAGGTCGTCGAGGACGCCGGGGAGTTGCACCCCGGTCAGGAGCCGCGGCTCGCCGCCGGGGCCGCGTTGGAGGACGGCGACCTGCCCGAGCAGGGCCCGCTCGATGTCGGCCCGGTCGGCCGCCACCCGCAGCGCGAGGTAGCCGGCGAGGTGGCCGCGGACCTCCAGCTGCCGGACGGTCAGGCCGGACGGATCGAGGGCGAGGCCGGCGATCCTGACGGCAGGGGCGCGCCGGGCCGCGACGACGCCGTCGACGACGGAAAGCCCGCCGGCAGGGGCGGCCCACAGTTCCCAGGTGACGGCGGTGGGATCGGGGGCAAGGTCGGCGGGCCAGGCGATCGTGGCGCGGTCGACCCAGTGGGCGAGGAAGTCGACGGCGTCCATGGGGCCAGTATGACGGCGGACGGGGGCGGCTACCCGTGCGGGGCGACGGCTGCGGCGAGGGCGGCGTGCGCCAGCTCCCGCGGGATGCGTTCCTGTTCGAGGCGCAGGTCACCGGCCCGAAGTTCAGCGAGCGCGGAGAGCTCGTCGAGGGTCAGGTGCCCGATCTCGCCGCGGTAGGGCGGGGTTCGGTGACGGCGAAGTCGCCCGCCGCGCGCAGGGTCTCGACATCCATCAGCACCGAGCGGGTCTGCGGCAGCGCGGCGCGCACCCGGCCGAGGATCTGGAAGCCGTAGGTGTCGAGATCGCCCCAGTAGACGACGTCGGCGCCGCGGACCCAGTCGACCTCGGCGAGGGTGGGGGCGGCGAACCCCATGCCGTGGATCGCGACCGTCCCCGGCAGCGGCGGCAGCGTCGCCACGGTGGTGAGGTTCTCCACGACGAGGACGACGGCCGAGACAAAACCGAGCCGGGCAAGCCCCGCGAGGTCGACGCTGAGGCCGGTGTTGTCAGCCGCAGCGGCGAGGTCGCGGACGAGGAACCCGATGCCGCGGCGCCTGAGCCCCGTCCCCGTGCCCGTGATCGACGCGGCGAGGGGCTCGATCGCCGCCCGGTGCCGCTCGACCCACTTGGTGTCGATGCCCACCACGGGCAACTCCCGCTCCCAGATCCCCGAATCGGGGTGGGCGGAGATCCAGCCGAGCACCGCGTGCAGCCGCGGCACATCGTCGGCCTCGAGCGCCAGCATGCCGCGTGCGGCGGCGGCGATCCCCGCGGCGAGATCCAGGTCCGGCCACCCCCGGGTCAGCCCGTCGACGGCCTGGCGGGCGATCGCCCAGCCGGCGGTCTGCCCCACGAGCCCGGCCACCAGCTCCCCCGAGGCCCGGACGCGGGCAGGGAGCCGCTGGGTGCCCATCGACGGCCACCGCCGCGACACCCATTCGACGGTGGCACCGGGGCGGGCGCCGAAGCGCTGCCAGGACGTCGCCCAGGCGGCGACCGCATCGGGACTGGCCAGCGCCTCCGCCTGCGTCGGCGGGTGCAGCGTCCAGTCGAGGTCACCGTCGGCCACGCCCGCCAGCCAGTCCGGGTACCGGCGTCGCCACTGCCTGCGGGCGAAGGCCACGAAGTCGTCGACGCTCCTCACACCAGCGTCTCCTGCTCTGCCTCCGCCGCCGGCGTGGACGCCGGCCGGGCGAGGTCGTAGTGCAGTTCCTGCAGCGTGGATCCCCGTCCCGGCTGGTTGGTGACCATCACGACGCCGCCGACGTAGTCGTCGATCGTCTGCAGCATCTTCATGGGGGTGGCCAGCAGGAGCTGGAACCCGAAGGTGCGGAACACCTCGAGCCCGGCCTGCGTGAAGGTGTGGTCGGCCTTGTCGAAGGCTTCGTCGATGACGACGAGCGCGTAGGTCGGCTCGGTGTGTCCCTCGGGCGCGAGCTGGAAGCGCAGCGCGGCTGCGAGGCAGAACGTGACGAGCTTCTGCCGCTCGCCGCCGGAGCGGCCGCCCGACCCGGTGTAGACGTCGACCTGGACGCCGTCGTCGTCGACCACGCTGGCCTGGAACGCGACGTGCTGACGGGTGTCGAGACACAGCTCGCGCCAGGACCTGTCGCCTGGATCGGCGGAGCCGAGCCGGTCGAGGAGCCGCTCCATGTGGGTGAACCTCTCCTCGGCGGCGCGGCGTTCGTCGGTGGCTTCGGCGCCGCCCAGGTCGAGCAGCGAGGTCTCTGTGATCCTGCCGAGGTCGCGGCGGAACTCGTCGACCACCGGCAGCGAGCGGTCCAGCACCTTGATCTGCAGCATGCCCTCTCGGCTGAACCGGGTCAGCAGCAGGGAGCGGTTGACGTCGTCGACCCGGCTGCGGATCTCGGCACGGGCGTTGCGGATCTGGGAGGACAGCATGGTGATGTTGTTGCGGGCCTGCCGGTTGAGCAGGTCGAAGAAGCGGTCCTCGAATTCGGGCAGCCGGTCGGCCTCCAGCTCGTCGAGCCGGCCCAGGAACTCGGGCAGGTACTCACGCGTTCCTGCCCAGTCGGCGGCGGCCGCGGGCCAGTCGTTGCGGTAGGCGTCCATCAGGCGCCCCGCCTGCCGGTCGGTCCGGGCGATGGCCTGGGTGAGTTCGGTGGAGCGACGGTGGAGCCGGTCCCGCAGGCGGGCGTCGAGGTCGGCGTCGGCGAGCCCGGCCGCCTCGCGTGTCAGGGCGTCGGCCACGTCGACCGGGACGGGCGGCGCATCGGCCAGCCGGGCCGCGAGCCGCTCGGCCTCGGTCGTCTTTGCCGCGACGGTTCCCGCGTGGCGGTCCCGCGCCAGCCGCAGGTCGCCCACCTGCCGGTCGGCGAGGGCCTTGGCATCGCTCGCACGCTCGTACTCGGCCGAGAGACGGGCCAGATCCCGGTTGTCACTGCGCAACTGCTCGAGCCTGCGGTCGACACCCGCGATGCTCTCCTCGTGGGCGGCGGGGTCGATGTTCTCCCACTGAAGGCCGTCCAGGCCGCGGAGCGCACCGGAGCGGGCCTCGATGTCCGCCTGCTCGTCGTCCAGCCGGCGCAGGTCAGCCTCGATCCCGTCGAGTTCGGCGTTGACCCGTGCCAGTCGTTCCTCGAGGTCGGCCTCCTTCGCCCCCGTGGAGAACCCGAGGACCCAGCGGGAGCGGTCGTCGACGCGCCTGCGGTCGTCCTTCTCGTGCAGCCCGGCCGAGTGCTTCACCTGGCCGTTGACTGTAACGGCCCGGTCGTGGTCGCCGAAGGCGGTCGGGTCGGGGACGCAGGCGTAGCGAAACCGGCGTTCCAGCCGCTCGGCCACCCAGCCTGCGTACTCCGAATCGGCCACCTCCAGCTTGCCGGGAAGCAGGTCGGCCTCGACGGGCTGGACCGCCCCGTCAACCGGCTCCACCCGCTCATACACCAGCCGCGTGTGCAGGTGTTCCCGGTCGATGTACTCGGCGGCTGCCCGGTAGTAGCCGGCGGGGATGACGAGCGTGCGGGCGAAGCTGCCGAGCACCCGTTCGATGGCACCCGTCCAGCGGGCCTCGTCGGCGCGGACCTGCAGCAACTCGCCGACGAACGGGAGCCGGCCGGGCTGCACCTGCAGCACGGTCGCCAGGTTCTCCCGGACGGCCAGCAGCCGTGCGTCCAGGTTGGAGCGGTGCCGTCGCAGGGCGGCGAGGTCGTCCGCCAGGCGCCCCCGCCGACCGGTCGCCTCGCCCTTGGCGGTCAGCCGCTCCCGCTGGGCCACCGAGAACGCCTCGCGCCGCGAGACCAGCGCCTCCCGTTGCCCGGCCACCTCGTCGGCGAAGCGGCCGACGTCGGCGGCGCTGGAGGGGGCCGCCAGCCCGAGCAGTCCGGCACAGTGTTCGACGCGGGCCCGCTCGGCGATGACCCGGTCGCGGTCCGCGACATGTCCGGCCCGCACCTTCTCCAGCAGCGACACGTCGCCTCCGCCCGAGTTGTCGAGGGCCTGCTGGCAGCGGCGCCGCTCCTCCTCCGCGACCTTGACCGCCGTCTCGGCGGCGCCCACCTCGGCCTCGAGCCTGGCCGTCACCGGCTGGAGGGTCTCGAGCTCGTCCCGCACCGCCGTCAGCCGCCGTCCCCACAGCCAGGCGTCCAGGTGCACGGCCTGCAACTCGACGGCGCGGTGGCGCGTGTCCAGGTCGCCCAGCTCGGCGGCGAGCGGCCGCAGCGGGAGCAGCGCGTCCACCTGGTTGCGGGCGTCGACGACGGTGGTGTGGGCCGAGCGCAGCTCGCCGAACTGCTCGACCATCTGCTCCGCCAGGTCGAAGGTGCCGGGCCCGTCGAGCATGAAGTCGCGAAACAGCGCGTCGAGGTTCGTCAGGTTCTTCGCTGACTGGGTCTTGTGCAGCAGCACCTGGGCCTGCTCGGAGCCGATGCCGAGCAGGCGGCGGAAGCGTTCGGAGAACGAGCCGTACTTGTCGGCCGGGTACGTGTGCCAGTCGGGGAACGCGGCCTTCAGCTGGCGGTGCTCGATCCCGTTGGCGACGAAGCCCTGGAGCGCGAGCAGGTCGACCTCACCCGGCGCGACGGCGAACAGGGACTTCAGGTCCTCGCGCTGGGCGGAGCTGCCGCTGATGTGGAAGAGGCGCACCAGGCTCGTGGCCGTGCCGGCCGCGTCGACGAAGGTCAGCGCGATCCCGCTCCACGTCGGCCCCTTGCGGAGGAACGCAGCCCCGACCTCGCCCGTCTCCTCGTCGGCCTCCCGCTTGTGGGCGCCGCGCACGTACGTGACGAGGCTGCGGTCGTGGTCGCGGGTGTCCGTGCCTTGGGCGGCGGCGTTGAAGCGGAGCTTGCCGGGCGCGACGAGGACCGCGGCCATGGCATCGAGGACGGACGACTTGCCTGCACCCGAGGGGCCGGTCAGCAGCATGCCCTTCCACGGAACGGCGAAGCTCCACTCCCCTGTGAACGTGCCCCAGTTGATGAGTTGGACGCGGGCGAGCCGGTGTTGCGTCATTCTGCGGCCATCCTCTCGAGGTCGGCGGTGACGGTGGCGACCTCTTCCGCTCCGAAGACGAGCCGCAGCACCGGGGAGATCTCCCACCGGTCGTCGACCTCGGCACGCAGCAGGATCGAGTTGTCCGTCATCTTCGCGATCGACCGCGCCACCTTTGCCTCCTGGGCCTTCTTGTCGGTGCTGTCGCTGGCCAGGAAGCCGCGCAGCTGGTCCTC
Organism: Tessaracoccus defluvii; assembly: GCF_014489575.1. Taxonomy (GTDB): domain Bacteria; phylum Actinomycetota; class Actinomycetes; order Propionibacteriales; family Propionibacteriaceae; genus Arachnia; species Arachnia defluvii. The sequence goes on from NZ_CP060789.1 coordinate 2,385,712, forward strand.
GATCTCGTCGCGGCCGACGAACACGCGACCCCCGCGCCCCTGGCCGGCGAGCAGCAGCCGCCGCAGGTAGAGCACGAGGACGGTGTCGAGGAGGGTCAGGGGCTGGCGCCGCACCACCTTCGGGGCGTCATCGACGGCCAGGTTCCGGACGAAGGCGACACCGGAGTCACGGTCGATGACCAGCTCGAGGTACAGGTCGGCCAGCCGGGAGCGCACGACGGGCTCGTTTCGCTCCAGGGCCGCCCACAGCTTGGCGTGCTCCTCGGCCCGGACATAGGGGCCGTTGAGCAGCTTCAGCAGCAGTCTGCGGGTGCCGGGGTCGAGTTCGCCCGGGTCGTCGGGAGCCTCGACCGGCTCGACGTCGTCGTCGAAGTCGTCCGGTTCGCCGTCGGCTCTCCTGGGCGCACTGTGCAGGCTCATGGCTGGCTCCACTGGGTCGGGACGTCGGTGAACACGTAGCGCGGGGCGGAGACGGTGCGGCGGCTGCCCTGCGAGGAGGTCCAGACCCATTCCTCACGGCCGGTCGCCACCGTCGCGTGGTTCTCGGCCAGCACCAGCAGGCCGACGATCGAGGCGAGCCCCTGCGAGGCCGGGTGCGCCGCCAGGACGTCTCCGACGGTCGCGCCGGGCGCGGCGGTCACCGTCTCGGCGATCTGCCGCTCCAGCTCCGGGAAGTCGATCTCGGTGAGGCGGACCAGCAGCCGCAGCGCCTCCAGGTCCAGCTCGGGCACCTCGTTGGCCACCACCTTGTCGGCGGTCCGCAGGTCGGCCGGGTTGTGCAGCGCCCAGGCCCCCACCGACGAGATCCGGGTGGAGGTGAGGTCGAGGTCACGGCCCAGGGGGGCGGTCGGCGGGTGCCGCTTCAGCGCGGCGAGGGCGGCCTGGTCGGCCCTGCTCAGCGCCTCGGCGAGCCGCTTGTGTTCGCGGTACTCCTGGGTCTCGACGAAGCGGCGGAGGCTGCGGGAGAAGTCGGTGAGGCTGCGGCGCACCTGGTGGCTCTCCCGTTGCAGCACAGTGAGGTACCGGCGCAGGAAGACGACCTCCGCCGCGGGCAGGGTGCCCGTGAACCGGCGGTCGAGGAGCGCCTCGACAGACGCATCGAAACGGTCGGCCAGCACACTGTCGAGCAGGAGTTCGTGGAAGGCGTTGAAGGTGCGCCCCGCCTCGCTCGTCTCGATGAGGTCGACGCCGGAGAAGACGTCCTCCAGGACCCCGCCGCGGGAGCCGTCGTTGTTGATGATCTGCTCCCGCAGGGAGCCGTTGAGCGACTCGAGGTCGTCGGCCACCTTCGCGAAGTCGCCCGGTACCTCGCCGGCGAGGCGCAGGATCTCGGTGAGCCGTTCGCGGGCGATGAGGTCGTCGAGCGGCTCGTAGTCGCCGGCCTCGATGCGGGCGATCTCCCTGTCGATGCGGTCGCGTTCCTCCCGCAGCCCCTGGACGCGGGTGGTGGCGTCGGGGTCCGACTCGCGGGCGAGCGCGTCGAGAAGGCCGGTCACGTTGCTCAGTCGGGAGGAGGTCACGGCGGAGCGCGACTCCTGCGCGCTGCCGACGAAACGCACCACGTCGGCCGCGGAACGCGAAAGTTCCACGGTCTCCTCGCGGGCCGCGGCCCCCGGACGGCGGACCAGGTAGCCGCTCGCCACCCAGTCGGTCGCGTACTCCTGGGCCGTGCGCGGGAGGGCGAACCCGGCGTCGCGCAGTTCGTCGAGGTCCTGGGCCACCTGTTCGACGAACTCGGCGTACCCGATGACCCGCGTGGACCCGAAGCGGTGCCCGAGGACGGCCACGACGACGGGAAGTAGGTCGGCGCGCAGCAGCCGGAAGGGGCCATCGACGGCCCGACGGACCGTGACGGCCCGCGCAGCGACGCCCGGTTCAACCATGATGAGGAGGGTACCGCCCGCAGCGCACCCCGCGCGGCGCCGTCATCGACGAACGACATGGTGACGCCGGGTACACATCACCTGGGATACGTACGATTTCGGGCGTTTCGTGTACATGTCCGCCGACACGCCAGGAGGGCGGCCCCTGAACGGGACCGCCCTCCTGGCGTTGACGTTGTGCGTCAGGTGCGGATCAGAAGCCGCCCATTCCGCCCATGCCGCCCATCTCGTCGCCACCGGGCATCGCAGCAGCCTTCTCGGGCTTGTCCGCGATGACGGCCTCGGTGGTGAGGAACAGGGCCGCGATCGACGCCGCGTTCTGCAGCGCGGAGCGGGTGACCTTGGCCGGGTCGATGATGCCGCTGGCGACCATCGACACGTACTCGCCCGTGGCCGCGTTGAGGCCCTCGCCGGCGGGAAGGTTCGCGACCTTCTCCGCGACGACGCCGCCCTCGAGGCCGGCGTTGACGGCGATCTGCTTCAGCGGAGCCGAGGCGGAGGCGAGCACGATCTGCGCGCCGACGGCCTCGTCACCGGTCAGGTCGAACGACGTGGCGGCAGCGGCCTGCAGCAGCGCGACGCCACCACCGGGGACGATGCCCTCCTCGACGGCAGCCTTCGCGTTGCGGACGGCGTCCTCGATGCGGTGCTTGCGCTCCTTGAGCTCCACCTCGGTGGCCGCGCCGACCTTGATGACGGCGACGCCGCCGGCCAGCTTTGCGAGGCGCTCCTGGAGCTTCTCGCGGTCGTAGTCGGAGTCAGAGTTCTCGATCTCGCGACGGATCTGGGCCACGCGGCCTTCGATCTGCGCGGTCTCGCCCGCACCCTCGATGATGGTGCACTCGTCCTTGGTGATGAGGACGGAGCGGGCCTGGCCGAGCAGGTCGAGGGAGACGGCGTCGAGCGACAGGCCGACCTCCTCGGAGATGACCTGGCCACCGGTGAGGATGGCGATGTCGGTCAGCATGGCCTTGCGGCGGTCGCCGAAGCCGGGGCCTTGACGGCGACCGACTTGAAGGTGCCACGGATCTTGTTGACGATCAGGCCGGCGAGGGCCTCACCGTCGACGTCCTCGGCGATGACCAGCAGCGGCTTGCCCGACTGCATGACCTTCTCCAGCACGGGCAGGAGATCCTTCAGCGAGGAGATCTTCGAGTTGGCGATCAGGATGTACGGATCGTCGAGGGTCGCCTCCATCCGCTCCGCGTCGGTGACGAAGTACGGGAGATGTAGCCCTTGTCGAAGCGCATGCCCTCGGTCAGCTCGAGGTCGAGCCCGAAGGTGTTCGACTCCTCGACCGTGATGACGCCTTCCTTGCCGACCTTGTCCATCGCCTCGGCGATGATCTCGCCGACGGTGGTGTCAGCGGCGGAGATCGACGCGGTGGCGGCGATCTGCTCCTTGGTCTCGACGTCGATGGCCATGTCGGAGAGCTGCTCGACGATCGCGGCGACCGCGATCTCGATGCCCTTCTTCAGGCCCATCGGGTTGGCGCCGGCCGACAGGTTGCGCAGGCCCTCGCGGACCATCGCCTGGGCCAGCACGGTGGCGGTGGTGGTGCCGTCGCCCGCGACGTCGTCGGTCTTCTTGGCGACCTCCTTGACCAGTTCGGCGCCGATGCGCTCGTAGGGGTCCTCGAGGTCGATTTCCTTGGCGATGGACACGCCATCGTTGGTGATGGTGGGGGCGCCCCACTTCTTCTCAAGGACGACGTTGCGGCCCTTGGGGCCGAGCGTCACCTTCACTGCGTCGGCAAGGGTGTTCATGCCGCGCTCAAGGCCGCGGCGTGCGGCCTCATTGAACTCAATCAGCTTTGCCATGGTTCTTCGGGAGTCCTCCCGTCGGTGGGGTGTGGCCACCCCGGATGTTCTGTCTGGGATCGAACCGCGAGTGCCCGCGACGGACGGCTGTTGCCTCACCGGCGATTCGGTAGCACTCCCCACAGGAGAGTGCTAACCCCATTATTAGCACTCTCCCCCAACGAGTGCAAAGAATCACCCGGTCGTGACGGCCTTCGGCCACTCCCCACCCGCGACGACGCTGGCGGTGGCCGCCGCCATGTCGGCGGTCTGGCGCGCGACGTCACGCATGTGCCGCTGCCAGGCCTGGATCAGGGCGACGACGTTGCGGACCAGATCGATGATGCGGATGGCCGCCGTCACCGTCCCGACAGGGACGCTCAGGAGCCGCACGCCCTGGCTGATGATCTTCGCGGCATGCTCGGCCAGGTCGAGTGCCAGGTCCTTCGTGGTCTGTACGCCGTCGTCGCCCATCCGCTTGACCGCCTGGCCGAACAGCGCGGCCGCCTGGGCTGTGTCCTGCGCGGCCTTGCCCTGCCTGGCGTAGGCGTCGAGGAAGCTGGTCGCGGCGTCGCCGGTCCAGGTGGAGCTGGACTTCAGGTTGCCGGGCTCGAACTCGGCGGCGAAGGACTCGCACTTGGGCACCAGCTGATTGACGATGGAGCGGCCGGCCGAGCGCACCTCCCAGGGGGCGAGGGCCTGCTGGGCGAGCTCGGCGAGCTTGTTGAGTCCGCGGACGATGAGATCGGCCGCGGAGAACAGCCAGTTGACGATGCGCTCGATCTTGTCCTTGGCGAAGCTGCCGACTCCGGGGATCTTGTAGAGCACATCCAGGAGGCCGCCCATCTTGTCGAGGATCTTCTGCGCGATCCTCTTGGCCTTCTGGATGTAGTCACTCACGCGGCCGAGCTTCTCCTGCAGCCTGTCGAGCAGATCGACGATCCACGAGACGTCGAGGGTGAAGTCGCACCCCTGTGAGCCGCGGCGGGGGATGTCCGGGCTGTAACAGCCCGACGGATCCTTGACCGGAAATCGCTGGACGTAGCTTCTCTGCGTTGCCATCTCCGGCCCCTTACTGGTTGATCCTGCCGGCTGTCGCAGTGCCCTGCGACTCGACGGCCTCGTATTCGGCGGCGGTCTCACTGAGCGCGTTGCCGATGGCCCGCAGTTCCTGCCCGGCGCCGGTGTACAGCTTGCTGAAGGTGGAACAGCCCTTCGTGTAGGGGCCCTCAGCGCGGGCCCACAGGCCCCAGTGCTGGATCAGCTCGCCGACCCGCTCCCAGCAGTCGTCCAGCTCGCGGGCGAGGGGACGCAGGTTCTCGACGAAGCGGGCGTCGTCGCGCAGGTCGGACAGGTCGACGGTGTAGCCCTCGCCACCGCCACCACCGACGCCGCCTGTGCCAGGACCACCGGTCCCACCGCCGCCGGTACCGCCGCTGCCCGTCCCGCCACCGCCCGTACCGGGGCCGCCGCCTGAGCCGGGGCCGCCCGGCCCCTCGACGCCGCCCGCCGGGGGCTTGGGAATGTCGACCTCCGGGGGCTTGGGCCCTGTCGGGACGTCGACCTCCGGGGGCTTCGGAGCGCCCGGGGTGCCCGCGTCGGGCGCGCCCTCGATCGCGTCGCTGATGCCGTCGCCGTCGGAGTCGGTGTCGCGGAAGTCCGGGATCCCGTCGCCGTCGGAGTCGACGGCGCCCTCGACAGCGTCGCTGATGCCGTCGCCGTCCGAGTCGGTGTCCAGGTAGTCGGGGATCCCGTCGCCGTCCGTGTCGGGCGGACCTGTGACGGGGGGCGTGACGGTCGCCGGCGGGACGGTCGCGACCGGCGGGGGTGTGGTCGTGCCGGTCATCGGCGGCAGAGCCGGTTCCTCGGCCCCGCCTGCCTCGTTCGGGTTGTAGAGCCCGTCGGTCAGGGGATCCGTGGGCCGCACGCCGCTGGAGACGCCGCCGCTGAGGCCACCGCCGCCGAGACCGCCACCTGCGTCACTTCCGCCGCCGGAGCCACCGCCGGAGCCGAGTCCACCGCCGGAGCCGCCGCCGGTGTCGGAGCCGCCGCCTCCGGCTGCATCGTCGGTTGCCTCCCCGGCGGGATCCTCCCCGCCTCCCCCGCCGCCAGAGCCGACGCCCGCGCTCGCGCCGGAGCCGTCCGCGTCGTAGCCCTCGGGCAGGTCGACGTCGACCGTCCCGTCAGGGTTGATGGTCAGCACCTGCCCGTTGGCCTGCTCGATCGTGATCGTGCCGTCTTCGTTCTTGGTGATGACGGTGCCCGACTCGGTCGTCAGCGACGCCCCCACCGCCAGGGTGGAGATGTCGACGGACTCGCCGTCCGTGAAGTCGGCGTCGACGGTGATGACGCCGTCGGCGTCGATGGCGATCTCGACGCCGTCGGACGTGGAGATCGTGGTGCCGTCACCCTGGGTGTCGACGACGGTGCCGTCGGGCGCGACGGCCACGGCATCGTCGTCGATGGTCACGTCGGCGGTGATGTCGATCGCGTCATCGGGGATGGCCGTGACGGCCTCCCCCTCGACGTACTCCACCGCCGGCTCGTCCGCCAGGGCGGTGCCGGTCGGTGCGCCGCGCATCGCGCCGACGTACTCGGTCTGGGTCGGCCACTCGTAGGCCCCCATGTTCGTCTCGGACAACGCTGCTCCTCTACTCGTCGCCCGCGGGCTGCTGGTCGTTGACCTGCTCGATGATCTGGTCGAGGCACTCGGTCACGGCGATACCGGACTTGCCCCGCAGCCAGTTGGCGTGGATGGCCACGTCCACGACGAAGCCGTCCTTGGCGATCACCGTCACCATCGAGTTCTCTGAACGGAACTCGTCGCCCTCGGGTTCGATGTCCTCGACGGCGTCGGCATCGAGGCTGCCCTCGAGCCGGTCGAGCGCCCGGTCCATGCGGGCGAGGTCGGCGTCCATGGACGCGAAGAGGGCGGGCAGCGCGTCGATCCGGGCCTGCCGCTCCTCCTCCGAACGCGGGCGCAGCAGCTGTTCGGTGGCGCGGGCGAGGGCCTCCTCGACCCCGGCCTCCACGTCCGCGTCGCTCACGGCCGCGAGGGCCTCGTCGTCGGGCAGTTCCATGGCCCCGAACTGGGCCCGGCTGATCGTCTCGAGGACGATGCCCGCCAGATCCTCGTCGTCGACGCGGTCCTGCCAGCGGGGGCTGACCACGACCCGCTCCAGCCGACCCGAGAGGGAGACGCTCGCCTGCACCTGTCCGCTCACGTCGACGACGGTCGCCTCGTCGCCGCCCTGGCGCATGGCGAGAAACTGTCGTGTCAGCCCTTCGAGCAGGTCGTCTGGCATCGGCTGCGTGTGGCTCATCGGTCCTCCGGTTGGTGTGGGCCCGACTCTGCCAGCGGCTAGGGTCAGCAGGTATAGGTACCGACGCTCATTTGGGATGCGCATGGACACAGCCAGGACGATCCGCAACATCGCGAACGTGGTCAATCTCTCCACCCCGCTGGGCCTGATCCTCATCGCCGTGGGTCGCGGGCGGCTCCGTCGCCACCGTCACCTCATCGTGGCCGACCGCGTCTCCCTGCCGGTGCCGGCCGGGGCCATGACGGTGGGCTGCGTGGTGCTGGTGTTCCGGAAGTCGCTCGAGGAGGCGCAGGCCGGCAACCCCACACTGATGGCCCACGAGGAGGAACACGCGTGGCAGTGGGCCTACTGCCTCGGGCTGCCGTTCCTCCCGCTGTACCTGGCGGCGTCGGGCTGGTCGTTGTTCCGCACGGGCGACCGGGCCGCCGCGAACCACTTCGAGAGGCAGGCGGGGCTGGCTGCGGGAGGCTACCGGGAGATGCCGCGGTTGCCGTTCCGGGAGGCCCTGGCGCGGCTCAGGCGCGCCTGACGGGCGTCAGCCGTGGAGCCGGCGGGCCGAGCGCGCCGCCTGCCGCTGCGAGCGCATCCGGCGCAGCCGCTTGACCAGGAGCGGGCGGTGGGCCAGCGCCTCCTGCGTGTCGATCAGCTGGTTGAGGTGCTGGTAATAGCGCGTCGCCGACAGGGAGAACCGCTCCATGATGGCCTGTTCCTTGGGCACGGCCGCGGTGAACCAGCTGTCCTCGAAGTCGAGAATCGCGGCGTCACGCTCGGAGAGCTGGGCGGCGGATGCGCGGTCGATGGCCTCGGACATGTCCCCCATGGTAGAGGCGAACCACATCGATGTCATTACCCTGCTGGTCCCCGCCCTGGGAGGGCGCGATCCATGGCGAACGGGTAGAGTCGAGACGACCCGTCAGCAACCATGAGGATCCATCGCCATGCGCCGACTCACCGGCCACGTCCAGCACTTCCCCTGGGGGACGACCGAGGACATCCCGGCCCTCCTGCGGCGCGAACCCGATGGCACCCCGTGGGCCGAGTACTGGCTGGGTGCCCATCCGGGAGGCCCCACGTTCGTCGAGGACGGGGCGTCGCTGGACGAGGTCCTGCGCGATGATCCGGCCCTGGTCGGGGCTGCGACACGCGCCGCGTTCGGCGGTCGACTGCCGTTCCTGCTGAAGATCCTCTCCGCAGGCTCCCCGTTGAGTCTCCAGGCCCACCCGTCACGGGAACAGGCCGAGGTGGGCTACGCCCACGAGTCCCTGCTGGGGCTGGCCGTCGACGACCCACACCGTTCCTACAAGGACGACTGGCCCAAGCCGGAGGCCATCGTCGCCCTGACCCCCTTCGAGGGGCTGGTCGGCTTCCGCGATCCCCTCAAGACCGCAGGGCTCTTCGAGGCGCTGGGCGTGGCCGACGAACTCGCGAGCGTCATCGGCCCGCTGCGCGACCGGCGCGACGCGCCCGCCCTGCAGGAGGTCTTCCTCGACGTGTTGTCGCTGGACGACCGCCGCCACCTCGTCGACGTCGTGCTGGCCGCCGCGGTCGAGAACCTCGACGCGCCCGGTGACCTCGGCGTGTTCGCCCGCACCGCCGTCGAACTCGACGAGCACTTCCCCGGCGACCCCGGCATTCTGGCGGCCCTGCTGCTGAACCGGATCTCGCTGGAGCCCGGGGAGAGCACGATGCTGGAGGCTGGCGTCATGCACGCCTACCTCCGTGGCACCGTCGTGGAGATCATGGCGAACTCCGACAACGTGATGCGCGGCGGGCTGACCCGCAAGCACATCGACGTCGACGCCCTGCTCCAGGTCGTCAACTTCACCCCGCACGCGCCGCAGATCCACCTCCCCGAGGGAGGCGACGGCGTCTACGTCTACCCGACGAACTTCCCCGAGTTCGAACTGTGGCTCGTCTCCCCCTGCGACGGCACCGCCAGGCCCCTCCCCCGCACGGACAGCGGACGCATCGCGCTCGCCACCTCGGGGGAGTTCACGCTCACCTGCGACCACGGAACCGTCACCCTGCATTCCGGCGACGCGGTCTTCGCCCCCGCCGACGATCAGGTCTCCGTCAGCGGCCACGGACAGCTGTTCGTGGCCGCCTCCGGCGCCTGAGTTCCCCAAACCGGGTACCGCTTGGCACAATAGGCGCTACGCCTCCTTAGCTCAGCGGCCAGAGCGCTCGCCTTGTAAGCGAGTGGTCGAGGGTTCGACTCCCTCAGGGGGCTCCATTCATTTCCGCGGGAACTTCGACCGGTCCCGCAGCCGCTGGCCGACGACGGCTGCGACCACCCCGGCCACGCCGATCCCGTGCACGAGGAGCCCCTCTCCCGGCCAGTAGCCGATGACGCAGGCCCAGACGAACCACACCGCCAGCAGTGCGGTGGAGATGGTCAACGCGATCTGATCCGGCCTCATTTCCACGACACCTCCCTCACGGACTTCGTGACGGTGACGTCCGGGGCCGCCGCCTGAGCGGCGGCGACGACCGCGGCCTCGACGTCGGCCAGGTCCCTGGCCCCCGGCACCAGGCCGTCGACCCGCGTGACCTCGGGGACGATGTAGTCGACCGCCTCTCCGATGGCGAGCACCACGCAGCGCCACAGATCACCCCCGAGTTTCTTGCCGTAGCGGATCTCGATGTCGCCGTCGGCGTCGCGGAACTTCCGGACGGCGCAGGTGGTCGTGTGCACCGGCGTCTCCGACGCCGGATAGGCCAGCGACTGGTAGATGCGCGCCACGATCTCCTGCGCATCCACCGTCGCGGAGACGAACCGGTAGCTGGTGTCGGCGGCCTGCTGCCCCGCCCGGTGCGCTCCCGGGGAGATGACCTGGTTGACCTTGCTGCCGATCGCGCCCGTGACCTTGCGCATCACCCAGATGAGCCCCAGGAAGAGCGCCAGGATGAACACGAAGCCGAGCGCGCCCAACACTCCGATGAGTCGAGCAGATGCATGAGGGAACTCCTTCTCCCGTTGAACCGATGCATCCACCGTGACGGCGCGGGCGGCGGCTGGCCATGGGGCACCTTCCCCATCCCCATCGCCCCATCCCCATCGTCGATACGCCCGTTTCCTCCCCTCCGCAGGGGCGGGCAAGATGGGCCCCATGACTGAACCGAGCAAGTGGGCCCGCATCATCGCGGCCGATCCCGGCCACTCGCAGCGCTACATCGACCGTTTCAAGCAGATGGAAGCCGCCGGGCACGACCTGTACGGCGAGGCCCGCACCGTCGACGCGATGGCGGGGCGCAACGCCCGCATCCTCGACGCCGGCTGCGGCCCGGGTCGCCTGGGCGGCCGGCTGCACGACCTGGGGCACCGCGTCGTAGGCGTCGACGTGGACCCGGCCCTGATCGCCGCGGCCGAGGAGGACCATCCCGGCCCGCTGTGGCTGGTCGGAGACCTTGCCGAGCTGGATCTGCCGGCCCGGGGACTCGAGGCGGGCTTCGACGTCATCGTCTCCGCAGGCAACGTGATGGGGTTCCTGGCCCCCTCGACCCGCGTCGAGGTGCTGCGCCGCTTCGCCGGGCATCTCGCCACCGGCGGCAGGGCCATCATCGGCTTCGGCGCGGGAAGGGGCTACGAGTTCCCCGAGTTCCTCGCCGACGCGAACGCTGCCGGGCTCGAGCTCAACCAGGCGTTCTCGACGTGGGATCTGCGGCCCTTCCTGCCCGACAGCGACTTCCTCGTCGCCATCCTCACCGCCGCCGAGTGAACCTCTTCCTGCGCCTGCTGTGGCTGCGCCTGTCGGCGCACCGTCGCGGGCCGGTCAGCCTGTGGGACACGGTGAGCACCCCGTTCCGGGTGGCGCCCACCGACCTGGATGCCCTGTTCCACATGAACAACGGCAAGTACCTGTCGCTGCTCGACCTGGGGCGCGTCGACCTGATGCTCCGCAGCGGCTTCTGGGGACGGCTGGACGAGAGGGGCTGGTACCCGGTGGTCGCCGGCCAGACGATCACCTACCGCCGCTCACTGAAGCTGTGGCAGCGCTTCGACCTGCACACGCGGGTCGTCGGGCTCGACGACCGCTGGATCTACCTGGAGCAGACCTTCGCCGTCGGCCGGGAGATCTACGCGGCCGCCATGGTGCGGGCCCGGTTCCTGAAGAAGACGGGCGGCTCCGTCGGGCACGACGAGCTGGAGGAGATGACGGGCCCGTTCGGGGACCACCTCGCGGTCCCCGACTGGGCCCTGGCGTGGGCCGACGCGACGAAGATCGCGCCGACCACGCTCCCCCGCTGAGCCGGCTCAGCCGGCCAGCACCGTCACGCCCCAGGGGCCGAGCTCGATCCGGTCGCCCGACCGGTGGGCGGCGCCGTCGACCATCCCGGTGCAGTCGACCGGCACCGTCGCCGCGGCCGGATCCTTGCTCCAGTTGTGCAGGAACCACACGGGCCCGTCCGGCGTGCGGCCCGACAGCACCGTCACGCTCGGGTCGCGCTCCCAGCCGGACGATGCCGGCGTCGGGATGAAGCGACGGAAGAGGTCGACGGCGAACGCCGGGTTGGGCACCGTACCGACGGCGACGACCCTGCCGGAGCCCGCCACCTTGCTGGTGACGGCGGGGAAGGCCCCGAAGTAATGGTGGTCGTAGCTGGCGAGGACTTCCGCCCCCTCGAGCCGGTAGCCGTCGAGCCACTGCGTCGCCGCCGCCCCCGGCGACAGCTCCCAGCCCTCACCCTGCACGGGCAGGGGCTCGGCCAGGTTGGAGAACTCCTCGTAGCTGACCCCTGCCGCGGGACGCAGGACGTCGGGCGCGACCGCGTGACGCGCCCGTGCCTCCTCGTCGCCGTAGCCCGTGCGCGGGCCGACGATCAGCGTGCCGCCGGCCTCGGCGTAGGCGGCCAGGCGGGAGAGGTCGTCATCGGTGGTCACGAAGACCGCCGCCACCAGCACCGGGTACTGCGCGGCCAGCTCGGCCGGGTCGATGTCGCGGAACTGCTCCATGTTGACGATGCGGATCTGGGCGCCGGCCTCGACCGCTCCGCGCTGGAAGGCGCCGACGATGTCGCGGTACGCGAAGCGGTTCGGGGCGCCGCCGGGCAGGTGCAGCGGCGGGTTGAAGTCGTAGGCGTGCTTGGTGGCGGTGTCCCACAGGATCGCGATGTCGGCATCGGGCACGTAGTCGTCGAGACGCGTTCCGATGGCGGCCAGCTGCCTGCCCAGCCCGGCGAGCTCGTCGTAGACGCGGCCGGGCTGCTGCGAGTGCGGCAGGACGCCACCCCAGTAGGTCTCCGTGCCGAAGTGCAGGGTGTGCCAGTGCCAGTACTCGATCATGGCGGCGCCGCGGGCGACCAGGGCGAGCCCGGCCTGCGTCAGCTGCCCCGGGTATGGCGGGTAGTTCCAGGAGGCCCACTGGATGGCCTGCGCGTTGGTCTCGGTCACCAGGAAGCGGCCCTGCTTGATGCCGTAGGCGCGGTCGGCGAGCTCGAGCAGCCCGTGGACGCCGGTGCGGACCCACTCGTCGGGCCGGGGGCGGTCGTTGCCCCACTCGAGGTTGTCCTGCACCGCGAAGTACGGGTTGGCCGCGGCGATGTCGAGGGGAGCGTTCAGGTGGGCCTCGTTGATGGTGGCGCGGTCCAGTGCCGTGCAGGTGGTGACGAACTGGTCGTCGCGCGCGTACTCGCGCACGATGTCGGCCTGCCAGGCGATGAACTCGCTGGTGCACTCGTCCTGGAAGGTGCGCCAGGCCAGGTCGTACTGAGGCTGGGCGTTGCCGTCCGGCCGCCACAGCTCGTCCCAGTCCTGGATGCGGTGCGACCAGTAGACCAGCCCCCACTCCTCGTTGAGCTTCTCGACGGTGCCGTAGCGGGCCTTGAGCCAGCGCAGGAACTTGATGAACGTACCTCGGTTGTGGAGCGGGAAGACGCCGGGCTCGTTGTCCACCTGGTAGCCGATGACGGCCGGATGGTCGGCGTACCGGGCGACGATCTTCCTGCTGACCCGCTCGGCGTGGAACAGGAACGCCGGATGCGTGATGTCGATCTCCTGGCGCGCTCCCCATGGGTACCGCTGCCCCGTCTTCACCTCGCCCGCGATCTCGGGGTAGGCGTGCGCCAGCCACGGGGGCGCCGCGTAGGTCGGGGTGCCGAGGATGACGCCGATGCCGCGCCGGTGGGCGCCGTCGAGGACCGGCTGGAGCCAGTCGAGGTCGAACACCCCGTCGCTCGGCTCCCAGGTCGACCAGACGGACTCCCCGACCCGGATGACGGTGAAGCCCGCGGCCTGCATGAGGTCGAGGTCACGGTCGACATCCTTGTCGGGCTGGTATTCCAGGTAGTACGCGGCACCGAAGCGGATGCCCTGGGGGTGGTACGGGACGGTCATGTCTCTCCTGTCGCAGCACTGCGCGGTTACCGGTCACACGCTACCGGAGCGACGACGGCGACGGGAGGGCGCCCAGCCTCAGCCCCGCTTGGCCTCCTCGGCGGCCTTCGCCTTCTTCACGCCGGCGAGGTAGGTCGACACGAAGACGACGACGATCAGCCCGATTGCCACGTAGCCCGCGATCTTCGCGTACCAGTTGAGGACGGCGACGGCGGCGTCGCCGAGTTGCCAGCCGAGGATGAAGTAGCCGATCAGCCACACCGTCGACGCGATGTAGTCGTAGATGAGGAACCGCTTCAGGCTCATGCCGGTCGCCCCGGAGAGCACGAACACCACCTGCATCAGCGGCAGCGGCATGGGGATGTAGGCGATGAAGAAGCCGAGCGGGCCCAGCTTCTCGGCCCAGCGCTCCGCCCGCGCGTAGTTGCGCGCGGCACGCTTCGACTGCCCGGCCCAGATCTCGATCATGCCGCGGCCCCACAGTTTGCCCGCCCACCAGTAGACCCAGTCGAACTTGAGGCTCAGCAGCGAGGCGACGAACAGCACGATCGGCCAGTGCGGCATGGCGCCGGTGGAGGCGATGGCGCCGCTGGCTGCGAGGGCGGTGCGGCCGCCTGTGATCATGGCGAGCCAGTCGGGGGCGACGGCCAGCAGCCAGGCGCGGGTCGGGATCAGGATCAGGCTGAAGACGGCGATGACGCCGAACCAGGAGAGGCACGCGTAGTCGGCACGCTCCGGCTTCTTGCGCCAGGGCATCCCCTCCCCGCGCCACCACTCCTCACCCTCTGCCTCTGCCTCAGCTTCAGGCTCGGCCTCGGTCCCACCTTCGGGCTGCCCGGCCTCGCCGGCGGCGTCGTCGAGGGCATCGTCGTCGGCCTCCACGGCGTCCGGAGACGGCGGTATGGGGCCCCTGGCGGCGTCGTCGGCCGGGCTCTGCTCAGTCACCCGGCGAAGCCTACGGGATCGTCCGCGACCGTCCATCCATCGGTCAACCCCCTTGCGGGTGGACACAGGGGTGCGTGTACAGTCACCCACAGGACAGCCGATAAGGCTCCTGCTCCACTACGGATCGTCGGGCACGTACCTGCCCGTGGAAAGGAATTGTGGCATGGCCACTGTCAGCTATCGCGAAGCTTCCCGCGTCTACCCGGGCACCGATCGCGCCGCCGTCAACAAGCTCGACCTCGAGATCGAGGACGGCGAGTTCATGGTTCTTGTCGGCCCCTCGGGCTGTGGCAAGTCGACGTCGCTGCGTATGCTCGCCGGCCTCGAAGAGGTGAACTCCGGCTCGATCTTCATCGGCGACCGCGACGTCACCGACCTCCCGCCGAAGGACCGTGACATCGCCATGGTCTTCCAGAACTACGCCCTGTACCCGCACATGACCGTCGCGGACAACATGGGCTTCGCCCTGAAGATGCAGAACGTGCCGAAGGCCGAGCGTCAGCAGCGCGTCCAGGAGGCCGCCCGCCTGCTGGGCCTCGAGGACTTCCTCAACCGCAAGCCGAAGGCCCTCTCCGGTGGTCAGCGTCAGCGCGTCGCCATGGGCCGCGCCATCGTGCGGCAGCCGCAGGTCTTCCTCATGGATGAGCCGCTGTCGAACCTCGACGCCAAGCTCCGCGTCTCCACCCGTACCCAGATCGCCGCCCTGCAGCAGCGTCTCGGCGTCACCACCGTCTACGTGACCCACGACCAGATCGAGGCCATGACGATGGGTGACCGCGTCGCGGTCATGAAGGACGGCATCCTGCAGCAGGTCGACACCCCGCTCGCCCTCTACGACGCGCCGAAGAACCTCTTCGTCGCCGGCTTCATCGGCTCCCCGGCCATGAACCTGATGTCGGGCAACGTCGTCGACGGCGGCGTCCAGATCGGCGACTACGTCGTTCCCGTCGCCCGCGACATCCTGGCCAAGGCCCCGGCGAGGAGACCCTCACCGTCGGCATCCGCCCCGAGGCGTTCAACGTCTCCGAGCAGGGCATCGGCCTGGACGTGGCCGTCGTCGAGGAGCTCGGCGCCGACTCGTACCTGTACGGCACCCTCGCGGGTCTGTCGGACGACGAGATCGTCACCGCGCAGCAGTTCGTCGCCCGCGTCGGCGCCCGCACCGCTCCGGAGAAGGGTCAGGTCGTCCGCCTGGCCGCCCCGGCCGAGTCGGTGCACGTCTTCAGCAACAAGACGGAGGAGCGTCTCTCCTGAGCTCCACCAGCCGCTGAACGGTTCTCCGGGCGGGCGTGACCTTCTGGTCGCGCCCGCCCGGTGCCGTTCCCGGCCGCGGTCCGCCTGCTCGCGGGTAGCGAACGGGCACGGCGCTGACCGGTGGCGGCGGGGCCGTAAGCTCGACCGCGAGGAAAGGATGGCTCCATGGCGGAACTCGGACGGTGGACGCGCGGGATGCGCACGGGACTCGGCGGCGACCGCGCCTACGGGTCGGTCGTCCCCCCGCTGTACACCAGCAGCAACTACCTGTTCGAGGCGGTCGGCGTCGCCCGCGAGTACGACTACTCGCGCTCCGGCAACCCGACCCGCGACCTCCTGAACGATGCGCTGAACACCCTCGAGGGTGGCGCCGGCGCCACCGCCGTCGCCACCGGCCTGGCTGCCATCACGCTCATCGCCGAGGCCTTCGTCCCCGCGGGCGGCCGGGTGGTCGTCGCGCACGACGCCTACGGCGGCACGTGGCGTCTGTTCACGTTCCTCGCCGAACAGGGCCGCTTCGCCGTCGACTTCGTCGACGTCACGTCGCCGGCCGTCCTCGCCACCGCGCTCGACGCGGCACCCGACCTGGTGTGGCTCGAGACGCCGTCGAATCCCCTGCTGCGGGTGACGGACCTGCGGGCCGTCTCCGACGCGGCGCACGCGGCGGGCGCGCTCGTCGCCGTCGACAACACGTTCCTCTCCCCGCTGTACCAGCGTCCCCTCGAGCACGGCGCCGACTTCGTCGTCCACTCGACCACCAAGTTCATCAACGGCCACTCCGACGTCGTCGGCGGGGCAGCGGTCGCCGCGACCCAGGAACACCACGAGCGGCTCCGCCTGTGGGCCAACGCGCTGGGGCTGACCGGTTCGCCCTACGACGCGCACCAGATCCTGCGCGGGCTGCGCACGCTCGACGCGAGGCTGCGCGTGCACGCCGCCAACACCGAGGCGCTCATCGCGCTGCTGGACGGGCACCCGGCCGTCGCCGCGCTGTACTGGCCGGGGCTCCCGTCCCACCCCGGGCACGCCGTGGCCCTGCGGCAGCAGACGGGCATGGGTTCGGTCTTCAGCCTCGAACTGCACGGGGGAAGGGCGGCCGCCGACCGGTTCGTCGACGGCCTGCAGATCTTCCACCTCGCCGAATCGCTCGGCGGGGTCGAGTCGCTGATCTGCCACCCGGCCAGCATGACCCACGCGGGCATGACTCCCGAGGCGAGGGCGGAGGCCGGCATCAGCGAGGGGCTGCTGCGGGTCTCGGTCGGCATCGAGAGCGGCGATGACCTGGTCGCCGTCGTCGCTGAGGCCCTGGAGCGTTCGGCCTGACCAGAGGCATGATGACGGGGCGGCGGGCCCGCCGCTGGCGGGGTGACACTAAGCTGGGAGCGTGCCCCGATTCCTTGCCGCCAAGCCCGACGCCGATCTCATCCGGTTGCCGTGGTCAGCGCCGCTCGCCGAATGGCCCACCCAGCATCTGGTGGCGCTCCCCCGCGGCATCTCCCGGCACGTCGTGCGGTTCCTGTCCGTGGGCAACGAGATCTTCGCGGCCAAGGAGATCCTGGAGGAGGTCGCCGTCCAGGAGTACCGGCTGCTCACCGAGCTGCGGCGCCTCGGCGTCCCGTCGGTCGAGCCCGTCGGCGTCGTCCTCGGCCGGGTCGACTCCGACGGTGAGCCGCTCGACCCCGTCCTGCTGACACGCCACCTGCCGTTCTCCCTGCCGTACCGGTCGCTGTTCTACCCGGGCGTCAAGCACGAGACGGTCAACCGTCTTCTCGACGCGATGGTGGTTCTGTTCGCGCGCCTGCACCTGACGGGCTTCTACTGGGGCGACGTGTCGCTGTCGAACATCCTGTTCCGCCGCGACGCGGGCGAGTTCGCGGCCTACCTCGTCGACGCTGAGACCGGCGAACTGCACGACCAGCTGACCGACGGCCAGCGCTCGCACGACCTGCAGATCGCGCACACGAACCTGTACGGCGAGTTCCTCGACCTCGAGGCCGGCGGGATGATGGACTCGTCCCTCGACCCGGAATGGCTCGTCAACACGATCGAGGAGCGCTACCACCAGCTGTGGGCCGAACTGACGGAGGTCGAGGAGTTCGACGGCTCCGAGATGTACCGGCTCGAGGGCCGGGTCCGCCGCCTCAACGCGCTGGGCTTCGACGTCGCGGAGATCGACGTCGACGCGTCGCCGGACGGCCGGACCATCCGCATGCGCCCGAAGGTCGTCGACGCGGGACACCACACCCGCCGTCTGATGCGGCTGACCGGGCTCGACGCCGAGGAGCACCAGGCGCGGCGCATGCTCAACGACATGGACACCTTCCGGGCCCGCATGGCCCCGAACGCCGCCGAGTCGGTGGCGGCGCATAAGTGGCTCGTCGAGGTGTTCGAGCCCGCGGTCACCCGCATCCCGCCGCACCTGCGTGGCAAGCGGGACGCCGCCCAGTTCTTCCACGAGGTGCTCGACCACCGCTGGTTCCAGTCCCAGCGTGAGCAGCGGGAGGTCCCGACGCACGAGGCGGCGGCCGACTACATCAAGGAGATCCTCTCGACGCTGCCGGACGAGCGGCTCGGCGACCTGGAACCGGTGACCGGCGGCACGCTCCTCGACAAGTACGACCCGTCGAAGGGCTTCGTCGACGAGGACGACAACGACAAGCCGTTCGACCCGTGGGAGGACGCGGCCAACGATCCGGAGACGCCGCTGCTGCAGACCTTCGACATCGCGGCGCTGCGCGCCAAGGCGGCGAAGAAGGCGAAGAAGGATTAAGCGCAGCCGTCAGGCCCGCAGGCCTCGCCCGCGCCGTCGACGGTGATGATCGGGGACGCCTTCTCCGAGCGCACCTTCTCCAGCACCTCGAGGAACAGCTCGGTCGGCTGCGCGCCGGAGACGCCGTAGCGGTTGTCGAACACGAAGAACGGCACCCCGCGCACGCCGATCTCGGCGGCCTCCCGGATGTCGGCCTCGACGGAGGCATCCAGGTCGTCGGAGTCCAGAGCGGCGCGCGCGTCGTCGGCGGCGAGTCCGGCGGCGACGCCGTGGCGGACCAGAACCTCCGCGTCGCCCGTGTTCTCGCCGTGCTCGAAGTGGGCGGACAGCAGCGCCTCCTTGAGCGCGGGGCCGCGGCTGCCGCCGTCGAGCGCGTCGGCCCGCTTGGCGGCCTGGAGGAGACGGTGGGCGCGGCGGGAGTTGGCCACGACGAGGCTGTCGAAGTCGTACTTGAGGCCCTCGCCCGCGGCCTGCCGGACAACCTCGCCCATCATCTGCTCCACGGCCTCGCGCGGCATGCCCTTGCGCTCGACGAGGTAGTCGACCTCATCGAGGTCGCTGCGCTCCGGCAGGGTGGGATCCAGCTGGAAGCTGCGCCACGTCACGGTGACCTGGTCCCGCTGCGGGAACTGCTCGAGGGCCCGCTCGAAGCGGCGCTTCCCGATGTAGCACCAGGGGCAGGCGATGTCGGACCAGATCTGGATGTCGATGCTCACGAGGTAATTGAAGCATGAACGACCAAACCGCCGGGTCCGCACCGACCGCCTGCAAGAATGCCCCGGTGCGATACATCCTCTTCCCTGGACGACACCACCTCGTGACCGACTTCCAGGTCCGGCACCTGACGGCGCTCGTCGCGGCCCATCCCGGCGCCGACATCGTCTGGGCGATCACCAGCGCCGACCACGGCGGCACGCAGCGCAACCCGTTCCCCGGCAGCCGGCGGCTCGGCCTGGTGGAGGCCGTCGCGGCGAGCGCGGGACTGCCGTCGCTGACGTTCCTGATCGCCAACCGCCGCCCCAAGGTGGACTTCGCGCACTACGTCATCGAGGAGATCCGCACGCAGACCGGCGGCACCGTGGCGATGACGCCGGCGAACACGCTGGTCGCCTGCTCGACGCCGGCGGTGATCGCCGACTACGAGGCCCTCGGCTTCGCCGTCGACACCGTCGAACTCGGCACCGACGAGGCCCGCCCCTGGGACGTCGTCGAGGCCGTCATCGCTGCGGGCGACGCCTGGGCCCAGGCGCCCACGGTGGCGTCCGCGATCCATCCCGTCGCCGCCGACCAGTTCCAGCGCTACGGCCTGGCCGCCGCCGTCCAGCAGATCTACGCCGATCCGCTGATCGACTCCGACGACGGGGACATCACGGTGACCCGCGACTACGCCACCTACCGGGCGGCGTTCGAGGACAACGCCTGGCGCAAGGTCAGCGAGTTCGCCCACGCCGTCCGCCCGGGACGCGTCGTCGACGTCGGCTGCGCCACCGGCCAGACGATCAAGCTGCTCGCAGAGCGCCCGGAGCTCTTCGAGTCCGACTTCTTCGGCGTCGAGGTCGCCCGCCCGCTCTACGAGATCTGCCAGCAGCGCAAGTCCAACGGCGAGTTCGGCGACGCGAACGTCTACTTCCACCAGCGCAACGTGATGCAGACCCGCCTGTTCGAGCCCGACTCGCTCGACACCGTCATCACCATGGCACTCACCCACGAGATCGAGTCCTACCTGGGACGGGCCGAGCTCCTCGAGTTCTGCTCCCGCGTGTTCGCGATGCTGCGCCCCGGCGGGGTGTGGATCAACTACGACGTCGTCGGCCCCGCGGGGCGCGAGGAGGAGGTGCTCGTCGAGTTCCCCACCGACGACGGCGCCGCCACCGGGGAGCTGGCCGGGCTGTCGACGCGGGCCCGGTTCGAGAAGTTCGCCCACGACTTCCGCCGCGACGAGGGCGACGGGATCACCTACGCCACGTCGACAGGCTCAGCGAGCGACGGGAGCCCCCTCATCCGGCTCACCCGCGGCGCCCTCTACGAGTTCCTCGCCAAGAAGGACTACATCGACTCCTGGTACTCGGAGGCCCACGAGGCCTTCTGCTTCTTCACCCCCGACGAGTGGGTCGAGGTGCTCGAGGCCGCAGGGTTCACCATGACCCGCGACACCCGCCCGATCCGCAACCCGTGGCTCATCGAGAACCGGTTCGCGCCGGCCGCCCGCGTGTACCGGCAGGACGACGACGGCACCCTCGTCCCCGACGAGTGGTCCTGGACCAACGTCCTGCTCATCGCCGAGAAGCCTGCGTAAAGGTAAACTGCCTTCCCGTGACCCTGAAGCTCTATGACACCGCCTCGCGTAGCGTGCGCGAGTTCGTCCCCCTCGACGAGTCGACGGTGTCGATCTACCACTGTGGGTTGACGGTGCAGGCCTCCCCGCATCTGGGTCACATCCGCAAGGAGGTCGTCTTCGACGTCCTGCGCCGCTGGCTGATGCACAAGGGCTACGACGTGAAGGTCGTCGCGAATGTCACCGACATCGACGACAAGATCCTGAGCAAGTCGGCCGAGAACGGCGAGGACTGGTACGCGCTGGCCTACCGCTTCGAGCGCGAACTGCACGACGCCTACGCCTCCCTCGGCTGCATCCCGCCGACCTACGAGCCGCGCGCCACCGGCCACATCCCCGAGATGATCGAGCTGATCGGCGAGCTCATCGACGCCGGCCACGCCTACGCGGCCCCGGACGGTTCGGGCGACGTCTACTTCGATGTCATGAGTTGGCCCCGCTACGGCGAGCTCAGCGGCCAGAAGGTCGCCGAGATGGAGCCTGCGGCCGACGCCGACCCGCGCGGCAAGCGTGACCCCCGCGACTTCGCGCTCTGGAAGGGCCACAAGGGCACCGAGCCGGAGACGGCGGCCTGGCCGTCGCCCTGGGGCCGGGGCCGCCCCGGCTGGCACGTCGAGTGCTCCGCGATGGCGGGCAAGTACCTCGGCGCCACGTTCGACATCCACGGCGGCGGCATCGATCTGAGGTTCCCGCACCACGAGAACGAGCTGGCGCAGTCCGCCGCAGCCGGGCGCGGCTTCGCCCGCTACTGGATGCACAACGCCTGGGTCACCATGGCCGGCGAGAAGATGAGCAAGTCGCTGGGCAACACGGCGCTGGTGTCGGAGGTCACGCGCGCCTACAACCCGCGCGCCGTCCGTTTCTTCCTGCTGAGCCCCCACTACCGCTCCACGATCGAGTTCTCCCCCGCCGACGACGACGCCCGCGGCTCGCTGACCGAGGCGGAGAAGGCCATCGACAGGATCGACTCGTTCCTCGCCCGCGCGGCGGAACACCTCGCCGGCGGCGAACCCACTGCGGGTGAGCCCACGACGGCCGAGTGGGCGGCCTTCGCGTCCGCCATGGACGACGACCTCGGCACCCCCGGCGCGGTCGCCGCGCTCTTCGACGCGGTCCGGGGCGGCAACCAGGCGTTGGCCGACCGTGACTCCGCCCGCATCGCCGCCCACCACCACGCCGTCTCGACGATGCTGGACGTGTTCGGCATCAACCCGACCTCCCCCAGTGGGCCGACGAGGGTGGCTCCGAGGAGCTCCGCCCCGTCGTCGACGGGCTGGTGAGCGCGCTGCTGGAACAGCGTGCCGCCGCCCGCGCCGCGAAGGACTGGGCATCCGCGGATGCGATCCGCGACACGCTGGCCGGTCTCGGCCTGGCGATCACCGACACGCCCACCGGGGCGAAGTGGACTTTGGAGAACTGATGGCAGGCAACTCGCAGCGCCGTGGCGCGACCACCAAGGGCAAGGGCAAGACGGCAGGATCCGGCGGTCGGATCCGACGCTCCCTCGAGGGCCGGGGCCCGACGCCGAAGGCGGAGGAACGCACCTACCACAAGGCCTACAAGGCGAAGCAGGCCGCGCAGCGGCGCGGCGCGGCCCAGCCGAAGAAGCCGGCCCGCTCGGCCGTCGGCGCCGACTGGGTGGTCGGCCGCAACCCCGTCTTCGAGGCACTGACGGCTGGGCTTCCCGTGAAGCAGGCCTACGTGGCCGAGGGCGCGGAGCGCGACGACCGTCTCCGCGACATCTTGAAGTTCACCGCGGAGCGCGGCATCACTCTGCTGCAGGTCCCCCGCGGCGAACTCGACCGGGTCACCGGCGGCCTCGTCCACCAGGGCGTCGCGTTGCAGCTGCCCGCCTACGAGTACGCCGACGTCGAGGACGTGCTGGCCGACGGGTTCGACACCGACGGCATCGTCGTCGCCCTCGACGGCGTCACCGACCCCCGCAACCTGGGCGCCATCGTCCGCTCCGCGGCGGCCTTCGGCGCCACGGGTGTCGTGATCCCGTCGCGCCGCTCAGCGTCTATGACGGCGGCCGCGTGGAAGACGTCCGCCGGCGCCGCGGCCCGGCTGCCGATCGCGATGGCCACGAACCTGAACCGGGCCCTCGAGCAGGCCGCGAAGATGGGCTTCATGATCATCGGCCTCGCCGGCGAGGGGGAGACCCCGATCGCGGCCGCGCCCGGCCTCACCGGGCCGCTCATGATCGTGGTGGGCTCCGAGGACGAGGGCCTCGCGCGACTGGTGCGTGACCACTGCGACATGCTGGTCAACATCCCGATCGCCAGCGCCGTCGAGTCGCTCAACGCGTCGGTCGCCGCCTCCGTGGCCCTCTACGAGGTCAGCCAGCAGCGCCTCAACTCTTCTCCGTCAGAATAAGCGCGAAGGACAGGGGCGCCGGCGTGCTGGACACGGTGACCGGCACGGTCGGCGCGTCCGAGTAGTGCGCCTGCAGCCTCCCCTCCGGGTGCACCAGGATGCGGCCGCCCATCGTGTCGGCCGGAACCTGCCAGAGGATGTCGAGGACCCCCTGCCCACGCCGGATCGCCTCGCTAGTCATGGTGAGCGGAAGCTGCGGCGCGTGTGAGGTGCCGGAGGCGTCGACGAACGTGAAGGAGCGGCGCACGTCGAGGTCCATCTCCATGGCCACGTTGTCGTCCGACTCGAAGCTGACCTCGGCGTTCATCTGGATCCGCATCCACTGTCTGCCTGCCTCGGCCCAGCCGCCCTGCGGGTTCCACGGCACGAGGCCGTAGGAGGAGGTGGGTGCGACGTCGAGCCGGAACGAGGCGCGTTGGATGGGCACCTCGGGGTCGCTGGGAACGGTCTGGGCGGGCAGCCGGTAGGTGCCCGCCGTCGGCTCGAACGACATCAGCAGGTCCTTGCGGAAGCCTGCGTTGCGTTCCCATCCTTCGTCCAGCGCGGGCTGGGCCGTACGCACGTCGACGGTGACGCTCTGGCCGACATCGTCGACCTGGAACAGCACCGGCCCTCCCTTGGGCACCGAGAGCACGAACATCACGTACGGGACCTCGTAGGCGGCGCCCACCACCCGCCCGAACGGCGAGACGACCCGGATGGGCAGGTCACCGTTGATGATCCGGAACCCGGCGGTCTGCTCGCCGGACTCAATGAAGCCGGGGATCCCCGCCCGCAGCACGAAGGCTACGAGCTCGCGTCCCTCGGGCGCTTCGATGGCGCTGCGTTGTCTCACCTGCTTGGCCGTCTCCCCGTCGAGGCGGGTCGAGACGCTCCTGGCCACGAGGTAGCCGTCGAAGTGGGCGGTGCTGATCCGCAGGTTGGACTCGATGCCGCCGGCGAGCGTCTTGGCGGAGCGGTCGGCCGAGCGGGCGAAGAACTCCTTGCCGACGACGCGGCCCGGGTCCGGCGTGCCGGTCGGCTCCGGTGACGCGTCGTCCCAGACGATCGGCTCGAACGTGCAGCCGCTCAGCCCTCCGACGGCGAGCAGCACGAGTGCGTTGCGTCTCGACAGTGCCACGCGGCACAGCGTAGACGATGGCCCGCCCACCCCCCGGCCGTGAGTAGGTGGGCCCCTCCCCCGGCATTAGAGTGGGCCCTGCCCCACCCCACGAAGGAGAACTGTGAGCGATCTCGAGTCGATCTCATCGGCCTACCGCACGCTGCTGGGCGTGATCGAGCAGGTTGAACCCCGCATCGCACAGGCCACCCGCCAGGAGCTCACCGATCAGCGCGCCTCGCTGAAGCTGATCGCGTCCGAGAACTACGCGAGCCTGCCCGTGCTCGCCACCATGGGTACCTGGCTGAGCGACAAGTACGCCGAGGGTACCGTCGGCCACCGCTTCTACGCCGGTTGCCAGAACGTCGACACCGTCGAGGCCGTCGCCGCCGAGCACGCCCGTGAGCTCTTCGGCGCGGAGTACGCCTACGTGCAGCCCCACTCCGGCATCGACGCCAACCTGACGGCCTACTGGGCGATCCTCGCCCACAAGGTCGAGACCCCCGCGCTCGCCGAGTTCGGCGCGAAGGGTGTGGCCGAGTTGTCCGAGGCCGACTGGGAGACGCTGCGTCACCGCTTCGGCGAGCAGCGCCTGCTCGGCATGTCGCTCGACGCCGGTGGCCACCTCACGCACGGTTTCCGTCCAAACGTCTCCGGCAAGATGTTCCACCAGCGCTCCTACGGCACTGATCCGAACACCGAACTGCTGGACTACGACGCGTTGGCCGCCCAGGCCCGCGAGTTCCGTCCGCTGGTGATCGTGGCCGGCTACTCCGCCTACCCGCGTCGTGTGAACTTCGCCAAGATGCGCGAGATCGCCGACGAGGTGGGCGCGGTGCTGATGGTCGACATGGCGCACTTCGCCGGCCTCGTGGCGGGCAAGGTCTTCACGGGTGACGAGGATCCCGTGCCCTTCGCCGACGTCGTCACGACCACCACGCACAAGTCGCTGCGCGGTCCGCGCGGCGGCATGATCCTGGCCACCGGGGAGTACGCCCCGTCCGTCGACCGCGGCTGCCCGCTCGTGCTCGGCGGCCCGCTGTCGCACGTGATGGCCGCCAAGGCCGTCGCGCTGGCCGAGGCCCGCACCGCCGAGTTCCGCACCTACGCGCAGAACGTGGCGGACAACGCCAAGGCTCTGGCCGAGGGGCTGCTCCGCCGCGACGCCCGCCTGGTCACCGGCGGCACCGACAACCACATCGTGCTGCTGGACGTCCGCAACTTCGGTCTGACCGGCCGTCAGGCAGAGTCCGCGCTCCTGGAGTCCGGCATCGTCACGAACCGCAACTCGGTGCCGAACGACCCGAACGGCGCCTGGTACACGACCGGCATCCGGCTCGGCACCCCGGCCCTCACGTCGCGCGGCTTCACCACGTCCGACATGGACGAGGTTGCCGGCATGATCGTCGACGTCCTGCGCTCCACGAAGCCGACCACCACGTCGACGGGCGCCCCGAGCAAGGCGAAGTACACGCTGCCCGAGCAGGCCCGCGAGGCGTCGCTCACGGCCGCCGACACGCTGCTGGCCGCGCATCCGCTGTACCCGGGGCTCGACCTGAGCTGAGCTCAGCCGGGCAGACGCAGAAGGGGGAGGGCAGCCGATCGGCTGCCCTCCCCCTTGTCCGTGTGGCGCGGGGCGGGTTACGGATGGCGCTCGCCGAGCGCGACGACGACGGCCTGCGCCTCCTCGAGGGTCACCTCGCCCGCGGTCGAGATCATGATCCCGCCGAACTCCTGGGTGTCCACCGTGCACAGGAGGTAGGTCGCGAGCTGGGAGCAGCCTCCACGCCCGTCGAGGAGCGCCTCCCCCGGCGGCATTCCCCAGTCCTCCGGACGGCCGGGCTCGCCGGTCGCGAGCGGGGTGATCATGTCCGTCTCTTTCCCGTCCCGGACGTAGCTGAAGACGAAGCCGGTGCCCTGCAGCGAGAAGTCGCCCACGCGCTCGGGAAGGTCCTCGCGGCTCAGGACGGGGAAGTCCTCTGGAGCCAGATCGCTCTCGGTCGCGGACGGCTCCGGCTCCGGGTCAGGCGCCGGAGCCGACACGGACTCCTCAGGAGCCGGGACACTCGGGTCGGGGGCGGGTTCGGACCCGGCGGCGGTGGGGACCGCCGTCTGACTCGAGGTGTCGGTGTCGTCCCCGCTGGTCAGAACGAAGATGATGACGCCGATGATGCCCACCAG
This sequence comes from Tessaracoccus defluvii, assembly GCF_014489575.1. Taxonomy (GTDB): domain Bacteria; phylum Actinomycetota; class Actinomycetes; order Propionibacteriales; family Propionibacteriaceae; genus Arachnia; species Arachnia defluvii. Next base: position 2,412,011 of record NZ_CP060789.1, read on the forward strand.
AAGCAACGCGCCGACGATGATCCAGGGCAGCATGCTCTTCTTGGGCGGTTGGGGCTGTCCGTACGCCTGACCCCCGTACCCCTGCTGCGGGGGCTGGCCTCCGTACCCCTGGGGCGGCTGCTGCGGGTGGCCCTGGTTCGGGTATCCACCCTGCTGTGGGTAGCCGCCCTGCGGCTGCTGTGGGTAGCCGCCCTGCGGCTGCTGCGGGTAGCCCTGCTGCGGGTAGCCCTGCGGGGGCTGGTTCGGGTATCCGCCCTGCGGATAGCCACCCTGCGGGGGCGGCGGGTTTCCGCCGTTCCAGTTGTCGTTGCTCATGCTGCTCCTCCGGTCTCGCGCCCTCAGCGTAGACGCCGGGAGGGCCGATCCAGGTCGGTATAACCACGCCGGTCGGCGCCGGACGCCGATCAGCGTCCGGTGAGGCGTCCCTGCAGCGCGGTGATGAGCTGGGTGAGCGACGCCGGCAGGTCCTGCAGGTGCCAGGTCGCTGGAGCGTGGTACCAGTCGAGGGTGTCGGGATCCGGCGCGTCCGCGTCGGCATCCGCCGCCACCAGCGCCTCCAGCCACCGGTCCTTGGACCCGAGGACGACGGTGTAGCCGAGCAGCGACGCCACGGCCGGCAGTTCGCGGCCCGGCGGGAGCTGGTCGGTCGGCTGCGTCGCGAGCGTGCCCGCCAGCGCATGCAGGCCGGACAGGAGTGCGGAGCCGGCGGCAGTACGCCTCGGCATCCGGTCGGACGCCCACACGAGTCCGGCGGCCACGGCAAGGAGAACGAGCGCCAGCAGCCCGAGATGGGTCCACGCGACCAGCGCGATCCCGGCGACCACGGCGACACCGACCGCGAGGTATCCCAGCGTGCGCCACGAGGAGCGGGTCGCGTCCGGGCGCGAGTCGAACCAGCCACGGTCGACCACCTCGGCGTACAGGGCGTCCTGGACACCGCCGATGCCCTGGGCCACGGTGTCCGACAGTTCCGAGACGAGAGTCCTCCGCCCGGCGGGCACGACGAGGTCGAGCAGTTCGGCCTCGAATGTCGCCAGGGGCGCCTCGGACGGGCGGCGTTCGAGTGACCAGTCGAGGAGCCCGTGCTGTTCGTGGGGCAGCTCGGTGATCCGCAGGTGGCCACGGACCGCCAGGTCCAGCAGCGTGGCCGTGACGTCGAGCGGGTCCACTCGCTCGTCCGCCACGGTGCCCACGTGTCCGGGGCGGACGTCGCCGTGGACACGGAACTCGCTGACCCCGTCGCCGACGGGCACGAACGAGGCGACGGCGGTGGCCCCGCCCGTCGTCTGGTCGCGGCCGGCGCGGCGGTAGGTGAGCCAGATGAGGCCGGCGCCGAGCAGGCCGACCAGCAGCGAGATCAGGACGGAGGACCAGGAAAGCTCGAATGCGCGGTCGAGGCTCCACCGCTCCACGACATCGGCGTTGGCGGCGACGTCCTGCGGGGTGTAGCCGACGGCCACGACGATCTCGTCGCCCGGGGCGACATCGGCGTCACGGAACTGGGGTTCAGGCTGCTCAAACGTGCCCCCGACTGCGCCGCGCACTGCCCGACCCCGCCGACCGGGCCGGCGGTGCAGTTCATGAGCTGCGGCGCGCCGGGGCCGCGGACGACGACGTCCACCCTGGCGACGTCGGCGCTCAGCCCAGTCAGCATGGGCCATTCGACGACGGTCAGGTCGCCCTCCTGGCTCAGCTCCGTGCGGGCGGCGCCGACGACCCGGTAGGTGAGGGTGGCCTCGCCCGCCGCTTCGGCGGTCCACACGATGCGGTGCCCGTCCGGTCCCGACGTCACGGCTGCGGCGGCCGCCCCGTCCTTCCTGACGCCGTCGACGCCGTAGCGGAAGAAGTGTGTCGAGTCGATGTCCCTGGTCGCCGGCAGGGCTTGGACGACTTCGCCGGCCCCGTCCGCGAAGACGAGGGTCTGGGTGATCGCCAGCGTTCCGTCCGCCTCGACGACGGCGACGATGCGGGCCTCGTCGATCGCCGCCCCGTCCGCCTGCGCGGTCAAGGGCAGCGCCGTCAGCGCGGAGGCGCCGATGAGGGCGAGGGTGAGACGCAGCCAGCGGGCCATGCGGGGTTCCTTCCGTCCGCGGGTGGCCGCAGCCTACTGCCTTGCCAGATCGTGGAGCCCCGCCACCGCGATGGCGGCCACCCCCTCGCCACGGCCGGTCAGGCCAAGGGTGTCGGTGGTGGTGGCGCTGAGGGTCACCGGGGCACCAAGTGCGGCGCTGAGGACGGCCTCTGCCTCGGCCCGGCGCCCTGCGAGCTTGGGGCGGTTGCCGATCACCTGCACCGAGACGTTGCCCACCTCGAAGCCGGCCTCCCGCACGCGGCGTGCGGTCTCGCGGATGAAGGCGACACCGCTCGCCCCCGCCCACTCGGGCTCGCTGGTGCCGAAGTTGGAGCCGAGGTCCCCCAGGCCGGCGGCGCTGAGTAACGCATCACAGGCCGCGTGCGCGGCGACATCGCCGTCCGAGTGGCCGGCCAGGCCGGACGGTTCGTCGGGGAAGTGCAGCCCGCCGACCCACATGGGCACGCCGGGGACGAGACGGTGCACGTCGCTGCCGATTCCGACACGGGTCATGGGTGCTGGTTCCTCGTCTGCAGGATCGCCCCGGCGAGCGCCAGGTCGATGGGCTCGGTGATCTTGAGGGCGTCGCGGTGGCCGGGCACGAGGGTGACCCGCATCCCTGCCAGTTCGCAGACGGCGGCGTCGTCCGTGACGACGGCCCCGGCCTGCGCAGCGGCGGCATGGGCGCCGCGCAGCGCGCCGAGCCGTGCCGCCTGCGGGGTCTGCACCGCGCGCAGCGGCTCCCTGTCGACGATGCGCGAATCGCCGTCGCCCACCTCGCGGATCGAGTCGATGACCGGGACCACGGGAATCACGGCCTGGGCGCCATCCACGACCGAAGCCACGACGGCGGTCACGACAGGTGCGGGGACCAGTGCGCGCGCGGCATCATGCACGAGCGCGACGGCATCGTCGGGCGCGTCGAGCGCGGCCAGCCCGATGCGGACGGAATCCTGCCGGGTCTCTCCCCCGACGATGCAGCGGACGGGGACGGCGACGCCGTCCAGCGCGGAGGCGAACTCAGCGGCCAGGCCGTCAGGGATGGTGACGACGACCTGCGTCACGCCGCCGGCGACCAGTGCATCGACCGAGCGGCGCACCAGGGGCACGCCGTCCAGGTCGACGAGGGCCTTCGGCACGGGCGCGCCGAGGCGGGAACCAGAACCGGCCGCCACCACAACGGCGACGACCGGTCCGGAATCGTTCAACATCGAGGTGCTCAGGAAGCGAGGACCTCGTCGAGCAGGATCTCCGCCTTCTCCTCATCCACGCGCTCGGCGAGCGCGAGTTCAGAGACGAGGATCGAGCGCGCCTTGGCCAGCATGCGCTTCTCACCCGCGGAGAGGCCCTTGTCGCGGTCGCGACGCCAGAGGTCGCGGACGACCTCCGAGACCTTGATGACGTTGCCGGAGTGCAACTTCTCCATGTTCGCCTTGAATCGGCGCGACCAGTTGGCCGGCTCCTCCGTGTGCTCAGCCCGAAGGACGGCGAACACCTTCTCCAAGCCATCGGCGTCGACCACATCCCTCACGCCAACCAGATCCAGGTTGTGTGCAGGCACCTTGATCACGAGATCATTCTGCCCGATCACCCGGAGCACGAGGAACAGCTTGTCCTCGCCCTTGATGGTTCGGTTCTCGATGTCTTCGATGACTGCGGTCCCGTGATTAGGGTAAACCACCGTCTCACCGATCGAAAAAGTCATATTTTCAGACCCCTTTCCCTGGCCTATTCTAGCAGGCCGGGCACACGGGGCCCACGGTTTCACGCTAGTGGGGAGGCACGCCCGTCCACGGAGGCGCGCCGACGCGTCGCACCAGGGTCCGGTTCTGGTTAGTATGAGCGCAGTTCGCACCTGACCCGGAGGACATCCATGAGCAAGCCGCTTCGCCGTTCCACGGCAGTCGTCGCCTCGGCCGTGCTGGCGCTGTCGCTCAGTGCCTGCACCGCGGGCCAGTGGGTCTACGACTCCCCGCCCGCCGCCGGAGCACAGGCGGATTCACAGACCGGCATCAAACTGCGCAACTTCGCCGTCGTCGCCGACGGAGAGGGGGCCGGGATGATCGTCGGCGGCATCACCTCGCGCGACGCCGACGCGGAGGTCGTCGGCATCACCGTCGCCGGCGAGCGCGGCGATGCCACGTTCGGCGAGGCGCAAACCCTCCCGTTCAGCGAGGACATCGTCCGCGGCCGCACCATCCTGCTCGACGGCTCCAGCACCCTCTTCGACAATGACGACCTGACCCTGGGCCGGCTCGCCAAGGTACAGGTCGCGTTCGCCGACGGTCAGAGCGTCAGCCTCGAGGTGCCCGTCATCTCGTCCACGAACGACGACTTCAAGGACGCGTGGGCAGCGGCGAACGCCTGAGCCCTCAGCCCTCGAACTTGTACCCGAGGCCCCGGACCGTCACGAGTCGGGTCGGGGCCGCCGGATCGTCCTCGATCTTGGCCCGCAGCCGCTTGATGTGCACGTCGAGGGTTTTGGTGTCGCCCACGTAGTCGCTCCCCCACACCCGGTCGATGAGCTGTCCGCGCGTCATGACCCGGCCCGCGTTGCGCAGCAGCACCTCGAGGAGCTCGAACTCCCGCAGCGCCAGCCGCACCTCGCGCCCGTCGACGACCACCTCGTGGCGCTCCACGTCGATCCGGACCCCGGCCGCCTCGACGATGTCGGGCACCAGCACCTGGTCCTGGCCACGTCGCAGCACCGCCCTGATCCTGGCGACCAGTTCCCGATGGCTGAACGGCTTCGTGACGTAGTCGTCGGCGCCGAGCTCGAGCCCGACGACCTTGTCCACCTCGGAGTCCCTCGCGGTGACCATGACGATGCCGACGTTGCCCCTGCTCCGCAGCTGCCGACACACCTCGAAGCCGGGCATCCCCGGCATCATCAGGTCGAGCAGCACCAGGTCGACCCCCGACCTGTCGTACGTCGCCAGCCCGGTCTCGCCGTCCTCCGCGGTCAACACCTCGAAGCCCTCCTTGCGGAGCATGAAGGCCGTCGCGTCGCGGTACGACTCCTCGTCCTCGATGATCAGGATGCGGGTCACGGGGTGTCCTCCTCAGGTTCGACGGGGCCCAGGTAGGCGGGAAGGCGCAGGGTGAAGGTGGAGCCCTGGCCGGGGCGGGACCAGACGCGGATCGACCCGCCGTGCGTGACGGCGATGTGCCGCACGATCGACAGGCCGAGGCCGGTGCCGCCCGACTCCCGTGAGCGGCCGTAGTCGACGCGGTAGAAGCGTTCGAAGATGCGTTCCTGTTCCTCGGGCCGGATGCCGATGCCGTTGTCCGACACCTTGACGTCGACGAAGTCATCGCCGTCCTGCGCCACGGCCTGGACGCTGATGGTCACCCTGGCGCGCTCGTTGGAGTAGTTGATGGCGTTCTGCACGAGGTTGGTGATGGCGTCGGCGAGCTGCCAGCGGTCGCCCATGACGCGGACGACGTCGGTGTGCGCCACGATGAGTCCGACGCCACGCTGCGTGGCCCGCTCCTGCGAACGGGAGACCGCCTCCGCGACGACCTCGCCGACGTCGACCAGTTCCCGCGACAGCATGGGATCCTCCGACTGCAGCCGCGACAGGTCGATGATCTGGTTGATGAGCTCCGCCAACCGCGCCGTCTCCCGCTGGAGCCGCCCCGAGAAGAGGTCGACCGCCTCGGGATCGTCGCGGGCCGCGGCCAACGCCTCGGACAGCACGCTGATGGCGCCGATGGGGGTCTTCAGTTCGTGGGAGATGTTGGCGACGAAGTCGCGGCGCACCGCCTCGACGCGGCGCTCCCCCGACTCGTCGACGCCGAGGACCAGCACCCGGTCGTTCCCGAGGGGCCGCACGTGCGCCGCCACCTCCAGCCGTTCCGTCCCCGGCTGGGCCTCCCTGACGATGGTGCCGTCGAATGGCCGCCCAGACGCCCGCACCTCACGCACCGTGACAAGGAGCTCGGGGAAACCGACCCGGCTGCCGCGGGCGAGGCTCAGCGCCTCGCCAGCCTCGTTCACCACGACGATCTCGTCGTGCGGGCCGACCAGCAGAGCGCCCTCCCGCAGCGTCAGGAGGATCGCCCGCACCTCGTCGGCGACCAGAGCCGCCGCCTGCTGGGCCTCGAGCCTGCGCCAGTTCTCCCGACCGCGGACGATCAGGTAGGCGAACAGGCAGACGAGGACTGCCAGGCCGGCCCCGATGAGGCCGGCGAGTGCGGGGTGCATGCCGCCATCCTATGGGGCTCCCTGCGGCCCCCCGCCACCCGGCGACAGCGCCGAGGCAAGACTTCATACCCCGTTCACCGTCGGTTCACCCCCAGGCCACGGTCCGGTCCCACGGTGCGCCTAGCCTCGGGCCGTCCGGCCCACCGCTAGACTCGACACGACCCCTGGATCAAGGAGCAACGATGCGCACCAGCTACCACGAGGAGCTGAACTCAGTCCTCGACCGGCTCGTCCACATGGCCCAGCTGGCCGAGACGGCCGTCAGCGAGGCCTCCGTTGCGCTGCTCACTGCCGACCTCGGCCGCGCCGAGGCCGTCATCACCGACGACGCAGAGCTGGACCGGATCCACGAGGAGATGGAGTACAAGTGCCTCTCGATCCTGGCGCTGCAGGCGCCGGTCGCCGGGGAACTGCGCACCATCGTGTCCGCCATCCGCGTCGTGTTCGAACTGGCCCGCATGGGTGACCTGGCCGCCCACATCGCGAAGATCGCGCGGCTCCGCTACCCGGCGCACGCCGTCCCGGCCCAGTTCGAGGCCAGCTTCAAGGAGATGGCGGAGATCGCCATCGAGATCATCGACGTGGCGCGGGTGTCACTCCAGGACCGCGACGCGCACGGCGCGCACCGGCTCGTCGACATTGATGCCAGGATGGACACCCTGCGCCGGGAGCAGTTCGAGTCCATCCTCGCCGACGGCGCTGACGTGACCATCGAGGGCGCCGTCGATGTGGCGCTGCTCGGCCGCTATTTCGAGAGATTCGCCGACCACGCCGTGGCCGTCGGGCGTCGCGTGATCTACATCATCACCGGCGAGGTGCCCGAGGGCGAGGACTGGCCCAACGCCTGATGAGAGGTTCTCCGTGCACACGGGTCTGAGATTCCGCGGCGCTGTCGCCGCCCTCGCCGCGACAGCCCTGCTGGGCGGCTGCGCCCCGGCGGGCCTCGACCCACAAGTCACGGCCCATCCGGAGATCCCCACGAGCGCCACCCCGACCCCGCAGGGGCCGGGTTCCCTCTCCCCGATGCCCACCGACACGCCGTCTCCGTCACCACCACCGCACGTCTCCCCCTCCCCCTCCCCCTCCGGCAGCACCCCGGCGCCCGACCCCGGCGGGTCCGAGACACCCCCCGACGGCCAGGGGCTCGTCCCGGGCAGCAACCACATCGCGTCGGCGGCCGGCTACGTCCATCCCGCCGCCACCGTGCAGGGCTGGCTGAAGGGCGAGAGCCTCCCGACGGAGAAGGTCGTCTTCCTCACCTTCGACGATGGTCCGAACCCGGTCACCACGCCCATCATCCTGGCGGCGCTCCGGGACGCGGACGTCCACGCCACCTTCTTCGTGCTAGGCAACCAGCTGGCCCAGGCGCCCGACGTGCTGCTGCGCACCCTCGAGGAGGGCAACTCGATCAACCTGCACAGCTGGTCGCACGACTACGGCTACCTGTACCCCAAGCGCCACGCCAACGCTGACCGGATCGAGGACGAGTACCTGCGCACGGTCGCGGAGGTCCGCCGCATCGTCGGAGACGACTTCGACACCCAGGGCTGGCGCTACCCCGGGGGGCACATGTCCTGGAAGTCGCTGGGCGATGCCGACGCCCGGCTGGCCGCCCACGGTGTCTCCTGGATCGACTGGAATGCGGACACGCGCGACAGCGCCCCGAAGGCGTCGCGGCCCACCACCGTCGACCAGATCGTCGCCAACGCCACCGAACCGATCCGCCAGGGCATGCGTGTCGCCGTCGTCCTGGGCCACGACACCAGGGAGAAGAAGCTGACGGCGGACTCGGTGTCCAGCATCATCGCCGCCTACAAGGCGGCCGGCTACACCTTCGGCGTCATCAGCTAGGCCGGTGGGCGGATCACCCTTCCTGGCTTGTAGGGTTCTGCCATGACCGGAAAGTTGATCCTGCTCCGCCATGGCGAGAGCGAATGGAATGCCAAGAACCTGTTCACCGGCTGGGTGGACGTCGATATCAACGAGAAGGGCGTCGCCGAGGGCAAGAAGGCCGCCGAGCTGCTGAAGGCCGAGGGGCTGCTCCCCGACGTGCTGCACACCTCGCTGCTGCGCCGCGCCATCCACACGGCGTACCTGGCGTTGGACGGCTGTGACCGCCACTGGATCCCGGTGCGCCGCCACTGGCGCCTGAACGAGCGCCACTACGGCGCGCTGCAAGGCAAGGACAAGGCCCAGACGCTCGAGCAGTACGGCGAGGAGCAGTTCATGCTGTGGCGCCGCAGCTACGACACCCCGCCGCCCGTCATCGACATCGACGACGAATTCAGCCAGCACAACGATCCCCGCTACGCGGACATCCCGGAGGATGAGCGTCCCCGCACTGAGTGCCTCAAGGACGTCGTCGCCCGCCTGCTCCCCTACTGGGAGGCGCACATCGTCCCCGACCTGGCCGAGGGCAAGACCGTCCTGGTGACAGCGCACGGCAACTCGTTGCGCGCCCTGGTCAAGCACCTCGACAACATCTCGGACGAGGCCATCTCCGGTCTCAACATCCCCACGGGCATCCCGCTGCTCTACGAACTGGACGACGCCTTCGCCCCCATCACCCCCGGCGGCCGCTACCTCGACCCGGAGGCCGCCGCGGCCTCGATCGAAGCGGTCAAGAACCAAGGCAAGAAGTAGTACGGAGCAGGACATGCCCACAGCAGTAGTCACCGGAGCCAGCTCGGGGATCGGGGCCGCGACGGCCCGTCTCCTCGCCGACGCGGGCTTCCGCGTGATCTGCGCGGCCCGACGCCTCGACCGCCTCGGCGATCTCGCCGAGGCGGTCGACGGCCTGGCCGTCGCCTGTGACGTGGGCGACCCCGGCGACGTCGCCGCGCTGGCCGCAGCGGCTGGCGAGCGCGTCGACGTCCTCGTCAACTGCGCCGGCGGCGCGATCGGGCTGGAGCCCGTCGCCGAGGCCGACTTCGATGCCTGGGAAACGATGCTGATGTCGAACCTGCTGGGCAGCGCACGCGTCACGAAGGCCCTCCTCCCGGCGCTGGAGGCCGCGGAGGGCATCGTCGTGTTCGTCACGTCGACCGCCGCCGACGGCGGCTACGAGGGCGGCGCAGGCTACTGCGCGGCCAAGGCGGGCGAGCGCGCCGTCGTCGAGTCGCTGCGGCTCGAGCTCTTCGACCGGCCCGTCCGCATCACGGAGATCGCCCCCGGCATGGTCCGCACCGACGAGTTCTCCCTCACCCGCTTCGGCGGCGACGCCGAGCGGGCGGAGAAGGTCTACGCCGGGGTGCCTGAGCCGCTGACGGCTGAGGACGTCGCCGACGCCATCTGCTGGATGGCCACCCGCCCCCGCCACGTAAACATCGACCGGATGACGATCCGGCCGCGCGCCCAGGCGTCGCAGACCAAGGTGCACCGCGTCTAGTCGGCCCGGTCCTCGGAGGACCGCTCGTCGGCGGGAGGCTCCTCGGTGAGCGTCTCGTCCGCGGGCCTGTTCTCCGGGCCACGGAGCGTCAGCCGCCGCAGCCAGCCGGCCTCGCGGCGGGGCAGGCCGTCGCCCGATTCCGGGTCGGTCAGTTCCTCCACCACCTCCGCCGTCCGGCGCCGTAGCAGCGCCCGGAACACGGCGCCCGACCGTTCGCTCTGATGGGCGATCGTGTGCCCGTCGTCGGTGACCCACTCGATGTCGGCCGCCGTCCTGTCCCCCGTGCGGAGGTCCACCAGCTCCCCGAGGTAGCGGAGGACGACCGCGACGGAAGCGGCGACCGGGACCGCCAGGAACGCCCCGATGATCCCGGCCCAGGTGCCGCCCAGCAGCACGGCCAACAGCACGATGGCGGGGTGCAGCTTCATCACACGCGACTGCAGCAGCGGCTGCAGCAGGTTGCCCTCCAGCTGCTGGACCAGCACCACGAGCCCGAGCGCCAGCAGCGCCGTCGTGAAGCCGTTGGTCACCAGGGCGACGAGGACTGCAAGGGCCCCGGCCGTGACGGCACCGACCATGGGGATGAACCCGGCCATGAACGTCAGGATCGCGATCGGCATCGCCAGGGGGACGCCGAGGATCACGAGCCCCAACCCGATGAAGAAGGCGTCGGCGAGGCTCACGATGGCCTGCGTCCGGATGTAACCGGACAGCGTCAGCCACAGCCTGGTGAGCAGCTCCGAGGCGTGGAAGCCGGCGCGGCGACCGACGATCCGCCGGGTGAACCCGACGAACCGGGTGCCGTCCTTCAGGAAGAAGAAGGTCAGGACGAGGGTCAACAGGAGCGTGACGATGCCGTTGCCGAGGCTGCCGCCCAGGCTGAGCGCCTGCGTGACCAGTTCGCCGGAGTGTTCCTGGACGTAGGCGATGGCCTGGTTGATCCAGTTGTTGAGCTCCTCGTCACGGATGTTGAGCGGCGGCCCGGCCGCCCACAGCTGCAGCTTCCGGACGCCGCTGATCGCCTGGAGCCACAGTGTCGGCCACTGGGCCGCCACGGCGGGCGCGACGATCGAGAACAGGCCCACGACGCCGCCGATGCCTGCGAGCAGCCCGATGGCCGCCCCCACCCCTGCGGGATGCCGACCCGACGCATGGCGGCGACGGCGGGCCACAGCACCGAGGCGAAGAGCAGGGCGAGCAGCACCGGCAGGATCGCGTCCCAGAACCGCAGCGCCACCCAGCCCACCACCAGGACCGCGCCGGCGACCAGCAGCAGCCTCCCGCTCCAGGCGGCGAGCCACCGGGCTCCGCCGCCGATGACGTCGGCCCTGTCGACAGGCTCGTCGGGGTCGGGCGCGGGAAGAGCCTCCAGCGTCGCCTCGTCGAAGTGGCTCAGCTCTGCTTCGTCCCCGGGCCCTGGTCCGGGTGAGCGTTGGCGTCGTCGGTCACTGCTTCTCCTGTCGCTTGCCCCTCCAGGGTAGCGGGACGAACCTCGGCCCCTGGGTGGATGTGGGGTCAACCGTGGTCCCGTTACGATGCCAGGAGTCGTCCCCAGGAGAGTCCGAGAGATGTTGCCGCGCCGCGCCATGCTGATGCTGGGCGCTGCCGCCGCCCTCTCCGGCTGCGGGGGCCCCTGGCTGCCCACCGAGGACGCGGCCGGCACCAGGACACCGCTCGACGGCTGCGCCCCGACAACCGGCGGCGGCCGGGTGCTCTGCGGCGATCCGGACTCGGCCTGGCCCTCCTCGTATGTCTTCCACGGCCGGATCGCGGTCGCCCAGGACGGCCGCGTCGCCGCGGGCCACTCGGGCCGTGTCGCCGTCTGGGACCCGGCCGGGAGGCTGCTGTCGGTCGGGGGCGCCGTCGACGGGTACGGCGGCCTCGCCTGGGCCGGGGACTGGCTCGCCGCCGCACGCTGCGACGGCTCCGTCGACCTGATCGACCCCGGCTGCGGGCTCAGCACACTCACCCTCACTCCCGGCCGCGCCTTCTCGCCCGGCCTTGCCGGATCGCAGGAGGGACGCGTCTACGCCAGCACGTTGGACGTCGTCAGCTGCTGGGACGCCGCGACGGGCGAGCACCTCGTCTCGCGGCAGTTGCAGGAGGCCCTGGTGTGGGGCTGCGTCCCTGCCGGCCTGCTGATCTCCCAGGACTGGAGCCCCCTCCTACTGGACCCGGTGACGCTGGAGACAGTGTGGACGGCCGCCCCCAGCGACGAGACCGGGTCCGAGAGGCGTCACGCCTGGGCCGCCTCCGCCGATGCCAGCGCCCTCGTGGGCGTGAGCCACGGCGCGGTCCCCCTGCTCCGGATCGACGGCGTCGCCCGGGAGGCCGGCGCTCTGGGCTCGGACGGCGCCGTGCCGGCCGTGTCGGCCGACGGCGGCACATTCTCCTGGGTCAGCGTCAACGACGGCGTCTGGCTCGCTGACCGCACGGGTGGCACGGTCCCGCTGCCGCGGCCCACATCCGAGGCCGGCGGCATCCCACCACGGAAGTTCGCCTCGCTGGCCTTCTCCCCGGACGGCGGCACCCTGTACGCCCTCGGTTTCACGGGCGTCGCCCGCTGGGACGTCCGCACACACGAGTACCTCGGCGCACTCGAGAGCCCACCGTCTGCCTGAGCATCTGAGGACGACAACGGCGGCGCCCCGATCGGGGCGCCGCCGTTGCTGTCTTCAGGCCGGTCGGCCGGTCAGAGCTCGATCAGAGCCTGCCCGCCCTGCACGGCGTCGCCGGGGCCACGAGGACCCCGGAGACGGTACCCGCGGACGGGGCCTTGATCTCGGTCTCCATCTTCATGGCCTCCAGGACCAGCAGGACCTGGTCGGCTGCGATCTCGTCGCCCTCCTTGACGAGGATGCGTGCGACGGACCCGGCCAGCGGCGCCAGGACGGCGTTCGAGCTGGTCGCGGTCATCGAGGCCTTGGTCGGGATGGGGTTCGACCCACCGTTGACGCCGATGACGATCGGGCCGAGCGTCTGACGCTCGGGCTCCTCCACCTCGACGTCGATCTCGTACTCCGTCTGGTTGACGGTCACCTTGAGCTTCATAGGATTCTTCCTTTGTCAGACGCGATTCAGCGGACGTGTGGCACGGACCGGTTGTGGAGCCGTTCGCGCGTGGCGGCGGCCCAGCGGCTCTGGGTGCCGTAGCGGATGGCCTTGACCTTCGCCTTGTGGCCGAAGTAGGCGGCCACGGCGGCACCGATCGCGATCAGGTCCTCCTCCGGGATCTCCTGAGCGTTCTCGAGTTCCGCGACGCGGGCCTCCAGCGCGGTGACCTTGGCGGCCAGGGCCTCGAGGGCCCCCGCAGGTCGTTCACGTTGTCTTCCATCATGATTCCGATCAGGCCGGGCCGAGGCCGTGCTTCTTGGCGGGACGCAGCTCGCGCTTGCCTGCCAGGAGCTCCAGGGCCATCGCGATCTCGCGGCGGGTGTCCGCGGGATCGATGATGTCGTCGACGAGGCCGCGGCTGGCTGCCATGTACGGCGTCGAGAAGGTCTCGCGGTACTCCTCGACCAGTTCGGCGCGCTTGGCCGCCTTGTCGTCGGCCGCCTCGATCTCCTTGCGGAAGACGACGTTGGCCGCGCCTTCGGCGCCCATGACGGCGATCTCGGCCGTGGGCCACGCGAACACCTTGTCCGCGCCGAGGTCCTTCGAGCACATCGCCAGGTAGGCGCCGCCGTAGGCCTTGCGCAGGACCACGGTGATCTTCGGGACCGTCGCGGCGGAGTAAGCGTAGAGCATCTTCGCGCCGTGGCGGATGATCCCGTTGTGCTCCTGGGTCACGCCGGGCAGGAAGCCGGGGACGTCGACCAGGTTCACGACCGGGATGTTGAAGGCATTGCAGAACCGGACGAACTTCGACGCCTTGTCGGAGGAGTCGATGTCGAGGACACCCGACATGACGCTCGGCTGGTTGGCGATGATGCCGACGGTCCGACCGACGATGCGGCCAAATCCGACGACGATGTTCTGCGCCCAGCCGGCCTGTACCTCGAGGAAGTCGGTGTGGTCGACGATCTCGCGGATGACGTCGCGGATGTCGTAGCCCTTGTTGGACTCGACGGGAAGGATGTCGCGCAGCTTCTCGTTGGGTTCCACGACGTAGTCGGGATCGACGATCGGGGCGTCCTCGGTGTTGTTCTGCGGTAGGAAGCTGAGGAGCTTCTTGGCGATCAGGAGCGCCTGCTCGTCGTCATCGGCCACGAAGTGGACGACGCCGGAACGACCCATGTGAGCGTCGGCGCCACCGAGCTCGTCCTGGGTGACCTCCTCGCCGGTGACCTGCTTGATCACGCCCGGGCCCGTGATGAACATGTGGGCCTTGCGGGTCTGGATGATGAAGTCGGTCAGGGCGGGCGAGTAGGCCGCGCCACCGGCGCAGGGGCCGGCGATGATCGAGATCTGCGGCACCGCGCCGGACAGCAGGACGTTCGCGTAGAACACCTTGCCGTAGCCGGACAGGGAGTCGATGCCCTCCTGGACGCGGGCGCCGCCCGAGTCGTTGATGAAGACGAACGGCGTGCCGGTCATCAGCGAGGCCTTCAGCGCCTCCGTGACCTTGATGGAGTGCGCCTCGCCCGCGGAGCCACCCATGACGGTGAAGTCCTGCGAGGCGATGTGCACCGGGCGGCCCAGGACCGACGCGGAGCCGGTGACGACGCCGTCGGCGGGCATGTCCGCCTTGTCCATGCCGAACGTGGTGGTGCGGTTGCGACGGAAGGCGCCGGTCTCCTGGAAGGAGCCTTCGTCGATCAGGCCCTCGATGCGCTCGCGGGCGGTCATCTTGCCCTTGGCGCGCTGCTTGTCGAGCTTGTCGAGGCCGCCGCCGGCCTCCACGGTGGCGCGACGCTCGACGAGCTGCTCCAGTCGTTCGGACATCGTGTGCTGCTTAGCCATTGATTTCTCCTCAGGCCGGTTCGACCGCGACGCTGTGCGAGCGGCCTGCGATGGTGACGTTGTACTGGACGGGGCCGGTGATCCCGGTCTGGTTGCCGGCGGCCTTCGCCTGCTCCGCCGCGAGCTGCGCGGGGGTCTTGGCGACGCTCTTCGGGCCCTCGGCACGGGCCGCGAAGAACTTCGGAGCGACGCCCGGGAACATGGCGTTCGTCAGGACGTCCTCCTCCGAGCCGTCGTAGCCGTCGAGGGTGGAGGCGGTGGTGACCAGCCCGTCCCATTCCGGCTTGAGCAGGTCGGCGGGGCGGACCTCGATGGGCTCCTTCTTCGCCTGCGCCTTGGCCAGCTCGACGACCTCCGGGTTACGTTCGCCGAGGCATTCGCCGTAGTAGCCGAGCATGAGGTCGGCGAACTCGCCGGTCATCACCTTGTAGCGGCCCATCAGGACGTTGAACACGGCCTGGGTGCCGACGATCTGCGACGACGGCGTGACCAGCGGCGGGTGGCCGGCGTCGGCCTTGACCTTGGGCACCTCCGCCATGACCTCGCGGATGCGGTCACCCGCGCCCTGGGCCTTGAGCTGCGACTCCATGTTGGAGAGCATGCCGCCGGGGATCTGCGACGAGAAGATGTCCGTGTCGACGAGGGTGGCCGACTCGAACTCCTTGTACTTCGGCCGGACCTCAGCGAAGTGGTCGCGGATGCGCAGCAGGCGTTCCATGTCCAGGCCGGTCTCGTATCCGGTGCCCTCGAGCATGGCGACGAGGGACTCGGTGGGATTGTGGCCGGGGCCGAGCGACATCGACGAGATGGCGGTGTCGACCACGTCGGCGCCGGCCTCGATGGCCTTCATCAGCGACACGAGTGTCACGCCGGTGGTGGAGTGGCAGTGGACGTTGATCTGGATGTCGCCGTAGGTGTCCTTGATGCCCTTGACGATGTCGTAGGCGGGCTGCGGCTGCAGCAGGGCCGCCATGTCCTTGAGCGCCAGCGACTCGGCGCCCATGTCGATGAGCTGGCCGGCGAGCTTGATGTAGCCGTCGACGGTGTGGACCGGGGAGACGGTGTAGCAGATGGTGCCCTGCGCATGCTTGCCCACGGCCTTGACCGCGGCCATGGCGCGGGCCATGTTGCGGGGATCGTTGAGGGCGTCGAAGACGCGGTAGACGTCCATGCCGTTCTCGGCTGACTTCTCCACGAACTTCTCGACGACCATGTCTTCGTAGTGGCGGTAACCCAGCAGGTTCTGGCCGCGCAGCAGCATCTGCAGGCGGGAGTTGGGGAGCAGCTCGCGGAACGTGCGCAGCCGCTTCCAGGGATCTTCGTTCAGGAACCGGATGCAGGCGTCAAACGTCGCCCCGCCCCAGCACTCCACCGACCAGTACCCTGCCTGGTCGATATCCTCGCACGCTCCGACCATGTCCTCCATGGCCATACGGGTCGCCATGAGGCTCTGATGCGCGTCCCGGAGCACGAGCTCGGTGACGCCAATCTTCCGTTTCGTCATGGACCAATCCAAGCATGCCGGGTCGCGCACCTGACGAGCACCCCCGATCAATTGGTCAGACCTGTCCCGGTAGCATGGGTCTCGATTCTCCCGCCGCCGCGCCGCGGGCGGGCACCCCCGAAAATGATCGGGGCGGGGCCTCCCTGTGGGAGACCCCGCCGGAGTCTGTGCTAGGTGACGGACATCGCTGTTCGTCTCGCCGGTTATCTTCGTCTGTTGACTCTCGATCTGGTCGGCTGCAGCCCTGCCGCGCCTTACGCGGTCACGCTCGCCGCTCTGTCGAACTGTCCGGTGACTACTGCCTCGTCAACGTCTTTCCTGGCCTGATCTGCGATTCTTCATCGTGGCCTAAGCCCATACTTTGCCTCCTAGGGGTCGGCTGCATGACACCTTCACCATACGCCGGGATTCGGAGATCCGGGAGGGTTTCGGGTGAAGTTCGTCCTACCGTGGGGACATGAACGACATCGCAGCACGTCACAGCGAACTCGCGGCCGACTTCGCGAGGGTCGCCGACGCCGTCACCGACTGGGATGCGCCGACGCCTGTGCCCGAGTGGCGCGCCCGCGACATCGTCGGGCACCTCACCGCCTGGCTGCCGGGCATGCTGTCGGGCATGGGCGTCGTGCTGGCCACCGTGGAGGTCGCCGACGATCCCGCCGCGGCCTGGCGGGAACACAGCGCCAACGTCGCGGGACTGCTGGACGGCGAGCAGCTGGCCAGGGTCGTGCAGACGTGGCAGGGCGACAGCACCCTGGGCGAGGTGCTGGCCACCTTCTACCTGCCGGACGTGTTCCTGCACCGTTGGGATCTGGCGAGGGCCTCCGGTCAGGACGCCGGCTGGCCCGACGCCGAGGCGGCCGCGATGGCGGCGGGCATGGCGTCGGCGGTCGAGATGCTGGCGGCTTCGGGCCAGTACGGACGGCCGGTCGTGCTGGACGACACCCACACCGGAGAGGAGCGGCTCGCGGCCGTCATCGGGCGCGATCCCCACTGGGCGCCGCCGACCGCCTGAACCAGACCCGCCGTCGGGATCAGGCCCAGGCGCCGCCCCGGGTCACGACCCTGGCGGGCACGACGATGCGCCGCGCCGGGGAGTCGTCGCCGTCGAGCCGGGCGAAGAGCCGCTCGGCCGCGATCCGGCCCAGTTCGGCAGGGTCCTGCGCGACGAGAGTCACCGGCAGCGGCAGCAGGCGCGAGTACTCGGGGTCATCGAAGCCGATCAGGTCGACGCGCCGGTCGAGACGTCCGAGGACGGACAGGACACCGAGAGTCACCCGGTTGTTCGTGGTCAGCACCGCCGTCGGCGGATCGTCCGAGGTCAGGATCCTCATGGCCCCGCCGGACGCCCCGTCCGGCTCGTCCGCGTCTCTGACGACGAGCGCGGGGTCGAGGTCGATGCCGACCGCGGCCAAGCCCTCACGGATGCCGGCGAACCGTTCGCGGTGTGTGTAGACGCGTTCGCTGCCGAGGACGACCCCGACCCGGCGATGCCCGCGCCCGGCCAGCTGCCCGGCCATGGCACGGCCCAGCGCCCGGTTGTCGACGAGGACCGTGTCCGCCCCGATGCCGGCGGCGGGCCGGTCGATACACACGACCTTCAGCCCCCGGGCCACCTCGGGGGCAAGGTGGGCGACCGACTCGGCGGCGGGGACGACGATGAGGCCGCGCACCTGGTGGGTGCACAGGTCGTGGGCCAACTGCTCCTCCACGGCCGGGTCCTCGCCGGAGCCGGTCATGAGCACGCCGAAGCCCCGGGCGCGGGCGACCGCGTCGACCGCGCTGGCCACCGCACCGTAGAACGGGTCGGAGAGCATGGTGGCGATCAGCCCGATCAGGCGGGTGCCCGATCCGGCCTTCAGGCCGGCCGCGACCAGGTTGTGCCGGTAGCCGAGGTCCGCGATGGCCGCGTCGACGCGGGCCGCCAGCACCTGGTCCACCGTCTCCACCCCGTTGACGACGCGCGAGACCGTCTTCAGGCTCACTCCCGCCACCTTCGCGACGTCGGTCATCGTCGGCCGCCTGGCCCCTGTCATGCCCACGCCCCTCAGAAGGTCGGATCCGCGAGATGGACGCCGTCGACCAGCCGCACGAGTTCGTCGACGGACAGGCCGCGCCCCAGTGACTCGATGGCGCGGTCGATGAGCGGCCGGCCGGGGTCGGCGGTCCCCAGCGCCGCATCGAGGTGGCGGGCGACCCGCGCGGCGTCCCAGCCGTCCTCCCGGACGAGCCTGGCCGCTCCGAGGGCGACGGCGACCGCCAGGTAGGTGGGACGGTTCCCGGCCTCCCTGCAGGCGCGATACGCGCCGAGCATCCGGTCGTCCGGCTGCATCTTGCGCAGCGGGTCCCGCCCGACACGCTCGGTGGTGTCGGCCAGCCCCGCGTTGCCGAAGCGGGCGAGCAGGTCGTCGACGTGCGCCGCGAGCGGCCCAGCCGGCACCCGGTAGCCGGTGGAGAGGGCCTCGGTCGCCTGGATCATCGCCCCCCGCACGAGGTAGCGCAGCTCGACATCGGCGACCGCCTGCCAGATGAACGCGTGGCCGCGGCGCTCCCCCAGGTAGGCGAGCATGCAGTGGCCCATGTTGTGGACGAAGAGTTTGCGGTCGTCGTACATGGCGAAGTCGCCGGTGATCGGCACCAGACCCGGCACCTCTGGACGTGGGCCGGTGAACGCACGGGCCTCGTAGGGGAGGAAGGCGTAGGGCTCGACCCGCACATCGGTCGGCTCCGCCAGCCCTGGCACCGGAACCGGCACCATGCGACCGATCGCGGTGTGGGCCGCCCCCAGCGCCACTGCGGGTCCCGCCAGCGCCGCCGTCGCATGGCGGGTCAGGACGGCGGGAGCGTCCGGCAGGTTTTCGCACACCAGCACGTCGAGCGGCCCCGCTCCGGCGCGGGCCCGTGCCTCGAGACCGCGTGCCAGCGCGATGGCGACCTGCGGGAGGTTCGCGGCGCCGACGGCGACCGCGGCCAGGTCGGCCCCGGCGAGCGCCTCCGCCACGGCCCCGCCGTCGGCGAAGGCCAGCGCGCCCACCTGGTCGATGGGAACGGGCCGCTCGCCGTCGTGGGAGACCTCGACGACCCGGTAGCCACCGTCGGCGTTGAGGCGGTCGACGAGCGCGGTGTCCACGTCGATGAAGGTGATGCGCCAGCCCGCAGCGCCGAACAGCGCGCCGACGAAGCCGCGGCCGATGGCGCCGGCGCCGAAGATCACGATGCTGGTCATGCGTAGGTCTCCGCGCGCAGGGGACGGCCGCCGATGGCGCGGGAGGCGACCTCTGCGGCCCGGGTGGCGGCGTCGATGCCGCCGAGGCCGTCGAGGGCGCCGAGCAGGAAGGCGACGTTGAAGACGTCGCCGGCCCCGTTGGCCGTGACGAAACGGTCGACCGGTGCGGCCGGGATCCACTGCCGGATCCCCGCCCAGGAGTCGGCGTCGCCGCCGACGGCGGTGCAGAATCGCTCGAGCCTGTCCTCCCCGGCGGTGGCGAGGTAGGCGCCGTCCTCCCCCAGCGAGAGCAGCACGATGCCGGCCCCTTCGCCGAGGAACCGTTCCGCCGCGGCCACCACAGCGTGCGGGCGGCGCCCGGAACCGCCGCAGCCCGCGCTGACGAGGTCGTCCCAGCTGGGGCAGAACACGTCGGTGAGCGGCAGCACGGCGCGGAAGTAGCCGCCCCAGTCGTAGTGGCGCAGCGGCGAGTTCTCCGCGCAGTAGGAGAGGTCGAGCGAGGTGGCCGATCCCTGCGCCGTGACCCGGGAGAAGAGGTCGACGGTGGGGGTGCCGCCGTCGCGGGTCATGGTGGGCACCAGGGTCGGGTAGCCGAAGTGCAGGATGGGGGCGCCCACCAGGTCGATGGTGCCGTCGAAGTCGTCGTTGGCGCCGGTGTGGTGCCAGAAGCTGCGGTCGCTGGCCGGGGGTTGGATGACCACCGAGTACGACGTGGCCGACGCGGCGGAGGTGCCGAGACGGACACCGCCGGGCAGCAGCGCCTCGAGCGTCTCCCGGCACACGCGCCCGAACGCGTCGTCGCCGACCATGCCGGTGAGCACCGCGCTCCTGCCGAGGCCGGCCACGGCCCGTGCCCCGTTGCCGACGGCGCCGCCGACCGTGATCCCCGGGGCCCCCACCTGGGACAGCGCGCCGGGCTCCATGGTCACGGGCCCCGTCATGCCGGGGGCGATGTCGAGGCACACGTGGCCGACCAGGTGGAGCTCCGGCGATGGCATCAGAGTCTCCCGACCGTGACGCGGTGCCGCATCACCACTTCCTGGCCCGGTTCGATGTGCACGGTCGTCGCCGCGCCCCGGGCGGCCAGCGGATTGGGGGCGGCGCTGACCGCCGCGCCGTAGTCGAAGGCGCCGGTGATCGGTTCAAGGCCGAGCGCCCTGTTGCGCCCGGACCAGGGCGCGGCGTCGCGGCCGTAGTTGCTGATCCAGAGCATGAGGTGGCGGGCGACCCGGTGGTCCCACGTCAGCGTGACGCGGTACCCCTCGTCGTGGTTGAGCAGCTCGACCCTGCCGTCCTCGACGTCGGCCACGAGCAAGAGGTCCTCGTTGGCGTTGGCCCACGGCAGTTCGGTCACGTCGGCTGCGCCGTCGATGGCGGGGCCGCGGCGGGGTCGTCGAAGACGCTGCCTGGCAGCACCCGCGCCAGCGGCTCCGACTGGACGGGAGGGCTGGCCAGGAAGGCGCCGGCGGGCAGCCGGAGGGTCGCGCCGTACGGCCGGTCGGGCAACCGGAAGGTCGGATGCACGCCGATGGGCAGGTCGACGGCGGAGCGGGCGAAGATCCGCCCCTCGAACTCGAGCCCGTCGTCGAGGCAGGTGACGATGCGGGTGACCCTCTCGATGGGGTCGTCCTCCGGGTAGGCCAGCGTCAACATGACCGATTCCTCCGTCAGCGCCGCCACCTCCCAGTCGGCGTTGGACGAGTGGCCGTGCGCGACCTCGCCCGGCTGCGGGCCCGGCGAGTTCCAGCCGTCCGGCAGATCCCCTGAAGGGGTGATGCCGAAGGGGACGCACAGGAAGTCGCCGCGGAGCTTGTCGAGCAGCGGATCCTCGGGAAAGCCGTCCCATGGCGCGGTGTAGAACGGGTCGACGATCCGGCCCCCCACCGCGAAGCTGCCGGTGGCCATCGCCCCCCGCAGCTGGACGCGACCCGTGCTCATGCCGCGCGAGATGGTGATCTCGGACATGGCTCAGGCCTCCGCGGCCCGGCTGCGGGCCCAGGCTGCGAGACCCAGCTCGAGCGGGGTGTGGGCGTAGAGCGTCGCCTGGAACGCGTGGTACAGGTCCGCCTTGCCCGGCCACGTGTGGGTGACGGGCCGGTTCTCGTCGTCGAGTTCGGGGAACCAGGATCCGGCCTCGTGATCGATGAAGTGCTCGTCGCAGTAGCGCCAGAGCTCGCGGTAGCGGGCCTCGAGGGCGGGATCACCCGTGCGGGCCCACAGGTAGCGCGCCGCGCCGATGCCCTCCGGCGGCTCCCAGAAGAAGCGTTCCCTGACCACAGGGGTTCCGTCCCAGTCGACGGTGTAGGCGAATCCCCCGCCGGGCAGCCAGGCATCGGCGAAGGCACCGGCGAACAGCCGTTCCGCGGCGGGCTGCATCCAGGCTTCCTCGGCTCCCTGGCCGATCAGCTGCATCAGCAGCTTGGCCCACTCGAGCCAGTGCCCGGGCTGTGAGCCGTAGGGCCGGAAGGGGTGCCGGGGCTCGTCGCGGTTGAAGTCGAGCAGGGGGTTCCAGTCGGAGTCGAAGTGCTCGGGGAGCCGCCAGGAGCCGGGCTCCTCGACGGCGGCGGGGCTGGCGATCCGGCGGGCGATGCGCACGGCACGCTCGAGGAGGACGGAATCGCCCGTGGCCTCGTAGGCGGCCAGGTACGCCTCGGTGAGGTGCATGTTGGCGTTCTGCCCCCGGTAGGGGTCGAGCTCGGTGAACGTCCTGTCGTAGGCCTCGACGCAGGCGCCGTCCTCCTCGCGCCAGAAGCGGCGGTCGATGACGTCGAGGGCCGCGCCGAGCAGTTCCTCGGCACCGGGGATGCCCGCTGTCTTCGCCGACGACGCGGCCAGCAGCACGTGGGCCTGGCCGTAGAGCTCCTTGCGGTCGCTGGGTTCGTCGCCGCCGACGATCGGGTACCAGCCGCCGTGCTCGTGGTCGCGGCCCGCTCCGTCGAGGTAGAAGTCCATGCCGTGCTGGGCCACCTCGAGCGCGCCGGGCCGGCCGAGGAGGTGGGCGATGGAGAAGCAGTGCAGCATCCGGGCCCCGAGCCAGAGCTGTGCCCCCTGCGCGGGAAGCTGGCGACCTCTGGCGTCGAGGTACGCGTATCCGCCGCTGGAGAGCCGGACCTCCGGCTGGTAGAAGTCGAGCAGTGCCTCACGCTGGGCATCCAGCCAGGAGAGGTGCTGCGCATCGCCGAACCAGTTGTCCGAACCGCCGAGGGAATCCATGGTTTCTCCTTGTGGGGCGGCTCCGGCGCCGGCCCTCCAGCGGCAGCCTAGCGGCTCCGACCGCGTGAGACAACGCTGTCTTTGTTTGCGAAACCCTGCCGCCGAAGAGATACGTGGGAACGGCCGACCTGCCGGGGAAAATACTTCGTCCGGATCGCCTCATACGCGACCCGGACGCCTCGATATGTGTACCTCACCGCGCGGGCAATCACTAAAACGACACGCCGCAGCTCATTGGCCGACCCCCTGTCAAATCCGACACGCCGAGGCGACAAGCGGTGATGCAGCAGTTCATCCGAATCGGTTGCGCCCTTCACCCGGGTGGGGTAGAAAAGGCCTACGACCCCCGCAAGGGGATCGGAGGATCACCTCATCAACGACCCAGGCCTGGTCACACAGGGCCCGCAGGCGGCGGGCGGACGTTATTGGAGGATGTGTCCTCGGCACACGAGGCGCCTCTCGTGGGTCACCCGATGGGCGCGAGGTGGCTCCCCTCCCGGCGGTTGATCCGCGGGGCTGTCGAGACGAGACAGTGGAGCGCACGACACCCATCAGACCGCAGGGGTCGTCCCCCGACGGTCAACCGGATGGGAAGGCCCTACTTTCTCTGGCCGGGCCGCAGTGCCACGGCACCACCCGGCAAGGTGGGCGAGGAATACCGGGACGCCATCCAGATCGACGGCCCGCCGTCGTCGGTCACCCCTGTGGGGGCCCGAGCAACTCATACTTGCTCGGGCCCTCCTCTTTTTCCTGCCGCTGGTGGCAGCCGGACCGGCGAGGGTCGACGGATGTACTTACCGCATACGTCACCCGGGTCGCCGCCTGCGCGGTGATCGTCGAGCACGACGAGCACGTGAGGGCGGTAGACACAGCGGTGGCGCACCGGGGACCCCCGATGCGCCACCGCCGCCGGCAGCCGGTGCGTAGGTCAGCTGCTCAGCATCACCTGCCCACCCGTGACCGGGATGGCCTGGCCGGTCTCGTACTCCTGCTCCACGATGTAGTAGATGGCCCGCATCACGTCCGAGCCGTAGGTGCCGCGCCGCAGCGGGACCTTCGCCTCGTAGAAGGCGCGCACCTCGTCGACGGTGGTCGCGCCGGGCACCTTCCCGGAGCGGAGGTACTGCACGAAGAGTCCGCGGTCGGGATCGGACCACAGGGGACCGTCGTAGAAGTTGCCGGGGCAGATGGCGTTGACCTTGATGCCGTGCTCGACGAGCTCCAGCGCGAAGCTCTGCACCAGGCCGATGCCGCCGAACTTCGAGCCGGCGTAGGCGCCGTTCTTGTTCGACCCGACCAGGCCCGACTTCGAGTTGATCTGGATGATGTCGGTCGTCCACGCCGGCGCGGTGCGGCGCTGCGCGGCCAGCAGGCCACCCAGGTGCTTGGCGATCAGGAAGAACGCCGTGTAGTTGATGTCGGTCGTCAGCTGGAACGCGGCAAGATCCTGCTCGAGCACGCTGCCCGCGCGGACGATGCCCGCGTTGGAGACGACGAGGTCGAGGCCGCCGGTCGTCGCCGCGATGGTCTCGGCCATCGCGCGGACCGACCCCTCGTCGGCCACGTTGACGGTGATCGGCGCCGTCTGCGGGCCGAGCTCCGCGGCCAGCGCAGCCGCGCCGTCGCCGTTGAGGTCGGCGATGTAGACGAACGCGCCCGACGACACCAGTCCGCGGACGATCTCGGCGCCGAAGCCCTGGGCGCCGCCCGTGACGACGGCGACCTTTCCCTCCACCACACGGGCGCGGGCCGCGGCGGCCGAGGCGGCCGCGTCCTTGCCGTGCGGAAGCGGTGTCGGCGCCCCGACGGTGCCGACGGCGAACCCGAAGGTCTCACCGCCGACGGTGACGAGGAGCTTCTCGGCAAGCTGCGCCACGGCCAGCGCCGCGGGAAGCTGGTCGAGGACCTCGACCTCGACCATGGCCATCGCCCAGTCCGCGCCGGGGGCCCGCAGACCCTCGACGGGGATGACGGCCAGCTCGGGCTCCGGCTCGTCGGCGCCGGGCAGCTGCCGCAGCACGACGGGAACGCCGAGTCGTTCGAGGTAGGCGCCGCGCACCAGCGGCGCGATGTCGACAACGTCCATCGGATCAGCCCTTCCGTAGTTCCGTGACGGCCTGGTCGACCGTCAGCTCGCCGTCGACGACGGCCTTGCCCAGCGCGCCGTAGCGGCCGACACGCTCGGTCAGCGGCAGCCCGGCCAGCGGGCCCTCGGGTGCGAACAGCCCCAGGGACAGGTCCACGTCGGAGACGAGCTCGTGGGCCACCATCGCCCAGGTCGCGTCGTTGAGGTGGGCCAGCTCGGGGCGCTGCAGCTCCGCGCAGTTGAACTGCTGGCGCGGCGTATTGATGTCGACGCCGGACACCTCGAGCAGCCCGTACTCGGCGGCGAGCGCCGCGATCCGGGCCATCTGCTCCGCCGTGTTGCGCGGCGGCATGTAGGTGATGGCGGGCATTCCGAGGCGGCGCAGCTCGCTGAACAGCTCCTCGAGGAAGTCGTCCTCGAACTTCTCCGCCTTCTTGTCGCCGGTCGGGGACGCGGTCACGTCGCCGAGGTAGGCGTAGCACGGGATCGCGCCCACGGACTTCGCGAAGGCGATGACCTCGGCCATCGACGGGCACTCGCCGCCGTCCTGCGTGCGGGCGGGGACGACGTAGATCTTCTCGAGGAACTCCGCCTTCATGACGCCGAGCAGGTCGAACGTCAGGTGCGGGTTGTCCACATCCGAGAGCTGCGCGCGCACCTTGTCGGCCAGGTTCAGGCCGAGCTCGGCGAGCCCGTCGACGAGCCCCTGGCCGCGGCCGAAGCGCGCGATGAGCTTGTCGGCCATGGCGGCCAGCAGGTGACGCTCGGTGACGGTGCCGCCGGAGCGGAACTGCGAGCGGCCGACGATGTCCCGCTCGAGGTCGATTGGCTCGGCGCCCAGCCCGGTCAGGATGGCGTTGGCGCGCTCCACCATCTCGCCCGTGCGACGCAGCCGCGCCTCACGGATCGGCGCCAGGTAGGCGGCGACGGCGTCGCGCTGGTGCGCCGGGATGCCCTGCACCGTCATGTAGGCGATGCCCTCGGTGTCGGGGTTGTTCAGCTTCCGGTCGTGCAGCGGGGCGTCGCCGGAGGCCACCTCCTCGGCGCTGTGGACGTAGACGCGGCACTCGAAGCCGGTGACGGCGCCCATCCCGAGCGCCGTGGCGGCCGCGGCCATCTCCCCTGCCCCGGCGGCCGAGTCGTGGTCGACGGAGCCGACGACCATGAGCCCGGCCTCACGGGCCCGCAGCGCGGCGGCGGCGGGCGTGTAGGGGCTGAAGCTGTAGATGGTGTGGACGTGGTTGTTGGACTCCGTCACGAACGCCGGGAACGAGGGCGAGCCCTGCAGGTACTCCTGCAGGGCCGCCAGACGTTCCGCGGGTGAGATCGACGGGTCGTTGATCTTCTCGCGCATGTCAGTTGTCTCCTCAGAGGCCTTCGCGCGAGCGGCGTGCCAGCTCGGCATCGGTCTGGTTCGAGGTCGCGACGTGACCCGTGAGCGGGAGGACCCGCTCATTGATCGCGTCGATCAGCCACTCGGGCTGCGGGAAGAAGACCTTCTCCAGCTCGGCGGCGGGGGTGATCACGTTGCGGGAGCCCACGACCGTGACGGGCGCGTCGAGGTGATCGAACGCGAGCGTCTGGATCTGCGACGCCACCGTGTGCAGGAAGGACCCACGGTCGACGGCGTCGGAGGTGAGCACCAGGCGGCCGGTCTTCTTCACCGAGGCGACGATCGGGTCGAGGTTCAGCGGCGCGACGAAGCGCAGGTCGATGACCTCGGTCGAGATGCCGTACTTCTCCTGCAGGATGTCGGCGGCCTCAATGACGCGGTACAGCGTCGGGCCGACGACCGCGATCGTCAGGTCGGTGCCCTCGCGGCGGACGACGGGCTCACCCTCGGGGACCTCGTAGTAACCCTCCGGAACGCCACCGGGCTCGAACTGCTCGGCCACGTCGTAGAGGAGCTGCGACTCGAAGAAGACCACCGGGTCGGTGCCGCGCAGGGCGAGGTTCATCATGCCCTTGGCGTCGTACGGGGTGGCCGGGTAGTAGACCTTGAGCCCGGGCATGTGGGCCACGAGCGCGGCCCAGTCCTGCGAGTGCTGGGCGCCGTACTTGGAGCCGACGGAGACGCGCATGACGAGCGGCATCTTCAGCAGGCCGGCAGACATCGCCTGCCACTTCGCGGCCTGGTTGAAGATCTCGTCGCCGGCGCGGCCGAGGAAATCGCAGTACATCAGCTCGACCAGCGCGCGGCCGCCCGAGAGTGCGTAGCCGACGCCGGCACCGATGATGGCGGCCTCGGAGATGGGCGAGTTGAACAGGCGGTGGTATGGCAGGAGCTCCGTCAGGCCGCGGTAGACGGCGAACGCGCCACCCCAGTCACGGTTCTCCTCGCCCCAGGCCGCCATGGTCGGGTCGGTGGCGAAGCGGTGCGCGATGGCCTCGAACAGCGCATCGCGGTAGGAGTAGGCCTTCGCCTTGGAGACGGGCTTGCCGTTCTCGTCGGTGGCCTTGCGGACCTTGGCCTTCAGCGACTTGACGCGGGCGTTCTCCTCGAGCGGCTGCAGCAGCTCGACCTCGGCATCGGAGAGCTTCTCCTCGTTGCCGTTGGAGTAGATGACCGACTCGATGAAGTCGATGCCGACGCGGGGGCTGGACTCCTCGTCCTTGGTGGCCAGCGCGATGACCTTCGTGAGACGGTCATCGAACTTCGCCTGGATGTCGTCGACCTCGCCCTGCGACAGGACGCCGTTCTCCACCAGGTACGCGGCGTAGTTCTTGAGGCCGTCGTGCTGCTCCCACAGCTCGACCTCGTCGCGGGTGCGGTAGCTGGAGGCGTCCGACGGCGAGTGGCCCGAGAAGCGGTAGGTGATGGTGTCGGTGAGGACGGGGCCCCGGCCGGCTGCCAGCAGACCGCGCTTGCGGATGACCGAGTCGGCGACGGCGAGCGGGTTGAGGCCGTCGACGCGCTCGGAGTGCATGCCCTCGGGGTTCACGCCGAG
Source organism: Tessaracoccus defluvii (assembly GCF_014489575.1). GTDB lineage: Bacteria > Actinomycetota > Actinomycetes > Propionibacteriales > Propionibacteriaceae > Arachnia > Arachnia defluvii. Next base: position 2,439,556 of record NZ_CP060789.1, read on the forward strand.
GCCGACGCGGGCCAGGATGTCGTAGCCCATGGTCTCGCCGGAGGTCTGGCCGCCCATGCCGTAGAAGTTGTTGAAGAAGTTGAACCAGATCGGCGGGTTGCCCGAGACGCCGTCGTTCCACAGCGTGCGGAACTGGTCCATGGAGGCGAAGCCCATGGCCTCCCAGACCGGGCCACAGCCCATGGAGGCGTCGCCGATGTTGGCGATGACGATGCCGTCCTCGCGGTTGATCAGCTTGAACAGGGCCGAGCCCAGCGCGATGTCGGCCGAACCGCCGACGATGGCGTTGTTGGGCATGGAGCCGAAGGGGGCGAAGAAGGCGTGCATCGAGCCGCCGAGGCCGCGGTTGAAGCCGGCCTTGCGGGCGAAGGTCTCCGCGACGGTGCCGTAGAGGATGAAGTTCTCGGCCAGCTCGGTGAGGTTGTCGTAGCCGATCTGCTCGGCGAACGACAGCGTCTCGCCGTCGAGGAAGGACTTCATGATGTTCTCGAGCTCGGGGCCCTCCAGCTTGCGGGAGGCCGAGTAGCACTTGGCGAGGATCTCGCCGTGGCTACGGTGCGAGCCGAACAGGAAGTCCTGCGGGTCGAGCTGCGAGGCCTGGCCGACGACGGCTGACTCCTGGCCGATCGACAGGTGCGCGGGACCGCGATGGTTGTACTCGACGCCGTTCCAGGCGCCGGTCGTCTTGATGGAGTTGAGCATGGTCTCGAACTGCCGCACGGCGATCATGTCGTGCAGGATGTCGATGAGGCCCTGCTTGCCGTGGATCTCCAGCTCGCGGGCGAAGTTCGGCTCGTAGGCGTTGACTGGGATCTCCGGAGCCGTGATCACCGAGCGGGCGCGGACGTTGCTCGGGTCGACGATGAGATTGCGTGGCATTGGGTGTGTTCTCCTAAATCTGTGCTCAGGCGTTGACGGCCCAAGCGGCCTCTCGGATGAGTTCGCTGACGGTGGGGTGGGGGAAGACGACCTGACGCAGGTCGGTCACGTTGAGCTCGCTCTCCAACACGACGGAGGCGCCCCAGATCATCTCGGAGGCGTAGCTGCCCAGCACGGTCAGCCCGAGGACCTGCAGGGTGTCGGCGTCGTAGACGAGCTTGGCTGCGCCGGGCGCCTTGAGGCCGTTCTCCGCGACGAAGCGGCCCGACATGTAGCCGGGAACGGTCACCGACTTCGCGTTGTGGCCCGCGGCCCTGGCTGCCTCCTCCGAGTAGCCGATGCCGGCCGCCTCGGGGTTGGTGTAGACGGCCCACGGGATGGTGTTCCAGCGCATGACCTCGCCCTTGCGGTGCGCGTCGGCGTCGAGGATGTTGGCCACCGCGATCTCGCCCATGCGGTAGGCGGCGTGGGCCAGCAGTGAACGGCCGGTGACGTCACCGACGGCCCAGACGCCGGGCAGGTTGGTGCGCATCCTGTCGTCGACCACGACGCCCTTGCCGGAGAACTCGAGCCCGGAGGCCTCGGCTCCCCAGCCCTGGACGGCGGGACGACGCCCGACGGCCATGAGCACGACGTCGGCCTCGACCGACTGCTGTGCGCCGTCGGCCGTGGTGAAGGCGACGGTGCCGCCGTCGATGCCGGTGACCTTGCAGTTCAGGTTGAACGTGACGCCGTCGAGCCCCTTGCGGAGCTGTCCGGCGATCTCGGCGTCCATGAACGGCGCGATCTCCGGGAGCATCTCGATGACGGTGACCTCGGAGCCCAGCATCGCGAAGAGGCTGGCGAACTCCAGCCCGATCACGCCGCCGCCGATGACGGCCAGGCGGGCGGGGATCGACTCGATGGCGAGCATGCCGGTCGAGTCGATGACCTGCGGGTTGTCCTGCGCGCCCGGGATGGGCGGCATGACGGGCACGGAGCCGGTGGCGAGGATGACGTGGTCGGCGGTGTGGGTGGCGCCGTCGACGCTCACCCGGCCCGGACCCTCGAAGGTGCCGTAGCCCTTGACGACGGTGACGCCGGCCTTCTTCTCGGCCGCGCCGACGCCGCCGACGAGGGCGGCGACGGTCTGCGCCTTCCACTTCTGCATCTGCGTCCAGTCGACGCTGACCTCGCCGGCGTTGACGCCGAGCTGGGTCCCGTGGAGGGCGTGCTCGTAGGTCTTGGCAGCGTTGAGCAGGGCCTTGGTCGGGATGCAGCCGACGTTGAGGCAGGTGCCGCCCAGCGAATCGGCCTCGATCAGCAGCACGTTCTTCTTGGCGTGGCCGAGCCTCTCGGCGGCGATGTAGCCGCCGGGGCCGCCGCCCAGGACGATGACGTCGTAGTGGGTCATGTCGCGTTCCCCTCTCAGCCCAGGACCGTGACGTCGATGTTCTCGACGTAGCTGGCCAGGTCCTGCAGGAAGCGGGCCGCGTCGGCGCCGTCGATCACGCGGTGGTCCGCGGTGAGCGAGAAGCCGATGCGCTGCTCGACCCCGAACGAGCCGTCGGCGTTGACGACGGCGCGCGGGAAGATCGCGTCGACGCCGAGGATGGCGACCTGCGGCACGTTCAGCAGCGGCGTGAACGACTCGATCCCGAAGCCGCCGAGGTTCGACACCGTGAAGGTGGCGCCGCTCAGGAGATCGGGGTTGATGTTGCCGGCGATGGCCTGCTGGGCCAGGTCCTTGCTGACGGAGGAGAACTCACGCAGCGACATCTGCGAGGCGTTGCGCACCGTCGGGACCAGAAGCCCGCGCGGGGTGTCGCAGGCGAAACCCATGTGGACCTGCTCGAAGACGGTGTAAGCGCCGTCGCTCAGGTGCGCGTTGTGGTTGGTGTGCTTGGCGGCGGTCTTGACGGCCGCGAAGCCGACGAGGTCGCCGATGGTCACGCCGGCCAGGCCGAGCTCGGCGGGCGAGTTCTTGAGCCGCTTGCGCAGCGCCAGCAGCCCGGCGGCGTTCGCCGTCGAGGTGTAGGTGAGCTGGGCGGAACTGGCCAGCGAGTACATCATGCGGTCGGCGATGGTCTTGCGGATGCCCTTGAGCGGCGTCGCGGTCGATGCGCCGGGGAACTCGCGCTGCCCGGAGGTCACGAAGGCGGGCGCGGCGGAGGCGGTCTCGACGGCGGCGGGCGCGGTCAGGTCGCCGGTGGTGACCCGGCCACCCAGCCCGGTGCCCTGCGCGGCGGCGCCGTGGGCTCCTGCGCGGGCTGCGCCACGGGTGGCGTCGGCCAGCGCGGCCTTGACGTCACGCTCGATGACGCGTCCGCCGGGGCCGGAGCCCTCGGCGACGGCGGCGATGTCGAGGGAGTTGGCGGCGGCCAGGCTGCGGGCGCGGGGGCTCGAGGCTCCGGTGGCGGCGGCACGCACGACCGCGGTCGCGTCGGCGGCAGCGGCCTCTGCGGCGACGGCCTCGGCGGCGGCCGGGGCGGCCTCGGCCGCCTCGTCCTCGCCGTCCCAGCCGGCGGCGGCGAGCGCGGGGGCGGGATCCTCACCGGCGGCGCCGACGACCAGCAGCGGCTCCTTGACGGGGACGTCGTCGCCCTCGTCCCAGAGGATGGCGAGCACGGTGCCGCCCGCGGTCGCGGGGACCTCCATGGAGGCCTTGTCGGTCTCGACCTCGCAGACGATCGCGTTCTCCGCGATCTCATCTCCGACCTTGACCTGCCACGACACGATCAGGCAGGACTCCACCGAGTTGCCGAGCTGCGGCATCACTACGACGGTTGCCATGTAGCTGAACCTTTCTTCCTGGGTTAGACGAGGCACACGCGCGTGTGCTCTTGCAGTGCCTTGACCGCCTCCGCGGGCAGATCGGAATCAGTGATGATCCCGGTGAGCCGGTGCAGGGGCAGAAAACTGACGAATCCGGCCTGGCCGAACTTGGTGGAGTCGGCCACGAGCCAGGTCTCCTCCGCGCGCTCGCTCATCAGCGAGGCGACCTGGGCGCCTTCGACGAAACGCGTCGTCAGGCCCCGTTCCGGCGAGAAGCCGTCGGTGCCGACGAAGGCGATGCGGGTGTTGAAGTCGGCGATCGCCCGCTCTGCGGTCGGGCCGACGAACGACTCGGACTCGCGGCGGAACACGCCGCCGGTCAGGATCACGTTGAGGGCCGGGTTGGCGCGGGCCGAGTTGAACGCCAGCGCCGAGTTGGTGACGATCTGGACCCCGCGGCGGCCACCGAGGTAGCGCACGATGGTCGCGGCCGTCGTCCCGGCCTCCATCATGACGGTGTCCTCGTCGGCGATCATCGACGCCGCGAGCTGCGCGATGCGCTGCTTGACCTCGACGTTGATCTGTTCGCGCTGGACGACGGACTTCCAGTTCGTGGGCCGCGCGCCGCCGCGGGTGCGCACGAGCATCCCCTGCTCCTCGAGTGTGCGCAGGTCGCCGCGGATGGTGACCTCGGAGACGCCGAGATCGGCAGCGAGCCCGGCGACCGTCAGGGCGCCGTCGACGTTCAGGCGCGCCATGATCTGGTGCTCACGCTGGTGTCGTTCGACGGTCATTGTCGGGCGGCTGCTTTCGTTAAGATTACGAACTGCTTTCGTTCAACCACCATACGGCGTCACCATCGCCGGGTCAGCCCCGGGGGGCAGGTCTGAGCATTTGCTCAGATTGGGTCCTAGGCTGCCTCCAGGACCACCACGGATGGACAGGAGACAACCGGATGTCGCGCGCCACCCCCTCATCCGCATTCGAGGCGCCCCATGCCTGAACGCCGTCCGCGCATCACACGCCACCGACGCGGGCGCCGGTTCGTGTACCGCGTGGGCCACCGACAGGTCCGCCGTCGCGAGGAACTCCTGCGGATCGCCCGGCTCGCGATCCCGCCCGCGTGGAGCGACGTCGAAATCTCCCGCTCCCCGTCGGCCAAGGTACTCGCCAGAGGGCGCGACGCCGAGGGGCGCACGCAGCGCATCTACAACCCGGCCTTCCGCCGCCGTCAGGAACGCAGGAAGTTCGAGCGGCTTCCGCGCTTCGGTGAGGCCCTCCCTGCACTACGCGCCCAGGTGGAGCGCGACCTGTCACGCCGGCACCTGGGCCGCAAGCGGGTCACCGCTGGCGCGGTCCGGCTCATCGGCGGAGAGCTGCTGCGCGTAGGGAACGCCAGGTCGGCCGAGCAACGTGGCAGCTACGGGGCGACGACGCTGCAGCACCGGCATGTGCTGCTCACCTCGCGGACGGTGCGGCTGGACTTCACCGGGAAGAGCGGCCAGCGTCACCAGCGCACGGTGCGGGATGCACGGCTCGCCAGGCTCCTACGCAGGCTCGCCGAAGGCCCGGGGCCAGAACTCTTCAGATTCGAGGACGAGGCCGGCGTGACGCATCCCCTGCGCAGCAGCCACATCAACGCCTACCTGGCCCGCCATCTCGGCGAGGAGTTCACGGCGAAGGACTTCCGGACCTGGGGTGGCACCGTCGTCGCCGCGGCAACCCTGCTGGGTACAGAGTCCGGGGAGTTCGAGAGCCCGGCCTCCCGCGCCGCTGCCCTGCGCGCAGCCGTCTCCGCCGCCGCCGAAAAGCTCGGCAACACTGTCGCGGTCACCCGGTCATCCTATGTCGATCCCCGCGTCCTGAAGGCTGTCGAGCACCCGGCCGTGCTGGACGAGGTGCGGCGAGCCAGGGCACGGATGCGTGACCGTCGGCACTTCCCGGTCGACGAACAGGCGACGCAGGCGCTCCTCGCGGCGATGGAGCATCCCCGGGGCTGAGGGGGTGCGGACAGGCACATGGCCGGGCCTCCTCACGGAGACCCGGCCGGCGATTCAGGCTAGCGGCGGTCGTCGCGGTCGGTGGTCTGGTTGGCGTCTGCCTCCAGCTCCTGCCGCGTGCCCTCGGACTGCAGCCGCTCGTCGTCGGTCATGTCGCCGAACTTCTGCTTCACCTTGCCGGCGAACTCGTTGGTTGCATCCTCGACCTTGTCCCCCGCCGTGCGGTCATGTCCCTCACCCTGGCGCACGCCTGTCTCACGCTCGAGCTCCTCGGTCAGGTCGGCGTGTCCCTGGCCGGGACGGTTCTCATCGCGGGGGTAGGTGGTCATGGTGACTCCTTCGGTTGGTTGCCTCCCCCGTACCCGATGCCCGTCCGCGCAAACGGGGAGGGCGGTCAGGCCCGGTTCGCGCCCGCCCAGGTCAGGGCCGCGCCGACGGTGGCGAACCCGACCCCCAGCAGCAGCAGGGACGGCACCCCGGCCGATTGCAGGACCAGGCCTCCCGCGAGGGAACCGACGACGCTGCCGGCCGTGGCCGTCATCGTCATGTAGGCCTGTCCCTTGACCCTCTCCGAGGGAGGGAACAGTCGGTTGATGTAGTACACGGAGGCGGGGACCAGCAGCCCGAACGCGGCGAACTGGAGCGCCTGGGCCAGGTAGATGCCGAGCAGGTTGGGCGCGAGGTACGTCGCCAGTGCCTTGACGGCGAAGGCGACGCCCGACACCACCAGGAGCAGGCCCGGCGTCCAGCGGGCGACGATCCGGTTCCACAGCCCCATGGTCGGCAGTTCGGTCAGCGCCGCGATCATGATCGCCACACCCATGGCGGACGCGGCGGCGCCGTGGAAGGACACAAGCTGGAACATGAAGCCGTTGAGGAGGTTATGGCTGGCCATCGCCAGCGTCAGTCCCGCCAGGAGCAGGACGAAGCGGGCCCGGTCACCCGACGTGCGGGCCGCGACCACGGCACCCGAGGCTGCGGCGTGGTGGTCGCCGTCATGGGAGCCGCCGTCGGAACGCACCACGAACGTGCCCGCCGACGCGATGAACACGGCCAGCACACCGAGCATGATGAGCGGGATGGCCGTCTCGGAGGTGGCCTCCACGACGCGGCCGGCCACCGCGGCGATCAGCGCGAACGCCAGCGAGGCCGCGGCGCGGGCCAGGCCGAAGTTGAGCCGGCGGCCGACGTTGAGGGCGTCCATCCCGACGGCGTTGACCAGCGGTTGGACCACCTGGACGGCGGCGATGAGGAACCCGTAGACCAGCGACGTCACCAGTCGGCTGCCGCCGGGAACCAGCAGCAGGACGGCGGCCGCGGCGAGGACGAGACCCAGCACCACGATCCAGACCCGCAGCGGGCGCCGTGAGCGTTCGGCCGCCCCGGCCAGGACGGGCTGGGCCACGGCCGACAGAAGGCCGGCGACGGCAAGCACGATGCCGATCTCCGCATTGCTGATCCCGCCGGCCAGCATGTAGACGCTGGCGAAGCTGATGACCAGGCAGAACGTGCCCCAGTACGAGGACTGCAGGAGGGCATAGCGGGCGGTCAGCACCGGCCCATCCTCCCACGGGCCTCTCGGCCCCCTCGCGTGTCGGGACGCAGCCGCGGTTCAGGCGTCGGCGACGGGCAGCCCTGCCTCGCGCCAGGCCGTGAACCCGCCGGCGACGTGCGTGACGTCGGTGCGCCCCATCCGCACGAGGGCCTCGGCCGCGAGCGCAGAGCGCCAGGCCGAGGCGCAGTAGAGGACGAGCCGGCGCCCGTCGTCGAGTTCGGGCCGGTGGTAGGGGCTGGCCGGGTCCACCCAGAACTCGAGCATCCCGCGCGGCGCGCGGTAGGCGCCGGGGATGATGCCGTCGCGCTTCCACTCCGCCGGCTCCCGGATATCGACGAACAGCGCGGAACCGTCGCGGTGAAGGACGGCGGCCGCGTCGAGCGGGAGCGGTGGCGCCACCGAGTTGGCGGAGGCGACCAGGTCGGCCGCGGATCGGAGCAGGGGGTCTCCCGGGGTGCGGGTCATGGCGGTCCTCCTCGCCTCGGGTGCGTTACCCGCAGCGTAACCGCGAGGGCGCGCGAAAGGGGGCGGCCCGCAGGCCGCCCCCTCTCGTCTCGCTAAGCCGGGATCACTCGGTGATGACCACGGTGTCGAAGTTGGGCCGGTTGGTGGCCGGCAGCTCCAGCCCCGTGACGCCCTTGCGGTACGCGACGTTCGCGCGGATGTCGACGGGCCACATGCCGGGGCATCCGCCCAGAGGATGTCGATGGCCTGGGCGTACAGGTCCTTGCGCTCGTCCTGGTCCAGCGACGCGCGAGCGTCGGCGAGGATCTTGTCGAGCTCGGGGTTGCAGTAACCCATGCGCTCCGCGGCGCAGGTGTAGAGACGGTTCAGCGTGTAGTCCGCGTCACCCGTCGGGGTGGCGTTGGTCTGCATGTTGAGGTCGAAGTTCAAGGTGCCGAGGTCCTCGAGCCAGGTGGCGCGCTCCTTCTCGAGCGGCTCGATCTCGATGCCGACCTTGGCCCAGTCGGAGATGAACGCCTTGGCCATGGCCTGGATGTTGGGTCCACCGTTGGTGGGCCACTGGATGCTGGCCTTGAAGCCGTCGGGGGCACCTGGCCGAAGCGGTGCGCGCTCTGCGCACCGAAGCGGCCGCCCTGACGTCCCCTACTGCACCCGACTCGATCCCGGTCGCGCGGCGGGGCTGGACCGAGTAGCCGCCCCGGGATCAGGGCAGCGTCGTCGTTCCGTACACCGACCTCCAGTCGTCGATGAAGTCGTCGACGGCGTGCGTGATGTCGGGGGCCGACAGCGCCTGGCGCAGCAGCTTGGGAGACAGGGTCACCGCGTCGGCGCCCGCCTCGAGCGCGTGGGACACCTGGACGATGTTCTTGAAGCTCGCCGCCATGATCTTGCTGGGGGCATCGAAGCGCGCGATGAACCCCGACAGCGCCTGCAGCGTGCCCTTGGTGTCGATGTCGAGGGCCTGCATCCGGTTGTAGTACGGCGCCAGGTAGTCGACGCCGGTGGCGATCGCGAGGAAGCCCTGCGTCTTGGAGTAGATGGCGGTCGCCGTCACGTTGATGCCTTCCGCCTTCAGGTGGCGCATCGCCGCGATGCCCGCCTCGGTGGTGGGGATCTTGGCGTAGACCTTGTCGTCGATCTTGTCGAGGAGACGGTGGGCGTCGTCGATCATGCCCTGGGCGTCCTTGGCGAGCACCTGCACGTGCAGCGTGCGGTCCGTGCCGATGATCTCCCGGATCCGCCGGAAGTGGGCATAGAAGTCGACCGGCCCTTCCTTCTTGAGGATGGAGGGGTTGGTGGTGACGCCCGTTACCGGGTAGATCGGCGTGAGCCGCTCGATGTCGTCAAGGTTGGCTGTGTCGAACAGGATGTCCATGGCGCCCATTCCACCACCCACAGGCCCTCGACGTGGCTCCCGGCGGCGTGAGCATCGGCCCAGATCGGCTCGGGGCGCTATTCGGCATCGGCTCCCGGGGCGGCGCTGGCTGCCAGGAACAACGGCCAGGAGGTGCGCACGTCCAGGACGCGCATCACGTAGGGGCGGTCGACGACCAGCGTCCTCGGCTCGAGCGGGGTCGAGCCCGCGACGGCCCCCTCTGTCAGCGCCGCGCCGACCGTGCCCTTGGCGCTGACCTGCAGCCGCACCTGCTGGACCCACTGCTCGGAGGCCCCGCCGGGGATGATCCCGCTGAGGTCGGACAGGTCGACGTCGGGCAGTGCCTCGGTCAGGTCGGTCTTCGCAGTGAGGTCGAGGCGTGGCATGACGATGCTGACCTGCGTCGGCTCGGCGGAGGACAGCGCCTCCCCCGCCGCGCGCAGTTGCTCGGCGGTCAGCGACACCGGATCGACGCCTGCGGTCGGGAGGATGATGTCGGCCGCGAGGTTGTCGTCGTAGGGCAGCCGGACGGCCTGCCACCGCTCACCCTCCGCGTAGCGGACGGACAGCACTCCGCCGACGGCGTCGACCTGCGTGGTCCCGTCCGGCCCGGCGAAGTCGATGACGGCCTTGTCGTTGGCGAACGGCTGCCGCCAGGCGGCGGCGAACAGCAGCGCGTCCTGCGTCACCACCTGTGTGTTCGGCGTCACCTCGATGCCGGACTTCTCGATGAGTCCGGCCGTGTGCTGACCCGCCCACGCGTCGAGGGCGGACTGGGCACTGTCGCGGGAGACCTCGAGCGCGGCGGCGTCGAAGTAGCGGGCAGTCGTGTCCAGGAACGGCTGCTCGACCCTTTGCTCGATCGCGACCACCCGGCTCACCTGGTGGACCACCGGCTCGGCCGGCGGCTCGTTGACGTCGACCTGGCCCGGCAGGGAGTCGTACGGCTCGAGAGCCTGCCGCAGCGCGGAGTAGGCCTCGGACCTGCCGGTCCCGCTGAGCCCGAGCGCCTCGTCGACGCTGGCCTGCGAGACTCCGCGGGCCCCCTCGGCGGCCATCGCCAGCGAGATGCTGAGTGAGCTGGGCGACACGACCCGGTTGGGGGCGTCGTCGGCCTGGATGACGCGCCAGCCGAGCGCCTCGGAGGCGGCCGCGGCAGTGTCGACGCCGTCGGTGCTCAGGCCCAGTTGCACCGGCTCGGCCGTGCCGCGGACCGTTCCGGGCTGCTCCCCACCGCCGGAACGGCTCAGCAGCGGCAGCACGACCATGGCCACGACGGTGACGACGGCGATGAGGAGGATCGTGATGACAGAGCCGATCGGCCTCCGGCCGGTGTCGGGAGGAGTTGACATACGGCAAAGCTGCTCTGCGCGGCCAGAGGTGGGGCTGGTGGGGAACCGGCCGCCCGGTTCTGGGTAGGCTCGTGCCCATGCGTGGTGAATACAAGGTCCCTGGTGGCAAGTTGGTGGCGGTCGACGTCGAGGTCGACGACGGGACGATCTCGTCCGCGTTCGTCTCCGGCGACTTCTTCCTGGAACCGGATGAGGCGCTCGAGGACATCAACGCCGCGCTGGTCGGGATGCCGTCGACGGCGTCGGTCGCCGATCTCGCCGCGTCCATCACCGCCCGGTTCGACGCAGAGACCCGGATGATCGGCTTCACTCCCGACGCCGTCGGGATCGCCGTGCGGCGCGCGCTCGGCCACGCCACCGACTGGTCCGACCACACGTTCGACGTCATCGGCCCGGTCACCATGGATCCACGGATGCATGTCGCGCTCGACGAGGTCATCGCCGGCCAACTGGCCCGCGGCGAGATCAACCCGAGCCTGCGGATCTGGGACTGGGATCAGCCGCTCGTCGTCATCGGCTCGTTCCAGTCGTACCGCAACGAGATCGACGACGAGGGCCGGGAGAAGCACGGCATCAACGTCGTGCGTCGCATCACCGGCGGCGGGGCCATGTTCATGGAGCCCGGCAACTGCGTCACCTACTCGCTTGTCGTTCCCGCCTCGCTCGTCGAGGGCTGAGCTTCGAGCGCAGCTACGAGTTCCTCGACCAGTGGGTGATGGGCGCTCTGGCGAAGGTCGGCATCAACGCCCGCTACGTCCCGCTGAACGACATTGCCTCCGACAAGGGCAAGATCGCCGGCGCGGCGCAGCGCCGCGTGACCGGCGGCGTCGTCGTCCACCACGTGACGATGGCCTACGACATCGACGCGGACAAGATGCTCGAGGTGCTGCGGATCGGGCGCGAGAAGCTCTCCGACAAGGGCACCAAGTCGGCCAACAAGCGTGTCGACCCGCTGCGTTCCCAGACCCAGCTGCCGCGCGACAAGATCATCGCCGGTTTCCTGGCCCACTTCGAGGGACAGTACGAGACGCGGCGTCGCGACTACAGCGAGGCCGAGTTGGCGGCCGCCCAGGAACTCGTCGAGACGAAGTTCTCCTCGGACGAGTGGACCAAGCGGATCCCCTGATCCGGAGTCTCAGCCCAGGCTGGGATCGGTCACGACGGCGAGGAACACGGCCCAGCCGGTCCTCGTGTCCAGCACCCGCAGCACGTAGGGCCGGTCGACCACGAACGTCCTGGCTGGCGGCGGCCTGAAGGCTGCCCGGGAGAAGACCATCTCCGTGACGGCGGCTCCCACCGTGCCGCGCGCGCCGACGTTGAGGCGCGCCTGCTGCGTCCAGCCCGTGGCGCGGGCCCCGAGAAGATCCCCGACAGGTCGCTGAGGTCGACGCCGGGCAGCGCGGCCAGCAGGTCCGTGCGCGCCGTCAGCTTCAGCGTCGGCATCGTCAGGTCGACCATCTCCGGCGCCGAGGCGTCCAGGGCCCGCCCGGCCTCCCACAGCTCGGCGGGGCCCAGGGCATGGATGTCCCGGGTGGGGACGATCACGTCGGCGGCGAGGGCGTCGTCGTAGCGCAGCCGCACCGCCTCCCAGCCCGCCGCGGCCGCGTGGGCCACCGGCATCGTCTGCCCGATTCCCTCGAGGCGGCGCCGCCCGCCGGGGCGCGGAAGACGAGCGGGCGGGGGCCGCCCCGAAATGGCCGCTCCCAGCGGGCCCCGAACAGGACCGCGTCCTGCATGACGAGTGCGTCGTCCGGGCTCAGCCGCACGCTCGACGACTCGATCAACCCGGCCGTCACGCGGTGGACCCAGGCGCTGAGGTCGGCCTCCGCGCCGCCGCGGTCGAGCTGGACGACGCTGCTGCCGGGGTAGGTGACCACACGGTCGAGGAAGGCCGGAAGGATCGGATGTTCGAGGGTGGCGATGCGGGTGGCCTGGTGCACGACCGGGTCGGCGGGCGGATCGTCGGGGTCGAGCGTCTCGGGCGACGACTCGTAGCGGCGGAGCGCCTCCCGCAGCGCCCCGAAGGCGGCCGCCCGGTGGGCGCCTCCAAGACCCAGCGCCGCGTCCACGCTCTCCCGCGACGCACCCCGCGCGCCTTCGGCGGCGACGGCGAGCGACATCGCCAGTGAACTGGGCGACACGAGACGGTTGGGGCCGTGGGAACCGAGAGCGGCGCGCCAGCCAAGCGCCTCACTGGCGCGGGCGGCGGCGACGGCATCGGCTGGTGCGGTGATCATTGCGGGCACTCCCCTCGGTCACGCCCATTATGGCGCGTCCGGGAGGTCAGTGGCTTCCGATCACGAGGGATCCGCCTTGGGCCGAGCCGATCAGCAGCAGGAGCACCCCGGTCAGGCACAGCAGCACCCAGACGATCATCGCCGCCCGCACCACCATGCGTGCGGTCACCACCGCCGCCTCGTCCCGGCCCCGCTCCATCGTCATGGCCCGACCTCCTCACCCTTATAGACGCTCTGGAGCACCCATCTGGTTGCACTGTTCTGAGAGTTTCCTGAGAATTCCGCCGGACGGCGGCGCCGGGGCACCCGGCCGACTTGGCTAGGCTGAGGAAATGCAGCGACGCGGCACCCCCTCAGCGATCCGCGGATCTCTGCTGACCAGGGTCTCCGTCGTCTCGCTGCTCGCCTTCGTCGCGGTGGCCGCCGCCGTGCAGGGGACGCCCGGATACACCACCCCGGCGTTCCTCACGGGCCACCCGCCGACAGTGCCCATGCCCAGCGCCTCCGCTCCGGAGACCGCGCCTCCGCAGGAGCCCCTACCCGACTTCGAGCCGAACGAAACGCTGGGGAAGATCCTCGAGGCCGTGGGCATCGTGCTCGCCAGTCTGATCGTCATCGGCGTCGGCTACCTGCTGGCGCGGTGGGTGCGGCGGTTGTGGCGCGACCGTGAACTGCGCCTCAGAGCAGGCTCGGCGGTCGTTGCCCCACTCGCGGACCTGCACGCCGACGAGCCGACCCCCGATGCCCCGACGCTGCGACGCGGGGTGGCCGGTGCCCTCGAACGACTCGACAGCGGAACCCCCTCGGATGCGATCGTCGCGGCCTGGCTCGCGGTGGAGCAGACGGCGGCCGACTCCGGGCTCGACCGCGGGGCTGCCGAGACCGCCGGCGAGTTCGCCGTCAGGATCGTCACGCACCGGTCGACCGTCCGCCGCGACGCCGAGGACCTGCTGCGCCTCTACGAGGGCGTCCGGTTCGGCTCCCATCGCGTCTCTGAGCCCGAGCGCGACGCCGCCCGCACCTGCCTGCGTCACATCGAGGAGGCCTGGCGATGATCCGCCGCCACCTCGGCGCCGTCGTGACCGCCGTCCTGCTCGCCTCCGCCCTGGCCGTCATCGGGGTCGAGGGCTGGTTCGCCGTGGCCTGGGGCGTGGCCGCCGGCGTCCTCGTCGCCGTCGGACGGGCGCTGGTGGACGACGGCGAACCCCCGTGGCCGCCGCGACGGCCCGACGCCCGCCAGCAGACCTCCGCCCTCTCCGGGCTGGCCTGGGGCTTCAACCCGGCGACCGGCGAGGCGGGCCCCATGGTGATGGCGCGGATCCGCCGACTCGCCGGCCGACGGCTCGCCCGCCTGGGGCTGGACCTCGACGACGACGCCGCCGCGTCCGCCGTCGACGCCCTCCTCGGCCCCGGGGCCGCCGCGCACCTGGCCACCCGCCGCCTGCCCATGGCGCACGCGGCCTCATTGATGACCGGGCTCGAGCGGCTCGCCGCCCAGCCACCGACCGTCCCCGACCCCCAGCAGGAGCCCCACCCATGAGCGAAGCAACGCCGGCCACCCAGGTCAGGACCGGCGGACGCCGCGTCCTCGACGCCGTCCGCACCGTCGTCGTCGGCATGGACGACGCCCTCGAACTCGCGCTGGCGACGATCCTGGCGGGTGGGCACGTGCTGTTCGAGGACGTGCCGGGACTCGGCAAGACGGTGGCGGCCAGGTCGCTCGCCTCTGCCCTCGGCCTCGACTTCCGTCGCCTCCAGTGCACGCCGGACATGCTCCCCGGCGACGTCACCGGCTCCTACGTCTACGCGCCCGCGACGGGAACGTTCGAGTTCCGTCCCGGCCCCATCTTCACGGGCCTGCTGCTTGCCGACGAGATCAACCGGACGACCCCGAAGACGCAGTCGGCGATGCTGGAGGCCATGGCCGAGCGGCAGGTCACGGTCGAGGGAACGAGCTTCCCGCTGCCCAGCCCCTTCCACGTCGTCGCCACGTCCAACCCGATCGAGTTCGAGGGCACCTACAGCCTCCCTGAGGCGCAGCTCGACCGCTTCATGGTGCGGCTCGCCGTCGGATATCCCAGCTCCGACGGTGAGGCCGAGATCCTCGCGCGGCGGGTGGCCCGCCGCCAGGAGGCCGCCCACGTCGATCCCGTGCTGACCGCCGCCGAGCTGCTGGAACTGCAGGCCCTGGTCGAACGGATCCACGTCGACCTGGACGTCGCGGCCTACTGCGTGTCGCTCGCCCGGGCGACGCGGGGAGCCCAGCACGTCGCCGTCGGCGCCTCCCCCGCGGTTCGCAGGCGCTACTGCTGGTGAGCCGGGCGCTCGCGGCCCTCGACGGACGCGACTACGTCAGGCCGGACGACCTGAAGCGGGCCGCGATCCCGACGCTCGCCCACCGGCTCACCCTGACCCCGCAGGCCTGGGCGCAGGGCATCAGCCCCGAGGCCGTGGTCCGGACGGTGCGCGACTCGGTCGCCGTCCCGCCGACGGTGTCGGCGCGGGCGGCGGCGCCCGTGGGGCTCGGATGACGGATCCCGCGTCGGCCCCCGGCCCCCGGCCGTCCCCGACGGTGGGTGCGGGCGCCGTGTGCGTCGTCGTCCTGGCCGTGGCCGGCCTCGTGTTCGGCAGGCCGGACGCGGTGGCCCTCGCGGTGCCGCTGGCGCTGTGCGTGCTCGGCGCCCTGCTGCACCGGGGCGGACCCGCACCCCGCGTGACGGTGTCGGCCGAGCCCGGCCCTGCCGCCGACCGTCCCGGCGCGAGGATCGCGGTCGGGTCGTCGTCGGAGATGGTCCAGCTGAGCCTCACGCAGGGGCATCGGCACACCACCTCACTCGTCGTGGCAGGCGACGGGCAGGCGCGGGCAACGAGTCGGCTCCTGCACTCCGGGCCGACGCGTCTCGTGTCGGTGGTGGCGCGGGGGCTCACCCGCGACGGCGCCCTCCGCTCCCCCGTGACGTCGCCCGCCCACCTCGACTGGCAGGCGATGCCGGAGGCCCGGCCCCTGCCGGTGCTGCCGCTCGCACCCCGTCTGGTCGGGCTGCACGGCGGCCACGAGGGCGCCCGCCCCGGCCACGGCGGCGACTTCCGCGACATCCATCCCTTCACGCCCGGCGACGAGCTGCGCCGGGTCGACTGGCGGGCGACGGCGCGGGCCGCGCGCCGCCCCGGGGAGCTGATGGTGCGCCGCACCAACACTCTTAGCGACGCCTCCGTCGTCATCCTGCTCGACAACGTGGAGGAGCTCGGCGAGTCGGTCGCGTCGTGGGGCACCGGCGACCCGGAACGCAGCGGGGTCACGTCGCTGGATCTGGCCCGGGAGGCCGCGCGTTCGCTGGCCGAGGCGACCGTCAGCGACGGCGACCGTGTCGCCTACCACGAGATGACCCCAGGCGGCCGGTCGGTGCGCAGCGGCGCGGGCCGCCGGCACCTGGCACGCGTCACCGCCGCCATCGCCGCGACGGGACGCGGGCACGGGGACACGATGATCCGCCGGGCTCCCCCGATCCCGACGGGATCTGTCGCCTACGTTTTGTCGACCTTCCTCGACGACTCGGCCTCCCGGCTGGCGCTCGCCTGGCGCGCCACGGGGCATCGGGTGGTCGCCGTCGACGTGCTGCCCGCCCCCGACCGGGAGCGCCTCACCGCCCAGCAGTCGCTGTCGCTGCGGATCGTGCTGGCCGAGCGGGCCCTGTCGTTCGAGGATCTGCGGGGAGCCGGGATCGACATCGTCGCCTGGGGCACGGCCGGCGACGCGGCCGCCGTCGACCTGCGGCTGGCCGCGAGGATCCGCCGATGAGCCGCCTCCACACCGTGCGCATCGGCTGGATGATCCCGGCGGCCGTCCTCAGGCTCGGCCTGGCTCTCGTGGGCGCGGCGACGGCGCTGTGGCTGACCGACGTGCAACTGTGGAAGGTGCTGCTGGTGGTCGCCGGTCTGGCGGCCGCCGCGGTGCCACGGACGCCGGCGCCCTGGGTGCTGGTGCTGCTGATCGGTGTCGCGCTGCTGGTCGCACCCGCGTCGGTCGGTTCGGCCTGCCTGGCGGTGCTGGCGGCCCACCTCGCCCACGTGCTGGGGACCCTGTCGTACGAGATCGACGTCCGCAGCAGGATCGCGCTCCGGGCACTGGGCCCGACGGCGACCCGGTTCGTCGCCGTCCAGCTGGTGGCCCAGCCCGCGGCGGTGGTGTCAGTCGTCCTACTGAAGCCGACGAACGGCCCCGGGGAGGGGTGGTTCGCGGTGGCGGGTGCCGTCGCGATCGCCCTCCTCGGGGCCGTCCTGTTGCGGCTGCTCGGGGCCGGCTCCCGCTGGGAGCCGACCCGGATCAGGACTCGGTGGTGGCCGCCGAGACGACCTCTGCGAGCTCGGCCGGCGGCGTCCAGACGCGGCCCTCGTCCCCGACGTAGTAGAGGAACGAGCCGTCGGTCAGTTGCGTCAGCGACAGCGCGGCGCCGTAGCGGTCGACAAGTTGCAGGATGACGCCCGGCTCCGGGAACTCCATCATGTCGGGCAGGACGGTCGTCGAGTCGGCCTCCAGGGAGGCGGCGAAGGCCGCCGCGATCTCAGCGTTGGTGGATAGGCCGTCGCCGAAGTCCTGGACCCGCGTCGTGGTGCCGACCTCACCGTTGGTGGTGAAGCAGGTCTGCGTGCCAAAGATGCGCGACAGGTCGGCCGGGATGACGGTGGCGCCCACCCGGCAGTCCGGCAGTGCCTCGATGCTCACGTCAGTGGCCTCGCGTTGCACGGTCCACAGGCCCTCGAGGGTGTCGAGCCACGCGTCGCCACCCACGCGGTAGGTGTTGCCGTCGCTCATCGTCTTGCAGCCGTGCAGTTCGCCCGTCACCGGATGGATGCTGCCGTCCGCGTACTCGAAGACGACGGTGTACGCCAGCCGGTACTCCATCGTGCAGATCATGGTCTCGATGGGCGCGATCTCGGCCCCGGTGAACGCGGCGTAGGCGTCGTCGACGCCGACCGTCAGCGCATCGAGCGGGCCGGCCGTGTACTCGTCGCCGCACAGCCACGCCTTGGTCGCGCCCTCCTTGAGCGGGGCCGCGTCGGCGGGATCGACAGCGACGCGTTCCTCGACGATGGTCGCGGCCTCCGCGCAGCGACCGTCGACCGCGGTGGACGTCAGCGGCGGGGTGGGCGGCGCGGCGACCTGCGCGGGCCGGTTGAGCAGCGTCGTGCCCAGCGGGACGGCGAGCCCCACGGCGAGCACCGCGGCCGCGACGCCGGTCACTGTCCTCCGGCGACGACGCCGGTCACGGACCTTGCCCGCCCACTCGCCGGTGGCCGGCGGCTCGGGGGTCGCGGTGTGGAACAGGTTCTGGATGTCGCTCACGACGCCTCCTCGGTCAGATGGAGCGAACCGCGCAGGGCAGCGCAGCCGCGTGAGGAGTGGGTCTTGACGGACCCCTCGGAGATGCCGAGCATCTCGGCCACCTCGGCGACCGGGCGGTCGTCGAAGTAGCGGAGCACCACGACGGCCCGCTGCATCTTCGGCAGCTCGGCTAGGGCCCGGGTCAGGTCCACCCGCAGCGTGTCCGGCTGCGTGGATCCGCCGGTGTCGGGCAGCTGCTGGGTCGGCACCTCGCCGTTCCAGCGCCGACGCCACCAGCTGACGTACGTGCGGTACAGGGTGGTGCGCACGTAAGCCTCGTAGGCCTCGTCGTCACCGAGCGCCGCGTAGCGCGTGTACGTCCTGGTCAGCGCCGTCTGCACGAGGTCCTCCGCCCGGTGGGCGTCGCCCGTGAGCAGCCAGGCCGCCCGCCACAGCTTTCCGCCGCGTCGAGTGACGAAGGCATCGAAGTCGCGGGCCTCGCCCACTTCGGTCGGTGCCTCCGGCTCCGCCACGGTGATGTCAGTCATCTCGTCCTCCTCGATAGCTCCAACGCTTCGGGGGTCCGGTTCGGTTGACATGCGTTTCATCCTAAATGCGGACGGCGCCCCGGCCTCAGCCGGGGCGCCGTCCTGCGATGCGGGATCAGGCCAATTCGCGGACCGTCGCCGCGATCCCCTCGGGGCTGGCGCCAACCCGGTCGAGCAGCCACTCGGCCGTGCCGGTGATGGCGAACTCGTCGCGGAACCCGATGCGGCGCAGCGGGGCCGGGTGCTGCTCGGCCAGGACCTCGGCGACGGCTCCGCCGAGGCCGGTGACCAGCGCCTCCTCGACGGTGACGACGCCACCCGTCTCGGCGGCCGCGGCCACGACTGCGGCCTCGTCCAGCGGCTTGATGGTCGGCATGGCCAGCACGCGGACCTCCACACCGTCGGCGGCGAGCAGGTCGGCCGCAGCGAGCGCCCTGGCGACGGTGGTGCCGGTCGCGATGATGGCCGCGGCCGTCCCCTCCCGCAGCGTGACGGCCTTGCCCGGCACGAACTGATAGCCCTCCGGGTAGACGGCGGGCACCGCCATGCGGGACACCCGGATGTAGGCGGGGCCCTCATGCCCGGCGGCCCAGGCGATGACCTGCGCCGTCTCCACCGGATCGACGGGGGCGACCACCGTCAGGCCGGGGATGGTCCGCATCCACGCGAAGTCCTCGATCGAGTGGTGCGTCGGGCCGAGATCGCCGTAGGCGACGCCGGGCGACTGCGCGACCAGCTTCACGTTGTGTTCGGAGTAGGCCACGTCCGCCTTGATCTGCTCCATGGCGCGGGCGCTGAGGAAGCAGCCCGCCGCGGACACGAACGGGATCTTCCCGCCGTTGGCGAGCCCCGCCGCGACGCCGACCATGTTCTGCTCGGCGATCCCGACGTTGATGCTCCGCTCGGGGAACTCGTCGACGAAGGCGTTCAGCTTGGACGAGCCGACGGAGTCGTTCACGACGACGACGACACGCTCGTCGGCCCTGGCCGCCTCGGCCATGGCGTCGGCCCAGGCGTTGCGGCAGTCAAACGTCTGCGCGGTCATCAGTTGTTCTCCTTCGCTTCGAGCCGGCCGAGGATCCCATCGAGCTCGGCCAGCGCGATGCCCACCTGCTCGGCGGTGGGCACCTTGTGGTGCCAGGCCACGTTGTCGCGCATGTAGCTGACGGGGAATCCCTTGTCGGTGTGCGCGATGATCGCGACGGGTCGGTCGCTGCCCGGCACCCGCAGGGCGGGGCGCAGCGCGGCGATGTCGTTGCCGTCGACCTCGCGGACCTCCCAGCCGAACGCGACGAGCTTGTCCGCGAGCGGTTCGAGGTCGTTGGTGTCGGCGACGCGGGCACCCTGCTGCAGCCGGTTCCGGTCGATGACGGCCGTCAGGTTCGACAGACGGCGGTGGCCGGCTGTCATGAACGCCTCCCAGTTGGAGCCCTCCTGCAGCTCGCCGTCGCCCAGCAGGACGAAGGTCCGTCGCTTCGAACCGTCGAGGACGGCGGCGATGGCCGTGCCGACGGCGATCGGCAGCCCGTGGCCCAGCGGCCCGGTGTTGGCCTCGACGGCGGCGATCTTGTTGCGGGCGGGGTGTCCGTTGAGCATCGACTCCGACTGCAGGAACGTCCGCAGCGCCTCCGGGTGGAGGTAGCCGCCGACGGCCAGCGCCGTGTAGAGCGCGTTCGCGGCGTGCCCCTTGGACAGGATCAGCCGGTCCCGCTCGGGATCCCCGGCGTCAACCTGCTCGGGAGAGATGTTCATGACGTCGAGGTACAGCGTCACGAGCGTGTCGGTGATCGAGAACTCGCCGCCGAGGTGGCCTGCCTTCGCGGCGCCGACCGTCTGGACGGCGCGGCGGCGGACCTCGGTGGCGGCCAGCTCCAGGTGGTGCTCCGCCTCGGCGTCGGTGGCGCCGGCCGGGACGCGTCCGAGCACGCGGATCTCGCGGTCGGGCGCGGCCAGCAGCGGCGGGTCGACCTCGTGGAGCAGCCCGTGGTGGACGTTGGTGTCTGCGCTCACGACTCGCTCCGCATGCACGACAGCAGAGCGTCCTGGACGATCCGCTGCGCGGCGATCGCGTCCTGACGGGTCTGGGCGAGACGCAGGTTCTCGTAGTCCAGTTCGTCGAGGGCCCGGTTGATGGCCTTCAGGAAGCGGATCGAGGTGCGCGCCGTCTCGACGGTGTCCTCACGGAACGGGAACTGGTCGAGCTGCCAGACGCCCTCCCAGTTGTTGATCTTCAGGGTGTAGAAGAACTCGAACACCTCGGTGATGTGGACGGTGCCGACCATCAGGTCGTCGTCCCAGCCGCGGAGGTTGTCGTTGACGTCCATGCCCCAGAGCAGGTCGTGATCGATGAGCAGCTGCGCGGCGTCGGCCGGCGACTCGCCACCGTAGAGGGCGTGGCCGAAGTCGAGCAGGACGCCGACGTTGTCGAGGCCGATCTCCTTGATGCCGAGGATGCTGCGGGCGGCAGAGTCCCAGAGCATCTTGACGCGGGGCTCACGCGGCTTGTATTCGATGACGAACTTGAGGTCGGGGTGCGCGGAGGCAAGCTCCTTGAGCCCGTCCTTGGCGAGCTTCCAGATGTCGCCGTGGTGCACCTGGAACGGGTAGTCCCAGCCGTCCTGGCCGGGCCACAGCTTCACGTACTTGGCGCCGAGCGCACGGACGTCCTCGGCTGCCTTGTGCATCAGGTCGATGGCCTGGACGCGGATCGCCGGGTCGGGGTTCGTGAAGGCGCCGCGGCCGAAGCGCCGCAGGTAGATGTCGGGGGTGATGCCGATGGCCTTGAGGTCGGCGGCGGCCAGCGCCTCCTTGATCTCGTCCAGCGTGGCGTCGTGAGAGTAGGGGAAGTTCAGATCGACGTAGCTCAGGTCTCCGACGCTGCCTGCGATGCGGATCTGCTCGAGAGTCGAGACGGGCTCCGCATAGCCGTCGGTGGCGTACCGGTCGACGTAGCTGGCGAAGTTCCAGAGACCTGCGCCGAAGATGGGGGTGGACATGTGCTTCTCCAATGGGTGAGCGGGTGGGTCGGATCTGAGGTGGTGCGGGTGACCCGCGTCGGGCGGGCCACCCGCTGGTGTGTCAGCCCTCGCTGGCGGACACGGTGCGGTGGACGGCGTGGCCACGGGACCGGCCGATGGCGTCGCGCCACCGGGCCCTGGAGGTGGACACCCAACCCTGCGTTGGATCGGGGTGCACCTGGCGGCCCTCTTCGGCCGCCGCCACAGGTAGATCGAGCGCGCGGGCGGCGAGCGCCGCGACGCCGAGCGCGGAGGCCTCCGGGGCCGCTGCGACGTGGAGAGGTCGGCCGAGCACGTCGGCCTGCAACTGCATGAGCAGCGCGGAGGCGGTGGCGCCGCCGTCGGCGTGGACCGTTGTCAGCGCACCGGGCGCGAGACGGTCGACGGCGGCGATGACGTCGCCGACCTGGTGGGCGACGGCCTCGAAGGCAGCCAGCGCGACGTGCCCGGGCGTCGTCGCGCCGGTGATGCCGGCCAGCAGCGGGACGGCGCCACGGTCGAACCAGGGGGCGGCCAGGCCGGTGAACGCGGGAACGAAGGAGAGCCCGCTGCCACGGCCGACGGTGCGGGCCAGTGCGTCGAGAGCTCCGACGTCGCCGCCGGTCAGGATCCGAGCCATCGCCTCGAGGGCGGCCCCGCTGGCGACGATGTTGCCCTCGTAGGCGTAGACGGGGACGTCGGTCTGCCAGGCGAGGGTGCGGGCGACGACCGGCTCCGCGAGCGGGGCGGGGGCCTCGGCGCCGGGGACGGACACCATGATCGACGAGCCGGTCCCGTAGGTGACCTTGCCCTCGCCCGGGCGGCCGGAGCCGTGCAGGTAGAGCGCGGCATGCGAGTCGGCCAGGACGGCGACGACGGGGACCCCCGCGGGCACGGGCAGCCCCTCGCGGGTGACGCCGAAGCCGGCGTCGGAGGCGACGACGGGGGCCAGCACCGAGCGGGGGATGCCGAACCCGGCCAGCAGTTCGGGGCTGTAGTCGAGCGTGGCGAGGTCGAGCAGCAGGGTGCGCGACGCGTTGCCCGCCTCCGCCAGGAACTCGCCGGTGAGACGGTCGACGAGCCACGTGTCGAGGGTGCCGAGCCGCAGCCCGGGGACGCCGCCGTGGCGGTCGAGGAGCCAGCGCAGCTTGGGGGCCGAGAACATCGGGTCGAGCGTGAGTCCGGTGATGTCGGGCGCGATCCGGGCCAGGTCGGCCTGCGCCGGGTCCGCACACCAGGCCGCGGTCCTGGCGTCCTGCCAGCCGAGGACGGGGCCGAGCAGCCCGCCGTCGACCGTCCAGACCGCGACGGACTCGCGCTGGTTCGAGATGGCGATGCCGACGGGAACGGCCCCGTCGGCGAGGCATTCGGCGACGGCACCACACACGGCACCCCAGAGCTGCTCGCCGTCCTGCTCGACCCAGCCGTCGGCCGGGCGGTGGACGTCGACGGGCACGGAGCCGCGGCGGACGATGCGTCGGGTGGCGGGATCGACGAGCAGCGCCTTCACGTTGGTGGTGCCGAGATCGACGGCAAGAACCAACCCGTCGTTGGGCGATACCCGGATCGTCACATCAACCTCGCTTGCATAGATATTCTTCGTTGAATGAACTATACCGGACGATAGTCCGGCGCGCCGACGTGGTCAAGGCTGGACGGGTCACAGTTTGGCCACACGAAGCCGGTTCGCCCAGGCAAGACGAACGAGAGAGCAGGCCTCCCACAGGAAACGGCTGCCGGCTCATGAGGAGTCCACCCTTCTACACGCGCCCAGGCGGGCGGGCGCCTCGGATCCGGGCGCGCCCGTTCCGACATCGCAGACCACGAGCACCCGTAGCATCAGCGGAGCGGGAAAGCCGGGAGGCCCGGTCGCAGCTCAGCCTGCAGCCGGACAGGCGGTTCTCAGACCGGAATCCGGGTGGCCCCTGTGATGGCTGCGATGATCTCCTCGTACGTGGCCGAAGCCGCAGCGAAGGAGCCGTTGATGCGCCCGTGGCGCAGCACCACGATCCGGTCGGCCACCGCCCGCACGTCTGTGAGGTTGTGGCTGATGAGGATGACGCCGAGGCCGCGGTCACGAAGGTCCTCGATGTAGCCGAGAACCTCGGCGGTCTGGCTGACCGACAGCGAGGCCGTCGGTTCGTCGAGGACCACCAGTCTCGGTTCCGAGACCAGCGTCCTGGCGATCGCGACACACTGGCGCTGGCCGGACGACAACCCACCGAGAGGGCGGCGCAGGTCGGCGATGCGGGTGCGCAGTCGGCCGAGGTAGCTGCGCGCCAACTCGTCCATCCGCTCGCGATCGAGCAGGCCCCCGCGCACCAGTTCACGGCCGAGGAAGATGTTGCTGGTCACGTCCAGTTCCTCGACGAGCGCGAACTCCTGGAAGACCGTGGCGATACCCAGCCCGATGGCCGCCTGGGCGCTGGGAATGGTCACCGGCACGCCGTCAATCTCGATGGTGCCGCCGTCCGGCTGGTACACACCGGCGATGGCGCGCGCGATGGTGCTCTTGCCCGCGGCGTTGTCCCCCACAAGGGCGACGACCTCGCCGCGCTCCACCGAGAGGTCGATGCCAGTGAGGGCCTGCACTCCCCCGAAGCGTTTGCTGACACCGCGGAGCCGAAGCAGCGGCGATTCGGAGTTGGTGGTCACACGTCCCTCACTTTCAGCGAATCGGCAGTGTCGCTCGCGATGGCGAGCGCCCCCCGCACCTCGGCGTCGTCACATTCACCCTGGACGACGAACACCTCCGGATCGGGGAGCAACGGTCGCGCGCGTAGCACGGTGCGCAGCGGCTCGAGGAACAGTTCACCAGCACTGGCCAGCAGCCCTGTCACACAGATCCGCTCGGGTCCGAACATGACGGCGGCGTCCGCGACGGCCGCGCCAATGCTGGTAGCGGCATGCGCGATGACCTGGCGGCAGCCCGCATCACCCTCGATCGCGCCGGAGACGATCGCCCGGAGGCTCTGGGGGCCGTGGCTCACGCGGAGGAGGTCGGCCAGCGCCTCCTGAGAGACCAGGGTGTTGAGGCAACCGCGGGCCCCGCAGCGACAGATCCGGCCGTTGGGGTCGGCGAGCACGTGGCCGAGCGAGCCGGCAGCTGCGCCAAGCCCGCGGATCGGGCGGCCACTCAGACTGAGGGATGCTTCGGTCACCGAGGACGCCCGCACCACGAGCGCCGAACCCACTCCGCGCAATGCGCCGAAGCGGGACTCAGCAACGGCGACCGCGTCGGCCTCGCGGATGGCCAGCACGTTGCGTCCCAGCCTGCGAGCGAGCACGTCCGCGGGATCGATCTCCCCCCAGCCGGCCAGCGCTTCGAACGACTGCCCGGCCGCCCCCGGCACCGCGAGCCCGACAGCAGCGACCTCGTCGAGACCCGCCCCGACCTGCTCGGTGAGCTCGGCCACAAGCATGGCGACGCGGTCGAGGGTCGTGTCGAAGCGATGCTCGACCGGGAGGGGGAACCGCTGCCGCGACGTCACCGTCCACGACGCGTCGGCGATCAGGATGTCGAGGCGGCGCCGGCCGACATGCACACCCACAGACAGATCGGAGGAGCGGACCAGCGAGACCGCCTGGGCGCGTCGGCCGGACCGAACGGTCGCTGAGGTCTGCACGACCCCCGCGACCTGCAGGTTCTTGACGAGGTTGGAGACGGTCGCCGGGGACAGTCCCGTCACCGCGGCGAGCTCGACCTGCGTGATCTGGCCGTACTGCCGCACGGCCTCGACCACGCTGGCGCTGTTGGCTTCACGCAGCGAGGACTGCGATCCCCTCGCGCCGGTGCCTACGTTCACGGCCCAAACCTAGCATCGAGCGCCGAATCCAGCGGGGACCCAGCCGGAGGCGCATCACGCTCAACCCCATCCCTTGCCTTCACCCCTAGAAGCCAATGCGGAGGCCTCGCCACCAGGCCGTGCTGCACCAGACGAGGGCCACTCACACGCATCCAGACCACACTCCTCCCGCCCCGCAGGTCACAATTCCGTAACGGCTTGGCTTTACAAGTTGACGCCAACCCCGATGTCGAATTAGCTTTGCGTTCAGTAGTCGAAGACATGCCCGTCATGGCTGATGGGGTATGTCAGGTCAAGGAAGACTGGAGGATGCATGGCTGAAAGTCGTGTCCTGCTGGACATGGAGAGCATCACCAAGGAGTTCCCCGGCGTCCGCGCTCTCGACCAGGTGACGATGTCCGTCCGCCGCGGAGACATCCACGCCATCTGCGGCGAGAACGGCGCAGGCAAGAGCACGCTGATGAAGGTCCTCTCCGGCGTCTATCCCCACGGCACCTACGAGGGCCACATCCGGTTCGACGGCGAGGAGATGCGCTTCTCCAGCATCCGGGATTCGGAGGAGAAGGGCATCGTCATCATCCACCAGGAGCTGGCGCTCATCCCCGAGCTCAGCATCACGGAGAATATCTACCTCGGCTCCGAGGTGATGCACGGGCTGCTGATCGACTGGGACCGCGCCCGCCTCCAGTCGATCGAACTGCTCGCCCGCGTCGGACTCGATCTGGATCCTGAGACCCCGGTGAAGCAGCTCGGCGTCGGGCAGCAGCAACTCGTCGAGATCGCCAAGGCGCTGTCGAAGAACGTCAAGCTCCTCATCCTGGACGAGCCCACTTCCGCCCTCAATGAGGACGACTCTGCGAACCTGCTCGACCTGATGCGCGGTCTCAAAGCACGCGGCATCACCTGCATCATGATCTCCCACAAGCTCAACGAGATCGCCGCCGTCTCCGACGCGGTCACCGTCATCCGCGACGGTCATACCGTCGACACCTACGACGTCGTCGCGGGCCAGGTCGACGAGGACCGCATCATCAAGGCGATGGTGGGACGGTCCATCGAGAACCGCTATCCGCACCACACCCCGAACATCGGGGAGGTGCTGCTCGAGGTGTCCGGCTGGACCGTGGAGCACCCGAACCTGCCCGGCCGCCTCGTCGCGAACGACGCGTCCTTCACGGTGCGGGCGGGCGAGGTGGTGGGCTTCGCCGGCCTGATGGGCGCCGGCCGCACCGAGCTCATGCGTTCCCTGTTCGGCCGCAGCTACGGCATCTACCGCAGTGGCGAGATGCGGCTGGCAGGGGAGACGATCGCACCGACGAGCGTCGACGCGGCGATCCGCGCTGGCCTCGCGTACGTCACCGAGGATCGCAAGACCCTGGGTCTGAATCTGTTGGACTCCATCAAGTCGACGATCGTGTCGGCCAACCTCGGGGGTATCGTCTCGGGCGGGCTGCTGCAGCTCGACCGGGAGTCAGAGGTCGCCGAGTCGTACCGGAGGGACCTTCGCATCAAGACCTCCACCGTCGACGTCGGCGTGGCCACCCTCTCGGGAGGAAATCAGCAGAAGGTCGTTCTTGCCAAGTGGATGTACACCAACCCCCAGGTGCTCATCCTCGACGAGCCGACCCGGGGCATCGACGTCGGCGCCAAGTACGAGATCTACCGCCTCATCCACGCCCTCGCAGACCAGGGCAAGGCCGTCATCGTCGTCTCCTCCGAACTGCCGGAGCTGCTCGGCATCTGTGACCGCATCTACACCATCCGGGAGGGCGTCATCACGGGCGAACTCGCGGCCGCCGACGCGGATCAGGAGACTCTGATGCGCCGCATGACCACCACCTCGGACGAGCCGGCCGCCCCGGCCAACTCCTGAGCCACTCTCCAAGGACGAAGAAACCATGAAGCACATCAAGCAGGTGTTCGGAGGAAATCTCCAGCAGTACACCATGGCGCTCGCACTCATCCTGCTGGTCGTCATCTTCAACATCACCACCGACGGCAAGATGCTCACGTCGTCGAACCTGCAGAGCCTGATTTCCGGCTACGCGTACGTCCTGGTGCTGGCCATCGGCATGGTGATGGTGATCGTCGTCGGCCACATCGACCTGTCGGTCGGCTCGGTCGCCGCGTTCGTCGGCATGTCCGTGGCGATCAGCATCCGTGATTGGGGACTGCCCTGGTGGGGTGGCCTGCTGCTCGGCCTGGTGGTCGGCGCGCTCGTCGGGGCCTGGCACGGCTTCTGGCTCGCGAAGATGGGCATCCCGGGGTTCATCACGACGTTGGCCGGGATGATGATCTTCCGCGGCCTCGTCATCTGGATGTCGCACTCGATCTCGGTGCCCGTTCCCCGCGAGTTCCAGATCTTCGGCGCCGGATACCTGCCCGAATGGGGCCCCGCCTTCACCGGCATGAACAACTCGACGCTCCTGCTCGGCATCCTCGCTGCCGCCTGGTTCATCTACAGCGAGCTGCGCCGCCGCCGGAGCCTGCTGGCCCGCAACCACGAGGCCCCGCTGTGGGCGTCACTGACCCGCATCGCGCTCATCGTGATCGTCATCGGCTACATCACGCAGCTGTTCGCCAGCGGTCGGCCCGGCACCTCGTTCCCGATCCCCGGCCTCATCCTCGTCGGCCTCGTGATCATCTACCACATCATCACGCAGCGCACGCGCCTCGGCCGCCACATCTACGCGGTCGGCGGCAACAAGGCAGCGGCCGCCCTCTCGGGCGTCAGCGTCCCCAAGGTCTACTTCTTCGTGATGATGAACATGTCGTTCCTCGCCGCCGTCGCCGGCATCCTCTTCATCGGCCGCGCCACCTCCGCCGGCCCCACCGACGGCACCATGTGGGAGCTCGACGCCATCGCGGCCGTCTTCATCGGCGGTGCGGCGGTCTCCGGAGGCATCGGCACCGTCGTCGGGTCGATGATCGGCGGCCTCGTCATGGCCGTCCTCAACAACGGCCTCATCCTCATGGGCGTCGGCGCCGACCAGACCCAGGTCATCAAGGGCCTCGTCCTGCTGGCCGCCGTCGCCTTCGATGTCCGGAACAAGATCGCCGGCAAGCCGTCGCTGGTCGGCCAGATCGCCCGGCGCTTCAGCCGGGACAAGGTCGAGGCGGCGGCCACCACCGACTGACCCCCGGCACCACCCACCCCCACCCACAGGATCAACGCGGGCCCCGCCCGCGGCAGCAACCATCCCTGCACACCGCAGGAACGAAAGGAAACACGATGAAGTTCAAGGCAGCACCCGTCGTGGCGTCGCTGATCGTCGCGGCCCTCAGCCTGACCGCCTGCGGGTCGGGACGCGAGGGCACCTCGTCCACCGATCCGTCGTCGAACGGCAGCGCACCGGCGGCCGGATTCGCCGCGGACGCCACCATCGGCGTGGCACTCCCCTGGCTCGGCACCCAGAACTGGAAGGAAGCCGAGACGATGTTCAAGGCGGAGCTCACCGAGGCAGGCTTCAAGCCGCTCGTGCAGGCCGCTGACAACAAGGTGCCTCAACAGCAGCAGCAGATCGAGGCCATGATCGAGCAGGGCGCCAAGGCCATCGTCGTCGGCCCCATCGACGGCACCCAGCTCAGCTCCGTCCTCGAGACGGCTGACGCCGCGGGCGTCCTGATCCTCGGCTACGACCGGCTCATCGAGAACACCGCCGCCGTCGATGGCGTCGTCCAGTTCGGCTCGATCCGCACGGGCGAACTGCAGGGCCAGGCCCTCCTCGATGGCCTCGCCGCGAAGGGCGAGGGTCCGTACAACATCGAGCTGTTCGCCGGCGGTCCCGCCGACCCGAACGCGCCGAAGTTCTTCGAAGGGGCCATGAAGGTCCTCCAGCCGAAGATCGATGACGGCACGCTCGTCGTGGTCTCGGGCCAGACCGACTTCACGCAGGCCGCGACGCAGGACTGGGACAACTCCAAGGCTCAGGCCCGCATGGACTCGCTCCTGTCCGGCTTCTACGCCGACAAGCAGATCGACGGCGTCCTCTCGCCGAACGACGGCATCGCCCGGGCTATCATCACCTCGGCCGAGCAGTCGGGCCAGAACCTTCCCGTGGTCTCCGGCCTCGACGCCGAGAACGAGTCGATCGCGTGGATCGCGCAGGGACGCCAGTACTCCACGGTCGCCAAGCCGACCCAGGACCTGGTCGCCAAGACCGTCGAGCTGATCAAGATCGCGCAGTCGGGCAAGGCCCTTCCCGCCGGCGATGACAGCGAAAACAACGGTGCCGTCGACGTCGCGATCTTCCAGCTGGATCCCGTCGTCGTCACCCAGGCGAACCTCAAGGAGGTCTTCGCCAACGACGCGGAGCGCATGGCGCTGATCGAGCAGAACAGCTGACGGGCTCCACCCCATCCCCGAGGGGGTGTCCGGTTCGCCGGGCACCCCCTCCGCACTTGAGCCGGCCCCGTGACGCGGTGCAGTAGGCTCGACAGGAAAATGAACGCGGTTACATTCGTGGTCGCGTCCCCCTGCACGAGAGGTCCAGCACCGTGTCACGCTTCTCCATAGGCGACCGCGATTTCCTGCTCGACGGCGAGCCCCACCGGATCATCTCCGGCGCCCTCCACTACCCCCGGATCCACCCCGGCGACTGGGCAGACCGGATCGAGACGGCCCGCCGGATGGGGCTCAACACCATCGAGACCTACGTCATGTGGAACGCCCACGAGCCCCTCCGCGGAGAGTGGAACGCGGAGGGATGGAACGACCTCGGCCGCTTCCTCGACCTCGTCGCGGAGGCCGGCATGCACGCCATCGTCCGTCCCGGCCCTTACGTGTGCGCCGAGTGGCAGGGCGGCGGCCTGCCAGCCTGGCTCACCGCCATGCCCGGTATCGGCCTGCGCAGCTCCGAGCCCACCTACCTGGCGGAGGTGGAGACATACCTTCGCCGCGTCTACGAGATCGTCGCGCCCCGGCAGATCGACCGCGGCGGCAACGTGATCCTCGTCCAGATCGAGAACGAGTACGGCGCCTACGGCTCCGACAAGGCCTATCTCGCCGAACTGGTGCGCATCACGCAGGACGCGGGCATCACGGTTCCGCTCACCACCGTCGATCAGCCGCAGCCGCAGATGCTGCGCGACGGCAGCCTCCCCGGCCTGCACATGACCGGTTCCTTCGGCTCCCGCGCCGCCGAGCGGCTCGCGACGCTGCGCGACCACCAGCCGACCGGGCCCCTGATGTGCTCCGAGTTCTGGTGCGGCTGGTTCGACTGGTGGGGCAACGAGCACCACACCACCTCGGCCGCCGACTCCGCCGCGGAGCTCGACGCCCTCCTCGCCGCCGGTGCCTCCGTCAACATCTACATGGTCCACGGCGGCACGAACTTCGGGCTGAACAACGGCGCCAACCACAAGGGCCGCTACCTCCCGATCGCCACCACCTACGACTACGACGCCCCCATCGACGAGGCGGGCGACCCCACCGACAAGTACTTCGCGTTCCGCGACGTGATCGCCCGCCACACCACGGTGACGGAGCCTGCCCCGCCCCGCGCGGCGGACCGGCCGGAGGTCACGGCCCCGCTGACCTCGCTCGGCGACTGGCGCCTGGCCGTCGAGACCGCGGCCGCAGTGGCGGACGCTCCCCCAACCTTCGAGGACCTCACCCACGTCAGCGCGCTCATCGAGTACACGGCCGAGATCCCAGCCGAGGCGTTCGGCGACGCGGAGACCGCGCTGCTGACGGTCGACGGCGTCCGCGACCTCGCCTGGGTCGAGGTCGACGGTGTGCGCGTCGGCAGCCTCGCCCGGACCTGGCACGAGCGCAGGCTGACGATCCCACGGGGCCGCACCGTCTCGATCCTGGTCGAGGACCAGGGCCGCGTGAACTACGAGAAGCGCATCGGCGAACCGAAGGGCCTGTTCGGCCCCCGCGTCGCCGGCCTCCCGCTCGTGGGATGGACGGCCACACCCATCGACGTCGCCGCCGTCGGCGAGCGGCTGACGGAAGCCACCGCTCCCGCTGAACCTCTGACGGCGCCGGCGACGGCCCCCGTGGCGCTCCGCGGCGGGTTCACTCTCGATGCGCCGTCCGACCTGTTCCTCAGCACCGACGGCCTCGGCAAGGGCTACGCCTTCGTCAACGGGTTCTTCCTGGGCCGCTACTGGAGCAACGGCCCGCAGCGGACCCTGTACGTCCCCGGCCCTGCCACGCGGGCCGGCGACAACACCGTCGTCCTCCTCGAACTGGAGGGGACGGCGGAGACGCAGGCACGGTTCGTGGCCAGGCCGCACCTCGGCCAGTCCGTGCAGTAGTCAGCGGCGTTTCCGCGGGCCGGCGACCGGCCCGCGGAACGCGCTACGACGTCACTGGTCGGCGGTGCGGACCCCGACGGTGAGCATGACGTTGGCGTAGAGGCGCTGGTCGCCCGACGCGATGTACACCGTCACATCCGACGACTTCGCCAGCTCGTAGAAGTCCCAGCGGGGGATCTCGGTGAACGGCACGCCCGCCATGGTGGCCCGGTACTCGTCGTGGGCCGGGATGCTGTCGGGGCGCTCGATGCCCGTCGCGTCGGCGGCGGGAACCATGATGGAGACCTCCTCGACCGGGATCGTCTCCTTGACCACGTCGAGGATCTGGCTCACCGTCAGCAGCCCGGGCGCGAGGTTGAGGTAGACACGCTCGGCAGCCGGGTTCACGCCGTTCATCGACGGGTAGTTGCCGTCGCCGATGAGGATCCGGCCGCCGTGGCCGGCGCGGCCCAGCGCGCCGAGAAGTTGGGGATGGGTCATGGGTCCGTAGAGCACGGTTGTTCCTTTCAGGTGGATTCTCTGACGACGAGGGTGGGCCGCAGCATCGTCGACGACGACGGCTCCCCTCGAGCTTGGCGCTCAACGCCTCGACGGCGACCTCGCCCAGCCGGGTGAAGTCCTGCCGCAGCGTGGTCAGCGGCGGCCAGAGCGCGTCCGCGCCGGCCATGTCGTCGAAGCCGACGACGGCGACGTCGGCGGGCACCCCGACGCCGCGACGGTGCAGGGCACCGAGGCAGCCGATGGCGAGCTGATCGTTGGCCGCGAAGACGGCGTCGGCGTCGGCGGGCAGCTGCCCCATGAGGGGCACCGCGGCCGCCGCATCCCAGGAGCCTGCGGCCAGCACGGTGGTCGGCAGCCCCAGCTCGGCGCATGCCTCGAGATAGCCCGCGTGACGCTCGGCGGCATCGGTCCAGTCGAGCGGGCCGGACACGTGGATGATCTTCCGGGCACCACGTTCGGCCAAGTGCCGGACGGCGTGCACCGCACCCTCGTGCTGGTCGATGGCGACCGACGTCATGGGCGACTCGCCGTGCGGGATGCGTCCGACCAGCACAGTGGGGATGGCGGCCGACACCACGTCGACCCACGGCGCAGGCTCGGTGCGTCCGCCGATGATGATGATGCCGTCGGTGCTGAGCGGCACCAGGTCGGCCGCGTCGGCGGTGGGACCGACGCCCGGTGGCACCACGGTCGTCGAGATGTGGAGCCCACGATCGGCCAGTCGCTGGCAGATGGCCACGAAGGTGGCGGCGTGGCCGTGGAACAGGGGCACGGCCACGATGACGTGCACCGAGCCCGTCCGGTGGGCCGACAGCGACCTGGCCGCCAGGTTCGGCTGGTAGTTGAGCTCGCGGACGGCGGTCATCACCCGCTCCCGGGTCGGTTCCGCGACGACGGAGACGCCGCGCACCACGCGCGACACCGTCTGGATGGAGACGCCAGCGGCCTCCGCGACGTCGCGTAGGTTGACCCGTCTGACCGCTGGGCTCATCGCGCCGGATCGTAACGGACGGTCGAAGCGGTGGCTCCGATAACGGCGTTGCGGTCCGCCGGAGCCAGGTGCCCCATCACCTCGAGCTGGGCCAGCATCGAGCCCAGCACGGAGGCCTCCACCGGGCCGGCGACGACGGGCATGCCGACGGCGTCCGCCGTCAACTGGCAGAGCAGCGCGTTGCGCGATCCGCCGCCGACGAGATTCAACTGCGGCACGCGCGCGCCGGTCAGCGCGTCGAGGGCGGCGACGCCGTCGGCGTAGCGGGTGGCGAGGGACTCCAGCACGACCCGAACGATAGCCCCCTCATCGAGCGTCGGGAGGCCGGTACCGGCCTCATCGATCACTTCGCGCACGCGGTCGACCATCGCGTCGGGGACCGCGAACCGCGGATCCTCGGTGTCGATCACGATCCCGGTCGACGG
This sequence comes from Tessaracoccus defluvii, assembly GCF_014489575.1. Taxonomy (GTDB): domain Bacteria; phylum Actinomycetota; class Actinomycetes; order Propionibacteriales; family Propionibacteriaceae; genus Arachnia; species Arachnia defluvii. The sequence goes on from NZ_CP060789.1 coordinate 2,473,027, forward strand.
CGCGGCCTCCGCCAGCCGCAGCAGTTCGACGATGTCGTGCGTGCGGCCCTCGTCACGCCACTGGCGCTGGCATTCCTGGAGGATCCACAGACCCGTCAGGTTGAACAGCGGCCGCAGCCCGGCGTCGGCGCGGGCCTCGTTGGAGATGCCCAGCTCCCTCGCCTCCTGGGACAGCAGCGGCCCGTCACGCAGCACACCGAGCACCGACCAGGAGCCGCAGCTCAGGAAGTAGGCGTCGCGGGCGGTGTCGCGCTGCAGCGCGTGCACCGCGCAGGCGGTGTCGTGGCCGCCGGCCCGCACCACCGTCAACTGTCCGAGCCCCTCGACGGTGCACGGCCCGACGACGGCGTGTTCGGGCGCGACGGCGCCGAACCAGGAGGCGGGGATGCCGAGGGCGTCGAGCACGTCGCCGGAGAAGGCGTCGGCGCCCGGGACGCAGAGTCCGGAGGTGGAGGCGGGCGAGCGGGACCACCCGGGTATCCCAGTCAGGAGGAAGGTGAAGTAGTCGGCGAGGAACAGGACGCGCTCGGTGCGCCCGGCGGCCTCGGGCTCCTCGGTCAGGTAGGCGAAGAGCTGGTTGCTGGAGTTGATGACGGCGGGCGCGATCCCCGTGGCGGCCCAGGCGGCCTCGTCGTCGAGGCGGGCGCAGTACCCGTCGAGGGTCCGCGTCGTGCGGTCGTCGCGGTAGCAACGGCCGGGTGTGACGGGGCGACCGTCTCCGTCGAGCGGCACGTAGTCGACACCCCACGTGTCCACGGAGACGCTGATGGCGTCGGGGAACATCGCGACGGCGTCACGGAGTCCTGCGACGACCTCGTCGCGGATGAAGTCGAGGTCCCAGCTCAGGTAGCCGTCGATGTGTCGGGCGCGGTGGGGGAACCGGCGCACCTCGACCTCGTCGATGCGGCCGTCGCGGTAGGTACCGGCGACGACGCGGCCCGAGGATGAGCCGAGGTCTACGGCGAGGACGGTGACCGGCACGAGCCGCTCCTTCCAAGGGTGGGGATGGTGCGCCCCGGGTCGCCCGGCCGAAAGGGAAAGCCGGGCGCCCGGGGCGCAGGATCAGGTCAGGCGTACAGCGGGCCGAAGTTCGCGCAGGCGCGGAAGTCCGCACCTTCGAGATCCTTCGTCCCGAAGGACGACCACACCTTGGGCCGGAAGATCTTCTCCTCCGGCACGTTGTGCATGTTGACCGGGATGCGCAGCATCGAGGCCAGCGTGATCAGGTCGGCACCGATGTGGCCGTACGAGATGGCCCCGTGGTTCGCGCCCCACTGGTTCATGACCTCGTAGACGCTGCTGAAGGCACCCTCGCCGGTGATGTTCGGCACGAACCAGGTGGTCGGCCAGGCCGGGTCGGTGCGCATCTCGATCGTGGTGGCGACCTCGTCGGGCAGTTCGACGGTGTAGCCCTCGGCGATCTGGAGGACCGGGCCGAGCCCGTCGACCAGGTTGATGCGGCACATCGTCACCGGCACCTCGCCCGCGGAGCGGAAGTGTGTCGAGAAGCCGCCGCCACGGAAGTAGCCGACGTTGGCCGGGTGGAACTCGGTCGCGTCGAGCATCGCCTGGCAATCCTCGTCGGTGAGCTCCCACCAGTTCTTGATGACGTTCTCGCCGTCCTGCGTGGCCGCGAACGTGCCGTCGAGGGTGGTCGAGCCGGAGTTGCGCAGGTCGATGACGCCGCCGGCGGCGCGTCCCTCGAGCTTGTGTCCCGTGACGCGCTCGACGGCCTCGGGGCTCCAGTAGGTGCGGACGTCGGAGAACAGCTGTGACTTGTTGGTCAGCAGGTAGTTGAACACCATCGACGCGCCGTTGAGGGCGTCGTTCTCGGTCGCCAGCATGTAGGGGGCGCGCTTGCCGTTCCAGTCGAACGTGGTGTTGAGGATGGTCTCCATCAGGTCACCGTTGGGCATGCCGTCGGTCCACTGACGCTGGCCCTGGAAGCCCGCCGCGAGGGCGCCGTGGCCGTTGGCCTCCTCGCCGAAGCCGAGCTCGGCCAGGCGCGGGTTGCCGACCATGAGGTCGCGGGCGATCAGCGTCATCTTGGTGCAGTATTCCCACCACGAGTCGTACTGGTCGGGCATCTGCTGCTCTTCGGGGTTGAAGTCGCGGCCCTGCTTCAGGTTGGCCCGCACCCAGGCGTAGGCCTTCTCGTACTCGTCCTTGTCGTAGATCTCCTCGCGGACGCGGCGGTCGAACTCGGACATGTCGATGTACTCGTTGCGCATGCCGAGGTACTTGACCCAGAACTCGTCCTTGACGACGGAGCCGGCGATGCCCATGGACACGCCACCCATCGCCAGGTACGACTTGTGGCGCATCTGCGCGACGGCGAGGCCGGCGCGGGCGTAGGCGAGGAGGCGGTCCTTCTCGGCCTCGGGGATGCTCTCGTCATCGGCGTCGAGGACGTTCTCGCCGTAGATGCCGAAGGCGGGGATGCCCAGCTGGGCGTGACCGGCGAGCGCGGCCGCCAGGTACACGGCGCCGGGACGCTCGGAACCGTTGAAGCCCCAGATGGCGTGTGGCATGTTGCGGTCCATGTCCACCGTCTCTGTGCCGTAGCACCAGCACGGGGTGACGGACAGGGTGAGCCCGACGTTCTCGCGACGGAACTTCACGCCGGCGGCCTGGGCCTCGGCGACACCGCCGATGGTGCTGTCCGCGATCACCACCTGAACGGGGGTGCCGTCGGGGTAACGCAGTTCGGACTCGTAGAGCTCCGCCACCCGCTTGGCCATGTTCATCGTCTGGTCCTCGAGGCTCTCGCGGACTCCACGACGGCGGCCATCGATGATGGGTCGGATGCCGATCTTGGGGTAGTTGGTCACGGATCACACCTTCTTGTGTGGGCTGGGGTATTCGGGGTTCCGGCGCAGGAGTCAGCAGGCCGGCCGCTGGTGGTCGTGGGGGTGGGCCCGGATCGACCGGGCCCACCCCACACGGGTCACTCGTAGAGGTTCGCGGCGATCTCGGGATCGTCGATGTTGCTCTTGTCGTACCAGGCGAAGCCGGAGTCGATGATCTTCGGCAGTTCCATGCCGTTGATGGCCTTGATGGCGGCGGTGACCGTCTCGTAGCCCATCTTGACCGGCGACTGGGTGATGGCGCCGGCCTGCTTGCCGTCACGGATGGCGCTCATCTGGATCTCGCCGGAGTCGAAGCCGACGACCTGGAGACCAGCCTTGTTGACCTCGATGGATGCCTGGACGGCACCGGTGGCGGCGGCCTCGTTGGTGCCGTAGACACCGGAGATGTCCGGCGTGGAGTTGATCAGCGACTTGGCGGCGTTGGTGGCCTCGTCGACGGATCCGGCGACGAGCGGCTCGAGCAGCTTGACGTCGGGGGCGTTGTCCTTCATCCAGTCCTGGAAGCCGTCGCAGCGCTGCTTACCGGTCTGGGACGTGACATCGTGGCAGACGAGGCCGACGGTCCCCTTGTTGCCGATGAGCTCGGCCATGTGCTTGGCGGCCTCCTGAGCGGCGGCGTAGTTGTCGGTCTGGACCGTGGTGATCGGGGCGTCGGAGTCGACGCCCGAGTCGAAGGCGACCAGCGGGATGTTGGCGGCCGAGATGCGGTCGAGAACGTCGGTGGCGGCGGCGGTGTCAAGCGCAGCCAGCCCGATGGCGGCCGGCTTGGTGGCCAGAGCGGTCTCGAGCTGGTCGAGCTGGATGGTCACGTCCTTCTCGCTGGGAGGGCCGACGAACTCGACCTTGTAACCGTATTCGGCACCGGCCTGCTCGGCGCCTTCCTTGACGGCCTGCCAGAAGCGGTGCTGGAAGCCCTTGGAAACGAGGTAGATCGTCTGGGTGCCGTCACCCTTCGGGATCTCACCGTCGGCCGGAAGGGTCGACTCGGCGGGCGGGGTGGACTCCGCCGGCGCACTGGTGGCCGGCTTGGTCTCGGACGGGGCGGGGGTGCCGCCGGGGGTGGACGTGGAGCAGGCGGTCAGGCCGAGCATCAGCGCGGCGGAGACTGCGATGGTCGAGCGCAGCATGCGCATGGCGGTTTCCTTTCGTTGGCGGGAGTTCGTTCTCCCGGATAAGAGGTGCTACGGATAGTGGGGTGGGCCGGATCCGTCGTCAGATGGCGCGGGCCCGGTTCCTGCGGACGTTGTCGGCGAACACGGCGGCGAGGACGATCACGCCGGTGACGACGAACTGCCAGGACTGGTTGACCTGCATCATCTGGAGGCCCGTGATGAGGGTCTGCATGAGGAGGGCACCGACGAGGGTGCCGAGGATGTTGGCCCGGCCGCCGGCCAGCGAGGTGCCGCCGATGACCACTGCCGCGATCACGTTGAGCTCCATGCCGAGGCCCTCGGCGGGCTGCACCACACCGGTGCGGGCGGCGTAGAGCACCGCGCCCGCCGCCATGAAGATGCCTGCGGTGACGTAGACGATGGTCTTCCAGAACTTGACGTTGACACCGGAGAGGCGGGTCGCCTCCTCGTTGGAGCCGATGGCCAGTGCGTAACGGCCCAGCAGGGTCTTGTTGAGGATCACCGCGGCGATGATGGCCAGCACGATGAAGATGACGGCGGCGTTGGGGATGCCAGGAATGGTCGTGGTCGTCGACAACACCCGGAAGTCGGGGTTCTCGATCTTCATGGGGCGCGTGTCGGAGATGACCAGCGCCAGGCCGCGCGCCACGAGCATCATGCCTAATGTGGCGATGAACGGCGGCAATCCCAGGAACGAGATGTTGAGGCCGTTGGCGAGCCCGACGAGGCCGCCGAAGAGCAGGGCGAGCAGCAGGCCCAGCGCGAGCGGGAGGTTCAGGAAGTCACCACCCAGGAAGAAGGCGGTCATGACCGCGGCCAGGGAGAGTCCGGTTCCCACGGAGAGGTCGATGCCGCCGGTGGCGATCACGAAGGTGGCGCCGAGCGCCATCACACCCGTCGGGGCTGCGCGCAGCAGGATGTCGGGCAGGATCCCGGGTGCCGCGAAGCCGTTGGCCATGATCATGAAGAACACGTAGACGACGATCAGTGCAGCGAAGACGAAGATCTGCTGGAGAGACGATTGGGCGATCGTCTTGACCCTCGAGGGGGTCGTGGTGGCTGCGGTGGTGCTCACGCGGCGCTTCCTTCCATGCGGGGCTTGCCGACGGTGGCGAGCTCCATGATGTTTTCCTGGGTGGCATCCGCGTTGTCGAGGATGCCGGTGATGCGTCCCTGCGCCATGACGGCGATGCGGTGCGCGACGCGCAGCACCTCCGGGAGCTCGGACGAGATGACGATGATGGCCTTGCCCTGGGCGGAGAGCTGCTCGATGAGCTCGTAAATCTCCTCCTTGGCACCCACGTCGATGCCGCGGGTCGGCTCGTCGAAGATGAGGACGTCGCAGTTGCGCACGAGCCACTTGGCGATGACGACCTTCTGCTGGTTGCCACCGGACAACTTGCCCAGCAGCTGGTTGACGCTGGGCGTCTTCACCTTCAAGAGCTCCGAGTACTCCGTGCCGACGGTGCGGATCTTCCCGTCGAGCACGAACCCGCCGATGCTGAAGTCACGCATGGCCGCCATGACGGTGTTGGCCTTGATGTCCTGGTCGAGCAGCAGACCGAAGGTCTTGCGGTCCTCCGACAGGTAGCCGATGCCTGCACGCACCGCATCCGAGGCGCCGCGGATCGCGATCTCCTTGCCATGCACGCTGATCGTGCCGCTCTGGCGCGGGTCAGCCCCGAAGACGCAGCGGGCAAGTTCCGTGCGGCCGGCGCCCATCAGACCGGCGAACCCGAGAACCTCGCCGTGGCGCACCTCGAAGTTGATGTCCTCGAGCAGCTTCTTGGTGGAGAGGTTCTCCACCTTGAGGACGACCTCGTCGCTGGTGACCTCCGTGCGGGGACGGGCGTCGCCGGAGACCTCACGGCCCACCATCATCGAGATGATCTCGCGGATCTCGACCTCCTTGGTGGTGACTGTGCCGACGTACTGGCCGTCACGCAGCACCGAGACCCGGTCGGTAATCTCCTCGATCTCGGGCATGCGGTGGGAGATATAGATGAGCCCGGTCTCAGGGGTGACGAAGTCGCGGATCATGCCGAACAGCGCGTCGGTCTCCGCCACGGTCAACGCCGCGGTCGGCTCGTCCATCACGAGAATGCGCGAGTCGTACGACAGCGCCCTGGCGATCTCGACCATCTGCTGCCGGGCGACGGACAGGTCGCGGATCAGCGCCTTGGGATCGAGGTGCATCCCGAGGCGGTCGAACAGCTCCCCGGCCCGCTTGTTGAGTGCCGCGTCGTTGATGAAACCGCGACGGTGACTGCCGGGCCGACCGATGTACAGGTTCTGCGCGACCGTGAGGTCGGGAACCATGTTGAGTTCCTGGTGGATGATGCTCAGCCCGAGGGACCGGGCGTGATTGACGTCGTGCACCTCGACCTGCGTCCCCTGCAGCCAGATCTCGGCACCCGGATCAGGTGTGTAGATCCCGGTCAGGATCTTCATGAGGGTCGACTTGCCGGCTCCGTTCTCTCCGCAGAGGCCGAGGACTTCACCAGACATCAGATCGAGATTCACCCCCTGCAGGGCCTTCACGCCTGGGAACGTCTTGGAGACGTTCTTCAGCTCAAGCAGCTTGCTCACCCGGATACTCCTTCGTACCTTCGTCCGCCGGGTCTGCCGTGACCCGGTAAGAACGATGTTAACGCTAGCAGACCCCTCTGGCAACACCAAGCGGTGTTACCGAATCGTGATGGGCGACGCCCCTGAGGCACACCGGCACCCTGCCGTCCGGGTGTCGGACCGGGCTCGGTTTCGCTGCCCCAAACCGGGCCTGACGTGTATCTTTACGGGTTGTGGCGGAAGGGGCGAAGATGCTGATCGGGCGGAACAGGCAGCTGGCTGAGCTGATCCTGGCAGGCTCCGAGCGCCGCACCGGCGTCGTCACCTGGTTGCAGGGCACGGAGGGCGTCGGAAAGTCGACGCTGGCGCGCGCCGCATCCGCCCAGTCGGGCCGGGTTGTCCACCACATCGACGTCTACCCCGAGGACCGCGATCACCCGCTGGCGGCCGTCAGGGAACTGGGCGCCCTGCTCGGCGTCGGCCTTGACGAGGCCGAACCCTCCCGCAGCCTGCTGGGGGCGCTGGAGGCGGCCGGTCCCTGCTGCATCCTCCTTGAGGACGCCCAGTGGATGGACGAGGCCTCACAGCAGGTGTTGTGGCAGGTCGTGCGGCGCAGCCGCCTCCTGCCCGTGTGGATGATCGTGACGAGCACGGCCGAGTCCGGCCCCCTCTTCGACGGCCTGTCGCTCCTGCTCCGGTCGCCGGACCGGGGCCGGCTCATCCGGATCCCCGAGTTCACGGAGGCGGAGACCGCCGACTTCCTCCGGACCGAGCTCGGGTTCCCCGTCGAAGGCGATGCCCTCATCCGCGCCCACGCCATCACGGGCGGCTCACCCGCGCTCCTCTCCTCACTGGTGGACCAGCTGCGGCTGGCCGGACGCGCTGTCAACGTCCGCACCGTCCTGAACACACTGACGACCCGTCACCGCGGCAGCGGCCTGGTCCGCGACCACGTCGCCACCGTCATGGCCACCGCCTCACCGACCGAGCGCGCCTCGCTGATCGCCCTCGCCCAGTCCGGCGACCTCAGCACCGCACAGCTGGGCAAGATCCTGGAAGCCCAGTCCCTCCCCGACACCGGCGCGGCCTCGCTGACCGACTCGGGGCTGGTCGAACGCAGCGGCCCGCAGCTGGTCCGTCTCCGGTACAAGGGGGCCGCCGGCGAGATCCTCGACCATGCGACGTGGACCGAGTCACGCGACTCGCACGCTGCGCTCGCCGAGGTACTCGGCGGTCTCGAGGCCCTCGATCATGCAGTGGCCGCCGCCGGCCCGGCCGAGGCCCCTGCCGTCCTGGCCGATCTGCAGGTCCGGTTGATCGACGCCTACGCGCAGCACGACCTGACGCTCGCCTTCCGGCTGGCCCACCTGGCCTCCAGGCTCGACCCTTCGGTCACCATCGAGGTCGTGCTCGCCGCGCTGCGTTCCGGCCGCCCCACCAGGCTGCTCGACATCGCCGACGACCTCGCCGACCTTCCCCCCTCCGTCCTGCGGACGTCCGTGGAGGCACTGCTCGACACTGAGCAGCTCGACGTCACGTCAGCGGTCGAGCGCCTCACCCGCCTGGACCCTGCCGCCATCGCCGACCCCCGGGAACTGGTCATCCTCACCCAGGCCTGCGTCCACCTCGTGATGCGCTCCCTCCTGGAGTCGACCCCGCCGCTCCGCGACGCCTTCCGCCCCCTGCTGGTCACGCTCCGGGACCGCTCGAACGACACGACCCTGCCTCCCTGGCAGGCGGCCGAGCTGGCCCTCAACGCCGTGGTGCTCGAGGCCCTGATCGTGCACGCCTTCGACGACCGGGTACCGCCCGCGGAGCGGATCGAGCCTCTGCTGGCGTTGGCGGACCGCGCTGCCGCCGATCCCCGGACCGCCGCGGTGGCCCCGCTCGTCTCCTCCCTCGCCGGAATCCTGCATTACGTGGTGGGCGATCTCTCCGCGGCGCACGAGGAGCTGAAGCTCACCGGTCCGCTGTTCCCCCCGATGCTGCTGTTGCAGACCCAGCTCACCCAGGCCACGCTCGCCTTCCTGCACGGCGACTGGGACCGCGCGCACACTCTGGCCGACCGGCAACTCGGCAACGCGCTCGACGCGCTCGAGGTCGGCACGTGGCAGCAGGCGTTCGCGGTCGCGAGTCTCGTTCCCGCGGTGCGGGGGGAGGACGACGTCGTCCGCACTCACCTGGACTGGCAGGCGTCAGCCACGGTCGCATCGGTGGGCGAGGCGCAACGGAACCTGACGCTGGCCTGGCAGGCGATCGCCCGCGGGGACCAGGGGGATGTCGTCGCCGCTCTTCTCGATCCGGTCTGGCATGCGGGCCTCATCTCCTACACAGGCTCCCTCACCTCCGGGGCGTTGCGCGTCTCGGCGCACGCGAGGGCAGGCAACCTGGACGGCGCCGCCGCGGCACGGTCCGCGATCCTGACCGAGCCCTACGAGCGGAGGGCACGTGACTACGCCCTCGCCCACAGTGACGCCATGCTGGCGGCCGCCGCGGGCGACGCCACCGCAGCGGAGCGCCTGTTCACCGAGGCAGTGGACCATCTCGATGCGCATGAGGCGGCACATCCCCGGGCGACTCTGCGCGTGTACCGGATCGTGCTCGCCGAGGACTGGGTACGCTCCACCCTCGCCGCAGGCGGGACCCCCTCGGCAGCTGCGATCTACCTGCTCGCCGAGAGCACCCGTCTGCTGGCGGCGAACGGCGCCGGCGCCTGGAGGGACCGGCTGGCCAGGCTCGCCGCAGGTCTCCCCGCGACGCACTCCGTCCCCGCCGCTCGCCACCGGCTCGAGTCGCTGACGAGCCGGGAGCGGGAAGTCGCGTCGCTAGCCGCCTCGGGGCTCACCAACAAGGAGATCGCGTCGCAGCTGTTCGTCACCGTACGCACAGCCGAGTACCACGTGCACAATGCGATGACGAAGCTGCAGGTGTCATCGCGCGCGCGGCTCCACGGCGTCTTCGCCGCCTCCGGCCGCTGACAGGCCCTGGCGAGCGGAGAGTTCGTCTGGGTCTGGGACGCGCCTTCCCCATCCGGGTGCGCAGGTCACCGCAGGTTTGCGATCGTCCCCCGACGATCTTCCTGGTGCCAGCCGAACTTCTCCGCTCTTAGGGTCTCCCCCCGCAGATAAGCATGCCGCCTTCCGGACCCCGCGCCAACCCCAGGGAAACGATTCCGGTAGAACTACCAGGTATCACACCAAGCATCCCGGTAGTGTTCCGCCACGGTCGCCCACCGGACGGGTTGCCGAACGTCAGTAGGTATCTTTCGACGTGGGGTCGTCACCGTCGGATGCTGGGGATATGGTGGCCGAAAGGCCACAAAGGGGTGACGAAAGATGATCACGGGGCGGCGGGTGCAGCTCGCGGATCTTGCTGCCCTCGCCCGCGCTGCCACGTCCGGAGCCAGGATCGCCTGGCTGGTCGGCGCCGAGGGCGTCGGGAAGTCCACGCTCGCCGGCGCAGCCGCCGCGGCCTCCTGCCTCCCGATCCTCCAGTTGGACGCCTACCCGAGGACCTCTCTGAGCCCATGGCGACGGTGCGCGACCTGGCGGAACAGTTGGGTGTGGAACTCGGCGACCGTCCCGCCATCGACCTGTTGCGCGGCCTGGCCGCCCACGGCCCCGAGTGCATCCGGCTCGAGGACGCGCACTGGGTGGACGACGCGTCCCAGCGCATCCTCTGGCAGGTGGTCCGGCGGCTCCGGGAGGCCCCCGTACTGCTGCTGGTCACCAGCGTTCCAGGCGCCGGCCCCCTGTTGGACGGGCTCGGCCTGCTGCTCCGGTCCCCCGAACGCGGCCGCGTGTTCCAGCTGTCCCCCTTCAACGCCGGGGAGGTGGCCGACTACCTGCACAGCCGGCTGGGCATGCCGGTCGAAGGGGAATCCCTCGACCGGATCGTCGCGACGAGCGGCGGGTACCCGGTGCTGCTGAGTTCGCTCGTGGATCAGTTGCGCATGGGGGATCCGGCGACGACGATGACCGCAGCGCTGCGGCGGATGGCCAGCCACACGGTCGGCAGCGAGGTCCTCGGGGAACACGTCGCCGCGGTCCTCACCGGGGCACGGCCATCGGAACGGGCGGCGTTGGTCGCGCTCGCCCAGGCGAGCGAACTGTCTCTGGGCCAGCTCGGAGAAGTGCTCCGTCTCCGGGATCTCCCCGACCTCCGGCTCGATCTTCTCCTCGCGGGCGGGCTGGTGGACCGGAACGGTTCGCGCCTGCGGATGCGTCACCGGCTGGTCCAGCGCGACCTCCTCGATCAGGTTCCCTGGGCAGAGGCCCGGGCAGGGCACGCCGCGCTGGCGCAGATCCTCAGCGGCCTGCAGGCGTTGGAACATCGAGTGGCTGCCGCCGACGCCACGACTGCACCGGCCGTGCTCGCCACGGTCCGTGGCCTGCTGGACGAGGCTCACGCACAGGGGGACCTGAGCCACGCCTTCCGGGTGGCAGAGCTGGGCGTCGCCCTTGACCCCCAGTTGCTGGCCGAAGCGGTCCTGGCCACCCTCCGCGCGGGACGGCCCGCCAGGATCCTCGACCTGGAGGACCACCTGCACAATCTGCCCGCCTCGGCAGCACGGACGGCGGCGATCGCGATCCTGGAGCTGGAGCGGGCCGGCGTCCAGCCCGCAGCCCACCGGCTCCTGCGCCTCGACGCGAACCTCGTGCCCGTGTCGCCCGACCTCCTGATCCACGCCCTCGCCGTGCTCCAGGTCGCCACGGAGGCGGCCGTGCAGAACGAGAGCCACCTCATCCCGCCCTTCGCACCGTTGATCGAGGTCCTGCGCGTGCGGGCCACCGAGACCGACGACGAGGCCCTCGCCGAGGAGTTGGGGCTGATCGCCGTCTCCCTGGAGATGCTCCACCTGGCCAACGACCCCGCCCTGTCCGCGGCGGAGCGGCTCACCGCAGTGGCGGATCTCAGCACCCGGGCCACAGCGCAGGGCATCGCCCGGCTCGCGGGCCCGCTGGCCCGCGTGATGACGGCGCTGACCGACTACCTGGCCGGCAACCTGGCCGCGGCACGCTCCTCGATGGCGGGCCCGCTCCCCTTCACCGTCCCTCACCTCCGGCTTCATGCCGACCTGGCGCTGGCCAACATCTGCTTCATGAACGGCGACTGGGGCGCCGCCGACAGCCTCGCCGAGGCCCAGCTGACAACGACGCTCGACACCCTGCCGGCCAGCTACTGGCACCAGGCCTTCTCCATGGCGGCGCTGGTCCCCGCCGGTCGAGGTGAGACGACCCGCGTCGACACCTACCTGAGCTGGAGGAGCGCCCCGCGGATCGCATCGCTCGCCGATGTGTGTCACCAGCTGGCGCTGGCCTGGGCCAACGTGTCCACCGGCGGTTCGCCTGCCGACCTCGCCCAGTGCGTCGACAAGATCTGGGAGGCACGGGTCCTCTCCCATGCCGGCGCCTACGCCACGGGTGCGCTGCGGGTCCGTGGACACGTGCGGGCGGGCAACATCGCGGCGGCCCGTGCCGCGCGGGAGCAGTTGGAGTCGACGGACTACGAGCCGACGGCGAAGGCCTACGTCCTCGCCCATGCCGATGCCCTGCTGGCCTACGGAAGCGGGCAGGCCGCCGAAGCCCACAGACTGTTCGGCGAGGCGCTCGCGGCGCTCGACACCCAGATCGCCGAACAGCCGGGCGGAGGGCTGCGCATCTTCCTCCCGGTGCTGGCCGAAGACTGGATGCTGCTGACGATCGAGCACCCGGTCGATCCTGTCGCCGCGCTGCGCACCCTGGAGCGGGCCGAGGCCCTGCTCGCCAGTTGCGGAGCGGGCCCCTGGGGTGCCCGCCTCGAGCACCTGCACGCCGCGCTGAGCACGACTTCCCCGGCTATCCCGGAGGATGGATCGACCCCGATGTACCTCCTGCTGCCGGACCTGACGGCCCGCGAGCTGGAGGTGGCGGCACTGATCGCCGCTGGCCTCAGCAACAAGGAGATCGCCGACCGGCTGTACGTGTCGGTCCGCACCGCCGAGTATCACGCGAACAACGTGCTGCGGAAGCTCCGGACCCGTTCCCGCAGGCAGCTGCGCGACCTCCTGCCGCACCTGACGGGCGGCTGACGGCAGGCAGCAGAAAGCGACGTGGGCCCCGGCGGTTGCCGGGGCCCACGTTGTCCGTCAGGCGGCTGCGCCGTCAGCGCCGGTCGACGGGAGACCGGGCTTCGGGGGCGTCGGCTTCGGCGGCACCGGGGGCGTGGTGCGCTTCAGCTCCGTGATCACCTTGTTCGACGGCGCCTCAGGCGACGCCTTCGACGCGGCCATGGCCACGTTCGGGACGACCGCCGTCACCGTGGTGCCGGCTGCCTGCGGCGGTGCCGGCGGGAGGGTCACCGTCAGCCAGACGTCGACCGTCGCCCCGGGGGCGAGGTCGCCGACATTGACGGAGACCTTCCGCGTGGCCGGGTCGAACGTCACGTCGCACGGGAGGTGCGTCGCGCAGTCGGCGGCGGCGTAGCGGAGCTGCGAGTCGAGCACGTCGGTGACGACGACGCCCTTCTCCGTCAGGTCTCCTGTCGCGGTGATGCTGAGGCGGTAGCGGATGCTGTCACCGAACTCGGCCTTCCCGTCAGACGGCACCCAGGTCTCTTCCGAGGCCTCGTAGACGGCCTTGACGATCTCCAGGCCGGGATCGCCGACGACGGGAGTCTCCTCACAGTCGACGTTGTTCTCGGGCTGGGCGCTGCGCTGGACGACGGTGGGGCACTCGGGGTTCTCCGGGGCCGGATCATCCTCGGTCTCCACGACCGCCTTGTTGACGTAGACGCCCGGATCGGCGGCCAGGTCGACCTCGACGGTGAGCACGATCATGTGCTCGCCACCCGAGGGCAGGTCGGCGGGATCCACGGTGCAGGTGACCGTGGAGCCGACTGCGGTGCAGGTCTCGGGCCCGGAGACGAAGTGCAGGTACTCCGGCAGCAGGTCGGTGACGATGACCGGCTCGTCTGCGTCGACGTCGCGCTCACCCACGTTGTAGACGGTGATCGTGTAGTCGAACTGCTCGCCCGGCTTGACCGAGACGTCGCCGTCGTCCTTGAAGATGCTGAGGTCGACGGGCAGGTCGTCGTTGACGATCGTGCAGGTCACCTCCTCACCCGGGAACAGCGTCAGCGTCTCGCCGTCGAACGACTCGGTCGTGCAGGTCCAGTCACCCGCCGCATAACCGGCGACACCGGCCTCCGACAGCGTGTACTCACCCGCCTTGACCACGGCACCCGTGACGGCAACCTCACCGGTGAGACCGGTGATGGTGTCGGCGCCCTCGGCGGTCAGCACGAAGTCGGCCACCCCGGCGTTGCCACCGTCGTCGTTGACGACCTCCTTGACCAAAGTCAGCTTCGGAGCGATGTCGTCGTTGACGATGGTGCAGGTCACCTCCTCGCCCGGGAACAGCGTCAGCGTCTCGCCGTCGAACGACTCGGTCGTGCAGGACCAGTCACCCGCCGCATAACCGGCGACACCGGCCTCCGACAAGGTGTACTCACCCGCCTTGACCACGGCACCCGTGACGGCAACCTCACCGGTGACACCGGTGATGGTGCTCGGGCCCGTCGCCGTCAACGGGAAGTGGGCCGGAGTCAGCGTGCCACCGTCGTCGTTGGTGACCTCCTTGACCAGCGTCAGCTTCGGAGCGATGTCGTCGTTGACGATGGTGCAGGTCACCTCCTCGCCCGGGAACAGCGTCAGCGTCTCGCCGTCGAGCGACTCGGTCGTGCAGGACCAGTCACCCGCCGCATAACCGGCGACACCGGCCTCCGACAAGGTGTACTCACCCGCGGACACGTCCGCGCCCGTGACGGCAACCTCACCGGTGACACCGGTGATGGTGCTCGGGCCCGTCGCCGTCAACGGGAAGTCCGCCGGAGTCAGCGTGCCACCGTCGTCGTTGGTGACCTCCTTGACCAGCGTCAGCTTCGGAGCGATGTCGTCGTTGACGATGGTGCAGACGACCTCGGCCCCGTTCGTGACTGCGACGGTGGAGCCGGTCAGCGTGCCGCCGGTGCAGGTCCAGGCGGACGCTGCGTAGCCGTCGAGTCCGGACTCGGACAGGTCGTAGCTTCCGGCTGCGACGCCGGCCGCCGTGATGACGGCCTCGCCGTTGACGCCGCTGATCGGGGTGGGGCCGTCAGCGGACAGCGTCCAGTCGGTCGGGACGGCGGTGCCACCGTCGTCGTTGACGACCTCCTTGACCAGCGTGAGGCTGGCCGCGATGTCGTCGTTGTTGATGGTGCAGGTGACATCCTCGCCGGGGAGCAGGCCGAGGGTGCTGCCGTCGAGGATGCCGCCACCTTCGCAGGACCAGGCGCCGGCGGCGTAGCCGTCGAGGTTGGTCTCGCTCAGGGCGTACTGGCCAGCATTGACGGTGGCGCCGGTGACAGCGGTGGCGCCGGTGACGCCCGTGATGGGGGTCGGGCCGGTCGCCGTCAGGGTGAAGTCACCGGGGAGGGCCTGGCCGCCGTTGTCGTTGGTGACGGTCTTGACCAGCGTCAGCTTCGGAGCGATGTCGTCGTTGGTGATCGAGCAGACGGCGACGTCACCGGGGGCCAACGTCACCTGGGAGCCGGTGAGCGAGGCACCCGTGCAGGACCACGCCGAAGCGGAGTAGCCGGCGGGGCCCGACTCGGACAGGGTGTAGCTGCCCGCGTCGACGCTCACGCCCGTCACAGCATCGGAGCCTGTGGCGCCGGTGACGGACGACGGACCGCTCGCGTTCAGCGTCCACGCCGTAGCCGGGTTCTGGCCACCGTTGTCGTTGACGACAGTCTTGATCAGCGTCAGCTTCGGAGCGATGTCGTCGTTGACGATGGTGCAGACGACGTCGGCACCGTTGGCGACGGAGACGGTGCTTTCCGTCAGCGTGCCACCGGTGCACTCCCACGCCAGGCCCTCGTAGCCGGCGGGGCCGGTCTCACTCAGGGCGTAGTCGCCGGCGATGACCTTGGCGGCCTCGACGGGCGTCGTACCAGTGATTCCCGTGGTGGGGCCGGTCGCCGTCAGGGTCCACTCGGTCGGCTCCAGGGTGCCACCGTTGTCGTTGCTGACCTCCTTGATCAGCTTCAGGCTGCCGGGGAGATCGACGTTGCTGACGGTGCAGGTGGCCTCGCCGCCCGGCGTCAGGGTGACGGTGTCCGTGTCGGAGTTGAACGTGGCGCCCGTGCAGGTCACGGACTCCAGCTCGTAGCCGGCCATCGCGGTCTCGCCGATGACGTAGTCGCCGATCGGTACCTCGGCCGCTGTCACGGTCACGGCGCCCTCGGCTCCGCTGATGGTCACCGGGCCGGTCGCCGTCAGCGTGAAGTCGGTGCCGACGGCGGTGCCGCCCCACTGGTTCGTGACGTCCTTAACGAGCGTCAGCTTCGCCGGCTTGTCGTCGTTCGTGATCACACAGGAGACGGACTCCCGGGCCGCGACGGTGACGACGTTGCCGTTCAGCGCCGAGGCTGGCGTGCAGGACCAGGTGCCCTGCGCGTAGCCATCGTTCTCGGTCTCGGAGAGGGTGAAGCTCCCGGGCGCGACGAGCGCGGTGACACCTTCGTCAGCAGAGGCGGACGGGTCGGGCCCGTTGATGACGGCGGCGCCTCCGCCGACGGGGGTCGCCGTCAGCGTGAAGTCGTTCAGCGTGGCCGTGCCGCCGTGGTCGTTGACGAGGTTCTTGTTGAGGGTCAGCGAGGTGGCGACGTTGGTGATCGTGCAGGCCGCCGGATCGATGCCCGTGGAGCTGGGGAAGAGCGCGAACTCGTGGCCGGTGTACTCGTCGTTCTCGTAGATGGTGGTCGTCACCCGGGGTCGGCCGACCTGGTACAGGTCGGTGTAGGTGCACTCGATGGTGTCGAGCGTGACCCCTGCGGGCAGCGTGCTCGTGTCCTCGCTGACCAGATAGTCGGGCTGGGCGATGACGTTGTTCCAGGTGTGGGTGTCGCCCGCGCCGATCTTGGCGGTGATGGACGAGGTGGAGATGTCGGTGTCCTGGACGGTGCCGGTGAGCTTGTCGTCGTGCACGGGCTTCCCGTCGACCTGGACGATGGAGTAGTCGAACTGCTGGCCGGCGGGGACGGCACCCTCGACGACCTTGGTCACGGAGAGAGACGTACAGGAAGTGAGCTGCATCGGCTCGCCTGCAAAATGATCGACGAGCGAGGCAGACTGGGACTCGCCGGTGCGTGTCATCACTGGGCCAGTGGCCGTCACAACACAGCCGTCCTCGGGGAGCAGGCCGGACGCAGTCAGGTCGATGGCCATCTCACCGAAGGTCCCTACCTTGTCCGTGGCGGTGACCTGGCCCGCCTTGGCCTGGTAGATGACGCTGCCGGGAGTGGAGACCCACTTGCTGCCGTTCCAGCCTAGAGCGTCAATGGCGACTCCGCCCGCGCCCTTCGAGTCGTAGTCGAACTCGATCAGGTAGTCGTCGGCCCTGCCAGGCTGGGGTCCCTCGAGTACCTGGTAGACGGTGAGGTCCCCGGTGCCCTCGGGATTCCGGGTCCAGTACTGGTAGAGGATGATGTGCTGCTGACCGTTGACCCGCACGATCTCGTAGGCGGCGCCGCTGCGGCAGAGGTCGGACTTCTTGTTGGCTCCACCCGTGACCAGGGGCCAGGTGGCGTTGTCGAGCTTCGTGCCGGAGACGAAGACGTCGTCATTCGAGCCGTTGCACGGCTCCGAGCCGTCCACGACATCCAGGATGCCTGTGCTGGTGCCGTTGGGCCCATAAGGCGTGGCAAAGATGCCGTTCCAGTCGTTGGCGCCGTCCATGTTGCCGTCGATCTCGAACCGCGTCTGGAGGGTCCCGCCGCCTGCCAGCGGGATGTCCGCTGCGCTTGCTGGCACTGCGGCCATGGACGCTATGAGCGCCGCGCCTGCCGCAAGAGTGAGGCCCGTCCGGAGCCTAGAAAGTGTTTTTTCGCGTGCCAACATTAGGGCACCCCTTCCCCCGGGTCGCCAAGGGCAGGGTTGACCCCCGCGACCGCATCTCTCTCCCAAAAGATGTTGGTCTGAGTCTCGCTCACCACACTGACTGACGGAAGGTCAGATCAGGGAATAGTCGGAATCCTGGTAGTAACCCCAGTAGCCCCCGTACGGGCCTCGGATGGCAGGTGAGTACGCGACCCCAGATCCGCCGTCATCTCCCCCGGACTGGCCCTCCGGCGCTGTTAGGTTCCCTCCAAGGAGGCATGTTCCATGGCAGATTCCCACAGGTCAGCATCCCTCGACGCAGCTGTGTCGCAGGTGATGGACTACATCGCGGATACCGGCCGCATCGCGCCGGCGACCGGACGCGACGACATCGCTGAGGAGTTCCGCGTGAGCACCCCGACGGCATCACCGTCGTGGCCTCCCCGGACGAGATCATCTCGATCGACATCGCCCAGCCGATCCGGCTGCGCCCCGCGGAACTCGCCGAAGCCGTGCGCCAGGCCGTCAACGAGGCGACGGCGCTCGCCCGGGAGGCTGTGCTGGCGGGAACCGAGGACATGCCGGGGATGGCGCAGGTCCAGAGCGAGGTCGCCCGCATGCAGCGCGACGTGCTGGCCGGCTACAAGGCCGACATGGACCGCATCACCGCACGGCTGGACGAGCTGTGAGCGAGATCCGGTTCTCCCCGCAGTCGTGGTCGCGTGGGGCGGCGGACGTCGACGCCACGGCAGAGGCCCTCGCCAGGAGGGCGCTGTCCATCGTCGAGCGGTGCGGCGACCTCGGCAGGCTCGGCTGCAACAACGGAGGCACGCTGGCGGACACGGCGCTGTCGATGATCCTGCCCGTCCTCACATCGGCCGCGCAGGAGGCGGTCGTCGGCATGGCCGAGGGGTTCGGCATCGAAGCGGAGAACATGCGGGTGACCGGCGAGAACTACGCGGCCATCGAGGAGACGAACACCCAACTGGCCGCGCTGATCGGGGGCAACTGACGTGGGACTGATGCTTCCGGGCTGGCTCCGGCAGGCCCTTGAGTACGTGGGCTACGAATGGCCCGCCTCCGACGAGTCTGTCCTGTTCGCCTGGGCCGGCGACTGGCGCGCTCTCGGGGCCGACTGCTCGGCGCTCGCCGCGGACATCGAGCGCGGGATCCGGCGGGTCGAGGCGGAGAACCGGGGTCGCGCCGCCGACAACTTCGGCTCCTACATGCACGGCGACGACGGCAATCTGCAGTCGCTGCTTGACTTCCAGCAGGCCACCGGCCGCGTCGCCGTCGCCAACGACATCGCGGGCGGCATCGTCCTGGCGCTGAAGATCGCAGTGATGGCGCAACTGGCGATCCTCGCCTATGCCATCGCGGCGGCCGTCGCTACCGCGGGACTCGCCTCGGCGGGTGTCGTGGCGGCGCGACAGGCGGCGAAGTGGGCGATCGAGGCGGCCATCAACATCGCCGTCGAGAAGCTGCTGGCGGGCTGAACCATGGCGAAGTACTCGAAGCATGTCATCAAGCTCGTCAACGGCGGCATCTTCCGCCGCGTCGTCGGGGACCTGTTCCACTTCAAGAAGGCGGGGCGCGCCGTCAAGGCGGCCGACGACGCCGGGGCGAAGGCGCTCAAGCAGCTCGATCAACTGGAGGCTGCCGCTGCGAAGAAGTGGGCTGGGGTGACGAAGCGTCGGCAGAAGTTCCTCGGCGCGACCCCGAGCAAGTTCTCGAAGACCGGGCGTGACGTGCTCGAGCGGATGTCCAAGGAGAATCCGTCCTCGGTGCGCAACCTCCCCAAGGGAGACCCGTCAACCTGGACGAAGGCGCAGCTCGATCGGGTGATGATCAAATCGCCCGAGAGTGGAGAGTGGTTCCCGTACAAGTCGTTCGACATGGGGCACTCGCCCGTCGACGCCGTCACCTACTGGAACAACGTCGGTCGCTTCACGGAGCCGCGCTCCAAGGATGTCCGCGACTGGATGCTCGACCCGGCGAACTACAGGCTCCAGCTGAGCGACGTGAACCAGGCGGCAGGTCGGGAGCTCGGCGCGGCCGGCGCCCGGTACCAGCCACCGCTCAAGCTGCCCGATGGGATCGTGCTGGACGACAAGGCCAAGGCGACCATCCTGGACATGATGAAGAACCTGTAGGCCCCAGGCCCCGCCACAGCCCACCCACCGAGCACCCCCGAGCCCTAGGATCGCCCCATGAACAGCAAGCCGCAGCTCCCGGCCGACGAGGCCGGGCTCATCGATCAGCTGATCCAGCAGGCCTACGACCGGGAGGACGCCGGTGACCTCCCCGGGGCGCTGGCTTCTCTCGAGGAGGGCTGGGACGCGCTGCCGGACCCCAAGGGCACGTGGGACTACTACGACCAGGGCCTGACCACGGCCGGCGCCACCCTGGCGCTGAAGAGCGGCGACCTCTCCGCGGCGGCCAGGTGGATCGACCGGATGGAGAAGGCGTACTCGCTCGACGACGAGTCGAGCCAGATCTACGTCGACGGATTCAAGGCACGACTGTTCTACAAGGGCGGCCACCACGACCTCGCCTACGCCTATCTCGACGCCCAGTACAAGGTCCTCGGCAACCGGGCCTTCGACGGCGACAAGGAACTGCAGCGGTTCCACCGCGACTACGTCCCCACCGAGACCACCCCGAAGTTCCCGGTCGGCCCGGCCGGCTGGGAGATCGACATCCCCGCGCCCGGCGTCGGCGGCACCGGTGGCCTCGAGCTGGAGGACTCCGTCTACCAGCGGCTCCTGGCCCTGAGCGAGGCTGGCGACAACTTCTCCGACCTCGAGGCGCCGCAGGCGGCCGCGGAGGAGTACGTCAAGGCCCTCCGGCTGCTGCCCGAGCCGATCGCGCAGTGGGAGGCCGCCGTCCAGCTGTACGCGGCGCTGGGCGACGCGCTTCTTGCGCTGACGCAGTACGACGAAGCCCAGCGGGCCCTGCAATACGCGCTGCAGTCGGCCGAGGGTCGCGGCAACGCCTACGTGTGGCTGCGCCTCGGCGACGCCGAACGCGGGCTCGGCAACACCCCCGGAGCGGTCGAGGCCTACACGTCGGCGTACCTGCTGGCGGGTCGGGAGGTCTTCGAGGACGAGGACGAGGCCTGGAACACGCTGGTGGCCGCTGGCATCCCCACCGACTGATCGGGGGGCAGACTGGCGCCATGACCGACGAGATCCCGGACGACGACTCCGCCCCGGGCTGGGACGCGATCGACGCGGCCCTGCTCCCCCTCTACCCCGAGCAGGAGCCGGGCCACTACGGCTCGCTCCCCGGCATGGCCGGTGGCAACAACCCGCTCCAGGGCATCAGCGTCTACAGGCGCACGGACCCGGTGCCGCACTGGCACTTCGTGACCTACGGCTTCACCGAGCTGTTCGGCAAGGAGACCGACGACCCCGAGACCAGCGGCTTCGGGTTCGAGCTGACGATGCGGCTGGCCGCCCCGGAGGAGTCCGGTCAGCTCCCCAGCCGGGCGCGGCGCTGAACCTGCTGCAGAACGTGGCGCGCTACGTGTTCCGCACGGGAAACGCTTTCGCCGTCGGACACTCCATGGGGCTGAACGGGCCGATCGTTCTGGAGTCGGACACGCTGCTCCGCTCGATCGCGTTTGCGCCCGACCCGGAGCTGCCGCCCGTCGACTCCCCCAACGGCCGGTTCGAGTTCCTCCAGGTCGTGGGGATCACCGAGGACGAGGAGAAGGCGATCACCCGCTGGACCGGCAGCGACGTGCTGGCAGTGTTCGGCGACCGGCTCCCGCTCTACGTCACCGACCTTGACCGGCCAAGTCTGATGGACGACCCGGAGATCGCCCGCCGGATCGACGAGGGTTCGGCCCGCAACGGGTCGCACACGGGCGCCGTTTTCGTCGAGAAGCTGGGCTGGGAAAAGCGGAAGCGTCTCTTCCGCAAGGGTGGCCACGTGGTCTCCGTCGGCGCCCGTCAGGCCCCGGAGATCGGGCTGCTGTTGCCGCTGCGGCTGCCGTTCGGTCGTCAGCTCCTGGTCGCGGGCGGGGAGCAGCGGGTGCTGTTCCAGCCGGGTGACAGGGGCGCCGTCGCGGAGGACGGCGAGACGCTGGAGGTGACGCTCTCCCCCGAGTCGGTGGCGATGCTGTCCGACCTCCTGGTTCCGCGGGCAGGCAGCTACCGGATCCCCGGCTTCGATGACCTGACGATCGAGGTCCTGGTCACGGGGATCAAGGACCAGGACGGCAAGGTCATCGAGCGGATCGGCTAGTCGTCCCGGCTGCCGAACATGGCTCTGGCTCGGGCGGGCACTCTGCTGGCTCCGCGCACAAATCTGGCTCCGGCGGGCACAAATCTGGCTCCGGCGAACATTCGGCTGGCTCCGCGCACAAATCCGGTTCCCCGAGCACAAATCTGGCTCCGGCGGGCACTCTGCTGGCTCAAGCCGCCGCTGTGGCGATATGCACACAACGGCGGCTCAGCGGAGATTCGTGCACGGGGACGGCGTTTCGACAAGCTCGCGCCCCCAAGGGCCCTGACCCGACACTCGTCTATCCTCCCGAACACAAATCTGGCTCCGGCGGACACTCTGCTGGCTCAAGCCGCCGCTGTGGCGATATGCACACAACGGCGGCTCAGCGGAGATTCGTGCACGGGAGCCTCGAGCGCGACGGCACCAGCTCAGCGAGTCAGACCCGGCCAGCAGGTCAGCTGGACGGACCTGCGGCGCGGGTGAGCCCTGGTCAGACCGGGTAGCCCTCGACCGGGCCCTCCGTGTTCGGCCTCCAACCCAGCGCCGGCGCCACGTGCTTCGCGAACGACTCCAGCACGTGCAGGTTGTACGCCACACCGAGCTGGTTCGGCACCGTCAACATCACAGTGTCCGCCGACGCGACCGCCGCGTCCGCCTGTAGCTGCTCGATCAGCTTGTCGGGCTCGGCCGCGTAGGTCTTGCCGAACGTCGACTGGAAGCCGTCGATGATGCCGACCTGGTCGCCGCCCTCGTCACGGCCGTCGCCGAAGTAGCGCGCGTCCAGCTCGTTGACGATCGGGAAGATGCTGCGGCTCACACTCACGCGCGGCGTCCCGGTGTGGCCCGCCTCGCGGTACGCCTGCCGGAAAGCCTCGATCTGCTCGGCCTGTAGCTCATGGAACGGCTGTCCCGTCGCCTCCGTCAAGAGGGTGGAGCTCATGAGGTTGAGACCCGCACGGCCCGCCCACTCGGCCGAACTGCGCGAACCGCTCCCCCACCAGATATGGCCCGGCAACGTCTCGGAGCGCGGCTCGATCGCGAGGCGGGTGCCGGCCGGGGCCTGCCGCGGATCGGCCTCGGCGATCCGCTCGCCATTGATCGCCGCCCAGAAGGTGTCGAAGTGGTCGCGGGCGATGTCGGCACCGCGCGGGTCGGACGACCCCGTGTAGCCGAACGCCTCGTACCCCCGCAGCGCCGTCTCCGGGCTCCCCCGGCTCACGCCGAGCGCCACCCTGCCGTCGGAGAGCAGGTCGAGCGCGGCCGCCTCCTCCGCCAGGTACAGCGGGTTCTCGTAGCGCATGTCGATCACGCCGGTGCCGACCTCGATCCGCCGCGTCCTGGCCGCCATCGCCGTCAGAACCGGGATCGGCGACGCCGCCTGCCTGGCGAAGTGGTGAACCCGGACATAGGCGCCGTTGACGCCCAGCTCGTCCGCCCCGATGGCGAGGTCCACAGTCTGCTTCAACATGTCGCCCGCGGTGCGCGTCTGCGATCCCGGGAGCGGCGAATAGTGGCCGAAGGACAGGAACCCGAATGCTCTCATACCCGCATCAACCCGCAGCCCGGCGCAGAGATTCCCGATTTAGTGGAACATTCAACTTCATTGAGCGTTTCGCCCTCAGCATGAGACCCCAGCACCGCCACGAGGGTGTCGCCACAGCGGTTCCGCCACGGACCGGCATCCCGGAGGACGCCGGGGCGCTCTCAGCCCGACCTGGCCTGCTGGAAGCCAGACACGACGGAGGCCGGCTCCCCGAGCGGGGAGCCGGCCTCCGTTACGAGACTCAGCGGTCAGCAGGTCACTTGATGGCGGTGCCGGCCGAGCGGAGCTGCTGGCAGGCCTCGATGATGCGGGCGGCCATGCCGGCCTCAGCGACCTTGCCCCACGCACGCGGGTCGTAGGCCTTCTTGTTGCCGACCTCGCCGTCGATCTTCAGCACGCCGTCGTAGTTGCGGAACATGTGCTCCACGACGGGGCGGGTGAAGGCGTACTGCGTGTCGGTGTCGATGTTCATCTTGATGACGCCGTAGTCGACAGCGTCCGAGATCTCCTGGGCGGTCGAGCCCGAGCCGCCGTGGAAGACGAGGTCGAACGGCGACTCCTTGCCGTACTTGGCGCCGACGGCGTCCTGGATCTCCTTGAGAACCGCGGGACGCAGCTTGACGGCGCCCGGCTTGTACACGCCGTGCACGTTGCCGAAGGTCAGGGCCGTGATGTAGCGGCCCTTCTCGCCGAGGCCGAGGACCTCAGCGGTGCGCATGCCGTCCTCGATCGTGGTGTAGAGCTTCTCGTTGATTTCAGCGGTGACGCCGTCCTCTTCGCCGCCGACGACGCCGACCTCGATCTCGAGGATGATCTTCGCCTTGGCGGTGCGGGCCAGGAGCTCATCGGCGATCTGGAGGTTCTCCTCCATCGGAACCGCGGAGCCGTCCCACATGTGCGACTGGAACAGGGGCAGCTCGCCGCGGGCGACGCGCTCCTCCGAGATGGCCAGCAGCGGGCGGACGAAGCTGTCCAGCTTGTCCTTGGGGCAGTGGTCGGTGTGCAGCGCAACGTTGATCGGGTAGCCCTTGGCGATCTCCTGGACGAAGGCAGCGAACGCAGCGGCGCCGGCGACCTTGTCCTTGACCGTGGGGCCGGACAGGTACTCGGCGCCACCGGTCGACACCTGGAGGATGCCGTCGGAACCGGCCTCGGCGAAGCCCTGCAGGGCGGCGTGGATCGTCTGCGACGACGAGACGTTGATGGCCGGGTAGGCGAACTTGCCTGCCTTGGCCCGATCGATCATCTCGGCGTAGACCTCAGGAGTTGCAACTGGCATGGATGCCCCTTACTCGAAAGAAATCGGTACACCCTCAGCCTATCGCCTGAGGCCACCCAGTCCATCCCCGGGGTCCGCAGACGTGCGGCGTCAAAAAACGCTGTCGAGCGCCTCGGTATCGAGCCGGACACGGCCCAGCGAGTAGGCCTGCGCCGCGGAATCGATGTACTGGGGAGTGGCGTCCAGGAAGCTCAGCGGCACCCGCGCCACGATCTCTCCATGCCTCTCGACGGCGAGGTCGGGCCCTGCGCCGAGGCTCCGCCCGACGAGCCTCAGTGCGCCGACGTCGGCCCAGTCGACATCGACCCGTTCCGGGTAGTGGAACTCGATTCCCCGTTGATCGAGGTAGAACGCCACCCCCTCCTGGATCCGGGCGAGGTCCTTCTTGGCGTTGTGGAGCCCGATGATCGAGACACCCATCCAGAAGACCGTCGTGACGGCGAACGCGACGACGAGGAAGATGAGCCAGCCCGTCGAGAACGTGTCGCGCCCGAACCAGGCCAGAGCCGCCAGCAGCGCCGCGGAGATGAGGCTCGAGACGATGCGCCACCGCAGCGCGCCGCGCTGCCTGGTCACCCGGGCTGCGGTCGGCAGGGGCGTCAGTCCGGCCGCGAATCGCTGTGGCTGCATGCGCGTCACTCTAGCGGCAGGGCGGCGCCGGACGACGCCGTCACGTGCTGCAGACCCCAGTGGTACATGGCGACGGCGGCCGCCGCGCCCGCGTTCATCGACCTGGTCGAGCCGGACTGCGTGATCGCGACCAGCCCCGCGCAGCCGGCGACCATCTCGTCGGTCAGTCCGGGGCCCTCCGAGCCGAAGATCAGGCAGCACCCGGCGGGCAGCAGCGTCGTTTCGAGCGGCCGGGAGCCGGGCAGGTTGTCGACCCCGACGGGCGTCACGGGGCGCTCGGCGAGCCAGGCGAAGAGCGCCGCCTCGTCGTCGTGGTGGTGGACGTGGAGGTAGCGGTCGGTGACCATGGCGCCGCGCCGGTTCCACCGCCGTCGTCCGACGATGTGGACGGCGGCGACATTGAAGGCGTTGGCAGTCCTGACGATGGAGCCGATGTTGAAGTCGTGCTCCCAATTCTGGATTGCGACATGCAGCGTGGTCCTGGTCTCGTCGAGGTCGGCGACGATCGCGTCCATGCGCCAGTACCGGTAACGGTCGATGACGTTGCGCCGGTCGCCCTCGGCGAGGAGGACGGGGTCGAGGCGGGGATCCTCGGGCCAGGGCAGCGGGTGCGGGCCGACGCCGACGGTGGGGGCGGTCGGATCGGCGGGCTCGGGCTGGTCAGTCACCCTGCGAGGGTACCGGGAACGCGTCGGCGCCCCCGACCGTGGGGTCGGGGGCGCCGGGCGTGGAGAATCAGGCAGCCTGCTGGATGGCAGAGAGCTCGAGTTCGAGGGTGATCTTGTCGGAGACGAGGAAGCCGCCGGTCTCGAGGGCGGCGTTCCAGGTCAGGCCGAAGTCGGAGCGCAGGACCTGCGTCGCCCCCTCGAAGCCGACGCGGATGTTGCCGAACGGGTCCTTGGCGGTGCCGGTGTACTCGAGCGGGAAGGTCACGGGCTTGGTGACGTCCTTGATGGTCATGTCGCCGGTCACGTTGACGGTGTCGCCCTCCACCGCGAAGTCGGTGCCCACGAACGTGATGGTCGGGTACTTCTCGACGTCGAAGAAGTCGGGGGAGGTCAGGTGCGCGTCACGGTCGGCGCTGCGCGTGTTGACGGAGCCGGCCTTGATGGTGACGGCGAGCTCGGAGCCCTCGGGGTTGGCACCGTCGACGGTGGCCTTGCCCTCGAAGTCCTCGAACGAGCCACGGACCTTGGTGACCATCGCGTGACGGGTGATGAAGGAGAGGCTGCTGTGGGAGGGGTCGAGAACGTAGGTGCCCTTGACGTCGGTGATGCTCATGTGTGAACCCTTTCGGCTGGTTGATGTTTCAATCATAACCCAATCTGGTTGACACTTCAACCAGATGTCCACCCTTTTTTCTGAACCGGGCCTGACGACGGCAAACGCAGAGGGACCGCACCCTGCTGGGTGCGGTCCCTCGCGTCGGTTCGGTCGGGCGTCAGCCCTGGAACGGCGGCCGATCGGCGGGCTGCTGCTGCGTCTCGGGCGCGTACTGCTGCGGCGGGAGGACCGGGTTGGCCCCCTGCTGCTCGGCGCCCAGCTGCGGGGTCGCCTGGGGCGCGGCGGCGGGACGCTGCGAGATCTCGCCGAAGTTGACGTCCGGGGCCTGCCGGACGATCGGATCGTTCACCTCGAAGTAGGTGGCCTTCTCGAACTTCGCGAAGTTGGCGATGAGGTTCGACGGAACCGACTCGACGCGGGTGTTGTAGTCCCGCACGTTCGCGTTGTAGAAGCGACGGGCGGCCGCGATGCGGTCCTCCGTGTCGGTCAGCTCACGCTGCAGCTGCAGGAAGTTTGTGTTCGACTTCAGGTCCGGGTAGGCCTCCACCGTCACGAGCAGCCCCTGGACGGCCTGCGTCAGCTGCTGCTCGACCGCGGCGCGCTGCTGGCTCGGTTCGCCGTGGGTCTGGCCGGCGAGCGCACGGGCCTGGTTACGCAGGGCGGTGATCTGCTCGAGCGTGTTGCGCTCGTGTGCCGCGTAGCCCCGGACGGTCTCCACCAGGTTCGGGATCAGTTCGTAGCGACGGTTGAGTTCGACGTCGATCTGGCGCCACGACTCCTGGATGATGTTGCGGCTCTTCACGAAGCCGTTGTAGGCGCTGAAGCCCCACACGATCACGCCAACGGCGATCAGGACGATGATCAGCAGGGGAAAGATCAGGAATTCCACGGGAGGCTCCTCAGGTCGGTCGGATCAACGGTAGCGGACAGCACGGGCAGGCGGTCGGGTATTTCGGCCTGCGGCCGGGCGTCAGAGCCCCAGGTCGGTCAGGCCCACCGCGTAGCGGTACTCCAGACCTTCACGCTCCACCGTCTCCGCAGCCCCCGTGGCCCGGTCGACGACGACGGCGACGGCGACGACGATGCCTCCCGCCTCGCGCACCGCCTCCACGGCGGTCAGCGCCGAGCCGCCGGTCGTCGACGTGTCCTCGACCACCAGCACGCGGCGGCCGGCGACCTCGGTGCCCTCGATACGGCGCTGCAGCCCGTGGGCCTTCGCCTCCTTGCGGACGACGAACGCGTCGAGTCGGCCACCTGCCGCGGCCCTGGCGTGCAGCATGGCGGTGGCCACCGGGTCGGCGCCCAGCGTCAGGCCGCCAACGGCGTCGAAGTCGAGATCGGCGACGAGGTCGTTCATGACCCGCCCCACGAGCGGCGAGGCGACGCCGTCGAGGGTGACGCGGCGCATGTCGACGTAGTAGTCGGCCTCGCGGCCGGAGGCCAGGGTCACCTTGCCGCGCACCACGGCCAGGTCGGAGATCTGCTGGATCAGGTCGGTCAGGTCGCTCATGGGGTCTCCGTCTCTGTCAGGGTGCCGATGCCGACGGCACGGTCTGGGGTGTCGACCAGGTCCTCGGACGTGGTCAGGGTGATGAGGGCCTGCGAGGGCACCTCGTCCGGCTGGCCGGGCACCGGGTCGAGCACCCAGTCGGCGTCGGCGTCGACGGTCAGGTCTGCCGGGGACAGCACCACGCTATAGGTGAAGCGCGCACCCCGCGTCTCGAGGACGATCTCGTCGCCCTCCGCGAGGTCCAGGAGGTCGTAGAACGGGCGGCCGTCTGTGACCCGCGGGCCCGCGAGCACGAAGTTGCCGACCTGGCCGGGCAGCGCCGTCCCGGGGTACCAGCCGACACCGACGGCGAGATCGGAGGGTTGGACGCCCGCCACGACGGGCCACTCGAGTCCGAGGGCGGGGATGGTCAGGATCCAGGCGGCGGCATGCGCGTCAGGGGTGTCGACGGCGGTCGTCTGCCCCTCCTCCGGCGCGGGGGCAGGGTTCGCGGCCCAGTCGGCCCGCAGCTGCGCGACCGTGTCCGCGGCGCTCCTGGCAGCGAGCAGGTTCGCGCCCCAGAACCGCCAGCCGAGCCAGCCACCGACGATCAGCAGCGCCACGAGCAGCAGGATCCCGAAACCGAGCAGCGGGGAGAATCCCCGCCGGCTGTCGGGCTCGGCTCGTCGCGCTTCCACGGGCGCCATTGTTGCAGGTTCCGGCTACCAGCCCCGGCCCGCCGGGCCCGGCGACGGTTGCGCGGACGCGTCGTCGAACGGCTCACGCCCGCCGCTCCAGTCCTGGGCCTCGCGTCCGGAGACCCAGCGGTAGCCGATCGTCAGCCGCGCCGACTCGCGTTCGATGCCGCGGATGTCGGGCCGGGCGTCGGAGGCGACCAGCAGCAGGTTGCCGAACCGCTTGCCCTTCGCGACCTCGGGCTCCATCCCGACCATGAGGTGCCGCCAGTGGGCACCGAGCCCGCCGGCCAGCCCCTTGGCCCAGTCGAAGGGGACGCGGCCCGTGACGTTGAAGATGACGACGGCCTCATCGCGCAGCACCCGACGCATCTGTTCCAGCGCCTCGACGGTGGCGAGGTCGCCGGGCACCTGCGGCCCGTCGAACGCATCGACGATGATGACGTCGGCCCAGGCGTCCGGCATCGCGGCCAGCCCCGTCCGGCCGTCGACGTCGCGGACCTTGATCCCGGAGCGCGGCGGCAGCGGGATCTTCCGCCGCACCTCCTCCGTCAGCTCGGCGTCGGGTTCACACACCACCTGCGCGGTCGCCGGCCGCCGCCAGGCCACCCAGCGGGGCAGCGACATGCCCGCGCCGCCGATGTGGACGATGCGGAGCCGCCGGTCGGCGGGGGCGCCGAGGACGGTGTGGTCGAGCACCATGGCGGTGTGCTGGACGTACTCGAAGGCGAGGAAGTCGGGGCGGGCCGGGTCGACCCAGGACTGCGCCGTCGGGCCGAAACGCACCCAGAAGGCGCCCGGGGTCTCGCGGTCCGGGGAGAGTCGATCCATTCGCCGAGGGTATCGCGACGGCGTCCGCGGGCCGGAGCCGGGAGCCGCGGCACGTAGGCTGGCTGCCGCCATGTCGCTGACCTCCCGCATCCTCGCACTCGCCGTCCCCGCCTTCGCGGCGCTGCTCGCCCATCCGCTGATGCTGCTGGCCGACACGTTCATCGTCGGCAGGCTCGGCACTCTGCCGCTGGCCGGGTTGAGCATCGGCAGCGGGCTGCTGCTGACCGTCGTGGGGCTGTCGATCTTCCTGGCCTACGGTTCGACGGCGGTCGTCGCCCGTCACGTCGGGGCCGGCAGGACGCGCCGCGGCCTCGAGATGGGTGTGCAGGCCATGTGGGTGGGGGCCGCGATGGGCGCCGTCCTGGCGCTCGTGATGTGGCCGACCGCGCCGTGGCTCGCCGCCGGGCTGGGCGCCGGCCCGGATGTGGCGCCGTACGCCGTCGACTATCTGCGCTGGTCGCTTCCGGGGCTGCCCGGCATGCTGGTGATGCTGGGCGCGACAGGCACGTTCCGGGGGCTGTCGGACGCCCGCACCCCGCTGGTGCTGTCCATCGCGGTGGCTGGCCTGAACCTCCTGTTGAACGTGGTCCTCGTGTTCGGCGCCGGTATGGGTATCGCGGGCGCGGCGCTCGGGACGGCGATCGCGGAGACGTTGCTCGGCCTGACCGCGGCGCTGCTCGTTACCCGCCAGGCCCGTCGTCAGGGGGCGCGGCTGGCGCCGTCGTGGACCGACATGCGTCACAGCTTGATGGTCGGTTTCCCGCTGTGGCTGCGCACGGTGACTCTGCGCGCCGCCCTGCTGCTGACGACGTACGTCGCGGCGGCGCAGGGGGCAGCAGCGCTGGCCGCGCACCACATCGCCATGAACGTGTGGAACCTGCTCGCCTACGCCCTCGACGCGCTCGCCATCGCCGGGCAGACCATCATCGCCACCGCGCTGGGTGCCGGGGACCGCGCGGAGGCGCGCAGCTTCACCTCGACGATGAAGCGGTGGTCGGTCGGCGCGGGCGTGCTCCTCGGTGTGGCCGCGATCCTGACCAGGGGCCCGATCGCGGCGGCGTTCAGCACCGACGCTGAGGTCCGGGAGCTCGTGGGGCGGTTGCTGCTGGTCGTCGGCGCGACGCTCGGCCTGGCCGGCTACGTGTATCTCCTCGACGGCGTGCTGATCGGGGCCGGAGACGGGCCGTTCCTGGCGAAGGCCGGCGTCATCACCCTTGTGGTCTACGCGCCGCTGGCGCTCCTGGCGCTGCTGCTTCCCGCCGGCCCCACCGCGCTGCTCGGTCTGTGGGTGGCGTTCACCGTCGGGTTCATGGGGGCCCGCGCTGTCACTCTCGGCCTCCGGGCCCGGGGCGAGGCCTGGCTGGCTACGGGCTGACAACCCCACATGCAGGGGGCCGCCCGTGGCCGGCGACGGCGTCCCGATAGGCTCAGCGGAATGGTCCAGTCCCAGCCCACGCGCAGGGGGCGGCCCCGCGCCGACGAAGTCGAGGCGCGCAAGGCTGCCCTTCTCGATGCTGCCATGGACACCCTCAAGGAGATGGGCGTCGAGGCCATCACCATGTCAGCCGTCGCCGCGCGCGCCGGGGCCTCCAAGGCGACGCTGTACGCCTGGTTCGGCAGCCGGGAGGGCCTGCTGACCGCGGTGGTGGAGCGGGAGTCGGAGAAGTCGGTGCGCTCGGTGCGGGCCGGCCTGGAGACGTCTGCGCCGGCCGAGGCGACGCTGCGCGACTACTGCGTCGGTCTGCTGACGATGCTGACCAGCCCCGAATCGATCGCGCTCAACCGGGCGAGCATGACGTCCGCCGAGCTCGCGCACGTCCTCCTGCGCTCCGGACGTCACCGCGTCGGCCCGCTCGTCGAGGAGTTCATGCGCGGCGCCGCGGAGCGCGGCGAACTCACCGTCACCGACCCCGCCGACGCCTATCGGGAGCTGTGGGGCCTCGCCGTGCGCGACACCCAGATCCGCGTCCTGCTGGGCGAGCCCTCCCCCACCCCCGAGGAGATCGACGAGGCTGCCACCGTCGCGATGGAGCAGTTCATGGCCGCCCATCAGCCGTCCGCCTAGCCCGGAATCCTCGGACGACGCCCGCGCGGCGCGGGTAGTGTCGGGCCATGCGCCGCATCGCCGTGGCAGCCGCGGTCGCGCTGCTCGTCGCGTGCGGTGGGCCGGAGCCGCTCCCGCCCACCGCGCCCACAGCCACGCCCCCGGCCGATCCGACCATCAGTGCGCCGGTTCCGACCCCGGCCTCCCCGCCCTCCTCCGGGGAGCCGGGATCCCCGCTCCCCGCGACGCACGAGTTCACCGTCACCGAACACGAGAAGTTCGACGAGCCGTGGGCGCTCGCCTTCCTGCCGGGCACCGACACCATCGCAATCACGGAGCGGGGCGGCAGCCTCAAGCTGCGCGACGCGTCGGGCATCCGGGAGGTCAGCGGGGTCCCTGAGGTCACCGTCGGGGGCCAGGGAGGCCTCGGCGACCTGATCGTCGGCCCGACGTTCCGGGAGGACGGCACCGTCTACCTGAGCTGGGTGGAGTCGGGCGACGGCGGCACGGGCGCCGTCGTCGGCCGGGCCCGGCTCGACGTGGCGCAGGCCCGACTCACCGACCTCGAGCGGATCTGGGTGCAGACGCCGAAGGTCAGCGGCAACGGCCACTTCTCGCACCGCCTTGTCATCCACGACGGTCACCTCTACGTGTCGTCCGGCGACCGGCAGAAGCTGGATCCGGCGCAGGAGTTCGACACGACGCTCGGCAAGATCCTCCGGCTGA
Source organism: Tessaracoccus defluvii (assembly GCF_014489575.1). Taxonomy (GTDB): domain Bacteria; phylum Actinomycetota; class Actinomycetes; order Propionibacteriales; family Propionibacteriaceae; genus Arachnia; species Arachnia defluvii. The sequence goes on from NZ_CP060789.1 coordinate 2,505,249, forward strand.
CGCTGGACGGCCAGCCCGCGGAGGGGAACCCGTTCGCGGGCGAGGACTCTCCGCTGGCGGCGCAGATCTGGTCCTACGGGCACCGCAACCCGCTGGGCCTGGAGTTCGACTCAACCGGGAGGCTGTGGTCGAGCGAGATGGGTCCGCAGGGCGGCGACGAGCTGAACGAGATCCTGGCCGGCCACAACTACGGCTGGCCGGAGGCGTCGAACGGCTCGCACTACGACGGCACCGACATCCCCGACCACGCGGCAGGCGACGGGTTCAAGGCGCCGCTGGTGTCGTGGACGCCGAGCGTGTCGCCCGGGTCGCTGCTGATCTATCAGGGCTCCATGTTCCCGGCCTGGCGCGACGACGCGTTCCTGGGCGCCCTGTCGGGCGAGGCGCTGATCCGGGTCGACCTGTCGTCCGGGGAGCAGGAGAAGTGGCCGATGGGGGCACGCATCCGCGCGGTCGAGGAGGCGCCGGACGGGTCGATCTGGCTGCTGGAGGACGGCGCGGCGGGTCGGCTGCTGGAGCTGCGGATCGCGGGCTGAGGTACGAACGGCGTCTCGCCCTTCGACACGGCCGCAAGCGGCCGGCTCAGGGACCGATGGTCGTTCGACGGCCGCAAAGAGACCCGTCGGTACACCTCAGCCTCAGCCTATCCAACCCACTTCCCGGCGTACCCCCGGGGGCCCGGTGAAGGCCCCCGCCCACCGCCGTAACGTGGTTCCGGTCAGCCGCCGAGAGTCGCTGCGGCTGCCGTACATCTTCGGTCTCGTCGCGGGCCAGCGGCCGCTGTGGCAGTTCGTGCTCGACCGGATCGCGGCCGGGACCGGACCGGTCGCGGTGCTCGGGGGCACGACGTCGGCGGTGACGGCGCGTCAGGTCGCGCAGGCCGCGGTCGGCGCGATGGAGAACGGCACCCACGGGACCGCCTACCCCATCAACGGCTACGACCTGAGTTACGTCGAGCTGAACCAGATCGCCTGCCGGCTGCTCGGCCGCGACCCCGAGGATGTGAAGGTCGTCCCCCTTGAGGCAGTGCTCCCCGCCTACGAGGCCGTCGACGCGCAGACCGCCGCCGCCGGGCTCGAGCACGGCGTGCCGGTCGTCCACACCGCGTACTTCCAGAGCCGCGAGGCCGTGAGCGACCCGGCTGAGACCGCCGTCCTCGGCGTCCGCCCCGACGACATCCCCGCGGCGGTCGAGGAGTCCCTGCGCTGGTGCGTCGAGAACCCCGTGGAGGCCTGAGCCTCCACGGCTCTCAGTCCCCGGCCACCGCCAACGAATCGGTGGTGGTCACCAGCCGGCGGAACACGGCCCGCTCCAGCGGCGTCGTGTTCGGCCGATGGGACGTGACCAGCAGGCCGTTCGGCCCCTCGAACACCATGCCGTGGCCGGCGTCGTCGGCGATCAGGGTCTCGTCGGACTGCGTCCACGGCCCCAGCACCGAGCCGCTGGCCGACGTGGCCACGCCCATGGCGTAGGCGCCGTCGGCGAAGCTCGACCACAGCATCAGCAGCCGCCCCGACGGGTGCCGGTGCAGCCACGGGCCGTCGGTCACGTAGGCGAGGCCGCCGTCCACCTCGGCACCGGGCACGGGCGTCGCCCACGGCGCTGACGAGGCCCGGAACAGTTCGACGGGCTCCCCTGCCGCGGCCAGGTCGTCGTCCAGCCGCATGGCGCAGACGGCGCCGTCGCCGAGGTCGGTCCACTCGTGGCAGTAGACGAGCCAGGGTGTGTGATCGTCGTCGAAGAAGAGGGTCCCGTCGAGACAGCGCTGGCCCTCCGGCGTGACCGGTCCGGCCGTCAGCGGCACGAACGGTCCGGCGGGACCCGGCCCCTCCAGCACCTGCGTCCCGCGGCGGACACCGTCGGCGTCACTGAACGTGGCCAGCATGATCCAGCGGTCGCGGAACCTACCGGGAGAGACCGCAGCGACCGCCGCGAGGCCCTGCCCGGAGCCGCCGGTCTGAGCCCCGGGGCGCCCGGGCGGCGGAATGTTACGGGCACGCTAATTCGCGTGGAATCCGCATTCTCGCCCCATCTCCGTTGCTAGGTTTCCGCCATTGCCAGAAGCCATCGACTGACGGGACCCCCATGGAAAAGCTGCAGAGCCTTCTCGACACCATCGCCTCCTTCGTATGGGGGCCGCTGTTCCTCATCCCGCTGCTGCTCCTCACCGGCCTGTGGCTCACGATCAAGCTGCGCGGCATCCAGTTCCGCACTCTCGGGCCGGCCCTGCGGCTCGCCCTCTGGGAACGCCGCGACAAGGACGCCGAGGGCGGCGACATCTCGCAGTTCCAGGCACTGACGACGGCGCTGGCCGCGACGGTCGGCGTCGGCAACATCGTCGGCGTGGCCGCGGCCATCTCGATCGGTGGCCCCGGCGCCCTGTTCTGGATGTGGGTCACCGGTCTGGTCGGCATGGCCTCGAAGTACTCCGAGGCCTTCCTCGCTGTCCGCTTCCGCACCGTCGACGCGAAGGGCCAGGCCTCCGGCGGCCCGCAGTACTACCTGAAGAGGGCGCTGCCCGGTAACTGGGGCGTCGCGCTCAGCATCGTTTTCGCCGTCTTCGCGGTGCTGGCGAGCTTCGGCATTGGCAACATGACCCAGGCGAACGCCGTCGCGGAGAACGTGCAGTCCGCCTTCGGCGTGCCGGCCATGATCACGGCCGTCGTCATGGTCGTCCTCGTCGCCCTCGTCATCCTGGGCGGCATCAAGGCGATCGGCCACGTCACCGCAGCCCTCGTCCCGATCATGATCGTCTTCTACGTGCTCGGCGCGCTGTACATCCTCGTCGTCAACATCGCCGACGTGCCCGCGGCCCTCGGGCTGATCTTCGGCCAGGCCTTCACGGGCAAGGCCGCTGCCGGCGGCGCGTTCGGCGGCTTCCTGATCGCCATGCAGATGGGCGTCGCCCGCGGCATCTTCTCGAACGAGTCCGGCATGGGTTCGGCAGCGATCGCCGCCGCTGCGGCGAAGACGACCCACCCGGTCCGGCAGGGCCTCGTGTCGATGACGCAGACATTCATCGACACGATCATCGTCGTCTCCTGCACCGGCCTGGTGCTCGTCACCACCGGCGTGTGGGACTCCGGCGAGTCGCCCGCGGTGCTCACGTCGATGGCCTTCAGCCACGGCCTGCCCGGCGAGTGGGGCGGCTACATCGTCGCCGTCGGCGTCATCCTGTTCGCCTTCTCCACCATCCTCGGCTGGTCCTACTACGGCGACCGCTGCGTCGAGCGCCTCTTCGGGGCACGGGCGACGCTCTGGTACCGCATCGTGTTCACCCTCGTGGTCTATGTCGGCGCCACGATCCCGCTGACCATCGTGTGGTCGTTCGCAGACATCATGAACGGCCTGATGGCGCTGCCCAACCTGATCGGCCTACTGGTGCTGTCCGGCCTCATCGCCAGGGAGACGGCGCACTACCTGCGCAACGACCCGAAGCTGCGCGCCGGGCGCGCGGAGGTCGAGGACTTCATGGAGGGGCAGCCGGCCGACGTGTGATCATCCCGTTCCGGGGGCAGACCGCTCCCGGGACGGAGACCCGTCAGCCCAGCTGGCGCCCCATCATCTCGATGGTCTGCTTCGCGGTGTAGAAGTCGGCGCCGGTGTACGCCTGGTACTGGCTGATCGCCTCGGTCTGCCGGTGCGACGCGATCAGCGCCAGGATCTGGTCGTTCTCCTGGAAGGTCAGGGGACGCGGCGGAGCGACCTGCGGCAGCCTGCGCCTCCTGGAGTTCACGACGATGAACGCGACGAAGGCGAAGGGGATCAGCCCGAAGCCCTGCGACGCTCCGCCCAGCAGCGACATCAAGATGATGACCGCGGGGATGACCCACCACAGCTGCTGCCACGTCATCGGGGAGCGCGACGGAGCGACTCCCGAATCCGGGACGGCGGGGTAGGGCGTGTAGATGGGTTCGGGTCCGGGCGGGGCGCCGTACAGCGGCGCCGCCGTCCGATCCGTGGGGTAGCCGTACGGCGAGGGTGCGCCGAGCCCCGGTCCGGGATCGTCGGGGCGCGGGCTGGGGAGGTCGGCGAAGAGCGGGATCAGGTCGTCCATGACGCGGGCGGTGAGCGCCCTGTCGAGCCGTTCGTTGAACTCCTCGACGCTCAGCCGGCCCTCCGCGTGATGCTCGCGCAGCATCGAGGCGGCCTGGTCACGCTCCGCGTCACCGATCCGGATGTTGTCGCCCGCCATGGATACAGGGTACCGGTGGACGGAGCCCCGGCCACCACCGGTGACGGTGGCCCCCGGAGGTCATCCTCCGGGGGCCGAACACAGGCTCAGACCAGCGCGATGCCGTCGCCCACCTTGTCGAACGTGACCTGGACGCCGTCGTGGATGGTGCCGGCGAGCAGGCCGCGGGCCAGCTGGTCCTCGATCGTCGTCTGCACGAGCCGGCGCAGCGGGCGGGCGCCGTAGACGGGGTCGAACCCGACGTCGCCCAGCCAGGTCCTTGCCTCGGGGGTGACCTCGACGACGATCCGACGGTCTGCCAGACGCCGGTTAAGGCGGTCGAGTTGGATCCCGACGATCCGGCCCAGTTCCTCGGGTGTCAGCGCGTCGAACAGGACGATGTCGTCGAGCCGGTTGAGGAACTCCGGCCTGAACGCCTGCCTGACGACGCCCATCACCGAGTTGCGTCGGTTCTCGGGGTCGAGCAGCGGGTCGGCCATGAACTGGCTGCCCAGGTTCGACGTCATGATCAGCAGGGTGTTGCGGAAGTCGACGGTGCGGCCCTGGCCGTCGGTGAGACGTCCGTCGTCGAGAACCTGCAGCAGGATGTTGAACAGGTCCGGGTGCGCCTTCTCCACCTCGTCGAGCAGGACGACCGAGTACGGACGGCGCCGCACGGCCTCGGTGAGCTGGCCACCCTCCTCGTAGCCGACGTAGCCGGGGGCGCGCCGACGAGGCGGGCCACCGAATGCTTCTCGGAGTACTCGCTCATGTCGATGCGCACGAGCGCGGTCTCGTCGTCGAACAGGAAGTCGGCCAGCGCCTTGGCCAGCTCGGTCTTGCCGACGCCGGTGGGGCCGAGGAACAGGAACGAGCCGGTGGGCGGTTCGGGTCGGAGATGCCGGCCCGGCTGCGACGGACGGCGTCGGAGACGGCCTGGACGGCCTCGCGCTGACCGATGAGACGGGCCCCGATCCGCTGCTCCATCTCGAGCAGCTTCTCGGACTCGCCCTGCAGCAGCCGGCCGACCGGGATCCCGGTCCAGGCGCCGACGACCTCCGCGATGTCGGCCGCGCCGACCTCCTCGGAGACCATCGACGGCACCGTGTCGGACTCCTCCGCCTCGGCGAGCTGGGCCTCGACGGCGGGGATCTCGCCGTAGAGGATCTCGGACGCCCTGGTCAGGTCGCCGGCCCGCTGGGCGCGATCGGCCTCGATGCGGAGCTGGTCGATCCGCTCCTTGAGGTCGCCGACGGCGTTGAGGCCGGACTTCTCCGCCTCCCACCGTCCCTCGAGCCCGCGCAGCTTCTCCTGCGCGTCGGCGAGTTCTGCGCGCAGAGCGGCGAGCCGTTCGCGGGACGCGTCGTCCTCCTCCTTCTCGAGCGCGAAGGCCTGCATGGTCATGCGGTCGACGTCGCGGCGGAGCATGTCGATCTCCTCCGGTGAGGAGTCGATCTCCATCCGCAGCCGGGACGCGGCCTCGTCGATCAGGTCGATGGCCTTGTCGGGGAGCTGTCGCGAGGTGATGTAGCGGTCGGACAGCGTGGCGGCTGCGACCAGCGCCGAGTCGGTGATGCGCACCTTGTGGTGGGCCTCGTAGCGCTCGCGCAGGCCGCGGAGGATCGCGATGGTGTCCTCGACGCTGGGCTCGCCGACGTAGACCTGCTGGAAGCGGCGCTCCAGCGCCGGGTCCTTCTCGATCCGCTCGCGGTACTCGTCGAGGGTGGTGGCGCCGATCATGCGCAGCTCGCCGCGGGCCAGCATGGGCTTGAGCATGTTGCCGGCGTCCATGGCGCCCTCGCCGGACGCGCCCGCGCCGACGACGGTGTGGAGCTCGTCGATGAACGTGATGACCTGCCCCTCGGCCTCCTTAATCTCCGTCAGGACGGCCTTGAGTCGTTCCTCGAACTCACCGCGGTACTTGGCGCCGGCCACCATGGAGGCCAGGTCGAGCGACACGAGCCGCCTGCCGCGGAGCGAGTCGGGGACGTCGCCGGCGACGAGCCGCTGCGCGAGGCCCTCGACGACGGCGGTCTTGCCGACGCCGGGCTCGCCGATGAGGACGGGGTTGTTCTTGGTGCGGCGGGCCAGCACCTGGACGACGCGGCGGATCTCGGCGTCGCGGCCGATGACCGGGTCGAGCTTGCCGTCACGGGCGCGCTCGGTGAGGTCGATGGAGTACTTCTCGAGGACGGACTCCCCGCCCTCCGACTCCGCGGACGTGACGCGCTTGCCGCCGCGGGCGGCGGAGAAGTGTTCGAGGAGCGCGTCGGCCTTCACGCCGGCCTTGGTGAGGACGGTCTGGGCGGCCGAGACGACGCGGGCCAGGGCGATCAGCAGGTGCTCGGTGGCGACGAAGTCGTCGCCCAGCTCGTCGGCGAGGGTTTCGGCGGTCGCGAGGACGCGCGCGAACGACCCGCTCAGGGCGGGCTGCGTGACGGAACTGCCGGTCGTCGACGGCAGCTTGCCGATGGCGGCGACCGCGGCCGCATCGACGGCGGCAGCGTCGGCTCCCGTGGCCTCGAGGAGCGTGCCGACGGTGTTGTCCGGCGGCAGCAGCAGGCCGTGCAGGAGGTGTTCGGGTTCGGTGTTCGGGTTTCCGTTGGTCAGTGCCTGGCGGACGGCGGCGGTGAGCGCGTCGCGCGACTTGGTCGTGAGCCGTTCGGTGTTCATGTGTGGTGGTGTCTCCTCATCACTCGGGATACCGGATACGAAGTTGAGTCTACTACACTCAACCTGCGGTCCGGGTCGGGTATTCCCCCGGTTTTCCCCTTGTGGAAGGCTCAGACCATGGCTCCGAAGGACCGCCCCGAGGTGCCCGCCGACATGCTCTCGCGGGTGCGCGCCGTCATGGACACGCTGCCGGAGACGTACGAGGAGCCGGGGTGGGTGGGCATCCGCTGGCGCGTGGGTGGCGCGACGATCGCGCACATCTTCGGCGGCGAGGACCAGCTGTTCCGGATCGTTCTGCACGGGCAGCCGGCCGACGTCGTCGCGTTCGAGCATCTGGGACCGCCCTACTTCCGTGCGGGCTGGGGCGCCGACGCGATCGGGTTGGTGCTCGACGGGGCCACCGACTGGGACGAGGTGGCCGAGCTGCTGGTCGAGTCGTACTGCACGCGGGCGCCCGCCCGGCTGGTCGACCCGCTGGGGCTGCCACCGGCTCCCGCCTGAGCGGACCGGGCCCGCTGACCCGGCCGCGCTCCGGACGGCGCCTCCAGCGTCGGATCCGGGGGCAGGCGCGGGACGGCCAAGGTGATCTGGAACGATGGCGCCCATGAAGGCGCTCGCGAAGACGCGGCCCGGTCCCGGGCTGGAACTCATCGACATCCCCGTCCCTTCCCCCGGGCCCAACGAGGTGCTCATCAAGGTCCGCAGCACAGGCATCTGCGGCACCGACCTGCACATCGCGAACTGGGACGGCTGGGCGCAGAAGACGGTGACCACCCCGAAGGTCATCGGCCACGAGTTCTGCGGCGAGATCGTCGAGCTCGGCAGCTCCGTCGAGAACCTCAGCGTCGGGCAGTTCGTCTCCGGTGAGGGGCACTACGTCTGCGGCCGTTGCCGCGCCTGCTTGGCGGGGAAGCGTCACCTGTGCCGCAACACGCGCGGCATCGGGTACCACGTCGACGGCGCCTTCTGCGAGTACTTCGCGATGCCGGCCGGCAACGTGTGGGTGCATCCCGAGGGCATGGACCCTGACGTCGCCGCGATCTTCGACCCGTTCGGCAACGCGGTGCACGCGGCGCTGCAGTTCCCGGCACTGGCCGAGGATGTCCTCGTCACGGGCGCGGGGCCGATCGGGATCATGGCGGCACTCGTGGCCAAGTTCCAGGGCGCCCGCAACGTCGTCATCACAGACATGTCCGACGAGCGGCTGGCGCTGGCGGATTCGCTGGGCCTGACGTCCACCGTCAACGTGTCGCGGGAGGACATCGCCGACACGTACGCCCGCCACGACATGCACGAGGGCTTCGACATCGGTCTGGAGATGTCCGGGTCGGGCGCCGCGCTGCGGTCCATGATCGACAACATGACCCACGGCGGCCGCATCGCGCTGCTCGGGACGCCGACGCAGGAGCTCACCGTCGACTTCTCGACGATCATCTTCAACATGCTCACCATCCAGGGCGTCACGGGTCGGCAGATCTTCGAGACCTGGTACGCGATGAGCACGCTGGTCCGCTCGGGCCTCGACGTCAGCGGCGTCATCACCGACCGGCTGCCGGCCACCGAGTTCGCGGAGGCGTTCGCCATCGCGGGCAACGGGCGGTCTGGCAAGGTCATCCTGAACTGGGAGTGAGGAAAACAACCATGGGCATTCTCGACGACATCCGCGCGGAGCTGCAGTCGCTGCGCGACCAGGGCCTCTACAAGGACGAGGCCCCTCTGACGACGGCGCAGGCTGCGCATGTCGGCACGCTCGGCGGCGAGGTCATCAACCTCTGCGCCAACAACTACCTCGGGCTGGCCGATTCGCCCGAGCTCATCGCCGCCGCGAAGGACGCGCTCGACCGGTGGGGCTTTGGCATGGCGTCGGTGCGGTTCATCTGCGGCACGCAGACGCAGCACCAGGAGCTCGAGTCGAAGCTGACAGGCTTCCTGCGGCTCGGGCAGCCGGGCTTCGACACGATCCTGTACTCGTCGTGCTTCGACGCGAACGGCGGGTTGTTCGAGACGCTGCTCACCGACCGCGACGCGATCATCTCCGACGAGCTGAACCACGCCTCGATCATCGACGGCGTCCGCCTGTCGAAGGCGATGCGCTACCGCTACCGCAACCGTGACCTGGACGACCTGCGCACCCAGCTCGAGGCGGCCCGGGCCGCCGGCGCCCGCCACACGCTGATCGCCACCGACGGCGTGTTCTCGATGGACGGCTACGTCGCCCCGCTCGACAGGATCTGCGCGCTGGCCGACGAGTACGGCGCCCTGGTGATGGTCGACGACTCGCACGCCGTCGGTTTCATGGGCGAGACGGGCGCGGGTACACCGGAGCTGTTCGGCGTGGCGGACCGCGTCGACATTCTCACGGGAACGCTGGGCAAGGCGCTGGGCGGGGCCTCGGGCGGGTTCACGTGCGCCCGCGCCGAGATGGTGGAGCTGCTGCGGCAGCGTTCGCGCCCGTACCTGTTCAGCAACTCGTTGGCGCCGTCGATCACGGCGGCGGCGATCGCCGTCATCGATCTGCTGGCCGAGAAGCCCGACCTGCTGACGCGGCTGCGGGAAAACACGGCCTACTTCCGGCGCCGGATCGTCGAGGAGGGTTTCACGGTGCCGGAGTCGGATCACCCGATCGTGCCGGTGATGCTGGGCGACGCGGCGCTGGCGGCGAGGATGGCGGACGCGATCCTGGCGCGGGGCGTGTACGTGAGGGCGTTCAGCTACCCGGTGGTGCCGAGGGACAAGGCGCGGATCCGGACGCAGCTGTCGGCGTCGCTGACACGGGAGGACTTGGACAAGGCGATCGAGGCGTTCGTGGAGGCGCGGGCGGAGGTCGCCTGAGGCGAGGGCGTGGAGCGCACCGCCCGGGGCTGAAAGTGCACGAATCTCCACTGAGCCGCCGCTACGTGCATATCGCCACAACGGCCGCCTGAACCAGCAGAGTGTTCGCGAAAGCCAGATTTGTGCACGCGGAGCTCGTACGCGCTGAGGCCGGGGCCCGAGGCCCCGGAGCGCAGCGCCCGGGGCTGAAAGTGCACGAATCTCCACTGAGCCGCCGCTACGCGCATATCGCCAGATCGGCCGCCTGAGCCAGCCGAATGCACGCTGGAGCCAGATTTGTGCTCCCCAGGCACCGAATTGGCTGGGGATACCGGGCATGCACCCGCGGAGCGACCCATAACGCGGTCATGGAGATTTCAGGCATTGCCACCTACGCACAGCTCCGAGGCAGCGGCGCCTCACGGAGGGACATCAATGACGCCCTGGCCACCGGCGTGATCCGGCGGCTGATGAGGGGCTGGTACGAATTCAGGGACGCCGACCCAGATGTTGCGCGCGCCCTGGAACTGAAGGGGCGCCTCGGGTGCCTCAGCGGCTGCGCCTCCTACGGACTGTGGGTTCCCGCGGTGTACGCCCTCCATGTGGTGTACGGCGACGGCGCTCGATTCCCGCACCTTCCGGGGTTGTTCCAGCACGTCTCGAGCGCGCCCCATCCTCGGACCCCGGTGTGGCCTCTCAAGGACTGCTTGGCTCAGGTGGCACAGCGGCACAGCGCCGAGGAGGCGCTCGTCGTTCTCGAGTCGGCCCTCAACCTCCGTCTCATCAAACCCGACGAGATCCACGAGGTCCTCGGACACCCGACGCGCAGCCGGATACGGCTGGCCAAGCATCTCGACGTGTCGGAGTCCGGCAGCGAGACACGGGTACGCCTGTTCCTCCGTCGCTGCCGCGTACCGGTCCGACCGCAGGTGAACATCCGACCGATCGGAAGGGTGGATCTGCTGGTGGGCGAACGGCTCATCATCGAGTGCGACGGAGCAGCGTTCCACCGAAGCGCCGAGCAGCACGAGATCGACCGCTCCAGAGACCTGGCCGCCCGCGATCTGGGGCTGGACACCCTCAGGCTCAGCTACCGACAGATCTGGGACCAGTGGCCGGAAACCCAAGCCAGCCTGCTGCGCCAGATCAGGAGAAGGAAGCACATCAACCGGAGCCGATGACGCAGGTGCTGCTCGCTGGTCCTGGTTGCTCGCCCCTGGCACCGCTCCCCGGGGACGGGGCAACCGTGCCGTCCTCCCGTCGAACACAAATCTGGCTTTCACGAACACTGCGCTGGCCCAAGCCGCCGCTACGGCGATATGCACACAGCCGCCGTTCCACGGAGATTCGTGCACATCTCGGGGGCAGAGGCAGGGGCAGGGCTCGGTCTCGGTCTCGGTCTCGGGGGCAGGGGCAGGGGCTCGGTCTCGGGCTCGGCCTCGGGACCACTCGACCCGGCCCCGGGACCCGCCCTGCGCCCGCTGCTAGGCTGACACACGTCCGGGGTGCCCCGTTGGGGCTGAGATCACACCCGCAACACCTGATCTAGGTAGTGCTAGCGAAGGGAGCCCAGGTTGAGCACCGTATCCGCCGTCCTGAGCGAGGTCCGCGCCGCGAACCCGCTCGTCCACTGCATGACCAACACCGTCGTGCCCGAGATCACCGCCAACGTGCTGCTCGCCGTCGGCGCCGCCCCCGCGATGATCGACCTTCCCGAGGAGGCCGCGATCTTCGCCGGCATCGCCTCGGCCCTGCTGATCAACGTCGGCAACGGATCCGCCGAGCAGCACGCCGGCATGCGACTCGCGGCCCCTGCCGCCGTCGCCGCCGGGCACCCGTGGGTGCTCGACCCGGTCGCCGTCGGCGGGCTTCCCGTGCGCACCGCCCTCGCCCGGGACCTCCTCGCCGACCGCCCGACCGCCATCCGCGGCAACGCCTCCGAAATCCTCGGCCTCGCCGGGGCCAGCGCCGGGGGACGCGGGGTCGACGCGACCGACGACGCCGAGTCCGCCCTCGACACCGCCCGCGAACTGGCCGACACGACCGGCGCGATCGTCGCTGTCTCCGGCCCGGTCGACGTCATCGTCTCCCCCGACGGCCGCGTCACCCGCGTCACCGGCGGCAGCCCCCTCATGCCGCTCGTGATCGGTACAGGCTGCTCGCTCGGCGCGGTCGTCGCCGCCTGCCTCGGCGCGGCCCGCCCGGCAGGACTCGACGAGCACGACGCCGTCGTCGCCGCCCACGCACTGTTCGCGGCCGCCGGCAGCCTCGCAGCGACGCAAACCGCGGGCCCGGGTTCCTTCCGGACCGCCTGGCTCGACGCCCTCCACACGCTCACACCCGAGTCGACCCTGGTCGCCGTCGACATCGCGGAGGCCTGATGCGCGCCCGCCCCGAGTACAGCGCCGACGTCGACTGGCGCCTCTACTTCGTCACCGACACCGCCCTCAGCGGCGGGATCGACCGCGTCCCCGCCGTCGTCGAGGAGGCGATCATCGGCGGCGTCGGCGTCATCCAGGTCCGCGACAAGGACCTCGACGACGACGACTTCGCCCGCCTCACCCGCGACGTCATGCTCGCCGCCGACCGCGCCTTCGACGTCACCGGACGGCGGGTCGACATCTTCGTCAACGACCGCCTCGACATCGCCGACCACTTCGGCCTGCACCTCCACCTCGGCCAATCCGACGGCGACATCCACCGCGCCCGCGCCCGCCTCGGCGACGACACGCTCATCGGCCTGTCCATCTCCAACGAGGCCCAACTGCTGGCCGAACTCGCCGACCCGACCGCCGACGCACTCGGCCTGTCCCCCATCTGGGCCACGCCCACCAAGACCGACACCGACCCCGCCCTCGGACTCGACGGCGCCCGCCGCCTCGTCGACCTGACGGCGGGCGCCGCCATCACCCTCGGCATCGGCGGCATCAACGCCGACAACGCCCGCGACGTCATCGCCACCGGCGTCGACGGCGTCTGCGTCGTCTCCGCGATCGCCGCTTCCCCCGACCCCCGCGCGGCCGCCAGCCGCCTGCTCTCCCTCTGGAGTCCCGCATGAACCCCGTCATCGTCCTCAGCATCGCCGGCTCAGATCCCAGCGGCGGCGCCGGCATCCAGGCCGACCTCAAGACCTTCGCCGCGCTCGGCGTCTACGGCACCGCCGCGCTCGCCGGGCTGACGGTGCAGAACACCGTCGGCGTCCGCGACGCCCGCCCCGTCGACCCCGACCTCGTCCGCGCCCAGGTCGTCGCCGTCCTCGACGACCTGCCCGTCGCCGCGACGAAACTCGGCATGCTGTCCAACGCCGCGGTCGCCGCCACCGTCGCCGACCTCCTGGAGGAACGACGCGACGAGTTCGGCCTCGTGGTCCTCGACCCCGTCATGATCGCCACCTCCGGCGACGCGCTCCTGTCCGACGATGCCGTCGACATCGTCCGCACCCGCCTGCTCCCGCTCGCCGACGTCATCACCCCCAACGCGCCAGAAGCCGCCGTCCTGCTGGAGCTCCCCGCTGCCACCGACACCGACGGCCTCGTCGACCAGGCGACGGCGCTGCTGCGGCTCGGCGCCCGCGCGGCCCTCGTCAAGGGCGGGCACCTGACCGGCGAGACAGACATGACCGATGTCTATGCGACGGCGGACTCCACCGCGCTGCTGTCCGGCCCCCGTTTCGACACCCGCAACACCCACGGCACCGGCTGCACCCTCAGCTCTGCCGTCGCCGCGTGTGCGGCGCTCCGGGGCGACACGATCGCGTCCGGCGTCTCGCTCGAGGCGGTCCAGGAGGCCCGCGACTACCTGATGCGGGCGATCGAGTCTGGCGCGCACTGGCGCCTCGGCAGGACGCCGGAGCTCGGCCACGGCCCCGTGAATCACCTTGTCGGACGCGCAGAAAGCCTGGGCCTGTGAGCTGGCAGATGGGTGAGTTCAGCACCGCAGCGTGGTCGGCGACAGAGCGCCTCCGGGGCGACATCGACGCCCTCCCGCTCCTGACCGAGTTGGCCGACGGCACCCTCGAGCCACACCGCTTCTCCGAGTACCTGGCCCAGGACGACTTCTACCTGCGCGGCTACGGCCGGGCCCTGGCCACGCTCGCGGGCAGGGCCCCGACGGCGGAGGCCACGGCCTTCTGGGCCCTGGGTGCCGGCGAGTCGGTGGCCGCGGAGGTCGAGCTGCACGCCACGCTCATGGCCGACCCCCGCCTCGCCGGGCAGCCCCGCGCGGCCAAGGCCTCCCCGACGACGCGCGCCTACGTCTCGTTCCTGCAGGCCTCGGTCGCCTTCGAGCCGTACCCGGTCGGCGTCGCCGCCGTCCTCCCCTGCTACTGGGTGTACGCGGATGTCGGCGAACGCCTGGCCGCGACGGCGTCGCGGCTGGCCGGCCATCCGTACAGCGCCTGGGTCGCGGCCTACGTCGACCCCGCCGTCCGGGAGGCGACGGCGACCGCCATCCGCCTGCTCGACGAGGCCGCCGCGCAGGCAGACGCGCCCACCCGGGCCGCGATGCTGGAGGCGTTCGAGGCCGCCACCTGGTACGAGCACGAGTTCTGGGCCCGCTCCTACGAGCTGGAGGCCTGGCCCTTCTAACCGACACTCAGAGGTCGTCGATCTCCGCCCGCGTCGTCTGCTCGACCTCGATCACGCCGTCGAGTTCCTGGAGCTGCGCCATGACGTGCGGCAGCCCGGGGCCGCCCCGGAAGCGGATCTCGGCGCGCACCACCGGCACGTTGCCCCGATGGGTCGACTTGGTGTTCAGCAGCGTCGTCTCCACACCCAATGCGGTCGCCTCGGCGAGCACGTCTCGCAGGACGCCCTTGCCGTCCTCGTAGATCAGCCGCACCGTCGACCGGTCGCCGGCGCGCGGGATGAGGCGGGTGAGCGGGGCGACTCCCCAGACGGTGACGAAGTGCAGCAGCGTCGCGAGGACGGCGAGCGGCAGCATGCCCGCGCCGCAGGCCATGCCGATCGCGGCGGAGAGCCAGATGGTCGCGGCAGTGGTCAGGCCACGCACGACATCGCGGTTGACGAAGATCACGCCCGCGCCGAGGAAGCCGATGCCGGAGACGATCTGGGCCGAGATGCGCGACGGGTCACGGGTGACCTGGTACTCGGCCAACCCGACGAAGCCCTCGACCGAGATCAGGGTGAAGACGCAACTGCCCAGGCCGACGAGGGCGTGCGTGCGCACGCCGGCCGACTTGTGCTGGAAGTGGCGCTCGATCCCGACGAGCGTGCACAGCACAAAGGCGAGGGAGACCAGCGCGATCTCCATCGGCACCTTGCTCCAGTCGAACAGCATGAAGAATCCTCCTCGGGCCCCGCGTCAGGCGGTGGCGGCGTAGCGTTTGGCGGCCCGGGCGCGGGCCTTGACGGCCTCGGACTCCCGGTCCTTGGGTGGCACCGTCGTGACAAGGTCCTCGAGCAGGTGCGCCGTGATGTGTGCGATCTCCTCGACGGCGCGGTTGAACGCCTCTTCGTTGGCCTTGCTGGGCTTCGTGGCGCCCGCCACCTTCCGCACGTACTGCAGCGCCGCGGCGCGCACCTCGTCGGTGGTGGCCGGCGGCTCGAAGTTGTTCAGAGGCCGGATGTTCCTACACATGGCGTCAGCTTAAGCCGCGACACCGACACCGGATCCCCTTGATTCTCAGATGGGCGGAATCTGGGGACGACGTCAGGCCACGACGGCGTCGCGCAGCCGCGCGAAAGTGACGCCCCCGTCGAGGAGCCGGGGCAGCGCCTCGGCCACTCCCGCGGCCGTGCCGGACCCGGGCCGGTTGAAGTGGCCGATGCTGATGGATCCCGGGCGGACGGCGGCCAGGGCGGAAGCCACCTGGGCGGGGTTGAAGGTGGCGCCGCCGTCGGCGTTGACGTCGAAGTTCACCACCCGCTGCCCCAGGTCGGTGACGAGGCGGACGGCGACGTCGTCGACGTGCGCCGTACCTGACCGGAACCACAGCGGGGCCGATCCTGTCAGCTCGACGATCCGGGCGTGTCCGCCCATCACCTCGTCGTACGCCTCGCCCACCGACGTCGTCCCCGTGATGCCGTAGGCCTCGGCGCCGGTGACCGACAGCGGCCGGTGCGCGGTGCCGTGGTTGGCGATCTCGAACAGGGGGTCCGCGGCGAGTTCACGGGCGACGGCGGGGTTGGCGTCGATCCAGCGCAGGTTGAGAAACAGCGTCGCGGGAACCTGGAGCCGGCGGAGCGCCTCGATGAGGTCCGAGTCGTAGCCGGAGCCCTTCTTCCCGCCGCACGCGTCGAAGGTGAGGACGACCCTGTCGTCCTGGGACCTCAGCACCACCCCGTCGATCTCGAGCCCCCAGGCCGTGGGGGCGATGCCGTCGTAGCGGGCGATCAGCTCGTCCCGGCCGGGCACCGGCAGCGTGGACGGAGACGGCGAGGGCACGCTCGACGGCTGGGGGCGCGGCGTCGGCGCACTCGACGAAGCGCCGGCTGTCGGCACCACGGACGACGACGGCACCGCGGACGACGATCCGGAAGCCGACGGCGACGGCGACGGCGCGCACCCGACCAGGCCCGCCATTCCCAGCCCGAGCACCGTCCGTCGTCCGATCCGCATGCCGGATTCTCCCACGGAACCGCCCCACCGTCCGGGCCACCCGCGGGCACCCTGGGCTGCAAGGGCCCGCAAAATCCTGCAAGAACTCCCGGGATCCCCGCCCCGAGGGACACCCTGTCTCACCGCCGGGCGGCCTGAACACCCGCTCACATCCCGCGAATCCACCGGCGCGCGACGCATTGCAACAAGGCTGTATGGCACTTGCAAAGTCGGTCAACTACTCTGGTTCGCATGTCTGATACCGCGCAGCCGAACCGGCCCGCAGCGCCAACCGCCGAGACGAGCACCGTCAACGGCAGGCGACTGGGCCCCGCATCGACCGCCACCCACCCGCTGGCCACCGCCCCCGTGGGCTCGCCCTCACACAATGTCGACGGCTTCGTCCGTGAGTTCCTGCACGAGCTCAACACGAACCAGGGCGTGACCCTCTCAGCGTCCAGCCTCAACGACCAGTACCTGGCGCTGGCGTCGACCGTCAAGAACTACCTGATGGCCCGCTGGCTCGAGACGGGCCTCAAGACGCGTGCGGCCAAGGTCAAGACGGTGGGCTACCTGTCGGCTGAGTACCTCCTGGGTCGTCAGCTCGACAACGCGCTGCTGGCGAGCGATCTCGCCGACATCGCCGAGAAGGGCCTGGAGCTCTGCGGCATCGACCTGGCGGATCTGCGGGTGCAGGAGGTCGAGCCCGGCCTCGGCAACGGCGGCCTCGGTCGCCTCGCGGCCTGCTTCATCGACTCGCTGGCCACGATGGACGTGCCGAGCATCGGCTATGGCATCCGCTACGAGTACGGCATCTTCCGGCAGACGTTCGTCGACGGCCGTCAGGTCGAGCAGCCCGATACGTGGCTGGCTCTCGGCGCCCCCTGGGAGTTCCCGCACCCCGAGTCGGCAGTCCAGGTCCACTTCGGCGGCCACACCGAGCGCTACGCGGATGACGGCGGACAGGAGCGGACCCGCTGGGTGCCGTCCTGGAACGTGCTGGCCGTCCCGTACAACTACATGGTCCCCGGCTACCTGAACGGGCGCGTCAACACGCTGCGTCTGTGGTCGGCGCAGGCCACGAAGGCCTTCGACCTGCAGATCTTCAACTCCGGAGACTACGCGCAGGCCGTCCGCGCCCAGACCTTCGCCGAGAACATCTCGAAGGTGCTCTACCCCGAGGATTCGACGCCGCAGGGCAAGGAACTGCGCCTGCAGCAGCAGTACTTCTTCGTCGCCGCCTCGCTGCGCGACTTCATTGACCACGAGCTCGAGCCCGGCTTCGACCTTCATCGCCTGCCCGAGCGGATCACGTTCCAGCTCAACGACACACACCCCGTCATCGCGGTGCCCGAGCTGATGCGCATCCTCATCGACGAGCACGGCTTCGACTGGGACGAGGCGTGGGAGGTCACGCGCCAATGCTTCGACTACACCTGTCACACCCTGCTGCCCGAGGCCCTCGAGGTGTGGCCCACTGAGCTGCTCGGCCGGCTGCTGCCCCGACACCTTGAGATCATCTTCCAGATCAACGACCAGTTCCTGTCGCTGGTCCGGCAGACCTACCCGGGTGACGAGATGCTGGCCCGCCGCATGTCGATGATCTCGGAGCACCCCGAGCGCGGCGTCCGGATGGCGTTCCTCGCCACCGTCGCGGCGAGCCGGGTCAACGGCGTCGCCGAGCTGCACTCGCAGCTCCTGCGCGACAAGGTCCTGCCCGATTTCTCGAGCCTGTGGCCCGAGAAGTTCACCAATGTCACCAACGGCGTCACGCCCCGCCGCTTCGTGCGGCTGTCGAACCCCCTCCTCAGCGAGCTGATCACCGACACCATCGGCGCCGGCTGGCTCACCGACCTCGAGCGCCTGAAGGAGCTGGAGCCGTACGCTGACGATCCACAGTTCAGGGAGCGCTTCGCGGCGGTCAAGGCCGCCAACAAGCACCGCCTGACAGACCTCCTGCGCGCCCGCGACGGCATCGACCTGCCCGACGGCCACCTGCTCGACGTCATGGTCAAGCGCCTCCACGAGTACAAGCGGCAGTCGCTGAAGCTCCTGCACATCGTGTCGCTGTACGAGCAGGTCATCTCCGGAAAGATCTCGGCCGCCGACCTGACGCCGCGCACCGTCGTGTTCGGCGCCAAGGCCGCCCCCGGGTACCGGATGGCCAAGGACACGATCCACCTGATCAACAAGGTGGCCGCCAAGGTCAACGCCGCACCGGAGCTCGAGGAGCGCCTGAAGATCGCCTTCCCGGCGAACTACAACGTGACGCTCGCCGAGACCCTCATCCCCGCCGCCGACCTGTCCGAGCAGATCTCGCTCGCGGGCATGGAGGCGTCGGGCACCGGCAACATGAAGTTCGCCCTCAACGGCGCGCTAACGATCGGCACGGATGACGGCGCGAACGTGGAGATCCGTCGTCTGGTCGGCGACAAGCACTTCTTCCTGTTCGGCATGGACGAGCCCGCCGTCTCCGCGCTGGGGGCGAAGGGCTACAACCCGGGCTCCTGCTACGAGGCGAACCCGCAGCTGAAGGCCACGCTCGACCTCATCCTGTCGGGTCACTTCTCCGACGGCGACCGCCACCTGTTCGACTCGGTCGTCTACAACCTGCTCAACCAGGACCGGTTCATGGCCCTGGCCGACTTCCAGGCCTACGTCGACACGCAGGCGAAGG
Organism: Tessaracoccus defluvii; assembly: GCF_014489575.1. Classification (GTDB taxonomy): domain Bacteria; phylum Actinomycetota; class Actinomycetes; order Propionibacteriales; family Propionibacteriaceae; genus Arachnia; species Arachnia defluvii. The sequence continues at coordinate 2,524,142 of NZ_CP060789.1, forward strand.
TCGAGGAGCGCTACGCCGACCAGGAGGCGTGGACCCGCTCCACGATCCTCAACGTCGCGCGTACCGGCTACTTCAGCTCGGACCGCTCGATGCGCGACTACCTGCAGCGCATCTGGCACACGTCGCCGATGCTCTGATGCCGTCCGCAACGGGGCCGACCTCCTCCGGGAGGGCGGCCCCGTTGTCGTTCCTCAGAGAGTGTGGAGCACGGTGCGGGAGACGCTGATGACGACCCGCTGCCCCCAGCTGAGAGTCAGATGATCATCCTCGATCCCATCGCCGAAGACCACGAGGGTGTCCGACTCCACGACCAGCGCGAGCTCGTCGTCAGCCCCCAGCCTGCCGCTCGTCAGCTGCACCCCGGTGGACGGTGACGGCCAGGCCTCCCGCACGAACCAGGCGAGCGCCGGATCCGTCGGCGTCGGCAGCGGCACCTCCGGATCAACCGTCCGCTGCAGCGACGCGCACCAGCCGGTCGCCCCGGTGCCGGTACCGACGATGAGGCCCGACGAAGCCTGCCGCTCGGTCCGCCCCGCCACCTCGATGCGGTACCGGCTCGACTGGTGGGTCGGTTGGCCGACGTAGATCTCGTTCAGCGCGGTGAGCTCCTGGCCGTCGTCGGTGCGGATCGCCACCATGGTGCGCCGCAGGGGTCGGGCCTTCGAAGGGTCGGCAAGCAGGCGGGCGCAGTCGGCTGGGCGGTGTGGCACGAGCACGCCGGCATGTCCGCCGGGATTGATCCCGATGACCGGCTGGCCGTCGAGGTACTTCGCCACGTTGGCCACCAGGCCGTCCTGCCCGACGACGACCACGACGTCCTCGGGGCCGAACACGAACCGGGAGACGTCGCCGCGCTCCACCTCGGCTCGCCTCCATTCGGAGGGGATGGCGGCGGACACGATCGTCCGCGCCTGCTCCTGCTCCTCACGTCGCGTCTCGAGGTCGTCCAGGGTCCGGCCCCGGCTCCGCAGGACGAAGGCGGCCTGGCCGAGCGTGCCATGTCTGGCGATCAGGACCTCATGTTCGGTCGCGCGATGGATGACCACGGCCCTCGGCGTCGCCATCGCTCAGACCCGCTCGCCGCTGGTCAGCCGCCCGAGCAACCCCGTCAGGAGGTCGGGGGTGAGCACCAACTGCTCCACCTTGGGCAGGTTGGCTGCCAATTCACGCAGCGCGAGGCTGAGCATCAGGTCGCGGCCGGCATCGCGGTAGGCATCCAGCCTCGCGGCTTCCGCGTCAGCCTCCGCCTCACCCAAGGCCCGTGCCGCCTCCGCCTTGGCCTGCGCCAGGGCCGTCCCGCGGCTGGCCTCTGCCCTGACACGCACCGCGTCGGCGGCGGCGTCGTCCTCCGCCTCCCGGCGGGCATTGGCGCCGTTCTGCGCGATCAGCTGCTCGCGTCGCTTCGCCAGTTCGATCTGGTTGGCCAGCTCGTTCTCGCCGATGGCCGCCTCCTTCTCCACAGCCAGTGCACGGCGCTCGAACGTGGCACGGTCGGCCTCCTGCTGCACCTGCTCGCGGGCGGGCAACTGCAGAGCCCGCTCGACCTCGGGCTCGGGCCGCAGCAGCGCGAACCGCACACCGATCACCTCGATGCCGATCGCCATCAGCCGTGCGTCGGCTTGCAGCCGGACGACGGTGGCGTCCGCGACGTCACCGAGGTCGAGCGATAGCACCTCACGCAGCGGCCGCCCGTTCAATCCCCCGGCGACTGCGGCGGCCGTGGCGCCGTGGATCATGCCCCCGACAGTCTCCAGGGGGTTCTCCACCCAGCGGCCTGTCCTCGGGTCGATGGAGAAGTCGACACGGCCTGCGGCCTGCGCCGGCTCGGCGAAGCGGTAGGTGACGGTGGCCGGCGCCGTGACCTCCTGCAGATCGGAGGTCCGGATCCTGACCAGGGCCTCCTGCTCCCGATCATCGACCGGCACCTCGCTGATCGCCGCTGTTAGGGGGCGGAACCAGAATCCGGCCCCGACTCCAGCGTGCGTGCGTCGTCCTCGGGTCAGGCACTCGCTGTAGGTCGTCGCATTGCCGCGCAGGTGGCGGACGAAGGGGAACTGCGTGATCTTGGCCATCGCTGGCCTCCTTCCGGGATCTTCTCGTGATATTGACGATAAGCAACCTGGCAAGCGATGTCAAACTGACGATAAGGGGGTAGACTCAGGGCATGCGGGAGTTCTTCGTCACGGTCGATCTGGTCGTTCTCACGATCCGCGAGTCACGCCTCCACGTACTCCTGGTGGAGCGGCGCTATCCCCCGTTCGAGGGCGAGTGGGCGCTGCCCGGTGGGTACGTGCTGCCAGAGGAGGACCTGACGACGGCCGCCTACCGCGAGCTCGTCGAGGAGACGGCGATCGGGACGGGCGTCCATCTCGAGCAGCTGGCCACCTACGGCGCTCCGGAGCGGGACCCCCGCGGCCGCACCGTCACCGTCGCCTTCCTGGCGCTGGTGCCGCAGGTGGGCGCACCTGTCGCCGGAACCGATGCCTCAGACGCGGCCTGGGTACCCGTGGCCGACCTGGAGGCGGGCGAGATGCGACTGGCCTTCGACCACGACGACATCCTCGCCGACGGCATCGAGCGCGCCCGCGCCAAACTCGAATACTCGCCGCTGGCGGCCGCGTTCTGTCCACCTGAGTTCACCGTGGCCCAGTTGAGGGGGATCTACGAGGCCGTCTGGGGCCATCCGCTCGATCCGAGGAACTTCCATCGCAAGGTGACCGGGTCGGCGGGTTTTCTGGAGCCCACCGGCCGCACGAGCACCGTCGACGGCGGCCGGCCCGCACAGTTGTACACGCGGGGGGCGCTGGACACTCTGTCGCCGCCGATCACCCGCGCGTCGGGGTGATCAGCGGCGACCAGTGAGGCGGGCGGCGGACGCTACGAACGCCCCTCCTCCCCCTGTCCACCAGACCCTCGGTGAAGTCCTTCACCTTGTCGGCGACGTCCTCGGCCTTGTCCGCTGCCTTCTCTGCGAGATCCTCGGCCCTGTCCGCTGCCTTCTCTGCGAGATCCTCGGCCTTGTCGGCCAGGTCCTCGGCCTTGTCCGCGATGGTCTCAGCGCCGCTGCGTCCCCGGTCTGCCAGATCACGGACGAGGCGTCCGACGTCGCCGACGAACTCGTCGAGCTGCTCGCGCAGCCGGAACATCACCTTGTGGGCCGAGCTGGTCGACTCCTCGTCCGGGTGGGCGGCGACATACGCGCGCTTCTGGTCCTCGTAGTAGTCCTTGACCCGGTCGCTGGCGAGCCCGACCAGCCCCACCGTCGCGTAGGCGGCAGTGCTGGCGGCCTCGAGGAGTGTCTCCCCCAGCTCCTTGGCGTTCTGCTTCGCGGTCGCGAGAGCCTCCTCGGCGGGGATCTCCTTGGCGTCATCGGCATCGACGATGGGCTCGACCACCACTTCCGCATCCACGGGCTCGTCGAATCGGTCGTTGATGTGCTCGGTCATGAGTACTCCTGTCGTGGGGTTACCACTCCAGTGTGCTCGCACGCCCCCACCAACCACAGGGGCGGACCCCTGGCTTCTGCCCTGAGCCGCCCCGGGCCGCGGGGGCACCCCGGTCAGGGCAGGCACATACCCCGACGCAGCGACGAGACCGAACCGAATCCGGCGCGCCGCGCGAGATCGGGCCGGGAGATGCCCGGCGACGTGCTCCATCCGGAGGCTCGGGTTGCCCCCTCCGCGGGCCTGCGCACCCCCGCCTCTGCGGAACGTGTGAGGAACGACCACCGCCCCCGGCCCAAACGTGCACGAATCTCCGCTGAGCGGCCGCTGCGTGCATATCGCCACAACGGCCGCCAGAGCCAGCCGAACGCACGCCAGAACCAGATTCGTGCACGACGACGGACGGCACGGCAGAGGACGCCTGGTCGAACGGGGCATGCGCACTGGAAGTCACAGGGCAGCAGGGCGTCAGGACAGAAGGGACAGACCCAGGGTCAGAAGCCGAGGCTCCCGGCAACTTCGCGGATGTGCTCGGCGCTGGCGCGCAGGCCGGCCAACTCCTCGTCGGCCAGCGGCAGCTCCAGCGCCTTGACGATGCCCCGGCGACCGACGATCTGCGGCACCGACATGCACACGTCCGAAATGCCGTGCCAGTCGTCGAGCAGCGCGCTGACAGGCAGGACGGCGTTCTCGTCGCGCAGGATCGTCTGGATGATGCGGGCCCCGGCGACACCGATCGCGTAGTTCGTGGCCCCCTTGCCCTCGATCACCTCGTAGGCGGCGTGGACGACGTCGTGGGCGATCTCGTCGCGCCGCAGCGGCGTCAGCTGGCCGGTCTGGTGCTCCCATTCGCTGAGCGGCACCCCGCCGATGCTCGCCGAACTCCACAGCGGAATCTCGGAGTCGCCGTGTTCCCCGCACATGTAGGCGTGGACGTTGGCGGCGGCCACGTGACATTCGGTCGCGATCTGCCACCGCAGGCGGCTGGAGTCGAGGACGGTGCCCGACCCGAAGACCCGGTGCGCGGGAGGCCGGAGATCCGCAGCACGGCCTGCGTGACGACGTCGACAGGGTTGGTCACCAGCAGAAAGATCGCCTGCGGCGACCGCTCTACCAGCGGCGGGACGATCTTCTTCATCAGCGAGACCGTCTTGCCGGCCAGGTCCATACGCGTCTCACCCGGCTGCTGCTTGGCACCCGCGGCGATGACGACGACGTCGGAGCCGGTGGTGATCTGGACGTCGTCCGAGCCGTGGATGCGGGCCGGGGGCAGGAACTGCGCGCCGTGGGCCAGGTCGAGGGCCTCCGCGTGGACCTTCTTCGCGTTGATGTCGTGGAGCGCCACTTCGGAGGCGACGCCGCGGATCAGGGCCGCATACGCGAGCGAGGTGCCGACCGCTCCGGCGCCGACGACGGACAGCTTGGTACCGCTTCGCATCACCATGACGTCCGCTCCTCGGGTTCGGGTCACACCGATCCTAGCGAAGCGGCAGCGGGCCTCGTGGGTCAGGCCGGACGGTATGGCAGCGCGGGCGGGGTGGTCGGCCGGAACCGGCCCCGGTGCACCGCCCCCGACGACTCGGCGGTGAAGAGCCGGGCGGCCAGCGGGCTCGACTGCACCGCCCGCAGCGCCTCGGTGAGGTGCTCAACCTGGCCGCGGAGACCGTCGACCTCGGCCTCCAGCGCGAGGATGCGCCGGATGCCTTCCAGGTTGATGCCCTCCTCCTGGCTCAGCTGCTGCACGTGCCGGAGCTTCGCGATGTCGCGCAGCGAGTAGCGCCTGCCGCGGCCGCGCGAGCGTACGGGGACGACCAGCCCGAGCCGGTCGTATCCCCGCAGCGTCTGCGCGTGCATGTCCGCCAACGACGCGGCCACCGAGACGGTGAACACCGCGGCATCCGGGTCGAACGGCTGAGGCAGGTAGGCCATGCGTCAGCCCTCGAATAGGGCCGCGCGGGGGTTGGTCTGGTGGGCCTTCTCGGCGTACTCCTTGAGTGCTGCCTTGGCCTCGTCGCTCAGGTCGTCGGGCACTTCGACCTTCACGGTGACGAGCAGGTCGCCCATAGTGCCGTCCTTCTTCCGCGCGCCCTTGCCCCGGACGCGCATCGTGCGCCCGTTCGGCGTGGAGGCCGGGATCCGGAGCTTGACCCGGGGGCCCTGCAGTGTCGGGATCTCGATCTCGGCGCCCAGCGACGCCTCGGTGAACGTGACCGGCACCTCGAGCGTGAGGTTGGCCCCGCTGCGACCGAACAGCTTGTGCGGCTTGACGTGGACGCTGACGTACAGGTCGCCGGCGGCGCCGCCGTTCTCGCCCGGCGCGCCCTTGCCCTTCAGCTTGATCCGCTGCCCGTCCTCGACGCCGGCCGGGATCCGGACCTGCATCGTCGTGGTAGAGCGGCCACGGCCGGAGCCTGCGCAGTCGGGGCACGGGTCGTCGACGATGAGCCCACGGCCGAGGCAATCTACGCACGGTTCACTCATCTGGAATACGCCACCGGCCGCGGAGGCCTTCATACCGGAGCCCTCACACGTCGGGCAGACCCGAGGCAGGGTGCCGGCCTTCGCGCCTGTCCCCCGGCAGGACGAACACGGCTGGTCGGACACGGTCCTCAGCGTGATGGTCGCACCCTCGACGGCCTGCTCGAAGGTGAGGCTCGTCTCACCCTCGATGTCGGCGCCCCGGCGGGGGCCACGCTGCGTCGCGCGCCGCGTGGCCCCGCTGGAGCCGTTGAACAGCCCGCCGAAGAGATCGCCCAACCCGCCCGCGCCGCCGTTGGTGGCGTTGCGGAACAGGTCGTCGAAGCCGGCGCCGGAGCCGCCGGGCTGACCCGGGCGGTTGAACTTGAAACCGCCGCCGAACAGACTGCGGGCCTCGTCGTACTCCTTGCGCTTGTCAGCATCCGACAGCACGGTGTTGGCTTCGGAGGCCTCCTTGAAGCGGGCCTCCGCGGACTTGTCACCGGGGTTCTGATCCGGGTGGTTCTCGCGGGCGATCTTGCGGAACGCCTTCTTGATCTCGTCGGCGCTCGCGCTCTTGGAGACACCGAGGACCTTGTAGTAGTCCTTTTCGAGCCAGTCCTTCGTACTCATTCCTCGCTCATCTCCTCTCCGGGGTCGTCGTGATCAGGGATTGGCAACGCCGACGCGGGCGGGGCGGATGACCCTGCCGTTGAGGGAGTAGCCCTGCTGCATCACCTGGGACACGGTGACGACGGCGACCGGCTCCTCCATGGGAACCGTCATCAGCGCATCGTGCCTTGTCGGGTCGAACTCCTCGCCGACCTCGCCGAACGAGACGAGACCGTGCTTGGAGGTGACCTTTTCGAGTTCGTCGACCACCATCTTGAAGCCGCCGGCGATGTCGTCGTGCTGCTTCGCGAGGGTGATGGCGTCGAGCACCGGCATGAAGTCGGTGAGGACGGCCTCAATCCCGTGCTGTCGCGACAGGTCACGGTCACGGTCGACACGCTTCTTGTAGTTGACGTACTCGGCCTGGAGCCGCTGCAGGTCGGCCGTGCGCTCGGCGATCAACGCCTCCAGCTCGGCCGCGCCGACGTCGGTCGCCTCCTCCTCGACGGGAGTCGCCTCGGGTGAGGGCGTCGACTCGACGCCCTCACCCGCGGCCTCGCCGCTGAACTCGTTCTGCGGATCGGTCACTTGTCGCCCTCTTCGTCGACGATCTCGGCATCAACGACATCGTCCTCACCCGCGGGCTGCTCCTCGGCACCCTCTGCCGGGGCCGACTCCTGCGCCTTGGCCTGCGCCGCGGCGTAGATGGCCTGGCCCATGGAGGCGGCCTTGGTGTTGAGGTCGTCGATCGCGGCCTTGACGGCGTCGTCGTCCTCGCCCTTCAGGGCCTCCTTGAGCGCGTCGGTCGCCTCGACGACGGGCGCCTTGACGTCCTCGCCGATAGTGTCGGCGTGCTCGCTGAGCAGCTTCTCCGTGCGGAACACCAGGGCGTCGCCCTCGTTGCGCATGTCGACGGCCTCGCGGCGCTTGCGGTCCTCCTCGGCGTGGGCCTCGGCGTCCTTGACCATGCGCTCGATGTCGTCCTTGCCGAGGGCCGAGCCACCGGTCACCGTCATGGACTGCTCCTTGCCGGTGGCCATGTCCTTGGCGGAGACGTGCACGATGCCGTTGGCGTCGATGTCGAAGGTGACCTCGACCTGCGGGACTGAGCGGGGCGCCGGCAGGATGCCGGTGAGCTCGAAGTTGCCGAGCGACTTGTTGTCGCGGGCGAAGTCACGCTCGCCCTGGTAGATCTGGATCATCACGGAGGGCTGGTTGTCCTCGGCGGTGGTGAAGATCTCGGAACGCTTGGTCGGGATCGTGGTGTTGCGCTCGATGATCTTGGTCATCACGCCACCCTTGGTCTCGATGCCGAGGCTCAGCGGGGTGACGTCGAGGAGCAGAACGTCCTTGACCTCGCCCTTGAGCACGCCGGCCTGCAGCGAGGCGCCCAGCGCGACGACCTCATCCGGGTTGACGCCCTTGTTGGGCTCCTTGCCGCCGGTGAGTTCCTTGACCAGCTCGGCCACGGCCGGCATACGGGTCGAGCCGCCGACGAGCAGGACGGTGTCGATCTTGTCGACGGAGGTCTTTGCGTCGGAGATGACAGCGTTGAACGGCGCGCGGCAGCGGTCGAGCAGCGGCTGGGTCATGCGCTGGAACTCGGCGCGGGTCAGCTTCTCGTCGAGGTGCAGCGGGCCGGCGGCCGAGGCGGTGATGTAGGGCAGGTTGATCGTCGACTCCGAGGCGGAGCTCAGCTCGATCTTGGCGCGCTCGGCGGCCTCCTGGAGGCGCTGGCGGGCCATCTTGTCCTGCGACAGGTCGACGCCGTTCTTGTTCTTGAACTGCTGCACCAGCCAGTCGACGACGATCTGGTCCCAGTCGTCGCCGCCGAGGCGGTTGTCGCCCTTGGTCGCCTTGACCTCGAAGACACCGTCAGCGATCTCGAGGAGGGACACGTCGAACGTGCCGCCACCGAGGTCGAAGACGAGGACGGTGTGCTCGATGTCGCCCTTGTCGAGGCCGTAGGCCAGCGCGGCGGCGGTGGGCTCGTTGATGATGCGGTCGACGGTCAGGCCCGCGATCTCGCCGGCCTCCTTCGTCGCCTGACGCTCGGCGTCGCTGAAGTACGCGGGGACGGTGATGACCGCGTTGGTGACGGACTCACCGAGGTAGGCCTCGGCGTCGCGCTTCAGCTTCTGCAGCACGAACGCGGAGATCTGCTGCGGACGGTAGTCCTTGCCGTCGATGTCCACCTTCCAGTCGGTGCCCATGTGGCGCTTGACTGAACGGACGGTGCGGTCGATGTTGGTGACAGCCTGACGCTTGGCGACCTCGCCGACGAGCACCTCGCCGGACGGGGAGAAGGCGACGACGGAAGGCGTCGTGCGGGCCCCCTCAGCGTTGGGGATGACAGTGGGTTCGCCGCCCTCGAGAACTGCGACGACAGAGTTGGTGGTGCCGAGGTCGATGCCTACTGCACGAGCCATGTGATTCCTCCTGGAGTCAATGTCGGGATGGATTCCGATGCCCTTGAGCGGGGTTGACTCAAGTTAAGCACATGAGCGAACCAGGCTCAAGCTGAAGTTGAGCCACCCTGACTCAACCCTGAGGAAGCGGCTCAGGGCTGGCGATCGCGACGCTGGCCGCTCCGGGTCAGTAATCCAGTAGGAGCGGGAGTTGCATCCCCTCGGCCTGCGCGCACAGTTCCGCGAACACGGCGAGCCCGAAGATCCCCCAACGATGCCTGTACTCGGCCGCAGTCTCGACCTCCTCGCGGTCGGGGCCGCCGGACAGCAGCGCCGTCGCGAGGTCGACATGGGTGGCGCCGACGGCGTCACGGAGAACGTCGAGTTCCGCGCGCAGCTGGGCGAGGGTCGCCATCGCCATCATGTGCCCGTGCGGCGCCTCGGCAGTGAAGGTGGCGCGCACGCCGTCGAACGGGAGCCACCACTCCGCCCCGCCCAGGAGGCTGGGGAAGCGACCCGGGTCGTGCTGCATCGCCTGGAACGCGGGCGCGACGGCGTACTCCTCGGGGGTGTCCTCCGGGGAGACGAGGTCGGGGCGCTCGGCGTACGCGGCGAGCAGCGCGAGGCCGCCGTAGCCGAGCCAGTGGGGCTGGTCGGTGGCGTAGGGAGCGTCGGGGTTGTCGTCCCACGGTTCAACGCCGCCGAGGGCCGCGGCGATCGCGGCCTGCCACTCGGCGACGACCGCCACGAGTTCGGCGGCGTCAAGGCTCTCGCGATCGGGGCCGACCGTGACGAAGGCGATGCCTTCGGCCTCGGCCGCCTGCGCGGCCACCGTCTTCCAGTCGCCGGAGAGATACCTGCTGAGTGATCCCACATAGATGTCGAGGCCCATGCCCTGATCTTTGCACCTGGCCCTGTCGGGCGCGTTCTTCGGGCCGCGCACCGGGCTGGGATCGGGCTTCACCCGACGGCCTCGCCCCGGTGCAAAACTGGGCAACGGCCTCATACCCAATGAAGGAGGAGCCATGCCCGCGTTCCGCACGATCGTCGTCACCGTCGACGATCTGGACGCCGCCAAGCGTGTCTACAGCGTCGCGCTGGGGGTCGAACCCCACACCGACACCCCTTACTACGTCGGCTACAACGTCGACGACTGCGAGTTCGGCCTGTCCCCCAAACCGGGCGACGGCCGCGACGGCTCGGTCCCCTACGTCGACCACGCCGACATCGACAAGGCCGTCGCCGACCTCGTCGCGGCCGGCGCGAGCGTCGTCATGTCGCCGACAGATGTCGGCGCGGGTACGAAGATCGCCGTCCTCGCCGACGCCGACGGCAACCGGTTCGGTGTCCGCTCCTGGACGGCCCCCTGACGACGGGCGCCCCTCGGCCGGGCCAGATTTGTGCTTGGCGAGCCAGGTGAATGCACGCGAACCAGAAAGGCCTGCCCAGCGCCGACGGTGCCGCCGTCCCGTGGGCTGACTGTGCACGAATCTCCGCTGGGCCGCGGCTGTGTGCATATCGCCACAGCGGCGGCTTGAGCCAGCCGAATGCACGCTGGAGCCAGATTTGTGCACGGCAGGCCACACGGGCGCCGCACAGCCAGATTCGTGCCCGGCAACCCAGGCGAATGCACGCGAACCAGAAAGGCCTGCCCAGCGCCGACGGTGCCGCCGTCCCGTGGGCTGACTGTGCACGAATCTCCGCTGGGCGGCCGCTGTGTGCATATCGCCACAGCGGCGGCTTGAGCCATCCGAATGCACGCCGGACCTAGATTTGTGCGCGCCTAGCCAGATTTGTGCTCGGCGGGCCAAGCAGCTGCCCGGTGCCGCCGTCCCGCGGGCTGACTGTGCACGAATCTCCGCTGGGCGGCCGCTGTGTGCATATCGCCACAGCGGCGGCTTGAGCCAGCAGAATGCACGCTGCAGCCAGATTTGTGTGTGCCCAGCCAGATTCGTGCTCGACAACCCAGGAAGTTGCGCAAGCGACCCCAGATGGGCCTGCGCCCCAGCGACGACCGCGCTGCGGCCATACTCCGGTCGACGATCGACGGCGACGCGGTAGCGTTGCCCCATGTCCGATCCGCACCTGCCCGAACGCCGCTTCCGCGCCGGCGATCCAGAACGCGACCGGGCGCTCACCGTGATCCAGCAGGCCTACGAAGCCGGACGGCTCGACCTCGACGAGCTCCGCGACCGTCAGGAGCAGGTGTTGCAGGTGAGGTTCACCGACGAGATCGCGCCGCTCCTGGCCGACCTGCCGGAGGCGCACGGGCTGGAGGTGTCGCCCGGTTCTCCCGTCGTCCCGCAGCCGGCCTACGCCCCGCTGCCCGCCGTCGCCGAGCCCGATGCGGGATGGTCGGTCTCGATCATGTCCGGCCGGGATGAGCTGGTGCACTCCGGGATCACCCGGCTGACCAACTTCGCATGGTGGGGCGGCAACAACTACGACCTGACGGAGGCGATGGGCCCCGGCCGTGTCGTCACGCTCGAACTGCACGCCGTCATGGGCGGCAACGAGATCTACGTCCCCGACGGCGTGCGGGTGATCGACAGGGCCGTCGCGATCATGGCGGGCAACGACATCAAGCCCGACGCGCAGGGCGACGGCTCCAACGGCACGCTGGTGCTGACCGGCTTCCTCTTCTGGGGCGGGAACACCGTCCGGCCCGCATCGTCGCGTCGGCACAAGCGCTGACGGCGCCGCCGTCGTCACGACGCTGCGACGACCACTCCCAGCACAGATGTCATCGTCGCGGCCCCGCAAGCGCTGACGCCCGGCACACACAAATCTGGCTGGGCGTGTACAAATCTGGCTCCCGCGAACATTCCGCTGGCTCAAGCCGCCGCTGTGGCGATATGCACACAGCGGCCGCCCAGCGGAGATTCGTGCACAGTCAGCCCTCGGGACGGCGGCACCGGGCGTTCCACAGTTGGCCCACGGGACGGCCCCGGGCGCTCCAGAATCAGCCCTCGATCAGGCCCCGCAGGGCGGCCGCGTCGGCGTCGATCTCGACGACGTGGCGGGGAAGGTCCTCGATGCCGTCGTAGCGGGCGGGCCGTGGCGGGACCACACCGATCGCCTCGACGATGGTCTCGGCGAACTTCACCGGCAGCGCCGTCTCGAGGACGGCGACCGTCCCGTCGACGCCCAGCGTGCGGGCAACGTGCACGCCGTCGGCCGTGTGCGGGTCGACGACGACGCCGTCGGTCTCCTGGACGCGGCGGATCTCCGCGAGCCGGTCCGCGTGGGTCGACGAGCCGGCGACGAACCCGAACCGCTCGGCGCAGCCGGCGAACGCGGGGTCGTCGGCGAGGCTGAACCCGCCGGCGGGAACCTGGACGGCGAACAGGTCGCGCACCCGATCCGCGTCGCGGCCCAGCAGGTCGAACACGAACCGCTCGAAGTTCGACGCCTTCGAGATGTCCATCGACGGCGAACTGGTGGCCAGCGTCTCCGGCCCGGAGCGCACGCGGTAGTCGCCGGTGCGGAAGAACTCCTCCAGCACGTTGTTCTCGTTGGTCGCGAGGATCAGGCGGTCGATCGGCAGGCCCATCTCGCGGGCCACGTGTCCGGCTGCGATGTTGCCGAAGTTGCCGGACGGGACGGCGAAGCTGACCAGCTCGCCGTCGGAGATCCGCAGCCAGGCTGCGAAGTAGTAGACGACCTGCGCCATGAGGCGGGCCCAGTTGATCGAGTTGACGGCGCCGAGGCGGTGCCGGGCCTTGAAGTCGGCGTCCGCGTTGAGTTCCTTGACGAGGTCCTGGCAGTCGTCGAACACGCCGCGGACGGCGATGTTGACGATGCCCGGATCGTCGATGGAGAACATCTGGGCCTGCTGGAACGGCGTCATGCGGTCGGCGGGCGACAGCATGAACACCCGGACCCCGGGCTTACCGAGCAGTGCGAGTTCGGCCGACGAGCCGGTGTCGCCGCTTGTCGCGCCGACAATGGTGATCGTCTCGCCGCGGCGGCCGAGCTCGTAGGCGAACAGCTCGCCCAGCAACTGCATGGCCATGTCCTTGAACGCGAGCGAGGGCCCATTGCTGAGGTGGACGAGCCACAGCCCGTCGCTCAGCCGGGAGACCGGCACGATCGACGGCTCGAGGAACTTCGCCGGGGCGTAGGCCCGCTCGACGATGCCACGCAGGTCGGCTGCGGGGATGTCGTCGATGAAGAGGCTGACGACCTCGAACGCAAGCGCCGCGTAGCCGTCGTCGGAGAGGATGCGACGCCAGCGCTCCAGCGTCGCGGCATCGACGCGCGGGTACGCCTCGGGCAGGTACAGGCCGCCGTCGGGCGCGAGGCCCTCCAGCAGGATGTCGCTGAAGGCGCGCGGCTGGCCGCCGCCACGGGTCGAGACGTAACGCATGGCAGGAGTCTAGCGACGCGCCCCGGAGCCACCGTCGGGTTGCCTGGCCGCGGACTGCACCCCGACCCGCGCCTCACCGACCAGGGCCTGGATGTGCACGAATCTCCACCAAGCCGCCGCTACGCGCATATCGCCACAACGGCCGCCTGAGCCAGCCGAATGCACGCTGCAGCCAGATTTGTGCACGACAGGCAACTCGGGTGCCGCACCGCCAGATTTGTGCACGACAGGCCCCTCGGGTGCCGCACAGCCAGTTCGCGCAACGCAACCCACACCCCAGCCAGACCTCAGGCCCGGATATCCCGCCGATCAAACACCGGCACCGTCACCACGGCCAGCAGCATGATCACCAGCAGGTGGTACACCACCGCCTCCAGCCGCCCCGTCCCGAGCGCCTCGTACGAGTACTCCAGCGCCTCGCCCGTCAGCAGCACACTCCCCTGATAGACGGGCATGAGGGAGCGCAGCACCACAGCCTTCGACAGGGAGACCTCCGAGGAGACGGTCAGGTTGACGGCGAGCACCCCGCCCGCGAGCAGCGCCGCCCACACCGGCCCGTTGGTCAGAAACACCAGCAGTGCCCCGATGATTCCGATGAATGCGCCGTAGAGCACGGCCGCGCAGATGAACGCCGCAGCGCCGGGGGCCACGCCGATCGAGCCGACGCCGTGCATCGCCATGTACCAGACCACACTCACCCCCAACGAGGTGACGGTGCCCAGCCCCATCAGTGTGGCCCCCAGCAGGCCGGCACCGATGCAGCGCGCCGCCAGCACGGAGCGTCGGGCGGGGGTGAAGGTCAGCTGGGTGGACAACGCCCCCGACGAGAAGTCCGCCGCGACGTAGACGACGACCACCATGAATACGATCAACGCCGTGAGCAGGCTCGCGGGCCCGAGGTCGTCGGAGATCAGGGCGCCGAAGGACCGGTAGCCGTACAGGAAGTCGGTGGGACTACACGTGTCACAGGTGCCGTCCCGCAGCGAATCCACGTAGCTCGCCTGCGCGGAGACCATCGTGTCCCCCGTCATGGGCGGCATGTCTCCCAGCAGCCAGACCGGAAGGGCGATCCCCAGCAGGACCACGCCGACGAGACTGGCGCTCACCCGCCGTCGGAACAGCAGCTGCAGGAACTCCGCCCTCAGCAACGAGCCCACCATCAGCGCCACCCCTCAGGGTCGGGCTTCCAGTCCGCGGCACCCGACGTGAGCTCGAGGAACACCTGCTCAAGGCTCTGCCGCTGCGCCACCAGTTCGGAGGGCCACAGGCCCTCCTCGCCGAGAGTCCGCGCGATACCGGCAGGGTCGAGCTCTCCCCCGGCCCTGGGCAGGACCCGCAGCTCGCCGTCACCAGACTCCACCCGCCAGCCGGCGCGGCGCAGCACGTCCATGGCCTCGACGCGGTCGCCGATGCCGATGCGCACATGCGGTTCGCCGCCCGAGAGGAACGACTCGATATCCGACTCGGCGACGACGCGCCCGTCGACGATGACCGACAGCGAGTCGGCGATCTGTTCGATCTCGGAGAGGATGTGCGACGACACCAGGACGGTGCGGCCCGAGTCGGCCAGGCTGCGCATGGTGGCGCGGATGTCGTGGATGCCGACGGGGTCCAGCCCGTTGGTCGGTTCGTCGAAGATCAGCACCTCGGGGCGCTTCAGCAGCGTCGCGGCGATGGCGAGGCGCTGCCGCTGCCCGAGCGAGTAGGCCCGGTACGGGATCTCGGCATGGTCGTCGAGGCTGACCTCCAGCAGCACCTCGGTGATCCGACGGCGATCGACACCGATCGCGGCGCCGAGCACCAGCAGGTTCTGCCTTCCGGTCATCCTGGGCGCGAACTTGGGAGACTCGACGATGGCCCCCACCTGGGAGATCACCCGCGGCAACGCCTCGGGCACCCGCTGGCCGAGGATCTCGGCATGGCCAGCGTTCGCCCTTGTCAGGCCCAGGATCACGCGGATGGAGGTGGTCTTTCCCGAGCCGTTGGGCCCGAGCAGTCCGTGCACACCGCCGCGCGGCACGTTGAGGTTGAGGCCGCGGAGCACCTCGCGGCCCCCGTAGCGTTTGACCAGGTCGGTGCAGCGGATCGCCCAGTCGTCGGCGCGGGCGGCCCACCGGACGTCTGTCATGGGACGAGCCTATGCACGCCGCGGGGCAGGCGCATCACACCAGGGTGCCCCTGGGGAGGCGGTCGCCGTCGGACTCCGGTAGCGGGCTGTAGCCGGACACCGTCATCGCCCGCCACAGCACGACGGCGGGGACGGCGACCACGAACATCGCCCAGTACGGCGCGATCTTGTCCTGCAGCGCCGGCAGCAGCGAGAAGGCGAGCACGCACACCAGCCACACCCGGTGCCAGCGGGCGGGCAGGCCAGCGAATGCGTACAGCGGCAGTAGCCAGGTCAGGTACCAGGGCTGCAGGGCGGGCGCCAGCACGCAGGCAGCGGTGAGCACCGCCAGCGTGAACCGCCAGGGTGCCCCGACCGAGTCGCCGCGGGGCCCGAACCGCACCCACAGCAGCACGACGGCGAGGGCGATGCACACCGTCGACACGGCGCCCACCAGGGCGTTGGCGACGGGGAATGAGAAGACCTCGTTGTAGCGCAGGAACGACGCGACCCAGGAGAACGGGGCGTTGCTGGTGGCCTCGATGGGGTTGCCCGCCGTCGGGTTCCGCCAGCCGAGGCCGCGGGACGCGGACGTGAGCAGGAACGTGGCGACGGTGACGGCGCCGGGAAGCACCGCGGTGACGGCGAGTCGCCCCCAGCCCTTCCAGGCCGGGTGCCGGGCCGCCCAGCCGAGGGCGACGACTCCCAGGCCGAACAGCGCGGCCGACTGCTTCAGGCCCATGGCGAGCCCGAGCAGCACGCCCGAGGTGACGAGCCCCCGCCAACCCGACCAGCCGAGGTCGAGCACCGCGAGCATCGCCGCCGCCCCGAGCGCCACCATCAGCGCGTCGTTGTGCACCCCGCCGATGAGCTGGATGAGCATGATGGGGTTCAGCACCCCCGCCCAGAGGGCGACGGCGGGGTCGACGCCGAAGTGGCGGGCCAGCCGGGGCAGCACGAACGCCAGAATGACGAGCGCGAGGACGCTGGGCAGCCGCAGCGCGACCAGCGTCCAGTACAGGTCGCCGCCGGTCAGCCGGGAGATGAGCCCGAACAGCTCCAGCGACAGCGCGGGATACACCGACGTCGTGTCGTACCAGTGGAGGCCGACGAGCAGCCCCGCCTGCCCGGCGGCGCCGAGCGCCGTCACGTAGGGGTCCAGCCCGTGGGCGACCTGCCAGCCGGTCGCCGCGTAGGCGTACGCGTCGCGGGAATGGAGCGGCAGGGTGAACAGCAGCGGCAGGCTCCACAGGGCCGCCGTCGTGAGGGGACGGCGCCAGCCCGGCCCGAGCTGCCACCACGCCAGCAGCAGCACCGCGTGACCGGGCAGAGTCACGAACGGCCGCCACCAGCTGGCGTGCCGTTCGAGCAGGCCGTGGGTGTCGGCGAGCTGGCCCGCGAGGATCAGCCCGACGGCGGCCAACCCCACCAGGACCCACCACCATCCGCGCGCCGATGTCGCGCCCTGCACACGCAGCCAGGACGACGGACGTGGCACGGGGTTCTCCGTTCGGGAGGGGGCAGGCGACGCATCAGCCTACCTTCCCGCCCTGAGCGAAACGGTTTCTGCGAGCCTTGGGCGCCGGGTTACCCTGAAATCATGAGTCGAGATCCGCACCACGTCGTCATCATCGGCTCCGGGTTCGGTGGGCTGTTCGCGGCCAAGGCCTTGCGCCGCGCGGACGTCAAGGTGACCCTGATCGCCAAGACGACGAGCCACCTGTTCCAGCCGCTGCTCTACCAGGTCGCCACCGGGGTGCTGTCCGAGGGCGAGATCGCCCCCGCCACCCGCGAGATCCTGCGCCGGCAGAGCAACGCCACCGTGCTGCTCGGCCTCGTCGAGGACATCGATCTGACGAACCGCGTCGTCAAGTGGCGGTTCCACAACGACTACCAGGAGACGCCCTACGACTCGCTCATCGTCGCGGCCGGCGCCGGGCAGTCCTACTTCGGAAACGACCGTTTCGCCACCTACGCCCCGGCATGAAGACGATCGACGACGCGCTCGAACTGCGGGCCCGCATCCTCAAGTCGTTCGAGATCGCCGAGTTCACCCGCGACGAGGAGGCCCGCCGCCGCGAGCTGACGTTCGTGGTCGTCGGCGCCGGTCCGACCGGCGTCGAGATGGCCGGGCAGATCCGCGAGCTGGCCAGCACCACGCTCCGCAAGGAGTTCCGCAACTACGACACGGCCTCGGCCCGCGTCGTCCTGATCGACGGCGCCGACCAGGTGCTGCCGCCCTTCGGACCGGAGCTCGGCGCCAGAACGAAGGCCACGCTGGAGAAGCTCGGCGTGGAGGTGCAGCTGGGCAGCATCGTCACCGATGTCGACGATGCCGGCCTCACCGTCCGCCACAAGGACGGCTCGGAGGAGCGTATCGAGGCGGCGTGCAAGGTGTGGGCCGCCGGCGTGCAGGGCAGTGAACTCGGCATCACATTGGCCGAGCAGAGCGGCGCGGCGCTGGACCGGGCCGGCCGGATCCAGGTGGAGCCGAACCTGACGCTCCCCACCCATCCGGAGGTGTTCGTCGTCGGCGAC
This sequence comes from Tessaracoccus defluvii, assembly GCF_014489575.1. Classification (GTDB taxonomy): domain Bacteria; phylum Actinomycetota; class Actinomycetes; order Propionibacteriales; family Propionibacteriaceae; genus Arachnia; species Arachnia defluvii. The sequence goes on from NZ_CP060789.1 coordinate 2,542,076, forward strand.
ATGGCTGCAGTCGACGGTGTCCCCGGCGTCGCGCAGGGGGCGATCCAGGAGGCCCGGCATGCCGCGGCGACTATCCGCGCCCGTCTGGAGCAGCGGGGCGCACCCGGTGCGTTCCGCTACCGCGACAAAGGGTCGATGGCGACGATCTCCAAGTACAAGGCGGTCGCCCTGATCGGGAAGCTGAAGCTCACCGGGTTCCTGGCGTGGACCGCCTGGCTGTTCCTCCATCTGCTCTACATCGCAGGCTTCAAGCAGCGGATCACGACGCTGGTCAGCTGGGCCCTGACGTTCATCTCCAACGGCCGCTCGCAGCGCGTGATGACCAACCAGCAGATGGTCGGCAGGCTGGCGCTCGAACGCCTCGGCACCGGGGCCTCCGGCAAGCTGATGCGCGGCGGCGAGGTCGTTCCCGAGGAGTAGCCGACGCCGCCCGCACCTTGTACGGCACACTGGACAGCGACATCAGTTGCCGAACCAAGGGAGCACGGGCAATGGAAGCGTTCCTCCGCGTCGTGCGCGACATCGCGCTCCTCCTCGCCCGGATCGTCGCAGGCGCCGCACTCGTCCTGCACGGCTGGACCCGCTGGCAGGTCACGGGACTCGAGGCGCAGGTCGAGATCATCGAGGCCGCCGGGCTCCCGAGCGCGCAGGCGCTGGCGCTGGCAACCGTCGTGTTCGAGATCGGCGGCGGGGTACTGCTCGTGTTCGGTCTGGGGACCCCGATCATCGGGCTCGGCATGGTGGTGCTCAACATGACGATCGCACTGACCGTCCGCAGCGACGCTGGCTTCGCCCTGTCGGACGGCGGGTGGGAGTACAACGCCGCCCAGGCGGCGCTCGGCCTGGTCTTCTTGGCCTTCGGCTCGGGCCGCGCCGGACTCGACCACCTGTTCGTCCGCCCGTCCGGGGAGACCGACCAGTTGATCGAGGCGCCGGCCTGACGTGGCCATCTTTCACAGGATTCACACAGCCAACCCATAGCCTGATCCCCGGCCGACGCGGAACAATGGGGGCATGGCCACCACCACCGACCCACTTCTGCGCCCCGACGGCACGCCCATCCGCGTCGTCGCCGTCGATGATGAACCCAGCCTGATCGAGTTGCTGTCGATGGCGATGCGGTACGAGGGCTGGGACGTGCACACCGCGACCACCGGCACCGAGGCCGTCCGGGTCGCCCGCGAGGTGCGCCCCGACGCGCTCGTGCTCGACATGATGCTGCCCGACTTCGACGGGCTCGAGGTGATGCGCCGGGTGCGGACCGAACAGCCCGACGTGCCGGTCATCTTCCTCACCGCGCGCGACGGTGTGGCCGACCGGATCGCCGGCCTGACCGCCGGAGGCGACGACTACGTCACCAAGCCCTTCTCGCTGGAGGAGGTCATCGCCCGTCTGCGGGGGCTGCTGCGGCGCTCCGGGGCCACGACCGCGCGGCCCGACACACAGATCGTCGTCGGCGACCTGATCCTCGACGAGGACTCGCACGAGGTGACCCGCGCCGGGGAACCCATCAAGCTGACGGCCACCGAGTTTGAGCTGCTCCGGTTCCTGATGCGCAACCCGAAGCGGGTCCTCAGCAAGGCCCAGATCCTCGACCGCGTGTGGAACTACGACTTCGGCGGCCAGGCAAACGTCGTCGAGCTGTACGTCTCCTACCTGCGCAAGAAGATCGACGCCGGCCGCGAACCGATGATCCACACCATGCGGGGCGTCGGCTACGTCCTGCGGCCGGCGGGGCAGTGACCGGCAACCAGCGCGGCTCCCTCGCAGCCCAGCTCCGGCCGCGCCTGATCCTGACGGTCGCCGTCATGGCCGTCCTATTGGGCGTCGCGACGGTCTTCGCCGCCCGCACGATCCTCTACAACCAGCTCGACGGCGAACTCGACGCGGCGCAGGTGCGCCAGGGCCGGGGCATCGTCGGCGGCGACCGGGTGCCGGGCATCGAGACCCCCGGCATGCGGGCCGGCACCGTCATCACGCTGCTGCGCGGCGACGGGACGGCGCTGAAGGGCATGGTGGGTGACGGCGCCGTCATGGACATCTCGGACACGGCCGCGCTGGAGATGGTGCGCCTGGTGCCGGGCGAGAAACACTCGCTCGACCTCGACGGCCTCGGCCGCTACCGGGTCGAGGCCAGGGACACGCGCCTCGGGCGGGTCGCCGTCGGCCTACCCACCAATGACATCGACTCGACGCTGGTGTGGCTGAGTGTGTTCGCCGGGTCGTTGTCTCTGGTGGCGATCGGCGCTACCTCGCTGGTGACGCGGCAGGTGCTCGACACCGCCACCCGCCCGCTGGTCGAGCTGACAAACACTGCGGACGAGGTGAGCGGCCTCGAGCTGGAGCGGGGCGCGGTCGAGGTGCCGCGGGTCGCCGTCGGTGAGCTTCCTGACGCGAGCGAGGTGACGCGGCTGGCGACGTCGTTCAACCGGATGCTCGGCCGGGTCGAGGGCGCGCTGGGGGCCCGCGAGGCGTCGGAGAGCAAGCTGCGCAGGTTCGTCGCCGACGCGTCGCACGAACTGCGCAACCCGCTGGCCGCGATCCGCGGCTACGCGGAGCTGGCGCAGCGCCGTCCCGACACGGACGACGCGGCGTTCGCGATGGCACGGATCGGGGCCGAGTCGGAGCGGATGGCCAAGCTGGTCGGTGACCTGCTGCTGCTGGCCCGGCTCGACTCGGATGTCCCGGTTACCCCGGAGCCGGTCGACGTCGTCGAGGTGGTTCTCAACGCCGTCAGCGACGCCCAGGCCAGTGCGCCCCGGCACCGTTGGCAGCTGGATGCGCCGCCGTCGGAGATCACCGTCATGGCCAACGCCGACCAGCTGCACCAGGTGATGGTGAACCTGCTGGGCAACGCCCGCACCCACACCCCGGCGGGGACGACGGTGTCGGTCGCGGTGCGCGCCGAGGACGAGACGGCCGTGATCGACGTCGTTGACGACGGTCCCGGCATTCCGGCCGAGAAGCAGGCCCTCGTGTTCGAGCGGTTCACCCGCGTCGACGACACCCGGCCGCACACGTCGGAGAAGTCGACGGGGCTGGGGTTGGCGATCGTGCGGGCCGTCGTCCAGAGCTTCGGCGGTCAGGCGTCGGTGGAATCGCGGCCCGGCCGCACCTGCTTCTCCGTCCGCCTACCGTTGGCCGCGCCGTCGGGGCCCGGCGCTACGATGCTGGGACAACCCGAAAGGACCCAATGATGGAAATCACCCGTTCGGCGCTGGCCGCGATGGTCGACCACACGCTGCTCAAGACGGATGCGACGCACGAGCAGGTCGCGGCGCTTGTCGCCGAGGCCCGGGAGCTGGGCGCGTTCTCCGTGTGCGTGTCGCCGTCGATGCTGCCGGTGACGGCTGAGCTCGGCGAGGTGAAGGTGGCGACGGTGTGCGGGTTCCCGTCGGGCAACCACAGTGCCGAGGCAAAGGCTTTCGAGGCGGCGGAATCGTCGCGCCTGGGCGCCGACGAGGTCGACATGGTCATCAACATCGGTCTTCTGAAGGAGGGCCGCGCGGACGCCGTCGAGGCTGAGATCGCTGCGGTGCGCGCCGCGACGACGGGGCTGCTGAAGGTCATCATCGAGTCGGCGGCGCTGACGGACGACGAGATCGTCGCCGCCTGCCGCGCGGCGGAGGCGGCGGGCGCCGACTACGTGAAGACGTCGACGGGCTTCCACCCGGCGGGTGGGGCGAGCGTGCACGCCGTCGAACTGATGTCGGCGACGGTCGGGCAGCGGCTGGGCGTCAAGGCGAGCGGCGGGATCCGCGATTACGCGACGGCGAACGCGATGGTCGAGGCTGGGGCGACGCGGCTGGGGCTGTCGGGCACGCGTGCGGTGCTGGACGGTGCGGACGGGGTCGAGAGCGACGACGAGGTCGAGGGCGGCTACTAGTCGGTTCTGAGGGACCAATCCGTTCCCTGAGCCGGCCGCCTGCGGCCGTGTCGAAGGGCGGTTCCTGAGCCTGTCGAAGGGCCTGAGCCAGTCACACCCATCGACTCTTCGAGACGCTCGCGCAGGCGCTCGCTCCTCAGGGACCGCTCCTTGAGCCCTGTAGACGCCCGTGTCGTCTCACCGTCCTTGCCGGTAGGCTGCCTGCCATGCTTCTCAGCGATCGCGATATCCATCTGGCAGTGGCCAACGGCGACATTGCGCTGGATCCGTGGGAACCCGCGATGGTCCAGCCGTCGAGCATCGATGTGCGCCTGGACAAGTTCTTCCGCGTCTTCGAGAACCACCGCTACCCGTCGATCGACCCGTCGGTCGAGCAGCCGGAGCTGACCCGCATGATCGAGGTCGACCCCGACGAGCCGTTCGTGCTGCACCCGGGCGAGTTCGTGCTGGGCTCGACGTTCGAGCAGGTCACGCTCGGGGCGTCGATCGCCGCGCGGCTGGAGGGCAAGTCGTCGCTCGGCCGCCTCGGCCTGCTGACCCACTCCACTGCGGGGTTCATCGACCCGGGCTTCTCCGGGCACGTGACACTGGAACTGTCGAACATGGCGACGCTGCCGGTGAAGCTCTGGCCCGGGATGAAGATCGGCCAGCTGTGCTTCTTCCAGCTCACGTCGCCGGCTGAGCACCCGTACGGGTCGGTGCAGTACGGATCGCGCTACCAGGGCCAGCGTGGCCCGACGCCGTCGCGCAGCCACCTGAACTTCCACCGCACGCAGGTGTAGTCGACGGCGCTGTCAGCATCCCGGGCCAACGCAGGCGCCCCGCGCAAACGTCAGGCCCCGGGTCCGCGCCAACCTCAGCGCCTCGCACCACCGTCACTCCGCCCGCGGCCTGAACGGACACGAATCTCCGGTGAGCCGCCGATACGCGCATATCGCCACAACGGCCGCCTGAGCCAGCAGACTGCCCGGAGAAGCCAGATTTGTGCCCGCCGAGCCAGATTCATGCCCGCCGAGAGCGACCCCGGAGCCGCGTCCTGATCCGAGCCGAGTCCGGGCCGACGCCGTCCACTCGACGACGCCGTCCACACCCTGAAGCCAGCCGACGCCGACGTCGTCCAGCCCTGAACGAACACGAATCTCCGCCGAGCCGCCGATACGCGCATATCGCCACAACGGCCGCCTGAGCCAGCAGAATGCACGGCGAAGCCAGATTTATGCACGTCGAGCCAGATTCGTGCCCGCCGAGGGCGAGCCCGGAGCCGGGGCCTGATCCGAGCCGAGTCCGGGCCGACGCCGTCCACTCGACGACGCCGTCCACACCCTGAAGCCAGCCGACGCCGACGTCGTTCAAAACCCGGAACGAGCACAAATCTCCGCCGAGCGGCCGATACGCGCATATCGCCACAACGGCCGCCTGAGCCAGCAGAATGCACGGCGAAGCCAGATTTATGCACGCAAAGCCAGATTCGTGCCCGCCGAATCCTCGGCTGGTCACGCCGGAAGCACCGTCACGCGGAGGCACCCGTCAAGTAGGAAGGACCCGTCAGGCCGGGAGGACCGGGCGACGCAGGATCGTGAACCACCGGTTTCCGTACGACACCTGCTGGCCCTCGCGGACCCGCACCTGCGTACCCGACGGGCACGGCTCCAGATCGCCGCCCGTTGTCACCAGGGCAGTGCCGTTCGTCGAACCCCGGTCGACGACGTAGACGCCCCGCGGGTCCGTACCGATCAGCACATGCGTGCGGGAGATCATCCGGCCATCCCCCGACGCCGGCACGAGATGCACCTCCGCCGGATCGTCGGCCGCCTTCTGCGGGTTGCGGCCCAGCAGAACCGTCACCGCCAGGTCGACCTCGCGGCCGTCGTCCAGACGGACGTACCAGCCTTCATCGCCCGCCCGGCCGGCTGCGCCGTCCGGCAGGCTCGTGATGCGCGTGCCTTCGTCGGCGTCCACGTCGCCGAACTCACGCTGCCGGACCCGCACCTGGCGCGCCGGCTCGATGACCGACGACGGCGTCGGCAACGGAATCCAGTTCTGTGCCGCGGGACGTGGGGTGACCGGCTGCTCGGGAGCAGAGTGGCCGTGCTGCGGAACGCCTGCCGGCGCTCCCTGACCCTGGGCCTGCTGGCCGCCGGCGAGGCCGGGCGAATCCTGGCCCGAGCCCGGGAATCCCGGCGTCGGCGCGACACCGGGGATACCGGTCGCACCCGGCTGCGGGCTGGGCGCGGGACCACCGAACTGGGTACCGAACGACGCCTGACCCTGGGCTCCCGGCTGCCCGCCGGACGACTGTTGCCCAGCCTGAGGGCCGCCGAACGGCTCCTGTCCCGCGTGTGGGGTGGAGGCGGGCCCACCGAACTGGCCCGGCTGACCGCCGAACGACGGCTGACCCGACTGCGAGCCGGGTACGGAACCACCGAACTGCGCGCCGAAGGACGCCTGATCCTGGGCACCCGACTGCCCACCGAAGGGGTCCTGTCCCGCGTGTGGGGTGGAGGCGGGAGCACCGAACTGGCCCGGCTGACCGCCGAACGACTGCTGACCCGGCTGCTGGCTGGGCGCGGGACCACCGAACTGCGCTCCGAACGACGCCTGCTCCTGGGCACCCGACTGCCCACCGAAGGGCTCCTGCCCTGCGTGCGGGGTGGAGGCAGGCGCACCGAACTGGCCCTGCTGACCGCCGAACGACGGCTGACCCGCCTGCGGGCTGGCTGCCTGACCACCGAACTGCGGAGTACCGAACTGCGCCTGCTGCGGCTGCGCCCCGGGAGCGCCCCACTGCGGCTGCTCCGGCTGCGTCGCCGGGCCGCCCCACTGACCCTGAGCCTGAGCCGACGCCCCGAACCCCTGCTGCTGGAACGACGCCTGCGGAGCGGGCGCGCCGAACGGCTCGCCACCCACCCCCGGCAGCCAGTCCGGCGCCTGGGAGTCGTAACCCGACGACGTCGACCCCGGCTGCGGGCTGAACGTGCTCGCCAGGTGCGGCGGCAGGCCGACGGTCGTGGTCTGCGCGACCTTCTTCGTCGGCGCAGTGGCGCGCTGTTCGCTCTCCTTCGGCTGGACGACGACGGCGCCGGCGACCATGTCGTGCCAGCCCTGGCGACGCTCATGGATGACGAGGAACACCAGCAGCGCGATGCCGCCGACGAACGTGCCCATCAGGGCGGAGAACACCAGTTGGCGGAGGAAGAAGCGCCACCAGCCGATCGGCTCGCCGTCCTTCATCGACACCAGCCGGATCCCCATGACCCGGGCGCCGAGGCCGGCGCCGCGCCTGGCGTAGGCCCACCACTGGTAGAGCCCGTATCCGGCGCCGAGGACGGCTGCGATGATCGTGGAGGCCAGGAGCTGGCCGTTGGTGGTGATGACGGTCAGCGCCAGCAGCGTCTGCAGTCCGTAGATGACGCCGAACGGCAGCCAGTCGAGCACGGCGGCGATGAATCGACGGCCAAGGCCGGCGACGACGACGCCCCGCGGAATCAGCCGACTCACGTGGCCTCCTCAGTTCTGTTCCCGGGTACCGCGCAAGGATACCGCCCGCCGGTCCTCAACCGACGGTCCTCCACCCCTAGCGGTACTTCCTGAACGACTTCGTCGACAGGCTCGAGAACGCCCACCGGAACCAGTTCAGCGACTTGCGCATCCCGCGCCGGACCAGGCCCGTCGATCCCCAGTACTCGCGCGCCGTCGCCTCGCTCGGGTCGCCCGGCGCGAACACGATCCAGTCGGCCTCCTTCGCCAGGGCGACGGGGTCGCTGACGGCGCGCAGCTTCGGGAACTCCTCCACGAGCAGCTGGGCCTGCTCGGTGCGCGTGGCGGACGCCGACGGGCTCCGCCCCAGGTCACGGGCCTTGTCGACCAGCTCCGACCAGGCGCCCGCGATCCGGTTCGCGACGATCGGGTCGTTGCGACGGTGCGAGCGGCGGCGCAGCTTCATGCCGACGATCAGCACGATCGGCACGACGATCGTGATCAGCGGGATGCCCGTCAGCGCGGCGAAAGCGCCGATCTGCGCCCAGTCGATCGGGGTGTCGACCTCCGGCTCCTCCGCCGGGTCGACCGGCAGGTCGTCGTCCGGCGGCGGCACCTCGGGGCGTGCCGGCGGCGGGGGCGGGTTCTCCACGTAGGGCTGCGGCTGCGGCGGGGGTGGCAGCTCGTCAATGTCCAGCACCCGGTCCTTCGGGGGCGTCGGGTTGAACGTCACCCAGCCGAGCCCGTCGAGGTACAGCTCTGTCCAGGCGCCCACCTGGTCGCCGGTGATCGTCTGACTCCCGGCCACCTCGTAGCCGTAGATGACGCGGGCGGGGATCCCGACCTCGCGGGCCATGAGCGCCATCGCCGTCGCGTACTGCTCGTGGTCGCCGACCATGCGGTCCGGTGCCTGCAGAAGGGTCGTGAGGCGCTTCTGGGAGTGCCCGGCCACCGACTCCATCTCCTCCTCCTGCCCGTGGCTGAAGTAGCCCTGCTGCAGTTCCTCCTCGAAACGCAGTGCCACCTGCCCAGCGGTGCCGACGCCGTCGGACCACTGGTGGGCGAGGTTGACCAGGTCGTCGGGCGCCCCCACGACGTCGGGCAGGGAGAAGTCGCCGGCACCGGCCGCGCCGATCTCCGCGTCCGTCGGACGTTCGGCGACGGTGGCCTCCAGCAGGTAGCTGTCGCCCTCTCGGAGCCCGGCGGTATCGATCCCCGTGCCGGAGGACCGGTTGTAGTAGAAGTTCTCCCCCAGGGCGAGCGCCCGCTCGCCGGCGAAGTCGATGCTCCTGGTGCGGCCGGCGGTCGGCACCCACACGCCGTCATAGCCGCGCACCGTCACCTCGACGGCGACGTCCGCGCCCGCGGCGTCGTCGTCGATCCATTGACCGACACGCGTGAAGGTCGTGGACTCGAGCGCCTCGTCGGCCAGCGACGCGACGCGGAAGTTCAGCCCGTCGTAGGCGTCGAGGGTGGCGATGCGGACGATGTCGCCCTTCTCGGCGCCCGACACCTCCAGCAGCGTCGTCTCCCGGTTCTGGGTGATGTTGGCGCGGAAGCCCTGCAGCGGCGACGCGTACTGGGCCAGGTCGATGGGCGGCTCGATGGCGGCCCGGACGGTTTCGCGCTCCGGCTTCGGCGCGAGCAGCGGGACGGCCGCGTAGGCCGCCACCCCGGAGGCGGCGACCACGGCCAGCCCGAGCACGCCCGCCAGCGGCTTGAGCCGGACGCCACGGCTCAGCAGGCCACGGGTGACGGCCCGACGGTGACTCGTCCATGTCAGCACGATGAGGAAGAACACGGCGCCGACCAGCAGCGGTTCGAAGGCCACCCGGGAGCCGAGGACGACGGCGACGACGTAGCCGACCGCCGACGGCACGAAGGCCAGCACCGGGCGGGCGGTGCGCAGGGAGATCAGCATCCCCAGCAGCCCCGCCAGCAGGCCGATCAGGCCGGGGACCGTCAGCAGGTTGAACGTCTCGCCGATGGGCGGGTCGAGGGTCAGCATGTCGCGCCACGCCGTGACGGGCCCCGTCACGAGGCCGCGGAGCGTCCGCAGCGTCGGCACGACGAACCCGATCGTCGACGACGGCATCGTCAGGAAACCGCCGAGGAGCAGCCAGGCCGCAGCCGCCACCAGCGCGACCATCCCCGCCCCCCAGCGCAGCCGCCAGGAGACGAGGGCCAGCCCGATGCCGACGGCGCCGAAGCCCAGGACCGAGACGAACAGCCAGGCCGTGCCGTAGACCGGCAGGAAGCCCAGCGCGACCAGCCCGAGCAGGGCCAGCAGCGCGACGGCGTCGATCGCGACCCACGCGGCGCGGCCGCCGGTCAGGGAGCCGAACGTGCTGTGGTCCGTCGGCCCCAGTGCCCGCTTCGCGGTGCTCATTCCATCGCCTTTCGCATGGCCCGGGGCAGGTCGTCGAGCGATCCGACCTGCAGGATCGTCACATTGCCGACGGTGCGGGCGCGCAGTTCCGCGCCGGCGTCGATCCGAAGCCCGACGACGCGGGTGTCGACGTCGAAGCGAGCACACGCCTGCCGCAGCACGCGGGTGGAGGTCGACGAGCCGGTCAGCACCATGGCGATCGACACCCGCGTCTCGCGCCGCATCAGCGAATGGACCAGGTCGGCCACTCCCCCGCGCGTCGACTGCTCGACGAGGCTCAGCTCGTCGAGCGTCCGCGTCGGGGTGACGGTGACCAGCAGGTCGTTGCTCGTCGTCAGTGTCAGGGGCGACTCGGAGTAGAGGGTCTGCAGCGACAGCGACGCCGCGCAGGAGACGGCGAGCTCGAACTCCGCCTCGTCCAGGTATGAGGTGCGGCCCGTGTCGAGCGTCACCGCGACCCGCGACATGCGGGTCTCCTCGTACTGGCGCACCATCAGCTGCCCGGCCCGCGCCGTCGACCGCCAGTGCACGTGCCGCCGGTCGTCGCCGGGAACGTAGGGGCGCATGGCGTGGAAGTTCATGTCGGAGGCCGACAGGTGATCGGACGCGTGGCCCTCCATGTCGTGCACGAAGCCGGCCTGCCGACCCGGCAGCGTGACGGTGCGCGGGTGCACGTACAGCTCGAGTTCCTCGGTCCAGCGGGTCTCGCGGCCGGCCAGAGAGAACGGGTCGCCCTTGATCGAGTTGGCCGGCCCGATGACGACGAGGCCGCGACGCTCCGTCGGGATGCGGAACTGCTCGGTATGGACGTTGCCGGCGGACATGCTGGGCAGCATGAAGCTGGCGAACGAGTCTCCGACGGGCAGGTCGAGGCGCGAGCCCCAGTGACGGCGGGTTCCAGCGTTGCGGACGTACAGCCGGCCGGTGGTGCGGTCGCCGACGACGACGGAGCGGTCGGCCACCTCGAGGAACACGTTCAGGTCGGGTCTGCCGATGGTGAACAGCAGGGACAGCAGCGCCGTCACGACGGCGAGCACGCCGACCGTGATGAACTCCACCCAGCCGAAGGCCAACCCGACCAGCAGCGACACCAGGCCGCCGACGAGCGTGACCCAGCCCGCCGTCCGCAGCCCCGTGAAGGTGGTGAGTCGCCCGTAGGCATCCCGCAGCCAGGTTGTCGTCGGAGGATCGACGGCCTCCGGGGCCTCCCAGCGTTCCTGAACGGCTACCGCCATCAGGCCAGCTGTCGCTCGACGGGCGGCGGCACGGAGCCGACGATCTGCGCCATCACGTCGACGGCCTGCACCCCGCTGAACTCGGCCTCGGGGTCGAGGATGAGACGGTGCGCCAGGCATGGGATGGCCAGCATCTTGATGTCGTCGGGCACGACGAAGTGGCGGCCGAGCGACGCGGCCCACACGCGCGACGAGCGCACCAGCGCCAGCGCGCCGCGGATCGACACGCCGAGCCGCACGTCGGACGCGGTTCTGGTGGCCTCGGTGAGGCGCGCGATGTAGTCGAACACCGACGACTCGATGTGGACCGAGGCGGCCAGTTGGCTCATCTCGGCGACCTGCGAGGTGGAGATGACGGCGGGCAGCGCCGTCGACCGGGGACGGCTGCCTCCGGTCGCGAGGATCTGCATGGTGGCCGCGTGGTCGGGGTAGCCGAGCGTCGTCTTCATCAGGAAGCGGTCGAGCTGGGCCTCGGGGAGCCGGTAGGTGCCTGCCTGCTCGATGGGGTTCTGTGTGGCGATGACCATGAACGGCTGGCCGACGCCGTACGACTGGCCGTCGACGGTGACCCTGGACTCCTCCATGACCTCCAGCAGCGCGGACTGCGTCTTCGGTGAGGCGCGGTTGATCTCGTCGGCCAGCACGATCGCGGCGAAGATCGGGCCCTGGTGGAACTCGAACTCGCCGGACTTCTGGTCGTAGATCGTGACGCCGGTGACGTCGGAGGGCAGCAGGTCGGGGGTGAACTGGATGCGGCTGTTGGTGCCCTGCACCGACTGCGCCAGCGCGCGGGCCAGCGTCGTCTTGCCGGTGCCCGGGTAGTCCTCGAGCAGCAGGTGGCCCTCGGCGAGCATGCAGGTGACGGCGAGCCGGATGGCCTCGGTCTTGCCGATGATGGCGCGCTCGACGTTGCCGACGATGCCTGCGAAGTTCTCGCCGAACCAGCGGGCTTGTTCTGGATTCATGTGTGTGGTTCCTCGCTGCTCACTTGAGTTTCTTGGTGTAAGTGGTGCCGTTGATTTCGCAGGACAGCGTCGCGTCCTTCGGCGGCCGGGTGATGGACGCCCCTCGGGCCCCTCCGGGACGGTCACCGACAGCGCACTGTCGAAGTACAGGCCGCCGCTGGTGATGGGGATGGCCAGCGTCTGCCCCTCCATCGTGACCGTGCAGCCACCGGAGCTCACGTACGGCAGCTTCAGCCGCAGCGCAGGGTGGCTGTAGACGACTTCGGTGGAACCGCTGACGTTCAGCGTGGTCTGGATGTTCAGACCGTTCTGGTAGTCGAGGTGCCGCCACCACATGGAGTTGCTGCCGAAGGCGAGGGCGACCGTCGACTGACGGCTCCAGTGAGCATCCTTCTTGCAGTTGGAGGAGTCGCGGACGACGCAGTAGATGTAGTCGTTCGGCGTCCATCCCTGCGTGGCCAGCATGCCCGTCGTGTCCAGATCCGCGGTCACGGTGAACACGTCCCCGCTGGCCTTCAGCCGCAGGCTTCCCGATTCGATCTGCGGGGTGGGCGGAATGGTCGAGCGTGGCGTGACGGACTTGCTGAACTCCGCCGACGTCATGGCCTCGACGCGGGCCCGCACCCGGACGGTCAGCTGCTGCCCGTTGGTGCGGCCGCCGACGACCCCGCTCGCGGGCACGGCGTTCCAGCCGCCGCCCGTGTTGTACTCCAGGACCGCCGGCGCGGTCGCCTGCTTGAGGGTGCCCGTGACGGTGAAGCTGCCGTCGCCTGCGACCACGTCGACAGTCTCGAAGGCGGGCAGCGCCCAGGCCACCTTGAAGTCCCCGGAGTCGCCCACGATGGCCTCACCTGCCCGGTTCGTCGCCTTGACGACGAACTTGGTCCGGTTGGTGCCGAGGCCGAGCATCGTGGTCTCCACGGTGTTGCCGCTCAGCGTCGACGCCGCCACCTGGCGGCTGAGCGCGGGCAGCTCGCCGCCGCCCTGGACGACCGGCATGATCGTGTACATGCTGACCGGATCGCCATTCGGGTTGATGGCGGAGCGGTCGAAGCTCACCGAGAAACCGCCGCCTGCTTCGCTCTCGATGACGGTGGCCGTGACGGGGATGGAGCCGATCGGCTTGCCCGCCGGATATTCGACCGGCGACATCGGTGACGCGTCGGACGGGGCGATGTCGTCGTTGATGTTGCGCGCCTTCACGGAGAACATGTAGCGCTTGCCGTTCTCCAGCCCCTCCCAGCGGTACGGCAGATCGTTGGGCCGGACGGACGTGTCCGCGGCCAGGACGTTGCCTGCGTCGTCGTACAGCGTCACCAGGTAGTCGCGGATGGGGCTGCCGCCGAAGCGCGAGTTGTACTGGGGGTTGTGGGTCCAGTTCAGGAGCAGGGCGCGGTCGGCCGACGTGAGCGTCGGGCCGGTCGGCGCGGCCGGCCGGGCATCCGGCTTGACCGCTCCGGACGTCGGCGACTGGTCCGACATCCCGATGATGTTGCCCTCCTGGACGGTGAACGTCCACAGCACGCCGTTGCGCAGGCCCGTGACGCGGCAGTAGCCGATGCCACAGTTCGCCGTCACGGGATCCTGCCCCGGTGACGTGGCGGTCGCGACCCGCGTGGAGATCTCCGCGCCGCCGTCGCCCGTCGAGTCGTAGGTGAAGGACACCTCGCCGTCGCCCGCGCTGGCCGAGTAGGGGGCGGACGGGCGTCCCGGCTTGTCCTTGACCTGGACGCGGATCTTCCCCTCCACCTGGCGGTTCGGGTCGTTGGTCGAATCCATGACGGTGTAGGAGGCGGTCAGCGCGCCGTGCCAGCCCGCGGCGGGCACGACCGTGACCTCGCCCGTGGACTCGTTCAGACTGATCGAGCCCTCCCCGCCGAGCTTCCGCACCGCGGTGATGCGCAGCGACGTGTCGCGCATGACGAAGGACTTGTCGTTGCTCAGCGGGAACATCGGCAGCGCCACGCCGGCGGCGGCCGTGTCGACCACGTCGTCGCCGGTGGAGGTCAGCGGCGCGCTCGACGGGATGACGAGCACCCGGACCGTGAAGGGCGTCGTGTTGTCGGCCGCGTCACGGACGGTGCCGGAGAGTTCGACGGTGGCCCCGGGCTGCGTGCTGAGGGGGGCGCTGGCGATCAGGTGGCTGCCCTCGAGGCGGTGGTCGATGCCGCCGCCCCCGCCGGTCACCCGGAGTCCGCCGTCGATGAAGATGCTGTCGCCGTCGGGGTCACGGAACAGGGCCAGCAGGTCGAGGCGCCCCTCCTCCTCGCCCTGGCCGACGCGCAGCGTCGGTTCCTCGGACAGCCGCTCGGGCGGCAGGTTCTGGAAGACCGTCGTCTCCGTGCCGTTCGGGTTGCTGCCGTCGATCTTCGGCCGCAGGACCTTGACCTTGAGGGAGATGAACGCGCTGCGCGCAGTGTCGTCCTTCTCGTCCTTGGCGCGGTCGACCACCTCGAACACCACGCTTGCGGGACCCTGGTAGGTCTCGTCCGGCCGGTACTCGACGGTGTCCTCGCCGGCGGGCTTGGCCGCCCCGTGCGTCGCCGTGACGTTGTCGGCGTCGGTGAGCCGCACTTCGCGGCCTCCCGTGCCGACGACGATGTCGTTCAGGCCGATCGTCACGGGCTGGCCGGCGGTGGCCGTGATCTCCAGGTTCTGGTCGCGGAGCACCGGGACGGCGTCCTGCAGGCCGGGAACCGTGACGATGCCATTGGTGACGTTGTCGTCGGAGTCGACCAGTTCGTAGCGGATCTGCTGCATCCGGTCGAGGATCCGCACGGTGACCTTCGTCCCGTCCTCGCTGACCCGCGCGGCCTGCTCCTCGGGGGCGCCGTAGTCGGGCACGCGGAGGGTCAGCTGGTCGCGGGGGCCGTCCGGGTCGTAGTCGTTGGCCATGGCGTCGATGTCGACCCATTCCTTGCCGATCAGCGACGCCATCGGGACGATGTCGTTGCGGGTGACCGGCGCCAGCAGTGGCGCGTCCTCCTCGACGATGACGCGGAGGTTCCCGTAGGCGGTCTCGCCGCGCGCGTCGGTGATGTCGTAGCGGCCCAGGTAGTCGCCGACCTTGTCAGGCGCGGTCAGCACCAGTTCGCGGTCGTCGAGCAGCGCGACCTCGATCCCCTTGTCCGACATGACCGCGGGCGAGTCGGACGAGTAGCCGATGCTGTCGCCGTCGACGTCGAAGTCGTTGGCCAGAGCCGCGAGCTGCACCTGTCGGCCCGGCCGGACGGTGATCTCGTCCATGACGCCGACCGGCGGGCTGTTGAGCTTGGTCGGGGGTGCCACGCCGATGCGGACCGAGCCGGTGGCGTGCCGCCCGTAGGAGTCGACGAGCGCGTAGTAGAAGTTGTCGGTGCCCTCGGAGGTCGGGTAGGCCTCGTAGGTGAAGTACTCCTCGCCGATCTCGGTGACGCGCCCCAGCCGGGGCCCCGAGCCGAGGCCGACCAGACGGACGGCGTCGCCGTTGGGATCGACGCCGTCGATGTTGACGGGGATGCGGGTGGTGGTGCCGGCGAGGACGCGGTCGATGACCTGGCGGGGCCGGGGCGCCTCGTTGTCGGCGTCCTCGGAGACGACGGTCACCGTCAACCGGCCCGCGCTCTGGTTGCCCTCGGAGTCGCGCACCACGTACGCGATGGTGCTGGTGCCCGCGGCCGTGCCGGCGGGCACGGCGACGCGGACCCTGTTGCCTTCGATCCAGGCCCGTTCCCCGAAGGGGTTGTCGGTCAGCTCGGCGAGTTCGAGGTCGAGGCCGACGGGCGAGGTGTCGTTCTGCAGGACGTCGACGGCGCCGGTTGCGCCCGACCGCACCGACAGCGTGTCAGGCACGGCGCGCGGGTTCAGCAGGCCGCCCGACTCTGTGGGGATGACGACGATGGTGCCGACCACGGAGGTCTTGCCGTCGGAGACGCGGTACTGGATGTCGACGGGCGCCTCAGGCGTGTGGACGGCACGGATGGTCATCAGGTGCCTGCGCTCCATGACCACCTCGAGCGCCGGGCTGTGCGAGTACGTCTGGATGACGAGGACGTCGCCGTCGGCGTCGGTGTCGTTGAGCAGCGGGTCGACGATGACGGAGCCGCCCGGAGGCAGCAGCGCGACGTCGAGCGCGGCGACAGGCGCGTGGGCCGCGCCGGGCGCGCGCACGTCGATCCGGATCGTGCCGGTGGCCGCCTGCCCGTTGGTGACGGTGTAGGTGGCGTAGTAGACGCCGGCCCGGGCGGCCTTGAAGGTGAAGGCCTTGTCGCGGTAGCGCTCCTCGGTCACGCATTCACTGGTGCATTCCAGCACCCGGAACTCGCTGAGGGTCAGGTTGGCGCCGACGTCGTTCAGGAGGGGCTCGATGGTCACGGCCTCGCCGACGGCGGTGGTGACGAAGTCGCCGTAGGCGATCGGGGCCACCTCCTCCTCTACGACGTTGACGACGAGTTCCCCTTCCGTGTCCGCCACTCCGTCCGAGACGACGATGCGGATGGTCTTGCGGCCGGTCGTCTTGCCGATGTCGGTGTAGGTGAGGGTGCCGTCGGGGGTGAAGTTGACGATGTCGTCGTGCGAAGGATCCATGTCGGCGTCCTTCAGCATGAGCGGATCGCCGTCGGGATCGCGCCAGTCGAGGAGGACACGCTTGGTGACGCCGGCCTGGCCGAGCTCCACCGTGAGGTCCTGCGCATGCTCGAACTTGCGGGGGGCCGTGTTCTCGACGGTGGTGTCGCCGGACAGCACGCGGACGGTGACCTGCGCCGTGTCGGTACCGCCACGGCCGTCCGCCACCTCGTAGGTGAACGCCAGCGTCCCCTTGGTCTCCGGGTCGACGGTGATCTGCAGGCCGGCGCCGTCACGCACCGGCTCCAGCCGGGCACCCGGGACCTCGGAGGTCAGGCTCCGGATCGTGAGGACGTCGCCGTCCGGGTCGGTGTCGTTGTCGAGGACCGTCAGGATCGTGGAGCGCCCCGCCCGCGCGGCCAGCGAGTCGTCGTTGGCGATCGGGTCGCGGTTCTCCTCCTGGCGTTCCGGCTGGTTGTCCGGGTTGTTGTCCGGCTCGGTCGTCTGCTCCGGCTCCTGCGACTTCAGGAACGGCTCCCACGCCTCCGGCGGCACGACCGTCATATTCTTGTCGACGAGCCAGACGGTGCCGTTGGCCTGGTCGTTGAGGCCGACGGTGGTCCGGTTGACCTGGAAGGTCAGCTCCGTGCCGTCGGAGGTGATCTGCGGGATCTCCTCGATGCGGGGCTCCTGGCCTGCGCAGGCCTTGACGAACTGGCCCTCGCCGCCGCCGACGAAGGCGCCGTAGATGCAGTCGCCGACCTGGACGGGCGCGACAGGGGTCGCCTGCCGGTCACCCGCGACGCGGCGGGTGCCGTCGCTGCTGACGCCGATGAGGCCCGCGCTGGTGGCGTAGACCGCACGCAGCCCCTCGCGTCCGCCGAGCACGGAGGCCACGGGGGGAAGCAGCTGCGTGCTGCTCGCGCCGGAGACGTCGAACGCCTCGGACATGCCTTCCACCCAGATGCGCTGCGAGATGCGGTCGAGCACCACGGCCTTGTCGCCGACGGCGGACAGCTCGACGTTCAGCTGCGCGGTGCTCAGCTCGAACGGCAGCGGGGTGCTGACGAGCCCCTCCTCGCCGAGGCGCACCAGCGCGGACCGGGCCGGGTCGAGGCCGATGATGTCGCCGTCGACGGTGAGGGTGACGGCCGCGTTCTCGCTCAGTTCGAGGTCGGCCTTCTCCTTCTGGAAGTCGTACTCGGCGACGGTGGCGGCCTCGCCGAACCATGCGCGTCCGTTGACGGGGTTGAAGACGAGCAGGTTGCCGCCCACGAGCTGCAGGAACGCGTTGGACGGCAGCTGGTTGAGGTTGCCGAGCGCGTCGCGGCCGGGGTTGTAGAACGTCAGCTGGTCCGACTGCGGCAAGTGGGCCAGGACGACGTCGTCCTCCTGCAGCAGTTCGACCGTCGAGTCGCCGGAGCCGACGGCGCCGGTGACCTCGTCGATCTGTGCGTTGATGGTGCCGACGCGGTCGGAGTCACGCTTGACGGCGTAGACGTTGCCGTGGTCGAGCTGTACGTCGGCCTCGATGAGCCCGGGGCTGGCGTACGCGGCGACGCCGATGCCGAACGCCAACGTGCCGACGAGGATTCCCTGCCAGGAGCGCTTCAGGAAGCGCGACGTGAGCCGCAGCCCCCTCGCGGTGGGCGTGACTTCTGTCTGCGTCAAGGTGGCCTTCTCCTCAGGCGCGCGGCGGTTCGATACGCAGGGAGACGCCGTCGCCGAGGTCGAGCACGGTGCCGAGCTCGACCTGGACGGAGGCGCCGTCGCGCAGGGTGAATGGCGACTCGCCCAGGGGCAGCACGGTGGTGCCGTTGGTGGAGTGCAGGTCGGTGACGATGACGTTCCAGTCCTTGGTGGTCACTAGGACGTGGTTGCGTGAGATGTCGCTGCTGGGGCTGGGGACGCGCAGCAGGTATGCGCCGGACGGGCCGTGGGCCGGGTCCGGGGAGCGGCCGACGACGACCCCGCTGATGATGTCGGCGAAGTCGCCCGCGTTGGTGTGGACACCGGCCAGCACGGGGCGGCGGATGAGCCGCGGGTTCGACGAGTCGACCGGCGCGTGGCACAGGCGGCAGGAGCGGGAGCCGGGCGCGTTGGCGTGCCCGTTGACGCAGGGGACGGCGAGCACCTGGGGTTCTGCACGCTCCGCGGCCGGGGCCGGCTTGTGCGTGGCTGCCAGCCCGGTGGAGAAGATCGTGCCGCCGGCGTCGTCGTCGATCTCACCGAGCCGCGGCGGGATGACGACGGGCTGGGCGCGCTCGGGCGCCGGGGTCGGCGCGGGTACGACCGGCACCGCCGGTGGCGGCACGGCCGCCGCCAGGGGGACGGCGGGCATGGCGGGGGGCGGGATCGGAGAGGGGTCCGGCTCTGGCTCTGGCTCTGGCTCCGTGACGGTGACGTCGTCGAGCGCGAGGGTGAGGCCGCCGCCGTCAGTCTCGGCGTCGAGGCCGCTGAGGGGCTCGACCGTGGGTGACTCGACGTCGACCGGCGCGATCTCGTCGATGCCCTCCGGCTCGTCGGCGGGCTGCTCCTGCAGGACGGCGGGCTCGGGGCCTCGTTGGCGACGGGTGCCGCAGCCTCCTCCGCACGTGCGGGCTCGACAGTCGGTGCAGCGACGGGCGTAGGCTCGGCGTCGGGCATCGGCTCGACGACCGCTTCCTCCACCGCCGGTTCCTCGGCCGCCGCGACGGTGTCGTCGACGACCGCCTGGGCCCGGGCACGCTGCCGCGGCCGCACGCCCAGCGCCGGGATCTTCGGGAGGACACCCAGCTGTTCGTACGTGGGGAACCGGACCAGCGCCTCGGGCGCCGTGGTCAGGTAGATGGCGGAGGCAGCAACGGCGCCGACGACCAGTGGAAGCTGCAGCACCTCGTCCTGGTTCACGGGCTCGAGGTCGATCCGCAGGTGGCGGGTGCCGCCGAGACTCGCCTCGTTCCAGAGCACCGAGCCACTGCCTTCGAGGGCGACGTCTCCCGTCTCGGTGTCGACGACGCGAACCCGGCCACGGGCCAAGCCGTGCAGGCCGGACTGGTCCCAGAAGAAGGCCCCGAAGTCGGGCATGCCGTCAAGGCCGACCTCTCCGACGAGCTTGAGGAGGCCGTCGACCGACTGGGCGGAGACGATGTCTCGCCACAGGTCGTTGACGAGACCGGAGGCGCGGGCGGGTGCCGGGAGCATCACGACGAGCATGGTGGGCCCCGCCAGTACGAGCCAGTTACCGGGGGTATAGGTTGTCCGCCAGGCGGCCATCGGAAGCGTCATGCGCCCTCTCTCTCATCACGCATACCCGCCCAAGGGTACGAGGTGAGGGGGTCGAAACCTAGTCGCCGAACGTCGTCTATGCGCCCAGCGAACGCACCATCCGGTCGACAGCCTCGCCCAGGATCGCCTGTGACGTGGCCGTGTTGATACGAACGAACTGGGTTGTCTCCGGCGCGAACTCACGGCCCAGGTTGAAGCGGACGCGGCCGACCTCATGGAAGTGCGCCCCTGGATCGGCGAGACCGAGGGGGGTGCAGTCGAGCCACGCCAGGTAGGTGCCCTCGCTCGGCGTGTAGCTGAGCTGCGGCAGCTTCCGGGCGATCTCCTCGGCGAGGAAGACCTTGTTGGCGGCGATCTCCTCGCGGGCCCCCGCGAGCCAGTCGCGTCCTTCACGCAGGGCGGCGGTGTGGGCGAGGACCCCGAAGTAGCTGGCGCCGTCGCTCATGGTCGGGGACAGGCGGGCGAGGTCGGCGGGGGCTCCGATGACGAGGCCGGCCTTGAGCGCGGCCAGGTTCCACGACTTCGAGGCCGACGTGACGAGGTAGGCGTTCGCCGCCCCCGGGACGGTGAGGTACGGCGTGTGCGCGGCGCCGGCGAGCGGCGCGTGGATCTCGTCGGCGATGACGGTGACGCCGTAGCGGGCCGCGAGGTCGGCGACCGCCGTCAACTCCTCGAGCGTGTGGATCGTGCCGTTGGGGTTGTGCGGCGAGCACAGAAGGTAGACGCTGGGCCGCTCGACGGCGAACGCCACCTCGAGACGCGCGAGATCGAGCCGGTCGTCGACCAGCGGCACCTCGACGGTGCGGCGGCCGGCGGAGATGGCCCGGAACGGCGGGTAGATCGGCGGGTTGAGGACAATGGCGTCGCCAGGTTCGCTGGCGGCGACGACGGCCTCCCGCATGCCGGTCATGACGTCGGTGGCGAGCTTGGCGTGGGCCGGGTCGAGGTCCCAGCCCCACATCCAGCCAGCGAAGTCGGCCATGGCGGCCTGGTACTCGGGCACCTCGGGGTAGCCGGTGTCGCCGAGGGCGATGGCGCGCTGGAGGCGCTCGGCGATGGGGGCGGCGAGGTCGGCGTCCATCTCTGCGACGAAGAGGGGCAGGACGTCGGCGTCGAAGCGACGCCACTTGATCGAGCCGCGTTCGCGGAGCCTGGCCAGGGGTACGTCGAAGATCGCCATGGGCATCATCCTGCCCTAACCGGCCCGGGGGCCGGTCGCAGGATCAGTCGGCGACCGCGCCCATCACGTCATGCAGGAACCGCAGATACCCGTCGACCGACTCCGGCGCGATCGGGCCCTCCGTCACCACGGCCGCCACGTCACGCTCGAACCACACCTGGCCGAACGGCGGCAGCTGCGGCGACGCGAACAGCCGCCACACCCCCGGCGTCAGCACTTCACGCGCCGCCTCGGGTTCCTCGGCCGTCACCCGCCAGCGGTCGTCGAATGCCGGGTCGCCCACCTCGATGTCGCCGCGGCCCACCAGCTCGGCCAGCAGCGCGTCCTCCTGCGTCAGCCGCACGGTCGGGAACGTCAGCCCCGGCTGCCGCAGGCAGATGACGTGACGGACCTGCGGCCGGGGCCCCGTGCCGGCGATCCAGCGCCAGCCGAAGCACGGCAGCGTGCCGAACTTTCCGACGAACGCGTCGGTGAACCGGCCGCCGGGGACGGGGCCGTGGTTGAAGCGCTCGACGATCTCGCGTGCGTTGTCGTAGTACAGCCAGCCGCGCCGCGCGGCCCACACCCGCCACGACACGAGCTGTGTCCTGGCGATCATCGGCGGAGCCACCGGCTGCCGGCTGACCTGCTGGTAGGCGGGCAGCGCCGGCGCGAACGGGCGGGGCCGCAGCGCGTCGAGCACCCGGCTGGGGATCGCGTCGACCAGCGCGCGGAGCAGGCCCAGGTAGCGGTCCACCGCAGCCGTCGACACGTCGCCGCGGGCCGACAGCAGGACGGCGTCGCGTTCGAACCAGATGTGCGAGAAGTCGGGTACGACGTCGATGAGCAGACGGCGGGCCGCCTCGCTCATCACGTCACGCGCGAAGCCGTGGTGCGCGGCGGAGACCCGCCAGCGCAGGTCGAACTCCTCCTCGATGGGGATCCCAGGCTCGTCCGCGACGAAGTCGGCCTCCTGCAGCGACAGCATGGGGAACGTGACCCCGGCCAGTCGCAGCCCGACGATCTGCAGCTCACCCGAGGGATCGGCGCCGGCACCGGCCAGGTATCCGAAGCAGGGCAGACCGCCGAAAGTGCCGCTGAATCCGCGCGTGATCGTCCGCATTCCGCCGCGGTGCAGGCCACCGCCGCGGAACGCCGTCGCCATCGCGGGCCACAGCGGCTGGTACAGCAGGTGCCGTTCCCTGGCCCAGTGGACCCATTCCTCGTTCGCCACTCGCGCCTCCTCGGCCTCCATGGTGCCATCACCCCGGCCCGTCCAGCGGTTGAGCCCGTGCCTCGCACGGCGCATAATAGAGGCTCGCAGCAAGGCGACGAAGGGGCCATCACCCCGGAGCCGCCGGAAGAACGGCGATTCTCGCTCACTAGACCCGGCAGCTGCGGGCATCAAGAGGGTCGCGTCTGCGGCCAAGGAGGGTGGTACCGCGGGCCCCGGCTCGTCCCTTCGGCACTGACGTTGAAGAAGGACCACCGATGACACAGTCCCCCGGCTACCGCGCCGTTCCCGCCCAGGTTGATTTCCCCGCGCTCGAGCACGAGATCCTGCAGCTGTGGGCGGAGCGTGACACGTTCACCGAGTCCCTGCGGCAGACCGAGGGCGGCGAGCCCTGGACGTTCTACGAGGGGCCGCCCACCGCCAACGGCATGCCCGGCACCCACCACATCGAGGCCCGCGTCTTCAAGGACGTGTTCCCTCGCTTCAGGACGATGAACGGCTTCCACGTCGAACGGAAGGCCGGCTGGGACTGCCACGGCCTGCCCGTCGAGCTCGCCGTCGAGAAGGAGCTCGGGTTCTCCGGCAAGGCCGACATCGAGAACTACGGCATCGAGGCGTTCAACGCGAAGTGTCGCGACTCGGTGCTGCGGCACGTCGACGCGTTCACCGAGCTGACCGAGCGCATGGGCTACTGGGTCAACCTCGACGAGGCGTATGTGACGATGACGCCCGAGTACGTCGAGTCGCTGTGGTGGGCGCTGAAGCAGATCCACGACAAGGGGCTGCTGCAGGAGGACTACCGGGTGGCGCCGTACTGCCCGCGCTGCGGCACCGCGCTGTCCGACCACGAGCTCGCGCAGGGCTACGAGGACGTCACGGATCCGTCCATCTACGTGCGGTTCCCGCTGACCGGCGGCCCGCTCGCCGGCGCCGTCGACCTGCTCGTGTGGACGACGACGCCGTGGACGCTCGTCAGCAACACCGCCGTCGCCGTCCATCCCGAGGTCACGTACCGCGTCGCCACCCACGCCGACCAGCGCCCCGTGCTGATCGCCGAGCCGCTGGCCGAGAAGGTGCTGGGCGAGGAGTGGACGCTGACCGACTCGTTCCAGGGCCGCGACCTCGAGCGCTGGGGCTACCAGCGGCCCCTCGAACTGGTCGAGTTCCCCGAGCCGGCGCACTTTGTGGTGCTGGCCGACTACGTCACCACCGACGACGGCACCGGCCTCGTGCACCAGGCGCCCGCGTTCGGCGAGGACGACATGCAGGTGTGCCGCGCCTACGGGCTGCCGATGGTCAACCCGATCCGCAAGGACGGCACGTTCGAGCCCGAACTGGAGCTCGTCGGAGGCGCGTTCTTCAAGGATGCGAACGACCCGATCGTCGACGACCTGCGCGCCCGCGGCCTGCTGTTCCGCAAGCTCGACTACACCCACACGTACCCGCACTGCTGGCGCTGCCACACCGCGCTGCTCTACTACGCGATGCCGTCGTGGTACATCCGCACCACTCAGATCAAGGACAGGCTCCTCGAGGAGAACGAGGACACCAGCTGGCACCCCGAGTCGATCAAGCACGGCCGCTTCGGCGACTGGCTGAACAACAACATCGATTGGGCGCTGTCGCGGACCCGCTACTGGGGCACGCCGCTGCCGATCTGGCGCTGCGAGGACGACCACCAGGTGTGCGTCGGGTCGCGGGCCGAGCTATCGGCGCTGACCGGCACCGACCTGAGCGACCTCGACCCGCACCGTCCGTTCGTCGACGACGTCGTGTTCGACTGCCCGACGTGCGGCAAGGAGTCGCACCGGGTGCCGGAGGTCATCGACGCGTGGTTCGACTCCGGCTCGATGCCGTTCGCGCAGTGGGGCTACCCGCACGTGCCCGGCTCCACCGAGCTGTTCGCCGAGCGCTACCCGGCCGACTTCATCTGTGAGGCGATCGACCAGACGCGCGGCTGGTTCTATTCGCTGATGGCGGTCGGCACGCTCGTGTTCGACGAGTCCAGCTACCGCAACGTCGTCTGCCTCGGCCACATCCTCGCCGACGACGGCCGCAAGATGAGCAAGCACCTCGGCAACGTGCTGGAGCCGATCCCGTTGATGGATCAGCATGGGGCCGACGCCGTCCGCTGGTTCATGGCGTGCTCCGGCTCGCCGTGGTCTGCGCGTCGCGTCGGGCACCAGGCGATCGGCGAGACCGTCCGCAAGGTGCTGATCACCTACTGGAACACGGTCGCGTTCCAGTCGCTGTACGCCCGGGCCTCCGACTGGACCCCGTCGGGCGAGGCGCCCGCCGTCGAGACGCGGCACGTGCTGGACCGCTGGCTGACGTCGGCGACGCAGCAGCTGATCGTCGAGACCACCGAGGCGCTCGAGGCGTACGACACGCAGCGCTACGGGCAGGCCCTGTCGTCGTTCATCGACGCGCTGTCGAACTGGCATGTGCGCCGGTCGCGTCGCCGCTTCTGGGCGGGCGACGAGGGCGCGCTGTGGACGCTGCACGAGACGCTGAACACGCTGACGCGGCTGCTGGCGCCGATCATGCCGTTCGTGACGGAGCGGGTGTGGCAGGACCTGTTCGTCGCCGCCGACCCGGAGGGGCCGGCCTCGGTGCACCTCGCGTCGTGGCCGAAGGCCGACGAGTCGCTCATCATCCCGGCGCTGGCCGAGGCGATGGAGCTGACCCGCCGCACCGTCGAGCTGGGGCGGGCGGCGCGGGCCGAGTCGAAGGTGAAGGTGCGGCAGGCGCTGGGCCGGATGCTGGTGCCGTCGGCCATCTTCGAGAAGCTGTCTCCGGAGCTGCAGGAGGAGATCAAGGCGGAGCTGAACGTCGAGCGGATCGAGTCGTTCGCGTCGGCCGGCGACCTCGTCGACCATTCCGCCAAGGGCAACTTCCGGAACCTGGGCAAGCGATTCGCGCAGCGGACCCCGCTGATCGCGAAGGCGATCGCCGAGCTCGACGCCAAGGATCTGGCCGAGCAGCTCCGCGCCGCAGGCCGGGCCTTGATGGAGTTCGAGGGCGAGCAGCTGGAGCTGACCGCCGACGACGTCATCGTCACCGAGCGGCCGCGCGAGGGCTGGTCGGTCGTCAACGAGCAGGGCGAGACGGTGGCGCTCGACCTGGAGCTGACGCCCGAGCTGCTGCGCTCCGGCATGGCGCGCGAGGTGATCCGGTTCATCCAGGAGGCGCGGAAGCGGGCGGGGCTGGAGGTGTCGGACCGGATCCTTGTCGTGATCGAGGCGGGGCCGGAGATGACCGAGGCGATCGCGGCTCACCGTGACCTGATCGCGGCCGAGGTGCTGGCGCTGGAGCTGATCCAGGACCAGGTCGACGCGGCCACCGACGAGGATCTCGAGCTGGATCTGCGGCTGCGGCTGGCGAAGGCCTGACCCGCTCCTCACCCATGCACGCGGCGGGCCGGATGCCTCTCCGGGGTCCGGCTCGCTAGTCTGTGCGTGGAACACGACGCGTTTTGACTGGGAGATGTGCATGGCCAAGAGCAGATGGGAGGGCTCGACGTGGGCCGTCGCGGGGCTGGTGGCCCTCGGCGTCGTCACCGCGGCGACGGCCGGTCTGGCGCTGACGCAGCACCGCCCGGTGGCAGCCTCGCCGGCGCCGTCAGCGCAGCCGACGGTGAGTGTCCCAGCGCCCACGGACCCGGTCGTCTCGCCGTCGGCCACGGTTCCTGAGACGACGCCGTCGCCGTCGCCGTCTCCCAGCGCTTCACCGAGCGCCACTGTGCCGGACAATCCGCTGGCGGCGGCGATCTCGCCCGACGGCGCGTCGCTGCTGGTGCTGGGCGACGGGACCGGCAATGAGCCGGACGAGTGGGTGCACGTGTGGGCCGCCGATCATCTCGGCGCCGACCGTTCAGTGGACTACGTGCTGTGGGACCGGGGTGCGGAGTCGTTCGTCGAGGCGGAGGAACTGTCGTCGACGGGCCCTGTCCTGACGGTGTACAACGGCAGCACGCGCAGCCCGTCGCTGTCGGCGGAGCCGGCGCGCGCGGCGAAGGCGTTCGACGGCCAGGACCTGGTGCTGCTCAGCTACGGTCACCGCAAGTACGCGGGCGACCTGACGCCGGCGCTGACGAAGATGCTGGCGGAGATCCGCAAGGAGTCGGCGACGGTGCCGGTCGCGGTGGTGCTGCAGAACCCGGATCCGGCGGCGAGCGCGGCGCAGCAGAAGGCCACGGTCGAGGCGGTGGCCGAGTGGGCTGCGGAGAACGACCTGCCGACGATCGACGTGTTCGGGGGCTTCCCGGAGTCGCAGTCGAAGGTGGACGCGCTGGTGGAAGAGGACGGGAGCCCGAACAAGGAGGGCTCGAAGCTGTTCGCGGAGCTGGTGGCGGCGGCCTTCGCCTGAGATCGGACGCCGCCCTTCGACAAGGGAACACCTTCGACAAGCTCAGGGAACACCTTCGACCAGCTCAGGGAACACCTTCGACCAGCTCAGGGAACAGGAATATCCGTTCCCTGAGGAGCTCGTGAGGAACGAGCGAGCGTCTCGAAGGGGCGGCCGTGTCGAAGGGTCCGAGGACCGACCGGGGCCTCCCCCCGTGGCGCCGCCACCCTCCGCAAAATCGGCCAGTGGCCCATTCTGACCGGTCCGCCTCACAGAATCGGCCACTACCCCGACCCCGTGACGCCGCCACCCTCCGCAAAATCGGCCATTGGCCCATTCTCACCGGTCCGCCTCACAGGATCGACCACTACCCCACCAGCTGGAGGGGAGCCTGCATGGCGTTCCCGAGGGCGTCACGTGTGGGAACAGCCCCGACCCTAGAGACGCAGGCTCCCTCGGTCTCGAGCCTCGCCGCGCTCTGCACGGCCGCGGTTCAGGACGCGCCGACGCCGGCGCGTCCTATGTGGTCATTTGCCGAGAACGACGCTTGCCGTCTCGAGCCGCGTCTCACCATCGGCGATGACGGTGAGCGTGACGGTGTACGTTCCCGCAGGCATGGAGGATGAGGCGCCGATGCCGTTCTGCCCGGGAACAGCCCTCGACCCACCGGGCGCGAGCACCACCGTGCTCAGGAGCACCAGGTGCATCGGCGTGAAACCGGTCGGACCGGTGAGGTCCACCTTGTAGCTCACGCTGGCGGCCGCAGCCTTGTCAGCAGGCCACGTGATCGTCGCACCGGTCCACTTGATCGGGCCCTTGCCCGAACCGGAACCGGTCGGATCGCTCACGTCAATCAGCAGGCCAGCAACAATGCTGACCTCGCCGCTTGCCGCCGCGGCCGGGGCCGCCACCGCTACTGCGATGACCGGCGCACTCCACGCGGCTGCCTTCAAAATGCGGCGTCGATCGACGCCGTCCACAGGACGAACAGACATGACTCCCCCGAGTCGTTCATCGCGGGGCCTCTCCCTCCCCGCGTGAAGTCAGAATTATTGCACAGTTCTGAGACAGCTCTGTGCGCTTTCCAGGGGATTCACGTGCAATAGACGGGTATTGCAGATTTGAAGGAACCATCGGTCGTTGATGAGCCCCTTCGACACGGCCGCAGGCGGCCGGCCCAGGGAACGGAGAACTTGCCCTTCGACAAGCTCAGGACCCGGTACGAACGAGCGTCTCGAGGGGCGACACTCTCAGGACCCGGAGCGAGCGCCTGCGCGAGCGTCTCGGAGGGCGAGGGCGGACGACCATGGCCAACGGCGGACGGACAACGGCGGACGGCCGACGGACAACGGCGGACGGCGAAGGCGGGTACCTCGAGCGCCCTTCGACACGGCCGCAGGCGGCCTGCTCAGGGAACGGAGAACCTGCGTCAGCGACCGGCTCAGAGAACGGAGAAACCTGCGTCAGCGACCGGCTCAGAGAACGGAGAAACCTGCGTCAGCGACCGGCTCAGCGAGCGGAATGCTGATCAGCTAATCGTCAACGTACTCACGTCGATCAGCCCCGCATGGCCGTCAACCGTGGCGCTGAATGTCACCGTGTAGGTCCCGGCGGGAATGGGTGCCGTGCCCCAGACAATCTTCGGAATCGCGATCTGCGAGGAGACACCGAGCGCCACCACCGTGGATGGGACCAGCGTTTGACTTGTCCCGTCGGGGAGCCTCAGCACGGCCGTGTACACCACGGTCACCGCGGCCGTCCCACTCGGCGAATACCACCATCCGATGTGGCCGCCAGCCCACTCCAGCGGGCCGCGCTCTCCGTTCTGCCGGAGATCGGACAGTGTGTAGGCATCGATGGCGAACTCACTGACGAAGTCCGGCGAGGTCGAGGCCGCAGCGGCGGGTGCCGCGACGGCAATGGCGATAACTGGCGCGCTCCAAGCGGCGGCCTTCAGGACGCGGCGTCGATCGACACCGTCCACAGGACGAACAGACATGACTCCCCCGAGTCGTTCACCGCGGGGTCTCTCCCTCCCCGCGCCGATTTTCCGAGTATTGCACGCACCGTCAAGCGCCGCGCATACCGGGGTCCTATTCGCTGCCCTCTGCTGGAGAGTGCAGCCGATGGCCTATTCCGGGATATGGCCTACCGGTTGGGCTCCGTCAGGGTGTCCCTCAGACGGTCACGGATGACGACGCCGTCTTCGCCAGATGGCCCTCAACCGTCATCGTCAAGGTCAGCGTGTAGGTCCCGGTGACAACTCGGGCCTTGGTCAACACGACCTTGTCGAGCAGTTCGAAGGTCCCGATGGGTAGAAGTTCGGCGGCGCCGGTGAACGTTTCCTTGAGCCCTCCGGGTCCGGTCAGAATCGCGACGTAGCTGACGGTGGCTGGCACCTCGGTATCCGACCATGTTCGCTGGGCGTTGAACCCCGCCCAGACGAGAGGACCTGCGGTCCCATCATCTCGACGGTTCTCGAGATCGTAGACAGTGATCCGAAACTCATCGAGGATCGCGGCGGATGCAGCCGCAGCGGGGGCCGCTACGGCGACGACGACAACGGGGGCTACCCATGCAGCACCCTTCATGAAGCGGCGCCGTTCGATGAAGTCGGCAGACCGGGTGAGCATCGTGCTTCTCTCATTTTCAGTTGCACTCAGGGGGATGCCCAGCTCACCATGTCGCGTGGACGAGCAATTCGCCCTTCGAGACGGTTGCTCTTGCCTCGCAACCTCAGGGAACGGCCCCCCTCGCAACCTCCTCGGGCAGCGGAGATGCCTGGACGACCTATCGCGCCGCACCTTCGCCACCCGATGCACCTGACAGATCCCTGCGTCGGCCCCGTCGAGACAGCTCGGGCAGCAGCTCGAACCGGCCGTCGATGAGCGCCTGCTTCTTCTCCCGGCTCCAACCGTGGAGTCGACGCTCCATTTGCCAGGCCTCTCCGACGTTGTCGTACTCCTGGGCGAAGACGAGCGTCACCGGGCGTCGCTTCTTGGTGAAGGAGGCACCGAAACCGCTGTTGTGCTGGTCGACCCGGTCCTCCAGGTACTTGGTGCTGCCGACGTAGAAGGCGCCGTCGGAGCACTTGAGAATGTAGACCCATGCCATGTGGCCACGATGGGTCGCGGGGACGGGGAGTTCCCATCGGGAGTGGTGGTTGTGGATAGGGGCGACCGGGGGCTGGTCGTCAGGCCGCGGCCCTTCGAGACGCTCGCGCCCCTTCGCCCTTCGAGACGCTCGCGCCCCTTCGAGACGCTCGCGCAGGCGCTCGCTCCTCAGGGACCGACGCTCGAAGCTCAGCGCGACGCCGGGACCTTCTTCTTTGCCCCGTCCTCCGCGTAGTGGTCCGCCGTGTACTGGTACCCGTAGTACAGTGCCCCAGCGCCCGTGCGCGGCACCTTGTTCATCACGATCCCCAGCGGCTTGCCGTTCGCCTTCGTCAGGTTGTCCAGCGCCTTGCCCAGGATCTCGTACGTCGTCTTGCCCGTGCTCACCACCACCAGCGCCCCGTCGGCCTTCGTCGCCAGCAGCGCCGCGTCCGTCACCGGCAGCAGCGGCGGCGAGTCGATGACGACCATCGCCTCCTTGCCCAGCGACTGGATCAGACGGTGCATCCGCTCCGAGCCGACCAGCTCGCTCGGGTTCGGCGGGATCGGGCCCGCCGCCAGCACCCCCAGGTTCGGGGCCCCGTCGACCTGCTGCAGCAGGTCCGCGACCGTCCCCCGCGACGCCAGCACGTCCGACAGCCCCGCATCCTCCAGCAGGCCCAGCGTCGCCGCCACCCGCGGCCGACGCAGATCCGCGTCCACCAGGATCGTCCTCTGCCCCGTCGCCGCCAGCGTCAGCGCCAGATTGACGGCGGTGAACGACTTCCCGTCGCCCGGCAGCGAACTCGTGACGACGATGGCCCGCGGCGGGTCGTCGACACTCATGTACTGCAGGTTCGTCCGCAGCCCGCGGAACGCCTCCGCAGTCGCCGCCCTGTCCGTGTCCCGTGCATCGACGAGCCGCAGCGGCGACCCCGCCGTCTCCGGGTCCGTCTCCACCGGCAGCGCCCCGACGACGGAGACACCCGTCGCCTTCTCGACGCCCTCCGCCGACCGGATCCGCCTGTCCAGCCATTCCCGGACGACGGCGTAGCCGCCGCCGATCAGCGCACCGATGAGCGCCCCGAGCGCCAGATTCAGCTTCACGTTCGGTGAGCTGGGCGCCGTCGGCAGCCGGGCCGAATCACCCGCGAACAGTTGGACGGCGGGCTCCTGCCCGTCCACGCCCTCCAGGCGGGCGATCTCCGAGATCATGCCCCGGATCCACTCCTCTGCCAGGTCGCGGGCCGACTCCGGCGTCGATCCCGTGGCGCTCACCCGCAGGATCACCGTGTCCGTCGGATTGGTCACCTTCACCCGCGACGCGACCGCCTCCGGCGACTCCGTCAGCCCCAGCTCATCGACGGCGTGCTGGGCGACGGTGCGCCACGAGCCGAGGTCGACATACGAGCGGACCTTCGAGCGGGCCAGCTGATCGCCCACCATCGACGACCCGAGGTCGCCTCCGCCGGGTGCAGCGACGAAACCGCTCGCCTCCGCCGTGTAGACCCGTGGCTGCGCGATGCTCCAGACGGCCGCGAACAGCACGCCGAGCAGCACGGCAGCCGTCAGTTCCTTCCAGTACGCACGCAGGATGCGCAGGTAGTCCGCCAGTTCCACAACAGCTCCCGTCGTTGCGAGGTGGGTAGGGGGCTCAGCGACCGACCGCGGTGGCGATCTGCTTCACGGCCGTCGAGATGAGCCCGTAGGCCTCATCGAAGGCCTCCTGCCCACGACGATAGGGGTCCGGCACGTCGTCGTCGTGGATGACGGTGCCCGTGGACCGCCGACGACCCGCTTGTGACACCGCTTCGCGCAGGCGCTCCTCCACGGTCCCCTCGAGGGTGGGGAACTCGGGCGCAGCGACGATCCGGGCGAACTCCAGCAGCGTGAAACCGCGTCGCAGCGCCGCGGGGACCAGCCGCACCAGCCGGGAGCGGTGGTCGCGGGTGAGCGCGAGGATCAGGTCGGCGTTCGCGACGTCGTCGCGGGTCACCTGCCGGGCGGCGAACCCGGCTGGGCTGATGCCGTCGTTGAGCATCAGCGCAGCCATGGCCGGTTCGACAGGATGGTTCTCCAAAGCTCCGGTGCCGGCGCTGACGACCCGCACGTCGGGCCACAGAGCGGCGCCGAGGAGCCGTTCGGCGGCTGGCGAGCGGCAGATGTTGCCGGTGCAGACCGTCAGGATCGTGAACGACGCCGTCATCGGGCGACGCTGACCTGCTCGGAGCGCCAGGTGCCCCGGCTGGGAGCGTCGGGATGCGGCTGCGGCGCGGCCTCATAGGTGTAGCGGTAGCCGTAGGTGTCGGCGTCGCGTTCGCGGACCCGGTTCAGCAGCAGGCCCAGCACGCGGGCGTCGACCCGCTCGAGGCTGGCCAGCGCGTTACCCAGCTCCGACCGCTTGACGGTGCCGGCACCGACGACGACGAGCATGCCGTCCGACAGCCGCGACAGCACCGCGGCGTCCGTGACGGGCAGCAGCGGCGGGGAGTCGATGATGACGGTGTCGTAGCGCTCGGACGCCGCGGCGATCAGCTTGGCCATCCGCGGGTGGCCCAGCAGCTCGGCCGGGTTCGGCGGGATCGGGCCGGAGGCGAGCACGTCCAGGTTGACGGTGCCGTGCGGCTGCACCACGTCCTCCAGCGACGCGTCGCCGATCAGGACGGTGGTGAGGCCGACGGCGCCCTCCACGTTCAGGTAGCTGGCGATCTTGGGGCGGCGCAGGTCGGCGTCGATGACGAGGACCCGTTCACCGGAGGCGGCCAGCGTGTGGGCGATGTGCAGCGACGTCATCGTCTTCCCCTCACCCGGGATCGACGACGTGACGACGATCGCGCGGTGCCCCTGGTCGAGGCCCAGGAACTGCAGGTTGGTGCGGACGCTGCGGTACGCCTCGGCGCGCAGCCCGTGGGGGTCGGCGGCGAGGTCGAGCGGTCCTTCGGGCGTGGGCCCGCTGTCGGGGATGATGCCGAGGAGGGCGACGTCGGTCACCGGCTCCAGGTCACGCTCGCTGCGGATGTTGAGGTTCAGCAGGTCGCGCAGAAGCGCCTGGCCGGCGCCCAGCAGCAGGCCGAGCATCGCGCCGATGGCCAGTGTGCGCGGCACGTTCGGCGACGACGGCGTCGCCGGCACCTTCGGCTGCTTGATGACGGTGGCGAGGACGGGCTTGGTGCCGTCAGCCGCAGGGGGCGACAGTTCGTCGACCGTGGCGATGAGCCGTGTCGCGACGGCGGCTGCGATCTCGGCGGCCTGTGCCGGGGTGTCGGCCTCGACGGCAAGGTCGAGCGTCGCCGTCTTGGCCGGGATGGTGACGGTGATGTCCTGGGCCAGCTTGGCGGTGGTGGTGTCGAGCCCGAGTTCGTCGATGACGGGCTGCAGCACGATGTCGGTGCGGGCCACCTTGGCGAACGACTGCACCTGGTTCTCGGCGTAGTTGGAGCCGGCGTTGAGCTCGTTGACGCTGCTGGCCGAGCGGATCGAGAAGAACAGCGACGCGTCCGAGGTGTACGTCGGCTTGATGAAGAGGGTGGCAACGGCTGCCAGCAGGATCCCCGCGAGGGTGACGGCGGTGATGCTCCGCCAGTACTTGCGCAGGATCCTCAGGCAGTCAGACAGTTCCATGCTCATCTTTCAGTCGGCCGACGGGCTCACTGTACCTAACGGGGCCCTGCGACCCCAGCCACCCCTGACCGCGGCAGCGTCCTCGCCCACCAGCATGCGGTGAGCGAGGACACCGCAAGCGGCTTAGCGCACTGTGCAGACCTGGCTGTTCTGCGGCGCCTGCACCCAGATATCCGCGTTCTGCCTC
The DNA here is from genome assembly GCF_014489575.1 of Tessaracoccus defluvii. Classification (GTDB taxonomy): domain Bacteria; phylum Actinomycetota; class Actinomycetes; order Propionibacteriales; family Propionibacteriaceae; genus Arachnia; species Arachnia defluvii. Next base: position 2,575,480 of record NZ_CP060789.1, read on the forward strand.
GTCCCAACCGAGTACTTGGGCAAAATGAATGTGTAGGTGAACAAGATCGTCTGAGCCACAGCGGGCGTGATCTCATATTCCACACGGACAGAAACTGAATTCTCGCCCTTCGACGGGTTTATGTAATCCGCGTAGCCTTCGATGCCACCCGTGCTGACCTCCGTGTCCTGGCCGAACTTCAGACGGCTCAGTTCTTCCGACCCGCCAGTCGTCGTGACCTCGATCTTCAGCAGCTGCTCACCGTTGGTCGCGGAGAGCATCTCCACCGGCAGGACGAAGGTGTACTGGCTACCCGCAACAACAGCGGCTGAGTATGTGACGGTGAAGGAAACAGGAGCATCCGAAGCCTCGGCCGTGTTGTCACGGTCGTCCATTGAGAGGAACCCCTCAGACGCTGTAGCCACGCCTGCGAGCCCGTGGACACTCGTGGCAATGACATTCTTGCCCGCAACGCACTTTGCGATGGCGTCGCTTGTCGCAGGGTCCTCAAGAGGCGTCTTGAATACCGACGTGTCGCTATGGAAAATTACGGGCGTGAAACCCGTGGTATAGACCGGAAGCGTACCTCCGGGATAGTAGATGTTCATGCCCGGTGTATTCGGCCACGCCAGCTTGCCATCCGAAGTCGTACCGGCGGCACACTCATTTGCGCCATCGTGGTACAACACGACGCCAGCCTCGAGCGGACTCATCTCTCCCCGGACAGCCACACATGTTGGAGTGGTCTCGCTCGACGCCGCAGCCATCGGTGCCGCAACCGCAACCGCAACCACCGGCGCCGTCCAAGCAGCACCCTTCACAACCGTCCGGCGTGAAATACCCTTCGCACCCACAGGATCCACCTGCTCGTATCCGTGCGTCATCCATTACCCCCTGGAAATAGTCGTCCCAAAGCAGCTGCAACCTGACGTCTCGGCCCCGGCGCACTGTCTCCCTCGCCGCGACCCTAGACCACAAGTTCGCGCTCTCACGAACCGGGGTCCTCTTGCGAGACTTCCTCCCCGGAACTCACCCACACGATGCCCAAATCGTCGCGGGTACGACGTATG